>CAZEZM010000056.1:0-1647 GCA_964515955.1 uncultured Flavipsychrobacter sp. | reverse complement strand
TGGGACAAACGTCAGATGAGAAAGGTTTGTTTTCACATCTAACTTCGCCCCCGGCAGCGTCGTCCCGATGCCGACGTAGCCTGCATTACTAATTCTCATTCTTTCAAATGCAGTTGTTCCTCCAATAGGTGTTGTAGAAAATCCTAAATATGTACCATGTGCAGTTGAATTCCATGTTTCAGCAGCATAAGCTCGTATATACGCACCATCACCGTAAGCTGTTCCGTCATAACCATCAAAAATGACATTACCTAGAACATCTTGAGCAATAACTCCAGAAGGGGAAGATGGACTGCCTCTTGCCTTTCTTAGCCTAATTTGGGGAGCACCTGCATGGTCTGATATTTGATGAACAGTTAATCCCCTAGGTGCACTTGTGCTTGTGTCAACAATGTACAAAAGTGTTTCTGGAGCGGTAGTCCCGATGCCGACGTTGCCATTATCAGCAACAAATAATTTGCTGTCAACATCAATTGTTCCGGACTTTATTATGACATCGCCTGCGCTTGCAAAAAAAGCCATTATTGCCAATAGGGCTACCGCTATATTAATTTTAAAAATCGGGGAGAAAAAGGAATTTGGCATTGGTTTTTTATTTATTGAATTCATTTTTTTGTTGTCTATGCCTTCATATCCCTTTGTTTTTTTCATGTTTCCACCTCAGATTGTTTTTATGGATTCCCCGTTTGCGTAAGGGCGCCCTTTAAGTAAAAATTGCCAGCCTCATCGATATAGCTCAACACATTGCCGCTACCATCCTTGATAATCATATCATCGCTGGATGGGGAAGGCGCTAAAGACTCCTGGTTTTCAAAAAGGCTTCCCTTGATGAACATATCTCCCGTAACGAGGTTTACTACTGCAACAGCATTATTATCCCTGTCCTTGAAAATGAATTCGTCGTCGTTCGTGATCGGAGGATTTGGGATACCTTGGCTGAGGCTGCCTTTCAGGATTGCATTCCCGGTTATATCAAATGACATGGCGTTGGATATGCTTTTCATAAGCAGGCTTATGACGCTCGGGCATATGCCGCAGTCAGCCTGGCAAATTGAGCAGCTTTCATATCCCTCGCACACGCTGTCTCCGCAATTTGTCTCGTCAGTGTCCAGGGAGCCTGTACAGCCGGCATCAGCCATGTCAACTGCCAAGTCGCCGTCATTATCAATGCCATCGTTGCATTCCAGCCCTGTAGCCTGCAGGTATACTACGCCATCGGTTTTCCTGATCTGGTTCGAGCCTGCAACAATGTTGCCTACGACATTATCCTCTAAAAACAAAACATACTCCTTGTCAAGATATGTCACAACCAGCTCCCGGCTGTTCTCTATGGAGATACTATAGCTGTTTCCTTCTATTGTAGCCGGAAGAGTAAAAACCCTGGCATAGCCATCGCTCACTGATATTGCAAGCTCTATCTCATTTTTTGCCAATGTGGCTATGTCTTCCGCAGTCTGCTGCCTTTCGCTTTCTCTTGCATCAAGGATTTTTGATGTTATAACTGCAATAAAGCTGAGAAATATTATAAACATGAAAGATATTAATATTACAAATTCCATCGCGAACTGGGCTTTGTTTCTTTTGCCGGTTTTCATTCTGTATATTTGCTTATAAGAACCTGTTTGCCGTTATTGTATGACTGGAAAC
>CAZEZM010000055.1:0-2047 GCA_964515955.1 uncultured Flavipsychrobacter sp. | reverse complement strand
ATGCCATCCATTTTACCAAACGGACGGGGGATGTGAGGATATTGCTGTGAAACAGAAATACAATAGATTTTCAATGCAGTTCAGCCGATTTTGGTTTGACGTACGCTATGTCATGCGATAATATGCACACAATTATAGAATAAAGACAAAATAGATGTCAGGTGAATTAAACAAGAAAGAGGTGATGAAATATGACAAAATTATTGGAAAAGGCATTTGAGGAAGTCTCTAAATTATCTGAAAAAGAGCAAAATATAGTTGCCAAGTGGTTGCTTGAAGAACTTGCAGCAGAAAGATGTTGGGAAAAGACATTTGCAGAATCTGAAGATCTATTAAGCCAACTTGCAGACGAAGCGCTTGAGGAACATAGACAAGGAAAAACAAAGCTGTTAAATATTGATGATTTATGATATCTCATACAACTCAGCGTTTCCGAAAGCTATTTGAGAAATTGCCAAAGAACATTCAAAGACAAGGCAAAGACGCATATAAGAAATTTAGAGTTGATCCATATCACCCGAGTCTGCATTTCAAGAGAGTACATTCAACACGTCCAATTATTGTGTCAGGATTGCGAAAGATTATCGTGCTGTAGGAATACAAAAGAATAACGAGATACTCTGGTTTTGGATAGGTAGTCATTCGGAGTATGAAAAGTTACTGAAACAAATAAGAAATGCCTGACAATTCATTCAACGGACGGGGGATGTGCGGATACTGCTGTGAAAATCCAACATCAAGATCAGAAGTGTCTAATGTACGAAAAGGAATATTATTCCTAACAGAGACAGTATCCCGCCAATAATATCCCTCTCATAGTGTTCAATGGCGCAGAGGTTTATCTTTCTAACACCATTATACGCCAGGATCGTCAGCCCTATCATGCTCGAAACGGTTGTTATGGACAGGATTACAGAAAGCAGAAAAAGTGAACTCCAGCTTATTGTGCTGGCAGCGAGAAATATGGGCAAGACGGCTACACAGGGCGAGCAGCTTAGCATCATGAATAACGAAATGACGATTGCCTTATCGGAGAATTTTGTGTGATTATGATTGTGCTTGCATGGTCGTAATCTCCCAAAGACAACGAATACGATACCCAGAACAATTAAGATACAGGCTGCAATAGGTTCAGCAACTGTTTCTGCATATTTTGAGATGCGAAGCCCAATCAAGGCGATGATTGAACCTAAAATACACGTTGCTACGGAATGCCCCAGTCCCGCTATGGAAGTAATAAAGATGGTTTTTGTCAGACTCCATTTTTGCCCTCTTCCGATCAGTACAAAGGGCATCCAGTGATTTGGCATTACGGCATGGGTCAGGGCAATAAAAAAGGTAGCGCCTATAAGACCGATTGTTGTTGTATTCTGCATTGATAGTTATAAGTTGTAAATTATCAGTTGAAAGTTGTGAGGTGAAAGATTAAAGTCGGAAGAAACGGTTACCTCTTTTGTGTTCTTGATAATGATTGTTCTCATCCGTATAGTATTTATGAGCATTTTTCGTATCTGATGATAAAAATACAAATTTTCATTAGCTAAATTTACACTTCCTACTTTTCCGCTGGTTCAGGGCTTGCAGCCTGAACCGAAACATTTCGGTTCAATCGAGGACGATTGATAACCAGCAAAGGATGTATGAAACGCCATGAATGAAAATGTCCACATAGCATCGATAGCGACTGCAACACCGCCTTTTACCATAAATCAGGCACAGGCTGAGGCGTTTCTTGTAAAACACTATTCGGATAAACTGAGCCAGAAAAGCCTGGCAATCATGCACAAGATATTTGCCCATCCGAGTGTACAACACCGTCATCTCGCTGTCGACAACCTTGAATGCCTTGTCAATGAACACCCGGACAGCCGCATTACCCGCTACACACAGTGGGCGGTTGACCTTTCGTCTCAGGCAATTATTAAGGCGCTCACCCGGGCTGGACTGACGGTGAATGATGTATCCGGACTGGTGGTCAATACCTGCACGGGATATATCTGTCCCGGCATATCAACCTATCTCATAGAAAAACTGGGATTTTCTGAAA
>CAZEZM010000054.1:0-2117 GCA_964515955.1 uncultured Flavipsychrobacter sp. | reverse complement strand
CATGGTAAATGGCAATTTGAGTAGCGCCTCGTTGATATTTCCTGAAGGGCTTGAATTTAATTCTGAGGGAAAACTGATTGTTGCAGAGAATTTCATTATGGCTCTGAGAAAGATTGACCTGGCGACCAACAACATCAGCTATATGAGCACGGTACCGCAGCCAAATGATGCAAATCTGAAAAATATCAATATAAACATTGATACAGAAGGCACGTGCGGTCCCAAAGATGATATTTTAATTGCTACATTCGCGCAAACAGGTCCCTGGAGATTGAATGCCAATGGCGGGTACAGAGGAAATTTATTCACTATTAGCAATAAAATAGAATTGCCGACAGGAAGGGCCAATACAATGGTTGATGTTCAGTATCCTTGGCTTGCTATTTGCGGAAACGGCGCAATCTGGACGAATGGAGCAGCAACCCAGGGTGTTTTCAGAACAACGCTTGCAAAAACAACCGATCCTGTTATGTCAGCCAGCGATATTGGAAGATACAGTTCAGGGAGACAGATTTACAAATCAGGAGGTTTGAGTACCTTTCCACCAAGACCCTCTTTCGAATTGACGCATGGAGTAGACGGTATAAATCATAATGGCAATTTTCCGTCATTTGATGAACTAAACAGCGCAAGCGATGCTGAACTGAAAACACAGATACAAGCAGGATGGGGAAGCTCAACAGGCCCGAGGCCGGAGATAAGCGGCAGAGACTTGGACAACTTAATCTTTTATATAAGATGGAACTGCGTGCCTTGCATAAGATCGGGCAACATTGTGGCCGCTCCTTTGCCAAGCGACGTAGCGGCTCCAGTGATAAGCGGCATTACAGCAAAAGAAATCACGACAACAAGCGCCAAGATCAAATGGACAACTAATGAGCCAACAGTCGGATTTGTAAAATTCTGGCGGACTGCGCCACATGGGGGATTTTCGAATGTCGAAGACAGTTATAAAACTAATCATGAAGTTACATTAACAGGATTGGCGCCTGGCATTACTTATTTCTATACGATACGATCCAAAGATGAGCCGGGTAATCAGGCTGTGAGTTCAGTTCTAGTTTTTACCACTATCAATGATGGAAGTACTGATACAGTTAAACCATCCGTGACGATTACAAATCCGATAAACGATTCCACAGTGACAGGAACAATAATGATTACAGCAACAGCTAACGATGACAAAGGTGTTGCTGGCGTGCAATTTCAAGTAGATGGTGTAAATTTCGGCGGTGAAGACCAAACAGCGCCGTATTCTGTTTCATGGGATACTGCAACAGCACTGGCTGGTACACACAGGATAAATGCAATTGCAAGAGATGCTGCGGGCAATACAGCGGGTGCAATACCTGTTTTTGTAAAAATTAATGTGATTTCTACCTCAACACAAATCAAGGCTGTTAAAAGTGGTTTGTGGAGCGACATGACGACATGGGACAGGGGGAGGATACCTAACGCAACGGATGACGTGAAGATTTCTAGCTCCATCGTGACATACGATATGGAACCTTCGAGTATGAATGCTGAAGCAAAGACAATTACCATTGCGGGTAGCGGAGTTTTATCGTTCTCACGAACCAAATCAACCCAGCTTGATATGGATGGAAGTATTATGGTTCTCGACGGAGGGAAACTTGATGTGGGGACCGCGAGCTCGCCGATTCCTGCGGGTATTAATGCCAGGATTGGTTTCAATGTTCCCAATGATCGACTATTTCTTGGTGGTGGTGCAACCGGACCTGACCCCAAGATGCCAGGTCTCATCCCGAGCGATATCGGGGTATGGACAATGGGGACAACTTCACGAGCTGATTTCCATGGAGCCCCGAAACCAAAAGTGTGGACCAAACTCGCACAAGATGCAAATATCGGCTCAACAGAAATTGAATTAAAAGATACACCGTCAGGATGGCGCGTCGGAGATACAATACTCATCACACCATCGAGTGAGAATCCTGATCAAACAGAAACACGATCAATTAATAAAATCACGGGCAATAAGATTACTCTTAATGTTCCACTGCTTTTTGAGCACAAAGGAACTTTGCGTGCATACAATACAGTAACAAAAAATAGCCGTATTGTTCCTCTTTCTGGGGGATTGCTTGCTGATGAAA
>CAZEZM010000053.1:0-2410 GCA_964515955.1 uncultured Flavipsychrobacter sp. | reverse complement strand
TTCGGTTCAATCGAGGACGATTGAACCAGCAAAGCCGCTGTAGAATGCCTATTATAAACTCGCAGGGGCAGGTTGGAAACCTGCCCCTGCATTGTTTTATGGTTGGGGCGCTTGTGAAGATTTTATGCCCTCAATGAATTTCGGTTCAATAATTCCTTCCGTAACCTGCGATTCAGAGACTAGTCCCCTTTTGACATAAAAATCGGTGATAACTTTTAAGGAAGCATATAACGAAGCGATGTTTTCTGACTTTTTCATTGCCTCACTATTTTCATTTAAGTCAAGCATGTGAACTTCGGCATCAATGCCTCTTTGTACTTCTGCCCTCTCTATTCCCTCTGCCTTAGCCATAATATCAATTGCCTCGTCTTTATTTGAATTAATGAAGTCCTTTGCCTCTAATAAAGATTTCACTATGTGTTGTACATCGTCAGGTCTTTCTTCAATAATCTTTGCATTAAACGCCAGCACATCCGTTATAATGCCTGGGGTATCAGACGCTTTACACAGTATTTTATAACCCTTATTTAATGACTGTGATGTTATCGGTTCCCACGTATGGCCCCCATCAATCTTTCCCGCTTCCATCGCATTTAAAACATCCATTCCAGGAACATCCTGCAATTGGACATCAGATTCCTTTATTTCCGCCTTCTCCAGCGCTTTTAGGACAAACAAATTGGAGAAGGTATTTACCCCCTGAAAACTTACTGTTTTCCCTTTCAGGTCGGCAAGCGAGTTAAATTCCGGCCTTCCGATAATCACGTCCCCCGATTCGGAATAGCTGGGCACATAAACTACCTTGGTGGGAATTCCTTTCGAATTAATCAAAATTATATCGGCAAAGACATTAAAAACGCCGTCCACCTCGCCGCTTTTATAGAGCTCTATTGATTCTGCAACACCTTTTTTGAATACCAGCTCTACGCTGACATTATTTTTTCCAAAAAATCCCTTTTCCTGCGCAATGAAGGCATGGGCATACCCTTGCCAGACACTTATCCCAATCTTTATGGGGTTTTTTTCTTCGACTTTAGCACTGACAGTTTCCGGAGCCTTTTTCTCACAAACCATAGAACAACAACCGGCCACAACTGCCACACAAATGACTACTAAAACTGATAAAAAACCTTTTGCCTTCATACTTTTCCTCTCCTTATTAAGGAATTTCAATCTGGTAGGGGTAATTCATGAATTACCCCTACATGCAAAATAAAAATAGCTGCCGAAGGCAACCTAATTCAATGATAAGAAATTTCAAACATCATCAGCGCCTGTCATGCCCGAATGCTTCCCCGTTTTCACGAGGACAGGTTTGTCGGGCATCCAGGTCTTTATAACAAATGGATTCCCGCTAAAAACATGCGGGAATGACAGAAAAAGACACAGTTGTTTTGCTTTGCCTTGTAAAGCAAAACCTAATTTGACTTTAGCTGCGGCTGTGCTGCACCAGGATATACATTTTTTAAACTATTACAAACTTATGTATGCGAACTGTGCGGTCTCCGGGCTGACGAACCTGACGAATATGCAGCGTGCGAAGAACGTCGTTTGCCAAAAGGTTTCGCACTTGTTCTATTATATCGTGGTTTGGAATCTGACGACATCTGTGATCCCGCCCTTTTTGATCCCGTTCCCGTTTGTCTGTGGTGACGTTGTGATTGTTGGAGTGGAACAGCAGATGTGCTGCGTGCTGGAGGTGAAGTGTAATCAAAGTCTTCTAACCTGCGGCGCTCAAGCTTCATGCCAAGGGTATTCTCGATAGCGCGCACCATGGCGTTGTCATTTTGTGTGGTGAGGGTGAACGCATCGCCGGTTTTAGCAGCACGGCCTGTGCGTCCGATACGGTGCGTGTACGCATCGACAGTGTCAGGCATATCGAAGTTAATGACATGTGAAATGTGAGAAACATCAATGCCTCTGGCGGCAATATCGGTTGCTACCAGTATCTTGAATGAACCTTTACGAAAACCATCGAGTGCAGCCTGGCGTTGATTCTGAGACATATTGCCTTGCAGAGACGTTGCTATGTGCCCTGCCTTTTTCAACCGCTGCGCCACACTCATTGCTCGTTGTTTTGTGCGTGTAAATATGAGTACCGACCCAGTATCTGCGTGTTTCAGAAGCTTCATCAAAAGAGTGTTTTTATGATGATGCTCGACCGGGTACAATGCATGCGATACCGTCGTCAATGGCATGGTATGGTTTATTTGCACAGTGACGGGGTTGCGCAGGATGTCGTGCGCAAGGTGCTTTATATCATCAGGCATGGTAGCCGAAAAGAGCAAAGTTTGCCGATGCTTCGGCAGGTGATTTAAAATCTTACGAATATCCGGCAAAAAGCCCATATCGAACATCCTGTCTGCCTCATCAAGTACGAGCACTTCAATATTGGATAAATTAATAGTTT
>CAZEZM010000052.1:0-2833 GCA_964515955.1 uncultured Flavipsychrobacter sp. | reverse complement strand
GTATATACACTTCAAGCGTGTCGCGCATAATACAGTTGCTACGGCCAACAGTCTGCACTACAAAGGTTGCAGATTTAGGTACATAGGCGAGGGGCTGTGCGATAGTCGAATCCGACAGGTACTCACCATGGTTCCATGCGATAACGAAATCCAACGGATTAGCTTCGCAAAATGTGAACGAAAACGCGGGCCTTGCCTGTACCGACTCTATATCAGTTCTTTTATCAATACCACACACACTACCTTCAGTTACGCTGGAACCTTTTAAAACCAGGCCGGATACATAAGTAGTCGGCACGAAATTAAGTACAGGAGGAGCGGAAGTAACACCACACCCTGTATCAACTGTCGGGTTGTCGCTGTAACAAATCTGGATTAACAGATTTTTTGTGGTATCCCAGTTATATGGTGTGCTAAAGGTAAAGTCATGCACTCCATCCGGGAAAGTAACAGATGGAGATGAATATACCTGTGTCATACCAAAATTTTCAAACCCATCGCTACCGCTAAGCCCTTCCTTCTCCGTACACTTTACTAATATCCTGAAGTTACCATATTGATAAGCAGGCGTAGTTGTTCCTTTAGTTTCAAAAGAGATACTGCGGATGGTGGCCGAGAATATATCAGACTCTTCCATTTCGCCCTTACGTATCAGGAACTGCATCCTGGATGTGCGCAGGTTGTTATACATAATAGGTGTAACCCTGCCAACTGTATCATATACCAGGTTGCCATACACTGGAGAGCCAAAAACCATGCGTGTATCGGGGTTGTTGCACAATGTAGGATTACCAACACCACAGGAAACATTGTTTTTAGGCGGACGTCCTTCTAACAGTGCTTCCAGTTGTAAATAACCCGGGCGGCACATAACCAGTGCATTTTCCGGATTAGTAGGGTTCTTCGGCGTAATTGTTACGTTGTTGGTTTTATCTATATATACACGCACCGTATCACTTGCCTTACATGACGCAGTGAGGTCAGGGGTCGTAATAACATAATCCGTGGTAGCTGAAGGTAATGCTTTGGGATTGTGTATAGCATCATTGCTGATACCTACAGCTGCACCGCCATTCACAGTAGACCATTTCAGCCTCAGAAAATCTGCATCTCTTACAAACATCTGAACTGAGTCAGGGTTAACCTGGCATATCGGTTCATCCGGACCTGCATCTATACCCTCCACTACCCTTATCAATATCACCCTGTAGTTAGTAAGTACAATTGGCTGCCACACTACACATGTTGAGTCCTTCGACTGTATAACCAGGGAATGATCGCCTATATCCGCTGTGGTTGGTGTCCATGTAAATGTGCCAGTTACATTGTTAGTACCCTGCCCTGCTACGGTAAAATTTGAATTGTTCAACAGGACGGTATTGGCATACATATACACATTGTGAGTAGTACTGTCGGTTTTTGAGTTAACTGTGAATTTCATATCACTTCCCGGGCAAACATAGAATACATCTCCCTGTGATGGTGTTTTCACCACTGTGGCATTTTCTATAGATGTAATTAGCTGGCCTATAGAATCTATACCCGGAGGCGGTGCAGAACATGGCAACACAGATACCTGTACGTCCCTATAGATATAACTTAGTAATGTGCCCGACCCTCTTTCATAGTCTTCTGCTCTAAAACCCAATACAAAGAAACCCTGTGCTGTAGGGGTGAACGTGGCCGCTCCGGTAATCGGGTTCAGCTTATACGGGTTACCGGCAGTAGAACCAATAGGGTCCGCCGCACTATAACCTGCTGCATATCCGCACTGGGTGGCTACCATGTTTACACCAAAACCGCCTGTATACGGTATCTGCTGGTATACATAAATCGAATCTCCATTGGGATCAAAGGGGGCATTGAGATAAGTGGTTGGCTGGTTAACACAAATGTATGGCAGGGGGTTACTGAGGAAACGCGGAGTACTATTATTATATTTTGTTTGGTTATTCAATCCTGCTTCTACATATATGTTACCGCAAGCGTTCAGGTTACTAAGGTTACGCCCGCCGTTCGACCAATAAAAACGCCAGTCTGTTTGTGCAGATGGCAATGTTACCTGGCCAACATAATTTCTTACACGAAACGCAGGAAACCTGTCCCTGGTTGATAGTTGTCTGCAACTATTACTATCAGCAAAGGCTGCACATAACTGATGTGATGTATCCGGGGCACCCGTAATCGCATCGGCTGTAGCATCTATGACTTCTATAGAGCCTGCGGAGTCAGGACTCCCTTGCAAACCGAGTGTACCAGATTTGTACCATACAGTTTCGTTGATACCCTGGTCCAGGTAACATGTCTGGCAGGCATAATAAACTATTAACGTCACTTCATATTTATAGTCGGGTGTTCCGCATCCGTCTACACCGCTTCCTATATAGGTGACGTAAATGTCTGCAGCCGCGTAGTGACAAGCCTTTGCTTTGGTGGTACTTAATAACGATACCAGGATTAATAAGGATAAAAACGGGTATAAAATTCTCATAATTGGATCATTTATGGATTGTAAATGTTACCTGATTATATAGTATTGACATTAATTCTGAAATAAAGGTTGGGCATATCATAACAAATATACCACATGTATCTAACAAGAAAAAGACCTGTATAAAAATACAGGTCTTTCATTAATAATTATTATATATTCTTAATTACCTGATCAGTGTTGTCTCTCCTTTGTAGGTTTCTACAAAGCCATCAGGATAAGCCACCCGTATCAGGTAGGTGTACACGCCCATCTCCTGGGGCTTACCTTCCCAGCTACCATCCCATCCCATGCGGTGGTCGTTGGTGCTGAATACCTCCTGCCCCCAGCGATTGAACACAC
>CAZEZM010000051.1:0-3301 GCA_964515955.1 uncultured Flavipsychrobacter sp. | reverse complement strand
TTTGTAATTAGTGCAAATGTAAAGCTAATAATTGCATTACAATGGGAGACGGAAAAATTGACAAAATCAACGTGCTTTATGTAGATGATGAAGAGCATAATCTTATGTCCTTCAAGGCTACTTTTCGCATAAAATACAGGGTACACACTGCCATAAGCGGTGAGGAAGCTATAAAAATAATGGAGACGGAACCTATTGACGTAATCATTACCGACCAGCGTATGCCTAATATGACCGGGGTGCAATTTCTTGAATCAATACTGGATAAACACCCTGACCCAATGCGGATATTGCTAACCGGGTATGCGGACCTGAATGCTGTAATCGACGCTGTGAACAAAGGCAAGATATTCCATTACCTGACGAAACCCTGGAATGAGGAAGAACTGGATATGACTATACAGCGCGCATACGATATTTATAAATTGAGAAAAGACGAAAAAGAACTGACTGAAAAACTGGGGGTAACCAACTCCCAACTAGAATTTTTGCTCAGGCAACAATTGTTATCATAATACTAACTGAGAATCTTAATTTTACCGCCCGGACAAACATCCGGGCTTTTTCATAAAACCATACAGGTGATCAGGCTAAGCGTTGTTATTATTACACTTAATGAAGCACACAATATTGAGCGTTGTGTAAAGTCTGCATTGAGTATAGCTGATGAAATATTAGTGGTGGATAGCCTGTCTACCGACAATACTGCAGAACTAGCCGGGAAACTGGGGGCCAGAATAGTTCTGCAACCTTTTACTGATTATGTACAACAGCGCATTATTGCTACCAATGAGGCATCTTACGATTGGGTGCTATCTATAGACGCTGACGAGGTTATCAGTGAAGACCTGGCCAAGTCTATTGCAGACATAAAAAAATCACCAAAACATGATCATTACAAACTAATACGCTGTACCAACTATTGCGGCAAGTGGATACGACACGGAACATGGTACCCTGATAAAAAAATAAGGCTGTTTGACAGGACAAAGGGTGCCTGGCAAGGAGCTTTAATACATGAATACTGGCAACCAGACGGCAACACCACTATAGGCATGCTCAAAGGGGAGCTTCTACATTACAGTTTTTACACAATTTCCGACCATATAAAGCAAATTGAAAAATTTACTGAGCTAAGTGCGATAGCAGCTGTAAAACAAGGAAAAAAATGTAGTAGGTTAAAGGTATGGCTGGGACCTAAATGGTTTTTTTTTAATGCATACATATTAAGGCTTGGTTTTTTGGATGGTTATTATGGTTACCTAGTATGTAAGTACTCGGCTATGTCTACAATGATTAAGTACAGCAAAATCAGGCAATATTCAGCATCTCTCAACAATAAAAGCAAATAAAAACCAGTATTTATGAAAGAAACACTTAAGATTTTTTCAATTGCTGCCATTACAGGATTAATTGTATTTGCCGGGTTTTCATTCAGGTCTGCCCCTGAAACTACACAAGGTATTACTTACCAGTATTTCCAGTTTTCTACTATTGAGTCTGTAATACCGGGTGGGTTAGGCCGCTCCCGGATATTGACTACAGATAACAACGGGCAGCTGATAGAGAAGGACCTGAAGAATTTTTACAGCATGGTGGGCCTCAACTTTAAAAACATTGCCAATAACGACCAATCTATTGTTGAGCGCATCAATGCATACAGTAATGATGGTTGGGAATTAGTCAGTGTATCTACAGGTTCTCATGCACAAACATCTGAAGGCAACAGTTCAGGTGGTTTATTTATAACGCGGTATTTATTCCGTAAGGCGAAATAACAAATGCGCAAATCAACAACAGACAGTGACTTAATCAGCCTTAATAAGTTTATCAGCTCTACAGGGTTTTGTTCCCGTCGCGAGGCTGATAAACTTATTGAACAAGGCCGTGTAACAGTAAACGATGAACCCGCCTACCCTGCAACCAGGGTATCGCCTGACGATATTGTAGCTATAGATGGCGAGCCCCTGAAAACGAAAAAGAAGCAGCTGACTATCTATATAGCTTTTAATAAACCTGCAGGCATCACCTCTACTACCGACCTGAGGGATAAGACCAATATTATCAGCTATATAAACCATCCCAAAAGGATATTTCCCGTGGGTAGGCTGGATAAAGATTCAGATGGGTTGATATTCCTGACCAATGATGGGGATATAGTCAATAAAATATTGCGTGCAGGCAACTCCCACGAGAAGGAATATATCGTAACAGTTGATAAGCCGGTAACACCTGAATTTGTGCAAAAAATGAGTTCAGGCGTGCGGATATTGGGGCAACGTACACAACCTTGTGTTGTAAAACAAGAAGGTAGCAAACGTTTCCGCATCATCCTCACACAGGGGCTGAACAGGCAAATCCGCCGGATGTGTAACGAGCTGGACTATAAAGTAATCACCCTCACCCGCATACGCATCATGCATGTGCGCCTGGGTAATTTACCGATTGGCAAGTGGCGGCTGCTTACTCCGCAGGAAATTGAGGAGATGAACAGGATGATAGCTTCGTCGTCAAAGACAGAAGAAGCATCTGTAAAGCAATATATACCCAAGAAAAAAGCTACTGCAAAAATAAGCAAAACGGAGAAGCCGTTGAAGGTGACAGGAACCCAGAAACAAGATCAGAAAAAGCCTAAGCAAAAGAGCTATAAAGAGTGGCGAAAAAAGAAGTAACTACTTCATTACAGATAAATATTCTTTCCATGGGCCGACTTCCTCTTTGTATTGTTTAGCCATTGTCCGGCTTATCTGCACTATATGGCTCAGGTCGTGCGCTACCCATGTAGACAGTAATTGCCTAAGTGTAACTGTGCCAAAAGATGGATGTATAGCTGTTTTATTGAGATCTTCTTCACTGAGGTTAAGTTGCTTTAACTCTTCGAGATTGTGTTGACGGGCTGTTTCAAATTCATCCAGCAGTTGCACCAGGGATTTACCCTTGCTTTCTTCGAACATGGCTGTCCGGTTGAAGGGTATATATTTTCCCCCGTTGTCATTCAATGTTATTTTCATGCGGGTAATCCAATCGTTATGTTCTCCATGCACCAGGTGCCCTATTACATCGTAGGGGCTCCAGGTTTCAGGGCCTTCATTATTGGTCGTCCACTCATCGTCCAGGCCACTAAGCAACTGCCTTAAAACTAAGGGCGTTCTTTCCAATATCGGGATTGATTTCTGCAGATTGAATTGCATAACAGGATAATTTACAAAGCAAATATCCTGAATAAAGGGATACAAAAGGCTAACATTCCCTAAAGTAAAAATCCCCCAACATTTTTACGTGTTGGGGGATTTTAAATAAA
>CAZEZM010000050.1:0-3757 GCA_964515955.1 uncultured Flavipsychrobacter sp. | reverse complement strand
TTACACGCTATTAAACATAGCATACAAAAGACACTGACATAAACACAATACGTTATAGAGCGTAAAATTCTCATAGTTCAATTTACAAATTTTATAGATACCTCTCGTATTCAGAACTATAAAAATTGTAACCCTAAAAATAACTTGACAGACCGACCTGTAATCCTGCTGTTTGTGACGGTGGATTGCCCAATAGATCCCGCTGCAATGCTATTTTGTAATTGGCACGGAACACAGTCTGGGCTACAGGACGCCAGCTGATTCCCGGCGTGATACCCCAAAAATCATCTGCGATATTAGTACCGGTTTCATTGAACTTTCCAACATTCCAGTCAACATATTCAAGTCGGCAAGCTAAATTAATAACGGATGTTTTGAACCCAAACACATTGCCGCTGAAGACAGGTTGCACGATATCCGCAAAACCACCTGTTTGCCTTTGGCCGTATTGCTGCGTATATACCTGCGGCACATCTGCTCTCACCCAGACCCATTCAGCATTGATGTATGTCCTAATACGCAGCAATGTTGTGTTCGCATCGATGGCATAGATATTGACCGCGCGTTTCTTATCCAGGATCAATCCATCATCTTCAAATTTGTTATAGATACCTGACATATAAGAAAGCCCTACCTCTGCTATCTTTTTATGCTTTATCGCAGCCTTTGCTGTGATCATCGGTGAGCCGTTAAAGCTTTCTTCAAAACGATCCCTGTCTTCTTTTGCAGCCGGGAGTGAAGTCCTTCCCTGACTATTATCAATAATGCGGTCGTTGAAGCCATTTGTGACATACGCTTCATAGGCATAGACCCAGTTATCTTTATACTGCTTACCATATATGCCAAATCCTACATTGCTCCAGGTCGCGGGCAGCAGTTGAGTGGCAGATACGGGACGATCAACAAATTCCCATTTTGGCCCATCGTGGTTTTGGTTGAACGATCCAATCGGGTTCATGATAATACCCCCGCGCAGATTGAGAAGCGGGTGCATTTCAAGATCAAGGGCAGCGAATTCAATGTTGATTTCTTTTGTGCCATCCTCGAACTCTATTTCAGATAGAAACCTGATACGCCTGGCAATGCTTGAAGCGACAAATAGCGTGACCCTGCGCATCTGGAACTGGTGTCCTTCGGTTACACCATCGGTTCCTAAATGCTGCCAGTTCCCTTCAATATATCCTCCCAGGGCAACAGGGGTTTTATAGACATTGAGAAATGGACGGTTATACGCAGCATCCATATTCAGTAACATACCGGTTGTATCCGACGGTCTCCTTCTCAATAGCGAACTGTCTACCTGTGCCATTGATAGGCCAGTGCTGAAGACTGCAGCAATAAACAAGATTAATTTCTTCATAATGATTGTTTGCGCAGGTCAATAAATAGCTGATTGCCGGAAACTGTAACCGGGAAGCTTCGCAGGTCACGGGCTGCAGGTGATTGCTGTACCTTGCCCCACTTGTCGAATTCGCTGCCATGAGCCGGGCAAGTAAGCTGATCACCTGAGACCTGCAACTCGGCGCCCTGATGCGTGCATTGCATCAGTAATGCGCTGTACGTGCCGTCATCAATCCGATAGATGCAGATTGGGAATTGTAAGGAGTCATGCCCGGCAATGACATACGACCGGGAACCCTGCTTGCTTTCAAATTCTGCTATGTCAATCAGCAGGCCATTTTCGTTTAACGTGCCTGCTGTGTATTTCACCGAGGCGCAACCCTCAAATACAGTTGCGAGGAATGTGACGCTGGAACACAGGACACAGCCGCTTTTGATAAATTTCTTGCGGTCCATCATGTTACAGGCTCTCTAAAAATTTGATCAATTTTTCCTTTTCCTGGGCCGAAAGGCTTTGGTATTTCTGCTTGCTAACGAGCGCTTCACCACCATGAAGCATGATCGCGGCATCAATTGTCTGGGCGCGTCCGTCATGCATCAGATAATAAGTCCCGCCCTGCGAATTTTTTGACAGGCCTAATCCCCACAACGCCGGGGTCCGCCACTCATAGGTTTTTGCCACGCCCTCTGTGTAGCCGTCATCAAGTGATGGTCCCATATCATGCAAAAGCATGTCGGTGTAAGGATGAAATGTTTTGTTTGAAAGGGGCTGAATGAAAAAATTACCTGTTTGAAGTTCATCCACATGACATTTGTTGCAGGAAGCCTTTATAAACAGGTCCTTGCCATTTAGAACGTCCGGATCATTGGCTGTTCGTTGTATAGGCGCTTTAAGTGTCCGCAAATAGAAAACCACATCCTGCACTTCCTGATTGGTCACTTCGGGGTCCAGTTCTTCTCCGCTATAAGCATCTTTCGGCTCATACATGGAAGTAACACCCATATCCTGATTATAGGCGCTTGCAGTCTGGTGCAACAAATCATAGGCACCAGCCTTTTTACCAAAGCGGCCTATATGTTTACCGTCATTGATGACACTTCCTTCCCTCGGTGTTGTATAAGGTCTTAGGTTTATCCAATTTACGCTCCCGCTTATCCCGTCATTATCAGCATCCATCGGGTCAGCCATTGCCAGGATCGTCGCATCACTAACTGCATCAAAGAAGCCAAGGCCCGTATTTGCCGGTGGCGTAAAACGTGAAAATGTCGCGCCTAAGGGCAATTGTTCAGGCTGATAGCCAGCCACAGCGCGGTTCTGCAATTGTGGTGCGCCTGCATGCAGGAACTTATTGCCAGTTTCATCACTCTGCCCGAATCGCGTCAGGGTCGTGAATGGGTGACCTTTACCATCGCCAGCATGACAGCTACCGCAGGAAGTGGAAACAAAGCCAGGTCCCAAGCCTGTTTCCTTCGTAAAGATCTTTTCATTAAACGCGATATCGCCACGCAGGAAAATCTGCCGCTGTTCAGCCGTAAGCCCTTCAATCGGGCCATCCAGTAACTCGTTTTCAGCTGGTACTGAGGGCTGAAGCTTCTTGCAGGAAGCGACACCGATAAATAATAGCCCAATGGCTATTATCGAATAGCAACGCACTTTCATAGTGCAAAGAAAGTAAATTTAGATTAATCTAAAAATTATTTTCAATAACTATTCAAAAAATATTAGATAACCCCGTTTTTCTACTGTTTTTTACAACAATCATCCCATTTGGCATACGCTTCGGGATTGCCTTTTACATCATCTGCGTCAAATCCTACCTTTGCGATGGCTTGCCGGATAGCATCCGGGTTGGTCTTTTCTGAATTATAGACGACCTCAACAGATTTTTCAGCCTCATTCAAGTCAACCCGCTTAACACCTTTCACGCCATAAGCAGCGTTCTCTAATCTCTTGCCGCAGCTTTCGCATTTCTTGCAGTGATCGCAATAAATCGAGGCTTTGACTTTAATGGTCGTCACTTTTTGCTCGGCATAGCCTGTAAGAGCTGTGCAGATCATCACCAACATCAACATGAATGTTTTCTTCATAATAGTCATCTTTAGAACAGTTGCAATTTATGAAATTTGACGAGAGTATTTACATGGTAATATTTATTACTGCATCAAGCGCATCATCAGAATCCTTGTTGATGAAACTGGCCTGATAGCCGATAGTCGTTTTTATATCGCTATGCCTATATAATTTCTGTAACATCTGGATCGGCACTTTATCTCCTGCAAGCGTGGCGAAAGTATGCCGGGCAATATGCATTGAAAGCTTAGCCTTGATGCCAGCAGCAGGGGCGACATATATACGTAGCACTTTGTCACAACGGCTTGCCGCAAGATTGATGATCCTCTGCACATTAAATTCGTC
>CAZEZM010000049.1:0-7380 GCA_964515955.1 uncultured Flavipsychrobacter sp. | reverse complement strand
GCAGCCTTATCTGGTTATTAGTTTGGAAGAAGGCTGTATCATTGACAGTATAAGGCACACGTATAGTATCCCCGGCGCAAAGGGTGGTGTCAGTGAAGTTGAGACTTAGTCTTTTTGCCACTTTTACTACTACGGAATCAATATACCATGTACCGTAACCATTGCCGAGGTTGACTTGCTGGAACAATAAAGCGGGGGTGTCTACAAACCCGCCAATAGCAATATTGTCATAGGCTGAATCCGCATAAAATGTTGCCGTTAGCCGAACCCAGTTAGCAGTATCTGTGAGTATGCTTGTTGGTGAAAAATGCACACTGGGGGTAAATGGTGCCCTGCCACTATATGTAGCGGGACCATTATCGAAAAACAGCACACATACGCTGTTAAGATAATACTTCGTAAGGTTACCTGCAGAATAAGAAAGAGATACTTGGTAGGTAACTCCCGGTTGCAAAGGTGTAATCGGCCTGGTGATAGCTTCCCTGATGCCATAGTTTGGCAGGCCGCTAAAATCCGCTATACCAAAATATGCATTACCACTCGCCGGCCATTGATGCCCCCATGCATTGCTGGGCACACCAAACCCGCAACTATTGAAGTAATCCGGAGTTCCATTGAAATTCCCCAAGCCAGTACATCGGGTTCCCTGTCCGTAACTTGAAGGGCATTGTGTATAATCTTCGAAATTGCCGTTAGGTACCAGGTTGGGTTGGGCCATAACATAACCACAAAAAAGGTATAACAGGATGAAACAGGAGAGGTTTTTCATATCTGATTTTATCGTTTACTGTATATAAAAGTAAAGCTTTTTATGGTTAGGGCAGCCCTAACCATAAAAAGCTTTAATGTTTTAATGCAGGGTTAATTTAAAGGCCTACAGAACCCTGAACCTGCTGAATTGCTGATTATCGCCTGTATTGAGCTTCAATATGTACACACCTGCCGGCAAATTGCCGCACCGGATATTTATCAGATCACTCTTGCCTCCTGCTGTAATATTTTTGCTGTAAACAACCTGTCCCAATGTATTGACAACTTCAACTAATGTGGCTTTACCTGCAGTCAATCCGGTAATGGTAAAGTCACCTGAATTAGGATTAGGGAACAAATGTACCCCTTGTGTTGTATTCATATCATCTATGCCTGTCAATACAGTTAGCGTCAACTGGTTGCTTGCTGCATTTTTAGGTTGCGGGCATTTATAATCGCTTATAATTTCACAACTGATTACATCATTGTTTTTCAACGTGGTTGCTCCCCAGGTTTGTCCTGTAGCGCCTTGTACATCCTGCCCGTTTAGCTTCCATTGATACTTAGGATTCGCCCCCGCATCCGTCGTAGTGGCTGTAAAGGTTACCAAAAGCCCTTCCCACACAGGTGTATTAGGAATAGCGCTTATTGCAACGGCAGGTGCTTTATATTGCAACACTGTAACAGGAATATTAATGCTACTAACAGGACTACTGCAACTACCGCCTGCACCAGGTATTAATGTGATACTTATTACATCGCCTGTTGCCAACCCCCCTGCAACATACTTCAGTGCATTAGCTCCCGGTATAGGACTTCCATTTTTCATCCATTGATAGGTTGCTCCCGTTCCTGCGTTGGAAGTGAATGCGAGGAAGGTAATACTGTCTCCCTGGCAAACTACATTACCCGGACTGGGGATGGCGCCAATCTCCGGGCCGGCAACAACATTGACCAACACGCTGTCAGGCATCGAACTGCAACCGTTTAAACTGGCTATTACTTTATAATATCCACCCATTGCCAGGCTTGCATTGCTGCGAGAGGGGTTTTGGCTGGTTGAACTGAAATTGCTAGGTCCGGACCAGCTATAAGTAGCACCTGTGGTACTGCCTGCTGTCAGGTTGATAGACGATTTAGTACACACGGGGCTGTTGCTGCCTACCACCGGTTTGGCCGGCGTGGGGTTAACTATTACTGATACAGTATCTTTTGCGCTGCATCCAGTAGCCGTAGCTGTTACAATATAGTTACCCGCATTGGCCGATGCGGCAGATGGTATAGAAGGGTTCTGATTAGGATTACTAAAACCTGATGGCCCTGTCCAATTATATGAAACACCTGTGGTGGTACTTGCGGCAGTTAATTGTATTGTCTTCCCTTCGCATACAGGGCTGTTTGACGAGCCTGCGATATTAGGTGCAGGCCCCATGTCTAAGTTCACACCGTTATCCCCGGATGTGCGAACCGGGTTGCCTGATACGATCCTTACCCTATAGCCGGTACCGGCCTGGACATTTGAAGGGATGGTACAAATAATAGTACCCCCTCCCGTTGCTGTAACAGTACCTATAGTGACAGGTGATGCAAAGCTGCCGCTCGAATTAGATAATTGCGCAGTAAATACATTACCCGGCTGAAAAGGGTAGGTTGTGCCATAACTGAGATGGAATGTATCATTGGCACAGAAGGCAGTATCGGATATAGGCTGGCTGATGTACACTATTGTATCCAGCAGCGAACCGCAGTAACTGCTTACCTCACCGGCCGATAGTACCCTGTTATACAAGCGCAGGTCGTCAATCGCACCATTCAGCCAATAAGGAAACTGTATAAAACTTCCCATCCTGCTCGCACCAATTGAAAGCCCGTCTGTTGATGTACCGAGCGCACCTGAACTCAACTGTACTGTATTTTTCAATACCCCGTTGACATAAATTCTCATAGTGTCATTTTCAAAAGTGCTGACTACACAATACCAGTTACCCGATACAATAGTCGGAGTATATTGCAAGGTTGAATTTAGTGGCACTTTATTGCGGACGTGTGAGTAAAATACATGCTTGGAAGTATCCGATACATTGCAACTGTTAAATGCATTATCACTGAATTGCAAGGTATAATGGCCACTCTGAAAATCAGCTCCCCGCTGTAGAAGAATATTACCCTGGCAGGTACCCGTATAGTATCCATTTATTTTCACTACAGCACATATACTGAAAGAAGTAAGATTCAAGCCACTTTGGTACGCTACATCTACATAGCTGCTGGTGCCATTGAACAATGCAGCCGTATTACTGATGCCATTCAATCCTGTAATATAAGTAACATTTGTAGCGGTGCCATTATATCCATTGCCTGATGCGTCATTAGCATTGCCGTTAAAAGGCCAGTGTGCTATCAGGCCGCTGGTAAGCTGCCCCGATGCCTGTTGAAACATACCGGTGCAAACAGCTATTACAAAGAAGTAGAGCTTTAATTTCATCATAATAAATTTGATGCTAAATTATATATTAATACCGTACTTATTCTCCCTAATCATGAAATGTGGTTTTCATTCAACGAACTATTGTTTCCATTCAACGAAATGCGGTTTTCATTCAACGAACGGTTTCCGCTTACCACAAGATGTTAACAACTGGTTAGTCGTTAACAAGGCCTATGGTTAACTATTCACTAAGCATAGGTTAAGGCGGTGAAATTATTTGGAATAGGGGGTGTACCTGCACCATCTTTGTGTAGCAACTAACGAAAATATTTCGGGCGTTTCAAAACAAAAAACACACACAATGACGCAGGCTTCCATTACACAACGCACCGCTCAAAACGATGCGAACCGTAAAATCACTCTTTTTATTGGTTTACTAAGTTGTATAGTGCTGGCTGTGAATTTCTGAAAATTCAATGCCCGCAAATACGGCTATGGTCTCTTGCGATGATCTTCCATAACTGTAGCGGGCATTGATTTTTCCAAACAAGTTTCTCTCTTATCCTCTATATGTAACATGGCCCCTTGTCTAAGGGGCCTATTTATTATTTGCTCTCTATATCTTCCACTTTCGGTTCGTGCAGTTTTACCGGTTTCCCTTTCTTTCGCAGCCGCATGTTCAGCATCTCTACACCAAAGGAGAATGCCATAGCGAAATACACATAATTCTTCAGGTGCATTTCGTGGGCACTTTCGCTGTCCCACCCTTCCACTATCAGCACCATACCTACCATTACCAGGAACGACAAAGCCAGCATCTTGAGCGTGGGGTGTTTATGTATAAAGTTGGCAATGCGCTGACTAAATACAAACATGATGAACATGGCTATACACACAGCTACAATCATCACCTCCACATGCTTGGCTATACCCACGGCGGTAATGATACTATCGAAAGAAAACACCATGTCCACCAGCACTATCTGCCCCATTGCAGCGGCAAATGCCTGGGACCTGGCGGAAGATGTTTTCGCAGGTACATCTTCGTCATCTGCGCCTTCCAGTTTATGATGTATTTCTTTTACCGTTTTATACAGCAGGAACAAACCTCCTGCCAACATCACCAAGCTGGCCAGGTCAAAACCCTTGCCCCATGCTGTGAATACAGGCTTGCCTTTTTGGCTGATCAGCCAGCTTAAAGCCAATAGCAATAAAATCCTCATAGCGATGCCGGCAAACATCCATATCCTTCGCGCTGCCAGCTGTTTATTGCGTGGCAACCTGCCCATGATGATAGATACGAATATTACATTGTCTATGCCCAACACTACTTCCAATATGGTCAGTGTCAGTAAACTGATGAGTCCGTCTGCGGTCAGTAATTCGTTCATTAATTTTATTTTTTATTGAGTATTCCTGTGCATATGTTTTTGGCTATAGCAGGGCCTTCGTAAATAAAGCCGGTATATACTTGCACCAATGAAGCCCCGGCTTCCAGTTTCTCCAGCGCATCCCCGGGGGTATATATTCCGCCTACTGCTATTATGGGGAAACTTCCTTTGCTTTGGGTATGCAGGTAACGAATCACTTCCGTAGCCCTCTTACGCAGTGGTTTACCGCTCAGCCCGCCGGCTCCTATGGCTTCTACTTCAGCCTGGGGGGTCGCCAGGTTGCTGCGGTCTATGGTCGTATTGGTGGCCACTATGCCCTGTATGCCTGTAGATGCTACTATGTCTACTATATCATCCAGTTGGCTGTCCGTCAGGTCGGGAGCTATTTTTAGCAGCAGGGGTTTGGGGGCGCCCATATGTTCATTCAGTTCTTTCAGCCTTTTTAGTATACGCATCAGGGGCTCTTTATCCTGTAGCTCGCGCAGGCCGGGTGTATTGGGGCTGCTTACGTTTACTACAAAGTAGTCCACCACTTCGTACAGGTCTTTAAAGCAGGCTTCATAATCGCTTAAGGCATCTTCGTTGGGGGTCACTTTATTTTTGCCGATATTGCCGCCAACTATAATATGTGTTTTCTTTTGCCTGAGTCTTTGTGCAGCCACTTCCGACCCCTGGTTATTAAATCCCATGCGGTTAATCAGCGCCTCGTCGGCCGGCAGGCGAAACAGGCGTGGCTTGTCATTGCCGGGCTGGGGTTTTGGGGTTACAGTACCTATTTCTACAAATCCAAAACCCAGGCAGGAGAGTTCGTCTACCCAACGGGCGTCTTTGTCAAAGCCCGCTGCCAGCCCTACGGGGTTGGGGAAACGTATACCCCACAATTCACGCTCTAAAGAGGGGTGTTTCAGCGTATATATCTTGCGCAATAACCATCGCGACGGAGCTATACTGTACGCCCTTCGCAACCAGCTCATAGCCATATAATGCACCTCTTCCGGGGAAATAGAAAACAATATTTTCCGAAACAATTTATACATGCGCCAAAGATAGAGAAGCCTGTTGGATGTTTTTTAACATTTTCACATCAGTCAGGTATCAGGGTATCTCTTATCTTTAATCCGAATATGCGTGAAAGTTTTACTCTTTTAAGCGTTATTGTCTCCTGGCTTACGCATACACTCGTATGCGCACAACCCATGCAGGGCCACGTGCTGGACGTAAATGACAGCAAACCTGTGCAAGGGGTAGTAGTATATAATATATATACTGAAGAACGTATGACCAGCGGCAATGAAGGGGCTTTCGTGGTAACAGTAGATGAAGGCCACCTGGTAGAGTTTCGCAAAGAAGGGTATAAAATATTGAGGGTGCGCATACCCCAGGGCAAACGCCCGTCCTACTTCAGGGTAATGATGCAGAAAACAGGCACAGATGTGGAAGATTATATGTATAGCCGCAAAGCCGCACCGGATTATAAAACAGACAGTGCCAAATACTACGCGTTATATAAGCAATCCCTGGAGGTTCCGAGGCTCACTGGTATAGAGGTGATACAGCATCCGTTCAGTGCCATGAGCAAAAAAAACAGGCAAATATGGGCCTTCCAGGATGAATATCGTTTTTACCAAGAGCAAAAGTTTATTGATTATACGTTTAATGCTAAGCTCGTAAGTAAGATTACCGGTTTCGAGGGTGATAGCCTGCAATCTTATATGGAGATGTTCCGGCCTACATACGAACAGCTGCGTGGCATGAGTGAATATACCTATTTTAATTATATAAAGGTTACAGCCGAGGCATATCGCAGAAGGGGTATACACAGCAGGTGGCCACACAGCAGGGGCAGCCAATAATACCGGCCACATTTCCTCTAAAAGTCTTAACCGGCCACATTCTTATCTCTATTTTCATTTTGTTAACCGCTCGTTAACCGCTTGCAAACAGGTGGTTAACAAACAGCTTTTTTTTGCCCTGATTCCGGCACGGCTGCATCTTTGTATTGTGGTATTTTACCTGTTAAAACTGACCGCTAAAATAAACGTATAAGAGAGAGCCTGAACTGAAAAAAGATCAATTAACAGCCCCGCCATGGCAGGGCACAAAAAAGGATGAAAATGGAACTTGAAATCGCAAAAAAAATATACAGCGGCAAATACCGCGAGCGTATGGATTTCGAGTATTACATGTCCATACTTGAGAAGGGTTTCAGGCTGCTGCAGGAACAGGCTACCAAACGCATGTGCAGCAAAACCGAACGCGACGCTATGAGGATGGCATTGGAATACAACCTGGAACAGATGTTCTCGTAACCATACTTGTCTCAAAACAAAAGAGGAAAGAAAATCAGTCCCGTATGTACGGGACTGATTTATTTTTTTGCATACCTGTTTATAAATTACCGGTACAAGTCTTATTCATTGGCTGACGCATCGGTTTACCGTTCTACCCTGAATCGTATGGCAGTGGTTTCGCCGTTGGCGTTGAGCCTCAGCAGGTATATACCATTGGCGGCATTGGCCAATTGTATTTCTTTGTTCAGTTCGCCGTTGGTAGCGGTTATCGTTTCGCTGTGCACCACCTGCCCTATGGCATTGATAATATCCAGTTGAACAGGTGTTTCAGTGTTTAATTTACCCGACAGTATGAAGCTGCCCTTGTTAGGGTTGGGGTATAGCGCCAGGTTGTCCTGCTCGTTTACCTCACCTACACCTGTCAGCACCCTTACCCTGATACCGTTGCTTTGCGCATCCGCTGGCTGCGGGCAGCGGTAGCTGCTGATGATTTCCACGCTGATGCTGTCATTATCGTTCA
>CAZEZM010000048.1:0-9652 GCA_964515955.1 uncultured Flavipsychrobacter sp. | reverse complement strand
ACACCTTCAGGCAAAACATTTACCAAACAAGGTAACGTAACGCTGATCAGGTAATTTGATACGAAACAGTAAGGATAATATTAACATATATTAATAGATATAATAATGAAGGCAATATTCAGAAGTTATTTTAAAACGTTTGCAGCAGGATTACCGGTATTGCTGTTGGTGCTGTTTACCCAGCATAAATCCTACGCATCACACTTTGCGGCAGGTGAAATTTACCTGACCTATATTGGCGAAGGTGCGGATGGGTGCAGCAATACCAGCGAATACAAGTACATCATCACACTGGATATATTCCGGGCCTGTGAGCAGGGTAGTGCGCCGGCGCCAACTTTTGCGTCCATTAACTACGGTTCGTTAAACGCAGGTTTTTCGAATACGCTGAATATGAGTGAGTTTCAGGCAGATACGTTGAATGATTTGTGTGAGGTTTTTGTACCTCAGAACTCATGTATTATTCCTGCCAACCAGAATACGTATCCTGCTTATATCCGTCACAGGTTTACTGATACACTGGTACTTCCCTCCGCGCAAACTGACTGGTTGTTTTCATATACTTCCTGCTGTCGTAATGGCGGTATTGCCAACGGATCTTCTAACGGTTCATTCTATATAGAAACCGGATTGAACAACCTGACTAAATATAATAACAGCACACCACGTTTCCTGGTTGAGCCATTGCCATATATATGTGCAATGCAACCCGCCAAGTATCTTAATGGCCCTTATGATTTAAATGGTGATTCGATGGTTACTGATGTGCAGGAGCCCTTGGGCGCAGCTAATACACCGATTGCTTACGGGCCTGCTCCATATACACTTGCGGATCCTATGGGTTCTGCACCGGGCACAACTTTTCAGTTTGACCGTGCAACAGCTACCGCATCTTTTACACCTGCCAACCAGGGTAAATATGTTATGGCATTCCGTTGCGAAGAGTTTGACCGTGCAACAGGTCTATCTTTAGGGTTTGTGGTACGCGACGTACAAGTGTCAGTATTCCCATGTAATGCGCCACCTCCTGCAGTTGATAAATTGCCGGTAAGTATTGATAATGGAACATTAGTAAAAATAAATGGTGAGGATGGTATATTAGCCTGCCCGGGTAGCAATATTAAGTTCCCTGTTTCAACACAGTCGTCTAACCCAACCAGTGCGGTATTTCTGGAGGCGAACGTCCTGTCGATTTCACCTAATGCTTCTTTCACCACTACTGGTGGCGGCAGCCAAAAAGTGACAGGTGAGTTTAATTGGACGCCAAACACTTCTGAAATTGGTGAGCATACACTGATTATTACTGCTAAAGATTCTACTTGCTCAGGTACAGCATTTGCAATAGTATTAAAGAGCTATACGGTATTATTGATAAAAGTGTCTACCGGGTTAGATGCAGGCCCTGACTTGCCTATCTGCGAAATTGATGGAGATTCTGTTCAATTATTTGTAAAAGGTGCTGACGCTGCTGACAGCCTTGATCTGGTATGGTCTGTTGCCGGAGGCGGTCCATTGTACGGGTTGAGCAATCCTAATATTCATAACCCTAAAGCTAAACCTACTGTAACTACCGACTATATTGTTCACGTACCGCAGTATACAGGTGCTTGTAAGTCGAGGGATACTGTATCGGTATTTATTGATGAAAGCAATAAAGTAACTATTACGCCTAAAAACCCGGCCAATCCGGAGAACGCATTGGTAATGTGCCGCCCGGGTTATTTACAACTAGAAGCACTGTTAGAGGGCCGTCCGCCTAAAAACAATGTGGCTTGCGGAACCGGTAATCCTACATTGTGTTCTACTCCTTTGACAACCCCGGTATATGGTTCCTCTGTGTACGGCAATGTGGCTTACGATACATTCAGTGTCAACGCGCCAATATTGTTTAACTCATTGCGTTCGACAAGGCAACAATATCTGATAAATAAGAGGGATATGCAGGATGCAAATGTTTTTTCCTCTACCATCCGTAGCATAGCTTTTGAAACAAAGGGTACATCGGCGCCCACCTATCAGTACAATAATTTCAGGATATTTATTAAGTGTACGGAGAAAACTCAATTGAGTAAAAATGAAGGTTTTGAAAACTTTGGCTTAACCCAGGTTTATTCAGCACCGTCCGTTACTTTCCCCGATGGCATGAATACATTTACCTTTAGCACACCGTATAGCTGGGATACTACTAAGAACCTGATTGTCCAGATTTGTTATTCTGAGAACCCGACTATAGAAGCCGGTTGTGGTGTAACCAGTAAACCACCTGTGATACCTTATGTTTCTACAACTTATATAGCAGGGCTTAAATTAGCCGCAGCCGATACATTTGTAGGTAGTGTATGTGGTATTGACAAATCACCCGATATCCTGGATGTACCATCTCGTCCATTGTTCTACTTTACTTATTGCGAGGCAGACCCGCTTCCATTTGATATAGCATGGAACAAGAGTGAATACATGTCTGATACAACCATCCTGCAGCCATTGGCCTATGTGCCCAAGTCTACTACATTCATAGTTCAGACTGTTGGCCGTAGCAACTGTATTATGCGCGACACGCTTGAAGTGTATATACCGGAACATGATTTCAGCATACAACCTGAAGATACCGCTATATGCCTGGGAGATAAAGCGCCATTCGTAATATTTGGCGGTACTTACTTCAAATGGTATGAATACATAAACGGCCAGTATGTAGTGCCCGGCAGTGTTGCCGAGCCTACCAAAGGTTATACCTTCATCAGCCCCGACCGTACCATGGACTACCGTATTGTGGTATCAGACAGTGTGTGGTGCTATGATACCCTGTCTGCCAGGGTAGAGATACTGCCGCTGCCGGATGTACGTATACTGAACGAAGATGATACCGTAGTAAAATACGGGCAGAGCTTCCAACTATTGGCCAGCGGGGCAAGGATGTACAACTGGACCCCTTCACATTCGCTGAACAACCCGAACATCTCTTACCCCATAGCACGCCCTACCGAGGATACGAAGTATATAGTAGGTGGGTTGGCTGCGAACGGCTGCCGGGCATTTGACACGCTGCATGTGATAGTAGACAAGCGCGACAACCTGTTTGTACCGAGTGCTTTCAGCCCTAACGGGGATGGTAAGAACGATGTGTTCAAGGTAACGAACCTGAGTTTCCAGCGTATCATGGAGTTCCGTGTGTTCAACCGATGGGGCCAGGAGGTATTCAGCACCAACGATCACCGCATGGGATGGGATGGTAGCTGGGAAGGTAAGCCCCAGGAGATGGGCGTGTACACCTACCTGATACGGGTGGCTTATCCTGATGGCTTTGTAGAAACCTACAAAGGAGAAACAACACTGATCAGGTAAAAGAATAACATTATAAAAAATAGTTTAGAAAGGCTTGTATTTATACAAGCCTTTTTTATATTTTAGGGGCGATTATAATACTTAAAAAAGGCAAACAGCCCAACCATTTGATATATTACAATTGTCATGTAATATGTTGGGCGAATTTTAACAAATGTTTTAATGCCTATACAGTAGTTATAGTTTAAATATTATAAAAAAACGCTACGAATGATTAATTTTTTTAAATCAGGGATTGCAATCGCACTGTTAACGATACTGTTGACAGGCTTAACCTCGGAAAAAGCCCTGGCATGCCACCTTACGGCTGCAGACATTAGTGTTACCTATATAGGGCCGGGTGTGGATGGCTGCACCGGTACTGCAGAGTATAAATACCAGGTAGAATTGACTGTGTATTATGCATGCCAGACTTGCCAGGGCAATGGTGCCCAGGAAGTTTTTGTCTACTATGAATCGCAGAGCGCAAAGGACGAAGGCTTGCCCGATGCAAGCGGTAACCTGACGGTTGGCGATCCAAAACTTATTGCCGATACAGTGCACCAGTTGTGTGCTGCATTTGCAGACAGTAATAGTTGTAAAACCAACCTCGCAACTGCGAACAGGTATCCTGCATTCAGGGTACGCAGGCGCGTAGGAACGGTAACTTTACCCTACCCGAGAACTGACTGGAGGTTTTGGTGGAGCGAAGGCGCCCGTAACAACAGTAACCTTACCGGTTGCGGTTCTCTGTATGTAGAGGCCGGCCTGGACAATATGACCAAGTACAACAATAGTACAGTAAAGTTTTTAAGTAATCCTTTGCCATACATATGCGTTAATCAGCCTACTACTTATCTGAATGACCCTTATGACCCTAATGGCGATTCCATAGCTGTGATAGCGCATACGCCATATACCGGCTATAATAGCCCGTGCGCATATACACCACCTTCTTCGGTGCAAAACCAGATAGCGTCAACAACCGGTTTTAACCTGAACAGTTCAAATGGTACGGTAAACTTTACCCCATCGGCCACAGGCCAGTTCGTATTAGCTTTCAGGGGAGAAGATTACCTGAAAGGCACGACCCAACGGTTGAGTTATGTGTATCGCGATGTGCAGGTATCTGTATTGCCCTGTAATGCACCACCTCCCAATATTGATTCTGTAAAACAAGCGATAGCTTCGATATCGGGTGGTACGATTGTTCCCACAAAAGCATTAGGAGATGTAGTAATGGTATGCCCCGGCAGTAACCTGGAGTTTGATCTGAATTCAAAGTCAAACAACCCTACAAGTAATGTATATATGTATGCCAACAATGCGTTATTAATCAACTCTCAGTTTACAACTACGGGCCAGGGCTCTAATAATGTTACAGGAACATTTAAATGGGTGCCTACTACATCTGATATAGGCCAACATACATTGGTAGTACAGTCTAAAGATTCTACATGTCTTGCATCCCAGCCAATAGTACTTACTAACTATCGTGTAATAGTTATCAAAGTACTGACAGGCCTTAATGCAGGTCCTGATATGCCTACCTGCGAGCTGAATCCCAAACCTGTGCAATTGTTTGTATACGGCGCTGATGATTTAAGATTAAAGTGGTCGCTTAATGGAGGCCCTGCTACAGGTTTAAGCAATGACACTATTCACAATCCTACCGCACTTATAGGCGCTACTTCAAACTATGTGGTTACGACGCCTGATTTGACAGGTACCTGTAAAGCCAGCGATACAGTAACTGTGTATATAGATGAAACTAATAATGTTACAATTACACCTAAGAATATAGAAAACCCGGAAAATGCATTAGTAATGTGCCGCCCTGGTTATCTTCAACTGGAAGCACTGCTTAAAGGGCGCCCGCCTAAAAATAATGTTTCTTGCGGTATAGGTAACCCTACGTTATGTTCTAACGAAGATTCAAGTACTATATATGGTTCAGCAGTATTTGGCAATATTTCTTATGATACTATTGGTACTGTAACCCCTGTATTGTACAATACACTTCGCACTACACGTATGCAATTTCTCGTTAGAAAAACTGAATTTGATGCTGCGGGCATGTTTTCCTCTACCATACGTGGCATAGCATTCCAAACCAAAGGAAATACCGTGCCTAACCATGTGTACAGCAATTTCAGAATTTTGGTGAAGTGTACAGATAAAGATGAATTAAACGAAACTGAGGGATTTGAGAATTTTGGTATGACACAGGTGTATGCCAGCCCCGTTGTCAATTTTCCTGATGGTGAGCACTATTTCACTTTCAGTACACCATACAGTATCGATACTACCAAGAACATGATTATACAATTATGTTATAGCGACAACCCTACTGTTGATACAGGCTGTGGTGTTACATCGGCCCCGCCTGCCATTAACTTCGTGTCTACGGCTTATGTTTCCGGCCTGATATTGAAAGGCAAGGACGCTGCCGATGTAAGTGTATGCGGCATAGATAAAAGCTCTCAAATACAGGCCCAATTAGGGCGCCCGTTATTCAAATTCCGCTATTGCGAGGCTAACCCATTGGATTTCGTTATAACATGGAACCATGGTGAGTACCTGTCGGATACGACTATTGCACAGCCCCTGGCTTATGTGCCTAAGTCAGCCTCGTTTGTAGTGGAAGTAACGGGCCGCAGCAACTGTACCATGCGCGATACATTGAATGTGTATATACCGGAACATGATTTCAGCATACAGCCTGAAGATACCGCTATATGCCTGGGAGATAAAGCGCCATTCGTAATATTCGGTGGTACTTACTTCAAATGGTATGAATACATAAACGGCCAGTACGTAGTGCCCGGCAGTGTAGCCGAGCCTACCAAAGGTTATACCTTCATCAGCCCCGACCGCACAATGGACTACCGCATAGTAGTATCAGACAGTGTATGGTGCTATGATACCCTGTCTGCCAGGGTAGAGATACTGCCGCTGCCGGATGTACGTATACTGAACGAAGATGATACCGTAGTAAAATACGGGCAGAGCTTCCAACTATTGGCCAGCGGGGCAAGGATGTACAACTGGACCCCTTCACATTCGCTGAACAACCCGAACATCTCTTACCCCATAGCACGCCCTACCGAGGATACGAAGTATATAGTAGGTGGGTTGGCTGCGAACGGCTGCCGGGCATTTGACACGCTGCATGTGATAGTAGACAAGCGCGACAACCTGTTTGTACCGAGTGCTTTCAGCCCTAACGGGGATGGTAAGAACGATGTGTTCAAGGTAACGAACCTGAGTTTCCAGCGTATCATGGAGTTCCGTGTGTTCAATCGCTGGGGGCAGGAGGTATTCAGCACCAACGACCACCGCATGGGCTGGGATGGTAGCTGGGAAGGTAAGCCCCAGGAGATGGGTGTATATACTTACCTGATACGTGTTGCTTATCCTGATGGATTTGTAGAAACCTACAAAGGAGAGACAACACTCATACGGTAATTACCATACTTTAACCAGAGATTTTATAGCCGGGAATATTCCCGGCTATTTTTTTATTGCCATTGCGCAACGCTGTTCAGTTCTATTAAACCGACGGTTAATATTAATAGCAATAATTATTATCAAATAACAATAGCAAAACTAAAAAAAGCAAATTACCCAACTAGGTATAATTTGAAAACGTCTTTCTTTTAAAGCGTTTAATTAAAAAAGTTTAATTATTAATCACAGGATAATATTATGAAACTGAAAAAGCTACCAAGAAGAATCCTCCTCAGTGTATGTATTATGCTAATGAGCGTAGGCGCATACCATGCCAGGGCATGCCACCTTGCGGCTGCAGATATTTTTATCGAGTATGCGGGTGTTGGGGTTGATATTTGTAATCCTGTTCCCGATTATACCTACAAGGTAACTATGGTTACTTATTCATCGTGCAATTGCGGGCTTACCACCGGTCCTACGGAAAGATTGTTCTATGAATCAGTAAATGACGGTACAGGCCAGTATTTTGTAGATATGCCCAGCGAGGGTATTGATACTGTAGACCAACTTTGTCCGGCATTTTCAGCTATAAGTAAATGCCGTGTGCCGGCAAACAACCACTTGCCGGGTTATAAAAGGAGAACCTATACCGCAACAATTACATTGCCATCGGGCCAGAGCGACTGGAAGTTTTGGTGGTCATCCAGCGCCAGGAACCTAAGTGTTAACCTGGCCGGCCAAGGCTCGCTTTATATTGAGGCAGGTATGGATGTGCTGGCTAATTTTTACAATAACACACCCAGGTTTTTATCTAATCCGCTGCCATATATTTGCGTTAACCAGAAGTATGAATACCTGAACCTTCCGTGGGATCCTGATTCATGGGATTCAAACAGGGTGAATGTGATAACTACCGTACCGCTGACAGGTGCAAATAACCCTGTAACATATGCCGCCGGATATAATGTTAATAGTCCGATTAACGCTTATAGCCTGAACAACGCTACAGGTACTGCCACTTTTTTCCCTACTCTTACCGGCCAGTATACTTTGTCTTTCAGGGCAAGCGACAAGAGTAGTTATATAATACGCGATGTGCAGATAGCGGTATTGCCATGTACGGCCCCTCCGCCGGATATGGACTCTGTAGCGCAGAATGTAAGCAGCGCAACTTTGATTGGCGTTAAACGCACTGATGGAACTGAAAAGATAGATTCAATAGTATATGTATGCCCTGAAAGTGAATTGTCATTCAACCTGAACGGGTGGACTGAAAACCCTGACAATGAACTGTACATGCGTGCTGATTTGACACTTTTTCCTACAGCAGGCTTTACAGTTGCTGGTGAAAAAACAGATAAAGTTACCGGTACTTTTACCTGGAAACCTACTGTCGCAGATTACGGTCAACATGTGCTTGTGGTTACAACAGTAGATTCTACATGTAATCCTGACCAGCCGATAGTACTCACTGCTAATACAGTAATACTGATTCAGGTTGTACCCGGTATTGACGCAGGCCCCGACCAGTTGATATGCGAACTGAACCCTCAACCTGTGCAATTGTTTGTAAAAGGTGCAGATAACCTCAGGGTGAACTGGACTGTTGAGGGAGGAGGGCCGGTAATAGGCTTTAATACACTGAATATTCATAACCCCACCATCAGGTATCCTTATGTAAATGGCGGGGATACCGTGTTTTATCCTAAAACGACAGGATACATTGTGTCAACAGTAGACCTGGCAGGAACGTGCAGGGCGAGAGATACTGTGTATGTAGCTCTTGATACAAGTAATACCGTTACTATTACGCCAAAGAATCCCGGCAACCCTGAAGATGCATTGGTGCTGTGCCGCCCTGATTACCTGCAGTTAGAAGCAATGATTAAAGGTAAGCGGCCGTTGAATAATGTTCCTTGTGGTACAGGTGCGCCTACTTTGTGTAATAATCCTGAAACACTTACGCTGTTTGGCTCTCCCGTATATGGCGAGGCCTTTTACGATACTGTAGGCAATGCTACCCCGGTAATGTACCAGCACTTGCAAACGTCAAAAAAAGAATACCTGGTAAGGAAAGACGATTTATGGCTTTGGGGCTTACGTTCAGCTACCATCAGGGGGCTTTCCTTTGAAATAACAGGCAATACAACACCTGGCCATCAATACAGCAACTTCACTATTTCTGTTAAGTGTACAGATAAGGACCGGTTGAGTAATGAGGAAGGGTTTGAGAACTTCGGTTTTACCCAGGTATATGCTGCTGCCAATGTAACCTTGCCCGATGGCTGGAATGAATTCAAATTCGGTACGCCATATAGTTGGGATACTACTAAGAACCTGGTAATACAAATATGTTATAGCGGTTCAACAGTGCAGCCATGCAACCCGGCCAATCCTGTACCTATTATCAAATACGCTTCAACATCTTATCCTTCAGGTTTATCATATAAACCTGCTACCGATGATGTGAGCAGTGTATGCGGTGTCAGTAAAGATCCCGGCATAAGTGTGGTTAACGCCCGCCCGGTATTCAGGTTCCTGTACTGTGAGGCAGACCCTCTTCCTTTTGATATAAAATGGAGAGAAGGTGAATTCCTGTCGGACTCAACAATAGTGCAACCATTGGTATATGTGCCGAAATCAAGCAGGTATATTGTGCAAACCATTGGACGCAGTACATGCATTATGCGCGATACACTGGAGGTATACGTACCGGAACACGACATCCGTATTCAGCCTGAAGATACTGCTATATGCCTGGGAGATAAAGCGCCATTTGTTATATTCGGTGGTACTTACTTCAAATGGTATGAATATATCAACGGCCAGTACGTAGTGCCCGGCAGTGTAGCCGAGCCTACCAAAGGTTATACCT
>CAZEZM010000047.1:0-11715 GCA_964515955.1 uncultured Flavipsychrobacter sp. | reverse complement strand
GGTGGTTGGGACAGGTAAGCGTATCTCCCTGGCCTGCCATATCAGGTCCTTCAAGTACGGTAATTACTACAGTATCCTTGTTGAAGCTTGGGCAATAAGGGTTGACGGTTGAAGTAACCAGGTATGTAGTAGTAACCGAAGGCGTGGCTACGGGGTTAGTACTATTGGGGTTAGACAAGCTGGGGTTTGAGCCTTGCAGTACTGTCCATTGATATTGGCCTCCGCCGGTTACACCCAGAAAAGCTGGTTCGCCTATACAGATGCTCGTATCAGGAGATGCCTTTACAGGGCCCCATATGGTCAGGTCAACTGTCCTTGCGTACTGAAGCATAATGCCAGGAGGTTTACAAGTGGAGTCACGTATCAGCAGGATGAAGCTGTGGTTGCCGACATCATTTGCTGTAGGAGTCCATTTGAAACAACCTGTTACAGTGTCCGTTCTAAGATTAGTATATGTAATTACTGCACCTGGTATTGCTGTAGCCAGGTTGTCTTCAGCCAGTAATATACCTGCCGTGTCAGTTGTACTAACTGTAAAGCAGAATTCGAGAGTCTGCCCTATACAACCATATACCCTGCCATTTGAGAACGCACCGCTATCGTTAATTGAAACTGTATCCACTGTAGGCGGTATGGTAGAGCATGGTAATACCTGCACCTGTATATCGCGCATAATGGAACCTAATTCGTGTACCACGTTGTTAATCTTCCGGAATTCACGGGTTTTCATAGCCACCACACCTGAACCTTGTTGAGTAGCGGTAAAGGCCATTTGGCCATTTGCGCCGTTCAACACGAAAGAGTTATTGGTCTGGAATGGGTTTGTTGTGAAATTGACAGGAGGGTTCAGCGTTTGTAAAGGAACGTTAGATGGTTGGCTAGTGCAATCGTTAGTATTCAATGGGTTTAACAGTTGAGACCACAGAGAGTCACCATCAGAATCCAACGCACCGTTGTTGTAGCTATAAGCCTGGTTTAAACAAACGTATGGTATAGGCTTAACAGAATAGAATGGAGAGGAGTTCGCCCATGTCTGGCTGCTGTTAAATGTTGTTTCGATATAGAAGTTGTCTTGTCCTTGCAGATTTGTGGATGTGTTGCGGCAACACAATGAAACACCGAATCTCCAGTAGTTACACTTTAATGGTAAAGTGACAATACACATATACCACCATTCGCGATAACCCGGAACCGCAGAAGAAGGGTTGTCGCATTTATTGGTATATTGGGAACAACCCGCAGATACCGGGGAACCGTTTGCGCGGTTGTCTGGTGGCAATGTACCCTGCCACTTAGGCATGTTTACATTAAAACTCTGGTTGGTGCATGTATTAAAACAGCACAACTGCCAGCTGGTTGGTTCACCGGCACCAGTACAGTCCCTGTAAAATTTAAGGAAAAACTGGTACGTCGAGTCACTGATGTGAACATAAATTAATTCACCCCCTGACGCGTGCGTTGCAGACGCCTTGTTTGGGGCTGAAATAATGATGCTGAGTGCGGCAATCAGCGACATTAAGAGATGGCGTAATTTCATAATAATGATAATTTGAAATTTTATTGATTTCGTATTGTTTGTTAGACGTTAAAAAAAACTAAATGGTTTGTTATAAATATAGATTATTATTCCAAATATAGTATATATTGTTAGTAGTTTACAATACCCTGCATACTAAAAATTCAAAAAAATCGTTCGTATTAGTTTAGTAAATATGCTTTTATTAATTTGTAATTAAATAATATGAATATCTCTTTAATGCGTGGGAATATGATACATCAAAAAAAAATAGGCATAATTGGTAGTGGCCAGGTGGCAATGGCCATAGGAAATGGTTTGTTGGCCCTCGGGCATACTGTAATGCTCAGCTCCAGAGATATTACCAAGTTAAGCGAGTGGAAAGAAAAAGGCAGGGAAAACGCACTGGTGGGTAGTTTCAAAGAAGCAGCAGAATTTGGTGAAATCATTGTCCTGGCGGTACCAGGAAGGGTAGCTACAGAAGCTATAGAAAGTGCCGGGCCGCAGTATTTCAATGGTAAAACCGTAATTGACCCCACCAATCCTATTTCAGAAAATCCGCCTGTGCACGGTGTGCTTAGCTATTTTACCGGTCCCGACGAATCGCTGATGGAAATATTACAGGCACGCTATCCGGAAGCCAATTTTGTCAAAGCTTTCAATAGTGTGGGCAATGCTTACATGGTTAATCCGTCGTTTAAAGAAGGAAAGCCATCTATGTTTATATGTGGTAATAACGACAATGCTAAAAAGGATGTTACAGAAATACTGGATGCTTTTGGCTGGGAAACTGTAGATATGGGTAAGGCGATTGCAGCCCGGGCTATAGAGCCATTGTGTATACTCTGGTGTATTCCGGGCTTCCTACGTAGCGAATGGAACCATGCGTTTAAGCTGATGAAGGCATAAATCCCCCATTTTTTAACTAAGCTGGAAACCCTGCTATTGAGCAGGGAAGTATACATTTGCGATATGGAACCAATAATTACTATCCGAAACCTTTCCAAAAATTATGGAGAAAAGGTTGCCTTAAATAATATAAACCTTGATATATACCCCGGCCAGATAATAGGATATATTGGCCCGAACGGAGCCGGTAAATCTACCACTGTAAAGATACTTGCCGGTATTATACAGGATTATAGCGGTGATGTGCAGGTGGCAGGTATCAACCTGGCAGAAAATGTACTGGAAGCGAAAAAGAAAATAGGGTATATACCTGAACTGCCTGAAATGTATGACCTGCTGACCCCCCGGGAATACCTCACTTTCATAGGTAAGTTATTTCATCTTCCTGATGAACTGATAGAAAGCCGTACAGTAAAAATGCTGAGTTCTTTCGGGCTGAAGGATAATATAGACCAGCGTATGGATGGTTTCTCAAAAGGTATGCGGCAGAAGGTTTTAATAACCTCCGGATTGCTGCATAATCCACAGATAATCATCATGGATGAGCCTTTGTCCGGACTGGATGCAAATGCTGTAATTATCGTAAAAGAACTATTGCAGGTATTAAAGGCCGAAGGCCGGACTGTATTCTATTGTTCGCATATGATGGATGTAGTGGAGCGTGTGTCTGACCGGATAGTATTGATAGATAAAGGGACGATTGTGGCTGATGGCACGATAGAAGAACTGCGCAAGGACAGTAGCGACTCTCTGGAAAAAATATTTGCGAAACTCACTTTGTCTGAAGACAATGCAGAACGCACCGGTTCATTTGCATCTGTATTTAAAGATGAGATAGAAAATCCAACCACCACCCATGAATAAAGTATTGCTATTTCTTATTATGCTTCCTTCCGCTTTGTGGAAACGCCTGGGAGCGGACGTAGCGCAACTACGGGCTATCCTGAAAGTGAAACTGATGATGGACAACCGCAAGCCATTGTCTTTCGGTAACAACAAAGGGATGGAGCACCGGAAAAAGAAAGACCGTAAGTATACGGTATGGCTAACGATGTTCCTGTCGTTTTTCATGGGCATCATGTATGTTTTACCTATTGTGATTACAAAGTTTGACACGGTAATAGGGCTCACCTTTTTTTATACCATGTTTGTATTCGTATTCACCTTTACATTGATTACAGACTTTACCAACGTGCTTATTGATACGAAAGATAAATTCATACTCTTCCCACGCCCGGTAAACGACCGCACCATCATGCTTTCACGCTTGTTGTATATTATGATATACCTGCTCAGGCTGGTGATACCTATGTCTATACCTGCATGGATTGTGTTCGGGTTTATAAAAGGGTGGAAAGGCGCGTTGTTTTTTCCTATACCGGTACTCTTAATGGTTTTTGTAGTGCTGTTCCTGGTGAGTGCCATGTATATTATTATGCTCAGGGTGGCCAAACCCGGTAAGTTCAAGGATGTATTGAACTACTTCCAGATAGGTTTTTCTATAATTTTCTTTGCGGTGTGGATGCTATCCTCGCGTATGATTAACCCCGAATCTTTCCAGGCGTTGGAAGTTCAGGCGTACGATTGGGTAAAATACTTCCCTACGTATTGGATGGCTACTTGCTGGACATGGGTAGACAGCACTGCGAAAGTGCTGCCAGGTACACGCTGGATGAGCGCCCTGGCTATAGTATTCCCCTTTGTTAGTTTATGGGCTACAGTCCGCTTCCTGGCACCGGCATTTATCAAAAGCCTGGTGGCATCGGACAATAGTATTGAAATAAAACCAGTCCAGAAAAAAGTGGGCGCTGTGACTACGAAAAGCAAGGTGCAATTATACAAATGGGCCGAAATGCTCAATAAGAACAATGCTGCCAAAGCAGGTTTTATACTCACCTGGCTGCAAACATCGCGCAGCAGAAATTTCAAAATGAGGGTGTATCCTTCCTTCGCTTATGTACCTGTTTATTTCTTTTTCATTCTTATGCAGGGCGGCACATCTTTCTCCGAGGTATGGGAAGGGCTTTCAGAAGGTACAGGTTATATAGGGTTATTATATCTCACTACTTTTGTCATCATGCAGGCCATCAATTATATCACCATGTCAGAACAATATAAATCTGCCTGGGTGTATTATTCAGCCCCTGTTGAAAAACCCGGTGAGATTATTGCGGGTGCATACAAAGCCATGTGGGTAAAATACTTTATGCCTTTTATGGCTGCTATCAGTGCTTTTGTGGTAGTAGTGTGGGGTGGTGGTGTAATATTTGACGTAGTTATCGCTACGGTAAATATTACCCTGTTTTCCGTAGTTATTATGCGTATGAGTAATCGTGCCCTGCCGTTTTCAAGGAAGGAACAAATCAAAGATTCAGGGCTTAAAACAATTGTACGTGTATTGGGTACATTGTTATTAATGGGCGTATTGGCTATTACGCATATGGCTTTAGTGGGGTTGGCATCACCGGCCGATAGTAGTTTTACCTTAGACCTGTCAGGCTTTTTCAATACAAGTTGGTTAACCATTATATCCATTTCGCTGAAATTGGTTTTACTTATTTTATCCTCTGTATTTTTATGGCTGGGATTCGATAGTCTGAAAAATACTGATTGGAAATCCCTGCAAAAAGCTGAACAACATATTTAAAATAGTAAACTAAACAATAGAAATGTTGAAGAAAGTAGTTCCTGTATTATTATTAATTACACTTAATGCCTGCAATAACCAAAAGGCAGAAGATACTACTGTGGTTACTGTAGTAAAAGACGAACATACGCAGAGTAATGCTGACAGTATTGAATTGAAACACCTGGACCTGGATATAAGGGTGGACTTTGACAACAAGCGTATTGCAGGGCGTGCTTCGTGGGACATAAATAATCCACACAAAAAGGACCTGCTGATTCTTGACGCTTACCGCCTGGCAGTAGATAGTGTACTGCTAGACGGAAATAAAGTGCAACACGCGTGGGGTGCGGAAGTGGAACACCTGGGTACAGCATTGAAGATACCCGTGACGGAAAATAGTAAACGTGTAGATATCTATTATAGTTCAGACCCCGGAGCACGTGCCTTGCAATGGCTGGAGCCGCAACAGACTTCCGGAAAGAAGCATCCCTTCTTATATACTCAATCAGAAAGTATATACGCACGTTCATGGATACCTGTGCCAGATGGGCCGGGCATACGTTTTACTTATACTGCCCGTGTACAGGTACAGCAGGGGTTAATGGCACTGATGAGTGCTGAAAATCCACAGCAGAAAAATGATAGTGGTATCTACCATTTCAAAATGGATATGCCCATACCGGCCTACCTGATGGCATTGGCTGTGGGCGATGTCGAATTCAAAGCAATAGATGAACGTACAGGTGTATATGCAGATCCGGTTATGTTAGATAAAGCGCATCATGAATTTGCTAAAGTGGGTGAGATGGTAAATGTAGCAGAGTCTTTGTACGGTCCTTATCGTTGGGGTAGGTACGATATATTAGTATTGCCTTCAGGTTTTCCGCTGGGTGGCATGGAGAACCCTAAGCTTACATTCGCGACACCTACTATTATTGCCGGCGACCGTTCGTTGACTAACCTGATAGCACACGAACTGGCGCATAACTGGAGCGGTAACCTTGTAACCAACGCCACATGGAACGACTTTTGGCTCAACGAGGGTTTTACCGTGTATTTTGAGCGCCGCCTTACAGAGAAGATGACGGATAAAAGCTATGCCGATATGCTGTGGGAACTGGGTTACCAGGACCTGGAGAAAACTATTGAGGGTATGCAGGCAGAGGACAATATGAAAGACTCTCACCTGAAAATAGACCTAAAAGGCCGGGACCCCGATGACGGCCTCACGGATATAGCGTATGAAAAAGGTGCGTTGTTCCTGAAGCATATAGAAAATAATGTAGGCCGCGAGCGAATGGACGCCTTTCTGAAAGGGTATTTTGATGCTCATGCTTTCTCTACCATTACTACCGAAAAGTTCATTGCTTACTTAAAAGAAAATTTGGTAAAAGAAGATAAGGCACTGGCGGAAAAGATAAATATTGATGCCTGGGTATATGGCCCCGGCATCCCCAAAGATGCCCCTCGTGCTGACAGAGTGCGTTTTGAGAAAGTGGACGCAGAGCGTGCAAAGTTTCTAGCGGAAACAGCTCCTGCGTCTTTGAATACGCAAAACTGGACTACCCACGAATGGTTGCACTTCCTTCGTAAAATGCCGAAGCCGTTGTCAACAGAACAAATGGTAGCTTTAGACAAACAGTACAACTTTACGCAAAGCGGCAATAGCGAGATAGCTGATCAATGGTATGTAATGGCTATAGCAGCCAATTATGAAAAAGCATACCCCGCTATTGACGACTTCCTGGGCAGGGTAGGGCGACGTAAGTTTTTAGAGCCGCTGTATGAAGAAATGATGACCACTGGCAAGGAAACCATGGCCCGTGATATATATACTAAATACAGGGCTAATTATCATCCACTGGCACAGGGTACATTCGATAAATCTGTACTCAAGAAGCAATCGTAAAATATTTAATTGTTGCAAACGTTATAGTCGTATAAGGCCTCTTATGCGACTATTTGTTTTTATATCAACCGCCATCATGCTTGCATCTTGCGATAAACCGGAATGCACCAACCACAATCCTGTTTTTGATAAACATAGACCTGCAGACAAAGAATACCGAAACGAGTTGGCCGGGCTTGTAGAAACAACTGATAAAGACAGTGTGTTGTTTTGGATTAACGGTTACGACTCAGCCTCCGGCCATGAATATATGTATGCCGATGTTATAGGCAGAAATCTTTGTGCGGTTGCTGTATTTGATATCACAGGTAATGAAGAGTTTGAAAACTATAGGCTGGTAAAAGGGGTTTCTTATAGCGGTGCTCAATTATTAGCGCCCCGGTACCGTATTCAGCATACAGATTCCGGGGCGCAGTTTGTTTTAGAAAGCGTGGGCAGGATAGTAGATTAGGCCCGGTTGTTTTTTAATTCTTTCAGTTCGTCAAGATTGTCCTTTATTACGTTGATATTCCGGAAGTACACCTGCTTGTAGAGTAGGGCCGCCAGTATGATATAAGCGACGGTTCCTGCTATAATTCTCGGCATATATGCCTCTATGTTGTCGAATATATTGATTCCATGCATCAGTTGGAAAACCACGGCGGTAAATGCACCAATCATCACAGGCCCGGCTGCCAGTGCGGCAATCTTTTCTTTGGCGATGAACAACCTGAGCTTTTCTATTCGTTCATTCATGTCTACTATGGTTAACCGGCTATAATCGCTATCGGTTATTTGCCTTAGCTTATATACTCCTGTTACGAGCGTGGTTGCCATTATCAGCATAGAGATAATATAGCTGACAATCAGCAATGGGTTGTCGCCAAGCCTGGGGAGCAGGGTTATAAACACCGTCATTACTATTACTGCCACCGCTATACCCAGGTATTCCATCCACGATATATTGCTTAGTGAACGATGGTTACGTTCCTTTATCATCTGCACCACGAGGTTTGTGTTTATCGCCTGTTGTTTGTCTATGCTGGCATCCAGCTTGTTCCACATTAGCTTCATTTTTTCCAGGTCCATTTTCTTTTATTTTATTTAGTTAATTGTTTGGCTTGTTGTTTCAGTTTCTCTTTAATGCGGTTCAGTTTTGTGCCTGCGTTGCTGGGGCTGATACCTGTTATTTCCGCTATTTCATTATAGCTTTTATCCTCCATGTACAGCAATATCAGTGCTTTGTCCAGCGGTGGCAGCCCGGCTATCATCTGTTGCAATAGTTTATACTCTTCCCTGTTGACATCTGATAGCTGTTCTTCAGGATGGTACAGTAGTTTTTCAGGATAGGTAAGCTGCGGGCTACGTTTTTGTTTGCGTACATAGTTTATAGCTGTGTTCAGGCTTATCCTGTACAGCCATGTACCGATGGCGGATTGCCCTTTGAAACCGGGGTAAGCCCTCCATGCCTGCAAGATTATTTCCTGTGCCAAGTCTTCTCTTTCTTCATGCCCGGCAGCGTATATACTACATACTTTATATACCAGCTTCTGGTGCTGCTGTATCATCTGTACAAAGGCTGTTTCCTGTTCCCGTGTCATATTGTTCACAGTTCTGTTAGTAGCATATTTATTTGTTTTATCACAGCCTTAAGGAAATTTTAAGAAATATAGTCTGAATTGCAAGTCCATTTACAGAAGTGGTTTTTTATGACCAATTAAAAATACAATTAAGCATGAACCAAATCAACAGTGGAGATGATTGCAGGTGCCATAGGGTTTTACCTTATTATTGCAGTAAGATTATACAGTGTCTGTACAAAGAAACATAGGTTACGAAACGGTGGTTGCATGGCTTGACAAAAAGGGCCTGCAACCCTTTGCATTCCAGGAAGAGACATGGCAGATGCACATCGAAGGGCTGAGTGGTATAGTGAACGCTCCCACAGGTTTTGGCAAAACCTATTCAGTATTCCTGGCTGTTGTCATTGATTGGATAAATCGTAACCCGGACTATAATAACAAAACTAACTCGGGCCTGCAATTATTATGGATAAGCCCCTTGCGCGCATTGGCAAAAGATATTGCCCGTGCTATGTATGAGGCTTTGCATGAGTTGGGCATCCCCTGGAAGGTTGCAATAAGAAATGGCGATACACCTGTGTCGGAACGTGAAAAACAGAAGCGGAGCATGCCCGAAATATTGGTAATTACCCCCGAAAGTCTTCACCTGCTATTGGCTTCTAAAAACCATGCTGATTATTTTAAAACGCTCACTTGCATAGCTGTTGACGAATGGCATGAATTGTTAGGTAGCAAAAGAGGAGTGCAGGTAGAGCTGGCATTGGCGCATATCAAACGGTTGAAAGAGAACTCAAATAATCAGCCATCCGCTCACGACTTGATGCTGCGCATCTGGGGCATCTCTGCTACCATCGGCAACCTGGAAGAGGCCATGCTGGTATTGCTGGGGCAGGATCATAATGGAGTTTTCATTCGTGCAGAACAGAAAAAGAAGATTGAGATACATACCATACTGCCCGAAACAGTAGAACGTTTCCCCTGGGCAGGGCACTTGGGCTTAAAAATGATAGAACATGTCCTGCCTGTTATCCGTGGCAGTCGTTCTACATTGTTGTTTACCAATGTCCGCTCCCAGGCAGAAATGTGGTACCAGGCATTATTGGAAGCTGCGCCTGACCTGGCCGGGGCAATAGCCTTACACCATAGCAGTATCGACATGGAAATGCGGCTGTGGGTAGAGGAGCATTTGCACAAAGGCGTGTTGCAGGTAGTGGTCTGCACGGCCAGCCTCGACCTGGGTGTCGATTTCAGGCCGGTGGATACAGTGATACAAATAGGCAGCCCTAAAGGTATAGCACGTTTTATGCAACGGGCTGGGCGCAGCGGCCACGAACCCGGTGCCGTCAGCAATATCTACTTTGTACCCACGCACTCACTGGAGATAGTAGAAGCCGCAGCATTGAAAAAAGCATATGAACAGGGCGAGATAGAAAGTCGTCCCCCGGTAGTATTGGCCTTTGACGTGCTGGTGCAATATATGGTTACGATTGCTACAGGCGATGGTTTTATAAGCGAAGACTTGCTGGAAGAGATAAGAAGTACGTATTGCTATGCTGATATTACTAATGATGAATGGGAATATCTGCTGGCACTCATTACTACAGGTGGTAAAACACTGCATGGTTACGACGAGTATCATAAAGTAACAAACATAGATGGCGTGTATAAGGTGGTGAACAGACGTGTTGCCATGCGACACAGGATGCATATGGGCACTATTGTTGGCGATGCTATTATGCAGGTACGGTTGATGAGTGGCGGGTTTGTTGGTACCATCGAAGAATATTTTATATCCAGCTTGAAGCCTGGCGATGCTTTCGTGCTGGCTGGCCGCAGGTTGGAGCTGGCACAGGTAAAAGACATGATAGCTTATGTACGCCGATCTACTGCACAGAATGCCCGGGTGCCTGCCTGGGGCGGGGGTAGGGTGCCCTTGTCTTCCAATCTTGGCCATGTATTACGCAACACATTTCAGCAGGCGGCTATCAACCCCCAGGGCAACAAGCTTTTGGAGTTTTTACAGCCACTATTTGATACACAGAGGGAGCGGTCGGCTATACCTGCTGAAGATGAACTATTGGTGGAGTTTATTGATACAAAAGACGGGCACCATATGTTTGTCTACCCTTTTGAGGGCCGTCTGGTACATCATGCATTGGCTTCATTATTAGCATATCGTATCACTCAGGTACGGCCTATTACCTTCTCCATAGCCATGAACGATTATGGCTTTGAACTATTGAGTGACCAGGCTATACCGGTTAATGAAGATAATATCCATGAAATATTCAGTCCTGGAAACTGGTACACAGACCTGCAACGCAGTGTGAATGCTGCTGAAATGAGCAGGCGTAAGTTTCGAGATATTGCTGTCATTGCTGGGCTTGTATTCCAGGGTTTTCCCGGCGAGTATAAAAAACAACGGCATCTGCAGAATTCAACCGGGCTATTGTATAATGTTTTGATCGATGCCGAGCCAGCCCACCTGTTGTTGCAGCAGGCGCACAGGGAAGTGCTTACTTACGAAGTGGAGGCCCAGCGCCTGCACTTTTCATTAGAGCGTATAAAGCAGAGTAAGATATTAATAACCCGTCCCAAAGATTTGACCCCCTTCTGCTTCCCTATAAAGGTAGATAGCCTGCGCGATGAACTGACCAGTGAGAAGCTGCAGGACCGTATCAGGCGCATGCAAGCACAGGCGGGAGAAGATTGATATGTATCCTACTTCTGTCCTAACTCTTGCTACGCCTTTGAGGATAAAAAATGAGTTAAATCATATACTGTTCTTTTGGCGATAATAATTATTGGTAGTACCTTTACCGTCCGCTTTTTCAAAAAAGGGTTCTTTGAGATAAATGTAGAGATGATTTTTTACGGCAATTTTAAAAATAAATTTGCTCAGTTGAAATTGTTTTCTACCTTTGCAATCCCTTAGCAAAAGGGGTAGTTCTTTAAAACGCAGAAAGCATTGATTATCAGGTAGGTTATAGTCAAAATAAATATCTGAAAAAGATTTTGCAGTTTGATTTTTAGGCTCTACTTTTGCACTCCGTTTCGCAGTAAAGATTAACGGAAAGGTAATTAAAGCGTAACAAGTTCTTAAAATAGTATCTCAGTTAAAGGCCGAAAATGTGGTTCAAGTCCACGATGCTAACAGAGGCAAAAGTCGCATAGCGGCCGAGTCATAAGT
>CAZEZM010000046.1:9364-11884 GCA_964515955.1 uncultured Flavipsychrobacter sp. | reverse complement strand
CGTTAGCGAACTCGCAAGCTCGGTTGTTAACCACGGGCATATTGTCTCGTGAGTTAACAAATAAGAAAAGGCCACGCTTTGCGGGCGTAGCTGTATGGTAGTTCTGTTAATGTCTTGTAGCGGGGGTGTGCTTGGTTGGGGCATGGCAATAGTTTTACTACATCAAATATACGCTTTTTTGAGTTAATTAGGCATTAAAATATCCTATTCCCTGATTGTCATGGCGGGCACTCCCGATGGCTATCGGGACGCATCTCACGTATAGAATTCTATGTGCCGGTATTAAGCAAGCCCGCAAGGCGGGAGACTTGACCCCGCCAGGACGTAGACGGAGGCTACGCCCAACTAGGTTATATGTTGGGCATCAAAATGTCAAGTACATTCATATTGCCTTTGGATAAAATTACATGTAAATTTACCTAATTCATCTATTGGATTAGAACACATATTTAATACTTAACAACATTATTTTGAGTACGTCCCATGAAATAGGAAATCTCTTCGAAAAAGCTTCAGTAAAATTGCTTGAAATACTATTTAATCAATGGGGCTATCGTATTGAAGAACTTAAACGACAAAAAAGCGGCACACAGCATGGCTTTGACATTCATTATAAGGTTTATGATGATAAGTACCTGCCTATTCATGTTTTTGTAGAATGTAAAGGCTCGGAAAATTTTAATGATATAAGTAAACGCGAACTGACGATAAAAAGTGAGCAATTAGAACGTGCTAATTTTCCAGTAAAAGATGTGCATATTTTCTTTTCCCCAACACGGTCTATCAACTATGCGAATGATGAGCGGTCAATAGAAGAAGAAGACTACCCTTTTTGTGTGATAGATATGATGCATAAAAAAAATGGTGGGTGTGATATTCTTGATTTGTTTATGACCTATGGCGGTAATGATAAGGATATTCTTGATTATCGTAAACAGATTCTTTATAACGTAGCCAGAGGGTACACTCCTTCAAAAACTTATGAAGAAGCAGCTGAAATACTAAGAACACGTTACCATGATAGAATTCTCATTCATCTCAGCGCCAGGTACAACAGTGATTTTGTATTGCTTAGTCCATCATACTGGAACAGGATAAGAACTCAAACTAATTTTGACAAACTACCCAATTACTATTTAAAGCTTGATTCAGATAAACGACGACTAAAAGAAGTGGTGGTCAATAACTATCATATCCCTAATACTAAAGCAAAAATTGGCCTGATTAGACGTCTCAAGGAATTAGAAAAACAAGGAGGTGGTCTAATAAAAATATTATCTAATGGGGGAGAAGGAAAATCTACATTTCTGACAGATGTGGGGTGTGAACTTAGCACTGAATATCCGGTGTTTTTGCTGAGTAATTGGGGCCCCGAAACGTTATCAAAGATTGAAAAACACCTGGAATTACTTGGCACAAATATAGCACCTGTACTACTTTTAGATGACGCTGCAATTTACGAATCAGCTATAGAACAATTTGGATATGAGGTAGCCGACAGCAAAGTGCCATATCTCATCCTGGTAGCAGAACGTTACTATCGTTACCAGCAGATGAATAGCAGGGAAATATTTGAAAACCGGTTTACTAATGAACCGGTCCAGTTTAATTTAAGATCGAAGGAGAATGCGACGGAGATATTCGAAAAGTTCTTTCATTTACTGAAAACAAAACATCCCGAGCTGACTAACGAAGACTATATAAGTTCAGGCAGTTTGTTTATTGCGGACGAAAAGCACACTATAGCAGAACGGATATTCAAGGTGCTAAAAGTACTGCATGACTCAGGCAGGATACATTTTAGATTTGATTGGGATGAATGGAAAGAGGTACATAAAAATAGCCCCTTAGAGAATTTGTACCTGCTGGTGGCCTCTTTTTACCAGTTTGGGAACAGCATTACCCTTGAATTCTGCAGGCAATTTAATGATTATGAAGGGCTGAGCGCTATCAATATCCGTGATGCTGTGGACAACAGACCTGACCAACCCATAGTAAGAAATGGCGAATACCTGCAATTGCGCCACGAAAAAGTAGGTGCCTGGTATATAGACGATGAGAAACAGCAGGAGAATGTCAGGGCTATATATGCAGAATGGCTTAGTAAAATTCAGACACCATTTGCAAAAAATCTACTTTTATGGACTTACCGAAATAGCGAATTTCACCGATGCAGCTATTTAAAAGGTATTGTGACCGACGAAGGGACGAAACAAATATTACAGACCTACATATCAGGTAATCTATTGGAATTGCCAGCCAGGACAGAACTTGCAAAAATATTATTGAAGCAAAAACAGCCGGAACAAGCCCAAAAAATGTTACTTGAAATCATTGATGCAGATAAGGATAATCTGCATGCCCGCACGGAGTTGAGCAAGATCTACCAGCAGCAGAAGAAATGGAAAGAGGCAGAGGATATTCTAAAGGAATTATTGGAATTGGATAAAGAAAATCTGCAAGCCCGCACGGAGTTGAGCAAGATCTACCAGCAGCAGAAGAAATGGAAAGAGGCAGAGG
>CAZEZM010000046.1:0-9264 GCA_964515955.1 uncultured Flavipsychrobacter sp. | reverse complement strand
AGCCCGCACGGAGTTGAGCAAGATCTACCAGCAGCAGAAGAAATGGAAAGAGGCAATAAAATATTTGAAAGAATATATTGAACTTGATCCCGAGGGATTACACCCTCGCACGGAGTTGAGCAAGATCTACCAGCAGCAGAAGAAATGGAAAGAGGCAGAGGATATTTTAAAAGAAGCTTTAGCTATTGAAACGGATAATTACATCATACTTACAGAATCAGCTCTATTGTACAAAAGGTGGGCTAAGGCCATCGATTCAAAAGAAGAAAAAACAGTGCTTAGGAGGTTCTATATCGAAGCTGTAATAAAGAGCATTTACGCCAATAATGAGAACATACCTATACTTATGGAAGCTGCCCTGTTGTTTAAGCAAAGAAGGCAATATCGTGCTGCGCTCCTTTTTTTAGACAAAATCCGGGTGATGGATAACGATGACCTGGAAAACCTGCGTGAGCAGGAACTTATTTATAGCTATATGAGTAACCACACAAAGGCGGAAGAATGTCGACGGACCGGAGAAGAAGTAATAAAAAAGAATTCTTATGTTAAATTCCGAAACAGGTTCGAGGAGCAAATAATAAAAATTGACCTGCATAAAACCTTAATAGCAGACTATCAAATCGGGAAATACAGGTATATATACGCTACCAGGGAGCGTTTTGTTCAGGATACTAATGGAAACAGGATAAACATTTTTGAGGATGGCAATGTCTGCAAAACTCTTAGAAATAATGATGAAATATACTTCAGTATTTATACACTGTCAGGAGAAACTAAAGCTGATTGTATAGAGCCTTTTTTCAGTAATATGGAGTCAGTTCTTTCAAAATTAAATTCATTTAAATAAGAGTGTACAAATGGAACCTCCCATGCTGCCGTAGTTACAAAATCCACTACCTCCTTATCACCACTTCCACCCGCCTGTTCATATCCCGGCCGATTTCGGTGTCGTTGGAGGCTACGGGGGCGGCTTCGCCCCAGCCTTGAGAGGTAACGGAGAATTCGCTGAGGCCATAGCCCATTATTTCGTCGGCTACCAGTTTGGCGCGCATGGCCGATAACTCTTCGTTGAGCATGGGTGTGCCGGTATTATCTGTATACCCATTGACCATCAGTACAAAACCTTCTTCTTCCAGCCAGGGCATGATGGCAGACTGTATGATGTTTTTGGCGGAGTCGCTGAGTGTCTTGCTGTTGATGGGGAAATGGATGGTGAGGATGAGGCTGTCGTATATAGGCGCGGTATAGCCCTGCGGCAGTAGCGGAATGCTCAAGCCTATAGGCTGTACAGAAGCCGTTGAATCGGCCAGCAGTATATCGCCCGTCACCTCCTGGTAGCCTATACGGTTGGCTACATAGGTATAGTTTTTGCCCACGGGCAGGGTAATCATATAGCTGCCATCGCCGCGGTTGGATACGAAGCGGTAGAGCTTTTCGCCCGTGCGGGCATCGTTAATGACTACGGCCGCATGGCTGAGCCTGGCTTTGGTGAGGCTGTCGTAAGTATGGCCCCGCAGCACGGCTACAGGTACGGGCTGCACTTTTTCGTCCAGCAGGGTTTCGTATATATCGTAGTTGCCTTCCAGGCTGTCGCGGTCGGATGAGAAATAAGCTTTGCCCCCATCCATCGTTACCGATATGCTGCCCTCGTTGCCGGTAGAGTTGATGGGGTAGCCCATATTCACCGGTGCCGACCAGTCAGTATCATTCACCCGGCGGCAATAATACAAATCGGCACCGCCCATGCCGGGGTGCCCGTTGCTGGAGAAGTAGAGTGTCTTATTATCAATATGCACAAAGGGTGCTGTTTCGTTGGCGGGGGTATTGATAGCCGGGCCCAGGTTGCGGGGCAGTTGCCACAGCCCGTCCTCAAAGCGGGACACCCATATATCCAGCCCGCCATAGCCACCCTCGCGGTCGCTGACGAAGTAGAGGTCGCGGTTGTCGGGCGAAAGGCAGGGCATACCCTCGTAGGCAGGCGTGTTGATGGTAGCGCCGAAGGGCTGGCCTATAGACCATACACTATCGGGCGTATAAGCCATATACAGGTCGCAGCCGCCCTGGTCCCAGCCGTTCTCGCTGCGGTTGTCACAACGCATATAGAACAGGTAGTGTCCGTCGGCCGATACGGTTTGCGCCGCCTCATGGTCGGGCGTGTTGACCGGGCTGCCGAGGTTGCCGCCGGAGAACCATCCGCCGCAGCTATCCACCGTAGTCATATAACAGTCCATATCTACATTGCGCACCATGCGGGTGTAGTACAGCTTCTGCGTATCGGCGGAAATAAAAGGGTGCAGCTCGGGGTATATGGTATTGATACGCGGGCCCAGGTTGACTATAGAATCTTTTAGGGGATGGGCCAAAGCCCGCTGCATGAAGGTGGCGTGCTTGCGCAGCATGTCCCATTCTTTGTTGGTGCTGCTGCTGTTGCCTGCTATCAGTTGCAGGGCTTGTGTGGGTTTGTAATCGTACAAGAGCGAACGCGCCAGCGGCAGGGCAAAGGCCGATTGCCCGTTACGGCAACTGCGGGACGCACGAACGAACACATCAACCGCAAGGGCATACTTCCTGTCGGTGAAATACCAGGCACCCAGCGTGCTATAGGCATCGGCATAGGCGGGGTGTTTCTGTATGGCATCGTTCATGGCTATGTATGCCATGCTGTCGTTGCGCTTCAGGCGGTATTGTATGGCATCGTTATACCGCCGGGCAGCAGCATCGGGCACCTGCGCAGTGGCAGGCGCTATCAGCGCTATACAGCAGAATAATATGAGCGAGTATCGCAATATGGCCATCAGATATCAGGTAAAAATAATAACCTCCGCCAATCATTCATAACTTTGTATTTTCAGCATAAGAGAATAATCAGCAATATATGACCACATTGATAAAATGCCCCCAATGCGCCCATGAGTTTCAGCCCAACGATGCGGTACGCGCCGAGGTGGAAAGCCAACTGCGCCTGCAGATGAAAGACTGGCAGAAGAAGAAGGAAGATGAGTTCAGGGCGCAACTGCAGCAAAAAGAGGACGAGATACACAAATTTGTAGCTGAGGAGCGCAAGAAGTTCACCGCGCAGGTAGAGGAGCAGGTGAAAAAGAAACTGGAGGGCGATTACGAAACACAGATGAAATTTCTGCAACAGCAGAACGCGGATAATGAGGCCAAACTGATAGAGGCAAGGAGGAAGGAGCTGGATTTTTTAAGAAAAGAACAGGAGCTACTGAACAAAGAGAAGGAACTGGAACTGGAAATGCAGAAGCGCCTGAACGAAGAGGCCACCAGGCTGACCCAGGATATACGCAAGCAGGAAGAGGAGCGCAACCAGATGAGGTTTAAAGAATACGAAAAGCAACTGGAAGACCAGAAGAAACTGGTGGAAGAGATGCGCCGCAAAGCTGAGCAACGCTCGATGCAGCTACAGGGCGAGGTGCAGGAACTGGCGCTGGAAGAACTGCTGCGGGGGACATTTGTGTTTGACGAAATAAGCGAGGTAGGCAAGGGCGTGCGCGGGGCCGACTGTATACAAACCGTGCGCAACAACCTGGGGCAGGAGTGCGGAAAGATCATCTATGAGAGCAAGCGCACCAAAGACTTCAGCGCCGACTGGATAGACAAACTGAAAGCCGACATGCGGGGGCAGGGTGCCGATATAGCCGTACTGGTGACACAGGCCATGCCGAAGGATATGGATTGCTTTGGCGAAATGAACGGGGTGTGGGTATGCTCCTTCAGCGAGGTGAAGGCTGTGGCGCAGCTACTGCGCGATACGGTGATACGTGTATATGGCGTAGCCAAAAGCCAGGAAAACAAGGGCGATAAGATGACGCTGCTGTACAACTACCTGACGGGCTCAGAATTTACCGAACAGTGGAAGGCGATACGCGAGGGCTTTATGAGTATGAAGATATCAATACAGAAAGAGCGCGATGCTATGGAGCGGATATGGAAGGCCCGTGAAAAGCAATTGGAAAAAATACTGCTGAGTTCGGCGCATATACGCGGCTCAATAGACGGTATAGCGGGTATGGACAGTATTGATATGAATTTGCTGGAGGATGGCGGGGATTTGATAGATTAGGAATTACGCCGCCGGCAAATACACGCTGAATACAGAACCCTCGTTGGGTTTGCTTTGTACCATAATTTTTCCGCCGAGGAGTTTTACAAATTCGTTGCTGAGGCTAAGGCCCAGTCCCACCCCTTTTTCGTTGCCCGTGCCGTAGGTCGATTTTACTTCGGTAGTGAATAGTTTTTGCTGCTGTTCTTCGGTCATGCCAATGCCGGTGTCCTGTACCGATACCAGGCAGCCGTTATCTTCCTGGCCAATACTTACAGTAATGATACCGCCCTGCGGGGTAAACTTCACCGCATTGTTGATGAGGTTGCGCACTACCAGTTTCAGTATTTCCGGGTCGGTAATGGTATAGAGCTCGTCTTCGGTATTCATTACAATATCTATACCCTTGGTAGCAGCAATCGAGCGCTGTACGTTCAGTATCTGAGATATGAGTTCGTTGATATTGGTTTCCGTTTTGTGCAACTGCACGCCCTGAGCCTGGCTTTTAGACCATACGAGTATATTCCTAAGCATGCCCGAGGTGTTTTTGGTGAGGTTGAGCAGTTCCTGCTTCATTTCCATTTCATCCAGCTCCGGGTTTTCGGTCACCAGCTCCAGGTAGCTTTGTATAGACGACAAAGGCCCCAGCATATCGTGCGAGATGATGGAGAACAGTTTATCCCGCTCCTGTATGATGTTTTTCAGGTTGTTGTTCTGCATGGATATTTTTCGGCTTTGTACCCCAATCCTCCGGGCATGTGCTTCTACCTTTTTTTGTTCTTTTTTGTAGCTGATACGCAGGTAGCCGGTAACTATTGAAATAAAACCGAGGCTGACCAGGTAAGTGGAGAGTATATCAATGAAACGTTCTTCGCGCGTGGTGTACACACCGGGTATTCCGCCGGGGTTATTGTATTCGTACCACAGCAGGAAACTGACTGTGGCGGTGTGCAGTGCCACCCAGAGTATATACAACCGTGGTGAGGTAATGGCTATAAGCAGGTTGTAAATAACGAAAAACACCAGCAATGTAGGGCCATCAATACCTGAATTGAAGAAATAGTTGGTAATGAGTACCACATAGCTAAGTATAGCATAAGTTATAATAGCAGTCTGCGTCTTACGTTGGTACCTCGATAAGTAATACAACAGGGGCAAAACCAGCAGCAAGCCTGACAGTAAAGACAGCACTACCCCTGAAAAATGTGTAGCCATGGCGAAGATTCCTGCCAGCAGGTAAGCTATGACAACAAAAAAGGTTATGAGGAGAATGGCGTTGACAATCCTCTGTTCGTTAGAGAATTCTTTGCTATTCCCGATAGCTTTTTGCCATAAATGATGCAGGGGCTTCATCCTCTGTATGTTCTGTATGCAAAACTAAAGTACAAATTTTACTGATTGCATAACAAAAATCATTGCAGAGAAGTTGTGGGTATTAAAGGGTGATTAACGGTAGTGCTGATTAATAGCGGAAAGGCTGTGCTGCTGTTGCAACAAACTCTTTCCACATATCGGCCACTACCTGCGCGGCGGGTATTATATCATGTATTAGCCCGCTTATCTGCCCTATCTCCAGTTCTCCTTCTGCAAGGTCGCCTTCAAACATGCCTTTTTTGGCACGGGCGCGGCCGAGTAGTGTATTCAATTCTTCTATTGTAGCGCAGGCATTTTCCGCTTCCGCTACTTTTACGTAGAAATCGTTTTTTATCAGGCGTACGGGAGTGAGTTTTTTCAGCGCAAGTATGGTATCTCCTTCCTGCGCATTTACTACGGCCTCCTTAAAATTCTGGTGGCTGCTGGCCTCGGGCGTGCATACAAAACGGCTGCCCACCTGTGCACCTTCCGCACCCAGTGCCATTACCGCCAGCATAGCACGGCCTGTGGCAATGCCTCCGGCGGCTATTACGGGTATGTTCACCGCTTCGCGCACCATGGGTATGAGGCAGAGCGTGGTGGTTTCCTCGCGACCGTTGTGTCCTCCCGCCTCAAAGCCCTCAGCCACTACAGCATCTACACCTGCATCTTCACTCTTTTTGGCAAACTTAGCGCTGCTCACTACATGCACCACTTTTATACCTGCGTCTTTCAGCGTTTTTGTCCATGTTTTTGGGTTGCCTGCCGATGTGAATACGATGGGCACTTTCTCTTCGAGTATGATGGCTATGTGCTTGTCAATATCAGGATATAACAATGGCAGGTTGACACCGAAAGGTTTACTCGTAGCGGCTTTACATTTCTGTATATGCTCTCTCAATACATCGGGGTACATACTGCCTGCGCCAATTATGCCCAGGCCGCCCGCATTGCTCACGGCAGATGCCAGCCTCCAGCCCGAAGCCCATATCATACCCGCCTGAATAATGGGGTACTGTATGCCGAAGAGCTCGGTAATGCGGTTGCTGAATGTATTGTCTGCTGTTATCTTTCCTTCAAAGAGCATAGTTATTATCCGTTCTTCTTTTTATATATCAGTGTATTGCTGTTCTCTTTCCTGAAAACTTTCCTTACCGTTTCCAGCAGGAAATCGGCCGTGACCGCGTTGTATTTTTCCAACTCTTTGTTGATAAGGTGGGCATCGCCCAGCAGTTCGTAAAAGGCCAGGTTGTTGGCGCGCGACAGCAATGACATGTCTTCAAAAATCATCATCGCTTCTATTTTGTTCTTTGCCTTTTGCAGTTCCTCGCCTGTTACGCCCAGGTCCAGCAACTTTTCCAGTTCTTCGTTGATAGCGGCTTCAGCTTCTTCTATGGTTTGGCCTTCTACAATTTTGCCCTCTATTACCACCAGCCCGGGGTCGAGGCTGCCTGTCTGGTAGCAGTTGATATTGCTGAACAGTTTTTTTTCTTTTACAAGCTTCAGATGTAACCTTGATGCGAAACCGTTGCCCATTATTTCGGTAGCCAGGTCCAGCGCATAGTAGCCGGGCGATAACCTGCCATCCATATGCCATGCCTTGTAAATAGCATTCAGCGGCACATCGGCTTCGTGTACTATTTCATTAGGAGCCGTTTGCCGTGGCTCCTGCTCCAGGTTGCGCACATATTTTTCACCCGCTGGTATATTACCAAACCATTTTTCGGCCAGTATCTTCACCTGCTCTGTAGTAACATTCCCCGCTACGCAGAGTACAGCATTGGCAGGGCGGTAATGTTTGTAGAAGAAGTCTTTCACATCCTGCAACTGCGCTTCTTCTATATGTTCCAGCTTCTTGCCTATGGTCATCCACTTGTAGGGGTGCCTTTTGTATGCCAGCGTACGCAGCAGGTCCCATGCATTGCCATAGGGCTTGTTGATGTAGTGTTCTTTAAATTCCTCGCATACCACCTTGCGTTGCACGTCCAGGCTCTTCTCGCTGAAGGCCAGTGCATTCATCCTGTCACTCTCTAACCAGAATGCTGTTTCTATATTTTGCAGTGGCAGTTGAACGTAGTAGTTGGTGATGTCGTTGGTGGTATAAGCATTGTTCTCACCACCCGCCATTTGCAGGGGCTCATCGTACTCGGGTATGTTTTCAGAGCCGCCAAACATCAGGTGCTCAAACAGGTGTGCAAAACCTGTACGCTGCTCGTCCTCGTCGCGGGCACCTACATCGTACAATACATTTACCGCCACCATAGGTGTATTCGCGTCGTGGTGTACTATTACCCTCAATCCATTCTCCAATGTAAACCTGTCAAACTGTATCATAATTAATTCTTTACAAGCGTGGCAAAGTTAATGGATTGGGGGCAAGACTACGCGCCAAAATAGCGAGATAAAGGGTTTCTATCAGCGAAACCACTTCTTCAACTTCAAAAATGGCCGCTCGAATATATAATAAGATGCCATGCTGCACAGGATAGTGGCCAGCAGCGCAATGATGGTAAATAAAATTGCTCCGCCCCCGGTGTCTGTACTCAACCCCATGGCCGGATATATAGCCCTGAGCAGGCTAATGACGATGGTGTGGTATAAATACAATCCATAGGTGTACAGGCCCAGGCGGCTGAGTATATGCTTATCGCCGATGCGGAAACGGGTATGCTGCGGAATGGTAAAAGATATGAGTATGGCGAACATAACCCCGAGCACAGTGGTGAGTTTAACGAAAGCAAAGTCATCGTTGGTGTATTGAGAGCATACCTGCACTACTATCAGCAGCACGGCCGCGAATAATAATTTCACCCAAAGAGGGACACGCAACAGGGCATTCTCAGTAGCAAAGCGGCGTGTAATCAGCAGGTAGGCCGGCACGGCACCATAAGCAAACAGGTCGATATTGGTGAAAATATCTAATGCAGGTACGCCATACCCTGCATAGAAATAACGGCTGGTGTACCCCAGGAAAACAGAGCATATAATTACAACCGGCAACCTGCGCACAGGTATAAAATACAACAGCAAGCCCCAGATGATATAAAAATGCTCTTCGATACAAAGCGACCACATCACCCCCAGCGGCGATACATTGGGATGTTCGCCCGTAGCCATCATCTTATAATTTTCCAGGAAGAGCAGGGACTTCCACCATTCGGGCACATACCCTTGGGACGATGCGGCGACGTGTAATAACTGTTCAGTAATATAGGGTGTCAGGAACGCCACCAGTATCATCAGGTAATAGAGCGGCCATATGCGCAGTATGCGGCGGGCGAAAAAATGCCTGAGGTTAAACTGACCGGTACGGCTTTTCTCTTCCAGTATAATGTAGGTAATAAGAAAACCACTGAGCACGAAGAAGAACTGTACGCCGATGCCGCCGCCCGCCCGCAGGTAATTGAACCAAGGGAATGCCGTGATGGGCAGGTGCAGCAGGAACACCTTGAAAAACGCGAAAAACCTGAGTGCGTCAAACGTATGAAAATGGCGCCTTTCTTCCGGTACCGGCGTTGTAGTCATCTCCATTTGCCCTGGTATCAATTTTACAGCGGTAAAATACTACGCGGAAACGTAAGGGCATAAAAAAAGAGGTTGTATAAACAACCTCTTTCTAGAGTTTTGATCGTTGGAGCGATCTTATTTTTTCTTTTTAGCCGCAACTTTCCTTGGAGCTGCTTTTCTAGCCGCTTTTTTAGGAGCTGCTTTCTTAGCCGCTTTTTTAGGAGCTGCTTTCTTAGCTGCCTTCTTAGGGGCTGCTTTCTTAGCTGCCTTTTTAGGGGCTGCTTTCTTAGCCGCTTTTTTAGGAGCTGCTTTTTTTGCTGCCTTCTTAGGGGCTGCTTTTTTCG
>CAZEZM010000045.1:305-12215 GCA_964515955.1 uncultured Flavipsychrobacter sp. | reverse complement strand
ATCGGACAGCGCATGCGGACCCTATACCTCGGGTGAAACAGAGGATTATGTACTGATTTTCCGTAAGCCCATACGCGCAGGTATTAATGGAGCAGAGCAACTGACCGGGTTTAATGTACACCCTAACCCTACGAGTGGCAGATTTTATGTCCAGTTTAGCACCCAGGCTGATGTCAGCAACGTGAACGTACGTGTGACTAATATGACCGGCCAATTAATACATCAGCAATCATACACTTATGAGGGCGGTATGTTCTACCAGGAAATGGATATGACAGGACAACCCGCAGGCGTGTACTTTGTAGAACTACAGGCCGATGGCGTAAAACTCATGAGGAAGCTGGTAGTACAGTAACATTTCATTATTACAGCAAAGCCCGGTAACCAATACCGGGCTTTTTTATTAGCACAGGGGCGTAGTATTTTTAAACTAATTTTTAAAAAAACATTTGGGTCTTTTACCCTTAACTTTGAAAAATACATCAATGTAGAAACACATATGAAAAACCTGGCTGTCTATTGTGGTTCCGGAGACGGATATAATGATACGTATCGCGAACAGGCTTACGAAACAGGTCGAATACTGGCGGAAAAAGGGCTCCATGTGATATATGGCGGAGCACGGATAGGCTTAATGGGCGCTGTTGCCGATGGGGTGCTGAACAACAACGGGCAAATAACAGGGGTAATACCTGACTTTCTGCGGAATAAAGAGATAGTACACGAAGGCTTGACAGAACTGGTAGTAGTAAGCACCATGCATCAGCGCAAACTGGTAATGTACGAGCGTTGTGATGCCATACTGGTATTGCCGGGGGGCTGGGGCACTATGGATGAAATGTTTGAAATGCTGACATGGGGACAACTGGGTATGCATACAAAGCCTATTGGCCTGCTTAATATTAATGGTTACTACGACGCATTAAAAGCACTGAACACAACGATGGTACAGGAGGGCTTCCTGGGAGAATGTGCACGCGGCATCCTTATGTTCAGCGATTCTCTACCTGAACTACTGGATAAAATGGAATCGTATGAGGCCCCTGACCTGCCGCAAATCATCAGCAAACAAACTACCTGACGTAACACAGGTAAATATTCCTTTTAAATAGTTAAGTTTTTTTACCTTCAAAACTTAATCCATTGGTATGGCATTAAGCAAAATCTGGGCTGCATTTATTATTGTCGCTATTGCCATGGCCGGCTTCAAATTCACTTTCTATAATGATAAGGAAGTGTTCAGCCGAATGGTGACGGGTAAGTCTTCTGATGAGTATGAGACAGTGTACTATATTGCTGCGGATGCCCCTGGTACAAAAACCTTCAGCTCAAGAGAAGGATTTGAAAAGCATATACAGGCTTTTGGTTATACAGCAGCGGATAGTGCGAATGCCCCCTCTGTACTAATAACTGACAACCCCGAAAGCGTTGAAGCCGGGGCATATATATCTATATACCCCGGCATAAGTATAATGTCTTATGGAGAGGTAAGCAAAACTTTACATAAACACAACGACGGTATCATCGAAACCTGCAAAGTAGCAGTAAATATATGTATCGGGCTGATTGGTATTATGGCACTGTTTATGGGGTTGATGGGCATTGCGGAGCGCGCCGGAGGTATTAACCTGTTGTCGAGGATTATCGGGCCTTTCTTTTCACGATTATTTCCGGAGGTGCCCAAAGGGCATCCCGCGTTTGGGCATATGATGATGAATTTTTCTGCCAACCTGCTGGGGCTTGATAATGCAGCCACCCCTTTCGGATTGAAGGCAATGGAAAGCCTGCAGGAAATAAACCCTGATAAGAACACCGCTTCCAATGCACAAATCATGTTCCTGTGCCTGCATGCTTCCGGCCTTACATTGATACCTGTGAGTATTATAGCTATCCGTTCATCAATGGGTGCCGCCAACCCTACTGACATATTTATCCCATGTATGATAGCTACATTCATGGCTACTATGGCGGCTATGATTATGGTTTCATTCAAACAAAAGATTAACCTTTTTCAACCTGTAATTCTGGCCTGGATATTAGGTATTTCATCGGTTATAGCCTTGCTGGTGGTATATGTTACATCACTAACGCTTGATGGTGTGCAAAGTTTTTCCGGGGTATTGAGTAATGGATTAATACTCTTCATTTTTATTGCCATAGTGCTGGGTGCAGTCTACAAAAAGATTGACATATTCGATGCTTTTGTGAGCGGCGCTAAAGGTGGTTTTGAAACAGCTATTAAGATTATTCCTTACCTGGTGGGTATGCTGGTAGCCATCAGTCTGCTGCGTACCAGCGGTGCATTTGATATAGTCATTAATGGCATGAAAACCTTGTTTGTGGCTACGGGTATGGATACGGCATTTGTTGATGCATTACCTACTGCACTGATACGCCCGCTGAGTGGCAGCGGCGCCCGCGGTATGATGGTGGATACTATGAATACGTTTGGCCCCGACTCTTTTGCAGGCAGGCTATCCAGTATAATGCAGGGGTCTTCTGATACTACCTTTTATGTTATTGCCGTTTACTTTGGTGCAGTGGCAGTGCGCAATACCCGCTACACTATCGGCTATATGTTGCTGGCAGACCTCGTTGGTATCATCACATCTATCGTCCTGTGTTATATGTTCTTCGGGGCTACTATATAAAATAAAAGGGCCGCACTCAGTGCAGCCCCGTACAATATATCCTCGGATTATGTTTAAACTGATGCGGTGTCAGTAACCGGTGCTGCTTCAGCCGGTAGCTCTTCCAACGATTCATCATAGTCTTCTTCATCCATATTATCTTGTTTGGAATGGCTTACCAACCACTGGCCATTTTGTTTTACCAGTTTTAGTTTTTGCTCACCGGGCTCGTTCGACACGGTATATGTCACGGTAGCGTTATCACCCTCTTCCTGTATGTTTACTATTTCTATGCCAATTTTTTTTGCATTCTGTTTTACAGAATCAGGGTAGTTAACGGCAAATTGCTCCATCAGGTTAACCAGTTCTATGGTTTTTTCAGTAGACACTTGCCTTGCCTTATCATAATCCATATGATAGAAGCCATTTAAAAACTGCTTGGCTACAGCTTCGGGGTTGTTCTTGTTACAAGCGGACATACTTATCATCAGTATGGCGGCAAAAAACACTGTCAATTTCCTGTACATCATGTTATTATTTTGCTGTTAACAAAGGTATTACTTAAATCCAATCCGGCAAACCGGTTCTGTACACCCTGCGGGGTACAGGTCATCCACCCCAACAAACCTGCGTCCGTAATTGTTTGATAGTTGTATGCAATCATCATCGCCTGTAGCTTTGCCAAGGGCTTTATATATCATTTCCGAGCAATACAACCTGTCGTTCGTCTGCAGGTCGAAATTCATATCAAACATGCGTTTCTCCCGGTAAAAACCACGGACATATCGGACAAATCTATGTTTTACACTATCCGAAACGGTATAACGGTAAGCGGCAAAGCTTAGGTTATTGGCGGGGGAGCACCAGTAATGTGCAGAGTCGCGCCTGATTACCTGGTCGGGGTTATCCTCGCCACCTATGCTGTGGTACACGTACGGATAACCGCCTTCTATTACAACTATACCGCAGTGCGAGTAGGTTTTGTCTTTAGTGTTGAGTTGCGATAGCATATAGCTGGTCATGTCATCGCCCCGCCTCACCAGCAGGTCCCCTGTTTGCAGCAGGCGCACGCACGAGTCCACCGCCGCTATATTCAGGGTATTGTTTTTTCTTGACAGGTAGCGTTCATTATGCCAGTGCTTGTTGGCAGTATTTTCATACAACACAGCCGTAGCCGACCAGATAAATCTGCCCGCTACAATACATGCCAGTATTATAGCTGATACACTTAACAGTTTTGTAATATGGCTGCTCTTTGCGCTCATGTATATGCCGGCAAAAATACTATTAATATACCCTATATGCTTATTTGTCATCATTAGCTGCTACTGTGCTAACTTTACAACGGGCATATAAAGAATCATGGCATACAAATCATTAAAGGCGTTTATAGACAAGCTGGAAGCAGAAGGCGAATTGGTGCGCATCAACACATTTGTTGACCCCGTGCTGGAGATTGCAGAGATTGCAGACAGGGTATCAAAAACACCGGACAGGAACAAAGCATTATTATTCGAAAATACCGGTACGGATTTCCCTTTGCTCATCAATAGTATGGGTAGCGAAAAACGTATGTGCATAGCCCTGGGTGTAAACCACCTGGACGAAATAGCGGGAGAAATAGAGAACCTGTTCAAAATGATGACAGGCCCTAAAAACGGCTTGCTGGAAAAGCTGGCTATGCTGCCGCAGCTCGGCAAGTTCGCATCGTGGATGCCTAAAGTGGTAAGCGGCCGTGGTGCCTGCCAGGAAGTAGTCATGCCTACTCCTGATTTATCAAAATTGCCCATACTTAAATGCTGGCCCAAAGACGGAGGGCGTTTCATCACCCTGCCTGCCATCCATACCAAAGACCCGAATAACGGTATACGGAATATAGGTATGTACCGCATGCAGGTATTTACCCCTACCATGACGGGTATGCACTGGCACAAGCATAAGGTATCTGCAAAGCACTTCAACGAATATAAAAAACTCGGCAGGTTAATGCCTGTAGCAGTTGCCATAGGCGGCGACCCTTGTTATACCTATTCTGCCACAGCACCATTGCCCGAAAATGTGGATGAATACATGCTGGCAGGTTTCCTGCGCAAAAAGCGTGTGGAACTGGTGAAATGTATTACACAGCCTGAACTGGAAGTGCCTGCTGATGCGGACTTTATTATAGAAGGATACGTTGACCCGAATGAAGAACTCATATGGGAAGGCCCTTTCGGCGATCATACGGGTTACTACTCATTGCCCGATTTTTATCCCCGTTTCCATGTTACAGCCATCACGCACAAGAAAGATGCGGTATATCCCGCTACCATAGTAGGTATACCACCACAGGAAGATGCCTGGCTGGGTAAGGCTACTGAACGCATTTTCCTCGCACCCATCAAAATGACGATGGTGCCCGAAATAGTGGATATGAATATGCCGGTTGAGGGTGTGTTTCACAACCTGGTGATTACATCTATACACAAAGAATATGCGGGACAGGGACAAAAGGTGATGAATGCCATGTGGGGTGCGGGCCAGATGATGTTTAACAAGATACTGGTAATTGCAGATGACAAGGTGGACATCAACGATTATAAGACGCTGGCGCAATATGTGTTCAACAACATGGATGCAGCTTCAGACATATACTTCAGCCAGGGGCCAATGGATGTATTAGACCATAGCTGTAGTAAGCTGGGCTTCGGGGGTAAGATGTGTATTGATGGCACAAAGAAATGGGAGGAAGAGATCAACTCACCAAGGCAGCCCTTTACCCTGCACAAAGATTTTTCTGTAGAGGCGATACGCAATATGTTCCCTGAAATTAACGGTATCAACGATTCCCTGGCCCGCAATATGCAATTGCCTGTACTCTTTGTATCGGTAGAAAAAAACAGGAAAGGGCATATGGAAGAACTGCATAAGGAGTTATCTAGCAGAGGAGAGCTGGCAGGTATAAAAATGATACTGTATGTTGAACATACGGTAGATGTGCAGGATATTGCCGATACCTTATGGCGTTTCTGCAATAACCTGGACCCAAAACGCGACCATTTTTACGGTGGGGCGGACAAGAATATCATAGGGCTGGACGGCACTCGTAAAACAAAAGCCTTCGATGGCTTTGAACGCCCATGGCCCAATATCATTGCAGCGGATGATACAACTATACAAAGCGTGGACGAAAAATGGGCACAGTTCAATATGGGGCCGCTTATCAAATCTCCATCGCTGAAGTACAGGACGCAAATGTATGGAGAAGAGGCGCAGATAAATGACTGATAAAGTCGTACCGGCTTTGTATCTTTATACAAAGCCACCGCATGAAACATGCCTTATACTTACTTCTTTTAATACTCGCCCCCCTGTCATTAGTGGCGCAGGAAGATAGCACCTATCCACCACAGCCTGACCCGCGGATAATATTCCAGTCAAAAGTACGGCAGCTCACCTCGTACCTGAATGAAGGTAATGAGAGCGCGGCGAAAACATTGTTCAAAGATGTATCAGATGCCATGAATGATTTTATACAATCCAACCAGGTAGCGTTAGACACCGCTACAGGTGCCAACAAAAGGAAACTGAAAGACAGGCTGGACAGGCAAAGGCAACTCATAGGGCAGTTTCAGAATTTCCAATCCAACATTATCCGCAACCGGGAATCAATTGATACCTGGACACAGCAATTCATCAATACCCTGTACCCTTAATTAAGGTAAAAGTATGCGGAGATAGCGGATTATACCATCCGCAATATGTATACGCCTGTGCAGGCTATCGGCAGAAATTTTAATAGTATGAAGGTGGTCGTAGGAACTGTTGTTAGCAGTAACAACAGGCTCATTATCTCCACTGCCGAATACGGATTGTACACCCTGCCAATTGAACACACAAGCTGCGCATATATACAGCAATAGCGACCATAGTAATGATTTGCAAATGAAACCTGTTTTTCCGGTTGGCTGTATTTTCATAACGGTATTTTTGGGTGCTGTAATTATGATAAATTTACGCAATATACATCACTTGCGGCGTACCCCCTTTAGGGTGATTTTAAACGGGCTATTATAGGTAACTTTATGGTAATGAGATTTGTGCTGGCAGCCTGCATCGCCGGAGGATGGCAGAAATAAGTTAACTTCAAAGAAATTAATACGATTATAAAATACTTAGCATGAAACTCCAGTTTTTAGGCATCCTGTCTTTGATAACTCTTGTGGCAACTAATAGTTATGCTAACTATTGCTCAGGTAGCAAGAGCCGGGCGCAGCATAAGACTACCGTGGCTACGCCTGAAGAGAATGATTATGATGTAAAGGGACTGAAGTTCAACCTGTCACTATCTAATACATCTACATATGTAAGCGGCGATGTCACCACTTATGCCACTAGTAATATTGCCAACTTCGGCCTGTACGCATTCGAGCTGCACAGCGCTATGACCATAGACTCACTGAAGATAAACGGACAGCTGAATACAAATATAAGCAGCACAGGTGCTGTCAGGAAAGTGACCTTGAATACTCCGTTGGCGGCTAATACTGACTTTACTGTACAGGTATTTTATCACGGAACGGCACCAGGTGGGAATGGCCAGTTCTTTACGGGCGGGCTGCATCATATTACCCTACCATCAGGTACACAACTGATGTATTCACTCAGCGACGACCTGTTTGCTGATGACTGGTGGCCCTGTAAACAATCTATACAAGATAAGATCGACTCTGTAACCATGTGGCTGACCGTGGACGATACACTGAAGGCAGGCAGCAACGGGCTTTTAAAGACCACTACTACCTTGCCGGGTAGCAAACACCGATACGAATGGAAGACATCTTACCCCATAGACTATTACCTTATTTGCGTAGCAGTAGCCCCATACAAAGAGTACAGCTATTACATGCACTTTACCGATGGCAGCAATGATTCTATGCTGGTGCAGAACTACTACTATGACAGTGCCACTTTTTTCACGCCCAATACTAAATCGCTGCTGGATAGTACAGGGGTGATGATAGACCATTTCTCTAAAGTGTTTGGCAAATACCCTTTTTACCAGGAAAAGTACGGGCACTGTATGACCATTCTGTCAGGTGGTATGGAGCACCAAACCATGACCTTTATGAGTACGCCTAACATACGCACCACGCTCATAGCGCACGAACTTGCACACCAATGGTGGGGCAACAGTGTTACGTATGGCAAGTGGGAAGATATTTGGTTGAGTGAAGGCATGGCTACTTATACTGAGCAGCTCTTCCTGGAACACTACTGGGGCAATGCAGCCGCAAAAGCTACGCGTACTTTTGTATATAACCAGGTAATGACCCAACCCGGCGGTAGCGTATGGGTGAATGACACTACGAATGTGAACAGGATATTCGACGGCAGGCTGACTTATAACAAAGGTGCTGCCGTCGCACACATGCTACGCTACATGGCTCCGCATGACAGCCTGTACTTCGTAGGGTTGCGGGCATACCAACAGCAGTATAAGTATGGCACCGCTGTCACAGCCGACCTGCAACAGGTAATGCAGCAAACCTATGGCAAACCGCTGGACAGCTTCTTCAGGCAGTGGGTGTATGGCCAGGGCTACCCGCTGTTCTCTGTTAAGTGGGACCAATACCTGGGGATAACATTACTCAAGGTAATACAGACTACTTCTCATCCCTCTGTAAGAGCGTTTAATATACCACTGCAGATTACATTGAACTCCGCTAATGGTGATACTACCGTTACCATCAATATCACCGATACTACCAACTACCTGAAGTTTAACTGGCAGAATACTATCACCAGCGTAGTGGTAGACCCTGAAGACCACATTGTCAATAAGACGGGCACTACCCAGCACGACCCTAACCTTTTATCAGTAGACGATGCGGTACTGCAGGGGCCAACTATTTATCCTAATCCCGCTACTGATGGCTGGCATATTGACAACTTACAGCACGGGGCCGGTCTGCTGCTATTAGATGTTAGCGGCAGGGAAATGTGGAACGGTACTTCAACAGGAAAAGTGTACATTCCTGCAGCCAACTTACCCAAAGGCTGCTACCTGCTGGAAATACAAACCGGTAGCGGAAGTACGGCACATTACAAGCTGCTGAAATAATGTAAACTGTAAAAACTGTACAGGTTATAATATATGGTATCTTTGCCCTGTTTTTTTGAAAAGAACTCGCCGTCAAAGTAGTGCTCAGCAATGGATAATCTTCAGGAACTATTTCAACAGATAATTGATAAGCCCGTCCCTTCGCTCACCGTTATTCTCAACCTGATACTGATAGAGAGCCTGCTTTCGGTTGACAATGCCGCCGTGCTGGCCACTATGGTGCTGGACCTGCCAAAAGACCAGCGTAAGAAGGCCCTTAAATACGGTATAATCGGCGCCTATGTATTCCGGGGTATATGCCTGCTGTTTGCCGCAATGCTCATACAGATATGGTGGTTTAAACCCGTGGGTGGTATATACCTGCTGATACTGGCCATCAAATACTTCTTCACCAAAAAGAAGAAAGAAGACGAAGACCCGCAAACCATAGCAGAAGAACTGGAGCGCAAGAGGCGCAGCTGGCTGTACCGCAAAACACTCGGCGCTTTCGGGCCATTCTGGTCTACCGTGATACTGGTAGAACTTATGGACCTGGCCTTCTCTATCGACAATGTAATAGCCGCCAACGCCTACACTAAAAACATCATCCTGATATGGGTGGGCGTTTTCATTGGCATACTGGCTATGCGCTTCGTAGCGCAGGGCTTTGTACGGCTGATGGAGAAGTACCCATTCCTGAGCGTATGTGCCTACACGGTTATCGGCATATTGGGCCTGAAGCTTACTTTAGCCATGGTGGCGCATTTTTACCCTTGCTCTGAGTTTGCGCTGTTCCTGGAAGGGCCGCAGGCTTGCCTGGAGTCACAAGGGAAGCATTTGCCACTGGGCGAACACCCTACCGTATGGGGGGACATAGTTACCTCTTTCCTCAGCATAGCCATATTCATTGTCCCTGTGCTGACGTCTATCCTGTTTAATTTCCCGAAACATCAGCGGGAGCAGAAGTAGGCGGTATGGAGTAAAACTCCCAGTCGGGGTAGGTATCGCTCCAATGTATCTTATTGCCCAATTTGCCAATACCCACTAATTTGTTGAGGGCGATATTCAGCCCGAACTCATTGTAAGCACCTGCAATATGATAATGCGAGCGCGCGAAATGCACCTGGAATTTATTGAGGTCTACGCCGACACCGTAGGCAAAGCCCGCCATACCGGTTTTATCCTTTATCATCAGCTCTGAACGGCGCATGTGGTTGTATGATGCACTGACAAGCAGTCGCTTGCCTATCAGTATTTCAGCCCCGAAAATAAAGTGCCTGAACAACTTATCAGTAAAGTAGGTTTTCTGTTTCTTGCTGGTATCCGTATTGCTGAACAGGTTATTGTTTTCCCTGTCTGCGGGGTTGTCGTAGCGTATATCCCATTCGTACAGGTGGTGCATGGTAGCTATCAGCCGCAGCGGCACATACCTGAACCGCTTGGTGATACCCAGTTGCAGGTCGAAAGGCATGGGCTCGGCGGGGTTGTTGGGGTTATACTTTTTCAGCATCACACCCATATTTTTAGCCACAGCACCTATTGTTATCATACTGGTGGTATCCATATAAGTAATACCTACATCGGCCAACGCGGCGTATGCATTCTTGTCGTGCAGGGTAGACTGTGCGTACTTGATTGCGGCCCCGTAACGCCATTTGTTGAGGTATTGCCTGGATGCGCCGATAGTGATGGCATAGTCATTCGCCTTGAACTCCCCCGTCTGGTTGCCCAGCATATCTGTCAGTGCAAATTTGCCATAGTTCAGGTACTGCACACCAAACGTAAATGACGTTTCCAGTTTGGGTATATGATAACCGTAGTTGAGATTGGCAACGCTGATACCGGAGTAGTAGGCATTAAAATTAAGCCCCAGGTTGTTGTGCAGGCCCGGCCGCATCAGCGAGGGGTTTTGCAATGCGAAGCTGATATCCTTATCGGGGTTGGAGACGTTCATGCCGCCCAATGCCGTGATATGCGGTGCGTTGGGCAGCCTCAGGTATTCCATAGCCCGCTGCCCGCCTGCCACCTGTGCTATGGCGGGTGCGGTGATGAAACATATCAGGCTAATACCGGTAAGTATATTTTTCAGCATATAACATTTAACGTCTTATCGTACGGTTATATTGCTACCGCACAATGGTTTTTAACTGCCTGAAACCCCCGCGGCTTTCTGCATTTCTTCTACTATAGCCTGGCTGACACCCGTGTTGGAGAAGCCCCCGTCGTGGAACAGGTTTTGCATGGTCACCATACGTGTCAGGTCGCTGAACATGGATACGCAGTAGTTGGCGCAGTCGTCGGACGAGGCATTGCCCAGCGGCGACATCTTGTTAGCATATTCAAAAAAGGCATCGAAACCCGAAACCCCCGAACCGGCTGTGGTAATAGTGGGCGACTGGGAAATGGTGTTCACCCTTACCTTTTTGGCGAAACCATAGTGGTAGCCAAAGCTGCGGGCTATGCTTTCCATCAGCGCCTTGGCCTCGGCCATATCGTTGTAGCCGGGGAAGGTGCGTTGGGCAGCGATGTAAGTCAACGCCACTACAGAACCCCATTCCTTCACCGCATCCAGCTTCATGCAGCTTTGCAGCAGCTTGTGCAGCGAGAGGGCGGATATATCCAGTGTCTTCAGAAAATTATCGTAGTTGGTATCGGTATAGGGTATAGCCTTGCGCACATTGGGCGACATACCTATGGAGTGCAGTACAAAGTCCAGCTTGCCGCCCAGTATTTCCATGCTTTTGTTCAGCAGGTTTTCCAGGTCTTCTACCGATGTAGCGTCGGCTGGTATTACCTGCGCGTTGTTGCACTGTTTAGCCAGTTCGTTGATTTTGCCCATGCGCAGCGCGATGGGTGCATTGGTCAATACTATTTCCCCTCCTTCTTCGCACACGCGCAGGGCCGTTTTCCATGCGATGGAACGCTCGTCTAACGCGCCGAAGATGATACCTTTTTTACCTTTTAACAATTGATACGCCATAACCGGTCTTGATTTAAAGTATTACAGTTGGTAAAAGTAGAAAAAAATGCAAAGCTTTGAACAGGTTGCATATTGGTAATTTTTGTTATGTAATGTGACTCTGTTCCGTTTTGATGCCTGGAAATTGAAATAAAATTCCGCACAAATGGATTTGATGTCGGAATGATGATTATCTGAAAGCTATAGTTCTCCGGCACCTCACTACCCGGCTTTCGTTC
>CAZEZM010000045.1:0-215 GCA_964515955.1 uncultured Flavipsychrobacter sp. | reverse complement strand
TAGATTTGTACTACTGTGCTGCCGGGCTGGGTGGCCTTGATGATTTTCGTATAAGTTAATTGCATTTCGCCGCTTATTTTGTTAACTCTGCGACTAACGGGTTTAACCGAAAGCAATAACGGGTGTTTGCAAGTGGTTGATAAAGAACCTGTTGGAGACGGTTTGTTAACTTTTGCTAACTGATTAATGATTTTCTTTTGCGTTAGCGAACTCGC
>CAZEZM010000044.1:0-14324 GCA_964515955.1 uncultured Flavipsychrobacter sp. | reverse complement strand
CGATTACAAAACCTCAAAACGAGAAACAGGCAGAAGCTGTCAAGCCTTCATTAGACGAGCGTATCCAAAAGATTGAAGAGCTGCGCTCCTTGACCGGGAAACGTCAGAACACGCTGAACACACTGCATAACTTGCGAGGCTTTACTTTCGCAAGTGATGAAAACTGCAAGTTGATGTTAATGGATAGCCAGAATAACAGGTTTGAAACCAATAATACCAACCTGATTACATTACTGACATCGTATTTCGTAGCAGTGCTGAGTGATAAAGTATCTGCCTTGGATGATGAAATACTAAGCTTCAAACTATAAAAAATAGTTTGAAAGTGAAACTCCGTAGAGCAATCTCTACGGAGTTTTTTTATACTATAGTTCACCTAACTTTTTCTTCAGAGCGTCATACAATGCCGTATGCTTTTCTGGATTAGTATCTTTTAATTTTTGCAGGTTTTGCAACTTCCACTGAATAGATGGAAAATTTGCAAAATTATATTTACTCCAATCGGGTGTTAGGTTTTTAAAGTTAAGGAGAAACAATTTGTCTTCATTCGTGATGTTTTCGTGAATAATGTGAACAAGCTTTTCTCTGGTTCGTTCATAATCTTCATAAGTGAACGGTTCGTTACTCATGCCACTAAACTGATTGTCCAACGCTGACCTTTGGTCTTTCATGTTAGGATATATCAGTTCATTTATGGGTCGGTCACTTCCTAAAAGATAGAAGATAAAGCCTTCTTTAATTTCATCCGTGAATCCTTCATGCTCTAACAAGTACTTTACATCAAACAAATCCCTTGGGTGCTGCCTGTCTAGTGCGGCACATATTTTACCCCCATACAATAGACCTGTTGAAACTACCGGCATGACGCAGAATATATCAAAGTCGGTTTGTGCTTTCTCACATAAGGGTAAATCGTGGGGAGCAGTATATACGCCTCTTTTTGTCAGGTTAACTTCGAGCTTTATACTGGCTTCTCGTGTTGCAACCTGTAGCTTTGCACTATCGGGATTATGTTCGACCGAGACTCCAGGTATAGCAGCTTCAATATTTGTTTTAATACGTAATAAGGCATCATTTATATTTTTAATTGAAGTTATCCGATCCTCCAGTGGAATATAAGTAAGGTCAATATCCACCGACAGCCTGGGCATATCACGTATGAATAGATTTATCGCTGTGCCTCCGTGAAGCGCAAAACATTTTTCTTTAGCTACTTCCGGCAGGACATCCAGCAATAATTTTACCTGGTTCTTATAAGTTTGATTTGCCATGTTCTTCCAGCTCTTTTGGAACAGTTATTTGATACTTTGAGATATAGATTCCGTCTTTGACGATGCTTCTTTTGCCTTTCCCTAAATCAAGCGAGTCCAGTTTTAAGTAGTTAAACCAGCTATGGCCCGCTTTTTCTGCTAGGTAGAGGAACAGTCTTTTGACTTTGATAGATTTACAATTCTCCAATAATTCCTGAACAGAATTAGGGCGTAGGTTATTTAATCCTTCCATGAGTTCGTAACATTCCATCAAACTTTGCTCTTTTGGGGCGAGATATAAGCACTCCAATATCGCTCTTGCGGGAGTTGATATCTTTATTGTGAAGTTGCGGACTTCGTAATCAACTAATCCCATTTTCTCGGGTAAGAACCCTGATGTATAATATAACAGTTTTGCGCTCCAATCATATTTCCTGAACCATAGAGGTAATGTTTCACGTTTGGCACCGAATAGGAAAACTTGGTTTTGAGCCAGTTCTAGATAATGGGATTTACCGTGTAATGATAGGGCAGTTTTCCCTCCAGGGTGGATATTGGTATATGCTTGCTGCTGTAGAGCGTATATAGCGCCCTCATAACCCACATCATCGCCTGTCCGTATCATGGCTCCTGTCCCTATGGATTTGAGCCATTGGCTTTTTTTGTAACGCTTTTGCAAATCAAGGCTGTACCCTTGCTCAGCAAGCCAGTCGCTAAGGAATACCACCCCAGAGGGCTGGGAGGATAATAGTTTGTTTATTTTGGATGCCAGGTCGTTACTCATAGTACCAAATTAGCATTAATTTCAAACTTTGTCCACAAATAGTTTATAAAAACACCCTTAAAGGTACTAATAGTACCTAAATATTGGCTAAAATAAACTGCCCTATGAATTGTTGGCATTATTCATCCACTCTGCCTTCTGGCTGGAGATTGCCACCGAATTCGACGCAAACTCTGTTTGAATTAACTAATAGGTGATTGTTAAACCGGCGCCAAGTCCCATATCGCTATCGTAATGAGTAGATAGCGACCAGAATTTGCCAACAACATACCGGAAACCGATCATGTATTCCTTGTCAGTGTTTGCCATCAAATTTAAACGAAGTCGGCTTGTAACAGGAATATCCTCGCGGTCTAACTGGAAACGGAATTTTCCTAACCCGTCAACACGACCTTCAGCAGTGACTAACATCGGCAGCGTATATCTAATACCAGCCGTCACTGTTTTACGATTAGCCTGATTGCTTGTTTGGCCAAACATGTTGCGCTCCACCTCGTATCCAGCCTGCCAGGGCTTTTTAGCTCTGTTGTTATAATGATAATCAAACCCTACAAACGGCAGCCACCATTGCATCTTGCCCAAGTAACGACCGACATAAGTTTCACTTTCATAACCATTCTGCGGATTAAGACCCAAACGCCATTCAGTGGCGGCAACCCAACGAGTATTCGCATACTGGATTTCTCCGTCACTACCGTTACTTTCCAAACCTATATTAGCCCGCCAGTAAAACTTACGATCATCCTCAAACAATTTCCTGCGTGCGTATTTCAAATCTGGCAATTGCGGATTAGGGGGTGAGTTCTCATAAGAGAAAATGCGACCCATGCCGCTCATCATGTGATAAAGAATGTGACAGTGAAAAAACCAGTCTCCACTTTCTGTGGCGGCAAATTCTATGGTATCCGTTTCCATAGGCATAATATCAAGTACATTTTTGAGGGGAGAATATTCACCATTCTCATTTATGACCCTAAAGTAATGCCCGTGCAGGTGCATCGGATGACGCATCATGGTGTTATTAATAATTACCATGCGGATATTTTCACCCTTACGTATTTTAATCACGTCTGTTTCAGAAACAGTTTTGCCGTTCATGGACCACACATACCGGTTCATGTTTCCTGTTAACTCAAAATGGATCGTTCGCGTTGGCCAGTTTGGCAAGGTGGTTTTTTTCGGCGCTTTCAGCATCCCATAGTTAAGCGTTTTTATCCCGTCAGGGCCGCTGTTCATATCCTGCCATTTGCCGTCAATATAGTCACCATTAGCCATGCTGTTATTGCCAGATTCAGCCGTTTCACTGTCAGGCATTGAGTGTCCCATCCCATGCCCTGCGTGAGGATTGCCACTATTTGGGGCATTTCCCTGTTCTGTAGCCGAACTCTCCTTTACCACATTCCCATACGGCACCTCAGTCCCTCCGGTAATTTCGGGGTACATGACTGTGTTCATGTCCATAACCTGATTAGTCATTTTCATGCCATCCATCATCTTCATATCGCCATTCATTTTCATCATGGCATTCATCATTTTCATGCCCTCGAAATATTTAAGCTTGGGCAGATGAGGGGCGATAACTTTTGTTCCGGTTCCAAGCCATAAAGATGCGCTTTTGGTACGGTCCTCCGCAGTTGCAAGAAATTCATAGCTATGGCTCTCATCGGGAATTGTCACAACGACATCATATGTTTCAGCGACACCCATTATCAGGCGATCAACTTCGATGGGCTCAACATCTTCACCATCATTGGAAACTACTGTCATTTTACCGCCAGCCCAGGTGAGCCAGAAATAGGTAGAAGAACTGCCATTGATAAGCCTTAATCTGATTTTATCCCCGGCTTTATATTGCGGTTGCCGATTATCAGATTTACCGTTGATGTAAAAACGGTCGTAATACACATCGCTCACATCCATCGCTAACATGCGCTTCCATTCGTTTTCCACCTTTGTCGTAAAATGTCCTGCGGCAATCGCCTCCGCATAACTCTGGACCGACCCTTTTTTAATCGCAAACCAGTCAGTCTGATTGTGCAAACTGCGGTTGATTTCGTCGCCTTGCAAATCCGACCAGTCACTTAATAAAACAGGCAGTTGCTTATAGGCCGCTTCTTTGCGCTTGTTGATAATGAATGCCCCATACATCCCGTCCTGTTCCTGGTTCATGGTATGCGAATGGTACCAAAAGGTGCCACTCTGCACGATCGGGAAATAGAAACGGTGTGATTTGTGCGGCTTGATGGGAGCCGTTGTCAAATAAGGCACGCCATCTTCCGTATTGGGCAAAATTAATCCATGCCAGTGTATCGACGTTTCGTGATGCAATTCATTATGCACCCAAATCTCAGCAGTATCACCCTCATTAAAATATAATGTCGGAGCCGGAATAGAGCCATTGATTGCAATCGCATGACGCATGCCCTTCCCACTAATTTTAGGAACCATCGTATCACGTACATATAAATCATACCGAACAAGCCGGGGAGGAGGCGCTGTGATAACACCTAACGGTTTTTCCGCCCGTTCCGTGTGGTGATGCACCTGACTGCTTTCCTGCTTGTCAACAGATACCTGTTTGACAGTATCGGGCCGCATGTCCATTTTATGACCGGCAGGGGCAGCTTCCTGTACCTGCTTAGGTTTTACAGGTTTTGTCTGTGTTCTGGATTTTGGTGCCGCAGCCGGTGTTTTTTCCTTAACGGATTTTTTGACCAATGCCATCCCGCATTTGGGACATTTGCCTGGTGCTGTCTGCTGCACTTCCGGATGCATGGGGCATGTATAAATTATCTTGCTGTTTTGTGCCAGTGCCATAAACGGCACCAGAACAAAAATCATACAGACAAGCCAAAGGTTGATTTTCATAGTTTCTCTTTTCATTTTCTTAGTTACCAAAATCGTTCCCATAGCACAAATTTTAAGCCTACCTGACCGCGTTGAATAAAACATGTTCCAGACGTATTAAAAATCCGCTGGGTGCTGTTCTACTCATCCGGCTGTAAAGCTGATGGCGATAACCTATGTCAAACCGCGTCTGACTATTAAAGATGAATTGCACTGAAGGTGCAATATCCATATAGCTTTTGCCATTTGATGGTAAATACTGGCCCAAAAACTCAACCATAATATTGAAATTGGTCTGCCCATAATCCTTATAGGAAGAGGGCAAAATCAATCTGCCGGTTGACAAGGTGTAATTGACGGCATGGCCAGATCCGGTTACTTCGCCATTTCCCGATATGGGAATAACACCATATTCGTAACTGGCTGATGCAGAAATTGCCTGTTTATGAAGCAACTGTGTTCCAATCCACCCTATTTCATAACCAGAATTATGCCCATTTGTTTCAATTTCGTCCTGATGGACGGGCGCATTATTATAACTTGCCCGTCCATACGCAGCCATTCTAAAATGCCGGTAAACGGCATCGTGGCTGTAGAAGCGGTACTTGGCGTATAACGAACCTCCTTCAGGCCCGAATCCCTGATTTCGATTGCTCATAAAAACTTCGGCATGCACCATCAAATTTTTATTTATCCCCCACATCAATTCAGGAATAAGATGGTAATTGAGTGCGCCGCTTACAGTCTCTTTCATAACCCAGTTGTTTAGCCTGAGACCAATTGAATGGGCAGGCATATTGCTGGCAGGTTCGCTATACACAAAAAGCTCCTGGGATTTAACCTCAAAACAACTCAGCAACCACAGCATATAGATGGCGGTTCTTATCTTCCTTTTCATCACCTGGTTTTATAGCGCTACTAAATAAACACCGCTTTCTTTCTTTGCAGAAACATCTTTCGCATACTGCTTCCACTCTGCCGGAGAAAGGTAAGACTTGCCGATTACTGTAAAAGTCTGAACGCCTTGCACCATCTTGCCGTTCGACCTGATAAATTTATAAGTGGCCCCTTGCAATGACAACCTGGTGTCGGCTTCAATCGTTGTTTTTGGCACAGATGCGGTTATCGCCAGTTTTGCAACGCCAAAACCTGCACCCTCTACCACTTTCCTGATGGCCTCCGGCGATACATCCGCATTCTTCTTAAACTCTATCTTATAAGAGGAGGTTTCTATGTCTGCATCCACTTTGTGGATAGAAGGAACTGTCAATAAAGCCTTATAGATCGCCTTGCTGCACATACTGCAGGTAAGGCCACTTGCTGTTAATGATGCCGATTGTATTTGAGCATAGCCGGCCACGCCTATTAGCATGGCTACCGCCAATAATAACTTCTTCATAAAATTTTTGGATTAAACAGATTACTTCAATTCTTCTTTGACTTCACCGCATTCCAGCATCTGATCGCCGAAATAGGGATTACGGATTTCTGCAAATTCGCTCAGCCAGCTTGCACCCTGTCCGTCACGGGCCATCGGGCAATAAGCTAGGTATAATTTACGCCCGCCACCGAAATTTTTTGCCAACTCATAGGTGGAATCACTAAGCATATTGAAATGCATGCGCTGATGGTCAATCTTATCGCCGTTATCGGCAATATGCCGCGCATGTTCTCGTATGTCACCAACCAGGCTGGTATATTTTGCTTTCTGAGGTTCAGTCATTTCTGACGTATCCACCCCGTTCAGTGCGTTTACTAGAGCCTCTCCTGCTTTAGCAGCATCCTTGCCATTATCGGCAGCAAGAGCATTCTTTAAATCAAGATATCCGCTTGTCACAGGGGCAAGCGATAAGCTAACTTTAAGGCTAACACCCGTTGGCGGCGTGTAATTTTCATTTGCAGCAACCGGTGCAGTCGGTTGTTCTGTTGCAGATGTATTGTTGGTTGCATCCCCATTACCGCAGGAGATGAAAAATATTGTAGCAATCAAGCCAAGAAAAGAGAATTTCATATTTGTACTTTGATTAGGTGTTAAAAAAATAGTTATTGCCGTGACCAACCGGGGCCACAGCTATTCTAATGCTCGTCAACAAAAAATCAAATCAGAAATACGCAAATGCGAATATACATAGGCAGACCAGGATCGCCAGGCGGTCCGTGCGGCTGAAACGACAAGATAGGCGCAACCACGTATTCAGGACAATTCCGAACTCTGAAATTCAGATCCTGAATCGGCAAATCAGCAACGTTCACACTCAAGTGAATGGAAAACACTGTTAGGAGGGCATCCTGTGTACTCTTTATAATTACTTCCTGGTCCTGACAACAGCCATTATCTGCCGCGCTTTTCTTCATTCCGCATTTGGAACATTCATGTGCGCCACCTTGGGGAATACTGGCATGACGTAGATTTATCCCGACCCGCTCACCCATACAATAATGGGCACTCAATGCCCATCCTGTATTGGTAAACAGGATACAAAATGCAAATAATATCGAGATAAAGCGTTTCAACTATTATTTTGTTAAACAGATATGTTTTAATGTCTCAGCATGCCCCCACCCAAGAGATGCACGATAATGATAAAAATTACAATCAATACGATTAGTCCATACAGCCCAATTTGGTTTTCATCAGATCAATCTCGGTCTGATGGCCGGTTATTATATCATCACAGAGTTATTGATCACAACAGCTTTTGGTAAAAAACCTGCGAATCCAACGGAACAACGTCTTCATAGGACTAATCTATGGTCTCCGCCTTAAATCCCGCTTTTTCCACCACTTCTTTAATATCGTCAGCCTCAAGACCTTCGGATTCCACAGTCAAGATTTTATCGGGGTTGTCGGTGTCCACTGCCCATTCCTTAATGCCTTCAGCGTTATTAAGATGGGGCGTTATGGCCTTTATACATCCACTGCAATTAATATTAGTCTTAAATTTTATTTTCTCCATTTTTTCAACTTTAAAGTTCGTGAATTTTTATGATCTAACTGTTATATAATTCCTGTTATTGTTTATAAGATTTGCAGTTAAAGCTTGCTCCATTTCAGGCGGAGGCTATTGCTTACAACACTTACGGAACTCAGCGCCATTGCCGCACCGGCAAGCATAGGGTTTAGCAAAAAGCCATTGACAGGATAAAGCAGCCCCGCTGCAATCGGAATACCGATTATATTATAAATAAATGCCCAGAACAGATTTTGCCTGATAACCTGAACTGTTTTCCTTGACAGGGCAATGGCCTTAGGAATACTCATGAGATCAGAGGAAATCAGCGTCATTCGCGCAACATCCATTGCGATGTCAGTGCCTTTACCCATCGCAATACTGATATCCGCCTGCGCTAATGCCTGACTATCGTTAATACCGTCTCCCACCATCGCCACAACATGACCTTTTTCTTGCAGTGATTTGATAAATGACGCTTTATCCTCAGGCAATGTTTCGGCCTTATATTCCTGTATGCCCACTTTGGCAGCCACCGCTTGCGCTGTCTGCGGGTTATCTCCTGTCAGCATATAGGGCGTGATGCCCATTGCCTGTAAACGCCTGATTGCTTCTGCTGAACTGTCCTTTATTTTATCGGCAATCGCCAATGTAGCCAATGCCTGGGTATGATCGGCAAACCAGATGACTGTGGCAGCTTCTTTTAACCATTGATTGGCTTTCTCCTGAAGGGCAGGGCTTATTTGGATACCATGTTCCTGAAGTGCTTTACCGCTTCCGACATGATAATGATTACCGTGATACCTGCCAGATATGCCCTTGCCGGTAATGCTTTCAAAATTGCTGATGTCAACTTGTTTAACGCCTATTGGCTCAAAATATCGCGTCACCGCTTCAGCAAGAGGATGTTCGGATTGAGCCTCAAGGCTGTAGAGAATAGCCGACAAGGTATGCGGTTCAGCACCATCTTTCCACTCAATTGCAAACACTTCCGGCCTGCCTTCGGTGATTGTTCCCGTTTTATCCAGGATAATACTATCGAGCTTATAGGCTCGCTCAAGGCTTTCGGCATCTTTAATTAGTATCCCGTTTTCCGCACCCTTGCCAACGCCAACCATAATTGCGGTCGGGGTTGCAAGCCCCAACGCACAAGGACATGCGATAACAAGTACCGTCACCATGGCAAGCAAACCTTGTGTAAAACCATTCTCCCCGCCTAAAAGCATCCACATAATCATACTCAGGACTGAAATGCCGATGACAACAGGTACAAAAATCCCTGCAATCCTGTCAACAAGCTTTTGCACTGGCGCCTTACTACCTTGTGCATCCTGCACCGCTTTGATTATATGTGCCAGAACAGTATCACTACCGACTTTCTCCGCCCTGAACTGCAAACTCCCTTTTTGGTTAATCGTCCCGGAAAACACTTTCGCGCCCGCTTCTTTTTTAACGGCGATTGGCTCACCGCTTAGCATGCTTTCGTCAATAAACGAACTACCCATAGTGACATTCCCATCTACCGCAATCTTCTCGCCCGGCTTGACAAGAAGCGTGTCGCCAACCTTTACCTGCGATACCCGAATTTCCATCTGGTGACCACCGGGATGAATAATTGTCACAGTCTTGGGCTGCAACCCGATTAGTTTTTTTATCGCAGAAGAGGTATTGCTTTTTGCGCGTTCCTCAAGCATTTTTCCTAAGAGAATAAATGCTATCACCACCGCAGCCGCCTCGAAATAGACATGCGCATGCAAGCCACGGACATGCCAGAATTTGGGGTATATGGTGTTAAACACCGAAAACAAATAGGCAATTCCCGTACTTATGGCCACCAGCGTGTCCATATTGGCAGAACGGTGCCTGGCTTGTTTCCATGCATTGATAAAGAACTGTCGGCCAAATATCAGGACAACGGGCGAAGCCAAAGCCCACATAATATAATTGGCATACGGCATATCCATGAAAAACATCCCGATCACCACCAAGGGCACAGAAAAAATTAGCGACAAGACTGTTTTGTTGCGTAAGTCTTTGGTATGCCTGGCCTGCAATTGCTCCAGACTTTCTGCGGCCTCCTCACTTTCATCTATTACAAGATCATAACCTATAGATTGTATCGCTTTCTTGAAATCTTCCACATGCGCGATAGTCGGTACATATTCGACACTCGCGGTGCTGTTAGCATAGTTTACACCGGCATTTAATACGCCAGTATGTGCCTTTAACATGCTTTCAACACTGGCCGCACATGAGGCACAAGTCATGCCTGTAACCGGGAAAGTCCTTTTTATTGTTTCCACGCCATATCCTAACCCACGTATTGCAGCAACGGCCTCGGGAACTATTTTTTCCGGGTCATCCGTCTCAATAATTGCCCGACGGTTATTCAGCTCTACTTTATGGCTTTTAATACCGTTCACCTGGCCTAATCCTTTATCTACAATAAGGGCACAATGTTCGCTTTCAACATCAACAAGGGGAAGAATTATCGGCTCGCTCATAACTAAGTATTTAATGCAAAGTTCCGATGATTCAAGATGTGGCTTGTTACAGGATATTAGAAAAGAATTACAAGATTTTAGCTTCCTTTTTGTTTGACACCCACCTTGTCAAGAGGACTGCGCTTGCTATTCCCGGCTTTCCAAGCCGTAGGGGTAAGGTTTGTCACTTTCTTAAACTGACCGCTTAGTGCGGCAACGCTACTATACCCTAATTCATAGGCTATCTCGCTAAGCGTCATTTCATCATAGGCCAGAAGTTCTTTGACATGTTCAATGCGCTGCTGTATGGCATAATGCTCTATCGTGATGTGTTGCACCTCAGAAAACAATCCGCTTAAATAATGATAATCATAATTAAGCTGTTTAGCGATATGCTTACTTAATTTCAGCTTAATGCCATCATCCGATTTGCGCACGTAGTCAATAACCGTTGTCTTGATAGCCTCAAGCAACTGGCTCTTGCGGTCTTCCAATAACTCAAAGCCGACTTGTTCCAATTGCTGTTTTGCAGCAATAATCTGTTGCTCGTTTAATTCGTCTTCCTGCAACTCTATAACGCCTAAGTCAATGGAAACCGGATGCAAATCAAGGCTCTCTAATTGCGCTTTGACAACCATCTTGCATCGGTCGCACACCATATTCTTTATAAATAGCTTCCTGCCCAATGTTTCAATTTTGTTCTGAAAAGATGCCTCCGGTCTTTTTAACTAGCACCGGGGGCATCTGTGAATGTAATTATTCCCTGAGTTATTTGTTTGGATCGCTAAGGTCCTCACGCTTCAGAAACTCCTCGTCTGACAATGATTTCAGAAAAGCAACCAAGTCCGTCTTATCCTGAACAGACAGATTAAGACCAGCGCCAAACGGCGGCATATGTTCATCAATGTTCGGACTACTTTGCCTGACACCAGTGCTGTAAAAATTCACAACTTCTTCAAGGGTCGAAAACCTGCCATCGTGCATATACGGAGCAGTCTGTGCAATATTCCTTAAGCCAGGCACCTTAAACTTGCCACGGTCAGTTTCATTTCCTGTGAACTTCATCAATCCTGCATCAGCCGGAACAGCATCAAGGCCATTATTCCTGAATTGATGGTCAGTAAATAAGGTATTCATCATATGGCATGTATTGCACAAGCCATCACCCGTAAACAACATCAAACCACGCTGTTCCGAAGCATTCAATGCGCTTCCATCATTCTGATAAAAATATTTATCGAAACGGGTATTGAACGACACCATTGTACGCTCAAATTGGGCAATAGCTTTGACAACCAGATTGCTATCAATAGCCCTTGTACCAAACGCCTTGAAAAAGAGGGAGGGGTACTGAGCATCAGCCTGCAAGCGCGAAACTACTTCAGGCCAGGTATTTGCCATTTCAATTGGATTGGTCACAGGATCATGCGCTTGTTCTTCCATTGTCTTGCGCCTCCCATCCCAAAAGAAGGCATTCGCCCATGCAAGATTAATAATCGGCATCGCATTCCTGTCGCCAAAACTGCCGTTTGTTCCTTGGCTGAACTGCCGGAAATCATCAAACCCGTTTTCCTGCTTATGACAGGTTGCACAGGCCATCGTGCCATCATTGCTCAACCTTTTATCATAGAAAAGCTTACGTCCTAAAGCTATCCCTTCTTCAGTCAGCTTGTTATCTGACGGATGCTTCATTTCACCGATGTAATTGACCACATACGCAGGCACTGCAATTGTTTTTGCCGTAGGATTGTAAACTTCCTCCGGCGCTACAGGTTCCTTATCCTTCTTGCAGGCATGCACAGTAACCATGGCGGTCGTTATGACCGCAAGTATCCATGCTTTCCTCATCGCCTCGATTATTGTTTTACGATTTGCGAAACACCAAGTTTTCCTTCTACATCAGTGATAAGCACTTTGTATATACCGGCAGGTAAGGCACTGATATTAATTGTGGGATTCAGCGTACGGTCAGAATAATTGAAATCAGCAGCCGCTTGTCCTAAAGAAGTTATAACCTTAATCGAAGCTATCGCTTTGTCGTAAGTGATACGCACTTCTGTTGAAGTAGGATTTGGCGCTATTGAAATCCTGGCCGGGTCAATATCAGTCACATTTAAAGCAATAGCCTGTGAAATCGCAGCTTTTATTCCAGCTTCATCGTTGGTTGCTCCGTTCTTTTTATCGTACAAAATCGTCTTGTTTGGAGCGATAACCACAACATGGGGCATACCAGTGCCGCCAAAATCGTTTTCATCAATAGCATTACCTGCATTGCCAAACAATGTCGGTTTAGTAATACCATTGCTGCTTGTCCAGGAACTCAGGCTGGGACATGGGGTATCGCCTAAATCGTCTATCAGCCAATAAATAACCTTGCCAGGATTGGTTGCGTCAAAGCTTTGCACAGCATTTTGTGCTGCCTTGCCACCATTCACACAAGCGCCACATGGCATTACCCATGTTAAAACAACCGTTTTACCTGCCGCAAGTTCTGTATAAAGTGTATGTGATACACTGTTGCAATCAGTGGCCGTAAAATCAGGAGCAGTTTGTGCCTGAGCAGTGAATATGCCGCATATAGCAGCTATCGAAAGAAATATTTTTTTCATTGTATTTGTTTTTAGAATTGATTAATTAATTGTGCATCAGGCCATTAACCTGTATGCAAAAACACCTTTCTATGATTATCAGAGAAAGAGGAAATCAAATCCTGAAAACACAATACAGAAGATATATATCGTCAGGTCGCCATCGGACTTTTTGATGAATATATTCATCGGATGAAACCGACACCCAAAAGGTGGGAGCATTATAGATAACAGCCGTAGGTTCAGGCAGGAGAACCTCTATATCAATATTTTTCTCTGGAGAATAAGATTTTACAAGCGACTTATCCTTATCAATCTTGACCTTGAAATATGTCGTTTTGCAACACCCCTTATCAACGCCACTGCCTTTGCAACAACACTTTGTATCCTTTTTATGCCCGTTGAGGGAGATATATTGAAAAACTTTGCCACATAGATGATGCGTGATTTCTATGCCGCTTGTGTGAGCAGCAAATAACACCATTAATATTATCGCAATCAGTCTTTTCATTATATGGAATTACTGAAGATACGAATTTTTTGAAGAAATCTTAATATTACCCGTTTCTTACAAACCTAGGATTATTACATATTTATTCAAGGTGTTATTGGTTTGACTATGAGTCACTTGGTAGTTCAATAGAAGGTTAGAGAACGAATAGTATGTATATATATAACAAAAGGCCTTTTTGGTTGTTATCAAAATATAAAACAGGGTGGAAGAAAGGCAAAAGCATTAAAATATATTTTATAACTATTAAAAAATAAATAAAATGGAACATGAACAAAGTGGCCACCAACATTCGGGGCATAACCACAAGGCACTTATTCAACAGCTTTTGGCATGTGCCATTGCTTGCGAAAATTGTGCAAGTGCCTGCTTGGAGGAACAGGATGTAACATCGATGGCTCGTTGTATAGAGCTGGACAGGGATTGTGCAGAAATATGTTTTTTAGCCGCAAAGCTATTAATAAGGGATAGTGAATTTTCGCATGAGTTTTTAGCTTTTTGCGAAAAAGCATGTCGTCAGTGTAGCGAAGAATGCGGAAAACATGAACACGAACACTGTGAAAAGTGTGCGGAAGAATGCCGTAAATGTGCCGAAGCTTGCCATGCTCACCATGGCAATGTACAGGTTAGTTAGATTGTAGGGCATTTGTAGGATTACAAATCCTGCAAATGCCCTATTGTATTATTTAAATTCTTTTTTTGTGTTTTGCTATATGAAACATATTATCTTATTAACGGGGCTTTACTTTTTTTCCTCTTTTGATGGCAAAGAATATCCAGGAGAAATACGGGCCGTTAAAATTAGATGACAATGATTTCGTTTTCCCAGAACTAAAGAAAATTGTTGATTTTAAAGACGAATTTAATGTGCAGAGGATCATCAATCTTGCGGCAAGCCGTTGTGACAAAG
>CAZEZM010000043.1:0-15112 GCA_964515955.1 uncultured Flavipsychrobacter sp. | reverse complement strand
TGAACGATAATGACAGCATCAGCGTGGAAATCATCAGCAGCTACCGCTGCCCGCAACCAGCGGATGCACAAAGCAACGGTATCAGGGTAAGGGTGCTGACAGGTGTAGGTGAGGTGGCGCAAAACGCACAACTGAAAGTATATCCTAACCCAGCAAAAGACTACGTTGTATTTGAACACTCTGCACCAAGCGGGCAGGGTATGATGCAGGTAGCCATCAGCAATATGGTGGGGCAGAAAATAAATGAATTAACCCTTAGTAACGATAAAACCCTGTGGAATACAGGAAATATACCCGCCGGGGTATATTTTTACCACCTCATACTTGGGACCGAAGTTGTTGAAACAGGGCGTATCATAATATCAAGGTAATAACTTTGGCTGCAGGTAGCCGGGTACCGTGTTGTATGCAGTTGATATTAAACTATAATAATTTTATAACCCGGCACCTCCCGTACTAACAAACGGTTAGTTTTATACGTCCTGAGGGTACAGGTAAGTATAGTGTATGGATTAAAATAGGTTATTTGGCTACGGATTTACATAGTTCTGCTAAATTACCCTTAGAGGGTAATAGTGCTTCGGCATGGGAGGATACGTCCTTGCTGATAAAGGACTGTATTGCAGGTAACAGAAATGCCCAGAAATACTTATATAACCAATATGCCCCCAAAGCCTATGCCATTATCCGGCGTTACACCAGGCAAAGTGAACTGGCTGATGAGATATTAAATGATGCATTTTATAAGGTGTTTACGAAAATCAGCAGTTTTTCGGGGGCAGGTTCCTTTGAGGGGTGGATAAGAAGGATAGTAATAAACACCGTAACAGACCATTTGCGTAAATACATAAAAGACCAGCAGATATATCACGCATCAGAAATGCCTGAGGATGTATACCTGAAGGATGATCTGGTAGGCAAACTGGCATATAAAGAACTGCTGGCCATAGTACACGAATTGCCTGATACGCAAAGGATGGTATTTAACCTGTACGTTTTTGAAGAACTGAAACATAAAGAAATATCAGAAGAACTGGGTATAACCGAGGTAAACAGCCGATGGCACCTCAACGACGCGAGACGAAGATTAAAGGAAAGAATTAACTCAATTATGAAGCGATAACGTTATGGACGAACGCAGTATACATATTGATGAGTTTTTCCGCCGGCAAATGGATGGCCATATTGATGCCCCTCCTGTTGCTGTGTGGGATGCCCTGGAAAAAAGGCTGGATGACAAATCCGGGCGTAAAAGGCCATTCCCCGTATGGTGGTTTTGGACTATTGCCGGGTTAATACTCGTGTCATCTACATTTATCATTGCAGGATATATAAAAAATGTCCGCGAATCAGCCATCGTTAAAACGAATACTCCGGGCCATGACGCTACAAGTGAAAAAGTAATGGCCGGTATATCTGCAGCACAACAAGAACATACACAACCGGTGGCGCAAAATGAAACTGCTTCATCAGGTACAGATAACGCTGCACCGCAGTCAGTTCCGCCGGGCCATACAAATAAAGACAATCTTTCTTCAACTGTAAACAATACCAACATTAAGCCAACATCAAAAAATACAGTAGCAAATAATACGAAGGATGGAGGTAATATCCCGCGTGATAATTCATCCGGCAGCGCCACCAACAGCACATCGACTCCACTATCGGCATCAATGCGTCATGCAGATAAGCTTTTTCTTCTGTCTGTAACACCGATGGACGGGAATATGCCGGTACGCGTACCTCTTGCTGCAAGGCGTTCTGCCCGCGTGCCTGAGGTTACCATGCCTGTTGATGATAATATGGCTACGCCGGAGTCCGCTAATGCTAAACGAATTGAATCAGAAGTAGTTTCAGCCCCTTTACCCACTGTAGTTTCAACAAGCCCTGGTCAGGCAACAGATATGCCTTTGCCGGGCTTGCTACAGTCACATGAAGAACCGGGCAGTGACCTGCCGCTGTCTGAATTGCAGGCCGGCCTCTTAGCTGCAAGTCCACTGCAAGACACGTCTAAAAAGAAAAAAGTTGCAGCCGATAACAACGCAGACTCTTTGCTGAACGAAACGGTGTATGCGGTAAATACCACAAAGAAAAAACCATTGCCCATTGATGCGGGCATCAAGCTTGGTTTTTCAAGGGGTTTTGACAGGACATGGAATGCCGATAAGTGGATAATAGCCCCATTTGTTCAATACAGGATGCCGGCCAACCTGTCTTTAATTATTCAACCTTCCTTCCAGGCAGGCCGGGCACGTGTAGGTGCATTAGCCAATAGCGACCAGGTATTTTATGAAATCCGTAGTTCGAATTTCGATTCGTTGGGCAGGGTGTCCAGGGGGGCTATAGATAGCAGTGTACTTACGCCTAACCCGCCGGATACGGTATTCAGAACTTATAAGTACGGACAGGTGTACGACTCTATACATGTAGGCTACAGGGTAACGAATACGCAGATGTGGGATGTTGAACTTCCTTTGATGCTGCAATACAGGGTAAGCAAAACTTTTGCTTTTATCTTAGGTGGCTCAGTGGCATATAGCTCCGTGCTGCAAACTAAAGAAGAAGTGAGCAGGTACGAGGGTTTGACACGTTCATACCAGGAAGTGCACAATCCCCAAACATTTTTTGTTACCACCCAGGGGCAGGAGCCTCCCGCGGGGCCGCCACGCAAATCTTTCAGCGATTTGTTTCAGTACGATACTATCCCATTCAGCGATTACCGGCCAAGGCAGGTTTCAACAGCCAACAACTTTTTCCGCTATGGGTTTATGGTAGGGGCTTCGGCCACGTTCAAAGAGAGGTGGATGGTAGAATTGATGTTGCATAAAACAGGGGTAGATGCCAGCGCAGTGCCCGATAAACAATTGCAGAAAATATATACACAACCTTACCTGCGGTTGATGGTAGGGTATAAAATAACGAAGTAATGATTAACGAATGTTAACTAACATAACTGTTACGGGTGTCGTCTCACTCTGATAAAGAAGATACCAGATAAAATAGGCCAATGAAAAAGCTATACATACTCCTCTTGTTATTGTGCATATCGGGCATGGCCTTCGGGCAATTCACGGTTAGCGGGTTGGTGCAAAGGACAAACGGAGATTCTGTACAAGGGGCAGTGGTACATGTTTACCCTGATACCAGTTCCGGGCCGCCTACATTTACCCCGGTGAAGGATACTACTAATTCACTTGGTTTTTATTCTGTTACATTGCCCGCTATACCCAATGGTTCTAAGTTCATTGTGGCCACATTGGATTGCGATAACTTTACTTATGTAACTAACCAACACACCGCTACCGGGAACAATATTTTCAGTACGCTCATTATATGCGTTACACCCAATACACAATTCAGCGGTTATGTGTATCTCGGCGATGCTACAAAGCGGCCGCCACAGCAGCAGGCACAAGTGTACCTCATCAGCAAATGCCCCGGCAACGTTCTTTCCTATATTGATAGTGTGGAAACCGATACCAATGGTTACTACAGTGTAGGCAGTTTTCCTGCACTGGCTACCGGCTGCGAACTTATTATGAAAGCGGCCCTGAAACCCATTGCTACCGACTATGCAAAGTATTTGCCTGCTTACCACGAAACTAACGCAAGCTATTCGCTCCGCTGGTCCGGCGGCAAAGAGATATCCCTACAGGCGTCTAAGAACGGTGTGAACATACTGCTGCCCGAAGCGCTTAATCCTTTTGGTGGCCCATCGGTTATTGCCGGGTATGCTATGGATAGTACTACGCAAAATAGGTTGCCGGGCAAAGTGATGTTTATTACAGACATGAACGATGTGACCATCGGGTATGTGTTTACCAATAGCAATGGTGAGTTCTCTTTTACCAATCTTCCTTTCGGTACGTACAAAATATTTGGCGATGTGTGGGGTAAGGATAATCCTGACCTTGTGGTAACCGTTGATGCAGACCATGTTATTGTGTATAACATAATCTTCAGGGAAAGTGCCACAGAGTTTAGAGGTTCGGTAGCTGTATCTGTAGATGGTGCCCAGGCACTGCAACATATTTTGTCTGTATATCCCGTACCCGCACACGATATGGTATATGTACAAGGGGCTCAAAAAATACCCGGCGATAAATCAGTGGTCATTAGCGGTATGACAGGCAATATCGTATACACTGCAGCATACGCGCAGGGTAAAAATGTCGAGGTGCCAATACATGCCTTGCCAGCGGGCGTTTATATACTTAAGATTTCATCCCAAAAACAATCTGCAACCTTCAGGCTGGTAAAATAATCATGTTTCCCTGGTTATGATTTATATCACCATCCGGGCTAACACATGTCACTTCTTTTCATAAGATGAGCCGGTACATTTATGCCTTGAAAATGGGTATGATGAAAAACAAAGCTGTAAGATGGCCGGCGGTATGCACATTATGTATCGCGTTTGCCACAACTACGGGCTTGCTCATTCAATATTTTATAAAGCAATAAAAAACAAACTTATGAAAAAGAACATGGGTACTACAGACAAGGCTATCAGGGTATTGGTAGCTGTAACAATTGCAGGCTTGTATTTCGGCAACATCATTACGGGAACAATGGCTATCGTGCTCATGGTATTGGCCGTGGTTTTCCTGCTCACCAGCCTGGTAGGGTTTTGCCCCATATATGCGCTGTTGGGCATGAACACCTGCCCTGCAAAAAAGTAAGTTATTTACTCTTTTTACCTTTTGCCATATTTTCTTTCACCCTGAACCGCATAATTTTCTCAATCAACTTAAATGGCATGGGCTCGTCCAGCGGAAACTGCACTGAGCCTTTGCCTTCTTTATATTTTGAAAGTTCTTTTTTAAAAGCTTCGTGCCCGGTAGGCGTGGCATAAAACCCTATATGGTTTTTGTACCCTGCAAAATATACAAGGGGGCCGTTCAGTTTATAGGCGGGCATAGCATAAGCAATACATTCCAAAGCATCGGGGGCAGCGCCTTTTATAGTGGCACGTACCTTTTCCAGTATTTCCTGTACTTCCGGGGGGAAAGCCGCTATGTATTCATCTACACCGGCGGGTATTTTGTTGGCCATATATATCAAGTTTCTGACACTTAAATATACAAAACATTCAAGCCTGTGAGCTTTAGGTCTTTCCTCGTTTGCGGGAAAATGATTTTCTTGCAGGCATGAAAGGTTTTGCCAGTGATAACTATGCAGGTGTGCTGCCCGGGGTGATGGAAGCTTTGCAAAAAGCCAACAATGAACACGCCCGCTCTTACGGCGCTGATGATGTTACAGCCCGGACAGTACAATTATTTCGCGATGTATTCGGTGCTGATGTGGATGTGTATTTTGTATTCAACGGCACGGGGGCGAATGTATTGAGTATAAGCAGTGCTACGCAATCATTTAACTCCGTGTTGTGCGCAGAAACATCGCATATGTATTGTGATGAGTCTTCTGCGCCGGAGACCTTTACCGGGTGCAGGTTCTTCCCGCTTAAATCAAACCCCGAAGGTAAACTTACACCGGATATTATCAGCAAACGTTTGATAAGAAAGGGGGATATGCATTACGCTCAGCCGGGCATAATATCGCTGACACAAACTACAGAGTATGCGACCGTGTACACCCTCGACGAGCTAAAGGCTGTGGGGCAATTAGCCCGGGAATCAGGGTTGTATTATCATATAGACGGCTCCCGGTTTTTCAATGCGGCAGCATCTATAGGTTGCAGCCTCAAGGCTATGAGCACCGATATAGGCCTGGATATTTTGTCATTGGGGGGTACCAAGGCAGGTATGATGTATGGGGAGGCGGTAGTGGTCTTTAATAAAAACCTGGCCCGGCATATAGCATATAAGCACAAGCAAAGTATGCAACTGGCGTCTAAAAACAGGTTTATTGCAGCACAGTTTGAGGCTATGCTGACAAAGGAACTATGGCGCAGCCATTCGGCACATGCCAACGCAATGGCGCAGATGCTGTACAACAGCATAAAAGATATACCGCAGGTACAGGTAACCAAGCCGGTGCAGGCCAATGGTGTATTTGCCATACACCCCGAAAGCTGGAATGAAAAAATGTGGATGCGGTATCCTTATTATGTATGGGACGAACATATCAATGAAGTGCGGATGATGTGCTCGTGGGATACAACGGAAGAAGAAGTAAAAGAATTCGCCCGCGAAATGAGGATTTTGTCGGAGAAATAAGCCCTTGCTCCTACGCCTTAAATATCAAGGTTTTTACGATAGATGTTTGTTTAAATTTCTTTTTGAAAATATCCGAATAACGCTATCTTTGCAATCCCCAAAATATCGGGGATTGTCATAAACATGACGGTGAGGTGGGTGAGTGGCCGAAACCAATAGTTTGCTAAACTGTCGTACGCTTAATCGTGTACCGCGGGTTCGAATCCCGCCCTCACCGCTCGGCCTAAAAGATAGTGGCAGCAATGCCCAAAGGTACGGGGAGTAGCGCAGGCCGGTAGCGCACCTGGTTTGGGACCAGGGGGTCGCAGGTTCGAATCCTGTCTCCCCGACACAAGTAAAGAAGCCCTGGTGAAAACCAGGGCTTCTTTTGTTTTATCATATTTCATTGGCACCTGGTTTGGGACCAGGGGGGCGCAGGTTCGAACTTTTCTCAGCGGAGCTAATCCTGTCTCCCCGACACAATTAAAGAAGCCTTGGTGAAAACCAGGGCTTCTTTTGTTTTATCATATTTCACCGGCACCAGTAGCACATCCCCTCATCAGGAAGCAAACAAAGGGCCCTGGTAGCCACCAAAGCCCTGTTGCCTTTTTAGCATATCCGTTTCTTGCCCGGAATAACAATCAGCCTGCATATTTCACCACAATATTTGACTGGTTGTTGTCCTCCTTGCTTTGCGTGTTTTTCGCCAGTATCCGCTCCAGTTCTTCGCCTAAGAAGGTATGGCAATCTTTGCCCTGGCAGGCCTGCATGGCTTTCTTGATGCTGCTGATTGCTCCTGCGTACACGCATTGTTTTTCCAGCAGCAGCGCTTCGTTATAATATATCCTCGACTTGTCTATGCCGGGCACTGTCAACGCCTTACGGATCAGTTTTTCCGCTTGTGCATAATCCTCCACTATTGTTGCCAGCCTGATGTATTCGTAGTAGGTATGAATATACCCCGGCTCGTGGTACAATGCCAGTTCAAAGTTTTCTCTTGCCGCCTCAAAGCGGAACAGGTCGCGGTAATATATTTTGCCCTGCAAGGTCAGCAAGCCTGCATGCGCATCATCGTGCGACAGGCCGTAATCCAGCGCTTCCAAAGCCTCCTCCAGGCAATATGGATAATTGTCTTTGGCTTTTAAGTAATATTTATCCGCAGCGTTCATAGCTGTGTATGTTTTTTATTAGTAAATAAAATGATTGAACCCTCTGTTATGCGGGCGCGGTATCCCCTGTAAGCAACACTGTATGGTTAACAGAAAGGGAATGACAATGCCTGCCCGCTATTGTGAATAGCGCGTAACCGAAGCTGATATGTATTAGTCAGTTGCATTGCCAGGTGTTTAGTGTATAAAATATTGCAGGCACTATATATCAAAAACGATGCCAGCATTTCCCACAGGCATCGTTTTTTTTAATGGCGAAAACAGTACGGTATGTACGGGGCTGCTTTATTCTTTGTCTTTTTCCGCATTGTGGTTTGTAGCGGGGTAGCGGTAAGGCACACCATACTGTTTGGTATATGTACGTATAGGTAGTGCAATGAGGGATTTGTCTTCTGTATTTCTGGCCAGTACCAATACATCATACTCATGCCCGCCATATCCTGCTATTGCCTTTGCTGCATCATCCCCCGTTATATAATTTGTTATAAAGTCCTCCTTGTCCGTTGCCGGGTATGGGGCTATCGCTACCTTTTCTATACGACAGGTAATGGTACCATCCCCTGTTTCTATAACCATCCCCGTCCCTTCCAGGTCGCTGAAATCTTCAGCTATATCCATAGCCTGTTCCTGTGTAAAAGCAATACTCATTGTTGGTTAATTATCGATTTGCAAAGCTATGCCTTTCGCCTTGTCAAAGTGAGAAAGCGGGCGCATTATTCATACATTGCTGCCAACGATGGAAGCAGTAGCTTTTCAGTACGGACATCAGGCACCATCATGTTATAGGTACATATCCCCCGTCAGTACATAGTCGTAGGTCTTACTGTCCGGAGTAATAACAGAATAATTAATACTCAGCTTGTTATTATTGAAATCAATAGTACCCGAGCCGCTTACCGTATAGGTTCTCAAGCCCATGGAACTACTGACCTTTATAGACTTGGAGGGTATAGTTATTGTACCTGCATCACAATCCGCGGTAAATTCTATTTCATTCTGCGCGTTTCCCATATAGTCAAAGCTTAGTACAGGCTGCCCGTTGAGCGTTTCAAGGTACATGTATTGCAGTCGCGTGTCGCCATAGAAGAAGGCCCGGTCACTTATTATAGCTGTGCTTCCGGGTAAAGTTGTTCTCAGGTTAAATGTATTCTGGCTTATAATGGTTGCACATGGTATCGCCGTGCCCGATACCTTCATATCTATGGTGTAGCTGTTCTCTTTGCCCGATTCAGACATTCCCTTGAACTTTATAGGATATGTGCCTGCCTTGGCGTAACTGCTCTGAAACCTGATGGTTGTGGTAAAAGGAGGAATACCACTTTCGGGTGTTAATGTGGCGGTTATACCATCTGGCATTCCGGACACAGAAAAGCTCACCTTCTGCTGTTGGCCGCTTACATGCTGCACCCCGATTATCAATATAGCGCTGTCTCTGTACAAACCAATGTTTATATCTGTTAGCCCGCTTACTATGTATGAGCTGTCTGTTTGTTCAGGATTGTTGCCGGGAGTGTCGTTGTTCGGTATTACATTATTCGTGCCGGGCTTTGTCTTGCAGGCACTGAATACCAGTATAGCCACAAAAGGAATCCATAGGAGTTTCATAAGTCATTTTTTTTCAAATATAGCCATTGTATGCAAATATTGTGATATGGATGTTTTTTTATCTCAAAAACACATCATTTTTACGTATATTTACAATGTGTTGCAGGCTGGCAAACTGTAATACACAAGCTCTTTGACATGAAAACTACCGGGTTACAATGGGTGGGTCATTTGTAGCCGGATCCTTACGGCCCGTTACAGCCCGGAACACCTGTCCGCCCGTGCGGTGATTTCGCACAATTCCGGAACAACCGAGTGTAACGAGCTCAACGAATCAAATACAAAGACATTGAATTTTGAGTTAAAACAGAGTATTGACAACCAATAGTTTCTCTCCGAATTGATGCCAAATTCAGTTTTTACATTTCCTTGGCATCATTTTGGAACAATTCGGCTGAAAGAGGATTACAGACGGGAGGAGAGATAGAGGGGCATTTCGCGATGGAGCAAAATGTATCGGTGATTATCGATGGCTTTGTAATGAAATTGATGCCAGAAATAGAAAATCATATTTCCAGGCATCATTTTGGAACAAAAAACATAATGTGCTGCCTGTCAATTACTTAAATTTTTTGTGCACGGTCAATCTTTGGGTTTTTAGGGAACAAAATGGGAACAAATGCCTCATTTTTGCTTCCAAAAACAGGCAAGAAGTAACATATTAGGGCATTCAGCGTTTAGTTATTACTTTTGCAGCGCTTTTTAAAAAATAACTATTCTATGGCTTCACAAAAAATTCAGGAACTGCTGGGCGACCAGGCCGCTTACTTACTGGACCACAAATGCACTACTATTGATAAATCCAGCCTGCATACCCCATCTGCCAACGCGGTAGATAATGTATGGATACCGTCAAACCGTAACATACAGACAGTACGCAGTATACAGGCCATTATGGGCAACGGCCGCCTGGCCAATACAGGCTATGTGTCTATCCTGCCGGTAGACCAGGGTATAGAGCATAGCGGTGGCGCTTCTTTCGCCCCCAATCCTATCTATTTCGATCCTGAAAATATTGTGAAACTGGCCATGGAAGGTGGTTGCAACGCTGTTGCTTCTACTTACGGCGTGCTGGGTGCCGTAGCCCGCAAATACGCGCACAAGATACCTTTTATCGTAAAGGTGAACCATAACGAGTTTATCTCTTACCCCAACGCCTTCGACCAGATTATGTTTGGCACTATTAAAGATGCATGGAACATGGGCGCTACGGCTATCGGCGCTACCATCTACTTCGGTAGTGAAGAGAGCAAAAGGCAGATAGTAGAGATAGCTGAGGCTTTTGAATACGCGCACGAGTTGGGTATGGCTACAGTGCTGTGGTGCTACCTGCGCAACAGCGAGTTTAAAAAAGACGGCGTAGACTACCACACCGCCGCCGACCTGACAGCACAGGCCAATCACCTGGGTGTTACCCTGCAGGCGGATATCATCAAGCAGAAATTGCCTACCAACAACGGTGGTTACAATGCCCTGAAATTCGGTAAGACACATAAGAAAGTGTACGAGGAGCTGACTACCGACCACCCGATAGACCTGTGCCGTTACCAGGTAGCCAATTGCTACATGGGCAGGGTTGGGCTTATCAACTCAGGTGGTGAGAGCAAAGGCGCATCTGATATGGCTGAGGCGGTAACAACTGCCGTAGTAAACAAACGTGCAGGTGGTATGGGGCTCATCAGTGGCCGCAAAGCCTTTCAGAAGCCGATGAACGAAGGTATACAGTTGCTGAACACGATACAGGATGTGTACCTGGACAACGGTATTACACTGGCTTAATTTTGATATATATACTTTTTTATAAAAACCGCCTATATGGCGGTTTTTATATTATAGGCTAACGCTATTTTGTTTGCCTGCAGTATACTATTTGTCTATAATCTACATAAAATCAGTAGTTTATACCAACAATTAAGGGAGATTTGCAGTCTATAATATTGACACCGTCTGTACCCTATAAGCTGATACTTATCTGGTACAGATACCTTTTCCTTACAGCAAAACTCCTGACAATGAAAAATTTCAGCTCTTTTAAAAGATTGCTCATTTGCCTGCTATTTCCTGCATTGGTAGGCATACACGCAACGGCACAATCTGTTGTTGCATCCGGTTACTCATTTTCCGCCAGTTCCAAGACATACAATTATTTGTCCGGCGGTACGTCCATTCCTGCTATTGAAGTAGATGATGCCTATGATACAGTGCCTATTGGCTTTACGTTTAAGTTTTGCGGTACTAATTATACAGATGTTACAGTATGCTCCAATGGTTGGTTGCGTTTTGGTAATGGTGCAGGTACTTCAGTACCCAACTGGAACTATAACGACCAGGTAAATTCAGGCATTCAGCCCTGCGTATATGCTTTGTACGAAGATGTTAGTGGTGCTGTCGGAACCTCTACCTACCAGGTGACGGGCAGCGCAGGCAACAGAATTTTTAAATGGGAGTGCCGCGACTGGCTTTGGGATTATGCGGCCAGTACACCCTGCGTTTCTTTCCAGGTATGGCTGTATGAAGCCACCGGTGTTATTGAATGTATTTACAAGCATGAATCAGGTGCTGTTTCTGTTGGTACAAGTGACGGTGCTACCATCGGTATCGCACACACCTCCTCCGACTGGCAGACATTGGATGATGCTACGGCTAACCCCGCATCGTCTTCCACGGTTTATACTTACGATATTGTCTCCAGGCCTCCAAACGGGCAGAGTTACGTATGGGATCCGGGCCCTGCCTGCCCACCACCTTCAGGATTGGCAGTCACCCTGGTCAACTCTACTTCGGTTGACTTTTCATGGACCGCTACTGGGTCGGCAATTGGGTATGAATACATAGTCGACCAGAATTCCAGCCCGCTGCCTGCAACTACTCCGGTTAGTACTACCAATACTTCTGCTACCGAGGGTGGCCTCACTCCAAGCACTTTATATTATATCCATCTTAGGAGTAAATGCGGTGCCACAAACTTTTCTTCATGGGTCACTATACCCTTTAATACACTGCCTCCTTGTGCTATACCTGTTCCTCCCGGACTTATCGTTACGAGCCTGGATACTAACTCTGCAACCGTGGCATGGCAACCAATCAGTACCGCAGTTGACTACGAGTATATACTGAAACAAGATAAAAGCATGCCGGCAGACAATTCAGGCGCCACCGTCACAGCCCAGAATATCGCTACCCTTAAGCCTTTGCAGTCGGGGCAGACATATTATTTCTTCGTGCGTGTAAAATGCCTGGGTAATGACAGCTCAACATGGTTGATGGATTCTATATATGTGCCTATTCCATGCCATGCCCCTGATGTTAAATTTACGAGTGTTAATAGCAGTAGGGCTGTAGCGTATTGGAACAGGCCTGTTACATCCTATGAGTATGAAATCATCACTTCTACTTCCCCGTTAGCTAATCCTTCTACGGGTATTAAGCTTACATCCACCAGTCACTTGCTGCCGTTTCTCGATGCGGGTACTACGTATTATGTATATACCAGGTCGTACTGCAGCGACAGGGAGGTGTTGAGTGTTTCAAACTGGGCGCAGACGCAGGTGAGCACCTGGGCACTGGGGGTTGATAATATCCCGGCTAATAAGGAGGCGTTAAGCGTATACCCTAATCCTGCAGGTATGCAGATTTACGTGAGTGTCAATATGGCCGCAGTTAACGAGGGCACATTGTCAGTTACCGATGTTACAGGTAGGGTAGTGAAAACCGTCCCCGTTAATAGCAGGGAAACCGTTGTTGATATAGATGCCTTGCCCGAAGGGTTATACATCCTCCATCTTAATTCGGCAGACGTCCATGAGCAGGTTAAGTTCACCAAGCATTAGATAATCTTACCCGGGGTGATGTTGTATTGCCCCGGGTTGTTATATGATGTTGATTATCAATAAATTTCATTATATTTTAATTTTACCATTAAAAAATAGCCAAAATAAACGTTGTTTTAATTTCTTTTTAACATATCTTTAATTCAAACTTAATTGTAAACCGATATGAAAAAAAGATTACTACAACTGTTATTTATAGCTGTTGCTGCCTTTAATGGTGAGGTCGGCGCTCAGTTGAACGGTACCTATACTATAGGTGGTACCAGCCCAAATTTCACAACGTTAAATGCAGCGGTGAGCGCGCTGAACGCTAATGGCGTCAGTGGGCCGGTCCAGTTTCTTATTCGCGATGGCTCTTATTCCGGTACTTCATGGATAGGTAGCATTAATAACATTGCAGGTGCCAGTTCTACCAACAGGATAACCTTCCGATCGCAAAGCGGTAATAAGGCAAATGTTATTATCACGGATGGCTCTTCAGGTAACTATATATTCCGTTTTAATAATGCACGTTATATCACCGTGCGCGACCTTACCCTGGTAAAGAGCAGCACTTCATATAGCCGTGTATTTGATTTTACCTCAACCTCATCAGACGATAGTGTTATCAACTGTATCATCCAGGGCCCCGCTACTACCAGCAGCAGCAATGCTACAGCGCTGGTATATGCCAATGGCCATACCGGTTCAAATAACGTGTTTACAAGTTGTGATTTTGTGAATGGTGGTATGTGGGGATATATATATGGTAGCGGTACTACCAGTACTTCCAACGACATGAAATTCATCAACAGTACGTTTACTGCTAACAGTAGCGGTTACTATGGTTTTTATATGTACTATACCAGCGGAACGAAATTTTCAGGTAATACATTTACCAGGACGGGTACCGGGTATTATTACTTCACATATGGTATTTACCTGAACAATGATTTCGAATTTTCTAATAATACGGTTAACGCTACCACAGCTTCAGGTGATTTGTACGGTTTGTATTTTTATTACATGAACTATGTTACCAACAGCACTACCATGACGCCCAAAGTGCATAACAATACAATTACTTTTAATAATACTTCTACTTCGTCGTATTATACCTATCCTTTCTATACTTACTATGCACATCAGGCTACCTACCTGAATAATACTGTTACGGTTAACTCAAACCTGGGTTATATTTATTGTTACGGTCCGCTTTATTACAATAATAATTCCCGTGCCACGGGCAATACGTTGAATTACACAACACAAACCGGTTATGTGTATAATTATTACATGACATATAACGGCGGCAGCTGGCAGGACACATTTAACAATAATACTGTCAATACCGTGGCTACTTCCAGTGGTTATGTGTACAACTATCTTGGGTATTATGGTAATACTATCATTACAGACAATGCATTCAACGCATCTACTGTAAATGGCGCTGTGTACAATTATATTTATTACCCCAGTGGCATGTTGTTTGCCCGCAATAAAATTAAGGTGAGCAGCACCTCTTCCGGAACTTTGTATGGAGTGTATCTGTATAACACTACCAGTTATGCCGGTGTAAACTTTTTCAATAATGATATAGAAGTCAGCGGTACGTCGGGTACGGTGTATGGATTAATGTGTTATTATCTGAATGGTGATAAAATTTATAATAACCTCATTACCACTAAAACTACCGGTGGCAACTATACTCTGTACATGAACTATATGTACAATGCGTTCTTTAAGAATAATACCGTTTACAGCCTTGCTACCGGTGCTACAAACTATGTAGCTTATCTATACCAGGGGTCAACCTCTTATAAAGCGGAGTTTAAGAATAATATCTTCTCGAAAAGTGCAACTACCGGTTATGGTTTCTGGTCTTATGACAATAACTTCAAAGCAGATTATAACCTATATCATGTTCCGGGTGGTACGCTGTTTTATTTACAAACACCTTCGTATAGTGGTTCGTCCCTTCAGTCCTGGCGCAATGCAACTGCTTCCGACAAGAATTCACTGGTATACCAGCCTCCGTTTATCAACGCCGCAGCTCGCGACTTCCGTATTGATGCATCGAGCCCTGCAGCCTGGGCTGTTAACGGCCGTGCGGAGCACGATACAGTCATCAAAACCGACCTTACCGGTGCTACCCGTCCATATTTAGTGCCTACCGGCGTGCCCGACCTGGGCGCTTACGAAGTAAGCCCCACGAGCACCCCTCCGAATGCTGACGCCACTCCTGCCAACCCTGTAGCCAATGGCACACAGGTGTTTACCTTTGGCCAGGATACGGTAGCTACTATCGACTGGGGAGCGGACGTACCTGCTACCTACACTGTGCGCCAGTATACCGGCGTACAGGCGGCCC
>CAZEZM010000042.1:0-18086 GCA_964515955.1 uncultured Flavipsychrobacter sp. | reverse complement strand
ACACCTTCAGGCAAAACATTTACCAAACAAGGTAACGTAACGCTGATCAGGTAATAAATAATCAAACAACAAAAAGAAGGGGCGCATATTCTATGCGCCCCTTCTTTTTGTTGTTATACACGCCGCCATCGTGCAGGTATTAATTAGTAGCAATAAATCATTTCTATCCATTAAAACTAATAGTTAAAAATAATCGGCCAATTATTAATTAACAACAATTATACAATAAAAATATAAAAATACCCAACTGCTTTTTGTGCTGTGTTGTCTTATATACCAGGTACTATTTTATTCTTAGACATAAACTAACAGCGATGAAAAGTAAATTCATATCCACTCTGATTATTCTACTGTCATTACTTGGCATCAGCAATAACCCTGTGAAAGCAAACCACGCAGCAGGCGGCGAACTGATATACATACACCTGGGCGATTCGACATACCAGTTTATATTCAAGTTTTACAGGGACTGTCGTGGCCCGGCTGCACCGACAGAGTTCGACCTTTGTGCATTTAACACATGCACTAACCAGTCATTTACAGTAGACTTAAAGCAATGGCAAGGGCCACTTCCACCTGATAATCGCCAACAAGGGTCACCTGTGTCTCCGGGATGTTCTAATGCAAAAACTCAATGTGATAGCCCGGGCTCCGTCATTCCCGGATATGAAGAGTGGTGGTACCAAAGCCTTCCGACAACACTACCATTAAAATGTAATTACTGGCGATTTTCCGCATTGGTAGGTACTACGGCTTTATGTTGCCGTAATTTTTCAACTAACCTGCAAGGCACGCCAAATTTTTATATAGAAACAACATTTAACACCAACATCAATCATCGAACAGGTATCTTATATAAAGACCCCGTAACGAAAGTGACAAGGCAACGTGGCCCCTGGGACAATTCATCACCGTATTACTCGGTAAAGCCCATACCCTATGTTTGTATTAACGACTCATACACCTACAACAATGGTGCAATAGATACCGATGGCGATTCATTATCCTCGCAGATGGTCAACCCAATGAGTTCAACAAGTTGTTCCGGCACCCCCACCCTGGCACCATTGCAAAACATGAACCCTCCTATCAACTTCACAACAAATCCATTTCAAACAAACAACAGCTTCTCACTGAATCCTGCAACCGGGCAAATGAGTTTTACAGCCGCACTATTAGGCGGAGGCACTCTTTCTATCAGGACCCGCGAGTTTACTCGGGACCAGAATAATGTAGTAAGAGAGATTGGCTCAATAATGAGGGATGTGCAAGTGCAGGTAATAGCCTGCTCGACAAATGCACCCGGCATAACCAATATATACATGACAGATACGAATGGAGCTGTGCAGAACGGACAGATATATGGATGTATGGGTACTCCGCTCAAATTTTGTTTTACAGTCGCAATATCTGACACCGCCGGAAAACTTATATTAGAAGACAATCTGCAGACTGCTATACCTGGTGCGAAAATTACTTATACTAATACCGGCTCTGATACTGTGACAGGCTGTTTTGAATGGACACCAACTGCAAGCGATATAGGCTCGAAGAGGTTTATTCTTATAATAAAGGATTCCACATGCAGGCCGCCGGGTATATTGTTTCAGTATGTGCATAATGTAGAACTATATATATGGGGCCCGATAAAAGCTACTCCGGACACAAGTATCTGCAATGGCGAGCCTGCATTTTTGGGTGTAACAGGAGGAGGTAATTATGAATGGACAGTACTGTCCGGGTCTGATCCAAGCTTGTCTAATCCACTTACGGCCAATCCTGTGGCTACACCTACTACTACTACCGTGTACCAGGTAACTTCCAGGGCTAATAATTATTGTCCTTCATTAAATAAAGATACTGTTGCCATCGCAGTACTTAAAGGGCCGGATATAGCAGGACAACCAGATATCCTTACTTGCCCAAATTTCGAAACAAATATGAACCTGGCTGTTGTTAGGGTACCTAATGCAATCTATAATATTAAATGGACCCCCTCCACCGGACTTAGTAGCGATACTGTAGAAAACCCGAAAGTTAAACTCAAAACAACTCAAACGTATATAGCCGAGGTGGGTTCCAATATCAATCGTTGTAAAACACTTGATACCGTCCTGGTAGATGTGCTCACGGGTGTTTCTATAGAAAACCCTGACACGCAGATATGTATTGGCCAAAAAGTGGATGTACGCGGAGCCGGCGATGCCCGTTACGATTATAAATGGGATGCTCCTACCGACCAGTCTGCATCGTTTAGTAATGCAGGTGGTATTATCACTTCTATCACACCAAGTGATACAGGCAGGCATAAATATGTATTGCATGCTACACATATCAACTGTCCGGGTATAGATTCCACCGTAAATTTTGATATTGACGTACAACCAATACCTACTGTTATAGTGGATGAGGATGCCTTCCTTTGTTATGGTGATACTATGCAACTGACAGCGGTAGTAACGCCTAATACCTATAATAAATACACGTACAATTGGTCACCCGGGGCAACACTGGATTTTCCCGACAGGAAAAATCCCATCTTCTCTGCCGTGAATGAAGGTATTACTACAATCACATTTATTGCCAAAACTTCAGCAGGCTGCAGCGATACCGATGAAGTGGCCTTAAACGTGTATGCAGCAGAATTCTTATACATGCCTAATGATACTGCGATATGTGCTGGTGACTCAATCGTGCTACGCATGACAACAGAACCGGGGGTAAAACTCTACTGGCAGCCTGATTACAATATCAGCAGCATAAGTAGCATACAACCACTCGTATGGCCGATAACCAACCAGGAGTTTTGGGTATATGGCGTTGATAGCTTCGGCTGCCTGGATACCGGAAATGTTGACATTACAGTAAGGCCCAGGGCTATACTCGAACTTCCGGATACTGTTATAATATACCCTGGCGAAAGCTATAAAATGGACCCCGGTGGCAATTGCCTGTATTACACATGGTTCCCGCCATTGGGTTTAAGCAATGCAGATATAAGTAACCCCGCTGTAAGCCCCAAAGTCAATACAAGGTACATTGTTCATGGCAGCACTGAAGCAGGATGTACGGCTATTGATTCAATTGATATTCTCGTAAATAGCGGCGTAATATTAACAGTACCTAATGCATTCTCGCCCGGAAATCCCAAAAACGGAACGTTAAAGGTAATCCGCAGGGGCAATGTAACATTGAAACGCTTTGCTGTATACAATCGCTGGGGCACAAAAGTTTTCGAAACATCTGACATTAATGAAGGATGGGACGGAACATATAATGGAAAAACACAACCGACGGGCGTATTTGTCTATACCGTAGAGGCAGTAAGTGAATCGGGTCAAGGCATTAGCAAACAAGGAAATGTGACCTTGCTCCGTTAATTTGGAAAAGTAAATCGCAAGCCCCCTGAAATTTCAGGGGGCTTGTTTATGTATTATCACCCTATCATATTCCCGATGAATGAATATATATTTTAAGAAATCATTGCATATTAATATCGTTTTATTTAAATTGTTAGTTGTAAATTCGCACACCTTTGTGCAAACGTATTAATATATTATATAAACAATATAAATATTTTGAATGATGTGACGTTTACTTAGGCCGTAAATATAATATATATGACAGCAGGAATTGCTCCTACTACAAAATCAAATCTGAACCTTAAAAAAGCACTACAGGAACATTTTGGTTTCGAATCATTTAAAGGTGAACAGGAAGAAATAATTAAAAGTATCCTGGCAGGCAACGATACGTATGTAATCATGCCGACAGGTGGCGGTAAATCATTGTGCTATCAATTACCCGCTTTGTTAAGCGAAGGTGTGGCTATAATAGTATCTCCCCTTATAGCACTTATGAAAAACCAGGTGGACCTGATAAGGGGGTACAGCAGCAAAGACAATATTGCCCACTTCCTCAATTCAACATTAAGTAAAACCCAGCAAAAAAAGGTAAAATCAGACCTGCTGGATGGTACCACCAAACTTCTGTACGTAGCGCCGGAAACCCTTACCAAAGAGGAAAATATTACCTTTTTCTCCGACATGAGCATTTCGTTTATTGCTGTTGACGAAGCGCATTGTATATCTGAATGGGGGCATGATTTCAGGCCGGAATATCGCAAGCTGCGCGATATGATTGACAAAATAAATAAGGACCTGCCAATAATAGCCCTTACTGCTACAGCTACCCCTAAAGTGCAGGATGACATCGTAAAAAACCTGGTACTCAGAAATCCCAATATATTTATTTCATCGTTCAACAGGCCTAACCTTTATTACGAAATACAATCAAAAGGAAGCAAAAGCCAGAACCTGAAAAACATTGTTAAGTTCATTAACCAGAATAAGGGCAAAAGCGGTATCATATATACGCTAAACAGGAAAACGACTGAAGAACTGGCAGAAACGCTCAGGGCTAACAATATATCAGCAGTAGCATACCATGCAGGCCTGGAGTCTGCAGTACGGGCTAAAAGGCAGGATGATTTCCTGATGGAAGAGGTAGATGTAATTGTAGCTACCATAGCTTTCGGGATGGGCATTGATAAGCCCGACGTACGTTTCGTTATACACTACAACATACCAAAATCACTGGAAAATTACTACCAGGAAACCGGCAGGGCCGGGCGTGATGGCCTGGAGGGTAAATGCATCCTGTACTATTCTCACAAAGATGTTCAGAAGCTGGAACACCTGATGCGTGATAAACCACTTAGTGAAAGAGAAATGGGAGCGCAGTTGATAGCAGAAACTGTCGCGTATGCTGAAAGTGGTGTATGCCGCCGCAAATTGCTCTTGCATTATTTTGGTGAAGAATTGAAACAGGAAAATTGCGGACAGTGTGACAACTGCCTGAATCCTAAGGAAAAACTGGAAGTAAAGGACAGTTCCAAAATCGTACTCGATGCAATAGACCAGTTAGACGAGCGCTTTAACATCAACTATGTAGTAAATGTAATTTTAGGGAAAGCCACCCCACAAATTAAGACATTCAGGCATGATAAGCTTAAGGCTTTCGGCACTGGCCTTATTATGGAAATGGAGGACAATTTCTGGTTTTCGCTGATAAGGCAAATGATGCTGGAAGGGCTCATCAGGAAAGATATAGAGGAGTACGGCTTGCTGAAAATAACAGCCAAGGGACGTAAGTTTTTAAAGAAGCCCTTCTCTATAATGGTAGCACTGAACAATAAGTTTGAAGACAGTGATGCCGAGGATGAAGATACCCCTGCCGGCGGCGGCAACGGAGGCACAACGGACCCCGTACTGTACGAAATGCTGAAAGACCTGCGCAAACAGGTAGCTAAGGAAAAAAGTGTGCCCCCGTTTGTGGTTTTTCTTGAAAACTCGCTGATAGATATGGCTACCAACTACCCCACTACTCTTGAGGAATTGGAAAAGATACAAGGCGTTAGCAAGGGCAAAGCAGTAAGGTATGGCAAAAAATTTGTGACGCTGATAGAAAAATATGTTGAAGAAAACGACATAGTGAAACCGGACGACTTTGTAATGAAAAGCGTAGTAAATAAGAGTGGCATGAAAGTTTATATTATTCTTAATATAGACAAGAAAATACCTCTTGAAACCATAGCTAAAAACAAAGGAGTAACCTTGCAGGAACTTCTGGTGGAAATGGATACAATTGTAGGTAGTGGCACCAAACTAAATATTGACTACTGTATAGACGAAGAATTGGATGAAGACGAACAAGAGGACATTTTTGAATACTTCAGAAACAGTACTGATGATAACATTGAGGAAGCCTACGAAGAATTCAAAGATAGTAACATAACCTTTGAGCAATTGCAGATGATGCGTATTAAATTTATGAGTGAGTACGCTAACTAATAACATATAGTATTACGATATACCGGAACGCCTGTAACAATTGTTACAGGCGTTCCGGTTATGTATTATTAACTTTATGTAAGTTCAAATTGCGATGACGTTAATGTGACAAAAGTCATTATATAATATGACTGTCATCATAATAAAAAGCAGCGATTTGGCGTAATTTTAAAAACACAAAGCTATACTACATGAACCTTGCTAATAAGATCAAAACGACATTTGCAATAGTAGCCGTAGTTGCATTAGCTATTTCATGCAAAAAGGAGCCCGTAAATAATAATAGCAACAATAACAATGGCAACGATGACACTGTTGTTATGACACCTTACGAGTTTATATTGCCTACGCACTTCCCTGCAATTACTATACCTGAGAATAACCAATTGTATGTCGAGCGCATAGCTTTGGGTAAACAACTCTTTTTTGACACCAGGTTATCCAACGATGGGAGCAATTGTGCAAGTTGCCACAAGCCTGAATATGGTTTTTCCATTCCGGGAGTATCTGCATTTGATAAAGGACAAACCTCGTTACCACTTATTAACCTGGCCTGGAGTAAGAACTTCATGTGGAATGGCAGAATAAGTGGCACACTGGAGGATGTAATGATGATGGAACTGACAGTACGGTTTAATACTGACGTAGCTAAAATCAACAATATCAGCGAATACCGGGTGATGTTCAAGAATTTTTACGGTGTTGATGAAATAAAGTATGAGGATATGGCAAAAGCCCTGGCGCAATACATGCGAATCCTGGTATCCAGGGATACGAAATACGACAGGTATGTAAAAGGCCAGGCGACACTTACCCAAATGGAGGAAGAAGGGCGCAGGATATTCTTTTCAGAAAAAGGAGACTGCTTCCATTGCCATACCAACTTGCTGGCTACCGATAACATGATGCACAATAATGGGCTGGATAGTGTATACGCAAAAGAAATTGACCTGGGGTACTATAATGTAACACAGAACCCTAATGACAAAGGCAAGTTCAGGACCCCCAACCTGAGGAATGTGGCACTGAGGACAAACTACATGCATGACGGCAGGTTTACCACACTGGAAGAAGTAGTGGATTTTTATAATACCGGGGTTAACAAAGTGCCCACAGTAGACCCCCTGATGACCAAAGACAACAGGGATGATGTTTTTGGGTTGGGACTGAACGAAGTAGAAAAGAAACAGCTTGTGGCATTCCTTAAAACATTTACTGATTCCACAATGATTGCAGACAAAGCGTTTGCCGCACCTTAAATACAGCTTCAGTGAATTAATAAGAACAGGTAGCATTTTTGCTGCCTTTTTTGTTATGCGATTATTTTGAAGCATATTTTATAAATAAAACTGTAACTTTTACCTGCATTGCACGATTAAAGATTTGTAACATGAACGGTAAAACAGTATTTATTTCAGGAGCCAGCAGGGGTATAGGCAGGGCTATCGCTATTAAACTGGCGGAACAGGGCGCCAATGTTGTGATAGCTGCCAAGTCAGTAACAGAAGATCCGCGACTGGGAGGTACCATTCATTCAGTTGCCGAAGAAGTGAACAAAGCAGGCGGCAGGGCGCTGGCTATCCCTTGCGATATACGCGATGAAGACCAGATATTAAATGCAATAAGGGAAACCATAGCTTTTTTTGGCGGCATTGATATTGTAATCAATAATGCATCCGCTATTTCACTCTCGTCTACCGAACAGACAGAAACAAAAAGATACGACCTGATGCATGATATTAATGTCAGGGGAACATTTATGCTAACCAAACATTGTATCCCATTTTTAAAACGGTCAGATAACGCTCATATCATCACCTTATCCCCGCCATTGAATATAACTCCTAAGTGGCTGTCCATGTCACTCCCCTATGCCGTCAGTAAATTCAGTATGAGCATGATGGCCATTGGCTGGGCAAAGGAATTGATGGAATACAGGATAGCATCAAACGCATTGTGGCCTGCTACTACTATAGGTACTGCTGCTGTAAAAAATCTGCTGGGTGGTGAAAAGTTAGTACAAAGAAGCAGGAAACCCGAAATTATTGCAGATGCTGTCAACTATATAGTGAGGCAACCTTCTGATACGTATACAGGTAACACATTATTGGACGAGGATGTATTAAAAGCCGCCGGTATCACCAACCTGGAGCCGTACGCGATAGTAGCGGGAGCCCCACTGCAAAAAGATTTATTTTTAGATTAAAACACATAATAATAATACGTTGGAAACAATACTTTCTATTAATTCCGTTTCTAAATCATACGGGCCTATACAAGCGCTTAAGGACGTATCATTTGAGGTACCTAAAGGTAGCGTCTTTGGAATATTAGGGCCTAATGGCAGCGGCAAGACTACCCTGCTGGGCATTATCCTTGATGTATTGAAAGCCGACAGCGGCAGCTATAGCTGGCTGGGGGGAATACCTCATGCTGAGGCAAGAAGGGGCATAGGCTCGCTGCTTGAAACACCCAATTTCTATCATTACATGTCTGCATGGGACAATTTGAAAATAGCCGCCGCTATAAAACAAACAGGTAATGACGACAGGCAACCTGTGCTTGAAAAAACCGGGCTTTGGCAAAGGAAAGACAGCAAATTCAGGACCTTCTCATTAGGTATGAAGCAGAGATTGGCGATAGCTTCTACTCTGCTGGGCAATCCTGATATACTTGTATTTGACGAGCCTACCAATGGTCTTGACCCTGCTGGTATAGCAGAAATACGTGACCTCATCTTACAACTGAACCGCGAAGGAAAAACTATTATCATGGCCAGCCACCTGCTGGATGAAGTAGAAAAAGTATGCACCCATGTAGCAATACTAAAAAGAGGCGACCTACTGCTAAGTGGCAAGGTAGACGAGGTACTGGTAAGTGAAGACCAGGTGGAAATAAGTGCGCAGGATATTACCAGGCTCTTCACTATCATTTCGGGTATGCCGGGGGTTCATAAAGTAAAACAGGTAAACGGGGCGTTACAGCTTAATTGTGATACACACATTTCCCCCATACATGTAAATGAATACTGTATGCAAAACGGCATAACACTTTCACATCTCATGCTCAGGAAAAAGAGCCTGGAAACTAAATTCATGGAACTTACAAACAAATAGAACGTACGTGATGAACAACCTACTCTCAATAGAATGGATGAAGGTGAAAAAATACCCCACCTTCTGGATTATGGCCGGAATGTTCGCATTTCTGCTTCCGTTATGGAATTATGGAATTAATAGGGGCTTCCTGAAGATGGGCGGAACCGGTAAAAACGGCATTAATATTCTTGACCAAGCGTATGCCTTTAACAATGTATGGCAGAACCTGGGCTGGTGGGCAAGCATCTTCGTTGTATTTATATCAGTGCTTACTATTATTATCACTACTAATGAGTACAGCTTTAAAACCAACCGCCAGAACATTATAGACGGATGGACGAGGCTACAGGCACTACATGCCAAATGGTTGATGGTTCTAACATTCAGTGTGGTAACTACTTTGTATGTATTTGCTACGGGATTCATATTTGGATTGGCCAACGACAGTATATCTAACTTTCCTGGGGATATTTCCTACCTGTTATACATATTCGTTCTATCACTCAATTACTATGGATTTGCCTTGCTGTTGGCTTATCTGTTTAAAAGAAGCGGAATTGCCATTGGTATATTTTTTCTATACAATATGATTATAGAAAGCCTGGTGCGCGCTTTTGTGAACTGGAGGTTTGATTTTCCGGCAGGCAACTTGCTGCCCCTGCAGTCAAGCGATGAGCTTTTACCATTTCCACTCATGGAAATAGCAAAAACAATGATACAAACAGAGGAACAAATAAGCCAGTCTGCTTATGTATTTGTTTCATTGGGGTGGTTACTCATTTATTACCTGGTCAGCAGGTTTCGGTTAGTGAAATCAGATTGGTAAATTTGTGCCATGACGATTGAAAAGCCAGTATTATTGATAACTAACGATGATGGCATAACCGCGCCGGGCATCAGGGCGCTGATAGAAGCGGTACAAGACTTAGGAAAGATTGTTGTGGTAGCACCAGACAGCCCTCAATCTGGCATGGGGCATGCGGTGACAATAGGAGAACCGCTGAGGTTATACAAAGTGCAGGTGTTTGAAGGTATTGATGCATGGGAAAGCAGCGGCACCCCGGTGGATTGTGTAAAACTGGCCAGGGATATTATTCTCAGTTACAAACCAACACTTTGCCTCAGTGGCATTAATCATGGCGCTAACCACTCTATCAATGTCATATACTCCGGCACTATGAGTGCTGCTATGGAAGCTGCTATTGAGGGGGTGCCTTCCGCAGGGTTTTCTTTGCTGGACTATCGTCATGATGCTGACTTCACTATTGCCCGTGAAGTGGTAAGAACAATTACAAAAAAAATGCTTGAACATACATTGCCTGAACATACGCTATTAAATGTAAACATACCGGTGGTTACCAAAGAAACATTTAAAGGCATAAAAATATGCAGGCAGGCTAACGCTAAATGGCAGGAAGAGTTTGACAAGCGTATAGACCCACGGGGTAAAGATTATTACTGGATGACCGGCAAGTTCGTCAACATGGATACCGGTTCAGGTACAGACGTAGACGCCTTGGCTCAAAACTACGCCTCTGTGGTGCCTGTGAAATTTGACCTGACGGATTATACCATGAAGGATAAATTGCAAACCGACTGGCAGGATATATTATAAAAACGCATTTCACACTCACCATAGTTATATAAGCGATTGGATGTTTATCGAAATAACAAAGAATGCAGGGAGCAAAACCTGCCTGCATTATTATGACAATTAAACTTTCTCCAGCACCAGCACCACCTTATTAAAATCCGCTGCAGCATTTATCACCTTCTTGAATATCTCAATCTCGCTAGCCTGGTAGTTTACCTGGCCATAAAATTCCTTCACAGTGATATGCATTTTTTTGCCATCCACTTTATAATCTGAGATAAAGGCCATAGTTTGTTCGCCCGATGGAGCCTTATGTTCCACCGCTATCCTGATAGTTTCCGGATTAACTACTTTGTAACCGTCAGGTATATTCAGGGTAATGGTGCGGTACAGGCCATGCGGGTAAATTAAATCTATAGGCAACTTACGCTCCTTCTCCTGGTACATCTCTACCTGGTTGCCTATCACATCTCCCAGCTTGAACAGGTATTTTGGCCCTGCTTTTTCCATCAGTTGCGGCGATTCAATAGTGGCTATCACATTCAGTGGTTTATTATCATAATAGTTGTTGAACGCAGTGTTCTCCACCTTATATGATTTGATGTACTCAGGCTTGGAAGCCACGTTGACGAGGGATTGTACCAATTCCTTTTCCTTATCCTTAGCCCCGTAAATAAACCCCTCCCGGATACCATTGGCGCTATAACCTTCAAATGTTACTTTCATATCCACCTGTGGTGTCATCCCAGCTCCAAACTTGATATCCGCCTCAATGTTGTTGTTAGAAGCTTCAAGCGGCATGAACGGGATTTTGCGTACAGAGGCAATGGCGGAGGTCATGCTACCTAACGAAGTTATTTTCAGGAACACCCCTTTGTTACCCGCAGCAGCAGGTGGCACAAAGGGCATCCGGTAGAATATGGCGGTTACCGAAAGGTACTTCTTCAGTTTAGGGAAATAAACGATAGAAATGTCCAAAGAGTTCCAATTCTCAAACTTTTCATCCAGCGGATTAACAAAGCGATTAGAGGTAAGTCCATATTCATGACTGATACCTGCCACTTGCAAACAAGCCAGGAATAATGCAACAAAGCCCGACTCAGTGGTGAGTTTTTTATCAATTATCTTGTCAAATTTCAGGTATGATTCATCGGTGATATCTTCACTCATGCTGATATTGCTCTTCATTGCATCCTCTATCTTCCTTATTTTCTGCTCATCACTATCCTTGTCTGAAACGCCAATAGACACCAGGTATTTCTCTACCACCTTTTTGTCCTTATCGGAGATCTGGTAGTAGTTGTTATACAATCTCTTGGCAAGGTCGTCCCATGTAAACAATCTTACGTCAGCATTTTCTCCATCCATATAGCTCATACGGTAGGATATGTTCATCAGAAGGGCATCCCTGTTACTATATTGTTCTTCTTCAAGCGCAGGTATATTGCTGGCTGTAGCATAGTAAAAATGCTTACCGTCTATTAAGCTGTCTGTTGCTGATGGGAATCCATTATAACCTTTGGTCTCGAAGCGTACGCTCTCCGGTATCACCAGCATGAATTCAGCTTTAACTGTAGGTATGCCGAACTGTAGCTGTTCGCCACCGAAAGAAGAAAAATTTCTCTTCTCCCTGTACAACAGTTCTACCTCAGCATTTTTCTCCACTCCTTCCATGGCAAACATGTAGGACTCCTGCCCGTCCTCATTCTTGCTGCGTTTTATCTTGTCCTGGGGTACTTCTTTCACTGTGCCGTCAGCCAGTATAGTCCTTGCCTGCACGCGATCTATTTCTTTGCCACCAACGGGTATTTCTATCGTGTTAAAGCTCTCGATACCTTTGTCGTCCAGCACTTTGATGATACGGTGAATAGTACGGTACACGAAAGTATTATCACCCTCTTGTTTGTACTCTATGTGCCTGCTGTCCAGGATGAACACAGCCGATTCCTTCATCAACTCATTAGATATTCTGTGTAGTGTTGGATTGGCTTCCCAGGTTACGGGCAAGCTGTACTGCGCCCAGGCTGAAGACAAAATCAGGCAACCGGTTGCGAGGCTTAATAGTAGTTTTTTCATAATAGTTTAATCTGCTCTGAGTATTATAGATTCCTTGTATTGTTCTCTTAATTCCTCCACAAGTTTGTTGTTCTCTTCAAACTGTTCAGGTTCTACATAAAGTGTATTCATCTCAAATTCTTTCATCAGCCTTACTACGTTACCCTCATTCTTATAGCTAATTCTGCACTTCCACAGCTTCTCCGATCCTTTTTCAAATGGCGGAGGAAGATAGCTGACATGGTAGCCCTTTGGTATTTCCAGTGTAACCACCTGCCTTACAACATTATTAAAATCGTTTTCCTGCGCCACTGTTCTTTCTTTTACGTCTATCCACTGATTTTCGTAACTGCGCTGCAGGTTCAGGTTTATGTACCATTCTTTACCCACCTGCTGTACATAATCCTGTATCTCAAAAACTGAATGTGCCCTAACCGTTTTGTCGGGCAATACTTTGAAATCAAATTCCTTCTGTATGTATTTGTTAGAACCACGCGAGGTTATCGCCTTTATCGCATCTTCTTTTTCCTTACCATTGCGGTACAGCATCATTTGCTCCATACTCCATGCACTATAACCTTTGATATTGAGTGCAACAGATCCCGTCAATCCCTTTCCGGCTAGCGAAACATGGGTAGAATCTACCGCCATGTTATCCCTGCTATATATCACCGGTACAGGAATTATTTTATATTGGTCTTTGTCTATGTGCACCAATGCATCTTTTCCCTGTAAGTTATAGGGAGGTATACCAAATGGTATAATTGCATCTGTGCCGTCCATAAAAACAAACTGCCCATCTAATTCCACAGCGCATATCATGTGGTTGTCCGCTACCGGCAGCGGGGTCTCAGCATATTTATATGGTTTGTCACGTGTGCCTATCCACGTGTAATACGCTTTTAAGCCCGCTTCTTTGCACATAGTCACCAGCAAGCCCGCCATATCTTTACAATCTCCGTATTTTCTCTGGCAAACCACATGTGCTTCCCGGGGTATAAAACCACCCATGCCATCTTCAAAGGCTACATATTTGATATTGCCCTGTACCCACTGATATATTTTTTTTGCTTTTTCCTCATCGCTGGCAGCACTTTTAGTTATTTCCGCTACCAGCTTTTTCAGGTGCTCGTCAGGCTTGTTGTTCACATCTTTGATGAAGGTGTAGTAAAATTTATTCAAATCATCTACCGTACCGAACATCTTTTTGGGGGCTTCATTTTTACCAGGCATATAACTATCTATATACAAAAGTAAATGTGGTACATAATAAGAAGCATTCGGCGCATCATCATATATATTGAACTTACTGAGGTTTTCAGCTACCCAGGTATACGTTATCTTATTCTTACCTTCCTCCACCGTGTGCTTTACCAGGTCCGTATTCTGTCCCCTCAACTGCCATTTGAGTTTAACATCTTTGGGTACTGTTACGCTAAACTCCGATTTTATAATCGGAATGTACGTTTGGAAATAATGCGATGGCATGAAATGAAGATCAGTATATACTTTTTGGTATTTCAAAACCGTCTTCGCTCCTTTTACAAGCCCGGGATATGATAAAATGGTCTCGTAGTCGTCATCATAAAAAATGCCTGCTGATGTCGATTTCACTTCTTTGAAGTCTGTTACCTTCAACTTGTCATACCCTTTTTTCCCAGGTATCAGCGAGTATCCTTCTACATTCTTCAGCTTTCCAAAGGTGTTGTGGTAAACATTCTCGTTATTAAACAGGCCCGGGGCAATGTCGGTAAGCAGTAAGATTTCCTTCTCTACCTCCATTAGCCCTGTTACTCCCGCACCTTCAACCTTCACTTCCAGATGCTGCTTGTGGCTGGTCACCACAGCGTTCTCGCCTTTATATTTCTCTGCCCAGATCAATTCCTGTTCCTGGCTATTGGCATAGTGCGTTGCAAGCAGCAACAGCAGCGTTAATAATTTTCTCAAATGTTACATATTTTCTATGGTTAACAGTTTGCCATGGTCGTAAGTGAGCTTATAGCTTTTGCCGGTCTTGGGATCGTTATATAGTTGTGGGCCATGCTGCTCACCCATCACATAACTTGCATGTATCAATAGTTTTCCGTCGTCACTATATAATTTCTCCTCCCCATTCAACACATCATCTTTGTAGCTGGCTTCATAAGAAGGCTTGCCGTCCGGGTAAAAGCGTTTGAACGGCCCGTTCAGTTCTGTAGCTACATAGGTCTTCTCCTCAGCTACATTGCCGTTGCTGTAGTAAGTTATCCTCTTGCCGTCATACAAATGCTCCACCATGTTCAGTTCTGCCGCTTTTTTGCCATTAGGATAATAGGACATAATCCTGGCGGTGCCGTTTTTCACCGGTGTCAGCGGCAGAAGTTTACCGTCCTTGCCCTCGTACGTATACCCTGTCATGCTACCCCTTTTGAAGTTATATACCAACGCTATCTTATTCTCTTCACCATAAAATAGCTGATCTCCATCCATATAGTCGTACTCCATATTGTACTCGTTGCGCAATTCACCGTGGATGTATACTCTATCTTTACCATGTTCATCTCCTTTCACATAGTTAGTCTCCCGCTCCAGTTTGCCGTCAAAACCGTAGTATATCCATTTACCGTGTTTCTTGCCCTTGCGGAAATGCCCTTTACTATTTTCCTGCCCCCCGGGGAAATAGCTGACCAGCAGGCTGTCCCTTCCGTCATTATTGTAAAAACCCTTTTCCCTCAAGGTCTTATCCGGGTAGTAAGAGGTATAAGCACCTACATATTCACCATTCTTCAACGTCGCTTCGAATGAGGTATTGCCGTTAGGGAAAATGAAATAGTACTTACCCGTGCCCAAAGGGAACGATTGTTCGTGAATAATTTTTCCGGTGTTGTCATACTGCTCCATACGCACAATCAGGTCTTTATCGTAATAGTCCATGTAGTTAATCTTTCCATTGCCATTATAGTGCTTTGAGGGGCCGTTGGCCTGGCCATTCAGATAAAAAGACTCGCTCTCCAGTTTGCCGGCCACAGTATAAAAACGCCAAATGCCTTCCTTCTTATCGTTAGCAAGCCACCCTTCGCCCTGTAGTTGCCCATTGGCATAATAAATTTTGTACCAGCCGGTGCGTTCACCATTTACATACTCAGATACCATGTACGGTTTACCATTTTTATAGTATTCTGTTGCGGTACCATGTCTTACATCATCCTTAAAATTCACCAGCTCACGAAGACTGCCGGTATTGAAATAATACTTCGCCTGCCCGTGTACCATACCATTTTTCAACGGCAAGTCTGATTTTACATTGCCATTGGCAAAGTACACCTTCAATGATGACAGTGTCTTCGATGTTTCTTTTATCTCTTTACCGTCCGGGCTTTTGAATGTATAGCCCATAGGTATATCATTTTTGTAATCGATGGTGTAGTATTCTTTTTCATCGTTCAGTTGGATGTATATACCATTGCGTTTACCATCCCTGAAGGTAGTCTTCTCAATCACTTGTCCCTGTTCGTTATATGATATACGCTCACCATCTGCCTTACCATGGTCATAGTTCAGTACCGATTCTTTTTTGCCATTCTCATAGTATATAGTATAAACCCCGTTGCGGTCGCCTTTCAGGTAAGTTCCATGCTCCTTCAATTGGCCATTGTCATGATATTCCTTGTATTCGCCGGTTAGCTTTCCGTCCAATATCTCCATTTCCTTTTCCAGGCTACCATTGTTATGAAACGATTTGTACTTACCGTCCATCAGCGAGCCGTCTTTTACTTTCAGCACGGCTTGTTTTCGTCCGTCCGGATGGTACAAAATAAGCTCACTTTCTTTGTCAGATTTGACGATAGTAGTACTTTCCAGTATACCATTGTAGGTATACTCCTGCACCTCAATTTGTTCGCCGGAGCTATTATATTTCCTTACTTCCGACAAGAAACCGTTGTTGCGATATTCGCGGGCTTCACCCTGTATTACTCCATTCTTATACGTTTCAGAAAGGCGTAGCACTCCGTTGGCATAATAATAACGCCACGGGCCTTCTTTATTACCATTGCTATTGATCTTGCCTTCTGCTGAAAGGTGCGAGTTATCGTATGACCTGGCCTGCCCCTCCCTGAATGCTATCTTACCATTTTCCATGATCATGTTGCCCGTTATATAAGAGCCGCTTGCCTGGCTGTACGAATACAACATAGGGGCCTTTTCTCGTTTGTAATATTCCAATGTACGCGTGGCTATTACACGGTCCCAGTAAGGGAATACCACTTCTTTCACTTCGGATATGTCCCTTTTTTGCTTTTTTGCGTATTGTTCAACTACCTCTATACCATAGTTAGAGAACAGCAGGAGCATGAACGGGTCGAACATGTCTTTCCGGTACACTTCCTGGAAAAGCGGTACATAATATTGCATCGCAAAATTCTTTGCGTTCTTATCATACGAGAGTTTTTCCATTATAGCATGCGCCACTCTCACTATCTGGTCCTCGCCCATTACCGAAGGAATATTATAGCCTTTAGCCAGTGCCAGTTTTGCGTGGATAATCTCGTCTATTTCTCCGTACAGCTCAGAGTCCTCCTTGCGCTGATCATAGTAGTCCGCTACTTCCGTGCTTTGCCGGGCAATAGCACTCAACGATATAATTGCGCCCCTGGCAACATTGATATCACCGGTAAATAATAAAGCTGTTGCAAAGGCCATAAATGACTCTGTAAGCTTGCCTTGCTGCAAATAAATACTGCCCAGTACCGCATGCGAACGGTAATGGTAAGGATTTATCATCAGGGCCTTCTCCAGTAGGGGTACAGCTTTGTCGAAATCATTCTTTTGAAAGTAGACAACTGATTTTTCGTAATACGCAAGATTATCGGTAGGATATGCACGGGCTATACTATCGTAGAAATAAATTGCGCTATCCGTTTTTCCCAGGTAGTCGTATGCGTGGGCTATCAGGTACAGCAGTTGCCGTTTGTCCGAATTAGCCAGCTTCATACCTTCAAAAGCTGTTTGCTTGGCACGTTCAAAGGAACTGTCTGCCAGGTAAGCGAGTACGGTCTCGTATTGAGCGGTCGAGAAGTTAGTGTCTCCGTCAGGCACTTGTAAAAAATAAGTAAGCGCCTCTTTGAACTTGTCTTCTTCAAACAGTTTGATGCCTTTCTCTATAAGCTCTCTTGAGTCCTTAAGACTCTTTTGGGCAACGACATCTGATGTAAAAAAGAATAGAGATACAAAAACAAGGTACTTGAATCCGACAATAGGGAATCTGGGCATATACTATTTTTAAAAAAAATCAATAGTTAAAAATAATACAATTTTCCTTTTTTTCACGTAAGAGAAGCATGAGTTTTACACTAATGTAAAATCTGGCACGACTATTAACATAGCGCATTAAAAATCAATAACTGGTAATAATTGCTATAGCAGCGGAAGTGTTTCCCGAGTGTTTCTTTTAAGCTGTAGTATAGGTTTTAGCTAAATCACCTATTAAATAATCACAAAGTGTGTTAT
>CAZEZM010000041.1:0-19827 GCA_964515955.1 uncultured Flavipsychrobacter sp. | reverse complement strand
GCGCAAAGCGCAGAACATCTACGTCAACACACCTACCCTGCAACAGCAGGTCAATATCCTCATTTCCCAAACCACAGAGAAAGAAGAAAGTAAAGACACAGAAGAACAAGCATTGTCCACCGCCGCGAACCGGAGCGGCACATTGTCCCCCGCTGCCTGTCCCGGCGATTTCGGGAGCGGGGGCGATCCCGCACGCCTGTCCCGAGCCATTCGGGATGCGGGAACGGGGGTGGGACACTCGCACCGGACAGACAACATAAGTCCCCATCCTGGGGATTTAGGGGTCAACCCGCACGGGACACTCGCACCTGGCACTCCTGAATCGGAAGTGCCCCAAGAACCATGCACAACACCGGAACAGGTATTGTCCCCCGCTGCCACTCCCGAAGACCAAAACACAAGTCCCCTTTCAGGGGATTTAGGGGTCTCCTCGCGCAGTACACACCAGACGAGAAAAACGCCACGGTTTTTAACAACCGAGCCTGTGAGCTCGTTAACGCAAAAAAAAGTCATCAATAGGTTAACAACCGAACCTGTGAGCTCGTTAACGCAAAAAAAAGTCATCGATAGGTTAACAACCGAGCCTGTGAGCTCGTTAACGCAAAAAAAAGTCATCGATAGGTTAACAACCGAGCCTGTGAGCTCGTTAACGCAAAAAAAAGTCATCGATAGGTTAACAAAACTTAACAAAACCAGCCACCCCTCTCCACCCCGTGGAGGGTGGAAGGGGGGTGAGGTACTCCCGAAACTGTGACAAAATCAACTGTAAATTGTAAACTGCCCTTAATTGGTTAAATTTGCGTCTTATATAAAAAATAAACACAGGAACTGCGCATGCTGCATATAACTGTAAATGAAAACCGGGCGTTTTCGGTAGGCCGCGAGGGGGATAACTGGCAGATAGACGGGGTGAATGTGGATGGTGATATACAACTGCAACCCAACGGGCTTATAAGCATATTATACAATAATAAGAGCTATACGGCCACTATCGAAAAAATAGACCATAAAGCAAAGCAAATGGTTGTGTCCATTAATGGCACCCTGCGTAGCATAACTATCAGCGAACCAATGGACCAGTTGCTGGCCAGCATGGGCCTCGACCTGAAAGCCATGCAGAAGGCAGAACCCGTAAAAGCCCCCATGCCCGGCATGGTACTGAAGGTACTGGTACAGCCGGGGCAAAAGATAGCCAAAGGCGACGGACTGCTGATACTGGAAGCCATGAAAATGGAAAACGTACTGAAGGCAAGTGCCGATGCCACTGTAAAATCAATCAACGTGCAGGAACGTACAGCCGTAGAAAAAGGCGCTGTATTGATAGAACTGGAATAAAGTGAGGATTTTTTTATTGAATATATCGTTGTTATTGTTGCTATTAGCAACGTGGTTGCCGTCGGCGGCCAATGGGTTTTCGTATATATATATACAAGGCGATAAACAAGTCCCGTTCTATATCAAGTTCGAAGACCAGATGCTGCCCCGTTATGGCAAGAACTACCATATAATACCACAATTGGCGCCGGGTTCGGTCAATATCCAGGTGTTGTTTCAGCAAAACATGTACCCGGCGCAGAAGTTTACCATAGTAGTACCCGAGGATGGTTTTCGTGGTTTCCTGCTCCTGCAGAAGAACGGCGCATTCGCTCTTTATGATATACACCAGCAGTTTTATCTGTACCCTGGCAATAAAGCTGAAGACGACCGTGTGCCGCAGGCCAATAGCTATGTGTACAGGAACACTACATCAACTCCTCCGCAAGCAGTGGAGCAGCCTGCAACCGGCAGGCCTGGTACGAGTACCACAAGAGATAACAATAACAGGGAGCCACGGTTTATAGGCAATATAGAGCTGAACAACGAACGTACTGTATACAGCGCAGAGCCACAAAGGGAGCAACAACCTGTAGTGGCGCAAAGCGAATATGAAAACAGGGACAAGACAGATGAGGCGGAACCCGTAGAAGAACCTGGATACAATACAGGTAACACGGTAGCAGGGGATGCCGCACCTGTATCTGGCACTTTTGTTACCAACAGCGATTGCCCTTCGGCTATGAGCGACGCTGAATTTGAGGACCTGTACAATAAATCGCAGGCCAAAGCAGAAAAGCAGAAACTGAAGTTTCTCTTAACGAAAATGGATGCCTGTTATACATCCAACCAGGCAAGGATGATTGCAGAATCATTGAACAACGACCCTGAAAAATATACCTTCCTGAAGAGGGTATTTCCCAGGGTAACAGACCAGTATAATTTCCCTCCTCTTGAAAATCTTTTGTCAACGCAGGAATGGAGAAGTTATTTCAGGCTAATTTTACCAAAATAATATTATGAAACGAGCATATAGAAATTCAGAGTTTGAACAAAGAGTTATGAAGGTTGCCCGGTCACCAAAGGTATCGCTGGTACCCTCTGGTTATACAAAAGGTAATAATATTTATATGAAAATGACATTATTAAGTGGATTGTTTATTGTTTTAATGGCTGCCGCCTGCACTACACAGGATAAAAAATCGGAACTGACAGGTAAGTGGCAGGCAGTGAGCCTGGAGAACTCCCGCCTCGATTCGTTGATGGCCGAGCAAAGGCGCTTCCTGGATACATTTGGCACCAATACTACTAATGAACAGAATATAGCCATGTATGGCTTTAGTAATATAGACAGTGCCAGGCAGGTGTTGAAAAACGAAATGACCGAATACCAGGCCATGCAGGACCACGCAGTGACAAATACATGGTTCGATTTTCGCAAAGATGGGGTAGTGGTAATGAACTTCAGCGGCCAGATGGACTCTACCAAATGGCAGATAAACGATGAAGGTAAACTGGTGCTGGACGAGCCTGCCGAAGGTGGTGATGCAGGCAAAATATCTATGGATATACTATCATTGACGGATAGCATGCTGAAGCTGCAGATGACGGAGCAGGGCATGAGCAGCATCGTTATTTTCAAACCCGCTGATAATAAATAATTACTGGCTATCTTTAGCCCCTATTTTTATTAAGATAATAACAGGACAAATAATATGCGTACGATAGCGTTTCGCCAGGCATTAAGAGAAGCATTACAGGAAGAAATGAGAAGGGACGAAAAGGTGTTCCTGATGGGTGAGGAAGTTGCCCAGTACAACGGTGCATACAAGGTAAGCCAGGGTATGCTCGAGGAGTTTGGCCCCAGGCGTGTTTTAGATACCCCTATAGCTGAGTTAGGCTTTGCCGCCATAGGTGTTGGCGCTGCCATGAATGACACCCGCCCTGTAATAGAGTTCATGACGTGGAACTTTGCCGTACTGGCGCTCGACCAGATATTGAACCACGCAGCTAAAACACTGTCTATGAGCGGTGGCCAGTTTGGTTGCCCTATTGTATTCAGGGGGCCAAATGGTTCTGCCGGCCAGTTGGGTGCGCAGCACTCACAGGCTTTTGAGAGCTGGTATGCCAATATCCCCGGCCTGAAAGTAATATCGGTATCTAACCCATACGATGCAAAAGGGTTGCTGAAATCCGCTATCCGCGATGAAAACCCGGTTGTGTTTATGGAGAGTGAGGTAATGTATGGGGATGAAGCTGAAGTGCCGGAAGAAGAGTACCTGATACCAATAGGCAAAGCGGACATCAAACGTAAGGGCAGCGATGTGACCATTGTATCTTTCAATAAAATGATGAAAGTAGCGCTTGGTGCTGCTGAAGAACTCTCAAAAGAAGGTATAGAAGCTGAAGTAATAGACCTGCGCACTATCCGCCCGTTAGATTGGGCGACAATTATAGAGTCGGTAAAAAAGACGAACAGGCTGGTAATAGTGGAAGAACAGTGGCCCTTCGGCAGTGTGTCTTCAGAGATAGCCTACCGTGTGCAGAAAGATGCCTTTGACTACCTGGACGCCCCGGTAACACGCATTACGGCCGCCGATACCAATATGCACTATGCCGGCAACCTGGTAGCGGCTGCATTGCCCAATGTAGCGCGTACGGTAAAACTGGTGAAAGACGTAATGTATATGAAGAAGTAAGCTGCAGGCCTGTTACCCTTCAGCTTTTTCATCGGCAAAAAGCCATCCGTTAATGGTCTGTTCGCCTGTCTTCAGGTCGTGGTAATACATTACCGAACGGTCGTCCGATATTTCAATTCCGGTAATGCTGAGGGTATGCGTGGCGCCGTTGTTAATATTCAGATTCATGCGTTCAAAGCCTTCGCCCCCATGCTCATGAAACCAGCGGATACCTTCGCCGGTTATTACCTCTTGCGACAACCGCCATTCATCAAACCACTTGCGGCGGAGCTCCATCATCGCCTCGTCAAACAGTGTAGCTGACGACCACATATGGGGCATGTCTGCAGGCAATGAGGTGACGAATTTTTCATACTCGTCCCAGCGCATCTCCCAGAGTGTGCCGTTTTGTTTCAGCCATACTATCAGGGTAAACGGCTCTATATCATTGAGGTCGGTTTCGTTGAATTTTTTAATGGGGTTATCGGCGTCAAATATTTCAAGGAATGTTACCCCCCTTGTGATGCGGTAGTTGTCTTTGCGTATGTGCGGCGCAAACGCACCCTGCACCATCACCATGGCATTGCCGTTGTTATGTATCCCTATCCATGTGCCGCCGGTTTGGCCATTTTGAGGGAATAGAATTTTACCGGAAGGGAAGTTTTTGACAGAAGGCGCCAAAGCTTCATGCCTCGAAGGCCTGTCATCACGGTTGGCAGTTATAAATATTTTATCCTTATAAGGTAAATATGTTACTGTAGACATTTGTCAATATGATTGAATCCATTGGTGTTGTCATGTTTAAGGCAGGAAACGCTACATCTCCTGTCCCTACGGTATGATATAAATGTCGGATGTAGTGACCCGGTTGCTCTCTACTCCATTTTTGTCCTTTAAGTATATCTCGTACCTCAATGTGTCGCCATTGGGCCTGTCAGGGCATAGCACCAGGAAGTTTGCCGCATGTAACCTAAGTGTGATGTTGCCGCTTACATTCATCTCATCGTCAGGCAGGTTCTGCGTCACATCGTCGGGAAACATGAAGGGGGGCTGATTACCACCCACACAATCCCGGCTATCAATAATATGAACTTGTGTAAAGAGGGTATCTCCTGTATTACCAATACCGGATGCAGCCATAGTGTATCTCAGACTGATTAATAAAGTATCTTTGATGTCGCCATTGACAACCGTATTATGAGACAGGCCCATAAAGGCAATTTCAGGTTTTTCTTTGGCAGGGCCGCCCTTTTTGCAGGCAGCCAGGGCCATAAAACTAATGATGAACAGTAGTGTATATTTTTTCATACCTATCAAAGTTAACAAAAGTGGGATATTTTTTTCATCAGCAACCTGTTAATTATATCAAGGGTATAAATGGGGATAATTTTGATAGTATTGCCCTGGAACTCTTCAGGTATCAATATGAATATAACCATGTGTACAGGAGTTTTGTAAATGCTTTGTCCGTGCGGCCTGAAGCTGTTACAGATATTATGGCCATCCCTTTTTTACCGGTCAGCTTCTTCAAAAGCCATGATATAATAACCGGCAATATAGTAGAACCTGCAACCATCTTCAAGAGCAGCACCACAACTACGGATGTCCCCTCGCGTCATATTGTAAAAGATATGGAATTGTATAATGAAAGCCTGTTGAAGGGGTTCACGCAGTTTTATGGAAGCCCCGCGGATTATACTTTCCTGGCCTTACTTCCCTCATATCTCCAAAGAGAAGGGGCATCGCTGGTATATATGGCGGAGCAGCTAATGAAGCATAGCGGACAGCCACTGAATGGTTTTTACCTGGATGAACATGAACAACTTTTTAGTGTACTGACACAACTGGAAAACGCCGGCAGGAAATATTTGCTGATAGGCGTCACCTTTGCCCTGCTGGATTTTGCAGAAGAATACAATCTAAAACTGAAACACGGAATCGTAATGGAAACCGGGGGTATGAAAGGCAGACGCAAGGAAATGACCCGAACCGAGGTGCATGAAATCTTAAAGGACAGGTTGGGTGTTGCAAACGTCCATTCAGAATATGGTATGACTGAGCTATTGTCTCAGGCGTATGCCCGGCAGGGTGGTATTTTTCACCCGTCGACTACCATGAAACTACTGGTCCGCGACCAGAATGACCCCCTTGAACTAAACAGAACCGGCACCGGCCATCTTAATATTATCGACCTTGTTAATATTCACTCCTGTACTTTTATTGCTACGGATGATGTAGGCCGTATATATAATGATGGTAGCTTTGAAGTACTGGGCCGGGCTGACCATTCAGCTTTAAGAGGGTGTAATTTAATGGTGGTATAAATTGTTTGTTTGTAATTAAAACTGCATTATCTTTGCAGCCCTTTAGTTCTTGTAATTAATGCCCAGGTGGCGAAATTGGTAGACGCACTGTGTTCAGGTCGCAGCGCCTGCAAGGGTGTGATGGTTCGAATCCATTCCTGGGCACTAAAGGAAATGCCCCCGCAACAGCGGGGGCATTGTTTTTACATCCATTTTATTTCCCGCATTTCATTTTTTTTAACTTTTACCCAACCATTCAGGCTTTTTTGGTTTCTATTAACCAAATCACAAATGTATTCCTATGAAAAAATTAATGCTACTTATTGCCGGGCTTATCGGCTTCACCAGTTCTTATGCTTCCCACTTTTCGGGCGGGGAATTGAGGTATGAGTTTAACGGCACCAATTACGATGTATACCTTTCATTATATAAAATATGTGAAGGGGGTGTCAGTTTGCCAAACAGCGCTGCGGTTCAATACAGTTCCGCCTCTCAATCTTCTTCGGGGACTATCAACCTGACCTTTATCGGATTTGATACGACCAATATTAACTGCGCCCCGGCTGTCAGCAGGTGTGTCAATCCGCAGGCGCTGATTCCCGGATATATCACTGCCAGTTTCAAAGGCACGATAACATTCCCTGCCCAGGCCAACGACTGGGTGCTTTCATATACCAATGCAGCACGTATTGCCAGTATTGCGAACCTTACATCCGGTAGCGGACAAATGTACTTGTACACTACAATAGACAATAGCGCTGCCATCAACTCAAACCCCCTGTTGGCCAGTTCCCCATCTTATTATATGTTGTCAGGGGTGAATAGCGTCATCCCATTACAGGCTATTGACCCCCAGGGGGATAATATCGTTTACGACCTTGTAGCTCCTATGACCTCAGCAGGAACCGCGGCAAGCTATAATGCAGGCTATTCAGTGACAGCACCTTTCGGCACAGGCGGCACGGCAACCATTAATTCGACAACCAATACGTTAACACTTAACTGCCCTTCGACCGGCTCATATGCTGTGGCGTTGAGGATGAGGGAGTACAGGAATTCTGTATTAGTAGGTGAGCATTTCAGGGAATTTACCGTGCTGGTATTACCGGGCACGGGCGCAGCACCCACCATACCCGCACCGGCTACCACCACCAATTTTACATACTACACCTGTCCGGGGCAGAACAACAGTATTACATTAAACTTTACCGACCCTACCTCTACCGATTCTGTATACCTGACCGTTATGCCGCCCACAATAACGGGCTGGACTTTCAGCTCAACTGTCACTCCGGGTATTCCTACAGCGTCTACTACTATCACATGGACAACACCATCGGGAATGAACCCCGCTACATTGCCGCATTTTTACATAAAAGTACGTGCCAGGGATAACGGTTGCCCGCGTGCTGTGGCAGATTATGCCGTAGTAGTGCGTACACGCCAGTGCAATGTAGACTCAGTATGGCCGGGTGATGCGAACGGCGACTTTACTGTAAATATTTACGACCCGTTGCATATTGCCATTGCCAGTGGACAAACAGGCCCTACAAGGCCCGGAGCTACCACTACATGGACGGCACAGGCCTGCAGCAACTGGACAGGGGTATTTACTACCAACAACGTAAATATGAAGCATGCTGACTGTAATGGTGATGGTACCGTGAACAATACTGACCTGGGTGCAGTAACCGCCAATTATAATCTGTCTCACCCCAAAGGTGGCAGAAATAAGGGAACGGGTAGCAACGACCTGTACTTTGATATGACGAACGTGCACCTGGCGCCAGGCGCGACGGTTTCTATTCCCATTAAGTTTGGTTCGGCCACACAAACTATTACAGGTGTATATGGTATAGGTACCAGGGTATTGGTAAGTGGTATTACCCCCGCCGCGGCACCTACACTGGATAACACTACAAGTTGGGTGGCTGCTACTAATGCACTTAACTACTCTTACCCGCTTAACACGACTGCAATAGACTGGGTATTAGCGCGCACTGACCAGCAGAATACATCAGGCCAGGGTACAATAGCTACACTTAATTTCACCGTGCCTAACAATGCAATAGTAGGTACTGATGTTACCTTCAGCTTTGATGATGCGGTTGTAATAGACAATCGTGGTATTGAAAACTATGATGTAAACGCGATAGATGCTACCGGAAAAATACAACACCCTGAAAGTGTAGAGGGTGTAGCCGGCAACCTGGAGTCTGTGGCTATAGTGCCCAACCCATCGGGTGAGGTTGCTAATATGCATATTGTATTGGCGAAAGCGGATGCATTGAGCATCAGCGTTACAGACATTACGGGCCGTGTAGTATGGACTGCCAATAACCAGTATGCTGCAGGAATGCAGCGTATAGAGCTGCCTGCATCATTAATAAGCAACGGCGTGTACACCATACGCATAGCGGGAGAAGATAACAGCTACTCTTCAGTATTGAAGTGGGTGAAGCAATAAAACTATAAATTGATGTAAAATGAAATGCCCCTTTTTAAAAGGGGCATTTTTTATGGGGCAGTCAAGTAAGAGCCTTATTTAAAATGGTGCATCATCATCCTCGGGCTTGGGACGGTTGAATTTTGACGGCGGTATAAGGTCGTCATCGTCCAACGAGAAATCGTTGGCCTTGGAGGGCAGGGTCTGGTAACCGCCACCACCTTGTATGAACATCTTAGAGCCTCCAAAATCACTGGTGTCACGGCCCCTAATACCCGCCTGTGGGTTATCTCCCGGCGATGGGGTGAAGCCGCCCCCACCATTACCGAAGCCTCCAAACCCGCCGAAGTTATCATTGGGCATATCAGTAAACTTCTGGTATTCTTTTATGAAGCGCACTTTAACCGTATCGGTACTACCGTTACGGTGCTTGGCTACGTGTATATGGGTTTCTCCCTCTATAGGCTGACCCATCTCATCGTTGTTAATACCGTAGTACTCCGGCCTGTACAGGAACATAACCATATCCGCATCCTGCTCTATGGCTCCTGATTCACGCAGGTCGCTCAGTTGTGGCACTTTCGATTCCTTCCTCGATTCCACAGATCGGTTCAACTGGGAAAGTGCAATAATGGGCACTTCCAGTTCCTTGGCCAGTTGTTTCAGGTCGCGGGAAATTTTAGATATCTCCTGCTCACGGTTGCCGCCTTTTTCTATACTACCCTGCATCAGCTGCAAGTAGTCTATTACTATCAGTTTGATGTCGTGTTTTTGTTTCAGCCTCCTGGCTTTGGCGCGTAGCTCGAATATATTCAGTGCTGCCTGGTCGTCGAGGAAGATAGGCGCTGTGGCCAGTTTGTTCATGCGCTGTGTCATCTGCACAAACTCGTGCTCCTGCATACGCCCTTTGGTAATGGCGTCCATGCTTACTTCTGTTACGGCTGCCAGCATCCTTTTTACCAGCTGCCCCGCACCCATCTCCAGCGAGAAGAAAGCAACCGGGAAGGGCTCGCCTGTATGCATAGCCGCGTTCATCGTCAGGTTAAGACAGAAAGCTGTTTTACCCACGGCAGGACGTGCAGCCAGGATAATCAGGTCGGTTTTTTGCCAGCCCGATGTCAGTTTGTCCAGGTCGGTAAAGCCGGTAGGGACACCCGTCAGGTCATCCTTCTTGTTTTTTGCTTCTTCTATTTCCTGTACGGTACGCACCAGTACATCCTTCAGACTGGTGAAGTTTTTACGCAGGTGGTTGTCTGTTATCTCGTACAGGCTCGATTCGGCTTTGTCCAGCAGGTCGAACACATCGGTGCTATCTTCATAGGCGTTGCCGATTATCTCCCCTGAAATGCGTATCAGTTCCCGCTGGATGAACTTTTCCATCACGATACGTGCATGCGATTCCACGTGTGCGCTCGATACAACGTTCATCGTCAGGTTGGTGAGGTAGTAGGGGCCACCCACCAGCTCCAGTTCACTACTCTTTCTCAGTTCTTCGGTTACGGTCAGCAGGTCTACCGGCATACCCTTGTCAAACAGCCTGCGGATAGACGCGTATATCTTTTGATTGGCCGGCCCGTAGAAACAGTCAGGGCTTTGTATAATTTCCAGTACCTCGGCCAGTTTATCTTTTTCCAGCATTATAGCGCCGAGAATAGCTTCTTCCAGCTCGGGCGCCTGTGGTGGTATTTTACCGTAAACCAGTGTCGAAATGTCAGGTTTGCGGTTGCGGGTATTACCAAATTCTTTCTTTATGTTAACTGCCATCTTGGGGTTAGCGTACTATTTATTGTAAAACAAAAATTATCCTTTCACTACCGGTGCTGTTTCCAGCTTTTTTAGCCTTTTTTATGTTACCAAAACGTGTCCTAAACGTTAACGGAGCATTATCGGAAGGTTAAAAAGCGGTAGCTGAAAACGAATGTAACCTGAAAAAAATTACTTGTACAGGGTATCATGGAATATAATTTTCAGTCCTTCGCGCACAGCTTATACACGGTTTGTTCTATTGTATTATTGGTATGTATCGTTGTTATTCACATTCTTAATGCAAAAATAACACATATTCACACGCAACCCACAAAAGGATGTGAATAAATGGTCAGGACAACGATTTTTTTTAAACGATGCAAATTGCTATAATGATGGATTATCTTTACACCCGATTTAAGTTTCAAGGACAAAAAATGGTTATATCATATAGTTGGTTGTCGGAATACCTGCCCGAACCCATTGAAGTGGGAGAACTGGCCCGTATTCTTACCTCAATAGGACTGGAAGTAGAGGCTTTGGAGCCCGTGGAAACCATAAAAGGGGGACTGGAAGGGCTGGTAATAGGTGAAGTTTTGACATGTGAAAAACACCCTGATGCGGATAAACTGAAGGTGACAACAGTTAGTATTGGTGGTGCGGAACCTTTGCATATTGTATGCGGCGCACCGAATGTTGCAGCCGGACAAAAAGTGGTGGTAGCGCCGGTGGGTGCAACCGTGTACCCGACTAACGGCGAATCGTTCCCGATAAAAAAAGCAAAAATACGCGGCGCAGCCAGCGAAGGCATGATATGCGCAGAAGATGAGATAGGGCTGGGCAGCGACCATGGCGGTATCATAGTATTGCCTGCAGATGCCGTTGTAGGTACTCTTGCCAAAGAATATTACAATATCCCGCCTGCGGATACCGCCATACATATAGGGCTTACGCCCAATCGGTCGGACGCGATGAGCCATACAGGCGTGGCGAAAGATGTAGCCGCCTATCTGTCTTATCATAAAGGTGTGGAGTATAAGGCGAAACTTCCTATGCCAGGTTTTACTGCATCTGCTCAACCCTCGCCAATAAAGGTGGAAATAATCAACCCCGAAGCCTGCGCGCGTTATATGGGTATAAGCATTAGCGGGGTGAAGGTATCCGCCTCGCCCGAATGGCTGCAACGCAGGCTACAGGCAATAGGTGTAAGGCCGATTAATAATATTGTAGACATCACCAACTATGTACTGCACGAGTACGGACAGCCACTACATGCATTTGATGCGGATAAAATAAAAGGACAAACCGTTCGTGTGCAATTTTTGCCGGAAGGGACAAAATTTGTTACGCTGGATGAAAAAGAGAGAAAGTTGCAGGGCAAAGATTTGATGATTTGCGATGCAGAGGAAGGGATGTGTATCGGGGGTGTGTTTGGTGGTATGCACAGCGGTGTAACTGATGCGACAACCAATATATTTTTAGAGAGCGCTTACTTTGACCCGCAGCACATACGCCGTACATCGCTGCACCACGGGTTGCGGACAGATGCCGCCACGCACTTTGAAAAGGGTGTGGACATCAATAACCTGCAAGCTGCACTGGAGCGTGCTGCACAAATGATAGTGGAAATGGCAGGTGGCACAATAGCATCGGAGATAACTGATGTATACGCAAGGAAGGTAGAGGCCATAACAGTAGATGTTACTTTCAACTACATCACTAAGCTGAGTGGTAAAGAGTATGGCAGCGAGCGGGTAAAAAAGCTGCTGGTGGCTTTGGGCTTCACGCTGCAAAATGTATCGGAAGATGGCTTTACTGTAGTAGTTCCAACCAACAAGACGGATGTTTTTCAACAGGCTGATATAGTAGAAGAGATACTACGTATAGACGGGCTGGATAATATACCCATACCCGAGAAACTGAACATCACGCTCAACCGTCCCATGCCCAACGATATAGGCATGAGAAATAAGCTGGCAGGTATATTGACCGGATTAGGTTTTAGGGAAATAGTGACGAACTCAATCGTAAACAGCAAATACTATCCTGAGCAGGAAGGACTGGTGAAGATGCTCAACAGCCTGACCAGCGAACTGGATGTATTGCGCCCATCGATGCTGGAAAGCGGGCTGGAAGTAATACTGTATAATTGTAACAGGAAGAACACAGATTTAGCTTTGTTTGAGTTTGGTAAAATATATGCTGCAACAGATAAAGGTTACGAGGAGCAGAACCAACTGGCATTGTACCTGACAGGCACTATACAAAGCCAAAGCTGGAACCAGAAGGAGCAAAAAGCAGATTTGTATTACCTGAAGGGATTGCTGCACAACTTGCTGCAATATGCTGGTATAACCAAAACAGCTACCGTACACAATGAATATGGAGCACAGGTGCTGTGGAAGAAACAGGTGCTGTGCAGCATTAGCGCGGTACATGCTAATAAACTTACGGAATTCGACATCAGGCAAAAAGTGTACTTTGCCGCTATCAATTGGGATGTGTGGATGAAGGCGGCAGAGGTCGCTAAAGTGCGTTATACAGAAGTGCCCAAATACCCATCCGTACAGCGCGACCTGGCGATAGTGATAGACAAGCAAGTGACCTACCAGCAGGTGCAGGATGTGACGGATAAACTGGGCATTGCTTCGCTACAGGGCTATAGCCTGTTCGATGTGTTTGAAAGTGATAAACTGGGGGCGGGCAAAAAGTCTTATGCCCTGAATTATATTTTCCAGTTGCAAGACCGTACCTTAACGGATGAAGAAACCGATAAACTGGTGCAGCAATTGGTGAACGCGTATAAAAAAGATTTAGAGGCGCAAATCAGGGAATAATGCAGGAACTGACTTTGTTACATAGCAAACTGGATAAGCTGCTGAAAAAGTATGCTGCATTGCAGGCTGAAAAAGAAAGCCTGCAGCAGGCATTGCATGAACAAAAAGCTGAACTGCAACAACTGAATAAAAAGGTAGCCCTACTGGAAGAACAGGTGACTACTGCACAAACCGCTGATGTTTTGGCTACGAAAGGTGATAAGAATGCTATGCGCAAGCAACTGAATTCGCTGATAGGGGATATTGATAAACTACTGGCTTCACTCAATGATTAAACGGAATTCAATTGTATTAATATTGTTTTTGCTGGTGTGCAGCCTGTACATGGCCTGCAACAAGAATAATGACGGGCGCAGCCCCTGCCTGGAGCCGAGAAGGTACTTCCTGAAGCTGCAGACTATGCAGGAAGCGGATACAGGTAGTGCTGGCGTAGCCGTTAAGCTTCCTTCACCTGTTGTTGGTTATGTTGATACAAGCACTGATTCATTCTATTATGGTAATGCAGCCCTAGGCGATTTCCAGGGGCCGTTGTCTGCTATTGCTGATAGTACCCGGTGGTTCATCATGCCGGATACTAACAACCGCAACCTACTAGACACGATTACATTTTACTATGAACGCAAGCCGGTGTTCTTGTCTACAGCCTGCGGCTATGCTATGGTGTATTCTTTGAAGAATATCGTAACGACTAATTACGCAATTGACTCTGCGCGGATAGAAAAAACTGAAGTGACTAACGCTACCGATGTGATACATGTTAAAGTATTTTATTAGCATATTGTTGTTGGCCGCTACGGTAAACGCTTCTGCACAGGATGTAGAGGAGGAGGAAGGGGAACGCGTAGCCATAGTAGATAGTGCACACCAACTGCGGTTGGGGTTCGATATCAGCAGGATACTCTTCAACCAGTTGCAAAAGGACAAGGAGGAACGTATCAGCTATGAACTGGAACTGGATTTCTATTGGCGGAAAGACCTGTATATAGTGGCAGAGGGCGGCTGGGGCAACGCCTCGCTCATTTACCCCGACCTGGCTTACAAGAGCAATAATATCTTCTTCAGGGCGGGTGTGAACAAGAGCCTCTTACCCCGCTTGAAACAGAACGACTGGGATATGGCTTTCATCGGTTTGCGTTATGGTGTAGGGTTAATCAACCGCAGTAATGCCAATTACACTATCACAGACAGCACCTGGGGTACTGTTTCCGGTACAGTGGCAGGTACGGGCCTGACTGCCCACTGGATAGAACTGACAGGTGGGGTGAGGGTAGAAATTGCCAAACACCTCTTCCTGGGATGGAACATGCGGGGCAAGTTTATGCTCAATGCTAAACAATTTACAGAACTGCCACCCTACAATATTGCAGGCTATGGCAAAGGGGAAAAGAATACCGTATTCGATTTCAATGTGTTTCTCAGTTACGCCCTTCGCTGGGACAGGAAACATATTCCCAAGCCTAAGGAATAGCTTATAGTATTCCGTAAGTAACGGAACTCTTTTTCAGTAAAGCTTCAATTTCTTTTTCTCTTTTCAGCACACGCATGCGGGTGGGGGAGAATAGCCATGTGGTGCGTAGTTTATTCAGCCTGTCTTGCGGTGGCTGAAAGATGATACGCTTCGCCCAGTTCCATGCTACAAAATGCCTGAATGTATGTGATAGCTTAACGAAATAGACCACTGTTGATTCGTTACTTTCGTCCAGTATTTCCTCAAGCTCCTGTACATCCGTCAGCGATGATATGCACAACACAGTGCCCTGTTTGGGGTTGAAATATTCGCGCAGGTTTTTGTCTTTATGCCAGCCGCTGTTGCTGATGATACGGGCGGCACGTTCCGCATCGCCGAGGTGTTCCGGCAGGTTGAACTGCTGGTCGGGGATGTATCGCATGGCCCATTCCTTTGCTGCCAGTGTATCGTACACTGTCCATACGTTGTTTTTATAGTAGTTCAGCATTTCTTTCAAGTAGCCTTCGCCCAGCCATTGGGCTTTCATTGGCGCGAAGAAAGAAGCATAGAAATAGAGGTGCGAAGCGAAGGGCTCAAACCGCTCGGGTATGCGCACCACCAGTTCCCGGTTTTTAGCGTATACCTTCCATACTATGCGGCGCACATCGTCGCCCGATTCAAAATCTTTATAGTTCAGGTATTCGCCCTCTACACGGCGTAGTTGGTCAATACGTATATCCGTGGTTTCTGTTTTTTTCGGCGCTACTTCTTTGTCTTCTTTCTTGTTCAGCACCGGCGGTTGGTGAAACTGCCCGGTAACAGGCTGGTGAACAGCCAGGGAAAACAGGTGCAGCATATCGTGGAAATAAACGAATCCGCCTTTGAGCTGGTATTCTTTTATATCGGGTAGTTCCAGCCTGCAGCGCCCGGAAACAGCTATCGGCCATATGCTCTTTTCTTTTCGCTTGTTAGACAGCAGGCTGAATTTGTCCGTCATTTCGTGGTCGTCGTAAAACAGCCTGCCCTTGATAAAGCCCAGCAAAGGACGCTTAGCGCCATATAATGAGGCATTCATATACAGCTTGTTCTTGCGGCCGTTGATGGTTTGGGTAACGAAGTTCAGTTCCAGCCTTGTATTGCGCTTACGGTACAACCACAGGTAATACAGCCAGCTGGCCAGCGTGCTGATTACTGATGCGAGTATAAGTGCGATGATGAACCAAAACACCATTTTGCCCATCAGGATGATAAAAGGGCGGAAAGGCTCGGGGTCTGTTTTAGAGGCGGGATTGTACAGCCGGTTGTACCCCAGCCATGCCGCCACTATACATAATACTGTATTGATAGTAAACGGGAAATACTGGGCATAATACCTGAACAGCCATTTCGTTTTTTTCCAGGACATAGAATATTACAGCATGAAAAATAAGCAATTGTATTTCAATAATCTGTTAAAAACATAAGTAAAACAGGTTTGTTCTGTTTCCTGCTATCAGTATCTTTATGTTGTAAATTTTGATATTATGAAAAACTTACTCATTGCATCGTGCCTGTTGTTATCCCATCTGTCATTTGCCCAGAAGGGGCAGGCTGAAAAGGCTATAAGGGAAAAACAGTCTGCTGAAGCCATGGCCAAACTACAGGAAATGATGGCGGGGATGAGCAATGCGGAAACCAGGCCTGTGTACAAGTTCCCCATTTCTATGACCATGCGCGTGACGGAATATAAAAACGGCGCGAAGAAGGAAGCAACTGATATGAAATATCATGTAAATGGAGCAGAGGAAACATTTGCTTTTGTGGGCAGAGAAAATAAGAGCGGGGGTAAAGAAATGATGGTGGTGTATGACAGTAAGAACAGCACTATGGTGATGCTGGACGAACAGAAAAAAACCTACATGGCCATGAATATAAATGCCTTTAAGGGTATGGAAAAACAGATGGGGGGGAATAGTAATGCGGCGAATAATATCAAATGCAGTAAAACGGGCAAGACTAAGGTGATACAGGGATATTTATGCCAGGAATACGTATGCGTGGATAAAGAGAAGGATAGCCGCAGCGAATTTTGGGTAACAAATAAAATACCGGTAGATATTGCGCAGTCATTTAAGAGCAGCCCGATAGCTGCTTACTTCAATAAAATAGATGGGATGGATGGTTTAAGCGGTATGATGATGGAAGGCAAGTTTTACGAAAAAGGAGAGTTAAAAGCTGTAATGGAAATGCTCAATATCAACGAAAAATCCAACCAGACAATTACCCTAAGCAACTACAAAAAGACGGATATGTTCAGCGGTCGTTAATCTCCTTCCTGCTTGATGCCTGTTTTGGTAAAGGATATTTTGCGTTGCTTGTACAATGCACCTACAGCCATTTTAAAGGCTTTTTTGCTCATGCCAAAGAATTCATAAATCTCTTCCGGGTCTGATTTGTCGTGGTAGGGCAGGTAGCCATTGTTTTCGTCCAGCAGGCGCATGATTTTTTCTGCTTCTGTTTCAATGCGTTTGTACCCTTTTTTGCCTAATGATACGGTTATCTTATTGTCTTCCAGTATCGATTTTACATAACCTTTTTCAATATCACCCGGATTTAATTCTTTAAACACTTCATTATAGTGCAACAGCCCTTCGTGTTTGTTGTTAATGATTACAGAGTACCCGATATCCGTTTCGCGCCATATCACCATATCTACCTCGTCGCCTTCTTTCACTGTGAGGGTATCATTGTCTAAAAATCGTGAAATATGTTCGGTAGCAGCCACACGGCCGGTCATTTCATCGAGGTATATATATACTAAATACTTGCCGCCGGCCCGTACGGCCGATTTCTGCTGGGACAATGGCAGGAAGATATCTTTCATCAGGCCCCAATCTAAAAAGGCCCCCTGGTTGTTTTTGTCCCTTGCCTGCAACAGAGCTACCTGGCCTACAGTGCCATACGGTTTTTGGTTGGTGGCTATCAGCCTGCCCTCATTATCGTGGTATATAAATACTTCAATTTCGTCGCCATCCTGTACCCCGGCGGGCACGAAGCGTTTGGGCATCAGTATTTCTACATCGCCACCGTCCAGGTATATCCCGAAGTCAACATGCTTTACTACCTTAAGTGTATGATATATACCCGCCTGCGGTGCCATATGTTTGCTGCTTTGGTGCGAAGCTAATCTATTTTTCAAAGCCATGGTAAGCAGGAAAACGGATTCTTCTACGCCTGTTACGCTGTGTGGTATTCGCTCGTGCAGGGTAACGATATTGCCTTCCACCAGTTTTTTCTCTTCATCACCTACCCTGAACCTGATATGCCCTTTCAGCACATGCACACTGATAATGCCCTCGGCTTTGTGTTCCGGCAGGGTGCCACCGGCATGCAGCCCTATCATCACTATACGCATTGCGTCGGTCTTAAATAGGGTAATGGCATTACGTTGGCTGTTCAGCCAGGCTTCTTCGCTTTTTAGCTGCTGTATATACTTATTAAGGTCTATCTCTACCATCGGGGCATCTATTACCCTGTCACCTTCGGGCCTGTTACGTGTCGCTTCATTCATTCTTTCTTCCATAGTTCCGTGATTTTGCCAGATAAAGGTATAAGCAAGTGATTGTAAAAAATATGATATTTGTTATCTACTAATTAAAACGATTGATATGAAGAATTGTTTACTCACATTATTATTGATATCAGTAATAAGCAACGCGAATGCGCAAGTGACTATCACCGCCAACGATATGCCGGTGAATGGCGATACCTTGCGCTACAGTACCACATTAGCTTTAGGGTTCAATATCAACCTGAATGATACAGGAGCTAATAAGGTGTGGAATTTTGATACACTGACGCCTATGTTGCAAAGAGTGGATGAATATAAATCTGCCTTGCAGGTGAACCCGGCCTATGCAGTGCTTATTTCGCCAGCCGCCTATGGTTATAAAGTAGCAGACACATTAGGTTTAGGTAGCACGCCACTGCCAGTTACTGTTACTGAAGTATATACTTTCTTCAGCAAAAAGAACAGCCCTTCGCGTTTTGTTGCCGAGGGTTTCGGTGCACGCATCAGTGGCACACCAATACCTGCGGTATATGCCAATGAAGACGAATGGTATTTCTTTCCATTGAATTATGGCAATGATGATACTTCGGATTTTTACCTGAAAGTACAGGTTCCTTCAGTGGGTTCGTTGGTACAGGAAGGTGACCGTTTTACAAAAACAGATGCCTGGGGTACCATCAAAACTCCTTATTTCACTACAGCGCAAAACTGCATCAGGGTAAGGTCGGAAGTATTGGCGGTCGACAGCGTGCAGGTTTCACCATTGCCGGCGATAGGAATCCCACGCCGTACTGTTGATTATAAGTGGCTGATACCTGGTGAACATTACCCGGCGCTGTGGATAACCACTACTATAACCGGCAGTACAGAAACCATCACTGCTGTGCGGTACAGGGATAGTTATCGCCCGTCATCCATACAGGATGTGGCAAAAGGAAATACTATAAGCAGGCTGGATATTTATCCCAATCCTGCTTTCAACCTACTGCATTTGAATATATCAGCAAATGTCAGGGAATATATTGTTGAGGTTTACGACATGCAAGGACGTGTACTTATGTCTGTTCAAAATGAGGATATAATGAATATTGCGGAATTAGTGCCGGGCAACTATCTTGTGCGTTTGAGCCATGAAAGCGGCGTTGCCTATGCTCCGTTTGTAAAGTAGTGATCAAATAACTATATAAGCAAAGAAGGCGTCTTACGGGGCGCCTTCTTAATATTACAACGAGACCCGCCCGACTGAACGTCGTTCGGACGGGGAGACTAAGATTATTCTTGTGTAGCAGTGTACACAACGTCTACAGCGTAAGTACCTGCAGGGTAAGCAAAACCGGGAGTAGCTTTATACTTCACGCTGAAAGTCTGGTTGCCACCACGGTCAGCCGCAGTTATCAGGTCCTGGTTGCTTGAAGTCAAAGTAGCGTACTCGCTGAAAGAACCTGCTATGTTACCACCTGTACCGTTAGCTGTTACTTTTACAGCCAGTACGCCTTCTACGGGCAT
>CAZEZM010000040.1:0-21180 GCA_964515955.1 uncultured Flavipsychrobacter sp. | reverse complement strand
TTTATTTAAAATCCCCCAACACGTAAAAATGTTGGGGGATTTTTACTTTAGGGAAATATCTAATCACGTAGCAGCGAGGCGATACAGAAGAGCTACTCAGCCAACTATAGGATACTCGTCGTTCCGTGCCAGGAACACAATAGGACGGGCCGACTAACCAGAATAAATCCTTCCGTTTATTTTACTTTGAATTTTAATGATGTAATATCATTTGCTCTGTACAATCTGATAATATAGAAACCGGGATTCAAATATTCGGTCGCGATGTCCGTTGCATGGCCTGTCGGTTGCAAGTTACCATTAGCTATCTGCGGTCTGGTCAGCGAAATGATATCGTATTCAGAATAACGATGCAGGTTGTTGCACTTTAGTGTAAAGCTCCTATTGTGGGGTGGAGGCTGATATCATGTTTATATGGGTATAGTGGTGATGCCGACAGGAAAAGCATTTACATGTGCAATATAAGAGTGATAATAAATGTTGGTACATGTATACCTTCTTTGTTAATGAGCAAATAACCGTTCATTAACAACATGTTTACAATTATTTGCAAATGATATGTTATCGAACAAGGTGAAGCCCCATACTTAGGCAAGGTTTTTGTAATGTTGTGATGTATAATCATACTTGTATGAAAAGGCTTACTGTATTGTGTTTAATTATTGTCTTCGCGTCTTGTAGCAGGAATAACAAGATAGGTTATACCGTACCTGTGGTAGACCCTACCAATAATTACGATAACAGGTCGGTAGGTGTTTCCGCCAACGACTTGCTTGACTCGGCAAGATACAAGGTGATCAACCTGGATATATGTTATGCAATCAAACACCAATTGCCTACAAGCGTGGTAGATGACGCTGTCAAATTCCTGGGCCGGTATTGCAATAAGCCCGGTGGCATATTTGTACACGAAAGACAAATACCTATGCAGGGTGGCAAACTGTATGTAAACGACCTGATAACCATTGAGAAAATATACCGTACCAAATTTGAGAAAGCCGGTAGGAATAATGTGGACACATTAGGGTTGTTTATACTGGTGACAGAGGGTGATTATTACCTGGAAAAGGTATTGGGTGTTTCCTATAAGAACACTTCAGTTGCTTTGTTTGATGGTATCATTACAGCCAATTCGGGTGGAACCGCACAGCCATCCAGGGAAACATTATTATCTACAGTGTTAAGGCACGAAATAGGGCATATGCTGGGACTGGTAAATACAGGTACTGCCATGCAAACATCTCACCAGGACGAGGCTAACGGAAAGCACTGCGATAATGAGCAATGCCTGATGCACCACAAAATGCAGACAACGGATGGGGTAAGTGCCTTGGCAGGTAACATTATACCAGACCTCGACGCTAACTGCCAGGCAGACCTGAAAGCCAACGGCGGTAAATAATATCTTTAGAATTACTGCAGCATAGCCTTTTTACTGATACTTAAGCGAAGCTGTATGACACCACCCGCACCGGCATCTTCAGCTTTTACCGGGATGCTTTTACTGCGATGAAGGCTTACTGTTATTTCACCGGGGGGACAATCCTTTAATTCCTCCGCTGTTATTATAACCGGGCTTTCGGTAACATTTTTAGTAACTACTTCTACACTTCCGTAATTCATTACGGATACCGTCAAGCTCTCAGTAGTACTCACTGCATCCCCACTCCAGTTGAAACTGAACCCTGTTACCTTGTCTACAGTTTCAGGAAACCCCGCTGGGAAGAATATATCGCCTATATCGTTCCTTAATACTTTGTTGGCGATAGCAGCACCAGAGTTCTTTGTTAGCATGAAATTAACATCGGGAATACCGTTCATAGACCATGTATAGCGGGTTTTGTCAATCGAACTGGTGCCCGGCGTTAATCCGTTTGCCCTTATAGAAGCACCACCTGTCAATTCAACTTTTGTTCCATTCTTTTCGCGAACATAAAACATAGCAGCAGCAATGGTGCTATTCCCTGTCTTGTCATAACCTACCTCGTAATATTGGTAGTAAGGTACATCATCTTTTAAATCGCCGGAGTCCACATTCTTTGAACAAGAGGTAACCAGCAACACAGGTAAAACGAAAATCAAATGCTTCATACACTCGTTTCAGTTGTATAAAGCAAATAGTTTGCCAATTTTACTCCTGCATCTGCACCACTTTTGTGGGTTCAATATTCGCATTGCGCATAGATACATTTCGCGCTACATTCCGCGCCAGTTCCATAAATATGCGGCTTGCGGGGTTGGCTTCATCCAATACAGCAGGCATGCCTATATCACCACCTTCGCGAATACCCTGCACTATAGGCACTTCGCCCAGGAAGGGCAATTCAAACTGCTCAGCCATTTTTTGCGCACCGCCTTTACCAAATATGTAATATTTATTTTCCGGCAGTTCTGCAGGGGTGAAATATGCCATGTTTTCTACGATACCGAGTATGGGTATGTTGATTTGCGGCTGCCTGAACATCATGATGGCTTTCTTAGCATCGGCGGCGGCTACAGCCTGCGGGGTAGATACTATTACTGCTCCTGTAACAGGTACGGCCTGTACCAGCGTCAGGTGTATATCTCCCGTGCCGGGGGGCAGGTCTATTACCAGGTAATCCAGTTCCCCCCAATGGACATCCGTAATAAATTGCTTGAGTGCAGAACTGGCTATGGGCCCGCGCCATACCACAGCTTGTTTCTCATCCACCAGCAGGCCTATACTCATGGCTTTAATGCCGTATTTCTCTATAGGTACTATTTTGCCTTTACCATCGCCGCTATCCATCATTTTAGGGCGCTCTTCGCGTATACCCAGCATTATGGGTACAGATGGCCCGTATATGTCTGCATCCAGCAGGCCTACTTTGGCACCTTCCTGCGCCAGGCCTATTGCCAGGTTCACGGCTACAGTAGATTTGCCTACGCCGCCCTTGCCCGAAGCGACTGCGATAATATTCTTCACATCAGACAACACCGCCATATTGTCTTTGCGGTTGCTGACTACGTTAGAGGTCATATTTACTGATACCACGGCATCTTTGCTCACCAATAGCTGTATAGCTTTAATGCAGGCTTTTTCAATCATTTCCTTCATAGGGCAGGCGGGGGTGGTCAGCACCACGGTAAACGATACATGATTACCGTCTATCTCTATGTCGCGCACCATATTCAGGGTCACCAGGTCTTTGCCCAGATCCGGGTCGTCCACATTGCCCAAAGCCTTCAAAACCGCCTCTTTCGTTATCATACTAAACCTTTGTTAAAGTAAAATCAGGATACGCAAAAGTACGGCATACAGGTTTTCTTTGCACATAATTAATCCATTCATTACTGATAGTTTTATTGCTTATATTGATATATCACTAAATCAGTTTTATAGATAGGCGGAAACTGCGTAAATTTGACGAGATGAAAATAAAGGTATATTGGCTGTTGCTGATTGCGGGTATGTTGCTGGCCAACAACACCTTTGCTCAAGGCGACGATGAGAACATAGTACAAATAAACGGGGTTACCATGACGGCAGATAGCCTGCGTGCTGTACCCGGCGCCGTTATTATGCTCAAACATAACAACCGTGGAACTATATCCAACGAGCAGGGGGTATTCTCTATAGTAGCTCATAAAGGCGATACGCTCATTTTCTCTGAACTGGGTTTCCGGACTAAAGAGTTTGCAATACCAGCTGACATCAAAGGGCACTATTTTTCGATGGTGCAGCTGATGACCCAGGATACTTTTTACCTGCAGGAAACAATCATCCGCCCTTTCCCCACCAGGGAGCAGTTTAACTACGCATTCAAATACTGGGATATACCGGACGACCGTTACGAGGTGGCCCGGCGAAATACGGAGGCATTGATGCTGCGCGCACTGGCTTACAGTATTCCTAAAGACGGCGGTGAGAACCAAAGCGCTTACCAAAGCATACAGGCGCAAAAGGCTGTATATTATGGCCAATGGCCACCCAGCAATCTCTTCAGCCCGCTGGCATGGGGTGAGTTTTATGAAGCATGGAAACGCGGCGATTTTAAGAAGAAGCGTTACTAACTCTTAACTGCCGGCTATAAAAGACCTTGTAGTAAAACAGTTTAACCAGTTCTATCAGTAACAGGCAAGCCACAGGAATAATCAGTATTTCCAGTAACAAACTATTGTCCAGCGACACGGTTTTGAAAACCGGGTGCAGGAATGGGGTGTATATCAACGCAGCCTGCAATAATATAGTGAGCAATACAGACCCGATGAGCAACGGGTTGGCAAACAGCCTGACGGCGAATATTGGCCTGTATACAGAACGTACAGATAATGCATTGGCCAGTTGGGCAAAACACAATACGGTGAATACCAGTGTCTGCTGGGTGCGCTCGTCATAGCCATGTGCTGCTGCCCACCATTGTGCCGCCAGCGCACCTGCCGCCAGTATAACACCCGTAAATATCACCTGGTACAACATTCCCCCTGAAAACAAACTTTCTTCGGGCCTGCGTGGTGGCCGTTGCATAATATTCTTCTCAGCAGGCTCTGTAGCCAGGGCTATGCCGGGCAGGCCGTCAGTTACCAGGTTGATCCATAGTATATGTATGGGTAGCAGTGGGATGGGCAACCCCAGCAATGGCGCGCATAATATGGTGAGTATCTCAGCCAGGTTGCAGGACAGTATGTACAGTACAAACTTCCTGATGTTGTCGTAGATACGCCTGCCTTCTTTCACGGCCTTGACTATAGTGGCAAAGTTGTCGTCCAGCAATATCATATGTGCGGCTTCTTTAGATACATCGGTGCCTGTGATGCCCATTGCTATGCCGATGTTGGCTTGCTTGAGCGATGGGGCGTCATTCACGCCATCGCCTGTCATGGCCACATATTCACCATTCTGTTGCAGGGCTTTTACAATATCCAGTTTCTGCCCCGGCGATACCCTTGCATATACGTCTGTATGTTCCGCCTTTTCATTCAGCCCGTTTTCTCCCAGTTTCTTTATATCGGCACCGGTCAGTACACTGTCGCCATCATCTGTTATCTTCAGTTCTTTAGCTATCGCCATAGCGGTTACGGCCTGGTCACCCGTTATCATTACAGCTTTTATCCCCGCTGTTTTGCATTCCTGTATAGCGGCTATTACCTCTTCTCGCGGAGGGTCTATCATACCCGCAGCCCCCAGCATTTCCAGTTCGCTTTCTGCTTCCGGGGTTATTTTTTCTTTGCTGCCATCTATATATTTATAGGCGAAAAACAGGACGCGTTGCCCGTTGGCGGCCCATTCCCTGTTTTTGCCCAGCCATTTTTCTTTATCTGCCTCGCTATACTTCCCCGAAAGTTTTTCGACGATTTTTCCCGGTGCGCCCTTTACCAGCAAGAGTAACTTGTCCCCGTCTTTATGCAGGCTGCTCATCATCATACGGTCTGAGTCGAAGGGCAGGGTATCCACGATTGGAAAAGCTTGTACCGATTTATCATGGCTAAGGCCTTTTTCTTTAGCATAGTTTACCAGGGCTATTTCGGTTGAGTCGCCAATCAGTTCGTCATGGTTGTTTTCTTTTACTTCGTTGTTCAGCATCATGGCGTGCAGCAGCAGTTCTTCCTTTTCATTTGCAAACTCGGTATGGGTCACGGTCATCTTGTTTTGTGTCAGGGTGCCTGTTTTATCGCTGCATATATAGGTTACAGAGCCCAGGGTTTCTACGGCGGGCAGCTTACGTACCAGGGCTTTTTGCTTCACCATGCGTTTCGCCCCCTGCGCCAGCCCTATAGTCACCACCACCAGCAGCGCCTCGGGTAGGGCCGCTACCGCCAGCGACAGGGCTGTAAGGAACATCTGCAAAGGCGGCTCCCCTTTCAGCAGTCCAAAGCCAAATACACCCGCGCAAATGACTATTACAATTACAGCCAGTTGTTTGCTGAACTTTGTCAGTCGCTGCTGCAGGGGTGTTTTCTGCTGCTCTATATTCAGCATCCCGGCAATCTTGCCCATTTCGGTATTCATGCCCGTGGCGGTTACTACAGCCTTGCCGGTGCCATTGCTGATGATGGTACCTTTGAATACCATATTCAGCTGGTCGCCCGGCAACAAATCTTCGCCGGTCAGCGCTTCGGTGGTTTTATGTATGCTTTCACTCTCGCCTGTCAGTGCTGCTTCTTCCGCCTTTAGCGAGGCACTTTCAACCAGCCTGACATCGGCGGGTACAATATTGCCTGCTTCGAGTATAATGATGTCCCCCGGTACCAGTCCGGCTGCATCAATCTCCTCCGTCCTGCCATTCCTCATTACCAGGGTATGCTGCGCAGCCATCTTTTGCAGCATCCTTATCGATTGTTCCGCATTATATTCCTGATAGTAGCCGATAACAGCGTTTACCAGTATGATGGCCAGTATTACAATTGCGTCAGTAGTTTCTCCCGCTACAAATGATACTACTGCTGCTGCGGCCAGTATCAATATCATTACGTCTTTGAACTGGGACAGGAATATGGCTAACCTGCTGCGTTGCTTTGCGGCCTGCAGTTCATTAGGGCCGTATTCCTGTTGCCTGGTTTGTACATCGGCATCGCTCAGCCCTTTGATGCCGGTATTCAGTTCCTGTAATACTTCATCTTTATGTAACCGATACCAATTCATATTACTAAGATAACGGTAAATAGGTTGAATAGGTTGATGGGTACCGGCTTAGTTACTATTCGATGCTTTTTATGCGTACAAATTGAGGTATAACCATTATGGTTATACAGACAGATGAAGATATTACTAAACGAGAAGTGTGTGAATCCTTTTAGAAAATTGTACACCCTTATACAGCCTTACCCTGCAGCATCATAAGCCTGTTTCAGCCAGTTGAACAGATCTTTATCTACATCTTCAGATTTTTCAACCTTTACGCGGTGGCTCACCATGGTGTTGAAGCTACCTGATTTTTCGAGTTTGCCTGTTGGTTCTGCGCCCTTCAGGTTGATGCCTACATCCAGCCGGGTTTTGGTAGAGGGTTGCAGTATGGCGAACTGTTTTTTGCGTCGCACACTCACATATGCATTCTTAGGGGCCAGTTCTACATCTTTCCCGAACTTCTGAATCTCTTTTACCAGCTTATCGTACATCGGGCGTAGTGTTTCTTTGCCTTTGTATTGGGCTTCTACCAGGTCGCCGGTATTGGCAGCTGAACCTGCGTCTGTACCACGGGCTTTCAGAGCTACCAGGTTGGCAAAGCCGTACGTAAAACCATATTCCGTTTTCAGGTAGTTAATCATTTCGGTATGTTTTTGCAGGCCGGTGGCTTTTATCAGCTTAATCCATTCGTCCAGCGATTTCCCGGTTTTCTTTTCCAGGTTTACTACCATTGATTGCTCCATGCTGTTGGCATCCATATTCTATTGTGTTTTGGTCAGCAAATTACAAGATACAACCCGCCGAAGCTTTTGTAAAATTTACCCGGGGCACAATTGCTAAAAAAACTTAAATCATTAGGAAAGGGTGTACTAATATGGCTATTCTGTTTAACTTGTTTTCAAAATAACATAACTATGGAAATGATGCATAACGCTATCAACTGGTTTGAAATACCGGTAGCTGACTTTGACAGGGCAAAAGCATTTTACAGCACCATCTATGATTATGAAATGCCCGAAATGCCGATGGGTCCTTTACGTATGGGCTTCCTGCTGCACGACAGGGATAATGGTGGCATAGGCGGGGCTATAGTACACGGAGAAACTTATGTACCTGCTGCTACGGGCTCTAAAGTGTACCTGAACGGGGGCGAAAACTTAGACACGGTATTGAACAGGGTAAACACAGCCGGCGGAAAAGTAGTATTGCCCAAAACACCGATTGGTGATGGCAGCATGGGGTATATAGGCATATTTGAAGATACGGAAGGTAACCACGTATCATTACATTCGATGCAATAGTTAGTAGTTAGGTTTAATTTGGATACTTCACTACCTCTAACTTATCAGGACATTCCCCCAGCAATTGAGAGATAGTTTTATTCAGCCCCGGGTGTATTACATCCGGGGCTATTTCGTTGAGGGGCACGAGTGCGAAGCGGCGCTCCTGCAAATAAGGGTGGGGTACTTTCAGTTCAGGCAGGTCGATGATAGCATCGCCGTAAAAGAGTATATCTATATCCAGGGTACGCTGTCCCCATTTCAGTGTTCGCTGTCTGCCCAGGTTATGTTCTATACCGTTGATTGCTTTTAAGAGTTCCGGGGGATGCAATTCTGTCTGCAGGCAGAGTGACATGTTCAGAAATGCAGGCTGGTCTTCTATACCCCATGCAGCGGTTTGGTATATCGCAGATTGACGGGTAATGTTGCCCAAAGCGCCCAGTTGTGCTATAGCCTGCTGCAACCATAATTCCCGCTCGCCCTCGTTGCTGCCCAGTAGTAAATAAACATCAGTCATAAAAGCCCGTAAAGATACAATGATGCAGTTTATTCCTTGGTGGCACAATAAAACAGGTAATCCCCCAGGTCGTTTTCGTATTGGTTGATAATTTTTTTGATACTCCCGTTGCGGATATCCTCTTCCAATTGTAGCAGGCCACGCTCCACTTCATGTTCATCGGCATACACAGTAAAACTGGATGCCCCATTTCTTATTTGGGGGTCAAGATAGGCCTCAGGCCGATATTTATTAGCGTATAAAAAATAGTCTGTCAACTCTTCATGTACAAAGTACTTTTCCGTATCCACATTTGTAAAGCCGGAGCTTTTAAACAGGTCAGTCATTTTATCTAAGCTCTCCACCGCTTCCGATGATTTCTTCATCGTTTGCGGGAAATAATGACAAAGCCAGTAGTTCATCAGTTGGTCGGGGGTAAAGCTCAGCAGTACAAACCTCTCTCCCGGTTTTAGTATACGGTATATCTCACCCAGGCCTTTCTGTATATCATCCCAGTGATGGATAGTGAAAGTCCCGATGCCACCATCAAATGAGTTGTCTGCAAAGGGGAGTGCTTCAACATTTGCCTGTACAAATAGTATATCGGGGTGGTTGGCTCTGGCCTTCGCTATCATCACGTCCGATGGTTCGATGCCGGTAAGTTGTAGCCCCCTTTCGCTGAGCGCCCGGGTATAATTGCCCGTGCCGCAACCTATATCAAAATACTGTCCGTCTTTTCTGGGGTTAAGCAGGGCGTATAACCTGTCCGTTATATACACATCTGCATTGCGTGTGCTGTTGTATTGTTTACCTATGGTATTATATATCGGTTGTGTCATAGTCTCCTGTCCGGCAGTTCTACCTGTGCTGAAAATATCTTGTGAATCCTCTTGTCTGCAATATTAAATATATCCAGCAATACAGGATAGTTTTCATTGGGTTTGCCTCCTTCCCCTGAATACAAAAATACTGCGAGTGATTCCTGCTCCTCCTTATTCAGTTTGCGTACAGTTTCAACAAATAATTGCGGGTTTTTGTTGGTGAGGTAATAGATGGTCTTTTGCAATTCGTCCACCGCACCCTCGCTCCATGTAGGCAGGTTTTTGCCGATCGCAATGCTTTTGGGCAATACGGAGTCCATATAGTCATAGCCCAGTTTCCTGAACTTTTTGATATAGTCCACACTTTTGCCTGCCAACTGGTCCTGTGTATGGGCATTGAACACTTCAATAAAGTCCACCTTATTGCCGGGAAAAGCCTGTATGAATTGTATCTGTATAATGGGTGCGTGTGGCTGCTGTTGCAGCGCTTCGTAAGTTTGTTTCAGTTTTTGGGCCTGGGGTGAAAGCCCTTGTGCATACACGCCCACCTGTTGGGCCAGTAGTATTATCATTAACAGTTTCTTCATAAGTCACCCTGTTTGGGGTAAAGTTAATACAGGCTGGAAGAAAATAACTATAATAATCACCCCGCCGGCAGCAGTCATTTAATAAATACTTAGCTTATTGCCCTGTATATTTGCACTAAATATTTAATAATTGAATTATTATGAAGCAATTCTTTAAAATGTTCTTCGCCTCGCTGCTGGCTATGATAGTGGCCGGTATCATAGTGGTAGCGGTATTCGTAGGCCTGATAATAGGAGCGGTGAACAGCGCTATGAAAGACAAACCCGAAACAGCAGTAGCATCCAACAGTGTACTGTATATCGACATGAAATCCCGTTTCAGCGAGCAGCCAAGCGAAAATTCCCTGGCCATGCTGATGGGCGAGAATAACTACAATGCGGGCTTGTATGACGTAGTGCGCTCGCTGGAGAAAGCTAAAACCGATGATAAGATAAAGGGATTGGTACTTAGGCTGAACCCCACACCTAACGGTTGGGCTACATTGCAGCAACTGCGCCAGGCTATTATCGACTTTAAAACCAGCGGCAAGTTTGTATATGCTTATGGCGAGGTGATACCGCAAAGTACTTACTACGTGGCTACTGCTGCTGATAGCATATTCCTGAACCCCGTAGGTGATATAGAGCTGAAAGGCTTTGCTACAGTGCTGGCGTTCTTCAAGGGTACGCTGGATAAACTGGAGCTGGAGCCGGAAATATTTTACGCCGGTAAATTCAAGAGCGCAACGGAGCCATTCCGCGCTACGCAGATGAGCGAGGAGAACAGGGAGCAGATACGCGAGTTTCAGCAGGATTTCTGGGCTGAGTTCAGCACTGTGGTGGCGGAGCGTATAAAAGCCGACACTTCAGTGGTTAACCAACTGGCAGCAACAGGGGCTATAGAATTTCCTAAAGACGCACTGGAGCATAAGCTGGTAGATGGCCTCTGGTATTCAGACCAGGTGAATGACCTGCTGAAAAAGAAAACGGGCACTGATGAGGATAAAGACGTAAAACTGCTGGCTATTAATAAATACGCTCAGAACCTGAAGAAAGCGCATGGCAAGGGAGACCGCATAGCTGTATTGTATGCAGAGGGGTCAATAATAGATGGAGAGTCGGATGGTAACAACCAGGTAGCCAGTGCCGATATGGTGCAGGAGATAAGGGCTATACGCAAAGATGATAAGATAAAAGCGGTGGTGCTGAGGGTAAACTCGCCCGGCGGCAGTGCACTGGCCAGCGAGGTAATACTGCGCGAACTGCAACTGTTAAAAAAAGAGAAGAACCTGGTGGTGTCTATGGGTGATGTGGCGGCATCGGGCGGGTATTATATTTCCTGCTATGCCGACAGCATATTTGTGATGCCCAATACGGTAACAGGCAGCATAGGTGTATTTGCCATGTTGTTCAATACAGAAAAGCTGATGAAGAATAAGCTGGGTATCACTTTTGATAAAGTAAAAAACGCCCCGCTGGCCGACTTCCCCAACGGCTACCGTCCGCTGACGGCAGAGGAGGCACAACGCATGCAAAGGGCTGTAGACCATATTTATACTACATTTAAGGAGCATGTAGCCAAGGGCCGTAAAATGAAGTTGGAAGATGTAGATGCCATAGCGCAGGGCAGGGTATGGAGCGGTACAGATGCGGTGCAGAATGGCCTGGCTGATGCATACGGCGATATCAACCGTGCTGTAGAGAGTGCTGCTGCACTGGCGGGGGGGTCTGAATACTCTATAGTTACCTATCCTAAAGTCGTGGATGATTTTGAAGTATTGCTGAAGCGCCTGGGTGGCAACGAAGATGTAGCTGCCGCGGTAAAGGCTGGTATCGAAGAGAGTATTGGTGAAGAGTACCCCTTTTTACAGCAACTGAAGATGCTGAAAAATATGAACGGCACCCGCATGATGCTGATGCCCTTCAGCCTGGATATACAATAACTGAGTATTCCCATACTACATAGTGAAGTCCCGCTGCTGAAAAGTACGCGGGATTTTTTTCGCGCGTTTAAATCCAACCCTGCACGCGCATCGTATATGCTTCTGAAACTGATTATTTAACCAATTCAATCAATTAAAGTATGAAACGTATCATGATGCTGCCGGTAATGGCAATGGCTTTAGTATTTGCGCAACCATCTGAAGGCCTTGCCAAAGATGGCGGAAAAGAAAAAACAGTAATGGTAGGCGGCGCGCCCATGTACCCCTCCAAAAACATAGTAGAGAACGCAGTTAACTCAAAAGACCATACCACGCTGGTGGCTGCTGTAAAAGCTGCCGGGCTGGTAGAAACCTTGCAGGGCGAAGGCCCGTTTACTGTTTTTGCGCCTGTCAACAGCGCTTTCGGTATGCTGCCCAAAGGCGCGGTAGACAACCTGCTGAAACCGGAGAACAAAGGACAGTTGACGAGCGTGCTCACTTACCACGTTGTAGCCGGCAACCTGGATGCTGCCGAGCTGATGAAATGGGTGAAGAAAGGCGGGGGTAAAACCAAACTGACTACCGTGCAGGGCGGAGAACTGTGGGTAATGTACGATGGTGAATATCTCTGGTTGCAGGACGCCAAAGGTGGCAAAGCCAGGGTAACCATCAAAGACGTGCATCAGAAAAACGGGGTGATACATGTAATAGACCATGTATTGATGCCATAATATATTTTGCGGATATAGGCGGGGTGCATAGCTTTGCATGTAAGTTAATTAGGGGACTTGTTCCCCTGATTTTGCATAGGTAAAAAGCACTCAGAAATTGATCAGGGAAAGCATTTCGGTATTCGACATTTTTAAGATAGGAATAGGGCCCAGCAGCTCGCATACATTAGGCCCCTGGAGGGCTGCGCTCAGGTTTATAGATACGCTGAAGAATGACGGGCTGGACAAGGTGGACAAAATCAGCATATTGCTCTATGGTTCCCTGGCCAAAACCGGTAAAGGGCATGGTACGGATGTGGCTATCCTGCTTGGCTTGTGTGGCGAAGACCCTGTGACTTTTGATGTAAATGAAGTAATGCCCCGTGTGGAGCAGATACGCAACACGCGTCAACTGAACCTTAATGGCGAGGTAGTCATTTCCTTTACCTACGATACCGACCTGGTGTTCCTCTACACAGAAAGCCTGCCATTTCACCCCAATGCGGTTACCTTCCTGTGCAGCTTCAAAGACGGAAAAGAGATTGCCGAAACATTTTACTCTATAGGCGGCGGCTTTGTGGTGAAGGAGGCGGATGATAATATCGCCCGCGGCGATGTACAATTGTCTTTCCCCATAGATAAAGCCAACGACCTGCTGCACTGGGGCCGCAAAACGGGCTTGAGCATTGCAGACATAGTACTGGAGAATGAGAGTGAATGGCGCAGCGAGCAAAAGACGAAGGAAGGGGTGTTGAAAATCTGGCAGGTGATGCGCGATTGTATTTACAGGGGCGCGCATGTTGGCGGTGAACTGCCGGGGGGATTGAAAGTGAAAAGGCGCGCCGCCGGGCTGAACACAAGATTGCTGAACGGCAGGACCTACAACAACTTTGAAGAGTGGGTGGAAGCCATCAAAGCAGGTGGTGAAAATTTTAAATATATTCTCGATTGGGTAAGCTGTTTCGCGCTGGCAGTTAACGAAGAGAACGCTTCATTCGGCAGGGTAGTAACTGCCCCTACCAACGGCGCTGCGGGTGTGGTGCCGGCAGTGCTCATGTACTTTATCATATTCTGCGATGGCAACGATGAAGAAAAAATCATCCACTTCCTGCTGACGGCATCAGAGATAGGCAGCATATTCAAGAAGGGGGCAACCCTGTCTGCAGCAATGGGAGGCTGCCAGGCTGAGATAGGTGTATCATCGTCTATGGCGGCGGCGGCGCTTACCGAAGCATTGGGCGGCAGTGTACGCCAGGCACTGATGGCAGCCGAAATAGCCATGGAACACCACCTGGGCCTCACCTGCGACCCCGTAGGCGGACTGGTGCAGGTGCCATGTATAGAACGTAATACGATGGGGGCTATCAAAGCGATAACCGCATCGCAACTGGCGCTGGGCAGCAATCCTGACAACGCCAAAGTATCGCTGGACCATGTGGTGCAGAGCATGTGGGAAACAGCCCTGGACATGAACCACAAATACAAAGAAACTTCGGAAGGAGGGTTGGCTACCAAGATTAAGGGCGAGGATGATAACCCCATGCCGCTGAGCCTGCCGGAGTGCTGATGATTTTAATTGTTATTTTTGCCGCATGAACTTTCCATTCTTAGAGCAACTTTTCGGGGCGCAGTACAATAAAGACAATTTCTTCCTGCTGGCAGGGCCCTGCGTGGTAGAAGGTGAGGATGTAATTATGCAGACTGCAGAAATGGTAGTTGCTATATGCAAAAAGCATAAAATACCGCTGGTATTCAAATCATCTTACCGGAAGGCCAACCGCACCCGCTTAGATAGTTTTACAGGTATAGGTGACGAGGCTGCTTTGAAAATACTGGCAAAAGTTCGCGACAGGTTTGGCGTACCCGTGGTTACAGATATACATGCCGCTGACGAAGCGGTTATGGCTGCCGAATATGTAGATGTGCTGCAGATACCCGCGTTCCTCTGTCGGCAAACTGATTTATTGGTTGCTGCTGCCAATACAGGGAAAGTGGTGAATGTAAAGAAAGGCCAATTCCTGAGCCCGGAGGCGATGCAGTTTGCAGTTACCAAATTGCAGGAGAGTGGTAACGACAGGGTGATGCTGACCGACAGGGGAACTACCTTTGGCTATCACGACCTGATAGTGGACTACCGCGGCATACCTACCATGCAAAAAATGAATGTGCCCGTAATACTCGACTGCACACACTCATTGCAACAACCCAACCAAAGCAGCGGTGTAACAGGCGGCAACCCCGAAATGATAGAAACAATAGCCCGGGCGGGTATAGCAGTAGGTGTTGACGGTTTGTTCATCGAAACGCACCCGAACCCCGCTGTCGCAAAATCAGATGGGGCGAATATGCTGCACCTCGATTTGCTGGATGGATTAATGCATAAGCTTACCAACCTGAGAGCAGCCGTTAATACTTTATAATCAGGGTATCATTTCGTACCCAATACCGTTGTAAGACGAAGTGGTGTACCTGCCATGGTTGAAGTCAACAGGCTTGCCGTGCAACACGGTATTATAATAATTCCACACTTCCTTGTTTATGGGTTTGTGTTGCCTTAGCGTAATAAAATAACTATGTTCCTGCCCCACAAGCCCGTTGAAATTGACATAATGTGCCTTCTCACTCAGTGGGCCTCTCAATCTTCTGCCCAACTGCTTTTTCTTATTGATCAGTTCCGGCCAGTATAGTGTCCTGTCTTTAGGATTGTATTGTATATAAATGTTTTCTGCAAAGGCAATTTTATCCAGCCATTTGGCATGTCCTGCCTGCGGCACACAGGGGGCGTTCAGTATCATATTATCCACCCATACCACATCGTTCATCGGCGCCAGTTGGTTTTTCTTCGCTGTCTGCCTGATGAGGTAGTTGCCCATACTGTGGAAAAACAGGCTGAGGTTGCCATTGCCCATCTTGCCCGTCAGTTTGTTTGACTGTATTGTTTGCAGTACCGGAACGTAATCTTCGTAACAATGCCTGGCGTTTTTTATGGCAAACAGGTAATTGCCTAAGGTCTTTTTGGTGGTAGTGATGCTGGGGTAGTCCAGCATAATCACATTTACATCGTGCTGCGATGCCATCATCATCCCCCTGCTTACTTCAGCTGTAAATATCTTGCCCATGCCCTCGGTATATACCACCCAGTCTTTGTTTTTATGCGGTGCCAGGCTGATGGCTTTTCCTAAATCGTTTACTTGTAAAACATGCCAGCGACCCTCATGAGCATATACAAAGAAGTACAGTAAGTCTCCGGTACCTCGTACCTCGCTCATGAACCGTAAGCTGTCTTTTGTAAGAAACCTGTTGGTGACTACGATGATGGAGGTGTCTACCGCTGAGAGGTCAGTCTTATAATTTTTTTCCAACACCAGCTTGTTCCACCATTCTTCTTTATTATAAGGATATTCCTGCGCAGATATGTTGACAGCAAGGGTGGTAAGTAGTAATATGGTTAATATCCTGTACATATAATTTTAACAAATCTCCGTTGGGTATAGTTTAAAGGTAAGCTCATTTTAGTTAACCCTTTTCAGGGGATAGATATTCGGGCATTTATAACTATTTTCAACCCCTCATTTATTGTGTATTCATGAATATATTCAAGCAGGTTGCGTTATTGTTGGCAGCCACAGTCATTACATCGCAGGCCATAGCGCAGAAGAAACAGTTTACTATGGCGGAAGCTACTAACGGTTTGTTTACCACATTGGCACCCGCCGGGCTGAAAAGCGCAGGCTGGGAACCGGGTACAAATAAATTGTACCATGTAGTAAAAGCAGGCAAAAGCGAAGCATGGGTATCAGTGAAGTTCCCCGGTATGCAGCTAGACACCGTACTGCGCCTGGAAGAACTGAACAGCAAGCTGGACAGGAAAGAGCCTTATAAAGCTTTGCCTGCTATACACTGGATAAACAAGGGACTGGTATGGGTGAAGAACGGCGACGAGCTGGTGCAGGGCCTGGCTACCGACGGGGGCTTTATGTGGTCTAAATGGGTGACATTGCCCAAAGATGCAGCCAACATAACAGTGGATGAATACCAGAACATAGCCTATACTGTAGGTAACAATCTGCACATGACAGACCGCAACCGCAAACAGCACGTAGTCACCAACGATAAGAACGAACATATCATCAACGGGCAGTCGGTACACAGGAATGAGTTTGGCATCACCGGCGGTATCTTCCTGTCGCCGATGGGCAACTACCTGGCTTATTATCGCATGGACGAAAGCATGGTGGCCGATTATCCCGTTGTGGGCTGGGGTGGACTGCCGGCAAAATCAAAGAACATAAAATACCCCATGGCGGGCGGTACATCGCACCAGGTGAAACTGCATGTGTATAATCCTACAACGGGTAATACAACAGTCATCAACACAACAGGCGACCCTGAACAATACCTGACCTGCATAACATGGAGCCCCGATGAGCATTATATATACATAGCAGTGCTGAACCGCGAGCAGGACCATATGTGGCTGAACCAATACAATGCACAAACGGGAGTATTCGTAAAAACATTGTTCGAAGAAACAAGTACCAAATATGTAGAGCCTTTGCACCCGTTGAAGTTCCTGGCGGGTGAGCCGGATAAATTTGTATGGATGAGCCAGCGCGATGGATACATGCACATGTACCTGTACAATACCGATGGCAAACTGCTGAAACAACTGACCAAAGGAAACTGGATAGTGAATGAAATAGCGGGTGAAAATGAAGCAACCAAAGAATTCATCATCACTGCATCTAAAGAGAGTCCGCTGGAAGAACATATATATGCCGTACACCGCACTACAGCTAAACTGCGCCGTATAGATACTGAGCCGGGATGGCATACACCAACCGTCAACAAAAACGGTAAATACATATTGGACGTGTACAGTAGCGGAGATGTGGCCAAAAGAACAGTTGTGCGCAGCACCGATGGTAATTATACTCAATTGCTGAAAGACGCAGGCAATCCTCTGGCCGATTACAACCGTGCCGAAGTGCGCAGTGTAGAACTGAAGGCTGACGATGGCACACCGTTGTATGGCAGGTTGATATTACCCTCAAATTTTGATGCAAACAAAAAGTATCCCGTAATAGTGTACCTGTACAATGGCCCGCATGTGCAGTTGGTGCGCAATGCATACCCCGCCAGCCGCAACCTGTGGTACGAGTACCTGGCGCAGCACGGTTATGTGGTGTTTACCATGGACGGGCGCGGCAGCAGCAACCGTGGGCTGGCTTTCGAGCAGGCTACCTTTGGTAAGCTGGGCACTGTGGAAATGCAGGACCAGTTGAAAGGAGTGGACTACCTGAAATCATTGCCCTTTACAGACGCTAATCGCATGGGCGTGCATGGGTGGAGCTATGGCGGGTTTATGACCACATCGCTGATGCTGCGCCATCCGGGTGTATTCAAGGTAGGCGTAGCAGGTGGCCCGGTTATCGACTGGATGATGTATGAAATCATGTACACCGAGCGTTATATGGATTCGCCCGAAAAGAACAAGGCCGGCTATGATAACAACAACCTGCTGAACTATGTGAAGAACCTGGACGGCAAGCTGCTGGTGATACATGGTACAGACGATGACGTAGTGGTATGGCAGCACTCGCTCAACCTCATCAGGAAATCGGTAGAGGAAGGCGTACAGATAGACTACTTCGTGTACCCCGGCCACCCGCACAACGTACGCGGTAAAGACCGTGTACACCTGATGCAGAAGATAACCGACTATTTTGATTTGTACTTGAAATAGGCTGTCCTCCCCGTCATTGCGCGGAGCGAAGCATGAGCGACAAAGCAATCTCGCGTTATGTGGAAAATACTTTGCGGACCCATCACTCGCGCCATATATTCCTCCTTGGAAGGAGGTGCCCTGTGAACACAGGGCGGAGGATGTAGACTCGCGGTGGATGAACTCGCGAATGCCCTACGCGAGTAAACATCCTCCGTCACACGTTCGTGTGCCACCTCCTTCCAAGGAGGAATTACTCTCTGGCGCAGGTGTTCCGCAGGGCACCTGTGTCTATTAGTTCATCCGGTCTCATGACCGGCATTCCGGGTGAAGAAGCCCAAAACTATTGAGGTGGTTAATATGTGTACTCCTGCTTACCTCTAGCTGGTCCGGTGACAACATCGACCAGAAGGAAATTTTTGGTATATTGTTTAAAAATAGTATGCGTTATTTCAGCTTAATATTGAGCATAGCGTTGATGTTGATCTCAAGCTCATTATTACATGCACAAGATCCATGTGGGTGCAGTGCAAAAGGCCAGCAAGCTGCAACTTCAGGTGACCCACAGGTAGTCACACAGTGCCAGTCATTAATTTTTAATCTGTGTCGCTGCCGGTGTGCTGATGACCCTGCTGACCGGGAGCAACTTAAAAAAATGTTAGATTATAGCCGCGATGTTCTTAAAACATTCAGAGATGACCACAAAACGCCTATCGGCCCTTGTGACGCTATACTAAAAGAATTAGAAAGAAACGGTGGCGATTACAAATGTGTAGACCCCAAAAAAGGTGCGCCGAATACGCAGGGCACAACTGAAAGAACAGTAGCTGATAATAATAATGATGCAGTGCAATTTGCCAACAACCTTGGAACCCTGACTAATGATGAGAATGCAAAAAAAGAACTCGAAAAAATCAACAAACGTCATGAAACGTTTGGAGCGTTAAAATCTACTGCTTCTACTGCCGGAGCAACTGACGAGCAATTGAAAATGATTGACAATGCTGAGGCAGTGGCACACCTGGGAAGCTTCTTCTTTGGCCAAAGTGAGGCTGAGAGACTGGCGCAAGTAGCAAAATCAGAACGGGAGGCTGCGTCTCATAACGCTGTAGCAGATAAAATAGAAGTAATGCGAAAATATCTACATGGTTTGCATACCCAAAAAATACCTGATTATGATAACATAACCGCGAAACACAGGCTATTGGTGTTGCGAAGAATGAATGTAAAGGACAAAACTGAGGATAGCGAGTACTTTACAATGGATGATTTCCAAAAAATGATAAATCGCATTGAAGAAGAATCAAAAAATGGGGTCGATTATATAAAAGCCCGGATAGATGACGAAGCAAGTAAGAAAAAGTATAATTACAGAGAGTACGACTATTTAAGAAATCACCGCACCAACGATAGCTCTGACGGGCTTAGGGCTTTTATTCTCCCTGCCACATTTACTCCTGCTACCGATAAACTCTATAAAATAGAACAGCGGGGTAAAGCAACACTTCTGACATTTATGATAATTGATTCGGAATATAAAGTAGTTCTTGAGACATCGGATGTAAATAAGGGTTGGGATGGCAATTTCAGGAAAAAACCGTCAGCAGCTGGCATATGCAGTTATGTATTCGACGGTTATGATTCCGATGGCCAATATTTCTATAAAAGAGGAGAATTTATATTAGTTCGATAAAATATCCCTTACTATCAGCGTTATCATAAACCAAATTTTCCCTCCGGTTGGTGTTGTCACCAACCGAAATATGTCATATATATATCTTTTCTGCTGGCCTGTAAGTCCACAAAGCAGGTGACTACGGCTTGGTATAGCTACTCGATGAAGTAATCCTTGCCGTCGGGATAACTGCGGTAAGCGACTATCCCTTGCCCTTCAGAAAAGTATATCTTGCCAATCCCCACCAATGCAGCGGTGTCTATCATAGTTATTTCATAAGTATTGCCGTAGAGTTTCCCGTTCAGCTCAATATTCCCGTGGTTGGTTAAGGTGAACTTGGCCGGCTCTGACCGGTCAATAACTTTTACGATGTCTGTTCCTGACAGTTTTAGGCTTACCTCGAAATTGTTCAGTTCCACAACAACTGCCTCATTGTTATATGTTTTGTTGAAATCGTCCCGGTAATGTATGTACATCTTCAGCCACCCGGGGTGCGATTTGTCGGATTGCGAAGTGATGGTGCCATAAATGTCGCACTCTTCTTTTTTCCCGTTTATCCTGTACTCAACTGTATGTGCCGGTGAGTAGTCGGGTTGTTGAATGTGTAACGTATCACGCCCGCCATCGTTATTTGAAAAATACCGGGTGTCGCCTTCTTTATAAGGGAACCAACGGTCAAAAAAAACGGGGTCGAAAGCCCAGCAATGCAGTGTCCTTTTGCAGGAAGCGAATGCAACAGAGGCTACCACCGCCAGGATAAATATTTGTTTCCACATAAATTCATGAGTTTATAATTAAATGATATGCATGAACCGTGCCAATGATTATGTTTACCCGGACTATTTTATAACCGGGCAAATATGGCTGACCGGCGGACTGATATTTACCATAATCGGGATAAGGTCAAAATCAAGGGCCCCCATTATTCCTCCTTGGAAGGAGGTGTCCTGTGAACACAGGGCGGAGGATGTACACTCGGGGTAGATATACTCGCGACTCCCCAACGCGAGTAAACATCCTCCGTCACACGTTCGTGTGCCACCTCCTTCAACGGAGGAATTCCCTTTCCCTTTTTGTCGGTGTTGTTACCGTACCAATCAAAATACTCTTCTCCCTTCGGTTGGTGTTGTCACCAACCGAAATACACCAGATATAAATCGCTTATTGCTGGTACGGTGAAAACACCCACCAGATGAAAAAATAAAATTGGATAATTTTTATATAATGCGTATATTTGTTGTAATAAATACAAGTGCATTTATGCAAATCCCGCACGGGCGGGGCTATAATAAAAGAACCAAAACCATGCACCCACCACTGCAAATAAAAACCATATTTAATACAAACGCCCGGCACACAGCCGGGCGTTTTGCTTTCTGTTACTGTCCGAAAGAAATAC
>CAZEZM010000039.1:0-21265 GCA_964515955.1 uncultured Flavipsychrobacter sp. | reverse complement strand
GACCTTAGCCGCAGAATTGATGCTTCATGTCGTATGATTATCCCGCCATTGTTCGAGGACCTGTGAAAGGATTAACGGAAAGAGTTAAATTGACTAATCGGAAGAAACCATGGAATTGCTATCTGCATAAATGCGAGATCACGCCCTGAATTTTTTGTAGAGTGCAGGCAACACCAGCAAGGTCAGCAGAGTTGAGGTTATTAATCCGCCAATGACAACGGTTGCCAACGGTTTCTGCACTTCAGCACCGGCGCCTGTTGCAAGAGCCATAGGAACGAACCCGAGAGAAGCCACCAATGCCGTCATTAAAACAGGACGCAGACGAGATAATGCTCCTTGGACAATTGCCTGTTCTTGCTCCATGCCATCGCTATTCAATTGATTAATTCGCGATACCATGACCAGACCGTTCAATACGGCTACACCGGATAACGCAATAAGCCCGACAGCCGCAGAAATTGAAAACGGCATATCACGCAGCCAAAGGGATAAAATACCACCCGTTAATGCCAACGGCACTCCGGTAAAGACAAGCAAGGCCTGACGGACAGATCGCAATGCTGTAAATAGCAATAGGAATATCATAAAGAAACATGCAGGGACGACAACCATTAAGCGGGATTTGGCTTCTGCAAGGTTCTTGAACTGCCCTCCCCATTCAAGCCAATATCCGACAGGTATCTTCACTTGTTGCTCAATCATTTTTTGGGCGTCATTTACAAAGCTGGCAATATCCTGACCACGGACATTTGCCTGAACTACGATACGCCTCTTGCCATTCTCCCGGCTGATTTGGTTGGGACCTTCTGTTATTTCAAGCGTTGCCACTTCTTTTAGAGGGACATAAGCCGGACGGATATGCAAGGTGTTAGGCGTTTGATCGGATGGGTCATTGTCTTCGGCTGAGAGCATAATAGGCAAGTTGTGTAGCACTTCAAGATCATGACGTAACTCTTCCGGCAAACGAATAACAATATCAAATCGGCGATCTCCCTGAAAAATCAAGCCTGCTTTCTGGCCGCCCAGCGTAATGGAAATCATGTCCAGGACATCGCTTACATTCAAACCGTATCGGGCAATAGCAGCTTTATCGAGTTTGATGTTAAGCATCGGTAAGCCGGATGTTTGTTCAACTTTGACATCAGCAGCGCCTTTTACGCGGCGTAGTGCCTGGGCAATCTGATTAGCGGTATTTTCCATCTGTTTAAAATCATCGCCATAAATCTTTACCGCCACATCGCTGCGAACCCCGGAAATCAGCTCATTGAACCGCATCTGGATTGGCTGTGTAAACTCGTAATTATTTCCCGGGATTTTCTTGACTGTTTTTTCAATCCGGGCAATTAGTTCAGATTTTGGCAATGCGGGGTCCGGCCATTGTTTTCGAGGCTTTAGGATAATAAAGGTGTCGGAGACATTCGGCGGCATCGGATCGGCTGCCATTTGCGCCGTCCCGGTTTTGGAGAATACAAAGGATACTTCCGGCATGGCACTGACCGATTTTTCAACCGCGAATTGTAGTTTTTGAGATTGATCCAAAGACGTGCTTGGAATACGCATGGCGTGCATCGCAATATCTTTCTCATCCAGCGTCGGGATAAATTCCTGTCCCATATTAAAGAGCAACACCAATGAAAGCAGGAACGCAACGGCTGCGCCTGCAATAACGAGAATGGGTCTTTCAAGACTGAATTGCAAAGCAGGCTTATATCGGCTCTTTGCAATCTGAATAACCCTGCTTTCCGTTTCCTGTATTTTGCCGGTAACCATGAGTGCAATCATTGCCGGAACGAACGTAAGTGACAGGATAAAAGCGGCTGCCAATGCAAGAATAACTGTCATTGCCATTGGTTCAAACATTTTCCCTTCAATGCCGTTGAATGTGAGCAAAGGGATATAGACCATGATAATGATTGCCTGGCCGAACACGCTCGGCTGGATCATTTCTCGTGCCGCCACTGAAACTTCTTCCAGTCTTTCGGCTAATGCAAGGCGGCGATCAAGCTGATGCTGTCTCGCAGCAAGGCGGGTCAGGCAGTTTTCTGTAATGATGACTGCGCCATCTACAATCAGCCCGAAATCCAATGCGCCTAGGCTCATAAGATTACCGCTAATTCCAAAACGTTGCATCCCGATTGCCGTCATCAGCATGGACAGCGGAATGACCAGAGCTGCAATAAGTGCCGCACGGATATTACCAAGCAACAGAAAGAGAATAGCAATGACCAGAAGCGCTCCTTCAATAAGGTTCTTTTGTACCGTGGAAATCGTAGCATCGACCAGTTTGGTTCGGTTCAGGACTGGTTTGGCAAGGATATTAGCGGGCAATGACTTGTTAATTTCCTGAAGCTTTTTATCTACTGCTTCAGAGACAACACGGCTATTTGCCTTGATTAGCATAAGAGCCGTTCCGACAACGATCTCATTTCCGTTTTCGCTGGCTGATCCCGTGCGTAATTCCTTTCCGGGGGCAATTTTTGCAACGTCTTTTAAATAGACTGCAATGCCGTTTCGATTGGTGATAACAATATTGGATAGCTGTTCTATGGTTTCAATACGGCCATCAGATCGCACGACATAGGCTTCACCATTATTTTCAATATATCCTGCACCGATGCTATGATTATTTTTACTGACAGCATTCAGGACATCATTAAAGCCCAGGCCTAATGACAGCAGTTTTTCTGGATCTGGCATGACATGGTATTGCTGAACATAGCCTCCGATCGTGTCAATTTCTGCGACGCCGGTTACATTTTTCATCTGTGGACGAATGATCCAGTCCGCCACAGTACGTAAGTACCCAGCCAGTTCGAAATCCTTGCGTAAATATTGTCCTTCAGGCGTTAAATAACTGCCGTCTTTTTGCCAGCCAGGTTCACCATCCTGAGTTTGGCGTGTACTCTTGCCTGAATTTTTGTATTCAACGGTCCACATATAGATTTCACCCAGGCCGGTGGTGATCGGTCCCATTTTGGGGTCAGCGCTGCCGGGTAATGTTTCTTTAGCTTCTTCTAGTCGTTCGTTGACTTGCTGACGGGCAAAGTAGATATCAACATCATCCCTGAAAATGGCTGTGACCTGCGAAAATCCGTTCCTTGACAGGGAGCGTGTCGTTTCAAGTCCAGGAATGCCTGCAAGAGCTGTCTCTACCGGATAGGTTACCTGCTTTTCGATTTCCACTGGTGAAAACGCTGGTGCAACCGTATTAATCTGTACCTGGTTATTGGTAATATCCGGCACGGCATCAATCGGCAAAGAGCGTAAGGAATAAATACCAAATAAAGCGACGGTCAAAGTTACCAGAACAACCAAGACACGATTTCGCAGGGAAAAACTTAGCACGTGTTCTATCATGATAAACTCCTATATCAAGTAAATCAGTGCATGATGCAAATACAAATCCTGTAGATTGTGCATTAACTCGAACACCGGTATGACAATGATAAATCCGAAGGAATCCAGAATTGTGCGACCAACGAAGTATGGTTTTACAACAATTTCTTTTGGACTTTCCCAGAGCCTGAACGCAGGTATCCAGCGCGGAACATTTGCTTTGTAACGCCTGTATGCATCATGAAACTTTTCTTCCAGGAATTGTTCTTCCCGTTCAACGACAAAAGGATAATAAAGAAAGAATAGCAACACGATTACCAGCGTCAGAATAAGGCTGGCTGTTTGCAGCCCAATCCCGACAACAGCAATAAACGAGCCGCAATAAAGCGGATTGCGCACAATTGAAAATGGGCCTGACGTCATAAGCTGTTCGTTTTTCTGGCCGCCAATATAAACGGAGCAGAAAATACGGATACCTACCCCTGCCAGAATAAGAAAATAGCCAACCCATTGCATCATCTCGTGCGTAAGCTTGTTTTCAGGCCACCACGTACGACAGAAAATCAGCAATGGAATAATCAAGGCGATTGCAATTCGTTTGTGGCGCATGCGTGATTTCAGGAGAATTTTTCTGGGCGAGTTTGAGGATGTCATCGTTGATCCTTTAATGGGAATGTTCAGATGTTGATTTGGCTATATCAGCTTTAATAATAAAACTATTTTCAGAGACATAGGTTTCCCCGGGCTGTAATCCACTAAGGATTTCTGTCCAGTCACGATTGCTTTGACCTGTTTCGACTTTGCGCATAGTATAGATATTATCTTTACGCACGTAAACAACCTGATTGCCTTCCTGTAATTGAATGGCTGATGTTCTTACAGCAACCGGTACTTCCTGCTCATGAAGGATTATCTCTCCGCGTACAGTCATGCCTGCGCGCCACTTGTCATCAATGTTATCAATATCGACACGGGCAACAACCGTCTGGCTTGAACTTTCCGTTGTCGGTAATAACGTCGTCAACCGTGTTTCGCTTGTGGTGTCATCGTTGAGGCTTTTAATGATGATTACCTGTCCCGGTTTAACAGCACTGACATCGCGCGAAAAAATAAAGAACTCCGCCCATAACTGTGTAAGGTCGGCCACCACAAATATTGGATCATTCCCCGCCGTATCACCGACATTTGTATTGCGGCCCAGGATGATCCCATCAAGGGGGGATTTAACCGGATAGGTCTGAAGACTGTCATTACTTTCAACGACGGCAAGGGTCTGGCCTTTCTGAACTTTATCGCCGATGCTGCTTTTCACATCCCGAACAATACCGGGAAACCTTGCTCTTACCTGTGCCACACGGTTTTTGTTCAGGGTAATTTTTCCAGCCAGGTTGATTGTCTGGTGAACAATACCGGGACCGGCTGCCTCGACCTTGATTTTCATGTCACGTGCAAATGAAGGCTCAATCATCGTCTGATCGGCGGCTTCTTTCTGGCCATGATTGTCGCTGGCATTGACGGGGCAACTCATCATTATTATCAGCATCAGAATTGGGATACGGGTCATCGCTTACCTCTCGTGGTGGCATCTCTGGCAATCAGGCGTTCAACTTCGGCTTTTTCAATATGGTACTCACGTAGAGCCTGAATGTAGGCCAGCCTTGTATCAGTTAACGTGCGTTGCGCATCCAGCACTTCCAGATACGGAAACTTGCCGGTGTTGTATCCTCGTTTTGCCTGAACGAAAGCTTCCTGTGCTTCAGGCAGAATGATAGCCTTGATTTTCGTTGCTGTTAGCCAGGCGTTTTGTAAAAGCTGGCTATGTTCGGCAAGGTTGATCCGGCCATCCAGCAACAGCTTTTGTCGGTCCGTATCGGCTTTCACTGCCAGATGCCTTGCTTTGTCGATATTGCCCCGGTTCAGATTGAATACCGGCAGGGGAAAAGACAGGCTGGCAACCAAGGCCTGATCATTGGTCATGCGAAAATCCCGCAACCCGACGCCGAAGGTTGGATTGGGAATGGCATTTGCCCGTTCTAAATCAAGGAGTGATCTGGCTTGTTCGGCAGTTGCAGATTTCTGTTTGTAGTCCACAGTCTCATGCAGCAGATGTTGTATATCCGTATCAGGCTGAGGCTTTGCGATTTTATAAAAATTATCTGCCGCAACAGAGTTCACTTGCTCATTGCGCCAGAACGCGCCCAATACTTTCAAAGCTGCTGCCTTTTGTCCTTTGGCTCTTTCTGCAATTAAATCTGCGTTAGCCAGTGAAATTTTGGCCTTGTTTCGCTGAAAGATCGGTGCTGCTGCTGCTGTCACTCTTTTATTCACTGCTTGATATACATCTTTTGCCAGCCAAGCCTGCTCAATAGCAATTACGGCTTCTTCCTGCGCCGCAGCTGCATTTGCAAAAGCCGTGGTGACATCGCGCACCAGGTTAAGCCTGGCAGTCTGCTGGCCGTATCGCGCACTCAAAACACCCTGCCCGGCGGCGGTGATGCGGGCTGAACGCTTGCCGCCTATTTCCACAGTTTGAGCAATACCTGCGGTGAATTCACCGCCATCCGCGCCACGATAGATCCCCGTGCCTCCGATATTCTCAGCATCAAAGCCAATCGTTGGATTTAAAAATGCCCCGGCCTGACGACGCTCCCCTGCTGCTGCCCCATAATCTGCCTCTGCTCCCTTAATACTGGGCGATGCTTCCAGTGCAAGATGAATAGCTTCATCAAGGGTGAGGGGTTTTTGTTCGTCAGCGTAAGCCGGAACAATCAGACATAGACAGGCGCAAATCGCCCATAAATTTTTCATGGTATTTATCCTTCGGATTAAACATGAGGAAAGCCTGACTAAGCCAGGTGATGTTTAAGCGAAGAATTTGGGTGGTCGGTCCAGACCTTTGAAATCCAGGCTGGAAAAATAATCTTCAGCAAGTGCCAATAATTTTATTTTTCTAATAGTCATAGCTATTGATATTTGCTGACCTGCATTTGGAAGTTTGGCCACGCAGCAATGATGCGCCATACAGCAATGGTCGTCAGCATTGGCCTCATTCTTATGATTGTCTGGTGCTGCCTTGATCTGCTGTTCTATTTTTGTCACAGCGTTATCGTCATCTACGCAGATATGCGGGATAGCAAGATTGCCGGTAAAGATAACCGCAATCAGAATAATCAGTATATTTTGCAAAACCGGGCGCATGCCCAAAGGGTATATTCAAAGCCATGGAAGTCAAGTTAAAACTTCTATGCGCACTACCGAGTAAAGAAATATGGCAAAGCATCACTTTTAGAATTTTGAAATAACCATAATTGACAAAGACATTAATGTCGCCACGAGCAATGTAATAATAATGCCTTTTAGAAAGCCCTTAAAATGGAAAAGGTAATCTTTATACCCCTTATTCCCTTCTGTTCCTGGCACCACAACAAAACGCGGGGTAATAGCGCAAATAATCAACCAGTCTAAAACTAGAAGGTCATAGAGATTGAAAAAGAGCAATATTCCCCATGTCAGGAATATCGTCTGTAACAATGTGAAGTCGGAATGATGATAATAGTAATATCCAACTATCAGAGGATACAAAATCATGATTGCCAGCAATGGTATGGCATAGAGTATACCTAGTTTTTTCTCCCGCTTCGTCCTAGGGGTCGTGGCATCCTGAATAGACTTCGGATAATTTTAAGCATTAGCCGTGGGCCTTTCATGCCAACAAATAACATCGCAAATGTTATTAGCAGCGACACAATCAGCCCATGCATTAAAATGACGGATATATCCATGATCGCCTTTAGAGTTTTATTTTTTGAATACGCACAGCATTCAAGATAGCCAGCAGTGCAACACCCACATCCGCGATGACCGCTTCCCACAAGGTAGCGATGCCACCAGCCCCAAGAATCAAGACAATTACTTTGACGGTCATCGCCAGGGTGATATTTTGCCAGACAATATTGCGGGTGATTTTCCCAATTTTTATTGCTGCAACTATTTTTGACGGCTGGTCATTCTGAATAACGATATCGGCTGTTTCAATGGTTGCATCACTTCCCAGGCCTCCCATCGCAATCCCGGCATCCGCCAGCGCAATCACCGGCGCATCATTTACCCCGTCTCCGACAAAGGCTATGTGTCTGCCCTGGTCTTTGAGTTGCTGAACCTTTTCAACCTTGCCTTCAGGAAGCAAATCCCCGTAAGCATCATCAATGCCAAGCTTTGCTGACACTGCATCAACGACACTCTGTTTATCTCCGGAAAGCATAACGGTCTTTATTAGCAGTTTGTGCATCTCTGCTATGGCCTGACTGGCATCTTCCTTGATTTCATCTGCGATAGTGATGTAACCCGCATATTTATTGTCTATGGCAATGATGACGATGGTATCGGCTATGGCCTTTAAGTCATCAGGATAACTCACACCATATTTTTGCATCAGTTTTAGATTTCCGGCTAATACCTGCTTGCTATCGACCATTCCTTTCAATCCATGGCCTGCAATCTCTTCTACTTGCGTTGTAGCTTTGTGGTCAAATTCTTTACCTGCATGTTCGACGATTGCTTTGGCAACCGGATGGCTTGAATTGATTTCTATGCTGGCAGCAATGCTTAATAATTCATCCTTTGATACGGTGTTTGGTACGATCTCCTGAACCTTAAAGACACCCTTCGTTAACGTGCCGGTTTTATCCATGACAACAGTGTTGATTTTCGTCATGACATCTAAAAAGTTCCCGCCTTTGAACAAAATGCCGTTACGGGATGCAAGACCAATACCGCCAAAATAGCCCAGCGGAATTGACACCACCAGCGCGCAAGGACAACTGATGACCAAAAACACTAACGCCCGATAAAACCACGTATAGAAATCATAATTCTCCACCACAAAATAAGGAACCAGACATACAGCAAGCGCAAGAATGAAAACGATGGGTGTATAAACCTTGGCAAATCTTGCGATGAATAATTGTGTCTGTGATTTCCGTGCAGTGGCATCCTGTACCATTGACAGTATCTGACTTAGTTTGCTGTCTTTAAAGATGGCGGCAACCTTGATTTCCGAAACCGTATTCAGGTTGATCATACCAGCATAGACTTTATCCCCTTTGTATTTTGTGTCCGGGCGGCTTTCGCCTGTAAGGGCGGCAGTATTAAAGGATGCTTTCTCTGACAGTAATTCACCATCAAGGGCTACTTTTTCACCTGGTTTCACCTGAATGACGGCACCTACTTCAACATTTGCAGGATCGACCACTTCATGTCTGCCATTCGTTATAACCGTTACCTCATCCGGACGAATATCCAACAAAGCTTTAATGCTGCGTTTGGCGTTATTAACTGCCGCATCCTGGAACCATTCGCCGATCTGGTAAAACACCATCACAGCGACCCCTTCTTCATATTCGCCAATGATAAAAGCGCCGATGGTTGCGATGCTCATCAGGACAAATTCATTAAACACGTCGCCGCGTATGGATTTTCTCAATGCAAGCAAGAGGACACTCCTGCCTGCGAGAAAATAAGCTGCAAGATTGATGATTAATAACGGGATATTGGGTAGCGTTATCCCAAATCCATATTCAAGCATCAGAAGGATGATAAGGATGAACAGAGCGGCCAGAAGGTCCCAGTGGGACTTCCACCAAGGCAGGTCGTTTAATTCATCATGTTCATGTGAATGCTGTTGTGTGTTTGAGTTCATAAAAACCGTTTTACTTTTGATTTGTAATGAGTATAGCTTTCCCCATGCTTACCAGAAAGAAATTCCTCTTCCAATCGCACTTGGATGTGAATTAATAGATAGCCGGCTATGAGAACTGTTAAGGTAATGGCATTAGGCAATAACATAAAGAAGCCCACCTATGTGAACAACATGCCTAGAAATATAGGATTACGAGACAGCTTGAACAGCCCAAAGGTGACTAGTCCTGTTTTATGTTTGTTGTCTATACCGATGCGCCAGGCAGTTCCCATATGATATTGAGCAATTGCCGTCCAGATAAGAGATAGGATGCATAAAACAACCCCTGTGAATTGCATTTCTGGTATTTCCAGATATCTGGCAGGTAATAGCCATTGATAGGCACCTTCTCCAACGGAATTGCACACAATAACAACCGGAATTAGTCCAAGAATTATCTTGAACCACTTACCAATAAAATCATGAGCGTTATCTTCTTTCCCAAACGTTATGGGATTGACACCTGTTTCCCGGTATGTTCTTACACTTGGATAAACAAAGGCAATCGTCATATACGCTACAAAGAATATTGCCGAAAAATACGTGATGAAATGTCCCATAAATTATTTACGTTTAAATCCTGAAAGACGATACATGCCCCACCACGCAGTTGGTGCCAATACAACGACACTTGCCATGCCTGGGAAATATCCATAACTTCCACCACGTAGCAGAGGGAAAATAAAATGCGCAAGTTCCGTGATGCCCATAGCCGCAAAGAAGGTCCAGGCCAGGTAATATCCAAAGGCATAGTTTCTTTTAATCAGCACCGGTGCGAATAGCCATGCACCCACAGAAGCCAATACAAGAATGATCAAAGCAGGCGATTTAATATCCGGCACAGGGTTGCCAGTGATGCCGGAAAGTTCCTCCTGGAATTTCATCATATATTCTTCGACGCGGTGAAGCAGAATAAAGAAAATGAATGTCAGCCAATACGGTTTTTTGAAATCCGCAAAAGGCGGCGTGCTGCGCACGAACAGCCAGATAATAAACCCACCTAGGAAACCCGAAGCAAATATGATTGTCGTCCACAGCCCAAATGACAGATAGCCAACCGTCAGAATAGCAATGGTAAAAGCCAGCGCGCATAGCACGGTATAAATTCTGTTATTGCCTATTTCTTTCATAATAAGACCATTTTGTGTGAGTGAATATTATACCCGATTAATGTTCGTGTCCGCCAGTGTTGGTCATTTTCGCCATCAGGAAAAATGCTCCTGTTACGGCAATTTTTGTTCCGCCCGGAATATCCTGAATAGGCTTTATTTCTGTGTAGCCGACATCTGATACACCCCTAATGACCTCGATGCGTTCAAAACTGATCATTTCCTCGTGTGCATGTTCTTCATTTTCGCCATCAGCATGTTTGTGTTCTTCTTCTTTTTCCTGGTTATCATGTTCTTCTGCTTTTGCATCAGTTAACACAAACACATAATCTTTGCCTTCGCTGCTTACAATGGCTTCATCAGGGACGGCTGGATAAAGCTGCTCTCCAATGCTGATCCGCGCTGTCACACCCATGCCCTCAATTAATCCGCTTTTATCGTTTATCACCGCAGCATGAATTGGAATGGCTTTGGTCTCATTCATAAAAGCGGTGCCAATGGAATATATTTTTGCATCATACTCTTTCCCCGGATTGTTGGTCAATGTAAAATGTATGACCTGCCCTGCGGCCACTTTAGGCAAATCCTTTTCATAGACGAATAAATCAAGATGCAGTTCAGAATTATTGATAATGCTGGCAATTGGTGTGCTGGCATCAACGTTGGAACCTATTTGCGCCGTTATTTCAGAAACAGTCCCGCTGATCGGAGAAGTGATGTTGAGTGTTGATGATATATTGTCTGAGGCAGAAATGCCTAATGCTGTGAGTTGGCGCTCTATGGCATTCCGTTGCGCTCTCAGGCCGTTCAATTCCGACTCCACCCGTTGTAGGTTTTTTAACGGTGCAGCATTACCATCTACCATTTCACGTTGCCTTTTCAAATCCTTCTCTGAATAATCGATCTGGGAACGGATGGAAATCAACTGCTGCTGAATTCCTGAAATCTCGGTATTGGCAATACTGCCAATTACCTGGCCTTTCTTGACGAAATCCCCCGGCTGAATATTTAGGCTGCGTACCACACCATTGGCAAGCGATGTAATCAATGCTTTGTTCTGGTTGGGGACGGCAAGCGTACCATTCACGCTTATAGAAGACGTCAGATTTTTCATTTCCACAGTGCCAACCGCGATTCCAGCGGTTTTCATTTGTACATCAGTTACCCCAACGATGTTTGTTTCTGCGTGTGTTTCTGTCGCATGACCATGTTCTTCCTTTGTTTCTGGCTTATCGCTACATGCTGCCAACATAAAAAGCCCGGCTATTAGTATGATATTATTGAATTTCATTGCTATTTATTTAAGTAGTAATTCAGTTGAATAACGTTCTGGTTATATTGATGTAATATTTCCAGGTAATTCTTTCTTATTTCGATTGCCTGGTTCAGATACTGGGATAATTCCGCAAAGCTTATTTCACCGCCTTTGTAGGAAAGGTTAGCAGCTTTGATAATCTCATCAGCCTGCATCAATCCGGATGTTTCATAATATTGCAGCATGTCCGCGCTCCTGTTCAAAGCAAGCTTTGCCTGTTGCAGTTGCGCATTCAATACCTGGCTTTCATAGCTGTAAAGTGTCTGCTGGTAATCCTGTTCCAGCTTTGCAGCTTTGATCTGGCTTCTGTAACTGCCCATCCCAAACAATGGCACACCGACTGATACAGAAAACCCGGAGAAAGGATTGGACAGTCCATATAACCTTTGCGAAAAGAAACGACCGGAGAATTCAGGCATCATGCTTAACCTGGCAATTTTCAAATCAGCTTTTGCAATATCCACTGCATTTTGTTGCATGAGCAAAGCGGGGTGATTTGTGTTATCCATTTCACCAGACACAACAATTTTTCCCAGTGGCATATCCTCCGGCAGATAAACGGTATCAGTATTTAACAGCGCCATCATCGCGGTCTGCTGTATCCTGATGTCGTTACGAATCGCGTTAAGCTGCAAATGGATTTCCATGCTTTTGGCGTTGGCGGAAATGCTGTCCAGTCCGGCGCTTTCCCCTGTTCTTACCCGGAGTCTTGCAATACTTGCACTCTCATTAAAGAAGCTATCCAGTTCCTGCCATAGTTGTTGCCTAGTCTGGTGATACCAAAGCGTATAATAAGCAAGTTCAAGGTTCCTCTTTATTTCCAAAGCGCGTAACTGCTTTGCAGTCAGAACGGAATTCACCTGTTGTTTGAGCATATTGCGTTTGGCGCCATAAAGACCCGGCCATTCCAGGCTTTGCGAAATCCCGATTTTAAGGATGCCTGTATTATCCGAAGGTCTTAAATCCTCGTTCTCGGCAAAGAAGCCTGTTTTTGGAAGATTGAAATACGATCCCTTCATTGTTTGGGAACGCTTCAGCGCAATATCACTGCTTTTCAATTGCAGATTGTTGGATAAGGCGATGTCATAGGCTGCATTAAACGGAATACGTGTTTCCGATTGGGCCTGCACGATACCTGGCACAAATACCAGCATCAACAAAGCAATGATTACAACGCTTTTATTCATCTTCACAGGTCTGGTAAAAATGATATAAAGCAATGGCAGAACAATCAGCGTAAGCAGTGTAGCAGTGAGCAATCCGCCAATCACCACGGTTGCCAATGGTTTTTGCACTTCCGCCCCTGCCCCGGTTGAAAGCGCCATGGGCAGGAAGCCCAGGGATGCTACTGTTGCTGTCATTAACACCGGGCGCAAGCGGATGCGTGTTGCTTCAAACACACGTTGTACCACATCCTGCATCCCGTCTTTGGCAAGCTGGTTAAAGGTGCCTATCAGGACAATCCCGTTTAGGACGGCTACACCGAACAATGCGATAAACCCAACACCTGCGGAAATGGAAAATGGCATTCCTCTGATCAGCAATGCAAAAATGCCACCTATTGCTGACATTGGGATGGCTGTAAATATGAGCGCCGCTTGTTTGATGGAACCGAATGTGAAATAAAGCAACGCAAATATCAGGAGCAAAGCGACAGGAACAGCGATTTGCAATCGTGCAGAGGCTTGCTCAAGATTTTCAAATGTGCCGCCATAAGTAAAGTAATACCCTGTCGGTAATGGATAGTCGGCCAGTTTGGTCTGGATGTCTTTAACCACGCTTTGCACATCCCTGTCTTTGACGTTAAAGCCAATAACCACACGTCGTTTGGCCCCCTCACGGCTGATCTGTGCAGGCCCTTCCTTAAACGACACCTTTGCCACCTGGCTCAATGGAACCTGATTGCCGTCTTTAATGGGAATATACAGGTTGGCAACATCCTGAATCGATGTGCGGTTGGCACTGTCAAAGCGTACCACAAGGTCAAATTTGCGTTCGTTTTCAAAGACGACGCCCGTTTCTGTTCCGGCAAATGCTGCTGTGACAACCCGGTTCACATCGGCCACATTCAGTCCATAGGCCGCAATCTGTGTACGGTTATACTCCAGCGTTATTTGTGGCAGTCCAGTTGTGCGTTCAATCTGTGGGGCTGTCACGCCTTTGACTGATTGGATCGTCTTGCCGACATTTTTGGCAATGGCTGCCAGCGTATCAATGTTTTTACCGAACACCTTGATAGCCACATCCTGCCTGACTCCTGTCATTAATTCATTGAAACGCATCTGGATGGGCTGGTTGGCTTCAAAGAACACACCTGGTATGGCTTCCAGTTTTTCCAGCATCATTGCGGATAGTTCTGAATAGCTTTCTGTTGTCTGCCACTCATCTTTGTCCTTCAGCACGATGATCAGGTCGGTTGCTTCCGGCGGCATCGGGTCAGTCGGGATTTCCGCGCTGCCGGTTTTGCCAATCACCTGTTTGACTTCGGGAAAGGATTTGATAATGCGTTCTGCCTGCATGGATGTCTCAACGCTTTGTGATAAAGAAGTTCCCTGCGGCAGGATACAGTGAAAGGCAAAATCGCCCTCCTGGAGCTGCGGCAGGAATTCACCGCCCATTCTCGTGAACAGGAAAATGCTGACCAGCAATAATAATGCGGCTGCACCGACGACGATATATTTCACCCTGATGGCTGCATGTAAAATGGGTTCGTATTTCCTGTGCAGGTAATCCATCATGCGGTCTGAAAAATTGCGCTTATGCCCGATGTCCTTTGACAGGAACAAAGCACACATCATGGGGATATAGGTAAGCGATAATATTAATGCGCCTAAGATGGCGAAACCCACGGTTTGTGCCATCGGGCGGAACATCTTTCCTTCAATACCCACGAGCGTAAGGATGGGGATATAGACAATCAGGATAATGATCTCACCAAAGGCTGCACTACTGCGTATTTTAGAGGCGGATTGATAGACTTCTTCATCCATTTCAAGTTGTGACAACCTTCGTTGCTTGCGAAGCCCTAAATGGTGCATCGTTGCTTCAACAATAATGACAGCGCCATCAACGACAAGCCCGAAATCAACTGCGCCCAGGGACATCAGGTTGGCACTGACACCAAACACATTCATCATGCCGAAAGCGAATAACAGAGAAAGAGGAATGGCAGAAGCAACAATCAATCCAGCCCGCAAATTGCCCAGGAAAAGTACAAGTACAAATATGACGATCAGCGCTCCTTCAAGCAGGTTTTTTTCAACTGTCCCGATGGCACGATTGACCAAATCCGTCCTATCCAGGTATGGCTCAATCTCCACATCTTTCGGTAACATCATTTTTATCGTCACCATTTTTTCTTTGACACGGCTTACCACATCTGCACTGTTATAGCCTTTTAGCATCATGACGATGCCGCCGACGACTTCTCCTTCCCCGTTGCGTGTCATTGCTCCATACCTGACGGCACTTCCTAAACGTGGCGTAGCAACATGCCTTACAAGTATCGGAATACCGTCAACTGTTTTAATGACGATGTTGCCGATGTCTTCAAGAGAAGACACAATGCCTATGCCGCGAATAAAATAAGCGTTTGGCTTTTTGTCTATATATGCGCCCCCGGTGTTCGCGTTGTTATTTTCCAAGGCTTCCAGCAATTCTGCAATCGTGATATTCATTGCCTTTAACTGGTTGGGGTTTACCGCCACCTCATATTGTTTCAATACGCCTCCGAAAGAATTGACCTCGGCAACGCCCGGTGTGCCATATAATTGCCTGGCAACTATCCAGTCCTGCATGGTGCGTAAATCCATAGCGGTATATTTTTGCTCCGCCCCCTTAGCTGGTCTGATCGTGTATTGATATACCTCACCCAGGCCGGTTGATACCGGTGCAAGTTCCGGCTTACCCAGGCCCTTCGGTATTTCTTCTTCTGCCTCTTTCAGCCGTTCATTGATAAGCTGTCGGGCAAAATAGATATCCACCTTATCGTCAAACACAACCGTTACGACAGACAGCCCGAAACGGGAAATGGACCGTATTTCTTCCAAGTCAGGAAGGTTGGCGATACTTTGTTCAATCGGATAGGTAATGAACTGCTCGACCTCCTGGCTTGCAAGGGTGGGAGCATTGGTAATGATCTGCACCTGATTATTTGTAATATCAGGCAGGGCATCTATGGGCAATCGTGTAAGAGAATAAACACCCCAAATCATAAGCATCAGGGTAAATATGCCGATTGCAAGTTTATTCTTTATTGAGAAATAAATAATCTTATTTAACATGTAATCTCATATAAGTTGAAAATAAAAAAGCAGGTTAATGCCATTACAGATTAACCAGTTTCAAAAGACTTTCAGACTTATATTAATTGCGGCGGTTGCCAAACAGGCAGAGAAATCTCAATCAGGTCAGCGGATAGATATTCTGTGAAGACGGGGCAAAAAGCAACATCTATCCTTTCTGGAAGAGAAACAAAATTACTAATTACTGAAAAGGTTGTGCAACAAGTGCAATGACAAAATGGAGAGCATAAATCAACATCGCCGTGATTCTCATGTTGCTGCCGAGAAGGGTTATTTTCTACTTTTTGTTTATTGGACTGAACATTCGTCATACAATCCACATCTGCACATGGCAGACAGCTAAGAATTAGCACAAGTATAGATAATATGAACGAGGTAAAACGCATTGATTTTTCAAAAATAGGTAATTTTTTCAAACATCATGTAAATGAAAATCTAATTTTTAGGATATGAGCTTTAATCCTTAGGCATTATGTTACATTCAAAGTGAAAATTTGCATTTGCCTACCTAATGTTGGTTTTTAAAATTATCTTCAATTTTAAAGTTGACTCTCTAAATATTTAACAAGCCTATTTGTCCTGACAACTGTGTATTAATAATACAAGAATCACAATACTAAAATAGTAAAATATGAGAACCAGAATTATGATTTTTTTGGCATGTATAAGTTTCATCAGTTGTGAGAGGAAGGACCCACAAATAAATCAAGAAGATATCGGGGGCAAAGGTGGAAGTGCTACACTCAAAATTACATCTCAACATCATGGAAAAAATATTGATAGCGCTACTATATATATAAAATATAACACCCAGGACAAACCAACAAGCTACGACGATTCAATGAAATGCGTAATAGACGGCGGCAAAGCTGTAGCCACTTTTATTGAGCTTAAAAAGGGTAAATATTATCTATACGGAAAGGGCTGGGACAAAAACATAGAAAATTATGTCGAAGGTGGCATTCCCTATGTTATTTCCGAAGAGAAAACTGTTGAAATTGTAGTACCTGTAACGGAAGGAGATTAAACACATGTAAACGTAAACTACATTTCAACTGATGTGTGGAAACATTCTTTAGAAAATGGGTATAACAGCATGAAAATTCAGCAAATCGCTGTTCTTCTGATATTATATATATCTGACATCTTTAACTTTAAACAAATTTTGTTTGATGTACCGTTTTAAACAGATAAATATCGCTTGCCTCCTTTTACTTTTATTTTCCTGTAAAGAAAAAGGAGTAATCGTTGACTTCGATAATCGCATTAAAGAAGATACAACATATGTTACAAATCCGGAAACAGCAGAGGCAAAGACAGTTCTTATTGAAGAATTTACTGGGGTTTCCTGCCCACCATGTCCTGCCGGCCATGATGCGGTAAAAGCTATAAAAAACCAACATAGCAATAAAATTGTTGTTGTTGCATATCACATATTAAATTTTCCGCAGGCAGACCCTATAAAGAATTTATCGAAACAAGATTTTAGAACGCAAGTTGCTACAGATGTTGGTAACACGATATATCAGGGTGTTAGCCTAATGCCTGCAGCTGGTATAGATAGAACTCCCGTCAATGGGCAAATGTTATTGAGTAGAACATTATGGGCTAATGTCGTAAACGAACAGATTGACAAAATTCCTTACCTGAACATTCATTTGAAACCTGTTTACGAACCGAGCTTAAAAGAAGCAACGCTGAATGTGAAAATTGCTTTTACTCAAGCTGTCTCAAAAAAATTATGTTTGAATATATGCGTTATAGAAGACAGTATTATTGACGCTCAGAAAACCCTACTTACGATTGATACTTTTTATACACACAACTATGTTTTACGCGATTTAATAAGCCCATTAAACGGCATTCCTTTTTTAGATGATATTAGTACTAAGGAAGCAGGAAGGGTTTATGAAAGAACTGTGAAATTTAATCTAAAAGATTTGTGGAATGTTGATAAATGTAAGGTAGTGGCGTATGTAAGTGTTAATGAGTCGCCAAACGTTGATGTTTTGCAAGCTGCTTGGATAAAACTGAACTAATAAAGTAGCTTTTATTGCATACTTAGTGAATCTTTGTATTAGGAATACGAATTGTCATCTTTGCATATGTGCTAATTGATAATAAATCAATATATTTACTTATAGTTTAAAGGTTTATGAAAAGGATAGTAGCGATAATATGTTTACTTTGCTACACGGCTAGTGCTATCGGGCTGTCTTTATCCTTTAGTTATTGCAACAATGAATTAACAGGAGTTGTATTCTCTAAAACAGAAAAAAAGAACCGATGTTGTTGTGGAGATGAAACTGAAAATGAATGTTGTGAACACACGACTATCAGCGCAAAGAAAACTAATGAGCATTACCGGTTTGGGTCATTCTCATTATTCAAAAAAATAGACAACAGTACCTTACCTCCTTTTTCATCTCATAGAAATTCAAGCTTTTCTTATTCGCACTACACCGTTGAACGGGCTTCTTTGCTACGGCCACCTCCATTAATTATATCCTACACTCCGTTATATATCGCACATTCCGTTTTTCGCATATGATAATCATCCCTGTATCAATTTGAAAGGAATTATCATAATTAAACATTAATATCATTAAATATAATAACATGAAAAAGATATTACTATTTGCGTTTATAGCAGTAAGTTATTATGACGTAAATGCACAGAACACAATTGACAATTATACCACCAGCACCAACACTTTTACCGAGATTGGTGGTGCCGCTCAAGGTATCAACAAGCCGCATGATTTAGATTTTGTACCAGGCAGACCAAGCGAGTGTTGGATATTGAACAAGGAAGCCAATGGAGCAAGCGTTGTACTGTTTTTTAATACCGGAAAATCTAATCAGACGCACCAATTCAGGCGCGATTCACACAACGAACATTTTATGGCACGCTCCGTAGCTATGGCCTTTGGCGATAATGATTACTTCGTATCCGCACAGGAAATAAAAAGCACTGCATCGGCCTCATCTACATTTATGGGCCCTGCATTATGGTCGAGTGATACAACAATATTTGCCCGTATGCACCAAAATAACTGGGTGTCTGGTCAATTATTAGGAAGCCACATAGACATGCTGCACCAAAGCCCTTATGGTATGGGTGTTGCTCATGATAATGCCAATGTCTACTGGTATTTTGATGGCCATAACAGTAATATCTGTAAATATGATTTTGCCACTCCACATGGTATAGGAGAAGACGACCATGCTGATGGCAGAATCCACCGTTATACTGATGTAACAGTAACCAGGAAACCAAACGTGCCTAGCCATATGGTGGTGGACAAACAGAATAACTGGTTGTATTATGCTGATGGTGGTACAGGCAGGGTATTGAGGTTAAAAACAAATTCTGGCACCGTTGGGGCTAACATCACCCCAGTTTCTACCGGAGCAGAGCCATTAGCCGAATACAAAGCTGTAACTGGAGCTACAAATGAGGTTATGGTATCAGGCCTTACATCTCCATGCGGTGTTGACTATCGTAACGACAGGCTGATTGTGAGCGATTATGCTACAGGCAATATCCATATATACAATACCACTACCGCTCCTGCTGTATTGGTAGGTACCATCATCACAGGCGGACCAGGCGTAATGGGTGTAAGGATTACAGACGATAATAAAATATGGTATGTAAACGCCACTACAAGCAAATTTATGAGGATTGATAATCCTAACGTGGTGTCGATAGAAGAACCATTTGCTGAAAAAATCAACTATAGTGTTTATCCTAACCCGGCGCATGATAACCTGAACATTAGGATAGACAATGTAAAGGCTAGCATCAGGATTTTTGATGTAACAGGCAAACAGGTTTATACAAATACTACAAGCGATAATATCACTACAGTGAATACATCAAACTGGGCTAAAGGGATGTACAATGTTGTATTATCTTTCAACAACCATACAGAAGTAACTAAAGTGGTTATTCAATAAATATTTCAAAGAATTTTGTAAAAAGCCGTCCCGCATCCGGGGCGGCTTTTTATTTAAAATCTTATTGCCGAAACAAAGGGGTCAACCAATACTTCATAGCGCCTTCCGCTTTTTGGTGCTAATGTGTTCAGGTCGTATACCTGATAATAACCATTGCGGCCGCTACAAGGCCCTTGGTGGTGTGGTGCAGGTCCATCATAATCTTGGTTGCGATTGAAGATGTAAAATGAATTGTCCAACTCGTTTACTGCTATTGTATGAGGTTGATAAAAATCGCCATTGATTATTTTTACCACTTCCAGCGTATTGTAATTAATGACAAATATTGATCCCTTAAATATTCCCGGTGCAGGGTCTTCCATACAGGATACAAATAAGTAAGGCTTTGTTTTAGCCATGCTCATTCCCCTTGGCTGATGCCCTACAGGTATCACTTTTGTCAGTCCATCATTATTTCGGTTAAACACCCTTACCTCGTTCGATTTATCGCAGGCGACAAAGTACTTTGAGTAATCGGGGGACATGATGATTTCATAAGGGTCGGGGGTGTTACCACTAATGGTTGATAATGTTTTGCCATCTAAGCTGATCTGAGTAGTATTACCATTACTGAATTTATATATTGTATTTCCGAACAGGCTGGTAACATAAAAAGTGTCAAAGGATGCGTTGGCAGTTATACCGTGCGGATTGACAAATCCTGTATTGCCGAAATGCTGCACCTGTGCGGTAGCCGTATTAACAACAGACAGCCCGAAATCATCTCCATTTGTGAGAGCTAACTTTTGCCCATCGGCAGATATGGCCATTGTGCTCCAGAAATTGTTGGATAATGTAAATGTGCCAACCACCTTATCGGTATGCGTATCTATTTTATACACTTCGTTGCTATACCAGAAGCATACGTAAGCATATTTGCTATCGGGAGACATACGGACATAAATAGCCGACTCAGGGTATGGCTTCGAACCGATAGGTATATATCGCATCACTACTTTTTTCTTATCGTCTATCACGGCCAGCATATCACAACCCTGATGTATGGTGTAAATCTTTTGTCTGGTAGCAGGTTCTGACGAAAAGGCTATGTTGCCGCTTTTATCAGGTGCACCATCATCTATCCATTTTTTTATCAGCAGAAATTCTTCTTTAGTAAGTGGTGTATGGTTAAGCGGCATTGTAGGTACTGCAACTGGTCCTAGTGTGGAGTCTGTATTAATAAAATACATTAGCGAACTATAGTCAGAACTGTATGGTACCACTACTGCTCCATTACTGCTGCCATCAAACAAATGTTCCCAGGTATCCAGTAACAGTCCGCCTGCATTGGTATAACTCAATGAGTTGTGACAACCTGCTGTAGCGCATTTGTTCAACACTATGTTTCCAATCTCTCCCGTGAAATTACCATCACCCTTAGCCACAGGTGCTACTCCCGGCTCATGCTTACACGCTATTAAACATAGCATACAAAAGACACTGACATAAACACAATACGTTA
>CAZEZM010000038.1:3668-23125 GCA_964515955.1 uncultured Flavipsychrobacter sp. | reverse complement strand
GTTAGAAGCAGTGCGGGTAGAACAAGAGGCAGGCAGGGATGTTGGTTACAGGGTTATCTTCACCGGTAGTTCTACAGAATTTCAATCAATAGACGAAGAGCTTTCTTTCTTCGGCATACCCCGTCCCAATATATTATTGGAAGTAGCAGAGGCTGATAACGCCTTGCAGACTGCGACAACACTGGTACGTTACGAACAAGTGCTAAGAGCGGGCAAGCCGGATATTGTAATGCTGTTTGGCCATAGCACGGGCACCATGGCTTGTGCCATGGCTGCCGCAAAAATTCCTGAATTAAAAATCGCACATGTAGGTTCGGGCATGCGGAGCAACAACCGTAACTCAGGCGACGAGGTGAACAGGAAAGTAATTGATGCCGTGACAGATTATCATTTCCCTATCGCCCAATCATCCGGCGAGCACCTGCGCAATGAGGGTGTACCTGACGACTTTATATTTTTTGTAGGTAATCCCATTGCCGATTTTCTCAATAAAGAAATAGAGAACGTGCCCCGGCCCCAAATATGGGATTCGTTACAACTACAGGCAGGGAAATATATATTGCTGAACCTGGAACACCCCACTATTACCAGGAGCATGGCCAGGTTGAAAACATTGCTGTTGACCATCATCAGGCAATCAAGAAACGTGCCCGTCATATTACCCGTCAATAATGAGTCAGCGAATACACTAAAGGCCATAGGCCTGAAAGCGCGCAACCTTCACATTATCGGGTCACCGGGTATATCAACGTTATATTACCTGTCGCGGTACGCCAGGCTGGTAATTACCGATACGGAAAACCTGCAAGATGAAACTACAGTGATGCAAATACCATGTATAACCTTGTTCAAAGGTGTTGCACGGCCGGACACTTATACCACCGGGTTTAACGAAGTAACTGGCTTACAGGCGGAAGCGATAGAAGATGCGTTTCAAAAATTATTTGCCGGCGAGTGGAAGAAAGGAAGAATACCGTACCTGTGGGATGGTAAGGCTGCAACAAGAATACTGCATGTATTAAAGAAGCTGGTTTAGTTATCCACACAAAGTTGAAAATAACATAACGCGTTAACACGCAAATAACTGTCATTCATTATAAATGCCGGTTTTAAAACCATAACTTTACGTATAAAATAATACACATATCAGCATATTGATATGATTCAACTACCATCACATCTACTATATTTTCTATGTTTCGTCAGTGCGCTGATTATCAGCCTTATTTCCATACCCCAGATAATAATGGTGGCTACCAAGAAAAAACTGTACGATACGCCTGACAACGAAAGAAAAATACACCTGAGGGTGATACCCAACCTGGGTGGCATTGGCATATTCTTTGGCTTCATCACCACGGCATCGCTGTTTATATCACCCCTGGCCTTTGAAAAATGGAACTATATAATTGCTTCATCCTTACTGTTGTTCCTGGTAGGCATAGCAGATGACCTTATATCACTTAGTCCGCCTAAAAAATTCCTGACCCAGTTTATAGCTGCATTTATTGTTGTGTGCCTTGCCGATATACGGTTGAAATCGTTGCATGGTATATTAGGCGTATATGGCGATTTACCATACTGGTGGAGCGTTGTCTTCAGTATAGTAGGTGTCATATTTGTGACCAATGCCTACAACCTGATAGATGGTATTGACGGACTGGCAGGGTCTATAGCAGTATTATCTACCTTAACCCTGGGCGTTACCCTGGCGGGTTTCGGGCATCCCGGGGCGGCATGCCTTTCTTTTTGCCTGTTAGGCGGTATTGTTGGCTTCCTGAAATACAATATTTCACCGGCCAAGATATTTATGGGGGATACCGGCTCTTTATTGATAGGCTTTATTATTGCCCTCTTGTGCATCATGTCTGTCAATTCATTCGACGCCAACAAACCCTATGCGGCATTCATACACTCTTCGGCAGGCGCATTGGTCATTGGCTTATCTTTCTTATTTGTGCCGGTGTTTGATACTTTCAGGGTATTTACTACCCGGCTTATGAAAGGCGTGTCGCCCTTTAAAGCAGACAGGACACACCTGCACCACTACCTGCTGGACATGGGCTTTACCCACAGCAAAACAGTAACCATTCTTATCATCGCCAATATCCTGATTATTACCGTGTCATTGGTTACGCAAGATTACAATCCTAACTTTGCCATCTTCTGCATATTGGGCATTTCACTCAGCCTATTCGGTGTTTTATATTTCATGCGAAAAGCCCGGTTGGCTAAGTTCCCTAAGTCGGGCAGCAAGGGCGGTGGAAGTGGCAACCTGCAACAATTGCCGGTGCGCAATTTTGACAAAGCCGCCCGCGACCAATAATCCACCTACTGGCGTTCTACCATATACGAGCCACTATGATAGCGGTACAAGTACAAATGCTTGTTCTCGTAATATTGCAGCTTTTCATCCTTCCCCTTTACCGGTTTTACATCGTAACGGGTAAATGGCGCCCCACCATTATCCCACAATTGGTGATTGAAGATATTGCCATATTTCTTCAGCAGGTAAGCATACCAAAACATAGTTTCGTAACCGCGGTACACCATATTGTCTGGCTGTCCCCCATACTTCCGTTTGTAAGCAGAAACTACTGACTGTCCTGAAGCTGTAGTTGGGTCGAAGTAAAAAGGTGAAGTAAAATATACGACTGTATTGGGAAAAGCGTCCGGCCTTTTTAATGCGCCCATATTATCCCAGGATGGCATACCCCAAACCTCAAAATCATATTCAGGAAACCACTCGTATAGCTTTTTAATGATACTCTCAGCATATTTGTCGCTAAGTACAGGCATCAGTACCACATTCTTCCTGTCTTTTACCAGCAAAGGTATGATCTGCTCTTTTGCGGGCATTTCATCGCAGGATACTTTGTGGTATTCTAATACCCCGCCATTGGTAAAGTTATCAAGCGCGGTTTTGTCTACGGAAACATTGGTACGGTAGAAAAGCAACGGTGTCACATTGCCATTTTTCTTCACAATAGATTCTTCGATATTGTCACAATGTGTTTCCAGTGTGGGCTGCAGCATAATGAAGTAGGGATTCTGCTCAATACCCTGGTTGGACGGAGACAGTGCTGATACGAAGTTGATATTGTTTTTCCGGGCATAGTTAGCCACCATACCGAAATCAGCAGATGAGATATTACCAATAATCAGGTCAGAACCTTTAAAAGCATCGGTATTTACCAATGTAGCTGTAGATTCCAGTTCGTCAGTAATGTCATACACAAAAATATCAAACTGGTACCCCATTTTTTTCAGGGTATCGGCGGCTATTACAATGCCTTCGTAAAATTTGAGTGATGGTACTACCTTATCGGGTAGCCTGCCTTTGGATACTTTACCATCCTGCACCAGTTCAGGCAGGTAAAAAGTAGCCAATAAGTCTATCCTGTACCTGCTCTTTGTTTCCGAAGCCGGGTAATCAAAATCTTTCCTGGGAGGTTGGGGCCTGCTAGCAGGTGTAGGCTTACGTGTATAGTCCCTATGTTGTTGTACAGGCCTTTCCTTTCTTTGTTCTTCCAGCTTTTTCAACCTCCGCTTCTCCCTGCGGCTTTGCGCATCTGCATCGTTGGCACAGCAACAAAGCAATAAAGCGCCTAAGAGTATAGCCCCGGTGGTTCTTTTCATAAGGCTTTTTATAACAACTACTCCCATTCTATTGTTGCAGGTGGTTTTGAACTTATGTCGTACACTACCCGGTTAATTCCTCTTACCCGGTTGATAATATCGTTCGACACTTTGGCCAGGAAATCGTAGGGCAGGTGCGCCCAGTCAGCCGTCATGCCATCTACCGATGTAACCGCCCGCAGGGCTACGGTGAACTCATAAGTACGTTCATCGCCCATTACGCCTACACTTTGCACAGGCAGTAGTATGGCACCCGCCTGCCAGATTTCGTTGTACAGTCCGTAGTCACGCATCAATTGTATGTATATAGCATCTGCTTCCTGCAGCATTTTCGCTTTTTCTTCAGTCACTTCTCCCAATATGCGGATGCCTAATCCAGGCCCGGGGAACGGATGCCTTTGCAGGAACACATCATCAATGCCGAGTTCCCTTCCTATCCTGCGTACTTCATCTTTGAACAGCAGGCGCAAAGGTTCTACCAGTTCCATATGCATTTTTTCAGGCAGCCCACCTACGTTGTGGTGCGATTTGATGGTCACTGACGGGCCGTTTACTGATACAGACTCAATCACATCCGGGTATATGGTACCCTGCCCCAGGAAGTGTACATCCTGTATATGTGTCGCCTCATCATGAAATACGTCTATGAACAGGCCACCAATTATCTTCCTTTTTCGCTCAGGGTCGGTAACGCCTGCCAATGCATCGTAAAAACGCTTGCGGGCATCTATGCCCTTGGTATTCAGCCCCAGGTGTTTATAGCCATCCAAAACTTGTTGGAATTCTCCCTGGCGCAGCAGGCCGTTATCTACAAATATGCAATACAGGTTATCGCCAATTGCTTTATGTATAAGTGTAGCCGCCACTGTAGAGTCAACACCACCACTCAGCGCCATCACTACTTTTCCATTACCTACCTGCTTACTTATCCGCGCTACTGTTTCCTGTATAAAAGCTGCAGGTGTCCAGTCACGGGTGCATCCGCAGATGTCGACGGTGAAATTTTTCAGCAGTTGCCTGCCATCTATGCTATGTGTTACCTCCGGGTGAAACTGGATAGCATAGACCGTATTCTTTGCATATCCCGCTGGCGAGGTAAATGCAGCTACTGGAATACTCTCTGTACGGGCTATTACACTAAAGCCGTCCGGCAATTCTTTTATCGTATCACTATGGCTCATCCATACTTGAGAACCACTTGATATAGTAGCCAGCAACGGATTGTCAACCAATTCTTTAAGATGCGCACGGCCGTATTCCCTATGGGTAGATTTGCCTACTGTGCCCCCGGCTTGCTGGGCCAGTAACTGGGCTCCGTAACAAACAGCCAATACCGGCAACTTGTCTGCAATTGCTTTAATATCCGGCTTGGGTGCCTGTGGGTCATTTACAGAAAAAGGGCTGCCGGATAATATCACACCCTTTAATTGTTCATCGTATTCTATAGGTTTGGTACAAGGCTGTATCTCGCAATAAATGTTTAACTCGCGCACGCTCCTGGCTATCAGCTGCGTGTACTGCGAACCAAAATCAAGTATCAGTATCTTTTCGTTCATGTAGTATATGCTATAAAAATATTATGCTTCTCCGGTAGTACCACCAAAGTTGAAAGGTACATTTACCTGCTCCTGCTCTTGTATAACACCGTTTTGGGCTTCGAAACGCTTTACATTTTCTACCAAAGCGCGCATCAGCCTTTTGGCATGGTGGGGTGTCATCACTACTCTCGATTTCACCTTAGCCTTTGGTACATTAGGCATCACATTTACAAAATCAAATACGAACTCGGCAAATGAGTGTGTTATGATTACGAGGTTGGAATATACCCCGTCAGACATTTCTTCTGTAAGCTCTATATTCAATTGCTGTTCCTGCGGTTGTCCTTCTTGCATCTTATATATGATTAAATGAAGCAGCAAAGTTAAAAAAAGAAAACCACTGCTATGAAAAAACCTGTGAACTGTATATTACTTAAACAGAGGGTACAATATCCATAAAGAAGAAGCCCGTGTCCCATGCTGCGGCCCCACCCTCACCTTCATATACTTTATGCACCACCTCCCCGCACTCCCAGCCTATAGGAGCACTAAAATAAGGGGCATCGTAAACGAATGTATGAAATTCACCATATTCACCACAGGGATCTACATTATCCGGCAGGTCTGCCAGGAGCGATGTATCCACCTTCCGCCCCAGGAATTCCCGGCCAAGGAATTTTTCGTTCACACATACTATCACGGCCTCTATTCCCGACTGTTCTATCAACTTGACCAATTCTACGCTGTCCCTCCCCCATAACGGAAAAACCGCGGTAAACCCTGCCTGTTTCAGTTGGTTTTCTCTATACAACTTCAGGTCTCCTAGGTGTATATCCCCAAAAGCAGAATGTGTTATTCCTATTCCCTTCAATTCATCCAGGGCCTGTTGCATGGCTGTGTTGTACAGGTTATGGTCGGGCGATGCGGGCAGTTGTATTTTCTTAACAGGCAGGTTCATCCTTTCGGCCTGCATATCCAGCATCACTTCCCTTACCCCGTGCATCACTATTCTATCGTTATCATTATTAATGGTGGTGAGCAATGTAGCCACTTCGTAGCGGCCATCTTGCTGCAATAAATGATAAGCCAGCGCAGCATCTTTTCCCGAACTCCAGTTTAAAACCGTTTTCATGCCTGCAAATGAACTAAAATTGCGGGTCACCACCAATTCAACCATATAGCCATTAGGCATTTGCAGTCAAATGAAATAAATTGTGAGCCAATAAGAGAAAACAGTACTGAATTATGCCGAATGCAATTGTAACGGGCGCCACACAGGGAATCGGGAAGGCAGTGGTGGAAAAATTATTGTCTGAAGGTTTTTCGATAGCTGTCTGCGCCAGGACACAAGCCGACCTGGATATGGTGGAACAGCAATGGAAAGGGCAATACCCCGGCGCTCAAATCATAGTATATAGAGCCGACCTCACCCAAAAAGACGAGTTGAATGCATTTGCAAAGCATGTATTAACCCATTTCGAAACCATTGACATATTAGTGCATAGCGCGGGCATATTCCTCCCGGGAAAACTGATGGAAGAACCTGAAGGCCACCTGGAAAGCATCATGGACGTTAACCTGTATAGCGTTTACCACCTTACAAGGGCTGTCATCCATGCTGTAAACCGGAATGGCAAAGGGCATATATTCAATATGGCCTCTGTGGCCAGCCTGAAGGCCTACCCTTCCGGTGGTTCTTATGGCATATCAAAATATGCGCTACTGGGCTTCTCTGAAAACCTGCGCGAAGAATTGAAATCTGAAAATATCAGGGTGACGGCCCTATGCCTGGGCGCAACTTATACCCGCTCATGGATGGGCGCAGGTATTGATGAGGAAAGGATGATGAAGGCTACCGATGTAGCAGAAATGCTTTGGACAGCCTACAATATTTCGGCGCTGACAGATGTAGAAACCATCGTTATGCGCCCTGCGAAAGGAGATTTGTGAGTTTTTTAACAGTGCTTTAACCCAACTGCAACATACAAGGGCAACACTATCATTTTAATTTTGTGAATTGTAGATATGAGGTTGAACAAGCACATATTCGGTTATTTTCTCTTGAGCCTGTTAACTATTACCGGCTTCAATACGTATGCACAAGGAGTTGTTTTTTCGGCTGCAGCAAGCGCAGCAAAAATCGGCATACAAGACCAGGTGCAGGTGCAATACACTATACGCGATGCAGAGAACCTGCAATCGCTGGGCCCAAAGAAAGATATCAGGCGTGATTTTCATATAGTTGGTGGCCCTTACCAAAGCTCAGGTTCCAACATATCTGTTATCAATGGCAAGATGACACAGTCGCAAAGCGTGACAGTGACATATATATTACAACCAAAAAGGACAGGAAAACTGACGATACCGGAAGCTATTGCCAGCGATGCTAAAGGCGACACCTACCAATCCAACAGTATTCCGCTGGAAGTAGTAGATGGCAGCCTTGCTCAGCAAGCTCAGCAACAGGGCGGATACGACCCGTTTTCTGACGATCCGTTTGAAGCGATACTGAGGCAGCGCCAACGCCAGATGCAGGCAATGCAACAGCAAAGGCAGCAACAGCGCCAGGCAGCGCCCGAGACTGCTAATGTGAACCTGGATAAAGACCTGTTCATAAAAGTAGTGGTGGACAAGCAGAAAGTATACCTGGGCGAGCAGATAACAGCCTCTTATAAGTTATACGCTAGGCTGCCCATGAATGTAGGTATATCCAAGCTCCCTTCCCTTAATGGTTTCTGGACACAGGATTTTGATATGCCCGGCGGCAAAATCACCCCGGTAGAAGAAGTAATAAACGGGCAGCGGTACCAGGTATTTACCCTGAAGAAATCTGCATTATTCCCACAGCAAACGGGTACGCTGGAACTGGACCCCGCAGAGGCAGAGGGCGTGGCGCGTATCGTACAAAAGTCCAGGCAGAGAGACCCCTTCTTTGACGATCCGTTTTTCAACAGCTTTTTCATGGACGACCCCTTTGCTGATGAATTTTTCGGCAGGATGGCTTACCAGGATGTAAAAGTAAAATTGAAAAGCAAACCGGTAAAGATAGAAGTACTGCCCCTGCCTGAAGAAGGCAAGCCGGAATCCTTTACAGGTGCGGTAGGCAGCTTTTCGATTACCAGCGGGGTAGACAAAACGGAATTGACGACAGACGATGTAGCGAACCTGAGGTTGCAGATTAATGGCAGCGGGAATATTAAACTGATAGAAGCCCCTGCATTGAAACTACCCAACGGCTTAACGGTTTACGACCCTGTAGTAACAGACACCATAACAGGCCGCACAACCACAATCAGCGGCACCAAAACCATTACCTATGCCATAGCCCCCGGCACACCCGGCGACTATGAAGTACCGGCAATTGCATTCACCTACTTTAATCCGCAAACGGGTAAATATGTAACAGAGCATACCCGCCCTATAAAGTTGCATGTGAAACCGGGACAAAATTATACCGCACGCAGTTCAAATACCCGGCTGACAGATATACACGGCATAAGCACCGCACCGCTTACGCGGCTTAGCCCCCAAAGCCGTCCTTTAATATTATCACCAGGTTACTGGTCGGCATATGCATTGCCTATATTAGCATTCATCGGCCTGGTGGTATGGAAAAGGCGTGAAGATGAACTATCGAAAGACAGCATACTATTGCGTACACGCCGCGCTAATAAAGTAGCCCTGAAAAGGCTGGCAACCGCGCAAAAGTTATTGCAGAAGAATGAGCGTATCCCTTTTTACGAAGAGGTGTCTAAGGCTATATGGCTGTACCTGAGTGACAAACTGAGCATACCCTTATCGTCATTGTCGAAAGAAAACGTATGGGACGCGCTCAACAACCATAACATAGACCGCGAACTGCAACTACAGATAGAACAGGTAATGGCCGAATGTGAAACTGCGCTGTATGCGGGCAAGAGCGGTTCGCAACAGATGAACAATGTGTATGCCTCGGCTGTAGCGGCTATCAGCAAACTGGAAGAAGCTTTTAAATCATGAACAGGATATTATTCACTTTTATTACAATATTCTTGTTTTCCGGCCTGGGCGCTAAGGAAGATTACGCTTCATGGTGGCAAAAAGGCAATGGTTATTATGAGCAAAAGAATTACGACAGCGCCGCATATTACTACAACCGTGTAGCACAGCTACAACCGGCAGATGCGGAAGTATATTATAATCTCGGCAATGCATATTACAGGCTGAACAACATCGGCAGCGCCATATTGAATTATGAGCGGGCGTTAAAGCTTGACCCGTCTTCCCAAAAGGCTGCTGACAACCTCTACCTGGCACAAAGCCGCATCAACAACAGGATACAGGAAATACCGGAGATATTTTTCGTCAGGTGGTGGAATGCTATGACAAAGGGCTCACTAGCCAATACATACGCAACAATCGCCATTATCCTGTTCCTGCTGCTGATAGGTTATTATATCGCCCGAAAACTGGGCTATGTGAACTATAGCGCCCCTATACAACTCTCTGCTGCTGTCATGGTTTTATGTGTTGTTTTCATTGCGCTGGGTATGGTTTCCGCCGGCAAAACGGTATCATCCCGCAGGGCTGTCGTCATGACAGAAGGTTCGCCATTAATGTTGCAGCCTAAATACGGCCAATCTCAAAGCCAGGTGCCGGAAGGCACCAAAGTGGAGATATGCAATGAGCAAGTGGGCTGGTACGAAGTAACCCTGCCCGATGGCCGCACCGGCTGGCTGGAAAGTACATCTGTGGCTAAAATATAGAGGCTGATTCATTCTTTTTTTGTTGGTTTGCAATATGGCTTACCGGGTAAAAGCTCCGTGGATACTAAGTAACCTCCTGTTCAGCAGGCTGGTGTGGAAAATGCCCGCGGGTGAGCAACCTGCCGTGTACCTGACCTTTGACGACGGGCCGCATCCTATCGCCACTCCTTTCGTCATGCAGCAATTGAGCAAGTTTAACGCGAAAGCCACATTCTTTTGTATCGGGAAAAATGTACGGCAACATGCAGCCATATATAATGATATGCTGGCGCAGGGCCACTCCGTAGGCAACCATACGCACAACCACCTCAACGGCTGGTACACACCTAAGGAAAAATATATACGAGATATAGAACAGGCTGAACAAATTATAGACAGCCGCCTCTTCAGGCCACCATATGGCAGGATAACACGGGGGCAGGTAAATGCATTGATAAAAAAAGATCGCCCATACCAAATCTATATGTGGGATGTACTAAGCGGTGATTTTGATACAACACTTTCGCCTGAAGCGTGTTTAAATAATGTTTTGGGCCATATAGAGCCAGGCAGCATTGTAGTTTTTCATGACAGTGAAAAGGCATGGGAGAGAATGAGCTATGCACTGCCCCGGGTACTGCAATATTGCAAGGACAAGAACTGGAGTTTAGAAGCATTACCACAACTCAAATGATTTTTACAGATACACATACACACCTGTACGATGAACAATTAGCTACAGACAAGGCAGAGATGATACAGCGCGCGCTGGATGCGGGCGTTACAAAAATGTACATGCCCAATTGCGATAGCAGTACCATAGCTGGCATGATGGCTATTGCAGCAAAACACCCCCGGTATTGCTACCCTATGATGGGCCTGCACCCATGTTATGTAAAAGAAAATTACAAAGAAGAACTGGCGATAGTTGAGCACCAACTGTCAGCAAATACATTTTATGCCGTAGGGGAAATAGGCCTGGACTATTACTGGGACCTGTCTTTCAAGGCACAACAGGTGGATGCATTTGAGTACCAGGTAGATTTGGCGCTCCGTCACAACTTACCCATTGTAATACATAGCCGCGAGTCGTTGCAAGACTGCATAGATATTGTAAAGCGAAAACAAAACGGGCTGTTGAAAGGCATTTTCCATTGTTTTAGCGGCACCGGCAAGGAAGCAAAGGAAATAGTGGGCATGGGGCTGCACTTAGGCATAGGCGGTGTAATCACTTTTAAAAACAGCAAGTTGCCCGACGCGCTAAAAGACATAAGTATCGAGCATATAGTACTGGAGACAGACGCTCCCTACCTGGCGCCAACTCCTTACCGGGGCAAAAGAAATGAAAGCAGCTACATACCACTGATAGCGGAAAAACTGGCTGAAATAAAACAATTGAGCCCGGAAACTGTAGCTGAAATAACAACACGGAATGCCGGTGAAATCTTCGAGAGGCAATAAGTAATTTTTGTTTAGATTTGCATCCCTTTCCGGAGAGATGCTCGAGTGGTTGAAGAGGCACGCCTGGAAAGTGTGTATACCTGTCAAAGGGTATCCAGGGTTCGAATCCCTGTCTCTCCGCAAAAAGCCCGCGATAGTCAAACTATCGCGGGCTTTTCAATCCTGCCCATATCCCACAAGAGGGACATAGCTTCTATAAAACTTCTTTCAGGCTGCGTGCAATAATGTCTATGCACTCATCCATTTGTTCCTGATTAATCACCAATGGCGGTGCAAACCTGATCTTGTCACCATGCGTTGGCTTGGCCAGCAGGCCATACTCCATCATTTTTACACATACCTCCCATGCTGCGTCTTTGTTCGGGTGGTCAATAACTATTGCGTTCAGCAATCCTTTACCGCGTATGAGGGAAACATTAGGATGATTGATTTCGGCCAGTTTTTTGCGCAGGTATATGCCCAATACCTCGGCATTTTCAGCCATCTTTTCATCCTTTAATACTTGTAGTGATGCGATGGCAACTTTACAAGCCAGCGGGTTGCCGCCGTAAGTAGAGCCATGTTCTCCCGGCTTAATAGTCAGCATAATTTCATCATCAGCCAGTACTGCCGACACAGGTAATACACCTGCAGAAAGCGCTTTACCCAATATCAGTATATCAGGATGTACATGCTCATGGTCGCAGGCAAGCATTTTACCTGTACGTGCCAGGCCGGATTGTATCTCGTCAGCTATGAACAGCACATTTGCTTCCTTACAAATGGCGTATGCTTTAGACAGGTAACCTTCATCAGGCACATCCACGCCGGCCTCACCTTGTATAGGCTCTACCAGGAAACCCACTACATTTTTATCCTGCAAAGCTTTTTCCAATGCCTTTGTATCGTTATAGGGAATTACCTCGTAACCCGGGGTGTACGGGCCAAAGTCTTTGTTCGAATCAGGGTCGGTACTGAATGATATAATATTAATGGTACGGCCATGAAAGTTGTTTTCGCAAACAATCACTTTAGCCTTGTTGTCTTCTACACCTTTTACATGGTAGCCCCAGCGGCGTGCCAGTTTCAAAGCTGTTTCTACAGCCTCTGCACCGGTGTTCATCGGCAGCACCTTGTCATAGCCAAAATATTTGGTAATGTATTCTGCAAATTCGCCTAATGCATCGCTGTGAAAAGCGCGCGATGTCAATGTCAGTTTTTCTGCCTGCTCATAAAAAGCTTTCATCACCTTAGGATGGCGGTGCCCCTGGTTGAGTGCGGAATAGCCTGAGAGGAAATCGTAGTACCGTTTACCGTCTACGTCCCATACGTATACCCCCTCACCTTTGGTCAGCATTACGGGCAACGGGTGGTAATTATGCGCACCGTATTTACTTTCGCGTTCAAGTAGCCTCTGTGTCTCTTTCGAAGTATTTACTGTATTCATCATATTACGCAAAGTTACGGAATAATATAGGAACGCTCCGGCTCGGGCACTTCTGTCGCCTCATACAGGTTCAGCTTATCCAGCTCTAATACTGTAGTGCTGCCATCTTCAGCGCTATAGAAGGCGGGTAGAAATTTAGCTCCGTATACCAACTCACTCTCGGTGTACGAAGAACGTTGTTGTACGTTATTGGAGAACTGGTCGTCAAAGCCGCGAATGTGGTACATGATTTCAAAATCAGCCTGCTGTAGCTCCTCTTTTCCCATTTCATAAAACGGGCTTTCTTCGTTGATGAGGTGAACTATAGTCCAGCTGAGTGCTAATGATGTTATCCGGTCAATCTCCAGCTTGGGGGTAAAAAACTTCGATACCTTTTTGCCATTCTCTGTTACACGCAGGGCAACAGTCATCTTAGCCTCTACATCTGTAATGTGGTTATTCTTGTAAGAGGCTATGCGAATCATCAATGCCCGGTACCCTTTATGCGGCGCTACTATGATGTTATCGCTGAACCTGAGGTAGGCCTTAGGCAAGGTAAACCGTCCGTATAATAACCCCGTTACCATGGCAAAGGAAAGAATGCCCACGAATGACTCAATGGCAGCTACAATATTAGCACTCAACCCCACCGGGCTAATGTGGCCGTATCCAACTGTCGTCAATGTTTGCGAACTGAAGAAAAAAGCTTGCTGAAAACCATTGAGCAAGTCTTCACTATCCCCTGCTATTCCTTGCAGGTTTTCTACGCCAACTGCTATATAAAGTAAAGCAAACAGGATATTAGTAACGGCATAGAACAAGAGTACAGAGAGCAGGAACTTCCAGGTTTTCATACGTATCAGTGTATGAAACAGGCTGATTTGCTCCCAGAAAGGCAAACCTGTTTTACGCAGGTTCAGGCTGCCGTCTTTATTAATCAGGCGCGCCCCTCTTACACCACTGGTGTTGCTGAAACCGGTATTGTCAACCGTTGTTGTTTTCGTTCTGCGAAACCGCTCCGCCATATTGCTTTTTAGATGCCCTGAATTCTATGGCCAGCGACACTACCAGAGTCACCGCCAGTACAAGGCTACCTAAAAATAGTACAATTGCTTCGTTAAATAGCTGCTCCAGCAGATAATGAATAACTATAAAGAATAAACCAAAAACAATCAGCTTTATCGCCCAGTTGGTCATGGGTATGATTGCAGGAATAGTGGTGTTCAATATCCTGGCTGTATGGTGCAGGTAATACGCCCCTTGTATATAACTGCTGACAACAAAGCTGAGTGCTATACCTACCAGCCCCTGCCATTGATACAGGGGATACATCAAGGCACAGGCAACGATGATGTCCACCAACGCACCTGTATTGATAATACGCCCCTTGTGCCTGTTTTGCAGTATAGATGTAAAGTTGTAAGCGCGCAGCGGTACAATGAACACCGTAACGGCGAATATGGGTATGGAATCTGCATACTTTATGGTCAGCAGTACATTAAACAGTTCTTCCCTGAAATAAAAAAAGAAAAAGAACAAAGGAAACACAACAGCAGATAATATACGTGCCGTCTGGTTGGCTACCAGTATGGCAGATGGGTTGTCGTCTTTCCTCCCACCCGATGCCAGTTGTAATAGCGCGGCACTGCTGACAGCGCCCAGCAACAGCGGCAGAAAAGGTATATCGTAAGTACCATTGAAGTACATAGCAGATACACCCGCTGTAAATAATATGGAAATAATAAACTTATCTATCCAGGTAAATACACGTTGCAACACATCGTAAATGCCGATGTGCAGCCACAAAGAGCGGATATCGGTTTTTGTATACTCCTGTTCCGTGGGCAAGTCCTGCGTTTTTGTAAATGAAGCAGAACTACGCCCGGTAACCAATAACTTCAGCCCTATCGGCAGCAGCAGGTACAGGAATAAACTTTCTATTCCATACGCACCTGTAAGCACCCCGTAGTGCAATAGCAGGAAAGCAATTGTATACAAAACATTCACCCACAGCAGCAGGCTGAATTTACGGGCTACAATCAGCAATGTTTCTGATGTAGCATTGAGGCAATGCAGCAGGAAAAACAGGAATGATATATATACAGGCATAGCAGCCGTAGCGTGATGTAAAAAAGCGAATGACGCAGCCACAACCATCATCCAGGACATGATACCTATGTAGTGCCCCGCCTTCAGGGTAGAAAAGAGATACCGGGTAAACTGAGGTGTATAAGTAAGCAGGAAGGCTGGTATGCCCAGCGTGGCCACAGCACTTAATAAATATAACCGCACCCAGAAGTTCTGGTAACTGCCGTATACTTCTTCGTTGGTATAGCGTGAAAATACTATAACTACTACTAATGCAGCCAAAGAAGGGAAGAACCTGATCAGGAAGATGAGGAACGAGTTACCGATGACGGTATTGCTATTCTCTGCTCTTTGCAAAAGCTTCACACTCTGCCTTGTTTAGTTCTTTGATGATAACGGCAGGATTGCCCGCAATGATACAATAGCCTGGAAAACTCTTTGTCACCACTGCCCCCGCTCCCACTATGGTAAAATCGCCCAACTGCACGCCCGGCAGCACCATAGCCCCCATGCCCAGCCAGCAAAACCTGCCGATATTGATTGGCGGTGCATCAGTAGGCATACTATTATTAACAAAATCGTGATTGGCGGATATAATGCCCACATTCGGCCCCAGGTTGGTATAGTCGCCTATGTTTACACCGTTTTGCGCATTGATATACACACAAGGTGAGTCTCCGGGAAAGGTTTCTTTGCCGATTTTCAACTTATGTGCGTTATGTATGGTTGCCGTATGGTGTACGGGCCATTTCACCCCGGCGTTCTGCCTGAATATGCGCCTGAACAGGAAGTCAGTTATATAAAAGCTCACGCTGTACTCCCTGCGTAAACCAAACAACTTCCTGACGATATTTGACGAACCGTTATCCATTAGATATTATGCAGGCTTTTTACCACCCCTCACCGCCATGAATATCGAACCGGCAGCGGCCAATATCAACAGCAGGCTGGACACCATCGCTATTTTATCTCCTGTGTAGAATTTTTCCGGGTGGAATTTAAATTCAATTTTATGTTCACCCGCAGGTATTTTAAGCGCACGCAGCAGGTAGTTGGTTCTGTAGATGGGTGTTTCTTTTCCATCTATATACGCCTTCCAGCCGTAGGGATAGTATATATCAGAAAATACTGCAAAACCGTCCCGGCTATTGTTCGATACATAGCTGATATTGTTCAGGCCATATTCCGCCAATTGTACTACTGCAGCACTGTCTTTTCCTACCTGGTACCCGTTAAAGTCATTCTTGTATGTCGAACGCAAAACCGCGGTTTGCTTGGGATTAAACTCCTGCATGGTAGTATCAGGCTGCTCTCCGATATTTCCTGCCCGCATGGCCAGCATCTCATTATCAGCAGTTTCTTCCCACCGAATATTATCTACAAACCAGGCGTTACCACAAGCTTCAGCATTGGGTATTGCAACAGGTTGCCCTTTAGGGCCCTGCGGGGAGATGATATATTTCGTGTTCAGCATATTCAGCACCTGGCGGTTAAAACCACTGCGCATGTGTACATCTATCAGGTCCTGGTATATTTCCATTTTTGCAGGGCTGTATCCGCCAATACATTTATGGTGTGCTGCCTGCATCGCATTATTGAATGGGTCTACAGATAAATCAAGTACTCTGTAATACGGGTCTGGGTCTTGCTTTATCTGCTGGTCTACAGGCCTGGGGGCAAACTGTGCTTCAAACTGGTCAGGGTCAATGTAGTTTTCTTCATTCAGGTAGCGGCTGTCAATTTTTACCAGGTCAATTGTTACCAATGCAGCTATACCTATCACCGCATACTGGCCTTTAATTTTGTCTTGTGCAAATGCCCACAGTAGTCCCACCGCCAGCGCTATAAATACCGCACTCATAATGCCGGACTTCATGGCCATATCTGCCCTGTCGGCTTGTACAGCACTCATTACTTTATTTACAGCATCTTCATTCTGAAAGGACTGCATCAGTTGTTCTTTCAATTGAGGGTCTCTGTGCGATTTAAAATCGAAAAACATAGTACTGCCCAGGCCGAGTAACAGGCACAAACCACCTGTAGCTATACCCGCGGTCCGCACTTTTTTCCATATCTCTTCTTTTGTAATAGTACCGGTTATAATATCATTCAATGCCCATATGGCTACCAGCGGAAACAACAGTTGTGGTATTACCAATATCATATTGGGTATGCGGAACTTATTAAGGCCCGGCAATGTATCAAACAGGAAATAGTTGAATGATGGAAAATGTTTGCCTATCGACATCAGAAAAGCCAGTATGCTTACTGCCAGTATCCACCATTTATGCGGGCTTCGGATGACCATCATCCCCAACACAAACAGGAATACTATTATCGCACCGAAATAGAACGGCCCTCCCGTAAACGGCTGTGGCCCCCAGTAACCCGGGAAACTCTCCACAAAGCCTGCGGCACCCTGCTCGGGTACGCCAATTTCTGTCATTACTTCGTAAGATTCAGAATTTTCTCCCAGTTTTTCCCTGTTGGAACCGCCGTACAACATAGGTACCAGACTGGCAAAACTTTCGCCCCAGGAGTTGCTCCATGCAAAAGCATAATCCTTATCCAGGCCGCCGCCTTTTTTACCTTCATCATGGTTGATGGTCAGTTCGCTCTGCCCGCCGCGCATGGTACTTTTATTATACTCCAGTGTCACTAAAAATAACTGCATACTGGGGCCTATACCTATCGCCGCCGTCACCATAGCGATGGCTGATGCTATAAAAAATGTTTTGAGCTGTTTTTCCCTCAAAGCGGTAATGAACAGAGAAATGACCATAGCCACAATAATGATAATGGCGTAGTACATTATCTGGTAGTGGCCCGTACTCATCAGCAGCGATAAGGATATACCTAACAAGGGTACGCCTGCCCACCATTTGCCCCTGTATAGCTGCAGCAGACCGGCAATCACCACGGGTACATAAGCCAAACCAAGTATCTTAGTTTCATGCCCCGCTTCTATCAAAGTGATGTTATAGGTAGAAAACGCATATGCCAGCGCACCCGCAATACGCAGCCACTTGTTGAAACCCAGTATCAGCGCCAGTATGTAGAAACCCAGCATCGCCAGGAACAGGAATGCGGCCGGCTTGCCCATTATTTCCATTATAGTAGTCTGTATCGGGTACAGATAGTTGTTACCTTCAGGTACATAATGGGTAAACGTGGGCATACCACCAAACATTGAGTTGCTCCACATCACGTTTTCACCTGTCTTTTCATGCCAGTCGATGCCCTCAGTAGCCATTGCTTTCCACTGCACGTAATCGCTCTGGTACAGCACAAGCCCATCCAACTGCGGATAGCTGAACAGGTAGGCTATCACTATAAAGCCCAGGATGATATATATATGTGGTAAAAGCTTCTTGAAATCAAATTGCATATCGGTGTTTTTATCAGAAACAAAAATAACGGTTCTGCGCACTAAAGGAAATTAACCGCGCTAAAAATCAACAAATAGCGGCTTTATTGTGAATAACTCCTAAAACATAAGTTTATTTCATTACGCATAACCCGTTTTTATTATTCATTCCCTCATTTTTAGAGATTTAGAAGTTACTTTTGCGCATTCGTATGGACAAAAAAACGGAAACACTCTCTAACGACATACTGCTGAAAGCTTACAGGCTGATGATGACTGCCAAAGCCATGGCCGAAACCTACGAGGCCAACAGGCAGATATGCAAATATGTTCACAGCACATCGCGCGGACACGAGGCTATACAACTAGCTACCGGTTTCCTGCTGCAGCCGGGCGACTATGTTAGCCCCTACTACCGCGACGAGAGTATGATGCTGGGCATGGGTTACCGTCCGTACGAACTGATGCTGCAACTGCTGGCCAAGGCCGACGACCCCTTTACCGGTGGGCGCGCCTACTACAACCATCCCAGCATCCGTCGCGAGAATTTTCCTAAGATAATACACCAGAGCAGCGCCACGGGTATGCAGGCCGTACCTACTACAGGCATTGCCCAGGGCATACAATATATAGAGAAGCAAAAACTGATAGACTACTCCACCCCGCCCGTGGTCATCTGCTCGCTGGGCGATGGCAGCGTTACCGAAGGAGAGGTGAGCGAGGCTTTCCAGTTTGCTGTATTGCACCAGTTACCTATTATATACCTCGTCCAGGACAACGAATGGGGTATATCCGTAAGCAGCGACGAAGCGCGCACTATGGACGCCTACGAATTTGCCGCCGGCTTCAAAGGCATGGAGCGGGTACGCGTCAATGGCAGCGATTTCCCCGACTCGTACAAGACCATGCAGTACACCATCGACTGGGTGCGCAAAGAACGCCGCCCCATACTAGTGCATGCTAAGGTGCCCCTGCTGGGCCACCATACCAGCGGTGTGCGCAAAGAATGGTACCGCACCGAGGACGACCTGGCCAAACACGCCATAGACGACCCCGGCCCGAAACTGAAAAAGAGATTATTGCAAAAAGGCATCAGCGAAGACCAGTTGCAGGCTATAGAAGATGAAGAGCGCGCATTTGTACTGGGCGAATTTGAAAAAGCGGTAAACGCACCCGAGCCCAACCCCGCTACCGTGTCCGACCATGTGTTTGCCCCCACGCCTGTAACGGTAGAA
>CAZEZM010000038.1:0-3658 GCA_964515955.1 uncultured Flavipsychrobacter sp. | reverse complement strand
CCGCCAATGGCAAGAAAGTGGTGATGGTGGATGCCGCCCTGCACGCCGTGGAAGAAATCATGCGCGACCACCCCGAGGCCCTGTTTTACGGGCAGGACGTAGGCGGGCGTATAGGCGGTGTATTCCGCGAGGCGGCCACGCTGGCACAAAAGTTTGGCGACAGCCGCGTATTCAACACCGCTATACAGGAAGCCTACATCATAGGCAGCACCATAGGCATGAGCGCCGTAGGCCTCAAACCTATAGTAGAAGTACAGTTTGCCGATTATATATACCCCGGCCTCAACCAGCTCGTTACCGAAATCAGCAAGAGCTGCTACCTCAGTTGCGGTAAATTCCCGGTGTCCAACATCATACGTGTGCCCATAGGCGCCTACGGCGGCGGCGGCCCCTATCACAGCGGCAGTGTAGAAAGTACCCTGGCCACCATCAAAGGCATTAAAATAGCCTACCCCAGCAATGCGGCAGATATGAAAGGCCTGATGAAAGCCGCCTACTATGACCCTAACCCCGTGGTGATGCTGGAACACAAAGGCCTGTACTGGAGCAAAGTGCCAGGCACGCAGGACGCCATGACCATTGAGCCCGATAAAGATTATATAGTGCCACTCGGCAAGGGATTACTCGTGCAGCAGGCATCGCAAACAGCCATAGACATCGGTGCCAGTATGTGCATCATTACCTATGGTATGGGTGTGCATTGGGCCAAAAACGCCGCCAAACAATTTGACGACCAGGTAGATATAGTGGACATCCGCACCATCTTCCCGCTCGATGAAGAACTCATATTCTCTACCGTACGCAAGCACGGCAAGTGCCTGGTGCTTACCGAAGAGCAGCTCAACAACTCATTTGCCGAAGCGCTGGCAGCACGCATTATGCAACACTGTTTCCAGAGCCTGGACACACCTGTAGCCACTATGGGTGCCCTCAACCTCCCCGCCGTCCCCATGAACATGGGCCTAGAAGCAGCCATGCTCCCCAATGCAGAGAAGGTCGCCGACAAAATCAGGGAAGTGTTGAATAGTTAAATTGAACGGAAGGTCCCCTCCTGTTTTATGAGGGGTCAATTGGCATATGCCTTTAGGGCATTTGCCAATCAGGGGTGGTTAACTCACGCAGGAAAAAATCACCTATCCTTAATATCCGGCTGCGGCGGGGCTTTCGGTGTTTCCGGCGGACTATCAGGCTGTGGAATTTCCGGTGTCAGGGGTTTCATTGGGTCTTTTTCAGGCGTACCTGGCTGATTAGGCACATCAGGTATACCGGGGTGCCCCGGCATATCAGGTATTTCCGGCTTATGCGGTATCTCGGGTATTGTCTTTTTCTCACTCATAACTATTGTTGTTTAGTGTATAACAAAGGTGGAGGGGGATTGTTGGGGGGGAACTAAATACGGAAATTGTTTGAGGACTTAAAAAGGTGTTGAATAACACTATAGACCATAGTACGAATACTACTAGAGCTTCAAATGACTACCATCATACTGCACCTGTAATATGGCTACCTATTCCCTTGGAATAATTTATATTATAGTCTTTTGATGGTGTATAACAAAGACCAATTGCTGGAAATTCTTGCCAAAGTTTAAAGAAACTAATTGCAGTAGGCTTAGGTCCAAGTGATGCACACACTATATTGTATTCATTTTTTGAATTATATACACTTAATATTTCTTTCAACTTGGCGTGAACGCTGTCGACATTATAAGCATCTATCTGAATCATAATATCATTTGGATATTTTTTTGTTAATTCAGTTGACAAATCCTCTTGCCGGTAATCTGCATTGAAGCTATAAAGAATAATCAATATTGCGGGTTCGTACTTATATTTAATTGCGTCGATCCTTTCGAAATCATAGCCTGAAGTAACAATTAAAAGCGTAGGTTTAGTAGCATCTGCAATGCCCGACATTTTATATATTAATCGAGGGAACATAGGATTATAACTTAACAATCCAGGCCCATATTGTCTGGGTCTATGGTATATGTATTCTATATCTTGCGTTTGACTTCTTAAAAACAGCAACGTTAACCATATCGTTTCCCGAGGCATAGTGGAAATATCCAATAGTATTTTTTTGTCTTTATATTTATTGGAATAAAATTCCCCCTTCAACTTATTATATATGCTAGGTGGCTCATAAAAGTTTAGCTCAATTATTTGCGAGTTTTTGAATGATGAAACAGCTCTTAAATTTTTTTCCTTGTCTTCTTCATAGGTATTAAAAATTAAGAATATGCACTCATTAATTTCGTATTCTTTTCTATCATAGGCAATGCCATCAAGGAATCGTCCTTCCCAACTAACACATGAAACCAAATAGTCAAACATCCGGTATTGATTTAATATTGATCAAATAATGGTTTTTGTATGAGGACATTATTACTTTCATCTTCAAGTTGAGCACGATCATACTTTATTTCGTCATTATTTATTGCAGCTGCATAAAGTAATCTCGCCTTGATTGATACTCTGGCATGTTGTCCAACAGGATCAAGACCCTTTAGCGGCCACAACATTCTATGTGGTGTATAATATACTTCAAATTTACCAGCTTCTTTAGCTGAAGCGAGTCTTTTAAATATTAAACCGTGTGAACGTGCAATTCTTAGCAAATCGAAAAGTTCGTCTTTCTCATCCTGCAAAAGCTCGTTAAGAGCCGATACAGTAAATGAGATTGCTCTAGGTTCAGAAGCATTCTTATCTACTAGCCTTGTCCTAAACAAGTCACCTAATCTATTTAATAAAAATTCTACTTGTTTAGATTTTGTAATAGTGCACCCTACCACACTTGTTGGCATCTTATTAGTAATCCCAAGCCATTTTTGCTGACAAAGGTCATCAATAACAGCTTCTTGGATATCAGGTTTGATTTGTTTTTCGTCTTGTATATTATATTTATCCTTTGCCTTGTCAAACATAAACGAGCATGGTTCCAACAAATTTCTAATAACACCTGTTGACAAATGTGTTATTATCTCAAAACCAGAATATGGTGGTTTATTTGCTTGGGGATCTCGACTCCTAAAATATTCTGCTCTAGCATATTTGTATACATAATCAGATATTTTTTTGGTCTGATCTGGGCCGTATTTTTTGATTGCTTCTTCCCTAATCTTATCCTGACATTTTTTCAAATCTTCCTCAAACGCTTTATTGATTGGGAAAAACTCTTCGGGTGTGACATCACCAATATTGAGCAATTGAATTCGTTTCGATATAATTTTCTTTGCAAGAATTCCAAAATCAGAAAGTTGATTTTGAAATCGACCCTCGGTGTATCTAGCGATGTAATCGTGACCTTCTAAAATAGGCGTTTCATTTGTGGTTAAAAATAAATAATCCTCCGGCCTTGTAATAGCAATTTTTAGGCTATAATCAGAGTGGTCCCTATATGCTACCCATGAGCTTAACAATTTCTTTTGATAGTCATTGAGATTTTGCGCATCGTCAATTAGAAAATTGAAATGCGTTGATGAAAAAGTATTCAATGATTTTATTATGTCAATTAAGGGCAGTAAAAAAGAAAAGAAAGATAACGTGTCATCCGGAAAACTTTCATCAATTTTTTGCAAAGTTTTCTGGGTTTCAACTTGATTCCTTTTTAGAAAATCGTAAAGATCCTCGAAAGGATTATCATAATACGCTTCTAT
>CAZEZM010000037.1:0-23501 GCA_964515955.1 uncultured Flavipsychrobacter sp. | reverse complement strand
GGGGATTTAGGGGTCCTACTCGCGCCGGACAAAAATCAAAATCCCGCCTCCAACCCCCAAACCAATTTGATACCACAACCGGAAAATCAAAATCCCGGCATCAAAATGGAACAAATTGAACTGTCCCCTGCCAGCGGGGGTGTCCGCTTTGCGGACGGGGATGGGATACTCGCGCCGGAACGAGACCCCCTCGCCGCCAGCTTCTACAAGCAAGAGCTGCAAGCCATTGTCGCCGCCCCGCCACCACACATCCTCACCCCCGAAGAGGTGAAGGCGCTGGACGAAGAATATGCACAACAACATAAAGGCAAACCGGTAACACCCTCCACCTTCGGCAAGATGTATTTCAAAGAAAAAGGCGCGAACTACAACAACATGGAATAGTACCTGCCAATTAATAACATAATTTTTTGGTTTGTCGGCATTAACTTTGCACCCTTTACTATTGAAAAAAGATTATTCATTATATATTTGAAACCAAGTGATGAGGAAACTATTGATATTGTGCGCTTTAATGGTGGGTATTGCAGTACAGCCCGCAACCGCCCAAACGGACAAAAAAGCTAAAGAACTGCTGGATGCCGCTTACAAAAAGCTGAATAACCTGAAATCCCTGAAAGCCGACTTCAGCCTCGAGCTGAAAGGCGGAGGGGTGAATGACAAGAAAAAGGGCACCTTTTATCTGAAAGGCCCTAAATACAGGGTATCTATTGCCGGGCAGGAGATCATCTGCGATAACAAAACTGTATGGACCGTGATAAAAGCTACCAACGAGGTACAGGTAACCGACTACAACCCCGATGCGCAGTCTATATCGCCCGCCAAGCTGTTTACCAGCAACTTTTACGATAAGGAATATGCCTACAAATACGGCGGCGAACGCAAAATAAATGGTAAAGTGGCTGATATAGTGGTGCTGACACCCAAGAGTGGCGATAAGATGTTCACCAAAGTAGAAATAGCCATAGGCAAAGACAAAGTGATAATGGGCGGCCAGGTATGGGAGAAGAACGGCAATACCTACCGCTACGATATAACCAACTACAGCCCCAACCCGCCATCTGTTACCGATGCTACCTTCACCTTCGACCCGAAGAAAAACCCGGGTATAGAAGTGGTAGACCTGAGGTAGCAGCAGCAAGAGTCTTCGCGGCGCAAGCCGCAGAGTATGTAACACGGGGCTGCTTTTATAAGCAGCCTCGCCGTTTTATATTAGTTTCATCACAATGTAAAAATATCGGCATTATTATTGCCCCTGTTGTTAAAAGCCTAATTTTAAGTATATGAACAATCACGGCATAAAGAAAACTATAACCATAACGGCACTGGCCTGCCTGGCACTGTTTACGGCAGTTACATCCTGCAAGAAGGAAAAGGCAGACAGGCTGGGCGTTAAGCAAACCTCCGGGTTTGACGTGGCCGCCATTATGAACTGCCACAAAGAACAGAACCAATACCCCTCACAAATCATATCCGGCCTCGAGGGCACCTGGGTATGGACCAGCAATACCTGCTACTGGACCGGCGACTCTACCTTCACCCCCGATAAGCATGTGGTAGTCACCTTCAGCGATGCGGGTGTATACAAGGTGTTTGAAGACAGTAAAATTGAATCTGAAGGCAATTGGAAACTATCGCAGGTAGACAATGACATCTGGAGCCTTAATACCGAACGCCATTCTAAATACCTGAATGGCTATATATGGCTCTGCGAAAATGAACTGGTCTTTTTTTCCAGCTACCTGGATGGTTGTGATTATTACTTCGTCAGGCGGTAAACATTAAAAGCCCTGCTGTATCCACCATGTACCATGTTCCAGTATATCAGCATAGTCTATATGGCCGTCGCCCAGCATCAGGTTGCCCATCCGTGCCGATGTTACGGTACGTGCTTCTTCCTTGCGTTGCAGGGGTGCTGTCAATATCATCCTGCCCTGGGTATCGTTCTCTGCTACCAGGCGGTGAGCTACCTGGTCGGGGTCAGAGTCATCAAAAGTTTCGGTACGCGGGCCTTGCAATGGATGTATGGCTATCAACGAGCCTTCGTGCAGTTGTTCCAGTTGTTGTATAGAATTAATCTTAACCCACATATGCAAAATATTTACTGCAAAGTAATCAATACAGTACCATAGCCAATGAATAAAATCGCCGCAATAACAAATGAAAAACATTTCGGGCCAATAAAACACAGGTGCCGGGATAACCCGGGCACCATATTATAGATAGAAGATTGCTGATCTTGCCTACACCTTGACTGTAGAGGTAATAATATCCGGCGGCTGGCCAAGCCTTTCTATCTGTTCGTTCACCTTATCTGCTACAGCCTTCAATGTCTTAGCTGTGGCCTGTTGAAAACTGGGTGCACTGCGCTGTACGGACAGGGAACTGCCGAATATGGTCAGGTCTATCTCGCAAAACTTGTTCCTATCGGTCCTGCCCTGCTCTTTGAAATACACCTCCGCCCTGGATATGTTCTTGTAGCTGCGGTATAGTGTGATGAGGTTGTCCCTGACGGTCTTCACCACCTTTTCTGCTACCCTGCCATGCGGCATATGAAATTCTATATTCATAAGTTATACTTTTGTATCTACCTGATATATCAACAACAACCAAACGAATATTATGTTGTGCGCAAGCGAGGAGAAAGGTGTTATGATTTTGTAAAAAGACTTATCAGCGTATATATGCAAAAACCCAGCTACTATATTATCAATGGTATTACGGCATACAGGCTGGTGGCATCCTTCTTCCTGCTGTACCTGGTATTTACAGGGCAGTCAGATGTCTTTAAATGGATGCTGGCCATCAGCTTCTTTACAGATGCTATAGATGGCTTCCTCGCACGATGGCACAAGGTAACCAGCGTTATGGGTGCACGACTGGACTCTATTGCCGATGACCTGACGATATTGGTGGCTGTGATAGGCGTGTTCAGGTTGAAGTCGGATTTCATACAGCAGGAGCTGGTACTCATCATCGTACTATTGGCGCTGCTGGTGATACAGACTGTAATGGCATTAATACGCTATGGCAAAATCAGCAGTTTTCATACCTACCTGGCCAAGCTTGCTGCGTTGCTGCAGGGTAGCTTCCTAATACTGCTGTTCTTCCTGCCTGAACCGCCGCTGACACTGTTCTACATAGCATCAGTAGTCACTATCCTGGAAATAGCAGAGGAAATGATACTGGTGATGATATTGCCCGAATGGAAGGCCAATGTACATGGGCTGTATTGGGCGCTTAAAGACAAAAAGAAGAACTAATAATCACTTGACCTGCACTAGTTGTGACAACGCCCGCAGCAGCGACTCGTTGGAATTGTTAATCCCCCGCAGCATATTGAACAAGGTAGGCATGTCCATTTCCGCATACTGCCCGTCGGCATGCAGGTTGAACACCATCTTGTTGTGTGCCAGTTGAGACTTGTGTATAATGGCGTCTATTCCGGCAATATCAGCAGGTTGCGTATAGTGTATATTGAGCAATACAGTTTCTGCTTCTTTATATAAGCCCCGCTGAGCTTCCACTATCTGTATGTACAGGCTATACAGCTTGTCGTTGCCCGAGCGTTCCAGTTCAGACAGGTTGTGCTTGATGTCCTTAGCATCTTTGACAGACAGTGTGGTATTGCGTATTACAGTAGCCAGGCTGTTGGCCTGCTCCGCTTCTTCCTGGCTCAGCTGCCCCTGTTCAAGCTTCAGGTAGAATTCTGTTATCTCAGCCTCATACTTTTTCAGGTCGTAATAGAAGCCTGCTTCGTCATCCACTTTCTCTTCTATGTTGAATATCTCCCTGTTCACACTGATACCACTCCGTATGAAGCTCCCTGCTTCTTTCTTTAGGGCTTCTATGGCCGCATGGCTCTCCGCTGGGTTTACCAGCGCTATGGCAGGCGCAAATTTGTGTTTGTTATTACCTACCAGTTTATCAATAATCCTGGTGAACAAAGATGTAAAAGGCAGTAACAGGATAACCGTGGCGATATTAAACGAACTGTGGAACGCCACCATAGTAATGAGCGGGTCTTTAATACCGGCAACATTTGTAATGAGAAAAAGAAATACCCGCATGAACACCAATGCCACAATAGCATTAATAACATTGAAATACAATTGCGACCAGCCTACTTTCTTTTTAATAGAGTTACCCTTTATAGTAGCTAATACAGCTGTAATGCTGGTACCGAGGTCTGCACCTATGACGAGGTACAAACCCTGTTCAAGAGTAATAATGCCTGCCGCCAGCGAAGACAGGAATATCATAATAGAGGCCGAACTGGAATGTATAGAGGCCGCCAATACAGCACCCACCAGCAGAAACAGTATAGGGTGTGTTGACTGCATAAAGCTGAAGTCCACCTGCTGCGCAAAAGCTTCGAAACCGGTACGCATGAAATCTATGCCAAGGAACATAAGGCTGAACCCCATGAGGAACTTGCTCAGCTGCACCAGTTTCTCGTTGGAGAAGAGAACGATACCAATACCGCCTGCCGCTATGAATGGTAGTACAATTTCTTTGATACTGTATTTGAAACCCAGCAGCGATACTATCCATCCGGTTATAGTAGTGCCGATATTAGCGCCGAATATCATGCCTATACCATTCTTCAGGCCAATGATACCCGCACCGGTAAAAGACATGACCAGCAGGGATACCATGGTACTGCTCTGTAATATACCCGTCACCAACGCACCGGATATAGCCGCCTTGACGGGGTTGCCGGTATGCCTGCGCAGGAAGAGCTTAAACGATCTGCCTGCTAATGCTTTCAGCGCCTCCTCCAGCATGAACATCCCGAACAGGAACAAACCCAACCCCGCCAGCAATGGCCATATATGTATATCGCTGTACTTCACTTACGAAAGCTACAAAATTCCTGCGCATGATGCACATAACCAATGACCTATATCAGCAAGAGGCACAATATTTCAAAAACATTTGCGTTTTACGATAATAATCGTACTTTAGTACGACAAACATCGTACAATGACCAAAAAGGATATACATATAACGGAAGCTGAGTTGGAAATACTACAGGTATTGTGGGATAAGAAACAAGCGACTGTAAAGGAAGTACATGAAGTACTGAACGAAGGACGTGAAGCTGTATACACTACCACATTGAAGCAAATGCAGGTGATGTATGAAAAGGGCCTCCTGAAGCGTGATGACAGCCGCAGGCAACATATCTACTACCCTGATGTGGATATAAAACGTGTGCAGCGGAAGTTTATGGACAAAGTGATGAAGAACCTGTTCAGCGGCAGTGCGGGAGAGTTGGTGATGAACGCGCTGAGTAATTATAAAACCACAGCCGAAGAACTGGAACAAATAAAAACCCTGATAGAAAAAGCCAAACAATCTAAAAAACCTTAGTTATGATGAACCAGGCCACCTCCATCATTGCAGAAGCACTGCTCTACTCGCTGCTCGCAGGTGCGGCATCGTATATAGTATTACGCGTACTATTGGCGATTCTGAAAAATATTCCCGCACTAATAAAGTACCATTTATGCAATATCAGCCTGCTGATACCGTTATTAATTTTTATACTATCGTTAACAAAGCTGACGGCAGTAAAGAATACAGCCCCTGTTTACCCCACTCCACCCCCTGTTACCATAAATTATTTGCAGACACAGGTGACAACGCCTGTGCAGGAACCAATAGCAGAAGAGAAAAACCTGACTGCGGAGGTAGTGTGGACGAAAGTGAAGAACGTGATGGTTGAGCATAGCTATACTATAACATGGTTATATATAGCCGGACTGTTATTGTTCTCAATTCGTCTGCTGCTACAATACCTGCAGTCGCAGCAACTGAAAACAAAGGGACTGTTGCCTGCTACCGATGAATGGCACCGACTACTGGCCAATACTATGCAACGGCTCAACATCAGCCGTCCTATCCATATTGCGTTTACCGAAAGAAAGATTTCGCCTTGTATCATCGGCCATGCCAAAGCTGTGATACTCATCCCCATATCACTGGCCAACCACCTGAGCACTGAACAGGCGGAAGCTATACTGCTACATGAACTGGCGCATTACAAACAATACGACCATTATATCAACCTGGGTGTACAGTGTGTGAAATGTATATTATTCTTCAACCCTTTCGTTTGGCTATCAGCTAAATTGATAGACAAATACCGCGAACTATCCTGCGACGAAACTGCTGCAAGACACGAGCGTAATATAGAACTGGCTGAAACACTGGCATTGATAGCAGGTATGCAGGCGAGACAAAACAGCCTGGTGATGAGCCTGAAAAAGAACAACCCGCTGCTTACCAGGGTGCAGGCACTGTTGTCCATTCGCCAATACGACAAGTCATCACACAGGCTATTACCCGCTGTCGTTACTACTATCATTTTGGCAACCGGGCTGCTGATAGCAGGCAGCACCCAATTATTCTCTACAGAAAAAGATAACCTGCGCGAGCAACTGAAAGAAATAAGCGCACAGATGTACAAAGAGGGGAACCATAAATACATATTTGTAGATGCAGTGCTCGATAGCCTGGTAACATTGCCTGTGGGCGGGGACATATTTTATATGGGGAATAACCACCTGTTTGTAGGGGGCAAACAGTTAGAAGGCCAACTAAAAATGATTTACAATGAAAAGCTTAAAACATTCCTTATTACACAAAGTGAAGATGGAGAGCACGTAGTGACACTTACAGCTATGCCTGACAAGAAAAAACTAACGCTTGCGGACATCATCAACCCCTCTTCAGACTTCAGAAAATGTACAGCACACGACAGGTATATGGCAAACATAACAACACGTGCATGGCGACAGGTATTCAACAAACTGTATAATGACAAACTGATACAAAGTATCGCAGACAGGTTTGAAATGCATTACAGTCAAAAGGGCATTGTCATAAATGGAGATACATTAAGAGACGATCACGATATCAAATACCGGAGGTTATTTAAAGATGTGGTGGGAATTGACCTGAATGATAACAGCGTGTCAGGTAGAATGACTATCGGGGATATGAAAAAGTACCTGGTAGTGGATAAGAGCAAAGAAAGTGATACCGGCTGGCTGGCAATTGATGAATTGCTAACAAACAAGCTTAATGATGAGATGCCACAAAAGGAGAAATTTATGTTTCGGGAAATGCATCGAGAGGGATTGATAGATACAAATTATAAAGCAATAGTAGTATTTACTGAAGAGGGCATTTACGCCAACTTTGTACAACTAAAAGGTCGACAGGCAGATAAATATATAAAAATGTATTTGCCTAAAGACCTTGATGTAAACAATATCCAGAATCGACTAACGATATATTCAACTCATAATCTCGAAAAAGATTTTCCTCCTGGAATGAATAAAGATAAGATGGATAAGGAGCTGATGAAGCGGATAGATAAAATAATAGCAGAACATGACCAAGCTGTTGAAGAGCACGATAAGGCAATGAAGGAGCATGACAGGCTTATGGAGGAACACGACAGATTAATGAAGAAACATGATAGAGATATGGCAAAGTATGACAAACAAAACACAGAGTACGAAAAAGAAATCCTGGCAATACTCAGTGACAGTTTGTTCAATTCAGGCATGCAGAGTTTTGCCATAGTAGATGCCATAAAAGATGGTTATATAAAACAGGACGAGCCATATAAAATAAACTACAAAGCGGGCAAGTTTTGGGTGGATGGTGCGGATATACCTGATAACGTAGCGAAAAAATACGAAACTAAACTTGAGCGTTTCAAAAAATTACACGGGCACAAAGTGAATATGTGGGGCTCTATCGGTAGTACGGTAGAAGGTACAGTTATAGATCCTGAATATGTGAACCAATTTGGCATTATGTTACCTAAGCCGAAAAAAGAAGAAAAAGAAGCAAACGTACAGACAAACAAAAAGACATTTAAAACCAGTAGTGTCACACTCGCTTCGGGGCCTTTCCGTGTATATAATAGCAAGGGCAGCGAAAGCCAGATGAAAGCCCTTGTAAGAAGTATGCACAGAGACAATATCCTGGATAGCAATAGCTATCATGTTATAGACTACCGGCAAGATGCTGTATATGTAAATGCTAGAAAACTAACAGGTGGTAATGCTTCAAAATACAATGCTATGCTGCAAACGATGGGGGATAAACCCGGCAGCGGAATAATAATTGAGCATGTGCCGCAAGGTGTAAAGATTCCTGATTTCTACTCAGGTGATACGAAGATTGAAATAAACACCTCCGGCAACAACCTACCAGCCATTGCACAACTAATGTTTGTAGATGGCAATCCTAACTTTATACTTGCACATGCATTACGTGATGGTGTATTGCGCGAAAGGCAGAATTATACTTTTCAGTTTTCAAATGGAAGAGCCTATTTGAACGGCGAACTGCTTCCTGCACCCTATCAATTAAAATACACGAAACTGATGAACGATTTTATGACCGCTCATAAACATGAACCCAAAAAATACATTATACACGGAGCCGGTGTTACAAAAAAACAATTGAATACGCCTGAATCGACCATAAGAAAGGAGCGCATTAACGCTGGTATAAACGAAAAAGGCGAATACTATGTGGACCGTGTAATAAAAATGATGGCTGCTGATGGGTTGATAGACACTACGCAAAAGCATAATATGGAGTACAATGCAAGAGGAATTTTCGTGAATGGCAAAAAACTCAGCGCTGAAGAAGCAGCCAAATATGAGGCAATACTAAAAGCAGGATATGGCCGTAGCCCGCGGTGGACAGCGAGTGATGGGATAAGCTATAGCAATGAGCCGTAAAATATTTATCAATAATACCTGATTATTATAAGTAAAAGGGTGGGGATACCCCACCCTTTTAGAATTATGTCTTCACATGCTTATTCTTTAATAAATTTAGCCCGTTTCACATTATTATCATTGTCAGCTACGAGAATCATATATGTACCTTTTGACAAGGACATAATATCTAACCTTGCGGCCTTCGTTTCCTCATCATTAACCTTTGCAGTTATTACCAGCCTGCCCGTAACATCGTACACTCTTATTTCAGACATGACAAACTGCTTGCCCGGGTTCAGCACAATATAATCTCCGGCGGGGTTCGGGAATATTTGCAAGCCGCTGGCATGCTCAATTCCATTAACAGAGTTGGTTCCTGGTTTTTCTACAGACCAGCCCTCAGGAATTTCATTACTTACATCGGCTATGTAGACAGTATTACTACCATACACAGCTGTCTCCCCGCTGCCGGAGCTTTGACTTAGCTGATAAAAATACTGCCGAGGAGATGTTGGCATGGAATTTACATCATAATTAAACCTGAGCCCTATCTGTTCATGAAATCCCGGAGGCAGAGTTATATTCTCAAGACATGCGTGGGTGCTATTTGTTACTGTAAATAATGTAGTGCTGGCGGGCACAATATTTGTACTTTGCATACCGCCTGCCAACCATGCATTGTACAATGGTGTTGTCATGCCGATTTCTATTGTACCGTGATTATCAAACAATCCTGAGGTACTTACATCCGGCATCAGGTCAACACAAAGGTTAACAGTATTTGCCAACAAATTATCATTATTTACAGATACTGTTCCAAAACCATAATTCCATCCATTACCGCCGGGGTCAATCACAAAGAAGCCGGGTTGCTCTACCAGGTGGGTATTGCGTGTTACTACATTATTGTTCTCCTTTACGTACGGCAAAATTTTATCTGTTGTTCCTGTAGGCTCAAAAAGAATGGGGTCTTTCAAAGAGTTTTTTTCATTTATTCTTGCTAACAGGCAGATAACCGGGTGGCCTGCACCTGATATAGAACCACTACTTGCATCGTACCAGGCCGGGTGGGGCGGGTACCAGTCGGGGGCATTTGCAAACGGCATTTGAAATGTACTACCACCCGCAATAATTGGTAACAAGAATGCAGATGTTGATGTATTATAAGGCGCCGATTGAGATGCCCCTGTTATCGTAATTTCTGAACCTGCCGGCCGTTTTATGGTGGGGGTAACAGGGTCTGGGAAGAAATTTGTGTTAATCGTATCGAACAGCCAATGTTCGCTCCATAATTCATCGGTACGGGCGCGTGTCCAGAACATTCTTAATGGTACGCCCGCATCTGAGGGCTGACACCCAATATTAGTCACTTCAACCAACAACTTATTAGTATTACCCGGCAAACTGGCAAAGGTGGGCGTTTCGTGTATTGTCGAATTAGGGTTAGCCGTGTTAGATAATTTGTTCCAGAGATCGGGGCTATTGAAAACATTATTATCAAATATATCCACCGGCTCAAAACCATTGTCAGAAAAATTGTCTTGCATTACGAGGTCCCAGGTCCCGGCTTTATAAAATAAGACTCCGAATGTTGGTTTCCATCCTTGCCCTACATACACGCAGGTAACAGAATATTTCTTCCCGGCTGTGAGTATGACCGTATTTGTTCCGTCGGTAATACCATTAAGAGGAATGCCTGTTGTACTGATAATGTCGGTTAATTGAGAAGCATTCAACAACTTATTCACTAAAGGCCCCGTAAAATTGCCCGCGGCATCAAGTTCTGAAACCAATATCCTGAAACCATCTTTTCCACATTGGTTAGGGTTTACAAACAATCTTGGGTCATTGCTTACACAACCTTCTAAGACTGTGAACCGGTTACCTTGCGGCAAAGATGAAAACGCACTGCCTTGCGCCCCTATCTTTATATCGGGCAGATTACCTTCAATAATTAAAAAACTAGTCGTAAAAAATTGACGTGGAATATTATTAGCATCCTGGTAATCTCCTTGAAACTGGTAATTGCCATCAATGCGGGTAAATGCATCGGACCCTGCCCCCCCTGCATTGGGTGTAATAAATGTACCTATTGCGTTTGTGGCAATATCAATATCCCAGGATATTGTACCGGAATTACTCTGAGGAGTAAAAACCGTAGCCTGGTTAAGTATTTTTTGAGCTATTACCGTATTGGTGACCGGGTCCCTGACGATTACCCTCAGTGTAATACCTGAATTAGGCCCTACTGCGGGACTGAGGCCACTTACAGTTAACTTCATTTTCGGATTATCAACCGATGCACCGGAACAAATCAACGCTGAAGTAAACGTTGTTGTAGTTCCTTGTTTGTGCAATGTGATTGTTTGCGAACTGACCGCTAGTGGCATACAAAGCAAGAGTGCCAATCCTGATTGCAGAATTTTCTTTTTCATATGTATAATATTTATTTCCCCTACTCTTGTAATATAGCTTTTCGGGTTCCGCCAGCAGTAAGGCTTACTGCAGACGAAAATTGGCATTAAATATTGCCAATGAAAACAGCAACTTAATCAACGTGTAGAAACTTGATATTAACGTGTGGCTAATGCAGGATTTGGTTCATGAATTCATCTTTTTTACGTGCCGCCACTGTTATCACTGCCTTATCTGCCATAATGATGGTGCCCCCCCTGCCTTTAATATACTCTTTGATATAGCTGAGGTTGATAAGGTGTGATTTATGGACCCTGAAAAAGCCATACTTCTCCAGTATCTGTTCATATGCATGTATAGGTTTCGACACCAGTAATTTCGGGCCATTGACAAAAGTGAATTCAGTATATGTGCCTTTTGCCTCGCACCTGATCACCGCAGTAATATCAATAAATTTAAGCCCTTCCATGCTTGGCAAACCAATAATATTACCGTTGAGTGTGTTTTGCTCATTTTTGTGCACCGAAAGCCTGTTTTTATCGTTGATGGTCCGTGTTGCTTTATTAACAGATGTCACTAATTCATCAGGATCCACGGGTTTTAGCAAATAATCCTGCGCTGACCATTTAATAGCTTTAATTGCAAATGAATCATAAGCTGTTACAAAAATTGTCTGGAAGTTTATCTCCGGAAGCTGGCCCAGCAAATCAAAACCGGTGCCTAACCCGAGTTCAATATCCAGGAACACAATGTCCGGTTTAACCTGTTTAATAACCTTGAGCGCGTCATTAATATTGGCCGCTTCGCCTGAAATGTTCAGATTTGCACAATACCTGGCAATCATAGTCTTTAAAATACTTCTTGACCTGATTTCATCATCAACGACCAGGACATTAAACACGGTTTTCATAGACATTATTTTTTTGCATTCATTATTGTAATGGTAATTATTGTCCCGGTGGCATTCTCCCCGGTTGCAGACCTGTCTCTTATGTCCAGTAATATATCTATACCCAGGCCCAGCTTAAAATATGTTATACGCTCCTGTGAAATACTTGTGCCTTTGGCGGTAGTAAATTCATCTCTTTTTTGCCTGAGGGACTGTTGTATCCCTACACCGTTATCTTCAATCGTACAAATAATGTCTTTGCCCTGGCAGTAATAAGCGATATTAATCTTCGCTGTACGATCATTAATACTGCGCACTCCATGGATTACAGCGTTTTCTACAAATGGCTGCGAGATAAGGGATGGAATCACTACATTCTTTACATCATCGGGAACATCTATATTATAATCAAAACAGTTTTCGCATTTTTCTTTTTCAAGATCCAGGTATTGTTTCAGGAAACTGACCTCTTCGGCAATTGTGATAAAGTCTTTATCAGCCAAACGCAGACCGTTGCGAATGAGCCGGGCAAAGCCCTGTAAAAGATTTGCCGCACTGGCATTTTTATTGTTGTAGATATAATCTTTTATAGCGTTAAGTGAATTGTAAATGAAATGCGGCTTAATTTGCGCCCTCAACACCTCCAGCCTGGCCCTTGCCATCAACCTGCCTTGCAACAACTTGTCGTTGGTGCGCATTTTATTGTAACGATAGTATATATACAGCAACAGGAACACGATTGCAACCACACTGCTTAATATCAATAGCTTGTACCATATCGTTTGCCGGAACAATGGCTGTATACTGATAAACAACCTCTTTTCAATAGTGCTGGTATTACCCCTGTTATCCTTTATTATTACCGAAAAATAATAGTCGCCCGGTGGTATGTTTGTATATTGTACCACATCATTTTTTGTATATTTCCAATCCTTGTCAAAAGGATCTAACCTGTAACCATATGTTATTTCGTTCCTGTATTTAAACACGGCAGACTGAAACTCTATCTCCAGCCCGTCTGTTGAATAGCGTATAAGCGCACTATCCTGTTTTATTATATTGTTATTACCCAGGTCTTTTATCAAAACGTCGGGCTGAACATAATCTAAAAAGAAAGGTTGGGTATTCTTCAAAATTACCAAACCGCCGTATGTGGCCACAAAAACAGTAGAGTCGACCATTTTTATCTCATTAACTTCAGGTGAGATCAACCCATCATTATGGTTGATCAACAACATGCGCGAAAAATACAGGCTATCATAATTATAGCTTGCAGAAAAAATCCCTTTGTTGGTTCCTACCCATATCTCATTTCCACGAATGGCAATTGTGCTGATTGTGTTAGAAGGCAGCACCGGGGTGTTTTTTTTAGTGTAATGCCTTATAACAGAATCTCCCCCAATAAGGTATATGCCATTGTTATGTGTCCCGATCCATATAAATTGCCCATGAGCCGAAAGTGAATTTATTCTTACGTTCTCGAAAGACTTGACCTGTTGTACATATTTTTCTTCGAAAGCATAAGAATAACCGGGCATCTTATACAGCCCATTCATTCCGCCTAACCAGATATTATTCCCGGCATCTATTGCCTGTGCATATATCCTTCCTGTTTTGTATGTATTCTCTCTCCGGGTATTCAGGTTAATGATCTTGTACTTGACACTGCCAACCCCTAACAGCGAATCATTAATCATCATTAGCGACTTGTGAGCATCCTTTGGCGACAGTTGCACCAAATCATTTTTTTGCAGCATACTCAGGTTGCTGTTAGAAAGAAAAAAAACGCGTTGTCCTCTATTATCGCTAATAATATCCTTCAGAAAGTTGTTGTAATATTTATTATAATCAAGGTCTACCTTCTGTATTATCCGCGCTCGCCCATTCTCGAAAAAAAGTTTATCGGCCCTGGCTACATTATATCCCACCCAGCATGTATCCCCTCGCAATGGCTCAATAGCATATATTACAGACGAGGGAAAACCATCTGACTCCGTATAACTTATCATATCCGGGTCTGGTAAATAAAATATGCCCTTATCAGTAGTACATATCCACATGCTACCTTCCCTATCACATAAGAAGAAATTCACTATGCCGGGTATTGCGAGGTTAATAGGTAGCGAATTATTATAAATATCTTTGTAGAGGTATACACTGCGGGAATTGAGGAATGATATCCATACACCATGTTTCCCGGCATACAGCAAGTTGACCCTTTGGGCAAAACGTATCGTTTTTGTATAATGGAAACTATCTGCGTAGTATTTGAAGATACTAACCGTGTTTCCCGACAACGCATAAAGTGTATTATTGTAATAACTTAATCTTATATAATCTTCGGGTAATCGTAAATCCTGCCAAAAAGACACAGCAGTATCATTAATACGGTAAATGCCCTTACCATCGCCTGAGAAAATCTTCCCGTCATCTGTCTCGAAAAACGGGAACCCCGCGAGCAATGGTGTTTTAACATAAACAGGGTTCCTGTTTTTCTTTATACTTATCAATGAATTAACCCCATTGATATAAGCGACTTTACTTGCATGGCTGTAATACTCATTAGAAAGGCTGAGATTTAATGGCAGTATGGATGCTACAGATGAATCTTTCCAGGATTCTACAGAGCCATTTTTGATAACAGATATTCCCGGGGTGTTAGCGAAAGAATGCACCCAAATATTATTATCAGCATCGTTAGTTGCAAACAATATCTCATTATCATTGAGCCCGTTTTCATAATCATAATTTTTGAAATTTTTCCCGTCAAACCTGCTAAGACCCGAAGATGTGGCTATCCATATATAACCTTTTATATCCTGGTGGCACATGTATACGTGATTGCCGGCCAGTCCATCGCTGGTAGTATATTGCTTTTTGTAAATGGTTTGTGCATTTGCGGCATCAGCACACACCATTACCCAACAATACGCGAGAATTGTATTGATTAATTGTTTCATACTATGGTTGACAGGGTATAATGAAGGCAAAATATAATTTTGCGTATTCGTGGTTGCCTGCTGAAATTACAAATATGTTGCCTGATTATTTAGAGTTAGCCCCTAAAAACTTGATTTTTCATGCAACAGCACATGCGTATTAATTCACCAGCATGTTATCTATCAACCGCACGTCGCCAATTTTAGCTGCTATAAGCGCTATCATGCGTCGGTTCATATCATAATCCTCTAGCAATGTAAGGTTGTCAGCATCAGCTAAGGCCACATAGTCCGGTTCAAAGCCTTTTTCTTTAAGTATATCCAGGCATTCCTTCTGCACTACCGCAAAAGGTTGGGTACCTGCTTTTGCCTGTATCGATACCAGGCATTGATACAGTAACACGGCTACAACTCGTTGTGGGTCGGTAAGCCTGCGGTTGCGCGAGCTCATAGCCAACCCATCCTGCTCGCGCATGGTGGGACATATTTCTATGTGCAGGTTGTGCAATGAAGGTATCTGCGCTGCCAGGTTTTTAATGACCATACATTGCTGGTAATCTTTCTGCCCTATGTACAATGTATCCGGGTTTACTATTTGCAGCAGGCGTGCCACTACCTGCCCCACGCCCCTGAAATGCCCCGGCCGGTGTGCGCCTTCTAATATGCTATCCATGTAGCCAAAATCGAAAGAAGGAGTGTCCTGCGCAGGCGGGTATACCTCGTCTACCGATGGCAGGAACAATACATCGCAACCGGCATCCATCAGCAGGCGTTTGTCCTCGTCAATACTGACGGGATAATTGTCAAAATCAGATTTATCATTGAACTGTGTAGGATTGACAAATATGCTAACTACGGTAAAATCCCCCTTTTTACGGGATTCTTCCAGCAGGGATACATGCCCTTTGTGCAATGCCCCCATTGTAGGTACAAAGCCTACCTGTGCTGCTTTCTGCCTGATATTCAGCAAGTAAGTCTCAATGTCCGCAGTCTTTTTAAATATAACCATTATACCTTATATGCCTATTTAACAACGCAAAGTAAGGGTTGTAAATTAATATTTTCGTAATTTTGCAATCACTTTCATTAATACCTTTCTTTTAATTAACTAATACTAAGCATGTCGGACGACAAAAAGCGTGTCTTGATTATTGCCAACGAGCTATCCCCGTATGTGGAATTTACCGATTTCGCTCAAATACTAAATAGCCTCGCTGTGAAGACCTTTGACAGCGGTTTAGAAGTGCGGGTAATCATGCCCCGTTTCGGTACCATCAATGAACGCCGCCACCGCCTGCACGAGGTAGTACGTCTGTCGGGTATCAATATCATTATAGACAAAGACGACTACCCGCTTATCATCAAAGTGGCATCGCTGCCCAATGCCAGGCTGCAGGTCTATTTCATGGACAATGAAGACTACTTCAAACGCAAAGCTGTATTTACAGACGATAAAGACAACTTCTTTGAAGACAATGCTGAACGCATGATATTCTTCTGCAAAAGCGCGTTGGAAACTGTTAAGAAATTTGGCTGGCCGCCGGACATTATTCACTGCCATGGCTGGATGACATCGCTGGCACCTGTATACCTGAAAACAGCTTATAAGAAAGAGCCAGTTTTCAACTACTCTAAAGTAATATATACAGCACAAAACGACCAATTTGCGGGCAACCTGGGCGAGAGTTTTATCAGGAAGGCCACTATTAGCGGGGATATCAAAGAAAAAGACCTGGACCCATACAAAGAGGGTTCTAACCTGTCTTTGACATTGGGTGCCGCCAAATACGCTGATGTAGTGATACATGGCGACGTAAAACCGTCAAAGGCAATAACCGATGAAATAAAGCCCAGCAGGTATAAGAAAGTGGTAAAATATGACGATAGCTGGAAAGAAGATGCAACCCCCCTGTTAGATTTATACAAAAGCTTAACAGAGTCTTAGAATTAGTTTTATCACATTCGCAGAAAAGAAAACCATTTGAAACCGAGTTTCTTATCCATAGGCAGCATAATAATACTTGCAGCAAGCCTTGCCACTACCACAGGCTGCAAGGAAGATACCATTGTAAAAGCGAGTGTTACCCCGGGCAACAACAACCTGGGTACCACAAACATACCGGATACTATGACAGTATACGGAAGTACCGTTTTTGTAGACAAGCTGAAAACCAGCGATAAAGTGTCGGGGATACCGATAGTACATGCACTGGGTACCGTGGTCGACCCGTTCTTCGGCACTACCAATGCGGGGATATACATGCAGGTATTACCTACTCAATCGGCTTTTCGTTTCGTGGCAGTGGGTACTAACTATACTGTTGATTCAGCAGTGCTGATATTGCCATTTTATGGCTTTGCCTGGGGCAACAGGACCGACCCCAAACCCCAGAAATTCAGGGTGTACAGGATTGAAGAGGCCATGAGCAATACTGCTGATTATTACAGCAACCAACACCTGCAGGTACGCAACACCCCACTGGCAGAAGTGACTGTGGACATGAAAAGCGTACTGAACGATACCCCTTCGGCAGCGGGAGTAAAAACAGGCTACAGGCATATAAGAATACCACTTGGGCAGGATTTTGTAAATGATGTAGTGAGCCAGATAGGCACCGGCACATTTACTGATGATGCAAGCTTCCTAAGTTATTTCAAAGGGTTTTACATAGCACCTGACAGTAACTACAATATCAGTAACAATACCGACCTGCTGACCTACATATTGCTGGATGGCAGCAATGACTACGCCCGTACTGCTGTTGCCTTCTACTACAGAGAAAACGGCAGTAATGAAACCAAGACTGCATTCTTCAACTATATACGCGAGACTGCCGGCAGCAAAACAGCCAACTTTAACCATATAGACCGTAACTACACCGGTTATCCCGCACAAAAAATACTGAATTATGGTACCGGCGACTCCCTCATATTACAAAACGAACCCGGCCTGTGTATAGACCTGCGTATACCCAATCTCAGCCAAATCCCCGTTTCGTCAATTATCAAGGCCGAGATTGTACTGACACAGATAAGCAGTGGTGTAGCCGCAGACAGCCTGCAAATACCCAACCGTATAGTACCCAGGGGTGTAGATGCCAGCGGCAATGAATATGAAATAGCAGACCTATCCGCAAGCGATTATAGCGCCGCTATTGCATTTGTAGATGGTACAAAGCGCACCGAAAAAGATGTTAACGGAAACGATATAATAACATACAGAATTAATATACCCAGAGAGGTACAAAAGGCTATTATTGATAAACGTAATGAATTACATTTGCGTATTAAAGGTGCCACCGGTTTTCCCGGTGCATACAGGCTGGTAGCGGGAGGAAGGAACCACGGCACCCACAAAATGCAATTGAACATCGTTTATTCAAAACCAGATTAAAAACAACTTTATATGTGCGGTATTGTCGGTTATATAGGCAGCAGAGAAGCTTTCCCTATATTGATCAAAGGTTTGAAAAGGCTTGAATACCGTGGATATGACAGTGCAGGTGTAGCACTGCTGAACGGCGACCTTACCATCTATAAAAAGGCCGGCAAAGTAAGCGAACTGGAAAAAATAACCAACGGGCAAAAGGTAGCAGCAAATATTGGTATAGGCCATACCCGCTGGGCTACGCACGGCGAACCAAATGATACCAACGCACACCCGCATATATCCCAGTCGGGCCAGTTGGCTATTATTCACAATGGCATTATTGAAAATTACGCCTCGGTAAAAGCGGAGCTGACCAAGAGGGGATACAATTTCCAATCGGACACGGATACTGAAGTATTGGTAAACCTGATAGAGGAAGTACGTAAAGACTATCCTGTGCTGGAAGATGCCGTAAGGGTAGCTCTGAACCAGGTAGTAGGTGCATACGCTATAGTGGTCATTGACCGCGCTAACCCCGACCAACTGATAGCGGCCCGTAAAGGCAGCCCGCTGGTAATTGGTATCGGCGACAATGAATTTTTCATTGCATCGGATGCTTCTCCCATTATTGAATACACCAAGAATGTAATATACTTAGACGACCAGGAATATGGTGTTATCAATCGCGATGGCAGTTATACCATCAAGACACTGGGAAATGTCAAAAAAACCCCGGCTATACAGGCGCTGGAAATGAGCCTGGAAATGATAGAAAAAGGCGGTTTTGAGCATTTCATGCTGAAAGAAATATATGAGCAGCCCAAAGTGATTGCCGACTGCCTGCGCGGGCGTATGAATGCCACACAAGGCTGGATAAAACTGGGAGGGCTGTCAGAATACATCAACCGTATAGACAATGCGGAACGTATTTTGATAACTGCTTGCGGCACGTCGTGGCACAGCGGCCTGATAGGCGAATACCTGATAGAAGACCTGGCACGTGTACCGGTAGAGGTAGAATATGCTTCAGAATTCAGGTACCGCAATCCTATTATCAACGAAACGGATGTGGTAATGGCCATATCTCAAAGCGGGGAAACTGCGGATACGCTGGCAGCTATAGAACTGGCGAAAAGCAAGGGGGCACTGATATATGGTATATGCAATGTTATCGGCTCTTCAATAGCCCGTGCATCTCATGCCGGCTCTTATACCCATGCCGGCCCCGAAATAGGAGTGGCATCGACCAAAGCATTCAGCACACAAATAACCATACTAACACTGATAGCACTGCAAATGGCGCAGGAGAAGGGCGCCATATCCACGTCCAAGCTGCGCGAAATATTGTACGAGCTGGAAAATATCCCTAAGAAAATAGAAGAAACATTGAAGCTGGACGACCAGATACGCGAGCTGGCAGCGCAATATAAAGACGCGCGCAACTTCCTGTACCTGGGTCGGGGCTACAACTTCCCGGTAGCGCTGGAAGGTGCATTGAAACTTAAAGAGATATCATATATACATGCAGAAGGCTACCCGGCGGCAGAAATGAAACACGGGCCCATTGCACTTATAGATGAAGAAATGCCGGTAGTGTTCCTGGCAACTAACCAAAGTGCGTACGAAAAAATAGTGTCGAACGTGCAGGAGGTGAAAGCCCGTAAAGGAAAAATAATAGCTGTAGTGCATAAAGGGGACACGCAACTGCGCGACCTGGCCGACCATATTATCGAAGTACCTGAAACTGAAGAAATACTGTCGCCGCTTATCAGCATAGTGCCATTGCAGCTATTGGCCTACCATATTGCCATACTGCGTGGCTGCAATGTAGACCAACCCAGGAACCTGGCTAAATCTGTAACAGTTGAATAATCATTAACTTTAAATAATCATCAAAACTCTAATTTTCTAATAGAATGCCTTATTTATTTACCTCAGAGTCTGTTTCAGAAGGACATCCTGATAAAGTAGCAGACCAGATATCAGACGCATTAGTAGACAACTTTCTTGCATGGGACCCCAATGCAAAAATAGCCTGTGAAACATTGGTGACTACCGGGCAGGTAGTACTGGCAGGCGAGGTGAAGTGTAACACCTACATAGACGCGCAAAACATAGCCCGCGATGTAATAGCCAGAATAGGCTATACCAAGAGCGCATATATGTTTGAAGCCAACTCCTGCGGCGTGTTATCAGCCATACACGAGCAGTCTCCCGACATTAACCAGGGTGTAGAAAAGAAAAAGAAAGAAGAGCAAGGCGCCGGCGACCAGGGCATGATGTTTGGCTATGCTACCAACGAAACAGACAGCTATATGCCGCTGGCGTTGGATATGGCACATGTACTGCTGCGCGAGCTGGCTGCTATACGCAAAGAAGGAAAGCAAATGAAATACCTGCGCCCTGATGCAAAAAGCCAGGTAACGCTGGAATATAATGACGAAAACAAACCGGTTCGTATAGATACCATAGTTATCTCTACCCAGCACGATGACTTTGCTGAAGAGAAGAAGATGCAGGAAACTATTAAAAAAGATGTACTGAACATCCTGGTACCCCGTGTCATAAAGAGCTATCCTCAATACAAGGCTTTATTCAACAATAAAATAAAATACCACATCAACCCTACGGGCAAGTTTGTAATAGGTGGCCCTCACGGCGATACAGGCCTTACCGGGCGTAAAATCATTGTAGATACATACGGTGGCAAGGGTGCACACGGTGGTGGCGCTTTCTCCGGCAAAGACCCCAGCAAGGTAGACCGCTCAGCAGCATACGCTACCCGCCACATAGCCAAAAACCTGGTGGCTGCCGGTGTTTGTGAAGAGGTGCTGGTACAGGTTTCTTATGCAATAGGCGTGGCGGAACCAATGGGTATTTATGTAAATACCTACGGCACATCCAAAGTAGACCTGAACGATGGTGCCATAGCTAAGATAGTAGGACAGGTGTTTGACATGCGCCCTTACTATATAGAGCAACGCCTGAAACTGCGCCAGCCTATGTATAGCGAATGCGCTGCATACGGGCATATGGGCCGCAAAAACGAAGTAGTTACCAAAGAATTCAAGAACGGTAACGGCAAGACTAAGAAAATGAAGGTAGAACTGTTTACCTGGGAGAAGCTGGACTACGTAGCCAAGGTGAAAAAAGCCTTCGGATTGAAATAATACAACACGGTAATATTATATGATAAGCCCCGGTTCATACACCGGGGCTTATTTTTTGCTATTAACAGGGCATAAAAAAACAGTCCCGCAATTGCGGGACTGTTTTCAAACTATCATAATGGGTTTCTATTTCTTAGTCACCCTCATTATTTCGTTATGTACATCGTCGGTATACTTCACTATGTAGATACCCGATGGCAGGTTGGCTGCGTCTATTATTACCTTATCAGTTTTAACTGGGGCGTTGTATACTGTTTTACCCGTCAGGTCAATAACAGTTAGCCTTGCGTTGCCACTCATATCACCATTCAGTTGCACGGTCAGGTTATCGTGTACCGGGTTTGGATAAGCATCCATAGTAAACGGAGCCGCACCACTCACTGTATTCACAGATAAGCCACCCAGTGTCTTAAAGGAAATTTTCGACCAATCGGACAGAGGCGTAGGAGAGCACCTGCTGCGTACATGGAAGAAATAGGTCGTTTTAGGCGACAGTCCACGTTGTACCAGGCTGGTATTGATTGTATAATGCCCTTTTTGCGGAGGGTCAGGCGTAGTACTCACCGCATACTCGTAACCAAATGCTGTTTGAATAGGGTCCCAGAATACCCTTACACTGCTGTGGTCCAATTTATCAAATTTCAGGTCGGGCGCATAGCAGCAAGGTTCAGTAGTAAATGAATCCCTCATCCAGCCTGAACGTTTCCAGTCGCGTGCTATACGGCCGGCAGTATCGCAAATGATACGTACCATTACATAATATTTTGTATCGCACCGGAAGGTATCCACATCCACCGAAGTATTAGTAGTGAATGTAAAACCGCTAACTGTATCGTGTGGTATAGTATCTACCGGTGTGATGACATATTCGTAAAACTCAGCGTTGAGCTTAGGTGTCCAGGAGAAGTCGCCTGACTTATAATCTACATTAGCTACAGATATTACGTTGGGCGGCAAACATGGGTTAACTACTTCAAAGGCATAATCCTCTGCCTCACCTCGTGAGCCACCACAGTAATTAACGCTGGGATCGTATACTTGCCCTGCAGAGGCGGTGATTATACGCATTCTTACCAATCCCTCTTTGGCAAATCCTGGAACGGTTACTTTGATAGTCAACGGATTATTTAATATAGTAGCAGGAGAAACACCTTGCTGATGCGGATGATTGGGGATAACTGAACCAGGGGCTACATACTCACCGGGATCGTTAAAAGAACCATTATTGTTCCAGTCCACATATATCCTCGTCAGTGTCGAATATGTATTAGCATTGTTATTAGTAGCCCAAGTTATTTTTACGTCTACGCTTTGACCGGCAGTTTGCTTGGTATACATGCTGGTGCCGGTATAGTCAGAGTAAGAGGTTAGTGTATTTCCGCAGTTGGTATTCAAGTTGGAAAAATTAACCATACCACCGGAAGTCTCAACGCTCCTGATGTAGGCACCGAAATTTGCATTTCCGCACTTAATCCCCAGGTTTGGCACACCAGGTGTCGGGTTTGACTGGCAGTCAACCGATGGCTTCACCTGTGCAAATACAGATGTACAGCAAAGCCTTAGGTAACAAAGAGTATCGTTTCATGTTCATATTAATACCTATTATTGAAATAAAAAATTGAACTACAATATACAAAAACTAAATAAATTTATAAAAATTTATCGGGCTAATGGAAATAAATCCATTAACTCTTGCCTGATAGACATAATATATTGCCCGAAGGTTTGTAAAAACCGCCATTTTTTACATTAAAAATTCAGTTTGGTTCCTACCCTCTTTCTGCGTCACCATAAATACATAGTTTTATTTCTTACAACCGATTAATTATTAAACATATATAAAAAAATCCAGCAAGCATAGCTTGCCGGATTTTGGGCGTTTATCTTATTGCTATATTATTGTTTTGAGAACTTCGTTTGCTCCCTGCGGCTGTCGTCGGTGTACTGTACTATGTACATACC
>CAZEZM010000036.1:0-26712 GCA_964515955.1 uncultured Flavipsychrobacter sp. | reverse complement strand
GGACGGCATAGACCGGCAGGGCTTCTTCTACCCTGTCCATACCGTACTTGCCTTTGATGTAGCGGACGCGTTTGGTTTCGCCGGTGATGATTTTGGTGAGGACGGTGCGCTTTTGGTTGATGGTGAGGAGCTGGTCTTTGAACTGGTCGTAATGCTCGTTGTGAAATTTGCGCATCATACGGTTGTGCACCCGTTCTTCGGTGCCGTTTACCCATTCGGCCACGTCCGGGCGGGCCATCAGGCGGGATACTGCTGCGCCGAGGGATTTTACAGCGGCGCGGGGGTAGGTCATTTTGTAGGCTACCTGCGGGTCGCCCACCTGCATATAGTAGATGCAGAACTGGAGGTGTTTTTTGGTCATGGCTATTTAGATTTAGGATATTTGTCCCGATAGCTATCGGGAGGTGATATATGATGTTAGTGGTTACACTATTTTTCAATAGCTAAATTACATATAATTAGTGATTATAACAAATTTATTTACCTACACGAGTAGACCTTCGCAAGAAACCCCTAAATCCCCCTCCCGCCATCCGCGGGATAAACTCCGGGGGACTTGTGTTGTAAAAAAAATCCGGCGCGACTAACCCCTACCGATAGCTATAGGGATTCCTGAACTGAAAATTTCCAGCATGGATTTGGCATAGTCATGGCTAAAGCCGTAACATTTTGCAATCGGCTATCCCACGCTAAAGCATGGGGTTAAGACGGATGGGATAAATTACAGGGAGACTAATTTTGTGACCACGCGTAGTTTGTCCGGCGCGAGTAGACATCCTCCGTCACACGTTCGTGTGCCACCTCCTTCAAAGGAGGAATTCCCTAGCCCGAGCGACCCTGATGCGGGTTAACCTACAGCACACGGGTTTGTGTTCTCATTAAATTAACACCAAAATACCCCATAACAGGGGACGGTTATTTGGCAGGTATTGATTAATATTACCTGAATATAATATACCCATACAAAGGATGAAATTAAGGTTATTGCCACTACTGATATCAGCCATAACACTATACGGATGTAAGAGCAGCCGCCAAACGGTGATGCTGGACCCAGTGACCGTTAACGCATCGGACAGCCGCTACCGGGCTACCGCAACCATGGACTGGGACATTACCCATACCGATGTGGCGCTGAGCTTTGATTATGCCGCCAAAACAGCTAAGGGAAAAGCGGTAATAGATATGCACCCTTACTTTTACAACAGCGATAAAATAGTACTGGATGCGAAAAGCATGAGTATTGAAAGCGTAACCGTCAACGGCAATAAAGGCAAGGTGAACTACCAGGACGACAGCCTGACTGTATATTTAGACAGGAAATACCACCGTACAGAAAACGTGCAACTGGTGATAGCATACATAGCCAAACCATACGCGCAGCCATCGGGCGGCAGCAAGGCCATCAATGACGACAAGGGGTTGTACTTCATTAATACAGACTATAAAATACCCTACAAACCCGCACAGGTATGGACACAGGGGGAAACAGAAGCCAACTCGCACTGGGTGCCCACGTTCGACAAACCGAATGAACGCTTTACCACCCGCATACAAATGACGGTTGCCGACAGCTTTGTAACCCTGAGCAACGGTGTGATGAAAAGCTCGGTAAAAAACAATGACGGCACGCGTACCGATGTGTGGGAAATGGATAAAAACATTCAGCCTTATGTGATGATGATGGCCATAGGCAAGTATGCAGTAGTGCAGGATGAGCCCTGGCAGGGAAAAGAAATCAGCTACTACGTAGAGCCGGAATACGAACGATACGCCAAAGATATGTTCCGCCATACGCCGGAGATGGTGGACTTCTTCTCGAAAGTGACGGGTGTGCCCTACCCCTGGAACAAATACAGCCAGGTGGTGGTGAGGGATTATGTATCGGGCGCGATGGAGAATACTACGGCGACAGTGTTTGGCGAATTCATCAACCAGACAGACAGGGAGATAAGGGATAAAGACTACGAGGATATAGTTTCGCACGAATTATTTCACCAATGGTTTGGCGATTATGTAACGGCGGAGTCGTGGTCGAACCTGACACTGAACGAATCGTTTGCTACCTATGGCGAACAATTGTGGCGGAGGTATAAATACGGAAAGGCATCGGAACAAAAACTGGCCTACCAGGACCTGAACACCTACCTGGGACAGGCAGAAAAAAATGACGAGCCTTTGGTGCGGTTTCATTACCACGAACGTGAAGACATGTTTGACCGGATATCTTACCAGAAGGGCGCGAGCATACTGCGCTACCTGCACGGTATTATCGGCGATACGGCATTTTACAAATCGATGCAGGTATACCTGACCGAAAACGCACTGCAACCTGCTGAAGCGCACCAATGGCGCATGGCAGTAGAAAAGGTGACGGGTAAAGACTGGAACTGGTTTTTCAACCAATGGTATTACAGGGGCGGCCACCCCGTGCTGGAAGCGAAATATGACTTTGATGACAAGAACAGGAAAGTACGCATCAGCCTTACCCAACAACAACCCAAAATATACCGCCTGCCATTGAAAATAGATGTCGTTACCGGCGACAATATATTCAGCGACATCATAGACGCAGATGAAAGGACTACAGTAATTACTTATCCCTACCATAACGAAAACAGGCCGGCCGTAATAGTGGATGCAGAACATTGGCTGGCAGGTGTAATCACCGATGACAAAACCCCATCGCACTGGCTGGCGCATTATAAGGCTACGGGAGCAGAAGATTATACATCGAAAGTACATGCAATAAAAAGTAACCGGGCCAACCTGGATAATGCCACCATACAGGAAATGTACCAACTGGCACTGAAAGACAAATTAGAACATGTGCGTGCCTTTGCCTTGAACTACCTGGAAAGCCAGAAGAACAAAAAAGTACAGGAAATATTTACACCTACGGTGCGTACGATGGCCATGAAAGACAGCTCGCACCATGTACGTGCGGCCGCACTGCATGTGCTGGCCACATGGAAGATAAAAGATGCCCAGCCCGAAATGCACCACGGCATATACGACTACTCGTATAAAGTAGCGGCAGCGGCATTGCGCGGATTGAGCATGGTAGCCAAAGATACGGCATACAGCACTGCAAGGCATATGCTGACCACGAAGCCCGGCGGCGAAATGCTGCCCGAGATATGGGCCGTAATAGCAGAGCAGGGCAAGGCAGGCGACACAACCATGATACAGGACGCACAATACCGTGTGGCAGCCGGGCAGAAAATAGAGCTGGCTATAGCGGCAGGTATCTATATGAAGAAAACAGAGTCTGAAGAAGCGTTTAAAGCAGCGTTGCGCGCTACGGAATACCTGGCCCAATCTGAAGCCATTGGCAGCTACAGGGGCGCTATTGCTGTATATATGTACGATGCTGCCTACTATTATAAAGACCAGCTAAAGAAAAACAACAAAGCGCAGACTACCAGGGCTGAAAGGAGACTGAATATTATGCGCCCCGTGCTGGAAGCCATACGTGACAAAGAAACCGATAAGGACAATAAAACGGAATACGATTTATTTCACAAGGCGATATACGGGGGGAAATAATCAGGCGGATTTTGCCAGTAGTGCTTTATGTACCTCCAGCACCTGCGGAATGAGCGCTGTGCTGCCGTCGTTGATAATTACATAATCACAGCGTTTCATTTTTTCGGCATCATCCATCTGGCTGGCTATGCGTTGCAGTACTTTTTCGCGGGTCATGCCCTCGCGTTGCATGGCACGGCCGATGCGGATATTTTCGGGCGCTGATACGCCTATCATCACATCCATCTCTTTGTAGCTGCCGCTTTCAAAAAAAATGGCCGCTTCTTTTATTACATAAGGTGAAGTTTGTTCCTGCATCCATGTATTGCCATAGGCAATGGTAGCCGGATGGACGAGGGCGTTGAGCTGTTGCAACAATGCGGGCTGGTCGAACACAATGGCTGCAAGTTTTTTCCTGTCGAGCCGGCCATCTATATATACATTGTCGCCGAAGAGAGAGCGGATGGATGTTACCAATGCAGCATCAGTTTCCATCAAACGCTTAGCGGTGTCGTCAGCATTAAATACAGGTATGCCGAGTGTCTGGAACACCCGGCATACAACAGATTTACCTGCCCCAATGCCTCCTGTAACACCGACCTTGAGCATACGGGCAAAGATTATTTTTTATCTTCTACAGCAACAGGTGTTGCAGATTTTTTACGGTAGGCGTTGGTCATTTCCATAGATACCGCAGAGCGTTCGATGGTCATGAATGTACCGTGGTGTATTTCCAGTTGCAGGGTACCGTCATCGTTGCTACGCCTGATAGTGCCATGAATGCCGGCTGTGGTAATAATGTGTTCACCAACGCCAATGGTTTCGGCAAATTTCTTTTGCTCTTTGGCGCGTTTGGCCTGTGGGCGTATCATAAAGAAGTACATTACCGCTATCATACCCACCAAAAAGATCAGCTGAAAAGCGCCGCCGCCACCACCCGGGGCCTGCAACATAATTGTCTGAAGTTGTGCTAACATTGTATTTATCTGATTTTATTGTTTCTAAAAAAATTATTGTCTTGCCTTAACATCGGCCTTGATGTACAGCATATGCAGGCCTCTTTTTGAATTCGTGGTGATGGCGATTGACTTTTCCTGGTGGCCTGTTTTGCCATCGGTATCAAACACCACCTGTATAATGCCCGAGCCGTTCGGCTGCACTGGGTCGCGGGGATATTCGGCCACCGCGCATCCGCAAGAACCTTTGGCCGCACTTACTATCAATGGTGTTTTGCCATTGTTGACAAACTCAAAGCCATAAGTCGCCTTCATCCCCTCTTCCAGCATACCAAAATTGCGCACGGTGTCTTCAAAATCCATAGTAGGCAATTCGTTGAACGCCGTGGTATCCATGCCGCTGGCAGAACGGGGGTTGTTCACCAAATCTGCAGACAGCAAACCGTCTTTTGATTGGGGCTGTTCCTTCGGCTGATTGTCTCCGCAAGCAGCCAGCAGCATTACCAGCGACGACAAAACTAAAAAGTTTTTCAGGCTTATTATTTTATTCATATCGTCAGGCATTTCTTGCTTCTTTGTGAATCTTATTTTCCCGGGTAAGGTCTTTCAGTATATTATCCAGTACCCCGTTTACAAACTGTCCGCTCTGCGGTGTGCTGTACATTTTGGCTACTTCTATATACTCGTTGATAGTGACCTTGGTGGGGATAGTGGGGAAAAACAATAATTCGGCCACGCCCATACGCAGCAGCAGCATATCTATCAGCGCTACCCTTTCTGCATCCCAGTTGTTCAGCTTGGGCTGTATCAATTCCCTGAAATAGTTTTCTTTTTCCAGCGTGGTATGCAGCAGGTTGTGCGCGTATTCGCTCTTCTCGGCAGATATCAGCTTGAGGAAGTTGACCTTGGAACTGCTTTTGAAAAAGTTGTCCATCAGAATCTTCACCATATCGCTGTCGTCTTCCCAGCCGGGCAGCTCGTCGGTAAAGTGTTCCATCACGGCTTCATCACCAAAAATATTATTATCGAAAATGAATTTGATGATAGCTACTTCCGACTTATAATTCCTTTCCCTGTCAGCAATGTATTCTATATATTCAGGTGTTGCTGCCAGCTTTTTGTATATGCTCTTTACCAGGTCTTCATCAATATACCGGCTGATGTTTTTATCCTTTATTTTTTCGGTAAAAGTTTCATTCTCCAGTATTTTCCAGAGGAACTCATTGCCGGTAATTTTTGTGCTGACGTTCAGGTCCTCGGCAGTGGGCAGGTATTTTGATGCTCTTTTACCGGCATCTTTTTCCGCATAACGGGCTACCTGCAAAGTATATAGTACAGAAATGACAAAAAGGTCGAGGAATCGATTGATCTTTTCATCTAAAAGTAAAGAACCCTGCTTTTTCTGTTCTTCAAGGCTACCTGCTTCTGTAGTAGCAAGCGTGTACAATGTTTGCATCACTTTCACCCTGATATTTCTGCGACCGATCATATCCTGTTAAGAACCTGTTTGAGGGCGCAAATTTAAGGAAACATTTCCGAAACGGGCGTAATTATCAGATATAATTGATTTTCAGGCAGTACGGGGCTGTACATTGGCAGGTATTTCCGGCTTTACATCCCCTGTTACCGGGGCTGCCACTTCGTTGCCGCTCTGTACTTTGGTGTAGCGGGTCTTAATACCCAGGAACCATTTTTCGAAATATTCGTATGACAAAGCTGACACGACAATAGTGAGCCCTATGGAAACAAGTTGGTAAACTATTCCACCAATTATGCTGCCGACATTAACCCAGCCTGATAGCATAAACAGTTTCAATACGAGTGTCAACACGAAATTGTGGTACATGTATAAACCGTAAGAAATCTTGCCGAGGTAGTTCAGCGGTTTGTATTCGAGGTTGATGAGCGTGTTTTTGTTGGCGGCGAGGTTCAGTATCAATACCATGAATATGATGGCGAACAACTCTTTACTATACCAGGGGATAATCAGGCCTTTAACAGTAATAATAGCCAGGATAATATACAGGGAAGCCTGCAGGTATTTGTTGAACAGTATTTTCAGTGCCTTTTCTTTCCTGTAAAACAGCAGGTACGCACTTATGCCCCCAAGTGCCATACAATCGATAGAGAAATGGTCCCAGAAGAGCCATGACTTGAGCATAGGAACAGATGCGGGGTAGGCAATATGGCCCACTACTACAGCAGTTTTCACCAACAGGTAGATAATAACTGTAGCTATCAATACCTGCAATACCTTTTGTTTCCTGACTGCATACAGCATGAGTACCGGCCATAGCAGGTAAAACTGCTCTTCTACCCCTACCGACCATGTTTGCGTAGCATAAGGGATATGCTCGTAGAAAGTATAGCCGAGATTGGGCATAAAAGACATATATGCCAGGCTCTTGAGGAAGAAACCATCGTTGATTTGCTCTGACAAGCCGGGTATATCAAAAAAATGAAAATTAGGCAGGATAAACAGGCTGAATATCACGACGAGATAGTACACAGGCCATATCCGCAATATCCTGCGCATATAGAAGGCTTTGATGCCGATGGTGCCTGTCCGTCTGTGTTCTTCCAGTAAAAGATAGGTAATGAGAAAACCGCTGAGTACAAAGAACAGGATGATGCCCAACTCGCCAAACACCCCACCTACAAATGAACTGTCGTAGATATTGGGCAAACCGAACCAGTATTTCGCCATCTCCACATGGTGGATAATAACCACCAATGCGGCCAGGAAGCGGATACCGTTCAAATTGGGGAAAAATACCCTATTTGCTGACATGTGTGTTTTTTATTCCTGTTTTGTACAGTAATCAGCAAACATAAAACAGAACCGCCCCGTATAACAAATACGGGGCGGTGATTTACATATTATTAACCAATGAATTATTGCGTGTCCAGTTCGGCATGCAGTTGTTCTATATCGGTGTAATATTGTTCAGTTTCTTGCAAGGTTCGGTATATGGCTATCATAAAAATAAGAACGGCTAAAACATACACAGTAATAAAAATGGAATATGCCCAATAATCCGCAGGAAGAATATTTATGACAGCTGCCAGGGTAAATGCAAACCAGGCATACCACCTATCAGTAAATGTTCCCGTACCCTTTCCAGATACGTAATGGTCATCTACCTGTTTAAATCTCTTCACTATGGCAATCTTTCCTACAAAGTATATTAATGCGCCGGACCAAAACGTGATTATTCCCGCATAATCTGAACCTATGTATACAGCCCGTAACCAGCTATATACCTGGTAATATAATGCACCGACCAACACCAGTAACATCCATACAGCCGGGCTTAGCATCATCTGACGCAGGGTTTTCTTAAACTGCCTGTTCAGCCTCTTGTTGCGCTCCATATCGGCGGCATCGGCAATAGTCCTGAAACCCATGACACCAAAAGAACCATGCGCCTGCAGCATAGCTTCATGCAAGGACATGCCGGGGTTAGCCTGTAGCCGCTCTTCCACCAGGCAGGCGAAGTGGTCCAGAATTTCCATCACTATCAACGGCTCGCGGAAACCACGGGAATTGATAAACCTCTTCAGTTCTTTCAACTGTTCTTTTGTGAGTGTTACTTTATCCATGAGACAAACCGGGGTTTAAAATATGTTGTAATGACTCAATAGCAGTCTTCAGCGCTTCTACCTTGGCATCAGTTTCTTTCTTTCCTTTTTTCGTCAACGCGTAATATTTTCTTATGCGGCCTTCTACCATTTCTGTATGTGTAGTCAGCAACCCCTCCTCTACCAGTTTGTGCAGGGCGGGATACAGCGCTGCTTCTGTAATCTGCATTTTATCCTTGGAGCGCTCCTTTACCGCACGGGTCATTTCATAGCCGTACATGCGGCTGTTGTCTTCCAACAGCTTCAGGATAATGGTAGTGAGACTGCCTTTTATGATTTTATTATCCATGCAAATAAACAGACATAAATATACCTAAGAAAGTTGGGTATACCAAAGAAATAATACCATTAAATTGACATTTGGCAGCTATATTTGGCGCTTCTAAGGCAGATGGACAGTAAACAGATAGACACTTCAGTAATTATCATAGGTGCAGGGCCGGCGGGTGCGGGTACATCCATGTACCTGACCAAGGCCGGCATACCGCATGTTATCATAGAAAAAGGATTGTTTCCACGCGATAAAGTATGCGGCGACGCATGCAGTGGCAAAACAGCCCTGGTGCTACACAGGGCCAACCCCGATTGGCTGCAGGAAATATTCCAGCAGGCGGATAAGTTCACACCCAGCCACGGTATCATATTTGTAGCGCCCAATGGCAAACCACTAAACATCCCCTTCAACCCCAATAAGCAACCGGGGGAGCAGGCGCCGGGATTTACTACGCCGAGAATGGTATTTGATAATTTCCTGTTTGAAAAACTGCCATCGCCATATACTACCATCTACCAGGAAGCTGCTATACAATCAGTAACCCGTGAAGAGGGGAAAGTGACTGTAAATTTCGTGCAGCACGGACAGAGCTATACTGTAACCGCACCGCTGATAGTAGGCGCCGACGGTGACAAAAGCGCTATCCGCAAACAATTTCTCGGGCAGCACACTACTGAGAAAACTTCGGCTGTGGGGCTTAGGGCTTATTACGAGGGTGTTACAGGCATGAATGAAGACAACTTCATAGAACTGCATTTTTTGCCGGAAGTATTGCCCGGTTATTTCTGGGTATTCCCCCTGCCAAACGGCATGGCCAATGTGGGTGTAGGCATATTGTCGGAACGTATCAGGGATAAGAAAATCAACCTGCGCGAGAAGATGCTGGATGCCATCAAGAATAATCCCAATATCAGCCCGCGGTTTAAAGACGCCAAATTGCACGGAAAAATACTGGGCTGGGGGCTGCCGATGGGCACAGAGCAATTGCCCGTATCGGGCGACAACTTTATACTGACAGGCGATGCCGCCAGCCTGGTGGACCCCTTTAGCGGAGAAGGTATAGGCAATGCACTGTACAGTGGTATGCTGGCAGCAGCTGCCATAGAAAACTGCATCAAAGACAACCGCTATGATGCAGCCTACCTGAAAGCAGCGTATGATGATGTGCTGTATAAACGCATAGGCGACGAGCTACGCATCAGCACCACCCTGCAGAAACTCTGTCGTTTCCCCTGGCTGTTCAACTTTGTAGTGAACAAGGCGCACAAAAGCCCGGAACTGAGTAAGACCATCAGTTGTATGTTTACCGATATGGACCTACGCGACCAACTGAGGAAACCATCTTTCTATTTCAAAATACTGTTTAACAGGTAAGACGGTTTTATGACCCGATAGCGGGAATGCATCGATAATTAGTATTGGGCTAAAGCCCTCGTTTTTCCCATTTTTTCCCCGGCTTGAAAGCCGGGGCCATTAACGATACTAAAAAAAGAGTTCTTAAACGGTCCAATTACCTGCGGCGGAAAACTATCTTGCGCTTGTAGGCCTTGTGCCCCACAGTGACGTGCATAAAGTACATGCCCGTGGACAGCAAGGGCGGTGTAACCATCGTTTTATTATATCCCTCCTGCGCAATAGCTGAAGTACGGTACACCTCCCTGCCTGCAATATCCACCATTACCAGTTGCAGTTCCGTACCGGCGGTAGCAGTCCATTCGATATACACCAGGTTGTCATCAGCAGGATTGGGGCTGATGCTGAGAAGTGCGTTGGCAACAGGAATTTTCACATCATCATAGATACGAATATCGTCCACGCCGATGCCTTCCTTATTGCTGCCAGGGTCTGCCAGCAAACCTATTCTCAACTGGCGAATATCCACGGTATCGGGGAGTTTTATCTGTGCCTCGTGCCAGGTGGTCTTATCTTCAATCGTCCATATACGGTAGTTGCTGTCGTTGTACCAGTTAGTACCATCGCCGTAATCGCCCAGGCGCTCCCAGTTTTCGCCATCGGTGGTATAATCTACAAAGGCTGCATCGCACAATATTTCGCCACAGTTTTCAATATCCAGCGCCAGCTTAAAACTGAATTGCGGATTTGTCAATGCAGATATATCCAGACAGGGCGAATAGAGATAAGACAACTCGTCATCGTTGTAATTGCCTGTAAGGTTGGTTATCCAAGCCTTTTGCCCGCTGGCTGCTGCGCTGATTTTTGGCGCTGCAGGTGTGCCGTACTGCCATGAACTTTTTATACCATCGGTGTACCAATACCCGTCATTGGCTTCAAAATCTTCAGTATATGGGAAGCTTGCAATCAACGGCTGGTTACGAACAGTGTAATTGAGTATACTATCGTTTTTGTTATAGCTGTCGCCATTAGCAGTCAGCCATACATCTACAATATGGTTGCCGGGTTTTGACAGGTCTAATTGAGTAGAAAAAGTAAAATCAACTGTTTCCTTTCCGGCTATAGTGGCGATAGTTTCAGTTACCACTGCTCCATCGTCCAGTCTGTAATTTATCTGTACATTATTCTGCGCCTGGTTCACTCCATTACGCACTTTCACTTTCAATGGCAATGGGCCTGTAATGCCGCAGTTAAATGGTTCAGGCGATTCTATGGTCAAAAGCTGCAAGTCGTTCTGCACGGTATATAACCTGACATTATCTATCGTTACCCCGTTACCCTCATCGCGCGCGGCTATCAGCGAGGTATCGTTTTGTGTAAACTGTACCTGTGTACTCGTTGAAAAATTATCACCTGTATTCAGCATGATGTCACTGAGGGAGATACTGCCAGAGTTGACAACTTTTCTCACGTCCTGTACGCCCAGCCTGTACTTGTAAGCTATAGTGAAAGGCTGTGTGTCTTTCCCACGCACCATGATTTCATTGCCGGGAGCAGATTTGGGCACGCCGTGAACGATATAATCAAATTCCAGCCTTACTTCATCGGTATTGGCATTGTAGGCAGCAAGGTTGAAAGTGCCGGTAAGGGCATTGAAGTTTCCGGGGCAAGGTTTATAAGCATCCATACTTATCGAGCGCTGCCCGCTGATGAGTGTGCTGTATAAAACAAAACCCCTGATCCTGCCCGTGTCGGTAGATTTTTCAAAATCCCAGCGGCGGTTATCTCCTAATCCAAAAGTATCGCGGATACTATTGAGCGAAGCCACTGTTTCAAAACCCTCTGTAAAGTTGAGGCTCACAGGAGAGTTGGGCAATTGTGATACATAATGAACCAGGCTGTCATTAACCGTTACCGGGTCGGCAACAGATTGGTTAGTGACTGCTATCCGAATATGATAGTCGCCCGTTGCGGAAAGGTCTAAGCCCGAAAGGCTCACCTGCTTCACATTATTTGCCGGCAGCGCATCGGTAAACGCCTGTGTAACCCAGGGGGCGCCATTAATGCTGTACGACACCAAGTAGCTGCTGCACGGAATATCGTCCAGGTTGCGGATATTTATCCTAAGGGACTGGTTAGCACTTAGCTCAGTACCTGTCTGCAACCTGCCTGAAAGCGGGGCCCTTACCCCCTGCAACATAAGGTCGCCATCAGAAATATTTCCGCTACAGTTGCCGTCTACCGGCCTGCGCTTAACAGCTACATCCCGGTAGCCGCTCATGCCGTCAATTACCGGGCGTACCGTTACATAGTAAGTGCTGTCCAGAGAAAGGCCGGAAAAAACATAGTTAGTTGTTGTTACGGTATCCACTACGGCCATCACAGGGCCCAGCTTTCTCATTACCTCGTAAGCTGTTGCGCCGGGTATGGCGCCCCACTCTACCTGTATATAGCCGGGGCATTGCGTAGCGCTCAATTGTACATCAGGCTCCGCATTGATAATAAACCGGCCAGAAACCACCTGGTCGCCCGTACCATTTTTAGACAAGCGCAACCTGCACCTGCCTGAATTGATAAGCGGTACGGCCCATTTGTAATGCAGTTGCTCCGATGGGATATTATTATCAATGACGTTCCATGAGCCGCCATCGTCATCAGAATATTCCAGCGTGTAAGTATGCGCCGTACTCATCGCATCCCAATACACATACGTGGTATCTTCAGCCTTTACCTGCGACTGAGCTACGGGGAACTTAAAATGAATACCCTGTGGTAAAAAGTCGTAAGCCAGTACATATTGCTGGTTGAGCGAGGGGACATTATAGCCTTTAATTGTCATTACGTAATTGCCTGCTGCGGGATTGTCTATTACTACCTGCTCTGTATTATTCAGCCTGTCTTCCTGTTCAGTAGCCGGGTTTAATACGTTTGCCGCGGTATGGTCGGGCACCAACGGCCTGTGCACCTGGCTACCCGGCTCTGTTACTTCCAGGTCTATATCATTCACCAGTTGTTTGGCAGACAATGGGCTGGCAGGGGCATCGTGCCAATACAACAGTATTTTCAGTCGTGCAGTATTGGGCGGTACAGTAATGTTGTGCGTAGCCTGTGCACCGTTGGACACAAAGCCTGTGAGGTAGCGTGAACTATCCAGCATCATCAGCGAACGCTCTACATTTAAAAAACCATAACCATAAGCAAAATCAGGCCCCGGAGTGCCTACATCAGTAGCACCGTTAACCAGCAATGTTTTCAGTACATCGGACCGCGGGTTAGTAGTCCCGTTTATCTGTCCCATTCTTTCTGTAAGCAATGCAGCAGCCCCCGCCACTGTAGGGCAAGCCATACTGGTACCACTGGCCACCAGGTATTCATCCTTGCGGGTAGTGGAGTTGACATCCATGCCCACCGCTGATATTTCCGGTTTCAGCCTGCCGTCTTTCACCGGGCCACGGGAGGAATTTACCCAATTTGCATACTCCTTGTCTGTAGCGCCCACAACTATAATGTTTTTTGCCGCCTGGTAGCCCCCGGCTATAGTAGCATAACCCTTGGGAAATGGGGGACAGTCAAAATGCCCGTCGTTAGCCGAGGCAAATACCTGGAAAACGGCAGGATAATCCATACACAACTTGTCGAGTCCGGCAGACAGCCCATCGTATGTACCTGAATACTGGCAACTTCCTAAGGAAGCTGAATAAGAGTTGTTGGTGACGGTCATATTGTACAATTCGGAAAACTCCGGTGTTGCCTGCAATACATCGCTAAAAAAATGATTGGTGAGCCTGGCGCCTGTTGCCATGCCCTCGCCTTTAGGGTCTACAATACCCGCGCCGCCTGTAATACCATTGATATGTACACCGTGATTGGTATACCCGCGCGCATTGAAGTTGATAATACGGTCTGCCAGGTCCACATGAAAAAAGCCTGACGTATTATCTCCCACACCAATGGTCACACCTTTTCCTGTAAGGCCGTAACCACCTGCAGCCACAGGTGCGGCAGCAACCATACCACCTGTGATAGCCTTTCCATTGATATTCAAAGGCGCATCCTCTCTATACACATCTGCATACAGCACACCGTACCACTGCAACAGGGCAGGCAGGTTGTCTTTGGCAATGCGCAGGTTGCAGTAACCCATCGAGCCTAACCTGTTGGCCAACACATCTGCATCTGATAATGACAGGAAGGCCAACACCTGTTCTGCCGGCACATCATTTGAGAACAGCACAGTTACCTCCACATCTTTTTCCGCGGAGGGTAAAGACTGCTTCAGCGAAGCACCTGTTTTCCAACCAGCAGCCACTTCTGAGATAAATATCACACCGGCGCTACGGAGTATGGCCACATCAATTTTACCGGACACAACAGCTATGTATGCATTTTCCGGTATGTACTGCTGCAATAAAATACCATGTTGGCGCAAGAGGTTTTGTTGTTCCGCACCCGGCAGCCGTTGAAACTGTGTAAGTACCTGTACGGGAAATTTTGTTTGTGCAGCCGTCCATTCAGCTACATTATTATAGGTTTGTACTGTCCCGCTGTTCAGCAACACCGGTTTATGCGCCGCTACCTGGGCTACCGCCGATGAGGATTGTATAAGCAGCCATATAGCCGCTAAAATATATTTTGCCTGTTTTTTGCCCATAAGTTTACCTGTACAGAGTAGTGATAACCGCTACCTATTCAAATACAATTTACCAATAAAATAACAAATATGGGCTTTGGCCATCAGGCCAGGCTGTTCACAATCATTTTGAAGCCAATACCATAGGCGTTCAGTATTTCAATAGAGGGGTCGTCTTTAAGCCGTTTTCTTATTTTACTGACATAAACATCCATGCTCTTAGCCGAGAAATAATCATCATTCCCCCATACTTTTTTCAGTATTGTTTCGCGGTTAACGAGTGTATTGATGTTGGAAGCGAGCATGTATATAAGTTCACATTCTTTGGCGCTCAGTTTTTCAGCCTGGCCATTTATTTCCAGCGACATGATGGTATAGTCAAAAACATATTTACCAATCTGGTAAACACCCGGCTTGTTTCCATTGTTCCGGTCTTTTTGCTGCGACCTGCGTAAAATCGCATTGATACGCATATATAGCTCCTGCGTGCTGAATGGCTTGGTAATATAATCATCGCAGCCATGCTCAAAGCCCTTTATCCTGTCGTCGTGGATGCTTTTAGCTGTAAGAAAAATAAAAGGTATGTCAGGATCAATTTTCCTTATTTCTTTTGATAATTCAAATCCGTCTTTCAGTGGAAGCATGATATCCAGTATACAGATATTAAACTGCCCCGGCCTGAAGGCCCTGATGCCCTCTTCACCATCGCGGCACCAGACCGTTTCAAAGCCCTTATGCTCCATATTCTCCTTCAACAGCATACCAAGATTGGTATCATCTTCTACGAAAAGTATCTTACTCATGACGCCTTCTTATTCTTTGGTAAATAAATAATGAATGTTGTGCCTTTATCCTGTTTACTTTGTACCTGTATCACTCCTTTGTGATTGTCAATGATATGTTTCACATAACTAAGGCCCAGGCCGAAACCCTTCACATCATGCCTGTCGCCCTTTGCATACCTATAGAAACGGTCGAAAATATGCTTCTGTGTCTGGGCAGAAATACCGATACCTTTATCCTCTACCGTAATAACAAACTGCTGCCCTTCTTCGTAGGTGCTTATTTTTATATCGGGTTGTGCCTTGCTGTATTTTATGGCATTGTCCACCATATTCATCATCATATTTTGCATCTCCCGTTCATCGGCATACAACAATGGATTGGCCGCACGCAGGTTTAACGACAAAGTACCATTTACATTATTCAACTGCATCTTAAAACAATCAACCGATTTGTGTATGATGTCGTGCATATTCACCTGCTTGTAGGCTGCGCAAAGCCCGTTATGTTTTAGTGTAGCCAGCTGCAATATCTGTTCAACATTTTTTTCAAGGTGCCGGTTTTCTTCTTCAATAATGTTGTAATAGAATTCAGTGTTCTTACCGGTCTCCCGCCAGTTTTCGATGGCCAGGTTGATATTGGTTATCGGTGTCCTGAACTCGTGCGTAATATTATTGATGAAAATGTTTTTCATTTCTGATAATTTCTTCTGGTTGATAATCGTACGTACGAAGTATACAAACGCTACAACCAGCAGCAGCACGATGATAGCAGATGATATCATCATTACCGATAAAGACTTAACTATCCTGGTGAATGGTTGGGGTATACCTACCACTAAAAGGTATGGATCAGTGACATTATTCTCAAAAAATGGCACTTCTATGACATCGCCATAGGCCAGGGGCAGTTGCATACTATCTGTCAGCAGCAGGTAGTTGTTATTCCCACCTTTCTTTATACCTGCTGCATAATTTGTATCCAGTCCGTTCTTCTGCAAAACTGCCTTTATATCCGCATCCAGTTGTTCCGGATCAATGACGGTATCTATCTTCATGGTATTATCAAAAGCCTGCTCCATATTGTCGGCAGTCAGGTTGCGAAAGGCATATTGCCCGGGGTCTTTCACACCCTCTATAGCAAAGTTGAATGATACATCCAGCGAAGCAGCAAAGCGCGAAAACTCTATGGATGGATAATTGGCGATTACAGTATCATCTTCGTCGGCGAAGAAATTGAACAGGTTTACAGTATCTACAAAGCCGCCTTTATCAGGAGATATATATTTCCCATTGCTGTCCACCTTCTGGTGGATGAGATAAATCCCCTCTCCTTTATTGATATAGGTTTTAGCATACAGGATAAAGCAGTAAGAGTTTTTTTCAAGATTGTCCGCCAGCTTTTCCAGGTCGTTGGTAAGGCTGCGGCTGATGGCATTTTTCTCCACCTGTATCGTCTTATTAATCCAATACAATTGCACACATATCAGGCCGACGATAACCAGCCCGACCAACAAGTACAGGTAATTGCTTTTACCCTTTTTCAATGTCATTTATCAAAGATAAAATTTATACGTATAGACACCGGAAGGAGGTATTGGGGTTGTCCTCTATTTAAGGATGTTTAAGTTTTCAGAATAATGGAAATAGCGTGCTTAAACGCAAGTCATAGTTTTGTCAGAAATGCGTTTGTTTAACTATCAACATCAAACTTTTAAACAGAATATTTTGTCTTTCTGTCTGAACTAAAAACTGATACGTGATGAAAAAACTACTATTGACAATTACAGCAGCTATGTTGGTGACAAACGTGATGGCGCAAACTGCCCGTGTACAGGTAATACACAACTGTGCAGATGCAGTAGCAGATGAAGTGGATGTATATCTGAACGGCTCTTTGTTATTGGATGATTTTGCTTTCCGCACGGCTACCCCATTTGTAGACATAACAGCAGGCAGCGCTATAACTGTAGCCATAGCGCCCAAAAACAGCACATCCGTGGCAGATTCGATTTTCAGCCTCACCACCACGCTGACAGCTAACGCAACCTATGTAGCGGTAGCCAATGGTATAGTAAGCACCAGTGGTTATAGCCCTGCTCCTGATTTTGGGCTGGACATTTATGCGATGGGCCGCGAGGCAGCAAGCAACGGCAGCAATACAGACCTGCTGGTGATACATGGCTCAACGGATGCACCCACAGTTGATGTAAGGAGCGGCATCCAGACCCTGGTAAATGATATAACATATGGCGACTTCAGTAACGGTTACCTGGAGCTGCCTACTGCTGATTATACCATCCGGGTGACTAATACGACAGGGTCGCAGACAGTTCAAACATATTCGGCACCGTTAAGCACACTGGCACTCAATGGCAGTGCAGGTGTGGTGGTCGCCTCGGGTTTCCTGAACCCTACAGCTAACAGCAACGGGCCTGCTTTCGGGCTGTACGTTGCGCTGCCTGCGGGAGGGGCACTGGTGGCATTGCCCACAGCGGCTGCTGAACCATTGGCCAGGGTGCAGGCAATACACAACTGTGCCGATGCATTAGCAGCCACAGTAGACGTATATGTCAACGGTGACCTGGCCATAGATAATTTTGCATTCAGGACGGCATCAGGCTTCATAGACCTGCCAGCCAAAACAGCATTGAACATTGGTATCGCACCAGGCAACAGCACTTCTGTAACTGACACCATTTACAATCTTACTGCCACCTTAGATTCAGCGGAAACTTATGTATTAGTGGCTAACGGCATCGTAAGCCCTATGGGGTATAACCCATCACCTGCATTCAGGTTGAGCGTATTTGGCGGTGCCCGGGAAACAGCAAATACCGGTACGAATACAGATGTACTGGTAGTGCACGGCAGTACGGACGCCCCACTAGTAGATGTACAGGCAGGTGGTAATACATTGGTCAACGATATTGCTTTCGGAGCGTATGCCAATGCCTACCTGGAGTTACCTACCGGCAATTATGTATTGGATATAACTGACCAAACCGGCATGAACAAAGTAGCCAGCTACTCAGCCAACCTGCAAACACTGAACCTGGGCGGTGCCGCTATAACAGTAGTTGCATCTGGCTTCCTTAATACCGCCAATAACAGCAACGGGCCGGCCTTTGGCCTGTACGCCGCAACCGCTGCCGGCGGCAGCCTGGTAGCCTTGCCGGTATTTACCAATGTAGGCAGTATCAACAAGGGTGCTGCAGAGATGAAGGTATGGCCTAACCCCGCTACCGGTACCATATATATCAATAGCGATTTTGCAGAAGGAGCAGCCGATATGACCATAACAGACATAACAGGCAAAACTATCAGACAGGCAGCATACACCCGCTCGCTGGATGTATCAGCATTGAACAGCGGAATATACCTGCTGACTATAGAAGATAAGAAGCGTATAGCTACACAGATGATTACAAAGCAATAAGCATAGGGCAAGCATAGGGTTAGCAGAAACAAACAGTCCCGCTATCGTGCGGGACTGTTTTATTATTTCAATGAATGCGGCCGATTACTTATCGTCTTCAGCTTTTTTCATTTTTTCTTTCAGTTCGGCCAGAGCGCCCAGGTCGCCCAGGGTAGCTTTTTCTACTTTGCTCTGTACGTTCTTCACTGCTTTCTTGGTATTCTCTTCATCAGCAGCGGCTTCTTTGCGTGCGGCGTCTTTTTCATCCGCCTTGGCTTTTTCCCATATGCGGCTGTGAGATACCATGATGCGCTTGTCGTTGCGATCGAACTCGATGATAACAAATGGCAGGGTTTCTTCCACCTCTACATTGCTGCCATCTTCTTTGCGCAGGTGGCGTGCAGGTGCGAAAGCTTCCAGGCCATACTGCAGTTGCACTACAGCGCCTTTTTCATCGCGCTTGGTTACCTGTCCTTCGTGTGTGCTGCCTATCGGGAACACAGTTTCGAAAGTATTCCAGGGATCTTCTTCCAGTTGCTTATGGCCCAGCGCCAGTTTACGGGCTTCTTTATCGATGCTCAGTATAGCCACGTCTATTTCTTCGCCCACTTTAGTGAACTCGTTAGGGTGGTTGTAACGCTTGATCCAGCTCAGGTCGCTGATGTGTATCATACCACCTATACCAGTCTGCAGCTCAACAAACACACCATAAGGAGTGATGTTTTTCACCACGCCTTTGTGGCGGCTGTCAATCGGGAATTTATTTTCGATAGTATCCCATGGGTCTTCAGTCAGTTGCTTGATAGACAGGCTCATTTTGCGCTCGTCTTTATCCAGCGTTACCACTACAGCCTCGTACTCGTCGCCCATGTTAAAGAATTCTTTAGCATTGATAGGCTGAGATGACCATGTGATTTCTGACACGTGTACCAGGCCTTCTACGCCGGGCATGATTTCCAGGAACGCACCGTAATCTTCTATGTTTACTACTTTACCTTTTACTTTAGCACCTTCTTTTATGTCATCGCTCAGGCTCTCCCAAGGATGAGGGGTCAGTTGCTTCAGGCCAAGGCTGATACGTTTTTTCTCATCGTCGAAGTCGAGCACAACCACGTTGAGCGACTGGCCGTTCTGCAGCACTTCGCTCGGGTGGCTGATACGGCCCCAGCTGATATCAGTGATATACAGCAAGCCGTCAACACCGCCCAGGTCGATAAAGGCACCGAAGTCTGTAACATTCTTCACTGTACCTTCCAGTACCTGGCCTTTCTCCAGCTTACCGATGATTTCGCTACGCTGCTGCTCAATATCGCTTTCTATCAGCGCTTTGTGAGACACCACCGCATTGCGTATAGCTTCGTTGATTTTTACCACTTTAAAGTCCATAGTCTTACCCACGTACTGATCGTAGTCGGTAACAGGCTTCACGTCTATTTGTGAACCGGGCAGGAATGTTTCCAGTCCGTAAACGTCCACTATCAAGCCGCCTTTGGTCTTACTGGTAATAGTACCGGTAACCACTTCACCTGTTTTGTAGAAGTCCACAATCTTCAGCCATGCACGGCTCTGGCGCGCCTGGCGGCGGCTCAGGTGCAGGTGACCGTGACGGTCTTCCTTCTCCACCACCATCACTTCCACTTCATCGCCGATTTTTACTTCGTCAAGGTCGCGGAATTCGTTGAGTGATACCAGTCCATCGCTTTTGAAGCCAATGTTGATGATCACATCAGTTTTAGTTTTACCCACTACTTGTCCTACAAGCAGCTCAGACTCTGAAATATCTTTAAATGTACCATCGTACAGTTTTTCCATTTCAGCTTGCTTATCTTTTGCATAAGCAGATACGTTCCTTTTGTCTACGCTCCAGTCGAAATCGTCGTGGGCGCCGGCTTGTTGTTCTGTCAAGCCCTCAGTTTGGTTAACAATTTGGTTTTCTTCCACTTTATAAAAATTTTGGACGGCAAAGGTACATCTTAAATTCAAAAGTAAAAAATCAAAATGCAAAACATAAGGCATTGATTATCATATTCATACAGATTAAAAAGGTTATCCGCAACTGTATTATGGCCATTGTAATCCAAATGATACCTTTGTGTAATAAAAATACATAGCCTGCTTGCGCCCATATATCTCTTTTTTAATCAAGAACAAGACCTTACGCTACCCCGAGTTTCGCAGCTACCTGGCTATGCGTATAGCCCTGATACTGGCGCTGAACATGCAGATGACCATAGTGGCCTATATGGTGTACCAACTGACCAAAGACCCGCTGTCGCTGGGTATGATAGGCATCTGCGAGGTGATACCGGCTATCGGTTTCTCCTTTTTTACCGGACATATAGCCGACCAGCATGAGAAACGCAACCTGCTGATGTGGTGCATCATTGGTTTTATGGCTACATCGGTAATATATATAGGCCTGTCGGTGCCGTCCTTTCAGCAATGGGCGGGCGTAAGCAGCACAGTATGGCTGATGTATGCCACCGTATTTATAGGCGGGGCTACCCGGGCCTTTGCGAGTCCTGCCAATTTCTCGCTGATGGGGCTGCTGGTGCCGCGCAAGCATTACGCCAATGCCGCTACCTGGAGCAGTACCGCCTGGCAAGTGGGAGCTGTGATTGGCCCCCTGCTGGGCGGTGTGGTAATGGCCGCATCCGACTATACTATCAGCTACCTGAGTGTTTTTATTATACATATGGTATCATTATTGGCATTATTGAAAATCAGCCGTAAACCACTCACCAGCAAACCTACCGACCCGATGCTGAAGAGCCTGAAAGAAGGGCTGAAATTCGTATTCAGCACACAGGTGATATTTGCCGCGCTGGCGCTGGATATGTTTGCCGTACTGTTTGGCGGGGCGGTGGCACTGCTGCCCGTGTACGCTACCGATATACTGAATGTGGGCGAAGTGGGCTTTGGCTGGCTGAGGGCGGCACCGGGCATAGGTGCCATTATCACCCTGTTTACCCTGAGCATGGTGCCCCTGAAGACCAATGCCGGAAAAAAGCTGTTGCTGAGCCTGGCGGGTTTCGGTATATCTATTATCATATTTGGCATATCCACCAATTTCTGGCTGTCATTCGTCATGTTGCTGCTGAGTGGTGCGCTGGATGGCGTGAGCGTGGTGATACGCTGGACCATACTGCAACTGTACACACCGGATAATATGCGTGGCCGTGTAGCTGCGGTCAATACTATGTTCATATCATCGAGCAACGAACTGGGTGCTGCGGAGAGCGGATTTACCGCCCGGCTGATGGGCACAGTAACCGCAGTGGTCTTCGGCGGATTTATGACGCTGGGCGTGGTGGGCGTAGCCTGGTGGAAGGCACCGAAGCTGAGGAGGCTGGAATTGGATACCCCAAACCCCTAAAGGGGCTTTTTACATTTAGTAATTTTCCCCCTATCCCACTGAAGCCCGCCCGGCCCAACCGTTCGGACGGGGGGAGACTCATCTGGCAAAATGTTTGTGTTGTCAGTTGGTTCTCCTGGGTTCTTATTTGTTGCGGATTGTTACGGGTTTTAGGGGTGTATGTAAAAACTGCTTTTCTCATTTTGCGATGTGGTTTATTGTCAGCGGTTTATGATTGAGTTATATTTTCATAATTAGCCGAACGGTTCTCCAAAGTTCTGAAATGTTACAAACGGTTACGGCCCGGATTGCCCAATTTGTTGCGGATTGTTACACATGGTGGGCATAGTTTATCCATTTTGTTGCGGATTGTTACAACTACCAAGCCAGGCTTATTCTACATTTCAGTCCCGTGCGTAAGGATTCCTGGAAGCATTTGACTACTGCATTGCAGGGTTTATGAATATCAAAGAGCTTTTATAACCAACTGCGGTGTATGATTATACAATACAAATATACATATTAATGATGATAAATAAAAAATATAAAATCGCATAAAATAGCAGGTTATGTTTGTGAAACGGATATACCAGCGAAATGAATACATTTAGTAGTACAGAACTAATAGAATATTTGACATTCAGCAAAAACAACATATATTAGCTCGCAACCTGTAAAAAACATAGTATGATAGAAAACATTAAAAAATACCTGAATGAGGATCAAGACCCAAAAGCAGTAGAAAAAATTGCCGGTAAGTTAAACGCATTGTTGATGAAAGGTGAAGAGGTAGAATACATAGCTGTACAAAAGAAACCTGCTGTTAACTTATCACCAGACTGTGTGGCATTAACCAATAAACGTGTAATTTTTTGCAGACCAAAAGCATTAGGCCTGTCAATGGACTTCCAGGACTATGTTTGGAAAGACATATATGACTGCCACATGAAAGAGGGAATTTTAGGTGCTGAATTTTCGATTAAAACTGTAAGGGGTGTAATTAATAAAATTGATTATTTGCCAAAAGCTCAAGCTAGAAAATTATATACAGTTGCACAGGAACAGGAAGAACGGCAAAGAGAGTACCGCAGGCAACTTGAACTTGAAGATAAGCGTGCTGCAGCCGGCAATATAAGTGTTACAACTTCAACACAGCCTCAACAAGGACCCACACAAACATCAGTGCAAGTAGATGACCCCTTAGCTTCTCTACAAAAGCTAAAAACATTACTTGAAAACAACTTAATTACCCAATCAGAATTTGATGCAAAAAAAGCCGAGATTCTTAACCGATTATAAACTTCCTATCAAACTAGCACTGTAAAAAAACAAATAATGCAAGCAAAAGAAACTAAACTACAAGACATAATTGAAGGGACTAAACAATATGTAATTCCACTTTTCCAAAGGACTTATAGTTGGACAAGTAAAGAATGGGAAGTATTATGGAAAGACCTTGTTGAACTGTGTGAAATGGAAAATCCGAGAACTCATTTCATTGGTTCAATTGTAAACATGCCTACAGTTTCTGTACCTGAAGGTGTCGCAAAGTATTTATTGATTGACGGACAACAGCGACTAACAACAATATTTATTCTTCTGACATTGCTAAGGAACAAAGCAAGAGAAAATCAAGATATTAGATTTGCCGATGAGATAAATAATACTTTACTTGTAAATCAATATAAAGATGGGGCTGACCATTACAAGTTAATGCCAACACAAGTAGACAGGGCGACCTATCAAAAGTTAATTAATGGCATTTATAACGAAGGAGAAAACCAGCTTACAAGAGCTTACACATATTTCGAGAAAAAGCTACGTCAAGTTCAATTAGAACCCGAGAAACTGAAAAAAGTGATTACAAGTTATTTTTCAGTTGTGAGTATTGTTCTTGATGCTGATGATAACCCTTACTTAGTGTTTGAAAGTCTGAACGCAAAAGGAAGGCCTTTGACCCAAGCGGATTTAATTAGAAACTACTTCTTCATGCGAATACATATTGAGAAGCAGGAAGAAGTATATAAAAATTATTGGCTACCAATGCAGACTGCGTTGAATGAAGACTTAACTGAATTTATTCGACACTACTTAATGAAGGACGGAAATATCATTAAGCAAAGCGATGTTTATTACGCTCTGAAGGACAGCGTTTCAACCGCAAACGCAATCGATTATCTGACAGAATTGAAGAAGTACTCTATTTACTATCAAAGGTTGAAATATCCTGAATATGAAAAGGAGCCAGAACTCGAAAAAATGTTTAGGAGATTGAATAGAATAGAAGTAACAACAGCGTACCCCCTACTCCTCAATTTTTACAGTAATTATGCTGATGGAATGATTGACAAAAGCGGTTTTGTAACAATTCTCAAAACCCTAGAAAACTTTTTAATAAGAAGATTTGTGTGCAACATAGCCACAAATCAATTAAATAAAATTTTCCCTACCATTTACCCGCTTATTAAATCCAATTATTCAAATAACATTATAGACGGTTTCAAATCAATCCTTCAAGGCAAAGGTTATCCGAAAGACAATGAGTTTTTCCTTCGTTTTCGCGATACAAAATTTTATGGTGGTGGAGACAGGGTTGTCAAAACAAAACTTATACTCGAGACCATTGAAAGTAGTTTCAATCACAAAGAAGTCGTTCCTTTTGAAAGCCTAACAGTTGAACACGTAATGCCTCAGACATTATCAGAGTGGTGGCAGGAACATTTAGGAGATGACTGGGATGAAACACATGAACTTTATTTGCATACCATAGGCAATTTAACTTTGACAGCTTACAACACTGAGCTTTCAAACGATGACTTCTTAACAAAAAAGAAAACATTGAATGAAAGCCATCTTGAAATAAACAAATACTTCGCTGACATTCCTCATTGGACAAGATCTGAAATTGAATCAAGAGCAGAAACATTAGCAAAACGAGCATTAGAAATTTGGAATTACTTCGGCCATGAAAATTCTACAACAACAGGCATCCGGGAAGTAACCGGAACTACTCCTGTAGGATTGAAGATATTAGGACAACATTTTGAAATAAAATCATGGAGAGACGTAATGGAGAAAACCCTTAACGCTATTGCTGATTTAGAACCAGATAAGTTTGAAGTTATTGCTCATAACTTTCCAAGATATGTTGGAAAGGACAGAGCAACTAGGCAGCTTGAGAATGAATACTTTATTGAAGTAAACCTTTCAGCTCAAAGCATTCAGAAATTATGCTATCAAGCTATGGAAACAATAGAATTAACTTCTGACGAATGGGAAGTATCAGTTCAATAACGCTGACAAATGTGAACCTCCTACTGTCCTTTCCCTCTGGTTGATGTTGTCATCAACCGTCAACACTGCGGTAGGTGGGATCTAAAGCATATACATTTTGAATTCATTTTGATCGGTACGGTGACAACACCGACCTATAAGAAACATTTTTAGACACCGCCTCAACGAAAAGAGAATGCCCAAAATGATTTTGTTACTTTTATTACAACAAACAAAGCTATAATTGTATGAGTGTTCAACCCGGCCACCCCAACCCGTTAAAGGATTATCTGTCTCCCCATTACATCCATAAAAGCAACTGGCTGCGGGCGGCTGTGCTTGGGGCAAATGACGGGTTGCTCTCTACAGCAAGTATAGCGGTGGGCGTTGCGGCTGCAAGTGACACGCGCGACCCTATAATCCTTGCAGCACTGGCTGGATTGGTAGCAGGAGCATTGGCTATGGCAGCGGGTGAATATGTATCTGTTAGTTCGCAGACGGATATTGAGAAATCGGATATTGCCAGGGAAGAGAAAGAACTGGCAGAAGACCCTGAAGGAGAAATGCAATACCTGGCTACGATATATGAGCAAAGGGGCCTGAAAAAAGAAACAGCCCTGCAGGTGGCTAAAGAACTGACGGCTCATGACGCACTGGGCGCACACGTAAGGGATGAACTGGGCATTAACGAGATAAGCCAGGCCAGGCCGCTACAGGCAGCCTTCGCATCGGGTGCTTCTTTTACCGTTGGTGCTATATTGCCACTTATCATTTCCATCTTCATGCCGCTAAAGTATATGGTGTACTACCAGTATGGCTTTACGATCGCGTTCCTGATGCTGCTCGGCGCCATTGCAGCCAAAACGGGTGGCTCCAATGTAATGAAAGCGACCCTGCGCATTACGTTGTGGGGCACATTGGCCATGGTAATCACCGCAGGTGTTGGCAGGCTGTTTGGGGTGGCTGTATAAATTAGTTTCGTTAGGGCAAAGAAAAAGCTAAAGAGTAGTCACACCCTCAGCACCCCACGAAAGCCCCTTGCCGCATAATAAGACTCCGCACCGTTGTGGTAGGTGAATACGGTATCGAAGCGGCGGTCGCAAAAGAGGGCGCCGCCGAGCTTGCGGATTTTGGCAGGCGTATCTACCCAGCTTGAAGTCTTCAGGTCGAACTCGCCCAACTGCTGCAACTCTCGGTATTGTTCTTCCGTCAGCAGTTCAATACCCATATCAGCAGCCATATTCACGGCACTGTCGGCGGGTTTATGTTCCTTGCGCGATTCCAGCGCTTCGTGGTCGTAGCAAATGCTGCGGCGGCCTTTGGGGCTTTCTGCTGCACAATCATAAAAAATATATTCGCCCGTCTTTTTATCATGGTCCACCACATCGGGCTCGCCACCTGTCATTTCCATTTCGTTGAGCGACCAGAGTTTGGCCGGAGCTGCCTCTAGCTTTGCCTGTACTTTATCCCAGTCCATACCCTTGTGGCGGGCTTTGTTTTT
>CAZEZM010000035.1:10068-31502 GCA_964515955.1 uncultured Flavipsychrobacter sp. | reverse complement strand
ATAGTATGTATACCCTTTATCCTTTTGGCATAGGGCGATGCAACCGGCTCGTACAACAAATGATTTTCGGTTTCCAGGTTCTCGGTGGGGAAGTTGACGAAGAAGCTGCTCATGAAATCTAAAGCTGCTACTTTGATGGCGTCAACACCCAGGCTGGCGCCACGGGTACCCGCACCAATTTCTGAGCGCACTTCTATGATTTTTATATTACGCATACGTAGCCAAAGATAATACTAAATGAATAATAGGTCAGAAAGGGTATCCGATGGCGATATTCAGCACAAAATTCCTTTTGCGCCAATGCCCGTTCAGCGGGTCGAAGCCATTGGGTAGCCAGCCCTGGCTGAGTATATTTTTATAGTCCGGGTTTTCCGGTGTTTTCAAAGGCATGGCCAGGTCAGTACGGAATACAAACAGACCCGCAATATCTATACGTACACCCATGCCACCACTTACCGCCAAATCGTTGTACAAACGGTTGAACTGAAACTCGCCGTATTTATAGCTGGACGATTTGCGCGCCAGCCAGATATTTCCCGCATCGCCGAAGAGCGCACCATTGAAGAGGAGCATACCGCCAAACAGTTTAAATATTTCAAAACGGTATTCGGCGTTCATTTCTATTTTAATATCCCCTGTCAGGTCTATGAAGCTGTTGGTATTGCTTTCTCCCAGTTTTGACGTATCTACGAAGCTGCCCGGGCCGAGCGTACGGATACGCCAGCCCCTCATGCTGAAAGGCCCACCCACAAAGTACTGTTTCAGGTAAGGTAATGTAGTTGAATTAGGTCCGTAGGGCATACCTACGCCTCCAAAAAGGCGAAGCGCTGTGGTGGCATGCCTCTGTACTATGAAATGGCGCAGGTCGTAATCCAGCTTTACATATTGCGAATAGTGGCCCACAATACCCGGCCTGAGAGCTACAATCCCACTCATCAATCCCCCTGCTTCTTCAATGCCTAATCTCACATAACTGTAGTCATCGTACCACTTGGCTTTCTGTGCATTGCTGAACGTCCATGCAATGTTTTCACCCTCAATGAACGTTTCCCGGTAACTGTTTCTTAAAAAGTCGTTGGTGGCTAATCGTTGTTCAAAATCGGGGTGCTTGTATGGCAGGGATATATCGTTGAAAAATATCGGGGATACCTCCCATGATTTGGTGCTGGTTTCTCTCCACTTGTAGGTAAACCTGGATGATATATTAATCAACCTGAAAAATTTCACACGGTCGAGTAAGTTGGCACCTATGGCTATCTCTGTGCGGGGGCTGTTCCTGATGCTGTACCGCTCTCTGCTGATTGGTAGCAGAAATTTTGGAAATTCCAGACTGGCATTGACACCCAAAGATTTCGTTAGTACAAAAAATTTGTCTGCCAGCGTATCGAACTGGTTTTCTATACTTCCGCTGATTGAGGTAGAAAGCAGGTTGGCACCTTTGGCAATATTCTTGTGCCGCAACCCCAATGTCAATCCGCTGCCCAGGGTGTAGGTAGTACCGGTAGAAGCCTCCCAGCTTGTATTAAAATCATACTTATCCGCTGGTGCTGCGAGGATAACAGAATTCAACCAGTTTGCCCCGTCTTTTCGTGCTGTGTCTTCAAAATACAATACCCTAACCGACTCGAAAACACCCAACCCGTTGAGTTCAGTAAGGGTTTTGTCGTAGTCGCTTTGAGCATAGTAGTTGTTGGACTGGAAAAACGTATGGTTGTGTATTACTTTCTCACGTATGTAGTAGTCGTGGTAACGGTATGTTGTATTGTCTATTTTCTTCTGTATCATAGTGCTGTCCCTGGCGTCGCTCCTGTCCCTGAAATCGGGGTACACCGAGATGCGGTTGATGCCGTAGCGCTTGAATGCAGTGCCCTCCTCGTTATCTGTAATGCTGATGTAGATATCCAGCGTAGGCCGGGGGCGTTCTTTTTTCAGGGTTACTATCTCGCTGGCATCTTTCAACAAGCTTTCGTCTTCTTTCAGCATTTCCTTGTTGCTGGTGTCCAGCACAAAGCTGATATTGCTATTGGAAAAGTAATAATAACCCCTGTCCCTTATTACAGATGAAAGCCTGTTTCTTTCCTGCTCAATAAGATCGGCGGAATAGGCTTTGCCGGTGCGTAGGAAGGTGCTGTAAAAAACCTCGCGTACAATATTCCGGATAACAGTGTCTTGAATGTCTGTAAAAAATACACGCTTTATCAGGTAATTAATTCCAGGGTCCACCTTATATATTACCGTGGCTTTCTTTTTCTTTTCATTGAATTTAGTGGTGTCATCAATCCGGGCATAAAAATAGCCCTGTTGAAACAGGTAGGATTCCATGTAGGTTTTTGACAGGGGGATAGTGGTGCTATCATACACGACGGGCGGCTCTACCGTGCGGGATTCTAACTGGAAGTTAGCTGAATCTGCCTGGTATTTTTCATACCTCATATTGTAGAGGAAGAGTTTCAATTTTAATCCATCGAAAATAAAAGAAGAATTGGGTTTCTGTACTATCGCCCCGCTCAGCCTGTCAGACAGTTCGGCTTTATTATCTATGTATTTCTCCTCTTCAAATTTTATCGAATTGCTTTTCAGCAGGTATTGTCCGTCTTGCAGGTGGCGGGCGCTGTTGCACGAGCCGGCTAATAGTGCCATCCACAGTAGTGCGGTTAATATATGTACACTTATTTTATTGCTCATGCGCCTGCCCGGTACAATTAATTTCTATTTTTGCAGCTATGCTATCAAATGCGCAAAGTAAGTACATTCGGTCGTTAAGTCAGCAAAAATACCGTAAACAATATAATGTATTTACGGCGGAAGGCGACAAAATAGCCCGCGAATGGCTGGCCTCGGATGCCGGTGTGCAAATGATAGTAGCTACTGCCGACTGGGCTGAAAAGAACAGCGAAGTGCTCATACGCCACCCCGGTGCAGAACACTGCATCGTTACTGAACAGGAACTGGAAAAGGTAAGCACCTTGCAAACACCTAATAAGGTGTTGCTGGTTGTATCCATGCCGGGGGCAGAACCTATATTGCCCCGCCAAGGGTGGAGTATAGCATTGCAGCAGATACAGGACCCCGGCAATATGGGCACCATCATCCGCATAGCCGATTGGTTTGGCATAGAGCATGTAATAGCCTCCCCCGATTCGGTAGACTACTACAACCCCAAAGTAGTGCAGGCAGCCATGGGTGGGCGCCTGAGGGTAAAACTACATACTACTGATATGAGCATATTCCTGCAAGAGACAGCGTTGCCGGTACTTGCCGCTACTATTGATGGTGGCAGTATATATACGATTGACAATCCGGGAGAAGGCATCATACTCATAGGCAATGAATCTAAAGGTTTGCCCGCCGACTTATTGCAACATGCCACCCATCGCGTCACCATTCCGAGGAAGGGTGGAGCTGAATCGTTGAACGCAGCGGTATCAGCAGGTATATTAGCCGCATTTTTCGCGGGGCGTTAAATAATTGGTAAATAGCCACTGCCGGAGCTGATTGGCATAGGTATTGAATTCCGTTTCTATATTTTTATACTTCAAATCTATACGTTATGAGCAGGTTAGTCTACACATTGCTTTTCATCATTACAGCATTTGTCCCCGCTATGGCGCAATACAGCCAGCGCAGCGTATTAGAAATACGTACCAACGACCACGAGCCTATTGTGGTGTCGGTAGATAACCGGTATTACGACAGGCATGGCCGTACGATAACTATTGGCAACCTGCCCCGCGGCTGGCACGACCTGCGTGTGTACGAGTACCTGGAATATAAGAAAGGCGGCGGGCGTGCCAAACTGCTATATACAGGCCGCATACGCATAGATGCAGGTACAGTAACACATTGCGTAGTGGACAAGCAAACAGGCCGCATGCGCATCAGGACTATGGACATGGAGGACGCCTACCTGGACTACGACCAACCCGATAATAACGATGTACCGGGCACCAGCAGCAACATACTGACAGACAAAGACCTGACTGACCTGAAAGCACGCACCGACGACAGGATTACCGATACAGAAAAGCTGAAACTGATGAAGTCGGTACTGGCTGAACGTACCTACTACTCAGTACAGGTGCGGAGGATGATGGAATGGCTGACATTTGAAGACAGCAAACTCGATTTTGCCAAATGGTCTTACGACAGGGCACTGGACAAACAGGACTACTGGAAACTGGAAGACCTGTTCACCTTCAGCAGCTCAAAGGACGAGTTTAACGAATATATCAGCTCCCGTTGAGGGGGAGTGAGGCAGCGCGCTGGTACACACGGTTGTAAGCATAGCCCGTGAGCATACCGGCAATGACGCCCAATATTCCACCCATCAGTACATCGCCGGGAAAGTGCACACCTACGTACACCTGTGCATAGCCTACGGACAAGGCCCATAGCAGGCCCGCAGGCCAAACCCATTTATACCTTTTGCCCATAGTAACTGCTGAGAAAATGCCCAATGCAAAGTGATTGGCCGCATGGCTGGACGGAAAGCTGTAACCGCTGCCACAGGGTACCAGCAGGTGTACTATATCGTGTATATAAGGATTGTTGCAGGGGCGCATACGCAGGTAGTAGGGCTTGATGACGCTGGCGCTCAGGTAATCGCTGATGGCGAATGTGAGCAGGAAGAACACGCACCACATCCAGCCCTTGCGCCCGTAGTTGAGCGGCATAAAAACGAGCAGGAACAGGTACAACGGCGCCCATGTCCACTGGTTGCGGAGGAAGGGCATCAGCACATCGAAAAAGCCGTTTACCCACTGGGTATTCAGGTAATACCATGCGGTGAAGTCCCAATATATCAGCCAGTCGTGCAGTTCTTTCAATCGCTTATTTTTTAAACATCATTATCAACCGTTCTGATTCGGCGGGGTTGTAATTATTTAACTCATAGTCGCCGTAAGTACCCGACAGCGACAGGCCTGCTTTTTTAAATATCTGTAAGAAGTCGGAGAGGGTAAAGGCGGCCACCCTTTCGGCATAATGCAATGCTTTACCTTCTTTATCATTAAAACGTATGTCTTTAATGATATACTTGCCTTCTACCCTGCGCGTTATGTCAAACACATATTCACCCCGTACTATCGTTTCATGAGGCACCAGGTTGTCCAGCACATAGGGGGCGTTCAGGTAGTCTATCACCAGCAGCCCGTCTTTCTTCAGCGCGGCGGCAAACGATTTGGCCGCCATCACATGGTCGCGGTCGGTGGCAAAGTAGCCGAAACTGGTGAAGAAGTTGAACGCATAGTCGAAGTAGTTGATATAAAATGGGAACCGCATATCGTGCACATAAAAGTGCAGCCTGTCGTCCTCCTGTTTCAGTGCTTTACCTATAGCGGAGTACGATATGTCAATACCTGTTACATCAAAACCATGTGCAGCCAACTGACGCGCGTAACGCCCCTCGCCGCAGGCTATATCCAGCATACGGCTGCCGGGCAATGGCAGCAGGTGCCCTACCAGTGTTTCTACAAACTGTTCGGCTTCCAGTTCGTCCCTTTCGCGGTACAGTATTTTGTACCAGGCAGAGCTGAACCAGTTTTCATACCAATCTTTCTTTTTCATATATACAGGCGCTGTGCAAAGCAAGGAGGCTACAGCTTACTCCACCCAAAATTAATGATGTAATTTCGCACCTCACTTAAAAACTTATGGTAAATATAACATCAGATAACAAGTGGAAGAAACTGGTGATAGTGGGCGACAGGGTGCTGATAAAACCATCGAAGCCTGACGAGCGCACCAGCAGTGGATTGTACCTGCCCCCGGGCGTGCAGGAAAAAGAAAAAGTGCAGCAGGGCTATATCATCAAAACTGGCCCCGGTTTCCCCATTCCCGTAGTGGCCGACGACGATGAGGTATGGAAAGAACCGCAGGAGAAAGTAAAATATATCCCCCTGCAGGCGCGTGAGGGCGACCTGGCCATCTTCCTGGTAGGCGGCAGTACCGAGGTGTTATATGAGGGCGAAAAATACTATATCGTACCTCAGCACAGTATCCTGATGCTGGAGCGGGAAGAAGACCTGTAAAAAACTATCTTTGCAGCCAATTATAGAAAAATGAAATTAGCCTTAAGACGTTTTATAGTAGCATACAGGTTGCCCTTAGCCATCCTGGTGATAGCCCTGGGTTTCTGGCTGGGGTTTGAAGTGACCTGGTGGATAGCCTGGCTGCCCTTCCTGGTGGGTATACTCATGATAGTGGCGCACTTCCTGATAGGGCCCATGACGCTGATACAGAAGTATATAGAGGATGGTGATATGGAAGGCGCGCAAAAGCTGATGGATAAGGTAAAATACCCTAACCTGCTGTACAAGCCGGTGCGCTCGTCGTACTACATGCTGCGTGCCAATATATCTACCATGACCGATGACCTGGACAAAGCGGAATCGGACCTGAAGAAAGGACTGGCATCCGGTATGGCTGAGAAAGAATTTGAGGGCAGCGCATACCTGCAACTGGGCGCCATCGCTTTTAAGAAAGGCAATAACAAAGAGGCCTACGAGTACCTGCGCAAAGCGGTAAAGATGGGCCTGCCCGATAAAGACAGCGAGGCCACGGCTTACCTGCAACTGTCAGGACTGTGCATGCAGCGCAGGGATTTCCGCAGCTCGAAATTATACTTCGGCAAAGCCAAGGCCTGCAAGTCAAAAAACGAACAGGTGGTAGCGCAGATAAAGGAAATGGAAAAGTATATGTCCAGGATACCGGGGTAGACAGGAGTCGTAAGGCATAAGTCGTAAGTCATAAGTTTTTTTTGAAGGGGCGGGTTCGCCCCTTTTTTGTTGCCTGATATTCTCCGCCAGGGGGGACTGAGAAAATGTTCCATTTTGTTCCCTGAATTTTGGTTTTAATTTTTTTGCCTCATTATGCGCGTAACTACCTGATAACCAGCACTGCATTTTGTTCCGAATGTTCCCCTGTGGGAACAAAACAGGAAGGATAGCACAAAAACTGTTTCCGGTATACCTCCGTATGATGTCAAAGAACTTGCCCGCGGGCTGGTGAAACCGCGGTAAACTATGTATGCAAATATACGTAAAAATATTGTTTTATTGCTTAGCTATTTTGTATTATAAATAATTTAATAATAGTGTTTTTCCCGCTTTTTTATGTTAAAAGATATTTAGATATTTATGGTTTGACACTCAACTCTTCAAATCATCTGTAATGAGATACTATGCACTAAGAACCGATATACGCGACAGCGAACGCCGGAAAAAGGTAACTGATATGCTGATAGGTTTGAAAACCGACCTGGCTGCCAAGGTGCCTGCTAAAACACTGAACGAAAACCTGCTGGTGGCCACATGGAATATCCGTGACTTCGGCTCCAACAAGTTTGGCCACGGGCACAGGTTGCCTGAAAGCTATTTTTACATTGCTGAAGTGCTGTCCTCTTTCGATGTAATTGCCGTGCAGGAGGTAAGCGACAACCTGACCACTTTCCAGAAGCTGATGTATATAATGGGCGAGAACTGGGATTATATACTGACCGATGTAACAGAAGGAAGCTCGGGCAACGGCGAACGCATGGCGTATATATTTGACAAGCGCCGTGTGCTATTCAAAAAGATAGCCGGGGAAATAGTATTGCCTAAAAACAAATTAGTGTCAGAAAACCAGTTCGCACGTACGCCCTATTTAGTCGCTTTCCAGGCAGGGTGGTTCAAGTTCCAGTTGTGTACGGTGCATATATACTTCGGTTCAGACACAGGCGCCGCGCTGCAAAGGCGTATTGACGAGATTGCCGCCATAGCTAAGTTCTTCAGTGACAGGGCGAAGCAGCAGGAGGAGAACATCATATTGCTGGGCGACTTTAACATAGTAAGCCCGAAACATGAAACTATGCAGGCCCTGGAGAACAACAAGTTTATCATACCAGAGCAGATAAAAACGAAACCCATACCCACCAATAAACTAAAGACCAAACACTACGACCAGATAGCCTATCGTGAAAAGGAGGGTGAAGTGCTTTTTGCCGATAGCCCCAATAGCGCGGGAGCCTATGATTATTACGAAAAGGTGTACACTCCCGCCCAGTTTGAGCATTTCAGGCAGGATATACTGGCTATCGTCAATAATAAAATAGATGCCTGCAAAGAAGAACTGGCAAAAGCGGCAACAGCGAAGAAGAAAGCAGCGATTAACAAAGAGCTGGACGGGCTGAAAAAAACCATAGCCACCAAAGCCTCACTCAAAGAGTATTATGAAAAAACATGGTGCACGTTCCAGATGTCGGACCACCTGCCTATGTGGGTAGAGCTGAAAATCAATTTCAGCATGAACTACCTGAATAAACTGAAAGAAGAAGCGGGAGTGGTGGAATAGCAAATCGGGAGATTTGCCTCCTGGGAGACTATGCTGAGAAGGGTTTTAACAAGGTAAGTTGCAAACTTGCGGTAGCGGGTTAATGTACTACAATCGTCAAAAAATATATATAATGATAGATGATTTTCTAAAATCTATTGCATCGATTAATCTTAAAGAAATATTGGCTGAGATATTAGTAGAAAGCACAATAAAAAAAGTTATATCAGTTTCAAAGCAAATAGTTGAGAAAGAGAATACAACAATTATCGAAAGGCAAAAAGATGCAAATAAGAAAAAAAATATTGTAGAGGCATATCATGACTATTTTGAGGTGCTTGGGACTGAAGATGAAATCTACAAGCAGCTAAATAGTAGTCTGACGGCCGCTAGTAATTGGTGTGAGAATATCCAGTTCAAGGATCTTAGTGAAAGAAAAATATTAACTGAAGTGTTTATATCCTTGGATTTTTATCTCACCCCTAAAAGTACACACATAAATTCCACTGTCGAACAAAAGAAATCAATACAAGACATAATTTCAGAAGAAACTACGAATCTTATTATTCTTGGTGGTCCAGGTGCTGGTAAGACTACCCTTTCAAAATATCTGTGTTTGATTTGTTTTTCCGAACAGAAGCTTCTTAATAAGGACTTTAACATTCCAATAGTTATCCGTCTGAGAGAGTTAAACGACTCAAATAGTTACCAATCATTATACAAAACAATTCTGAACATTTTCGGTGTTGATGTTGTATTTAACTCAGAGATAGGACAAGATGAACGACTGCATAATAAAGACCTTTACAATTCAATAATAAAACGAATTGCAATTGATATTCTAGATAGTTTAAATGCCTTTATAATACTTGATGGCTTTGACGAGATTTCTAATCGTAAAATTGCACGTTCTCTACAAAATCAATTAGTTGACCTAAGTTTAAAACTTGAGCGTTCAAGATTTATATTGACATCTCGAACCGGTGAATTCAATTTAGATGTAGAAAATGCAAAGACATTGGAAATTTGCCCTCTATCAAATGAACAAATAGAGCAGTTTATCAACAAATGGATTACTGATGACGCTAAAGCAAAAAATTTATATTCCCAAATAGTCAGATCTCCTTTTAAGGACACTGTGATACGACCTCTCAATCTTGCACATTTGTGTGCCTTGTATTTAAGGTATGGGTTTATTCCAGAAAAACCTAAGACCGTTTACAAAAAGATTGTATACCTATTGATTGAAGACTGGGATCTGCAAAGAGGACTGCATAGACAATCCATATATTCAGGATTCACCCTTGATAGGAAATTTGAATTCTTATGCAGTTTAGCGTATACGCTTACAGAAAAATTTCAAACAACAATTTTCGATAAGGTAAAACTTAAATTAGCGTATACTGATATTTGTTCAGATTTCAACCTCCCTGAGTCAGAAGTCAACAGAGTTGTACAGGAATTAGAAAGTCATACAGGGTTATTTCTCAATAGCGGGTTTGATCAATATGAGTTTTCACATAAATCATTGCAAGAATATCTCTCTGCTGAATATCTAGTGAAGTCCCCTCATCTTTCATCACTACAACAGAAATTATATAGACACCCTAATGAATATGCAATAAGTATCGCTCTGTCATCAGATCCAAATCTTAGTTTATATTACTTGTCACAAAACTTAGATGATACAAATGACTGTGGAACCTTTTTGAGTATTTTTATTACCAGATTGTTATTAGAAAAACCTGATTTTGGAAGCAGTCCATATCTTGCCCTGGCAATTGCAAAAATTAATACGTTGAATGTTAAATACCATAAACGTGATTTGCAGATTGATTATTTGATGGATAGCCACGATAATGTTGTAAAATCCTTTAGGGCTATGGCGCCATATTTTAAGTTAATTCGTCTTTATAATAAACTAGATGACATAGTCAATGAGTATGAAGTTGTTCAACACTCAAGAATAAATTATTTAGAACCAAATAAGTATCATTCATTTACAGTAAGCAAGAAGATGTTAGAATGGCTAAACTTGTAGCTATTATCTAAACCCACTCCTGCCGGTTTGCAACTGGTGGTTATACATCCCCCATTGGCGCAAGTGTTTTCCACTTGTGCCAATAAACCGGGCTGGGTAGTGGCCTTTTAAACATCCCTCAACAACTCACTCACCTCTATGCCCAGGCCCTCGCAAACTTCTGTGAGGTAAATAAATGTAGGATTACTTAACCCTAATTCTACACGGCTTATAGATTGAGGGTCTTTGCCTATAGAATGTGCCAGGTCTTTAAGGGTCATGCCTTTTTCCATACGCAGGGCTTTTATTTTTTCTCCCAGCTTCTTCAGCCTTCTTCTCTGTATTTTATTTATTACGCTTGGCACATCTCAATAGTAGAAAGACAATAGGGAATATTAATCAACATATATGTTGATTAAGTATTTTGCTTTTCCTACCTTTACCATCAAAAATCACCAACCATGACACAAGAATTCCCGGGTTTCAACCACTTGGCGGCAGAACTGTCCGCCTACATTTTCAGTATAGATACCTTTATCATCAGCCTGAAGAATGAAGAGATAATAAAATTCGTCACCCCGCAGCCGGATGATTTCAAGCAATGGCTGGACCACCACGGCATCCGCAACGTGAACGAAATACTTGGCAAAATGGTGTATAATTACTACTTCCCCAAAGGGAAGAAGGGTAGGGCAGTGGCGGTCAAATCCACAACGAGTGTGTAGTTTACCGGCAGCATTGGCCTGGAAATATATTTTTGGATAGAACTAAGCTTTTACAATGCCCTGAAATAAACAATCCCACGGCTCAGCCGTGGGATTGTTTATTTCAGGGAGTTATATATCACTGTTTCATTAACTTACCGGCATATTTACCATCAGGTGTATACAACATATAAAAGTACATGCCATTGCCCAGGTTTTGGAGGGGCATCCTGATTGTGTTTTCCCCTGTTTGCCATTGCACTTCTTCTTTTATTACAATCCTGCCTGCTATATCGGTAATAGCATACCAGCCATTGCCCTGCTGCTGTACCTGTAATGTGGCCGTTACATCCGATGTAGCGGGATTAGGATAGATTTTTACATTGTTGTCTGATTGTACCTGATTGATATTCGTGCCGGTATCTATTGTTCCGGTATCAACTTTATAGAATATTTTAAGATAAGGACGGGTAACTGTATTTGTGTCGTCAGAAGTATGAACATAAAACATTACAGCAGCATTATTGCAGGTGACAGTATTTGAATATATCATCATGCCGTAATTGGGAACTGTACTATCGCGCCACTGCCGGTAGGTATGCGTAATGTCATACTCACGCGTTCCGAAACTGTTAGGGAAAGTGACATTAACCGGCCCGTAGAAAGCAGTGTCAGTTGCAGGTTGGTTACTATAAGTAACATCATTTTCGTACCAGGGTTGCGTTGCCCTCGCAAAGTAAAAATCAGCATTGCAGCCGGAATAACAGTAGCTGGTATGGTCGAAATGTGTAAATCCGACAAATACTGAATCTACCGTGTCAGGCAGGTTCCCTAAATCGAAGCGTATCAATCCCTGTGAGTGGGTATTATTGCAGTTACTTATCGGGGCGGTAATTATGTACATGTCATTTTTGTAGTTCGTCGTTGGGTTCCCCTCGTACACCCAGGTATCCATGCCGGCATTAATACCACCCATATCCGTAGAGTCGTTGACCCCCGGCCCGGGTTGGTAAACCATTACCGTGTCTTTTTTGCCTATTGCAGCATTTGCGAAAGTTGAGAAAAGCAATAATGTAGCAGCAACGTAAAAAAGTTTCCTAATCATGAGTTTTGTTTTATTTAGAACAAAGTTCTCTTTGAATAAAGGAAGAATGTATGATTATTGTCATAATGCTATTGATTTTTATCATATACCATTATGTATACCTGCGCCGGATTTGGCGCTGTGTAAAAGTCCCCCGTCAGGGGATTTAGGGGCTTCTCGCGCCGGGCAATCATTCCTCCTTAGAACTTAGCGAAGCGGTCTCGCGAACGAAGTGAGTAACACGGGAGGTGGTATCCGCATGTGCGGGAACGGAGGATATCTATTCGCGCAGGACTTACCTCACGAACCCGCAAATGGTGTTCCGAAGACACCTACAGCCAGCTCGGCCCAGATAAGGAACAGTGCCAGGAGAACTGCGGCGCAAATGGCCAGGCGATTGGCGGTGCCGCGCACTTTGCTTATCACCAGCTCAATAATTAGTCCGGTACCGAGCAGCAGCACGCCTGCTATCACAAAGTCTGATAAGCTCCAGTCTACCTCATCAGAAAACTGCATAGCAATAAGCGGTATAGCCAGTATGCCTGCAATAACAGAGAAAATGATGGCCAGTCTTTTGTTGGATGTCATAGTCATAATATTTCGTTTAAGATGTTAGTTAAAAAGCACTTTGTATTTCAAAGTTAAATAGAATTTTTGAAAACCGTATAATAGGTGGGCGATTTTTTTTGGAGGGAGTTTTTTAACAGTCCTGCCTGATAAGGAGTGTATATACCGTAATTTTACAGTTAAAGATGTTATGTGATGAGGGCCTTACAGGTTTTATTGTTAACTGTGGTGGTATCGGCTAGCTATAGTTGCCAGGCTATCAAGACAAAGGAAGATATATATGGTGTTTGGCTGCTCAACACCACCAGGGTAAACGGAGTGCTACAGTTTGACAGGGACGACCCGGAAGTGATGGATAGGTATGTAACGGAAATGGTAGGGGAATTTTACGGTGAATTGCCGAAAGATGAACAAGCCGACCTTGATAAAAAAGCTGCGGAGTTGCAGCATGTACATAGTAAAATGGGCTATCGTTTTACTGCCGATTCGGTGTACATGATAAGTGGCGGCAACGGAACACCTCTGAGCGGCAGCTATACATTCGACAAAAGCGAACAACAGGTGGTATGCAATATGGACTACACACCAGTTTACGGTTCGCCCTATATTCATAAAGTCGTTTTCAGGATTATCGGCGGCCGGTTAGTGACTCATAACGAATCGAAGGACAAGCGGGAGACGACGATACAGGAGTATGTGAAGGAGGAGTAGAAGAGGGGGAATTTTCCAGCGCGAGTGTACATCCTCCGCCCTGTGTTCACAGGGTACCTCCTTCCAAGGAGGAATTTTTTAAATAGGTGTTCACAATTACAATTCCTCCTTAGAAGGAGGTGGCACACGAACGTGTGCCGGAGGATGTCTACTCGCGCAGGATAGTCGCGAGTAAATCTATCGCGAGTGTACATCCTCCCCCCTGTGTTCACAGGGTACCTCCTTTGAAGGAGGAATTTTTAAAATCAGTGTTTAGTTGTTTTGTTCCTGAATCAAAGCGATGGTATTTTCAATAATACGGATAACGCCTGTCATGTCTTTTTTTATCTCGTTGTCGTTAAAGCGCAGAAACTGGACTCCATATGCTTCAATTCTTGATTGACGGTGTGCATCACGTTCTTCTGCGCCGTCAAAGATGTGGGTGATGCCATCAATTTCAATTACCAGCATCAACTCATGACAGTAAAAGTCAACTATATAATCCAGCATGGGTACCTGCCGGTGAAATTCGACTCCGAGTGCCTTGCCTTTTACAGCCTGCCATAGCAGTACTTCGCTTAAGATACCCTGTTTGCGCAGTTTACTTGCCAACTCCTTAAGCTTAGGATTGTATGGAATAACCTTGTTGCGCATACCGTAAATATACGCACTCTTGTAATTCCTCCTTTGAAGGAGGTGGCACACGAACGTGTGACGGAGGATGTACACTCGCGTTGGGCAATCGCGAGTATATCCAGCGCGAGTGTACATCCTCCCCCCTGTGTTCACAGGGTACCTCCTTCCAAGGAGGAATTTTCCATCGCGAGTGTACATCCTCCCCCCTGTGTTCACAGGGCACCTCTCCCGCTTACATCGGGACAAACTTCCAGGGTGGAATATATGAGCATTACTTCACCCCCTTATCCACTTTCCGTTTTACCAACAACAGCATGATGAGTGTGACAATAGAGAGCGCCACCCATACTTCCCAGCCGGGGAAGCGGGTGATGTGCAGGCCCAGCTCGAGAGCGGCTTTAGCAGTTTGCACCTGTGCGTAGATGGTGGCTATGCCTGCTGCTATCATTACCGCCAGTATGATAATGACATAACGCCTGAATATAAACCTGCTGAGGAAGCGCGGTGCGTAGCCAAGCTGCACCAACAGTTGCAGGTTGTGCTGCGCACGGGCGATGGTGAGTTCTGTAAAGAGGGTGAATACTGATAGCCCCATTAGCAGCAGCACTATAGCCAGCAGCCCCAGGCCAAGACTGGCGGCATATACCACTGTGCGCATACGGTTGCTGCGCAACAGTTCGTTGTTGGTTTCGTATTTTGCTTCGTGCAGGTATTCCGTCAGCAGTTCGTTAGACGGGTCTTTTACTTTCAGTATCAGCCGTGAAGGTTGCGGCTCCGGCTGTGCGGCTGCATAGTGTTGGTTCCCAAACTCTATAAACGATTCCGGCACGAGTATAGAACTGATACGGTCGGAGAAGCCTGCAACCCTTGCTGTGTATTCAGCGGCATCATTACCCGTCCCTACCTTTAGTGTAAACCTCAATGTTTGTATAGTGCCTTTGGTCAGTTGCGGCACACCCTGGTTGGGCGCGTAGCCAAAGTTGTACAGGTTCAGGAATTCGGTAGATACGATAACGGGCACTTCTTTAGCGGTGTATTGCCAATACCAGTCGAGCGGTTTGTCATCAATAAACCTGTCTGGTACCGACTCAATAAACAGGCGTGTAGAAAATTGTGTGCTGTCGCCTGCAAAAGCCACCTCTACCGGAAACCGTGCGGAGGTGAACATGCCTATATCCTGCACCACGGGTATGCTGCCGAGGGCGCGTATTTCGGTATTGCTGAACAGCGCGGGTTTTTGTTTGGTGATTTCCTGGTTCGCATCTATCTCTTTGCTGATGGTGAGGTAAGTGCCTTCGATACTGTCTTTATCGTATTTGCCCGAAAGCGCATCGCGGAAACCCGTATATAGGATGATACCATACAGCAGTATGACTGTGCCCATGCACAGGGACAGGAGCGCGGGCCACAGCCGTTTGTTGCCACGGCGGCGCAGCAGCAGCTTGCGTAGTATCGCTTTGCGCGGCCTCTGTTTCACAGCAGAAGTTTTTTATCGTACACAAAATCTTCGTTCATGGCTACGGAAGTAACGATGATGCCCGCGCGTGTATAGCCCGCTACCTCTTTTATCAGTGCGATGGCTTTTTGTCGGTTGAAAAAATCGAGATGGCTGAAAGGTTCATCAAGCAGCAGCCACTCAAAAGGTTGGGATAGTGCGCGCACTATAGCTACCCGTTGCTGTTCGCCGACAGACAGAGTGCCGGCTGGTATATCTAATTTGTTTTTCAGGCCCAGGCGCTCCAGCCATTGTTCAGCATCGTAACCCGGTACTGTATCGGTCAGGCGGCGTTTGATGTCTATGTTTTCCCATACGGTCAGTTCCGGAAACAGGCGCAGGTCCTGGAACACAATGCTGATGGATGCGGCGCGCAATTGCGATAATTGCATGGGTGTAACCTCGTGCATATTGTAGGCGCTCCAATGCACTTTCCCCGCAAAATCTTTGCGCAATCCGTACAGGGTATTGATGAACAAAGTTTTGCCTGAGCCTGATGGCCCCTGCACCAGTACCTGTTCGCCCTGGTTGAATACCATATCCTGCTCCCACGCCGTAACATTGTAGGTATTGTGCTGTTGTTTTAGTGGCAACGGAACAAGATGGTTGATACTGAGCCGCATGGATGAACTATCCTCTTATTGTTAAATCCTGCCAAAAGTAATGAAGATTACCGCCGAAACATAACCATTGCGTTTTGAAAATCGTTATATTTAAGTAGAAGATTTCGGGTGTGGTGTTTATTTAACCGCAGAGGCGCAAAGACGCGGAGCATTCTTTAAAACACAATTGCTTGTTATGGTGAAACGCATATTTGACATAGTGGCCAAAAGGGTGAAGCAAGAACCTTCATCTGTATTGTTTGCCGGCAAAGAGCAGGGTGCCTGGCGCAGCTATACCACTGCCGAGGCATGGGATATGGCTAAGCACCTGTGCGGTGGCCTGCAATCGCTGGACATACGCAACGATATACTGGAGGCCGAACACCAGGAAAAGATAGCCATCGTATCGCCCAACAGGCCGGAATGGCTGATAACCGATATGGGCGTGCAGATGAGCGGTGCGGTGCTGACACCATTGTACCCCACCATCAGTACGGGCGAGATGGAGTACATTCTGAAAGAGGCCGAAGTGCATGTATTGTTTGTAGCCAGCGAAGAACTGTACAAGCGTTTCAAACCCGCATTTGATAATGTGCCTACGCTCAAACATATTTACTCCTTTGATAAAATACCCGGTGTACACAACTGGACGGAACTGATAGATAAAAAGCTTGCGCCCGACCAGGCTGTGCTGGATAAGATAACAGAAGACACATTGGCTACCATCATCTATACATCGGGCACTACGGGCAATCCCAAGGGCGTGATGCTGAGCCATAAAAATATCGTAAGTAATGTGTACGATTCCATGCCTGCATTCTCCTTTGCAGAGCGGGGGGCTAAGACCTTGAGCTTCCTGCCGCTGAACCATATATTTGAACGCACGGTAAGTTATATATACATAGACGCGGGGCTGAGTATTTATTATGCCGAGAGTATGGAGACCATCGGCGACAACCTGCGCGAGGTACAGCCATTGGTATTCACTACCGTACCCCGCCTGCTGGAGAAAGTATATGAAAAAATACTCGCCAAGGGGCAGGAGTTGACGGGCATTAAAAAAGCATTGTTCTTCTGGGCGCTGAAGCTGGGTTTTCAATTTGATAACGTTAACAGGGGCAGCCTTTGGTACAGGATACAATTAACCATTGCCAATGCGCTGATATTTAAAAAATGGAGAGAAGCCTTAGGGGGTAATGTAAAAGCCATAGTAACAGGCAGCGCACCCTGCCAGCCGAGGTTGATACGTGTGTTCACTGCGGCTAAGATTATCATTATGGAAGGGTACGGGCTCACGGAAACATCGCCGGTGGTATCGGTGAACAGGTTTGAGAGCGATGGCAGGCGCATAGGCTCTATAGGTACGCTGATAGACAATGTAGAAGTAAAAGTGGCTGAAGATGGGGAGATTTGGTGCCGGGGCAATAACATCATGATAGGCTATTATAAACACCCAGAACTGACCGCAGATGTACTAACCCCCGACGGATGGCTGAAGACAGGCGATATAGGTGAATGGGTGGAAGGCCGTTTCCTGAAAATAACCGACAGGAAGAAAGAGATATTCAAAACATCAGGGGGTAAATATGTAGCCCCTCAGGTGATAGAAAACAAACTGAAAGAAAGCCAGTATATAGAGCAGCTGATAGTAATGGGCGCGGGGCAGAAGTTTGTAAGCGCGCTAATCGTTCCCGGCTATATGAACCTGCGCAACTGGCTGCGTAATACAGGCATTTCGGCGCCCGAAAGCAATGAAGAACTGGTAGCTATGCCCGAGGTGATTAGTAAAATTCAGAAAGAGATAGATAAATATAACCCCCTGTTCAGCCATACAGAGCAGATTAAACGCTTTGTACTGTTGCCGCACGAGTGGACGATAGACACAGGTGAACTTACTCCGTCGTTGAAAATCAAACGCAAAATAATAGAGCGTAAATACGAAGACCAGGTAAGGATGATATACGGCAGCAGTGAATATTAAAAGCTGATACCGATATTGTTTTTGAAAATCTTGATGGCAATCGCCAGTAGTATTACGCCAAAGAACTTCCGCACTACAATGATACCTGCAGGGCCCAGTGCGCGCTCTATCAGTTTGAGCGAACGGAGGATGATGAATATAATTACCAGGTTGATAAGTATAGATATAAGAATATTGTAAGCGTGGTAGGTAGCCTTCAGCGACATGATGGTGGTCAGCGTACCCGAGCCTGCAATCAATGGGAACGCCACGGGGACGATATTTCCCGATTTCTCCCCGCTCTCGGTTTTAAAGAAGTCAACGCCCAATATCATTTCCAGCCCCAGTATGAATATCACGATACTACCCGCAATGGCAAAGGAACTGATGTCGAGGCCCATCAGGTTCAGCAGCAGTTCGCCTACAAAGAAAAATGCCACCATCAGGATGCCCGATACCAGGGTAGCCTGTACCGAGTTAATCTCGCCCATTTTCTTCTTCAGGGAGAGCAAGACAGGCACTGAACCGAGCATATCTATCACCGCAAACAGCGTGAGGGACACGGTTATTATTTCAGAAATCAATATGTTCTCAATGCTATCCATCCGGGTGGCAAAACTACAATTGTTTTAACTGGTTTCCTTATGGCGGACAGAATGCCTATTTTTACGGCTTCAAATTGCAGAAAAGGATAAATTATGGGTTTAGACAATTATCAGCATACGGCGGCGGAACGGTTCATGCGCTATGTACAGGTAGACACGCAGAGCGACCCCAACTCGCCTACACAACCCTCTACCGAAAAGCAGAAAGACCTGAGCAGGATGCTGGTGGAAGAACTGAAAGCAATAGGTATCAACGATGCCGAGCTGGACGAACATGGCTATGTATATGCCACCATACCTGCTACTACTGATAAGGAAGTGCCTGTTATTTGTTATTGCGCCCACGTAGATACCGCGCCCGATTGCAGCGGTGCGGGTGTAAAGCCAATACTGCACAAAGCATGGAACGGCAGTGATATTGTGCTACCCGATGATAATTCGGTAGTCATCACCACCAAAGACCATGAGTATTTAACACAAAGAATAGGGGACGATATCATCACAGCATCGGGCACTACACTGTTGGGGGCCGATGATAAGGCCGGCGTGGCCATTATTATGGACCTGGCGAAGTACCTTATTGAGCACCCCGAAATAAAGCACGGTAAAATACGCATACTCTTCACTCCCGACGAAGAAATAGGTCGTGGTGTGAACAAAGTAGATATGAAAAAACTGGGCGCTTCTTTTGGCTATACGCTGGATGGCGGCCCCCGTGGCCACCTGGAAGGAGAGTCTTTTTCTGCCGACAGCGCTACGGTGATATTTCATGGTATCAGCGCGCACCCCGGCTATGCCAAGGGCAAGATGGTGAGCGCAATCAAAGTAGCCGCCGCATTTGTAGATAAGCTGCCCAAAAACGAGTGGAACCCTGAAACAACAGAAGGTATGCAGGGCTTTGTACACCCCGTCAGCATCGAGGGGCAGATAGAAAAAGCTACGGTACAATTCATAGTGCGCGACTTTGTAACCGCAAAGCTGGCGGAGCACGAAGAAAGGCTGCGGCAGATAGCCCTGGAAACCGCGCAGGAATTCCCCGGCACTATGGTCAACTTTATAGTAAAAGAACAGTATCGCAACATGAGGGAAATGCTGGATAAGCACCCCTTTGTGATGAGCAATGCGGAGGAAGCCTACAAACGCGCGGGACTAACTCCTGAAAAACTCAGCATACGCGGCGGTACCGATGGTTCGAGGCTGTCATTTATGGGTATGCCTTGCCCTAACATCTTCACCGGTGAAATGGCCATACATTCCAAACAGGAATATGTGAGCGTGCAGGATATGGAAAAGGCGGTAGAGGTACTCGTTCACCTGGCGCAGGTTTGGGAACAGAATAGTTAATTAAATTGCACCCGTTACAAACTTTAAAATAACAACAGAAATGAATCCACAATTAAAAACAATACTGCTGACCATTCTTACACTGTCGGTTTTTGCCATAGCCATAGTAGAACTGAGCGGTGTGAGCAGCACGGCCTTGTTTAATAAATACAACATAGGGGATGGCGGCCATGCGCACGAAGATGAAAAGCTGGTAGACAAGCGCAAGGAAGAAGTAAAAGCCATGCCCAAAACACAAATTAGCTTTGACGATACCAAGCACAACTTCGGTACCATAACCGAGGGCGAGGTAGTGAAACACGCTTACCATTTTAAGAATACGGGCAACAACCCGCTACTGATATCCAATGCGGTGGCTTCATGTGGTTGCACTGTACCTTCTTATCCTAAAGAACCTATACCACCGGGTGGCGAGGGCGAGATAGTGGTGGAGTTTAACAGTACCAACCGCCCCGGCCAGCAAAACAAAAACGTGCTGGTGTACAGCAACGCACAGGAAGAAGCTGTATCCATCGGCTTCACAGTAGAGGTGAAAGAAAAATGAGTACAGCCGATATTACAATGATGCAGCGTATCAAAGATTACCTGTCGCTGATAAAGTTCAGCCATACGGTGTTTGCATTGCCCTTTGCGCTCATCGGTTTTTCGCTGGCGGTTATTTACGAGCAGCACAGTTTTGAGTGGCACCTGCTGCTGAAGATGCTGCTATGCATGGTATTTGCCCGCACGGCGGCTATGGCTTTCAATCGCTATCTCGACAGGCATATAGACGCGCGCAATCCCCGCACGGCAAAAAGGGAAATACCGGCAGGTGTAATTAATGCTCAAAGTGCACTTTGGTTTGTAATAGCCAATTGTGTGCTGTTTGTTGTTACCTGCTACTTCATTAATATGCTGGTGTTTTACCTCTCGTTTGTTGCATTGTTCGTCATATTGTTTTACAGCTATACCAAAAGGTTCACCGCGCTTTGTCACCTGGTATTGGGGCTGGGGCTGTCACTGGCACCCATAGGGGCTTACCTGGTCGTGACGGGTTATTTCAACTGGCTGCCGCTTATATTTTCGGGCATCGTCATCACATGGGTATCAGGCTTCGACATTATCTACGCCTTGCAGGACGAAGGTTTCGACCGTAGCAATAAATTACATTCCATACCCGCAGCCCTGGGTGTTAAGAATGCATTGGGGGTATCCACGCTGCTGCATATCATATCTGCTGCATTAGTAATAGCCGCGGGTTTTATGGCATCGTTCAACTGGATATACTGGACGGGTGCGGGCATCTTCATCGCGCTGCTTACCTACCAGCATACATTGGTAAAGCCCCACGACCTCAGCAAAGTGAACATCGCATTTATGACCACCAACGGTATAGGCAGTATTGTCTTTGCTATTTTTACAATTCTTTCTTTAATAT
>CAZEZM010000035.1:0-10058 GCA_964515955.1 uncultured Flavipsychrobacter sp. | reverse complement strand
CTGATTTTATGAACATCGCACTGATAGGATACGGCAAAATGGGTAAAACCATAGAACAGATAGCTACCGAAAGGGGACATAATATTGTACTGAAAATCAGCTCGGCCAATCTTGCCGACCTGACAGCCGACAACCTGAAGAAAGCAGATGCGGTGATAGAAATGACACAGCCAGAAGCTGCTAAGAACAATGTGCTGCTCTGCCTGGAAGCGGGCGTACCTGTTACCAGCGGCACCACAGGCTGGAACCATGATATACCCCAGGCCGAACAAGCCGCTAAGGACAACAATACAGCCTTTCTCTACGCCTCCAACTACAGCGTAGGGGTGAATATATTTTTTGAAGTGAATAAACTGCTGGCGAAGCTGATGGCGCAGCAACCCTCTTACGATGTGCACATGAAAGAGGTACACCATACGCAGAAAAAAGATTCGCCCAGCGGCACAGCGCTCACACTGGCTAAACAAGTAATGGAACAGGTAAGCCGCAAAAAGCAGTGGAGCGAAGAAGAGCAGGGTGAAGATATACTGCACATCACCGCCCTGCGCGAAGAGGGCGTGCCCGGTACGCATACTGTTACTTACACTTCAGCTATTGACGATATAGAAATCACCCACACAGCCCACAACCGCAATGGCTTCGCCCTGGGTGCCGTACTGGCGGCCGAGTTTATAGCCGGCAAACAAGGGTTGTTTAGTATGAAGGATGTGTTGGGGATATAACCCCGACCTCTTACCCGCCATAACCAGAGGTGCTGGTGGAACACTTAAGTCATAACATCACCCCCGTCCGACCAGGCCATCCGGGCGGGCTTTAGGGCCGGGGCAATATCGCCCGGAGAGAAAACCATATTGATGTACCTCTGTAGTTCAACTAGCAGGTTCAAGGCAGTGGTGCTTAGCAACAATGACCGGCAATATTTTCAGAATAAAGCCGTTTATGACAAAAGTGCATACCCGATTTTATTGCATTTGAGAATATTTCTTTAATTTCAAGTATCAACAAAAAACCACCTATATGAGAAACCTGGCCCTTGCATTAATTTTCTTTTTCCCGGTATGGCATACCACTGCGCAAACCTATGTAAATGGCGGGATATACAACGATGTGACCTGGACAAAGGCAAACAGTCCTTATATTGTAGATGGCCATATCGTGGTGTTCGACCACGTTACGCTGACTATCGAACCCGGCGTGGAAGTACGTGTAGATTCAAATAAAGAATTCGAAATAAGGGGCAGGCTCAGGGCAATAGGCACTCCAGGTGACAGTATTTATTTTAAAGCCAATAAGCCGGGTGTTATGTGGCGGGGCTTAATCATGTTTTACAATGGTGCAAAGCAAGGCGGGCAGGCTACGCTTAATTATGTAGTCGCATCTGATGCTGCCAGGTTGCTTAACATGGATTATGCTTATGCCGGGCCATATTATTTCAATTGGTGCCGCTTTTACAACAATAAAGAAGTAAGCTACGATGTGGGGACTGTCAATACTTTCTTCAACTATTGCAAAGTGCACAATAACGATAAAGGTTTAGAAGGTTCAGGTAATACTGATGCCACTATATCTAACTGTGAGTTTTATGAAAACATGGAATGGGGGTCAAAAGGGGGAATCATTAAAAATTGTCATTTCCATCACCATACAGCGCTTGCTGTAGAATTGCCTAAGGTGTTAGAGGGCAGCGAAATAAATGACAACACAATAGGTGTTAATGCCTACTGTGCTGCCGGTATCCGGATTATTGACAATAATATGCACGATAATTACCGGGGAATAGATATAGCAGTTTTTTTTAACGAGCCCAGCATCGTTTTTAAGAACAATAAAATTTGCAATAATGCGGAGTACAATATTTCGTACCATCACAAAAATAACGCTGACCTTACCGGTAATTGTTTTTGTAGCAGCGATTCTGCTTTCATAGCGTCAAAAATATACGACGGTTATGATAATGTGAACCTCGGGCTGATTAGCTACGATACACTGAATAATTGCACCCAACCATCCTCGATAAACGATAACCCGGAAGAGGTTCTTGTTGTCAGATTATATCCCCAACCTTTCAGTGGTAGCTTTTTTATTGAAACCCCGCCCGGTATGCGGGCAGGTAGCCGCCTTACCATATCAGATATGTTTGGCAGGCTGATAAAATCTGTGCCCTTGGAGCCTGGCAAACAATTGGTAGCCGCACACACGATGCCTGCTGGAATGTACATATATACTGTATTCAGCGATGGGGCGGCAGTAGCAACCGGCAGGCTGGTACATATGCAATAGACTATGAACAGGCGAGCTAGCTATGTAACATTAAAGAAGTTGAATATTTAGTGTTTTTTTATCACTGTTCAAGATGTTCGGCACGGCCTGCCCGACTTTGTCATTTAGGCGGGCATCTGGAACACCCGGTACAAAGCCGTTTTGTAAACGGCATTCATCGAACTGCTGTAGATGACAAAGCCTACAGTTCAAATTCACATCTGTAGGCTAATAACTTCCGTTCTCAGAACGGCTTACTATTACATGTTCCACATCACCCTGCGGAAGATGTGGAACAGCGGGGAGCTACTTTCTTGTAAATAAAATAGTGTCAATAACCGTTTGGTCCTTAAAATAGGTGAAGTTTTCGTTATGAGTTACCAAAACAATAAAAGTATCCTCATCATTATAAACTAATCCGGGACGTGAACATAGGGGTACAGCAGAATGGCTTCTGATTGCTGTCAAGTTATAGTTACACTTGTTTTGTTTTATATCTCCTTGTTCATTGTTTATGCTATATATAAATTGCCTGTAGCGGTTCTCCCGTTCAATAACCGGAAGTCCATATTTGCACGTATATGTCCAGTTTTGCTCTACCCATATCTCATCAAAGTCAAAACTACTTACGCTATCAATCACTATGTGTTTTTTGCTCGGTATCATTTCATACAGAAATACTCTATTCTTTTTAGCCTGTTTAATATTCTCACTTATTTTGGACATGTCCGTTTTTACAATAATACAAGGTACGCCGGCAGCTAGAACAAGTATTACGATGACTGTTAGTAATAGAATAATTGGTGCCAGAATGCGGAGTAGTTTCATTTTGTGATTGTGTGTACTTATAAAGTCGGATTTTTTCGCTGTACCAATCAAAGATAGATTATTTCCATTCACTCATGCCGGTATTCCGCAGAAGCTTCCCCACTGGCGCGAATGTTCCGAAGGGCATTCGTGTCAAGTAAGTCATCCGGTCTTATGACCGGCATTCCGGGTGAGGAAGACCCAAACTATTGAGTAGGTTATATATATGTACTCCATTACTTAAAATTGGTGATTTGAAGTTTTGTGTGTATATTTGTTGTTGAAAAGAAAACACAAAACCATGCACCCACCACTACAAAGAAAAACGATACTCAACACCAACGCCCGGCACACAGCCGGGCGTTTTGCTTTCTGTTACTTCCCGAAAGAAATACAGCAGGAGTTAACAAAAGTTAACAAACTGCCTGTAATGAATTGTTGGCCAATTACTTGCAAAGCACCCATATTGCTAACGGTTAAACTCCAGAAAATGCGAGTTAACAAAATGGACAGAATCAACCGCCAAATACATGGCGAAAGACGAATATGTGTAACAACCAAGTCTAAAATGTAAATTTGCACATGCAATTATCAGCACTAACAGCTATCAGCCCTGTTGACGGGCGTTACAGGAGCCAACTGGCCCCGCTGGCCCCGTATTTTTCCGAGTTCGGGCTTATCAGGTACAGGGTATTGGTAGAGGTAGAGTATTTCCTCTTCCTGGCACAGAAAAAAGTATTTACCCTGTCCGCAGAGGCGAAGCCCGCCAAACTGCGCAAAATATATACGGAGTTTACCGAAGAGGACGCGCAGCAGATAAAAGCCACCGAGCGTGTCACCAACCACGACGTAAAAGCCGTGGAATACTTCCTGAAAGAGAAACTGAAAGCCCTGGGCGCGGGCGATGTGGTAGAGTGGGTACACTTTGGCCTCACCTCGCAGGATATCAATAATACCGCCATCCCCCTTAGCTGGAAGGACGCCATAGAGCATGAATATCTGCCCCTGTTGCAGAACATCATCCTCTCGCTGAAGAAGATGGCCAAAGAATGGGCGGGCATACCCCTGCTGGCCCGCACACATGGCCAGCCGGCATCGCCTACTACATTGGGCAAAGAGATAGAGGTGTTTGTAGAAAGGCTGGAAGGTCAGGTAAGGCTGCTGAGCCATATACCCTTCGCCGCTAAGTTTGGTGGGGCAACGGGCAATTTCAATGCCCACCATGTAGCCTTCCCAAAAACGGATTGGCAGAAGTTCGGCAACGAGTTTGTGAACAATAAACTAGGGCTGGAGCGCATGCAATACACTACGCAGATAGAGCATTACGACAATCTTGCCGCCCAGTTCGATGCACTGAAGCGTATTAATAATATATTGATAGATTTCTCCCGCGATGTGTGGACTTATGTATCTATGGATTACTTCAAGCAAAAGACCAAAGCCGGGGAAGTAGGCAGTAGCGCTATGCCGCACAAAGTGAACCCCATAGATTTTGAAAATGCAGAAGGTAACCTGGGTATAGCCAATGCGCTGTACGAACACCTGAGCGCGAAGCTGCCTATCAGCCGCCTGCAGCGCGACCTGACGGATAGCACCGTTTTGAGGAATATAGGTGTACCCCTGTCGCACAGCTATTTAGCGCTGCGCAGCCTCGAAAAAGGCATGGGCAAATTATTGCTGAATAAGGATAAACTGAAACAAGACCTGGACAACAACTGGGCGGTAGTGGCTGAGGCGATACAAACCATCCTCCGCCGGGAAAACTACCCTCAGCCCTACGAGGCGCTGAAGGAACTGACACGCGGCAAAAGCAGTATTACCAAAGAGGATATACATCACTTCATTGGTACGCTGAAAGTGTCGGCAGCAGTTAAGAAAGAACTGAAAGCCATAACACCGCATAATTATACGGGGGTATTTAAATAATATTGAAGCCGCTACCCGACATATTGCTGGCCGACCTGGAGCAGGTTCAGGGTTTCGATAAAGAAGCGTTCATAGCGGCGCACAATGCAGGAGCTGTCACATCGGTACGCTTGCACCCGGTAAAACAAACGGAAGCTCTTACTAATAACGAACAAGTGCCCTGGTGTGCCGAAGGCCGTTACCTGCCGGAGCGCCCTGTATTCACTACCGCCCCCTTGTATCATGCAGGGGCATACTATGTACAGGAGGCATCCAGCATGTTTCTAAGTCATGTGGTGCAGCAGTTGGCGCCCGATAGAAATAACCTGCGTGTGCTGGACCTCTGCGCTGCACCCGGTGGCAAGAGTACGCTGATTGCATCTTTGTTAGATAAGAACAGCCTGCTTATCAGCAATGAAGTCATCCGTTCGCGGGCATCCATACTGGAAGAAAACATCACCCGCTGGGGATATATGAATACATGGGTAACCAGCAGCGACCCTAAAGACTTCGGGAGGCTGAGAGGATACTTTGATGTGATAGTGGTGGATGCCCCTTGTAGTGGTTCCGGTCTGTTCAGGAAAGATGAAAAGGCGCTGGATGAGTGGAGCGAAGGTAATGTGCAACTCTGCGCCCAACGCCAGCAGCGCATACTCGCCGATGTATGGCCTGCACTGAAAGAGAACGGTATACTCATATACGCCACCTGTTCCTACTCACCGCAGGAGGATGAAGAAATACTCGACTGGCTGGCTGATGATTTTGAAGTAGCCTCATTGCCCGTGGAAATAAAAGAAGAGTGGGGTGTTGTGGAAACTGCTTCCGCAAAACACCAATTCAAAGGGTATCGTTTCTTTCCGCATAAGGTACAGGGTGAGGGTTTCTTTATAGCTGCCGTCAGAAAGCACAATGAGGAACCGGAGTTGAAGACACCGCGTTTTAAATCTGCCCATGATGGCAAGGTGTACGAACAATGTAAATACCTGTTGCAGGATGATGATTGGGTATGCCTGGCGGATAAAGAGGGGTACATTGCTATTAACAGCCGGCATGAGCAAGACCTGCACCTGCTGAAACAGTATATATACCTGCGCAAAACAGGGCTGCAACTCGGCACACCTGTGAAAAACGATTGGCTGCCCGCGCACGAAGTGGCGCTGAGTATAGACAGGTCGCAAAGCCTGCCCACGATTGAAGTGAATAAAGAACAGGCGTTAAAGTTTCTTAAAAAAGAAGATGCCGGTATCGATGGCCTCGAAAAAGGTTGGTATCTTGTAAGCTATGCGGGTTTGGGCCTGGGCTGGATAAAAGCCTTAGGCAACAGGGTGAATAATTATCTTCCAAAAAACTGGAGGATAAGGATGGAAATAACAGATGCAGATTGGGCATAATTATTGTATTTTCACCCATAGCCGTTTCCGGTATATGTTCAGGATAGCATTGCTCATATCATTTTTTCTGCATGCACTTATAGTAAGGGCGCAGATATCTGTACAGGCAGAAAACCCCGGTATTGATACGCTGGAAGTGATGTTTCACAATGACAAATGGGCAATCATACATAGCGTAGAGGTAGGTGATAACGTGTTTAAACTCTCACGCAGGTACCATGTGCCTCCCGCATTACTGGCCGACGAGAATGGTATTAATCTCCAGGCATCACTTAATCCGGGGCAATTGCTATTTATTCCGTTCGGCCCCTACAACCAGGCTAAAGACGCAAGTGAAAACAGGTTTGATGTGCGCCCCCTTCGCTACCAGGTGCGGAAGTATGATAACCTGTTCAGGCTGGCGCACCTGGCAGGTGTACAACAGCGCATGTTACAGAAATGGAACGGCATGGCGGATAACTATATAGAAGAGGGCAGGGTGTTGTTTGTGGGCTGGGTGCTTTATGATATAAGTGAGGGTCCTGTTGCAGATACAGTAGAGGTAGATAAAAAGGGTAACACAATACCCAAAACCAAGCAGGGAACCACTACTAAAAAGAAAGGTGTTGAAGAAACTGTGATTGTAGTGCGTAAGAGTTACTTAGACACATTGCCGGAGCCGGAGCGTACCTACGTACAACAGACAAACAATGAGCAGGTAGTGACAGAAGAAAAGGGCACAGTAGTGTTTTTTGAGAATAAAGGCAAACTGCAATCATCCAAAATAATATACGCACTGCATAATACCGCTAAGCGTGGTACTATTATTAAAGTGTATAACCCGGGTACGGATAAAACGGTATTTGTAAAAGTATTAGGCCCTATACCCGATACTAAGATGTACCATAATAGTGTAATAGGCATAGGCAGCAGTGCCAAGGAATTGCTGATGGTGACGGAAGATAAAGCCTGGTGCGAACTAAAATATGCCCCTGTGCAATAGCTGTATTGTTATGCAGTTTATCTAATTTTATCCCTTGAATGAAAGTATTGATTATCCGGTTTTCGTCTATTGGCGATATTGTACTGACCAGTCCCGTTATACGTTGTCTTAAAGAGCAGGTGTCGGATGTGCAGGTCCACTATCTCACCAAGGCTTCTTTCCGTCCTGTTTTAGCCCATAACCCTTATATAGATAAGTGTTATTACCTGGAAGGCAGCATGGATATATTAATCCCTCAACTCAAAAAAGAGAAGTACGACTATATTGTTGATCTGCATAACAATATCCGCACGCTTAAAGTAAAACGTGCTCTGCAATGTATGGCCTATAGCTTCCCCAAGCTGAATGTACAAAAGTGGATATTGGTCAATTTTAAAAAGAACCTTCTCCCCGATAAAAGTATAGTAGAACGATATTTTGAGGCGGTACGTCCGCTGGGAGTGAAGAATGATGGCAGGGGGTTAGATTACTTTATAGCCAAAGAAGATGAAGTAACTAGTAAGGATATACCTATGAGCCATTGGGCCGGTTATATTGCCTGTGTCATAGGCGGTTCATACAATACAAAGAAGTACCCGGTTGAAAAATGGAAAGAATTATGTGAAATGTCTCCTTACCCCATTATGTTGTTAGGTGGCCCCGGAGATAAAGCGGAAGGTGATGATATTGCGAAAATTAATAAAGTGAAGATTTATAATGCTTGCGGTAAGTTTAATCTTAATGAATCCGCCTGTCTTGTTAAATACGCTAAAATTGTAATAAGTAATGATACGGGGTTGATGCATGTGGCGGCTGCATTCAATAAAAAATTAATATCTCTATGGGGCAATACAGTACCCGAATTTGGCATGTTCCCTTATTATGGTTATAACAACTTGACAACCAACACTTACCCAGATTCTTATATAGTCGAAAATAATTCTATAAGCTGCCGTCCGTGTAGTAAAATTGGCTATAGTAAATGTCCGAAAGGCCATTTTAAGTGTATGAATGAACTGGAAAACATAAAAATCATTAATCTTGTTAATAAAATATGGGCTCATTCCCAACCATAAGATATAATTATGTGTCTTTTAAGGTTGATATGTGGATTATAATACCAGTTATTATCTACCTGTTTTGATAAATTTGTTGTAAATTACCCAGTTGTTATAAATAAGAAATAAAATATATAGTTATGAGAAAATTAGTCTCATTTATTTCATTTGTCACTGTTCTGTCTTTAGCAGCGTTTTTGCCCGCTAAAGAAGCAAGGGCGTCGCATGCCGCCGGGGCAGAGCTGATATATGTGCATATCAGTGATTCTACTTACCAGTTCTTCTTTAAGTTCTATCGCGATTGTACCGGCATATCAGAACCGGGTTCAGTTAGCCTGTGTTTTTTCAACACATGTACTAACCAGTCATTCAATGTTACGATGAATAAATGGCAAGGCACGTTGCCTCCTGACAACCGTCCTAACGGTTCTTCTGTTTCTGCCGGCTGTTCTCAATATTCTAATAAATGCGATAACCTTTCGTCTTCTGTACCGGGCTATCGCGAATGGTGGTATATGTGTATTGCCACATTGCCTCTCAAGTGCAACTACTGGAAGTTTGCTGCATGGGAAAACGCACGTAATAACCAGAATAACATACAACCGGGTAACCTGTATGTAGAAACGATCTTCAACAGCAGCCAGACATGGGAGAATTCATCTCCATATTATTCTGTTAAGCCAATACCATATGTATGCCTTAACCAGCCATACACCTATAATAATGGTGCGATAGATGCCGACGGCGACTCTTTGTGGTCATTGATGGTTCAACCGCTGGCCGGGGGTAGTTGCGTTGGTGTGCCAACACCTGCAACCATAGTTACACTGACACCACCCATCAATTTTACCACTAACCCTTTACAAACGAATAATACATTTGTGTTGACCGGTGGTAATGGCCAGATGTCATTTACTGCTACTCAGCAGGGTGCGTCTACGCTTACCATGAAAACCCGTGAATTCCGGAAGATTAACAACGTGGTACACGAATTAGGTTCCATCATGCGTGATATACAGGTGCAGGTGTTGCCATGTTCTACGATACCACCAAGCCTGGACACTGTTTCAATTAACGATAGCGGCGCCTTCCTGAATAATAAAGTATATGGTTGTATAGGCCAAACATTGGAGTTCTGCTTCACTGTGACATCAACTGACACTGCAGCGGTACTGCTGGCTGAGGATAACCTGGCTACATCTATTCCGGGTGCTACCCTAACTTATTCCAACGCCAAAACGGACTCATTGCGTGGATGTTTCAAATGGACACCTACAGCTAATGACGTGGGGGCCCACAGCTTCCTGGTAATCATAAAAGATTCTACTTGTAAACCTCCGGGTATACTGCTGCAGTATGCAAGAACTGTAGACCTGGAGATATGGGGTCCTGTAAAGGCCGGCGATGACGATACAATATGTAACGGTGAACCAGCCTTCCTGGGGGTAACCGGTGGGGCAGATTATGAATGGACCGTGTTGAGCGGCACTGACCCGAGTCTGTCAAATCGTTTTGTGGCTAATCCGATAGCTACGCCTTCTGTTACTACTACATATTTGGTTACGTCCAACATTAACCCCTACTGCCCTTCTTTTAATAAGGATACAGTAGTAGTGAACGTGCTTGAAGGACCTGATATGGCAGGCCAGGGAGATACGCTTACCTGTCCCAACCACC
>CAZEZM010000034.1:0-38138 GCA_964515955.1 uncultured Flavipsychrobacter sp. | reverse complement strand
TTGCTCCGGTGGCCATCAGTTCCTCTTACAGGCACAAAAATGCGTAATTCTGTGGTTTTTAGCCACAAAAGTTTTTTGTTAATGCGTTATTTCTTTAGTGCGTCCCGTATTTCCATCAGCAGCCTGTCGGTAGAAGAAGGTTCGGGAGGCGCTACAGGCGCAGCCTCTTCTTTCTTCTTCATTTTCTCCATCATACGTATTACTACAAAGATACAGAACGCTATTATCAGGAAATCGACTATGGTTTGTATAAAGTTGCCGTAAGCCAGTACATTAGCGCTGGCTGCCCTGGCATCTGCCAGGGTTGCGTAGGTATCACCCTCTTTGCCGGGTTTCAGTACAAGAAACCTGTCGGTAAACTTACCACCGCCGGTTATTATACCTATAAACGGCATAATAATATCATTGACCAATGCGGTAACGATTTTGCCAAAAGCGCCACCAATAACTACGGCCACCGCCAGGTCCATCACATTGCCCCGCATGGCAAACGACTTGAAATCTTTTATGAAACCCATAGCTCTGTCATTTTGATTGATGAACAAGATAATAAAATAATACCTGCCGGAAAGTTCACGGAAGCGGAAAAAACGAACATTTAATCTACATCCGCCGGCATTATCATTTTTCTTATGAAGGGGTATAGAATAAAAATATACTCAGGAAACGATTTTCGTGAAAAATGTTTCCATAGTTTTGCGCCGTGATTATGGAACCATTAGAGAAAATACTCAGTGCAGCCATCGAATTGTTTCGCCAGTACGGCTTCAAGACAATTACGATGGATGATATTGCGCGCAGGGCGGGTATATCTAAAAAAACGCTCTATCAGCATTTTGCCAACAAAAACGAGGTGGTGGGTGAAACAGTACAGTGGTACAAGGGCAAGATATCCGAACAATGCTGCGCTTATATGAACGAGGCGGAAAACGCCATTGAGGCTATGGTGCGCATCATGACCCTGTTCGATTCAATCAACAGGCAGATGAACCCGCTGACCATGCTGGAAATGGAGCGTTTCTTCCCGGAGGTGTACCGCCAGTTCAGGGACAAAATGCTGGTGGAAGATGTGCAGAACATAAGGGCCAACCTGGAAAAGGGTATAGAAGAAGGACTGTACAGGCCGGAAATAGACCCCGAATTTATGGCGCGCTACAGGTTGGAAATGTCCTTCCTTATGTACAGGCCTACCCTGCTCATCAACGAGCAGAATGACCTGGCAGGCGTAGGCAGGGAAATAAATGAGCACTTCCTGTACGGCATCATGACCAACAAAGGCGAAAAATTATACCAGAAATACAAAGAACAATACTTTAAGCAAGTTTCTAAAATATGAGACAACTACTCTACACAGTATCGCTGATAACGCTGCTGCTGCCGCAAACACTGAAAGCGCAGGAAGCAGGTGAACCACTACGTTTAAGCATGGAAGAGGCCATGGACCTCGCTGTCAAAAATAACGTGCAGGCTAAAAATGCAAGGCTGGATATCGACAAGCAGAAAGCTGTAAATGCTGAAGTAAGTGGATTGGCATTGCCAAATATTAAGGCAAAAGGTGAATTCAATGATTATATTAACCCTATACAATCATTTGTGCCTGCAGAATTTATAGGAGGCCCTCCCGGTACTTTTGTTGCGGTGCCCTTTACGCCCAAGTTTAGTTCTACAGCCTCTGTAACAGGCACACAAATACTTTTTGATGGAAGCGTAATGGTGGCTTTGCAGGCAAGAAACGCCCTGATGAAATTATACCAGCAGAGTTCTCAGTTGACTGATGAGGAGATAAAATACAACATTCAGAAAGCTTACCAGGCAATTGTTGTAGCCCATAGGCAGTCCAGAATTCTCGACGAAAGTATAGCCTTTGCACGAAGCATTGCCAATGATTTTAATGCTATGTATGAAGCCGGATTTGTGGAAAAAATAGAAGCAGACAGAATAATGGTGCAGGTAAATAACCTGGCATCTGACAGTCTGAAGGTGCATAATATGCTGGATGTCAGCATGCAGATGCTGAAGTATCAGATGGGTATAGACAATGAGATGAATATCCAACTAACAGACACATCTATTGAAGAACAAATTGAAGATGCTGAAATGCTTATGCTTCGTGATTTAAATTTCGCAAAGCGTACTGATTATAATCTGTTGCAGACACAACTGAAATTAAACGAGTACGATTTGAAACGCCACAAGCTATCCGGTCTGCCTTCGCTGGCGGTGTTCGGTAGTGCGGCATATACCTATGCGTCCAATACGTTTGCGGACGTATTTGACAAGCAATATATATTCTATTCATTGGTGGGCGTTCAGTTAAACATACCCATATTCGATGGTTTGCAGCGGCATAATAGAGTAAAGCAAGCTAAAATAAGTGTAATGCAAACGCGTAACAATATAGAAAATCTTGAACTGGGCATTGCGTTTCAGAAAAATCAATCTACTACACAGCTAAATAACGCATTGCTTACCATGCGTAATGAGCAACGTAATCTTGACCTTGCAAAAAATGTGTTGCATTTGGCGAGGGAGAAATACAAAGCTGGTGTTGGTAGCAATATAGAGGTATCACAGGCGCAAACAGAAATGTTACGTGCGCAGAACAATTATTTCCAGGCCTTATTAGACGCGGCTAACGCTAAAGCTGACCTGAAAAAAGCATTAGGCGAATATTAATAGAAGACAAAAAAAATTAACCAAAACGAAATAAAATATATAATAGCATGAAACGCTCAGTGATATTACTGCTAACAACAATCATACTGGCATCTTGTGGCAGTGGGGAACAAAAACAAGACAACGCCGCAGCCAAGCTGGACAAGCTGAAAAAAGAACGCGCTGCGCTGGATGAAAAAATTGCAAAGCTGGAAGCACAGGTATTGAAAGACAATCCCGGCAAAGCTGTGGCTGTTTCGGTACTGGAGTTGCAGCCCACTATTTTTAACTCTTATATAGAGGTGCAGGCAAACGTAAGCGGCGACGAAAACGTTAATGCTACTCCGCAGGCTCCCGGTGTGGTGCAGGCGGTGCATGTACGTCCCGGCCAAAAAGTAGGCCGCGGCCAGAAACTGGCTACGCTGGATGCCGCCGCTATTGAGCAGCAGATAAAAGCACAGGAAGCCCAACTGACCCTGGTAAAGCAGGTGTATGAAAAACAGCAGACACTCTGGTCGCAGAATATTGGGTCTGAAATACAACTGCTGACTGCAAAGGCAAACTATGAGAGCTCACAGAAACAATACCAGGCACTGCTGGCCCAAAGAAACATGTACAGCATCATATCGCCTATTGCCGGTACGGTGGATAATGTAGGAGTAAAGGTGGGTGATATGGCATCGCCTGGTATGTCAGGTATACGGGTAGTAAGTTTCGACAAACTGAAGGTGGTAACCACACTGGGCGAAAACTATATAGGCAAAGTAACCCAGGGTGATAAGGTGAAACTGATATTCACTGAAACAGGCGACACAATAGCCACTAAGCTGGATTATGTAGCCCGCTCTGTTGACCCGGTATCGCGCGCTTTCAATGTAGAGGTGTGGCTGGGCAACAATAAGAACGTGAGCCCTAACATGTCTTGCCGGATGCAGATTGTCAACTACAGTGATAATGACGCATTAACAGTTCCAATATCTGCCATACAGAAAACTTCGGAAGGCGAAATGGTATATATAGCCGACGGTGGTAAAGCAAAAGCTGTAACAGTAAAAACCGGACGTAACTCAAACGGCATGGTGGAAATACTGGAAGGACTGAAGACAGGTGATAAAGTGATAGTGGAAGGATATGCAGACCTGGACAACGGCAAACCCATAGAAATACTGTAATAATTGCTTCTGTCAATTACTTAGAAAAAACTAATCAATGAAAGACCAATTCAAAGAGTTTAAGCCATCCAGTTGGGCTATCAACAACAGGACGGCTATATATATACTCACAATCATAATTACACTGGCGGGATTGATGACTTACAACAACCTGCCCAAAGAACAGTTCCCGGAGATAAAGATGCCGCAAATCATCGTACAGACTTTTTATCCCGGTACTTCTCCTGAGAATATCGAAAACATCGTTACCAAACCTATTGAGAAACAAGTAAAAGGCCTGAGCGGTGTAAAGAAAGTAACCAGCAACTCCTTCCAGGATTTCTCTGTAGTTATTGTGGAGTTCAATACTGATGTGGAGGTAGAGAAGGCTAAGCGCGATGTAAAAGATGCGGTGGACAAAGCCCGTACAGACCTGCCTCAAAATCTGCCTAACGAACCTGAAGTAAAGGATATAGACCTTTCGGAGTTGCCGATATTGTATGTTAACATATCCGGTAACTACGACCTGAAAACGTTAAAAGAATATGCGGATGAGATACAGGATAAGGTAGAAGAACTGAAAGAGGTGAAGGAAGCGCAGATGGTAGGTGCGCTGGAACGTGAGATACAAATCAACGTTGATATGTATAAAATGGCTGCTGCCGGTTTCACGTTTGGTGATATAGAAAGCGCAGTAGCTTATGAGAACATATCCTCAACGCCCGGCCTGGTATCTATGAACAACCAGAAGCGCATACTTACTGTACGCAACGAGTTCAAGACTGCTGAAGAGATAGGTAACCTGATAGTGAAAAACCAGTACGGCAAGGCGCTGTACCTGCGCGACCTGGCAGAGGTGAAAGATGATTTTGAAGAGCAGGAAAGTTACGCGCGCCTCGATGGTAAGAATGTTATTACTCTGAACATCATCAAGACTAAAGGAGAAAACCTGATAGCCGCGTCAGACAAAGTATCGCAGACGATACAGGAGATGAAGGGAAATGAAATTCCTGCTGATTTGAATATCGTAATAACCGGCGACCAGTCTGAACAAACGCGTAATACGCTGCATGAACTGATCAATACGATCATCATCGGTTTCATACTGGTGACGATTATCCTGATGTTCTTCATGGGTGTGACCAACGCCTTGTTCGTGGCTATGGCAATGCCACTGTCCTGCGCCATCGCCTTCCTGGTGATGCCGGGCTTTGATATAACGCTGAACATGATCGTACTGTTCTCGTTCCTGCTGGCGGTAGGTATAGTGGTGGATGACGCGATAGTCGTCATCGAGAATACGCACCGGATATTTGACAATGGTAAGGTGCCGATTGAGAAGGCAGCCAAGTCGGCCACGGGAGAGATATTCCTGCCTGTATTAACAGGTACCATCACTACACTGATGCCGTTTATCCCATTGGCATTCTGGAGTGGTGTGATTGGTGAGTTCATGTTCTTCCTGCCGGTTACATTGATTATTACGCTGCTGGCATCGTTGTTCGTAGCGTATATCATCAACCCTGTATTTGCGGTGAGCTTCATGAAACCTGAAGAGCACGAATACAAGAAACGCAGGTTCAGCAAAGGTGACAGGGTGGTAGCCATTATATTCGGAGCGCTGGCGTTGCTGTGTTACCTGGGCCAGGCTTGGGGCATGGGCAACTTCCTGGTATTCCTCTACCTGTTCATATTGCTGGAGAAATTTGTATTCTCAAAATGGATATTCAGCTTCCAGAATAGCGTATGGCCCAGGTTCAAGGAATGGTACACCAAAAAATTAGTGTGGACTTTGAACAACCCATGGAAGACAATAGCGGGCACGGTAGTACTGATTTTTATCACCTTCGGCCTAATGGCTGTACGCCCGCCTAAGGTGGTATTTTTCCCGCAGGCAGACCCCAACTTTGTGTACGTATACCTGACTATGCCTGTTGGTACCGACCAGGCATATACCAACCAGGTGTTGGAGAAACTGGAGAACCGTGTAACCAAAGTATTGGACATAGATTATAAAACAGGCAAGAAAAACCCGGTAGTAAAATCTGTAATTGCAAACGTAACTATCGGGGTTGTGGACCCCAGCAGTGGCGAAGTGGGCAACTTCCCCAACAAGGGCCGTGTTGAGGTAGCCTTTGTGGAATATGCAAAACGTAATGGTGTTTCCACCCGGGAATACCTGACTAAAATAAGGGAAGCCGTAAAAGGTATACCTGGCGCGGTGGTAACGGTGGACCAGGAATCGGGTGGCCCGCCATTGCCCAAACCAATAGTGGTTGACATCACAGGCGATAACCTGGACTCTCTTATAGCTGTATCAGAAAGGTTGAACAAATACCTGGCGGACAAGCGCATAGCCGGTGTGGAAGAACTGCGTAGCGACTTCCAGGCAGACAAGCCTGAAATAGTGTTCGACCTGAACCGTGAGCGTATGAACAACGAAAGCATATCTACGGGACAGATAGTAGGCGCACTGCGCACAGCTGTATTTGGTAAAGAGATATCACGCTTCCGCGATGCGAACGATGACTACCCCATAACGCTGCGTGTGAAGAAAGACCAGCGTGAGAATGTTGACGCTGTAAGGAATATGCCGGTGCTCTTCCGCGATATGGGTATGGGCGGCATACTGCGCGAAGTGCCTATCAGCGCCTTTGCCAACGTAGAGTATAGCGAAACTTACGGTGGTATCAAACGTAAAGACCTCAAGCGTATTATATCGCTACAGTCGAACGTACTGACAGGATATAATGAGAATGAAGTAGTGCAGGCGGTGGGCCGAGAGGTAGCCAATTTCCCTGTACCTGCAGGTATATCTATAACCATGGGTGGCCAGCAGGAAGAACAAGCGGAGACAATGGGCTTCCTCGGTAATGCGATGCTGATATCTATGGGCTTGATATTCCTGTTGCTCATTATGCAGTTCAACTCGCTGAGCCGTACGGTGGTCATCATGTCAGAGATAGTCTTCAGTATCATAGGTGTGTTCCTGGGTGTGAGCATATTCGGTACGGAGTTCTCTATTGTAATGAGTGGTATTGGTATCGTGGCGCTGGCCGGTATCGTGGTGCGGAATGGTATCCTGCTGGTTGAGTTTATGGACCTGATGTTGAAAGAAGGTATGAAGCCTTATGATGCTATAGTAGAAGCAGGGCGTACACGTATGACACCGGTGGTGCTGACAGCTACCGCAGCTATACTTGGCCTGGTGCCGCTGGGCGTGGGTTTGAACATCGACTTCGAAGGCCTGTTCACGCACTTCAACCCGCATATATTCTTCGGGGGTGATAACGTAGCTTTCTGGGGGCCGCTGGCATGGACCATGATATTCGGACTAAGCTTCGCTACCTTCCTCACGCTGATACTTGTGCCGGTGATGATGTTACTGAGCTTCCGCCTGAAGGGTTGGCTGTCGAGGAAAAAGGCTGCAATAACACAGCGCATAAAAAATTAGGAGACGCATATTCAGACATATACAAACCGCCTTTATTCTTAAGGGCGGTTTTTTTATTGCGTCTATATGCAATGTATAACAGGCTATCCTTTTACAAGTACTGTTTTTTCTTCCCTCGCAAGCATCTGTCCTATCGGTTCAAGATGATTACTTAATCCAAACTCTGTCAGTACTTTTTTCACTTCGTTGACGGCGGCAGGGTCAACAGCTATCAGCAGTCCGCCGTTGGTTTGCGGGTCGGGCAGCAGGCTGAATGCCTGCATCACATCTACACCCGGCGCGAAGGAAGTTTTTGTGCTGTATGCATTCCAGTTGCGGTAGGTAGCATCGGGCACCACTCGGTCTTTCAGGTAAGCTGCTGCACCATCTACCACCCCTATTTTCGAATAATACAGTTCTGCTGACAATGAACTACCCTCAGCCATTTCTATCAAATGACCCAGCAAACCGAATCCGGTAACATCAGTCATGGCATGTACACCACATACTTTGCCTAATGCTTCGCCCACGTTGTTCAGGGTTGACATTTGTTGCACCATTGCATCATTCTGTTCCGCAGTAGTCAATCCTCGCTTTTGCGCTGTGGATAATATACCCACGCCAATGGGTTTAGTCAGGAAAAGGACATCACCTTCTTTAGCAGTACTGTTTCTTTTCAGGTGCGGAATATTCGCCAGTCCGTTGACTGATAAACCAAAGAAAGGTTCTGTTGCGTCAATGCTGTGCCCGCCGGCTAATGGAATACCCGCCTCATTACAAATAGCCCTTGCTCCTTCTATTACTTTTTGCGCCAGCGCTGCGGGCAGTTTTTCTACCGGCCAGCCCAGGACTGCAATGGCTACAATCGGTTTACCACCCATAGCATATACATCGCTGATGGCGTTGGCAGCAGCTATCCGCCCGAAATCATAAGCATCATCTACAATCGGCGTGAAAAAATCTGTAGTGGATATCAGTGCCGTGCCATCGCCCATGTCGTAGGCGCAGGCATCGTCGTTACTGCTGTTGCCTACCAGCAATTTATCATTATCGGGCTGAATAATATTTGTCTTCAATATCTCTTCCAGTACAGCCGGCGCTATCTTGCAGCCGCAGCCCGCACCATGTGCGTATTGTGTCAACCTTATTACTTCACTTGTTTCCTGCATCTTATTATTTTTTGTGCATTGTCCGCTGCGTTCACCTCTTCGCAGGATATATGTTGTATATCCGGGCCGGGGTTATCACGCTTTTCCAATGCCTTCTTGTATTGTTTGTCGTAATATTTCAATAGTATCCTGAAAGCCTCTGTGGTATTTCCTTCTTCCAGGTATTGTAATGTCATTTTTGTTTCCAGCGGGCCCAGGCGTTTTTGTATGCGCTGCACTGCACCGGCCAGTTTTTCTTTGGGCTGCACGCCATATTCTTCTGTTATATGTTTTAGCCGTTCTTCAAAGGGCACTTCAATAAAGTACACGGCTGCATTGCGCATGGTTGCCCATAGGGGCTGCGGAATGTTGATGGTACCAATCCGCTGGCTTTCGTCTTCCAGCCAGATGACACCGTTTATTTGAATGTCCTGCGCGGGTGGTCCCCCTATCCCCCTAAAGGGGAGACTAATGTTGTCATCTGTTTGTTGTGAATCCATAATGAGTGCCAGTTCCTCCGCCAGCAGGTTTTCAAACATCTCCTGTGTGGGGCATGGTTCCCCTTCCATTGCTCCGAATGCGGAGCCCCTGTGTCTTGCAAGTGCCTCCAGGTCGATAGTGTGTTCGCCCCTATGCTTCAACTCATGCAGCACCTGTGTTTTGCCTGAACCGGTATATCCACCGATGATATGAAAAGGATATGGTTGTTCAAACAGTTGGCGCGCCCATTGGCGGTAAGCCTTATAACCACCCACCAGGGTATACACTTTATATCCATACAGGTCCAGCAGCCAGGCTACGCCCGCACTGCGCATGCCACCCCGCCAGCAATGCACCAGCACCGTCCTGTCGTTGCGCCCTTGCAGCAGGCCTTCTACCGCTTCCACCATCCCGCGCATCTTAGCGCCGAAATAGTCCAGCCCTATTTTAATGGCTTGTTCGCGGCTTTCCTGTTTGTATGCGGTACCTACCACTTTTCGCTCCTCGTCGGTAAACAAAGGCAGGCTATGTGCGCTGGGTATATGAGCATGGGTGTACTCGCCTGGGCTGCGCACATCGAAGACGAGGTGCTGCCCGCGCAACTTTAGAAATTCCTGTATGTTTATTTTGCTGATGGCCATTTTAGCGGGCGGAAAGATAGAGATTTTCAGCCTTATTCCCGGTGGGGGATATATTCAGGCATATGGTATACGGTAATTTACCTGTCTCCTTTGCCCAGTTTTATTTTCACTTTACCGGTGTTATTATCAGTAGCGTGCAGGTTGATGACGATGCCTTTTTTCAGGTCTGTTTCCGCCATTTCCTTATTGTTTTTGTTCAGGTCTTTTTTAGGATTGCGCAAGGGCACCTGTACTAATATATTTGTACCCCTGGGTATGCCATACACCCCTTCTGTAAAAATGTTGAAGGCGCTGGTTTTCACCAACAGGGGTTGAATGGTTATTTTGCTGTCCGCAACATCCAGTACGCCTGAAAGGGGTTCTACAGTAATATAGTTCAGGTTGCGGTTGAAGAATATCAGTTTGCCGATAGTGCCCAATGGCTCAAAATCTATCAACTTGCCATCTGCCAGTGTGAATTGTACTTTGCCGTTCAGCGAGCGGGGTACCAGGTTGCCATTACTCATTATACCCCCCGCCGCAGTTACTTGTGCCGATACAATTCCTTCAATATTCTCTTCCAGTATAGCGGTCTGGCCGAAGTTGCCGAAGGAGTAGAACAGCTTGCGCACATTTATTTTATCCAGGTCTACATCGGCGGTAAAAGATGCGGATTGTTTGCCCGGCTTTACTGAGCCGTCTAAACGCATAGTACCGCCTGCATGGTTAAGGTGCACATTCCTCAGCCCTATTTCTGAGCGGGTAAGCGTTATGCCTGCCTTTACATTATCGGCACGAAATTTTTTATAATCCAGTTCAGTGATGTTTAACCCTATACGGGCCACGCTGTTTTCCATAACAGCATCCAATTGTTTGGCAAAATTGTTGAGTTTGGGTGCAGTGTTATTTACCTTTTCAGTTGGCCCTATATTCCTTTCGGCAAGGAAGGTAGTGTATTCACCCAGGTCTATTTTACTGCTGCTGAGGTTACATTCTATTACCACTTGTTCAGGTGCGGTATAATAGAGGTTCAGCAGGTTTTTGATAGAGCCGCTCAACGCCACTTTGTTTTTTTCGCTTTGCAGCAGCATATTCTCCAGGAATAAGTCAGCACCTTTAAAAACAACCGCCCCACTGGCATTGGTAAAGTTAAGGTTACGGGGTGCGTAGGTAAATGCTGTATTGCTGAATTTAACTGTACCATTTACAAAGGGTGGTATTTTGCTTTCTTCATTAATACCCAGCCGGCATTTCAGGTCAACAGAGGCGTTTCCTTTATTGAAACGGAAACTCCTGGTGCCGATGAGCTCATTGAGTTTTTGCAGGGCGAAGTCGGACGTAAGGTGCACTTTAAGCACCGGGTTGCCCAGGTCGGTAACAGATGCATCCCTCGCTTTAAAATCAATGCCATAATAATTCCCGGTAAGTTGCTCTATATATACCATAGAGTTTTCATCACCATGTCCCTTGCCTTCTACCACTTCATCCAGGAAAAATCCTTTGAAACTGCTGTGGGTAATTTCGCCATGGGGCAGGGTAAGTGTTTTGTCTTTTACTACAAAAGCCGCTTTTACATAGGGGGTATCACGGTATTTCATTTTCCCTATTATTTTCACAAATACGCTGTCTACAGTAGTCAGGTTAATCTCCTTCAGTTTCGAACTGATTTTTGGTGTCAGCAATTCCTGTATTTCTTTATACGGTACATCCACGCCTTTCACATCCAGGTCAAACCAGGCAGGTGTATCTGTAAATGTCAATGTGCCGCCAAACCGGTAGGGCAGGTTGTCCAACTCCAAAGTTTGCAGGGGGATGGTTATTATTTTCTTGTCCTCATTAAACAGCAGTTGTATATCGGTTTCCAGGTGCTTGCCTTTCAGGAAACTACCCACATCAAAGTTGAAGGCAAAGCTTTTTATATCCACATCCGATACCATATTGGCCGACCAGCCCGTATCGTTAAACTCCATCACCAGGCCGCATTTCTTTATATCCAGCACAAAGTCTTTTCTTTTTACCATATGTTTAATGGTAAGGGTTACATGGTTGATGGCTATCTCATTGATGGGGTTGTCTACCTCATCGGTCTTCTTTTTTTCTTTTGCTTTGAATATATGGGTGTTACTGATTTCGTTTTCGTCTGTATACAGGTTAATATTCCCGTTTTCCAGGATAAGCTTTTTTATGTAAGCCGTTTTGTTAAGTATGGACGAAAGGCTGATGGATACATAAGCGCTTTCCAGGTTCAGAACATCTGTACGGTGCAGGTGCCACAGGCTGTCTTTCAGGGTTATGTTTTTCAGCTCGAATGATATATCAGGGAATCCCTTTACTATAGTGGGTTCTATTTCCCCAATCGTAATAGTGCCGCTTATGTTATCATTGATTTGCCTTGTAATGATAGCCGCAAATTTCTCTTTATTGTAATGAACAAAAGCAATGATGCCAACCCACAACAAGGCGATAATGCCAATGATGACAGCCAGGACTTTTAAGGAAATTTTTAAATAGCGGGGCATATAAAAGAGGGCATATTGTTTATTAAGCCCATATACTACAAGTTACCGAAATAATACCGGATACAGGTATAACAAGGCAATGGATAATATGTTTATAGACACAAGGTCGCTCGTCCCCCGCTGCCTGTCCCGACTATTTCGGGAGCGGAGGGTGGTCTACTCATGTTGTGTTCCTTGCGAGTATACATCCTCCGCCCTGTGTTCACAGGGCACCTGTTACTCACTTCGTTCGTGAGACCGCTTCGCTAGGTTCAAAGGAGGAAAAAAAAATTCTCCCTTTGAAAGGAGGGAGGAGGGATGTCCACTCGCGTCGAACCTGTCAGACGGGGGTGGAATACCCGCGCTGTACTACTTTTTTGACTTTTTCATCCCCCTTCGGGAAATAATAATTATACACCATCTTCCCCAGTGTCTCGTTGACATTGCGCACGCCGTGGTGCTCCAGCCACTGTTTAAAATCGTCCGGCTCGGTGGTGACGAACCTGATGATTTCCTCATTCTTCAGGCTGATGATGAAGGTGTCTATCGAAAAGATGTAGGCCGACAATTCTGTCGCGTCATGGGCAAAATCCCGCCAATGGCGGGATGGTGAAAGTATTCATACAAGCATGGTTTAGTTTCATGTTCATGCATGAGCCCTCACCAACTTGTGGAAACGAAGCGGCGTGGAACTCAACTTATCGCTTCAGAGGCCGTAGGAGGCCCGACACACGAATAAGAGAGCCCACGCCTTAGCGTGAGCGTTCTTACCTCGTCTTGTGTGTCTGAAATTTCTAAAAGCAAGACGAAAGCAATTACGCTTTCAATATTTTTTACTGTCGTAAAGGTAGGAGATTTTTTGGGATAGGGGGTAAATAGTATCGTCATCATGCCTGTCCCGTCAGACATGCGGGAAGGAGCGTAGCGACGTGATGATCTCCCAAGTATATAGGTGCTGCTATATAAGTGTTCGGCAGACAGTGGCCTGCTTATTCCCTCCCTCGTCCTCGTTTGCAACGAGGGCTTTGTCCTCCGCAAGTAACCAACCTTCTACCGCACCAAGGCCACTACACACCTCCGACCGGACGAGCCTCCGCTGGAGGGAAAAAAGATAATTGGCTCCCCTCCTGTTTTTAGGAGGGGACGATAGACGCGCGCCTTCAGGCGATGTAAGCGTCTATCGGGGGGAGGTTGACTCGCGAGGGACACAAGGCTATTTGGCATAGTAGGAATCCATAGAATAGTTCGATAATATTTTTGCTATTATCTCATAATTAGAGTATATTTGCTGTAGTAAAATATATCACCCATGAAACCCCGCTTACACCATAAGCCTTTGCTAACAATATGGATCTCCACCCGCCCGACAGGCGGGTTTTTTATTCCAATATATTCCCCGAAAAAAACACGTGCAGACTTAACAAAAGTTAACAAACAAGTGGTAACACATTTACTATCAACCACTTGCAAACCTGTAATATTGCTAGCAGTTAAACCCGTCTATATGCTGGTTAACAAAAAATACACTTTATTTCCCCTTCAGCACCATCCTCGCCCTGGCACGGAAGGCAGCGGTACAACCCTGCTCCAGCACATCTTCTATTATCACTTTCAGTTCCTGCCTTATTTCGGGGTATTGGGCGGAGAGTTTGTCCAGAACCGTCATAGCAAATACACGTACAGCCACAGTTTCATTCGGGTCGGCCAGCAGGTCAAAGCAGGTATTCATCACATCGCCATGCAGCGCTTCGGGAATGTCCACGTATTGCAAGGTGCGCACCACGTTGCGCTTTACGGCTACATGCACGCCGGGTTCGTTCATACGTTGCACCAGTTGCGGCAGCCAGGGCGTTATCAGTTGCGGGTGTGTATCAGCCAGTTTGCCCACCACCTGCGCCAGCCGCTGCACTACGCGGTACTCATCATGCAGGAACAATTCCATCAACAGCCGCACCCGCTCAGGCGATGCGCTCACCCATTTGGTTACCGCTTCAGCGTTTTGTTTGGAATGTTCTTTCAGTATCTCGGCACGTATGTCCATAAGCAAATATGTGTAAAGATTTTCTTTTTGAAAACGGGAGGTTCAAATTACATTCGCAATCCTAAAATAGAGAACAGGATGTTGGAATTTGCAAAAACTGTAGCCGGAAAGCTGAATATAAAAGAAGCGCATGTAACAGCAGTATTGGAACTGCTGAACGAAGGCGCTACCATACCCTTTATAGCCCGGTACCGGAAGGACCGCACCGGCGCGCTGGACGAGGTGCAGATACAAGCCATACAAGACGAGGCACGCCAGCAAAAAGAATTTGCCGACAGGAAGGCATTTATAGAAAAGACAATTACCGAACAGGGAAAAATGACAGAAGCCCTGCAGGATAAAATAAACGCCGCCACCACCATTGCAGAGCTGGAAGACATATACCTGCCCTACAAGCCCAAGCGCAAAACAAAAGCACAGACAGCACGCGAGAACGGATTGGAGCCACTAGCGCTGAGCATACTGGAGCAGGGAGCAATCAATCCAGCAACAGAGGCCGAAGCCTTTATCAATGAAAATGTAAAGACTGCCGATGAAGCCCTGCAAGGCGCGCGCGACATTATAGCCGAGATAGTGAATGAAGATGCGGAAGTGCGTGCCAAGATGCGTAACCTGTTTGAACGTGAGGCAACAGTGAGCAGTAAGATACTGAGCGGTAAAGAAGAAGAGGCTGCCAAGTTCAAAGACTATTTTGACTTTTCAGAACCCGCTATCAAAATACCATCGCACAGGGTGCTGGCGGTAATGCGCGGTTTTATGGAAGGTTTTCTGCGTTTAGGTTTTTCGCCTAATGAAGATGACGCATTAGCCATATTGGAAAAACAATTTGTAAAGAGCAGCAACGAAGCAGGCGAACAGGTGAAGAAAGCCGTAAAAGACGCATACCGCAGGCTGCTGCAACCCGCTATGGAAAGTGAGCTGCGCATGGCACTGAAGATACAGGCCGATGAAGAAGCTATCAGTGTATTTGCCGAAAACCTGCGCCAGTTATTATTGAGCGCACCGTTGGGTGGTAAACGCCTGCTGGCCATAGACCCCGGCTACCGCACAGGCTGCAAAGTGGTATGCCTGGACGAGAAAGGTGAACTGAAGAAAACAGATCTTATATACATACACGAGAAAAACAGGCTGGATGATGCGGAGTATAAAATAAGGACGCTGGTACAGCAGTATAATATACAGGCCATTGCCGTAGGCGATGGCACGGCGGGCAGGGAAGCGGAACAGTTCATCAAAAAGCTGGACCTTAAGTTGCCGGTGTTTTTAGTAAATGAAGATGGCGCATCTATTTACTCGGCGTCAGAAATAGCCAGGGAGGAATTCCCGAATGAAGACATTACGGTACGTGGTTCGGTGAGCATCGGCCGCAGGTTGATGGACCCGCTGGCGGAACTGGTGAAGATAGACCCCAAGAGCATAGGCGTAGGGCAATACCAGCACGATGTAAACCAGGTGCGCCTGAAAGAAAAACTGGACCAGACAGTGATCAGCTGCGTGAACATGGTAGGCGTGAACCTGAACACCGCCAGCAAACACCTGTTGAGTTATGTAAGCGGTATCGGCCCATCTATAGCTGATAATATAGTGAAGCACCGCAGCGAGATAGGCGGCTTTACCAGCCGCAAACAACTGATGCAGGTGCCGAGGCTGGGCAGTAAAGCTTATGAACAATGTGCTGGTTTCTTAAGAGTTAAAGAAGGCGACAACCCGCTGGACGCAAGTGCGGTACACCCGGAATCATACGCATTGGTGCAGCTAATGGCCAAAGACCTGGGCGTGGATGTGCAGCAAATGATAGGCAACGAAGAACTGCTGAAACAGATAGATATCAGGAAGTACATCACCGAAGAAGCGGGTGCGCACACCATACAGGATATCATCAACGAATTGAAAAAACCCGGCCTCGACCCGCGCAGCGAAGCGCAGGCTTTTGAGTTTGCGAATATATACAGCATAGAAGATGTGACCGTGGGTATGATAGTGCCGGGCATAGTTACCAACATCACCCGCTTTGGCGCGTTTGTAGACATAGGTGTAAAACAGGACGGGCTGGTGCATGTGTCGGAAGTGGCGCATAAATACATCACCGACCCTAACGAGGTGCTGAAACTAAATGACAAAGTAATGGTGAAAGTGCTGGAAGTAGATATGAACAGGAAACGCATAGCGCTATCCATCAAACAAACACAGGAAGCACCTGCAAAACAGCATCGCCCTGCAAAAGGCGGCGGCCATCAGCCTAAGCCCAAAGAAAAAGATATGAGCGGCATGAATATGAACGATGCGCTGAGCATGTTGAAAAAGAAGTTTGGCAAGTAGTTACAGGTAGCTGAGCCACCATTGCTTGTTCTGCTGTTTCACCCGCATAAACCAGCGTGAGGGATAATACAGCAGCAAGACGGCAGCTATCCAAACGGAGTACACTACCGGCAGCCCCCAGCCCCAACCTGGTTTGGATACCCATATCAGGTTGTTGTCGGTAAAGTAGTCGAGCGGCAACCCGAGCATGGCAGCGCCCACTAATGCCATAGCATGTATCAGGTAGATGTGGGCTATGTAATAAAACAAGGGCACCCTGCCGAACACAGTAAAGAACCGGCCTGTATTGGCGCCAGCTTTTTCTAATAAAGGCATCAGCATGATGGATGGGCCGAGTGTCATCAGCAGGTACAACAAAGAGGGCGGGTATTTCTCGCAGTTGATGAAAGAAAGTAACGTCCTGTGCCAGCTGCCTTGTACCGTCCACGGGTGCGGGTCGCCATAGAGGTTGGTAACTCTTAATATGATGAACAGCAGGACGGCACTGCCGCCTATCCGGTACAGCATACGGTTACGTTTTTGCTCGTTGAATTGCAATACCCTGCCAAAGCAATAACCCAGAGCCATTACGCCTATCCAGGGTATCAGTGGATAGATGACGAAGAGGGAGCCATTGGTACCGTATTGTATAAAGCCCGACTGGTGCAGGAAATGCCAGAGCAGCCCCGTGCCGGTTTGCGTGTCGACCGGTATAAAGTCCAGCGCGTTGTGCCCGAATACCATGATGAGTCCGATGGTAAGAATAGCCTTAAAAGGCAGGTGGATCAACGCCGCGAGGAATATCATACTCCAGCCAATCGCCCAGATGACCTGCACGATGGTTTGCGAATAATCGAGATTGAACAACCATCCGAACCGGACGATGGTCAGTTCTAATACGATGAGCCATACGCCGCGTGTGAATAAAAATAAAGATGCCGCTTTCTTATCCTGCTTTTTGCTGAGGGACAAAAACGCGCTGGTACCGGCCAGGAATACAAATACAGGCGCACAGAAATGTGTAATCCACCGGGTGAGGAACATGCCTGTGGAGGCCACTGATAAATCGGTGGGGTTGTTATAAAAGTCGGTGAAATAGTCGCGGGTATGGTCGAGCGCCATCAGTACCATTACGATGCCCCTCAGTATATCTACCGACCTGACGCGTGTATGTAAAATGTCTGCCATGGCAATTATGTATTAAACTTACTATAAAGAGTGCATATAGTATATGTGGTTTAAGTTTTATTTAGATTCAGCAAATGCATAAACTCTGACCGTGGTATCATTTCAGCACCCAGGCTTTCTAAGTGTTCTGTATATACCTGGCAGTCTATAAGTTGCACACCCTCCGCATGTAGTTGCTGTATGTATTTTATGAAAGCATACTTACTGGCATTGCTCTCTTTGCTGAACATACTTTCGCCAAAGAACATATTGCCCATGCGAATGCCATACAGGCCACCCACCAATTCATCATCCTGCCATACCTCAGCGCTATGGGCGAAACCGAGGCGGTGCAACTCTGTATATGCGGCAATGATGTCTTCATTTATCCACGTGCCATCCTGCCCCGGACGTGGTACCTGCTGGCAATGGCGTATCACTTCTTCAAAAACCTGGTTTACAGTAAAGTCAAAAGCTTCTTTCTTCAGTAGTTGCTTCATGCTCTTGCTCACTTTCAGTTTTTCCGGGAATAGTACAAAACGAGGGTCGGGGCTCCACCACATAGGTGTCTCATCGTCGTACCAGGGGAAGATACCATTCCTGTATGCCAGCAGCAACCTATCTGTGCACAGGTCGCCGCCAATAGCCAGCAGGCCGTCGGGTAGTGCTTCTTCCACAGGAGGAAACCATAATTCATCGCTGAGCATATGCAGGTGCATGGCTGCAAATTGCAGATAAGCAGGCATACTGCAAAACGAACATGTTACAAGTGTTATTTTAAACTTTCGTATATTTAGCATAACCTAATCAATACACATTGGCAGATTTTTTTTCACAGGCTGAAGTTGTCTGGTTCCTTATAGGGCTAGCCCTGATATTGGTGGAACTTGCAGTACCCGGACTTGTGCTGATCTTCTTCGGCGTAGGAGCATGGGTAACGGCGCTGGTATGCCTGGTGTTCAATATAGAGCTGAATACGCAATTATTTATTTTCTTAGGCAGCTCGCTGCTGAGCCTGGCGCTACTGCGCAAGACGTTGAGAAAAAGGTATATGGACCGGAAGTCGCCCGATGCTGACCTGGAAGATGAATACATAGGGCACACAGCTATAGCGCTCAACAGCTTTGCTGCCGGGCAAACAGGCAAGGTATCCTTCAAAGGAAGCAGTTGGAATGCTGAATCGAATCATACTATAACAGAAGGACAATTGCTGAAAATAACAGGCTATAAAAGCATTAAACTATTTGTAGAACCAATCGGATAAACTTATGAACGCAGGCACAATCATCTTTATAGGGCTGGCCATACTCGCCCTTTTGTTATTTCTTACCATGATACGCATAGTGCCGCAACGCTCTGCCTACATCGTGGAAAGGTTTGGTAAATACAGGGCTACGCTGTTGGCAGGTTTTCATGTCATCATTCCATTTGCTGACAGGGTGGCTTATAAACACACGCTGAAAGAGCAGGTAATAGATGTGGCCGCACAGACCTGTATCACCAAGGATAATATATCTGTAGAGGTAGATGGTGTGCTGTACCTGCAACTGATGGACCCGCAAAAGGCCAGTTATGGTATTGACAACTACCGCTTTGCATCCATACAATTGGCGCAGACAACTATGCGCAGTATAATAGGCAAGATGGAACTAGACAGGACCTTTGAAGAGCGGGAAAGCATGAACGGTACCATAGTAGAAGCGGTAGACAATGCCAGCGACCCCTGGGGTGTAAAAGTTACACGTTATGAGGTAAAAAATATTACTCCGCCCCAAAGCATAAAAGATGCAATGGAAAAACAAATGCGTGCAGAACGTGAGAAGCGTGCCAACATCGCCAACTCAGAAGGTGATATGCAAGCCCGCATCAACCGCGCAGAGGGGGAGAAGCGCGAACTGATAGCACACTCAGAGGGGGAGAAGATGAAACGTATTAATGAAGCTGAAGGTAGTGCGGCGGAAATAGAGGCGGTAGCAATGGCGACAGCAAAGGGTATACGCGAAATAGCCCTCGCCATCAACGCGCCGGGTGGACAGGATGCTGTGAACCTCCGCATTGCTGAACAGTATATACAGGAATTTGGCAACCTTGCTAAAACGAATAACACAATGATTATACCATCGAATATGGCCGACCTTTCCAGCCTGATAGCCACAGCCACACAGGTAATAAAAAAGACCAAAGGGGACGAGAGCTAAGAGGATAAAATTGATACATACATTAAGGGCGCCTTCCGGCGCCTTTTTATTTTGCGCTGTTACAAAAGATGAGAATAATCATCATGCAGTATGATGAAAGTCATGCAGCGGAAAAAGCAGGTTGTGTAGTATTGGGTTTCAGACAATACTCACAAACATGAGCAGTAATACAGCACCGGTTATTGAAGATGCACGGTTATCCAGGTTTGAGGAAAGAGTACAAAGAGGCGATGCGATTGAACCCCGTGACTGGATGCCTGAAGCATACAGGAAACACCTCATACGCCAGATATCTCAACACGCGCACTCTGAGGTGATAGGCATGCAGCCCGAAGGAAACTGGATAACCCGCGCGCCAAGCATCAGGGCCAAACAGATATTGCTGGCTAAGATACAGGATGAAGGCGGGCATGGATTGTACCTGTACAGCGCCGCGGAAACACTGGGCATTTCGCGCGGGGAAATGATAGAACAGCTACAGACAGGCAAAGCTAAATATTCCAACATATTCAACTACCCAACATTAACCTGGGCCGATATAGGCGCGATAGGCTGGCTGGTAGATGGCGCTGCTATTGTGAACCAGGTATCCTTGCAACGTACCTCATTTGGCCCGTACAGCAGGGCGATGGTACGTATCTGCAAAGAGGAAAGCTTTCACCAGCGGCAGGGCTACGAGATAATGGCAATGATGATGAAAGGCACCCCCGAGCAACGCGAAATGGCGCAGGATGCCATGAACAGGTGGTGGTGGCCTTCGCTGATGATGTTTGGGCCGCACGATAGTGATTCACCACATTCATCAGACGCCTTCAGGTGGAAAATAAAAAGACATAGTAACGACGAGCTACGCCAGAAGTTTATAGACAAAACCGTGCAACAGGCGGAAGTAATAGGACTGACCATCCCTGACCCGGAACTAAAATGGAATGAAGCCACAGGGCATTACGACCATGGCGAAATAAACTGGGATGAATTTTACCGGGTGATACAAGGTAATGGCGCGTGCAATAAACAACGTATAGCACACCATTTGCAGGCACACGAAAAAGGCGCATGGGTAAGGGAGGCGGCAGAGGCTTACAAAATCAAACAAGCAGTAAAGAACAATTAAACAACTTATTAAATCGCGATACAATGGCTACAGATACACAACTGGATTTGTGGGAAGTATTCATACAAAGCAGGAACGGCAGCCACCATACACATGCCGGCAGCGTTCACGCATCGGACAGGAAGATGGCATTGCAAAACGCCCGGGATATATATACCCGTCGTGGTGAGGGTAGCAGTATATGGGTGGTCCCTGCCACGTCAATTGTAGCATCCAACCCTGATGATGCGGATATGTTCTTTGATCCGGCCGATGATAAAGTGTACCGCCATCCTACCTTTTATGTAATGCCCGACGGCGCAAAACAGATATAACTATGGCAGACATTAACCAACTGAAATATACTTACAGCCTGAGGTTGGCAGATAACGCATGGGTATTATCGCACAGACTGTCCGAATGGTGCAGCAACGGGCCCTTTCTTGAAGAAGACCTGGCGCTGACCAACATCGCGCTGGACCTGATAGGCAGGGCCCAGGCGTTTTACAACTACGCAGCAGAACTTGAAGGCAAAGGCAAAACAGCAGACGACCTGGCTTACCGGAGAAATGAAAGGCAGTATTATAACAATCTGCTGGCAGAAATGCCCAACGGCAACTTTGCGGATACAATAGCACGCCAGTTGTTTATGTCTGTATACGAATATTACTTCTTTATGTCGTTGCAAAACAGTAAGGATGAAACCTTTGCCGCACTGGCCGCCAAAACTTTGAAGGAAATAAAATACCATATGGCGCATGCTGCTGATTGGGTAGTAAGGCTGGGCGATGGCACGGAGGAAAGCCGCAAAAAAATGCAACAGGCAATAGACAACCTGTGGATGTACACGGGTGAATTGTTTGACACAGACGATACGGACAACCTGCTATCAGAACAAAGTATTGGGGTAGACAGCCAATCGCTGCAAACGCTGTGGGAAACACATATAAGCGAAGTGCTGGAAGAAGCCACACTAAAAATACCTGAAGCCGAATATATGCAAACCGGGGGGAGGCAAGGCATACATACCGAGCACCTGGGCCATATGCTGGGCGAAATGCAATATTTACAAAGGGCCTATCCTGACGCGAAATGGTAAGTACTGCTTATACAAGGGAATATATTTTAGAGCTACTGTCGCAAATAGCCGACCCTGAAATACCTGTAGTGACGATACAGGAAATAGGAATGCTGCAGGATGTGCGCATGACGGAAACAGGTTGTGAAGTAATCATTACACCTACCTATACAGGCTGCCCCGCCATGGGTATTATAGAGGCTGACATAAAAGCGCTGCTGGATAAATACGGAATTAACTCAACCGTAAAACTGGTATATAATCCCGCATGGACAACCGACCGGATAACGGATGTAGCAAAAGAAAAAATGAAACAATACGGTATAGCACCACCGGTACATTCGGGTTGCGATGTGGCCCATGCCGAGGTGCATATAGCCTGCCCGCAGTGCAGCAGCAGCAATACAGAACAAATCAGCAGGTTTGGTTCTACCGCCTGCAAAGCATTATATAAGTGTAACGAATGCAAAGAACCATTTGAATATTTCAAATGTCATTGATTTTTTTCTAAGGTGGATAGTGTTGATTTAAGTCGCTTCAGTTTTACCTGGCTGAAGCGACTTACCATTTACAGCCATCAGCATAGCCACAACCAGTGCAAACTCGTATGGTGCAAAGAAACGCTCTTGCAAAGAAGGGAATAGCACTAACCGTACTATCACTGAGGCAGTAATAATCCACATTAACTGCCGAACCTGTTTGTGTTTAACTGTCAGCAATACAAAACCCAATGCTACCCATATCCAATAGTATGCATCAGCAAAAAATGCGCGAAATACATTGCGGACATGAAAGTAGTATTGTACATGTGACTCAAGGAATTTAAATTCAATAAACCACAGGGGGGAATTCCCGGCGACCCACGGAATAACAAGGAGTGCAAATATGGCAGCAAAGATGAATCCCACCGTAATGAATATTAGCCTGTTCCTCGCTGGTGTGAAAAGAGCATAAAACATTACTGCTGCAAATATGAAATTGTCTATACGGGTCAACACAGCCAACGCCAGGCACAGGAATAGCCAACCCCCATGCTTGTGAGCACAAAAGAGGTACATGGCTATCAACACAAACATAGCAGATAAAGCATCGGGTGAGGATGTATTCTGCAATTCAGAGAAAACAGGCAACAGGGCTATCAGTAGGGCAACAACAGCCGCCATAAAACGATTTGTGTATAAAGACATCCATGCATATAAGGCAAGTAAAATAGAAAAACAGGCAACTAATGAAGGAATAATTGTGGCCTGTATGAGTGGCACACCCGCAGTATATAGCCAATAAACGAGCAGGTTATACAGTGGCTTGGTACGATAGTATAATAGTTGGGCGTTGAATTTATCAGCATTTTCATAGCACTGCACCCTATAGGGTATCTTTTTGGTAAGATTGCCAAAGGTGCCATTGGTCACCTCTCCTCTTTGCTGTCCCTCTTTTATGAGGTTATATACTTTGCTGTGTACGGAATCTTTGTCCTCAACAGTGTGGCTTAATGCCAGGGCCATATACGGCAAAATATCCCAGTTGTACGCAGGCTTATAGTTTATAGCAACAACACCCGCTGCAATAAGTGCAAAAAAAATATGTACAAGCCATCTGCTTTTCAATGCGCAATGTAATTTCCTCTAAAGCTATTCAACTTATCGCAGTTTTCTAATATAAAGACAGTTGGCTCAACGCCGGGTGTGTGTATAAACTATCCGGGGGATAAGTTGTTTTAAATGTTACAACAACGAAATTGTATGAAACGTGATGGAACAATGCCAAGCCTTTGGCAGGAAGACGTATCCAAATTTCAGCCGCAAGGCGAAAAAGATACAGGGAAAATATATGATGTGCTGATAGTGGGCGGCGGCATAACCGGGCTTACCACGGCCCTGCTGTTGCAGGAACAAGGTAAAAAATGCATACTTGCAGAGGCGTACAATATCGGTTTCGGCACTTCAGGCGGCACTACGGCACATCTGAATACCATGCTTGACACTCCTTATTACCGGATTGAAGATAATTTCGGGAGTGAAGAAGCACGGTTGGTGCAGGCTGCTACCCATGATTCCATAAGCCTTATCCACAATTTGGCTTCCAGGTATTCTATTGATTGTGATTTCGCATACAAACGAGGCATTCTCTTTGCTCAAAACGACGACGAGGAACAGGAACTTCAAAAAATAGTAGATGGCGCTATCCGGACGGGTGTAGACATCAGTATGGCAGGTAATATTGACATACCTCTGCAATATACCCTTGCCTGCGTTTTTGAACACCAGGCGCAATTCAATATCGGTAAGTACCTTGTTGGCCTGGCCACGGCTTTTGAACAATTGGGAGGTGTTATACTGCATAACTGCATGGTTAATGCTGTTATTTCTGATGAGTACTTTTCAGCTGAAACAAATCGCGGAATTTTGAAGGCATATAATGTGGTATACGCCACGCATATTCCACCGGGAATCAATTTGCTGCACTTCAGATGCGCGCCTTACAGGAGTTATGCCTGTGCTTTTACTTTGAAAGATGCCCGGTATCCAGCCGAACTATTGTATGACATGGAAGACCCTTACCATTATATCCGCTCTATAAAAATGAATGGGAAAGACTATGTTATTGCAGGTGGTTATGACCATAAAACCGGTCATAACGATAATACAGAGCAAAGCTTCCGTGAACTAGAGGCTTATGCACGTCATCATTTCAATGTTGAACATATAGATTATAAATGGTCGTCTCAGTACTACAGTTCTGCCGATGGATTACCCTACATTGGCTTACTACCGGGGCATGACAATATATACACAGCAACAGGTTTCATAGGGAATGGTATGGTATATGGCACCATATCAGGAAAGATAATAGCTGACCTGATAACGGGCATTGAAAACCCGTATGCCGATTTGTTTCGGCCTTCGAGAATAAAACCTATTGCAGGGTTTGCAGAGTTTGTAAAAGAAAATGCTGATGTAGTCAGCAAATTCATCAGTATGCGTTTCAGTTACGAACAGGTACACTCGCTGGTGGAACTTGCCCCCGGCGACGCCTTGCTGGCTGACTGGGAGGGAGATAAAGTTGCCTTGTATAAAGATGAAGACGGAAAAGTATATGCGGTGGACCCGGTATGCCCTCATGCAGGATGCCTGGTTGCCTGGAACAACGCCGAGAAATCGTGGGACTGTCCCTGCCATGGTGGTCGTTATGCACCTGATGGGAGTTGGCTGACCGGTCCGGCAAAGAAAGGGCTGCAGCCTTTATTATAGTCTGCAACAATGCTCCGCCTCATTCCGGTTTTTTTAAAATGCGTTGGCATGATTTTTTAAACTATTCTAGTGATAAACATATTCAATAACACAAAAAACAAAACTTATGAAAACCAGGTATTTATTATTAGCCGGATTAGGCTTAGCCGCCGCTGCGACAGTGTTGTTGTACAGGACAGAAAGAGGCAAAAAGGTTCGTAAAGACCTTGCAGACAATCTGTTGAACTGGAAAGACAAACTAACGGAACTCACAATGCATAATGAAAACGGCACTGCCGGAAAAACTGCTGACAAACACCACAAGCAACCTGCATAATACGTTTGGCAGAAAAAGCCGCAAAGGCATAATGTTTAATTAAACCTATGTATATGTTAAATCAAATCAGGCTGACAGTGATTATCCTGTTATGTGCACCTTTTTTTGCAGTCAGTTCATGCAATGATTCGGCTACACAAAATGCAGAAGATGAGATAGATACCATGGCTAATAAAATAGAGGAAAGAGTTGATGACTTGCAGGAAGATTACCAGGAGTACAGGGATGAGAACTTCATAGATGATGTTTTCGAGATGAATCGTGAAGTGTTACACCTGCTGGCGCTGGCTCAACAAAAAGGAACAAATGCCCAATTGCGTGAGACAGCTAAAAAAATGGAAGCAGACCACAAACAACTGGATAATACCATTCGTCAATATGCAAGCACCAATAACATTACTATAGATGCTGATGATGACCGGGATACCGGATTGGAGAGCAAGGATGCCAGTAATGACTGGGATAGCAAGTGGGCTGACAAAATGATTCGTGAACACGAACAACTGATACGCAAATTTGAAAACGCCAGGGATAAAACACTCAGTACTGAATTGAAAAATATTGCCACCAACAGCTTGCCTGCCTTAGAAAACCATAAGAATACGGCAGAAAGCCTGAAAACAACTTTGTAAACTATAATAGTTTGCAGATCATGAACGGGTACTCCAAACGGGGTACCTGTTTTTATACCGGCCTTCCTATCAGTTCATTAACAGGTAGTATCCAGTTGCTGTGTATGTCCGAAATAATCTTGAGTAATTTTTCGAAGTTGTCCGGCTTTACAATATAAGACGTAGCACCGAGGTCATAACATTTCTTCATCTCACCTTCGTTGTGCGTAGTGCTGAAAATGATAACAGGTATGGCCGCGAAAGCGGTATTGCTGCTTAGTTCGGCTAATACCTCCTTACCATCCTTTTTGGGCATATTCAGATCCAGTAATATAAGTTTGGGATAAGAATCAGGGCAATTGAGCGATAACATGTATTCCATCACCTGCACTCCGTTTTCTACAAAATACAATGGGTATGTAAATCCCCTCTCTTTAAATGCTGCCTGCAACAGAAACCTGTCGTCAGCATCATCTTCAGCCACAAGTATGCAACAATTCTTCATAGATTTACCTTGGCATTAGATACAGTCATGAGTTATGGTGAAATGAGTACTTAAAACACAAACCGTATTATTAAAAATATAAATTACACACAAGAATGTGCAACAATTACCTCATCAACCAATCCTGTACAATATGAAGGTAACATAATTCCTATTAATAATAAAAAGAAAGTAAGGGAAAACATGTTAACGTAACATGGACTCTTTACATTCTGCCACTGATATTTGTGATTATCAATGAAAAACAATTAGCGTTCAGATGTTTACGACTCATATTAACAACTGCCTGTCTATACAAAGTGCATTGTATTATAGCTGCACAGGAAGTACAATAATAAATGTAGCGCCTTTGCCTACCACACCCTCAGCCTGAATAACACCTTTGTGATTTTCCACCACTTTCCGGCAAATGGATAATCCAATACCATTCCCCTCAAACTCAGACTTGCCATGAAGCCTTTGAAATATGGTGAATATCTTATTGGCATATTCATTCTCAAAACCAATGCCATTGTCAGACATCTGTATCTTTACGTATTTTTTCTTATCAGTAAAGCCGTATGTTGCTGCCTGGGCAGGAGTAATGTAGTCCGAGCTGATTTTTATATGAGGCTGTACGCCCGGCCTCGAGAATTTTAGAGAGTTGCTGATGAGGTTTTGAAACAGCTGTACGAACTGCGAATAAACTACATTTACCACAGGTAGGTTGTCATAGGTAACTGTGGCCTTTTTATCTTTCAGATTGTGCTCCAGCAGGTTAAGTACCTCAGTTACTACTTCATTCAGGTCATGTTTTTCGTATTCTTTATTTCCTGTAATGGTAGATAATGCCATCAGGTCGTTAATCATCGTTTGCATGCGCCTGGCCGAATTGATGATTTTGTCCAGGTATAATTTGCCATCGGCACTCAGGTTTTCTTTATCGCCGGATAGTATAAGGTCTCCGAACGTGGATATCTTGCGCAGTGGTTCTTTCAGGTCATGACTGGCAACATAGGCAAACTCTTCCAGGTTCGCATTAGAATACAGTAATTCAATATTTTTCTGATGCAGCGCCTGTTCGGCAGCCTTCTGGTCTGTGATATCTACCGACACGTTTAATATATGTTCTACCCTTCCGTCGCTGTTTCGGTCGAATATAGTGCCGTAGGTATGAAACCACCTGTACTCACCTTTATTATTTTTCATGCGGTATTCAAATTCAGCCATCATCTCTTCACCATTTTCTCCAGGCGGGGTATTATTTGCCAGTTCCAGCATCTGTGCATTTTTTTCCATTAACGGTTGCAGGTCGTCGGGGTGAATGAGGCTTGTAATAAATGAAATGCCGTCATTAAATACCACCTCTCTGCTATAACCTAATACTTGCTCGAACGCCTTGTTGACAAATATGTACCGCCCGGTATTGACGTTGTACGATGCAAGTAAGGAAGGTGTGGTGTTAGCTATTTTTTGTATAAACTCACGGTTGGTTTTAACCTCTTGCTCTGCCAGGTATTCTTTAGTAATATCCTGTGTAGTTCCATACATTTTCACTTCTCTGCCGTTATCATCAACTATTATATCTCCTTTACTGTGCAGGCATTTTTCTTTATCTCCCAGTAGTATACGGTAACTGATGTCAAACGGATGATGGCCCGCCAGGCATTGTTTCATGGCAGCATCCACCTTCTCACGGTCTTCAGGATGAACTAAAGATAAAGTTTTGTTGAGAGTGATGTGCTCATCGTCTATTTCCATTTCATAGATACGGTAGAGTTCGTCGGTCCATACCAATCTGTTTTCATTGATATGCCATTCCCAATCGCCCATGTGGGCAAGCGCCTGCGCCTGTTTATAACGCTCTTCGCTTTTCTGTAGTTTTTCAATCAACAGTTGCCACTTGGTAACGTCCTGTACTGTACCATACATTTTGTAGGCTACACCGTTGCTATCTACCAATACATTTCCTTTGGTATGTACAATCTTCACTTCGCCGTTGTTCAGAATAATCCTGTAGAAAAAGTCATAAGGTTGATTACTTTTCTTGGAGGCGGCCATTATATCCCTCACTTTCTGCAAATCGTCAGGGTGGTTCATAGAGCGCAAAATATCGTAGTCTAATTCTGTGCCGGGCTGCAAGCCATATATCCTGTACAATTCATCTGACCAATTCAACTTGTTTTGGATAAGATCCCATGTCCAGTTGCCGATATGCGACATTGCCTGCGCCTCTTTATATAATTCTTCGCTACGTTGCAGGCGCTGTATAATGTGCCTGCGCTCAGTCACATCCATTACCGTGCCTTTCATTATTTTTTCACCATTCCTGAAGGAAACCTCTCCCCGCACCCAAATTATCTTTTCAATGCCATTGAGTAAATAGCGGTACTCGCAATCGAAAACAGAGTTGTTATTAACAGCATTCTCTCTTGCTTTTACCACACGTTCCTGGTCAGATGGATGTATGTTGGCCAGTACCTTGCTCCGGGAAAACTGCTCTTTATCTATACCGAATATTTTATAATATTCAGGTGTTGCTTCAAGCTCCTCTGTAGTAATGTTAATTGTATAGCTACCCAGTGAAAGCATCTCTTGTGCCTCCAGCAATTCTTCGGTATTACGTCTTAGTTTTTCTTCATTACGCTTTTCCTCATCAATATTCAGGGTAATACCGATTACCTGTTTCACCCTACCATCGCTGCTACGGCTGAAAACCGACATATGGCTGCGCAGCCATATGTAATTGCCGTTTTTGTGTAATGCCCGACTGTCTATATTTCTTGTTTCTCCATCCTTCAGCGTATGCAGGGCTTCATTATATTGCAGTACCCTCTCTACGTCTTCAGGGTGTACTATTTGGTTAATTACACCGTCACCCATAGCTTCAAACTCAGATTGAGTATACTCAAGTATGTCAGTCAGTTTTCGGTTGGAGTATACTTCAGCTTTACTGTCATAATCCCAGATAAATATCGCAGCCGGTGCGGTATTGTTGATACCCTCGATAAAACGAATATGTGTATTTATTTTCTCAGTGAGTATTTTAATGTACAAGTTGTTAGATGCAGATAGTGCTTCTGTATCATAGGCGTCTATTTCCTTAATTATTTCTATTATTTCAAAAGGGTCGTTGGTGTATAGGGGCAACAGCTTCAGAAATACCTTTTTTCTGATATTTGTGCCAATTGTCAGGTCTTCGGCTGCTATATCGTCCCTGCCCAGTATATCCATCTTGTCGTCTTCCCACTCTTTCAGCTTTTCTTCCAACAGCGGTTTCAATAAATTATTTTCTACAGCTTCAAGAAACTCCGTGTGGCTGGATAAGCCTAATTCAATCAGTTGTTCATCTGGAATATGGGCGACATGTTTCATAATAGGGAGATCAAAATCCCTGCATAAATCTATCTGCTCCTGTATATATGTAATAAGGTGGTTTTCTCTTATAAATCTTGCGAAATCGGGAAAAAATTTGAATACCAGCGCTTTATCATATGTTGCTATGCTTGTCTTAGGGGCTTCAGCTTCCATATTGGTCGTTATTTACGATGCTTTAAAATACAAATAATAACAATAATGGGGTCAATCTTAGAAGTAATCCAAAAAATCGTGCCAATACGAGCAGTTGTTCGCGGTAATGGCACGGTTTTTTTAAAATATCATAACAGGGGAATGTTCGCTCTGTTTCATAAGTATGGTAGAGATAAGTTGGCTGTATAGCCAACTTATCCATTTTACGCATACACCGATTCGTTATTCCACAGGGAAATATAACTTAAATGTGGCACCCTTGCCCTTCTCACCATGCGCAATGATATAGCCTGAATGATTGACCATTACCCTTTTGCAGAGTGCCAGCCCGATTCCCTTCCCCTCTTGTATCGAATTGCCGTCATGCAGTCGTTGGAATGCCAGGAATATCTTATTGATATATTTGTTTTCGAAACCAATACCATTGTCAGACACTATGATGCAATAATACTTTTTGGTGGATAACCCGGCGCTTATGCCCCGTATTTCAGCACCATATGCCGGATGGGCCTGTATTTCTATAAGCGGAGGAACATTTTCCCGGGAAAACTTGAGTGCATTGTCTATCAATTGTTTAAATAAAATTTCTACCTGGCTGGTATAGCCCGAAACAACAGGTAATACTCCCTTTCTGATAACAGCCTTATATTTTTTTATCTTAGGCTCCGCCTCCTTTATTATACTATCTACAACGGAATTGAGTTCAACCTCTTCCTTTTCCATATTATTGTTGACCAGTCCCGTAAGGGTAGCCAGTTCTGTGACCAGGCCTTTCACCTGATCGGCAGCAGCACTAATACGGCCTACGGCATCTTCCATATCTGTAGGCTGGTTATCTTTCTCCATCCATAACAGACGGTCGCTGAATATTTTTATTTTTCTTAACGGCTCCTGCAGGTTATGCGAGGCAGCAAATGCTACTTGCTGTAGTTCGCTATGAGAGTTTTCAAGATCGATAAGTTGTGTCAGCAATTCCTCCTGCGACTGCATACGTTTCCTTAATTCATCTATTACCAATATAAACAGTATGATGGTAATAACACAAAAAACAAGCAGTATATATTTCAATGTACTGGCCGTAATATGCTGGAAATATATCCTGCTCAGGGCATAGTCGTTCAGGGCATCATACTCCCTGTCCAGCATAACATCTATATATTTCAGACATTCTACACGCTTGGCCTGTCCGTGATAAAAATATTGGGAAAGGCCGCCTGTAACAGTGTCTGAGTAAGCAATGTTGTTTCGGTAATCATCCATACGCATCAACAAAGCACTGCGCAACATTACCAATGTTTTTATCTGCGGGCTCTCTTTGGTATATAATTTGCCAAGCCGTACCAGTGAATAGTAGATGTTCCTGTAATTGCTATTTACAGTGTCTATATAACTGCTGTCGCGTGTCAGTACATAACTATACTCATTAATGTCACAAACATTTACCGCATCCCGTATTTTATATAATTCGGAAATGATACCGTTGCTTTGATCGACCTTGCCGGTGTAATCAGTAATTGCAGTAAACTGTTTTAAATAATAAAACGATAGACCGGTAACTGTGATGAACGATACACCAAAGGCTGTGACCAGAAACCAGAAACGTTTTCTCATATCCAATCAATTTATTCCTTTTTGTGGAAATTTTTCCACAAAAATCCACATTAGAGTAGACCAACACCACATACAGTTGTTGTTTAGAAGAGAACTAAATGTATAACGCATTGCCCTTGAGCGATTTACTATTTATTAAAATGAATTTGCATTATTGTCAAAATTGGTGCAATGGTTGCTATAGTATAATCAGCACAAAAATGATACCCATGATCAATCAACTACAGGCTCAGAAACAGCAGATGAAAATATCTCCCCTACAGATTCATCTGTTAGACCTCTATGCATTGACTACCTTAGAGTTGGAACAACGATTTAGAAAAGAACTCGAAGACAACCCCTTTCTTGAGGCAAATGAGGAAACAACTGCAGAGGCAGAAGAAAAGAAAGCTGATGAAGTACAAGACTACCAAGACTGGGATGAATTTGCACATGACGACAATACAGAGAATGATAAGCTTACTTTTCAGACCTACCTTAATTCAGACGTATTGCCATCGAAACCCCTGGCATGTTTTACTGATTTCAGGGAGGACGCCCGGCAGCAATTGTACATGCTGGAATTGAGCGATAAGCAAACCGATATAGCCATCTTTATCATAGATATGCTGAACGACAAAGGAATGCTGGACAGGAGCATAGAAGACATTACAGAGGACTACTCATTCAAGAAACAATGCATTACAGATGTTGAAGATATAAAAGAAGCACTCCTTGTATTGCAAAAGCTGGAGCCCGAAGGACTAGGCGTATCGAGCATACAGGAATGCCTGCTGATACAGCTAAAGAATCGTGACGGGGCTTGCCCGACCGTACGCCTGGCTACTTTGCTGATTGACAAATATTATCATGAACTGACCAACAGGCAGTTTGAAAAAATATACCATGCGCTGCATATTAACGCCGAACAATTCAGGGAAGTGCTGGCATATATTTCACATCTGAAATTCTACCCTGTGCGCGAAATACAGGCATCATACGAGCCGCGGTACACAATTGTACCCGACCTGGTTGTAAGCAAAATAGGGAACGATATACACGTGGGCCTGCATAAGTCAAAAAAGGACTCATTTTACATCAATCATACCTTGTACGAGGAATCAGCCAGGGCTTGCGGAAAAAAGGACAGGCTATCCCAGCAATATATCAAAGAAAAAATACAATCAGCCCAATGGTTTATTAATGCCGTGAAGCAACGTGAAGAAAATATGCTGGAGATTATGAAATGTATTGTGCAATTACAACAGGAATATTTTATAGATGGGGATGTAATGCAGCTGAAACCCATGGTGCTTAGAAACATAGCGGACATAACCGGCCTTGACCTGGCCACTATATCACGAATAACAGGAAACAAACATGTTGATACACATTTTGGGCCCATCAGTCTTAAGAGCCTGTTCAGCGAAGGTATATCAGACCAAAAAGGCAAAGTAATCAGTAACAAAGTAATACAGTCTGTAATAGAAGAAACGATTACTAAAGAAGACAAATGCAACCCATATACCGACCAGCAATTGATGAACGTACTGGTAAGCAAAGGGTATAAAATAGCCCGGCGCACTGTTACCAAATACCGGGAGCACCTGAAGATACCGGTAGCCCAGGTTCGCGCAGTAGTTTTTTAAGACAAAAAATATTAAATTTGATTAATCGCCAACACTTACACTACCGGATATGACCAAAATACTGATAATAGATGATGACAAGGACATGTGTATGCTGCTCACGCGTTTCCTGGTAAGGAATAATTATGATGTTTACGCAGTTAATAGCGGTAAAGAGGCCATAGAATGGATGCGCAAAAACAGTCCTGAACTTGTATTATGCGATTTTAAACTTGACGACATCACAGGTTCCGAGTTATTGCCGGGAATAAAAAAAATGCACCCTCATGCACATGTTATTATAATAACAGGATATAGCGACATTAAAGATGCTGTGGAAGTAATGAAGCTGGGGGCGTATGACTACGTAACAAAGCCATTGTACCCCGACGAGATATTGCTGACTATAAAAAAAGCATTAACAGAACCAAAGCAAGAGGTATTCACACCTTTAATAGATACCCCTGCAACATCTGCTGACACTAAAAGACATAGCCCCGGCGCTTACAACGGACACTATCTGTCTACCGACAGCCCCGAGTATACGAGTATTGTGAAGCAGATAGACATGGTGGCACCTACGAATTACAGCGTTATTATTTACGGGGAGAGTGGCAGCGGCAAGGAGGCTGTTGCCCAGCAAATACACATGAAAAGTACCCGGAAGGATAAACCATTTGTGGCTATAGACTGTGGCGCTTTGTCAAAAGAACTGGCAGGCAGCGAACTATTCGGCCACGAAAAAGGCGCATTTACCGGGGCGCTTACCTCCAAAACGGGTAGCTTTGAGCTGGCGAATGGCGGTACTATTTTCCTCGATGAAATCGGAAACCTTACATATGACATCCAGGTGTCACTATTAAGGGTGGTACAGGAAAGAAAAATAAAAAAATTAGGTGGCACCAGGGATATACATCTGGATGTGCGTATCATAGTGGCCAGCAACGAGAACTTATGGAACTCTACACTAAAAGGAAAATTCAGGGAAGACCTCTACCATCGCTTCAATGAATTCAGCATTAACCTGCCGCCATTGCGCGAACGAAAATCGGACATAATGGTTTTTGCCCGGCACTTCCTGAACATCACTAATACCGAACTGGGCAAAAACATTCAGGGCTTTTCCGAAGAAGTACAAAGCATATTTTTATCGTATCCATGGTATGGTAATCTTCGCGAACTAAAAAATGTAATAAAACGTTCCACATTACTTACCGATGGCGCAGTAATTGAAGTGAAATCGCTTCCTTTTGAAATAAGTAATTTTCAGAAACTACAATTTGACGATAAGCAGGCCGAACCTTTATTGCCGGACACACCACAAGCCGGGCCCAACGATTTGGGCAGCAAGCTGAAAAGCACCAATATAACAGCAGAATATGAGGTGATAATGGATGCACTGAAGCAGGCCAATTTCAATAAAAGCAAAGCTGCCCAGTTGTTAAATATAGACCGTAAGACTTTATATAACAAGCTGAACCAGTATAAGGAGCTAATGAAAGAACAATAGCAATATTGGTTCTGTCTTAAAATAGACTATGCTGCAGAATCAAGCAGAAAAAATGTTATGCCACTAAGTAATACATTAAAAATACTGATAGTAGATGATGATGATGATGATTTTCTCATTACATCTGACCTGATAAAGCGTGCGCCCGGTATAAAAGCAACTACTGAGTGGTGTAATAAACACGATAAAGCGCTACAGCATATGGCAAGCCGGGAGTACGACCTGTATTTTGTAGATTATCGCCTGGGTGCAAAATCGGGTATTGACTTGCTGAAAGCCGCTATGGAACAGCATTGTGAGGAGCCAATTATACTACTTACCGGCAAAGGGAGTTATAATATTGACAAAGAAGCAACGGAAACAGGAGCGACGGACTACCTGGTTAAATCTGAGCTTACCGCAGAAAAGATAGAGCGGTGCATACGTTACGCCATAGGCAGGTCTTCTGTGCTGAAGGCGTTAAAGGCAAATGAGCGCAAATACCGCAATGTTTTTGAAAAGTCAAAAGATATTGTTTTTATAGCTGATACTGATTTAAACTTCAAAAGTGTAAACAAAGCTATAGAAGACTTATTAGGATATCCGAAGGGACATTGTGAAGGTAAGAGCCTGTATGATTTCATAGAACAGGCGCAACACAAAAAATATCTTCAGAATATACTTAAAATCGGCAAAGAACTGATAGACTGGGAAGTGCAGTTGCTGACCGTAAATGGAGAACGCAGACACTGCATAATAACCGTATCTGTAGAGCAGGATGAGCAGAACAATGAATATATACAGGGTATAATTCATGATATTACTACCCTGAAAAAAATGGAGAAAATTCACCTGCAAACAGAAAAACTAGGCTTAACCGCCCGGCTTGTGCACACACTCGCACACGAAGTGCGTAATCCCCTGAATAATATTACCTTATCAGTAGAGCAAATGATGGAAGATACCAAGGATGAAAACTTCCTGACCTACCTGAATATAATTACCCGTAACAGCAAACGTATCAATACGCTTATAAGCGAACTACTCAACACATCCAGGCCGGTTGAAATAAACCTCCAACTTCAGCCTTTACATATGATACTTGACGAGGTAATGGGTGCCGCAAATGACAGGATTATGCTGAAACGAATTGAACTGCGGACAGAATATTCCCCCGGCATATACATTAATGCTGATAAGGACAAACTTATCATTGCGCTGCTTAACATCGTTATCAACGCTATAGAAGCTATGCAGGAAGGAGAGGGAAGATTGTCAGTTATAACAGAAATAACGGATAACGAAGTAACAATAAAGATAAAGGATACAGGCTGCGGTATAAGCGAGGAAAACATATCCAGGCTGTTTGAACCATATTTTACACAGAAAAGAAATGGTGTAGGACTGGGGTTGGCATTTACCCTGAACATTATACAATCGCATGCCGGCAATATTGATGTAAGTTCACAACCCGGCAAGGGTACTGTTTTTGCCGTTACATTGCCTGTGGCACACTAGGCAATTTCTTCCAGTTTTCTGTCCAGGTCAGCGAAGCTGATGGGCTTTTCGATAACTGTATACCCGGTACCTGCCGGTATCTGCGGTAGATTAGGGTGATATGCGCTTATAAAAAACAAATGGCTATTGTGCTTTGGTATTAAATTAGAAACCGCATAATCCCATCCTGTACCATCAGGCAGATTATTGTCTATAAACAATATATCCGGACGTATCGTTTCAAAACGCGTCAGCCCATCGGATAAGTTGTGAGAAATATACGTATCGTAGTTTTTACGCATTAAATAAGTCTTCAACAGCAAACACAATTCCTCCTCGTCATCAATAATTAATACCGTCTTCTTGTTCATGTTGTTTTGTTTTACGGGCTTAAGGGCTACAAGCCCAACTACCCGATCGCTACTGGTAAAAGACATGTTGTTTTACACTAAAGACATATAACATCCGTGATATGTTGATATATGACTGTGTTTTTAACAAAGCATTATTACATGAATGTTATGATAACAAATTTAAAGATTGATAGTTTATTCTACTACATTTTTAAATATAACTATAGATAAACTGTTTTCTGTTACAGCTTATATTTTCACCAAAAGAAAAAACCTTCCAGGCTTTTGACCTGGAAGGTTTTTTGATGTGGTGCGGGAGGGAATTGAACCCCCGACACAAGGATTTTCAGTCCTTATATTTTTGTTTCCTATTGTATTGACATGCTCTGAAATACCTTATTTTAATGCATTTTTGAATTATTAGAAATCAATTGAAACCAATAAAAACCACAAAATGTTGTACCTATGTTGTACCTGAATCGTATCTTTGTGTCGTAGCTGAGTGTCATAGCTGCATCAAAATATTATTCTATGGCTGAAATTAAAGTCGTCCTTAGAAAGAAGCTGAACAAGGACGGAACCTATCCATTAGCAATCAGAATTACGCGAGACAGGAAATCATCATTTATCCATCTTGGGTATGGGCTGAAAGAAAACGACTGGGATCGCAAGACCCAAAAGGTAAAGAAATCGTATCCGAATTCCGGGCGATTGAATGCGCTTATTACTTCAAAGCTGAATGAAGCCAACGCTCAATTATTGGGAATGGAACTTCAGAAAACGACTGTTTCATCCCAGGCAATTAAGGAACAGATCAAGCCTAAAGGCGGCATGACATTCTTTAGCCAGGCAGACGCATATCTCGAAAGTCTAAAAAATGCCGGAAAATATAATCAGCATACCGCTGATGGTGCGCGTATCAAATATTTCAAAGAGTTTTTGAAAGAGAAAGACCTCGCTTTCTCGGATATAACTCATGGGTTGATAGAGCGGCTGAAAATTTATCTTAAATCCGAAAGGAAAGTCGGTGAAAGAACCATACAAAATTATCTTGCCGTACTTAGGTCTGTGTTTGGCTTCGCTATAGCAAACAAAGTGATTGATCGCAGCATGTCACCCTTTGGCAAAGAAGGAATTTCAATCAAATTCCCTGAAAGCACAAAGGTTGGCATCAGCAAGGCTGATTTAGAAAAGCTGGAACGTGTTGTCCTGGATAATACGGAACATGATCACGCGCGTAATCTTTGGTTAACCAGTTACTATTTTGCCGGAATGCGCATTTCAGATGTGCTGCGCTTACGCTGGACTGATTTCTATGAGATGCGCCTGAACTATACGATGGGCAAAAATAAAAAAGCGGGTTCTGTCAAGGTTCACGAAAAGGCACTAAATATCCTGGCAAAATACCAAGTCCATAAAACAGGTGATAACGATTTTGTTTTCCCGGAACTAAAGAAAATTGTTGATTTTAACGACGAATTTAATGTGCAGAGGATCATCAATCTTGCGGCAAGCCGTTGTGACAAAG
>CAZEZM010000033.1:16498-39563 GCA_964515955.1 uncultured Flavipsychrobacter sp. | reverse complement strand
GCTTCTAACACCGGGGCTATTATATAAAAATCAAGCTTTGAGCCTGCAACGAAATCAACCAGCATATGTCTCTAACTCTTAGCAATTATTGCTTATCGTATACTAACTACCCTCAAATGTAAATATAGCAAAAAGCTTTTCAGCATCTGCTTATATATCCGTTTATCCACGAATGTTAATATTTAATTAGTAGTGCCGGTTGTGAGCAACTCTTTTGTAAAGGCATACAGGTTGAAGCCGGGTCGATTCATAGCGCTGTTCAATGCCTGTTTCAGTGATGTTTTATCAAATCCTTTCATCCGTTCGGCTTGTAGCAATTGCCAGCATTTTTCCGTTACCAGTTGCAGTTTATGTTCTTTGTGCGCGCCGGCATGAGCAAAGAAATCGTTTATGGCATTTGCCAGTTCCGGTATACCTTTTTGTTCAGTAGCAATGGTTTTCAGCACCGGTATTTCTTCATTGCCTGTTGCTTTTTGGTGTACCATCATTTTCAGGTTGGCGAAGAGAGCGTCAGCCGCTTCCCGGTCAGCCTTGTTGATGACGAATATATCGGCTATTTCCATAATGCCGGCTTTAAGTGTCTGCACCTCGTCTCCCGCCTCGGGTACCAATGTTACTATCGTACAGTCTGCCAGCCCGGCTATCTCTACTTCGCTTTGTCCTACACCTACTGTTTCAACAAGAATGATGTCGAAAGGCGCTTGCCGCACAATATCGGTTATCTCTATTATTTTAGGGTTTAATCCGCCCAGCGCCCCGCGGCTGGCGAGTGAACGGATGTATATATCAGGGCTGTTATAGAAATCGTTCATGCGTATACGGTCGCCCAATAATGCGCCATAGTTAAAAGGGGATGAGGGGTCCACAGCTATTACGGCTATTTTTTTGCCCTGGTGTATCCAGTGGTGTAGCAAAGCATTCACCAAAGTGCTTTTGCCGGCTCCCGGAGGACCGGTAATGCCTATCAGCATAGCGCCTGTTGCAGGGCCAGAATGCAGTAACAATTCTTCATATCCGTCCAATGAATTTTCAACGATGGTTATAGCCCTGGCCAGCGCTTTATAATCACCGGTTTGTATGTCTGATAAAAGTTGTGTTATCTTGCCTTGCACTAAAATGAATTTACAACCGTTTTAGGTATATATCGCAATCGTGAGCAAAAATATACTTCTGAATTATAAAGCAGAAACAAAAACCAATATAGCTATTGTATGCGCATTGGCTATGCTGGCAGGATTTTTATTGTCCAGGGTATTATTGTCGGCTGCTACAGTTGCTTTCGGCATTAACGCGTTGCTGGGTGTTCATCCGCGCGAATGGCTGAAGAATAAATGGTGGCTGCTGGGTATGGCCTGGGTTGCTTTTTATATACTGTCCGGCTTGTGGAGTGACAACATACCACAGTGGGGAGAGCGAGTATCCGTAAAGCTACCCGTTTTGTTGTTGCCGCTTGCATTTGGGTTATTGCCTGCATTCAGCGCCAGGCAACTGACCGTTTTTACAGTGGGCGGGGCGATATTATTCCTGGGAAGCATCAGCTACAGCCTGTATTTTTTGGTTGCCGACCCCGGGTATTATATAGAACAATATCGTTTTTCAAAGGTACTGCCTACACTGGCAGGGCATGATTATATCCGCTACAGCCTATCTATTGCGTTATTCATCATCTGGTGTTTCTTCATCAGGAAAAACCTGGTTAGTAAATTTGCCAGGTGGTTTATTACCATCACAATGGTAATATTATGTGTTTACATACACGTGGTTGCGGTAAAAACGGGCATACTGGTATTGTACTTGTTCTTTTTTTGCCAGGCAATATATATAGCTTTCAGGCGGAAATTGTTGATAGGCCTTAGTATAATAGCTGTTATGGCTGTCTTTGCCATCGGGGCATATAAATATGTACCCACATTCGAGCAAAAGGTCAATTATTTCAGGTATTCGTGGAAGGTATTTAAACATGGGAACTTTGATAGCGACTACAGCGATATAGGCAGGTTGATATCGTATGACATAACACTGAAATTACTCCCTGATTATTTGCCCCTGGGCACAGGTATAGGCGACCTGCATGATGTGATGAGGGAAGGGTACAGGAAATGGTACCCAAAGGTGCCGGAATTTCAGCAATTGAAACCGCACAACCAGTTCCTGATAGTAGCGCTTGGCTGTGGCATACCGGCGTTTGTTATCTTTTTGGCATGGATAATACACCCCCTACGCAGGGTGAAGGGCAACAGGGATGGTTTTTTTGTGTTTACTATCTGGCTGGTCATGCTGGTGCCGTTGATGGTAGAGCCATTTCTTGAACTGCAATTCGGAGTGTATGTATATTTGTTTTTTATGTTGTGGATGATGCACAATACAAAACCAAATACTGTAGCAGAATTATGACAAATTTTATACCCGTTTTTCCATTAAATATTATCGTATACCCGCAGGAACCGCTGAACCTGCACATCTTCGAACCCAGGTATAAACAGCTTATAAAAGAGTGTATTTCAGGGAATAAGGTATTTGGTATACCCGTGGTATTGGATAAGAAAGTACAGGAATACGGTACCACAATAGAGATTACAGAACTCGTGAAAGAATATCCCGGCGGTGAAATGGACATAAGGGTTAGAGGGGTGAACATATTCAGGGTGCTGGAAATGATTAAAGAAGTACCTGATAAATTATATTCCGGAGCGATTGTAACATATCCTGAGAATATTATTGCAGCTGACGATAGCCAACTGGGAAACCTGATTATGAGCGAGGTAAAGCGCTTATATGCTTTACTGAACGTTGAGGAAAAACTACCTTCTGCCGAAGGTGGGATACTATCATACAAAATTGCCCACTTTATAGGGTTGACACTGCAGCAGGAGTTGGAGTTGATGCAGTTACTCACTGAAATACAACGTCTTGAGTATATAAGGAAACACTTGAAAAACATGGTGCCTATGTTGCAGGGGCTGGAGCAGACAAAGGCCAGGATTAAGATGAACGGGCATTTCCGAGGCCTTTCTCTTGATAACCTAGAATTTTAATTTTTTTCGCCTTTTGTTCTTTCAATAGACAGCTATTTATTATTTTACAAATCCTAATTTTTAAAAATCTTATTCAATGTCTTTAAATCTTTGCATAGACTGGGGTAATACGCTCGTAAAAGCCGGCTTGTTTGAAGCAGGTAAACTTACAGCCTCTTTTACATATCCTTCGCATGATGCCCATGTTCAAATTATTGACCTCGTGGAGGAGCATAAGCCGTCTTATGCTATCATATGCAGTGTGTCTTCGAAGTCTGCCGAACTGGAGGGCATGATAGGCGCAAAGGTGAAGAAGCTGGTGATAATGAATGACAGGACACCATTGCCTATTATGAACGCTTACTCGTCTGATACGGTGGGGGCAGACAGGTTGGCTATGGCGGTAGGTGCGCATAGCGAATACCCGGGTAAAAATAACCTGGTGGTATGCCTGGGCACCTGTATCACCTATAATTTTGTACAAAATAACCGGACATTTCGTGGCGGAGCTATTTCACCCGGACTGCATATGCGCCTGAAAGCCATGCATGAATTTGCTGATAAACTACCTGAGGTAGGATTAGAGGGAGAAACACTGCTGCTGGGGTATGACACGGAAACCTGCATGCGTAGCGGAGCAGTTTTTGGCATCCAGTCAGAGGTAGATGGTATGGTCAATGAGTTCAAGTCTAAATATGCTGATTTTAACGCGGTATTAACGGGTGGGGATATGGCATACTTTGCAGGCAAGCTTAAATGTGAGATATTTGCAGACCCTGATATCATTCTCAAGGGGTTGAACATAATATTGAAGCATAATGCGCCACAAGCTGTATAAGCAATACCTGTTACTGATTTTTATTATTGCCTCTTACCCGGCTATAGCCCAGGTAACTGATTTTCAAACCAAGTCAAACAGGGAGAATGCACCCTATTCACGCTTTGGCATTGGGGAGTTCAGGTATGGTATTAACCCCTTAATGAAGTCAATGGGCGGTATAAGCACCGCCTACACCAATCCTTATGCTGTAAACGCCGACAACCCCGCGTCTTATGCTTCGCTACGGCTCACTACCTATGAGGGTAGCCTGGTGGGCAGCAACCGCACTATCCGTTCGGGTGCTGAACGTTTCAGGACAGGTATGGCTACAATCAACCATATAAATATTGGCATACCCATCAGCAAACATGCAGGCATGACACTGGGTTACACCCCTGTAACGCATATCTATTACAGGTTGAGCGATACGGCTATTATACCGGGTTATGGGAACAGTGTCCGCACTTTTTTCGGCGATGGCTCATTGAACTTCGCCTATATAGGCCTTGCAGGAAAATATAAAGGTTTCAGCCTGGGCGCAAATGCCGGATATTTATTTGGCAGCACCGTATACTCCAGCCTGATAGAAAGTATTGATAATACCGTAAATGTAAATGACGCCCAGTTTTCAAAGATTTTAAAATCAGGCGGGATATACTGGAAAGCCGGGTTGCAACACGAGGCTAAGCTGAACAAAAACCTGTTCATACGCAGCGGCGCTACCCTGGCTATCAACCAGAATATCAGTACCAAACTGGATGAATACTGGATGAGTTACAACTTTTCAGGCGGCGACACATCATATAGCAACCTGGCAAAAAGGGGCAATCTTGTAATGCCCATGATGTACAGCCTGGGCGTTCACCTGGCGGACAGTAACCAGTGGGTAGCGGGTGTTGATTTTTCGGCTGTAAATTGGAGCAATTACACCGGTTTCGGCAGGACGGACTCTGTAGGCGACATGTCTTACCGCATTGCTGCGGGTGGTGAGTATACCCCGGATGCGGCAAGCCTCAGGAAATATTTTAACCGCGTAACGTACAGGTTAGGATTTTACTACGGCAGGGACTATGTGTATGTACGTAATACCCCCATCAACTACTACGCAGTCACATTTGGTTTTGGCTTGCCCTTCAAGCGCTTTACAGACCGTATAAATACTGCTTTTGAAATAGGGCAGCGGGGCAGTGAAACCAATGGTTTGTTCAGGGAGTCGTTTTTCCGTTGTACGGTAGGCATATCACTCAATGACAAATGGTTCATCAAACGCAGGTATGATTAAAAGCCTGCATATACAAATTAAATATGCCCGGCTGCTTGCTGTCAGCTTGCTGCTAGTATTCATTGCTGCCTGCAAAAATGACCCCAAAGAAATTGACGCCCTGGTGGGTAAGCAATCCATACAGGAAGATAAGGCCGATGAAGTGACCATCATTTATAGTGAGCATGGTAAATCACGCATCAGGATGTTTGCCACAGAATTCATCAGGAACGAAATAGCCAAGCCGCCATATGTAGATATGAGAAAGGGTTTGAAAGTGGAGTTTTTTGATGACAGTATGAAAGTGGAAAGTACCCTGACCGCCATGTATGCCCGCTGGTACGAAGGCAAGGGGAATGTGCTGATACGTGACAGCGTGGTAGTGGTGAACAAAAAAGGCGAAACCTTAAGGACTGAAGAACTCATCTGGAACCAGAACGTAAGGAAATTTTACACCGAGAAGTTTGTACGCATCAATACGCCCGACCAGGTAATGTATGGCGATGGGCTGGAAGCTAACGAAGATTTTAGTTGGTACAGAATCAAAAATCCGAAGGGTACTGTAAGGGTAAACAAAGAAGAAATGCCGGAATAGGGCAAAAATCCCGTCTAATATCCCCCTTATGTGCTTTGCAGTTAATTGTTAATTTTGCACTTCGTTTTATTAATTATCAAATAAGGTTAAATACTATAATGAAAAAGCTACTATTATCGCTGCTGTTGGCATGCGCACTATTGCCCGCTAAGGCAGATGAAGGAATGTGGTTGCCGATGCTGATTGGCAAGAATTACGATGAGATGGCCAGAATGGGATTGAAGCTGTCTAAAGAAGACCTCTACAACATCAACGGCAGCAGCCTGAAAGACGCCATCGTTCAGTTTGGCGGTGGTTGTACGGGTGAAATCATTTCGCCCAATGGCCTGCTCATCACCAACCACCACTGTGGTTACGGGGCTATAGCATCACTCAGTAGCGTAAAGGACAACTACCTGGACAACGGGTTCTGGGCATACAGCTATTCTGAAGAACTACCTGCAAAAGGTATTACTGCCCTCTTCCTGGAGCGTATGGAAGATGTGACAGCAGAAGTAGAGAAAGCTGTTGGCAAGTCGAAAGGCGACAAGTTTGAAAAGAAGTACAAAGCTATTGTAGAGAAGATACAAAAGCGTGCTGAAGCCGGGGGCAATTACGAAGCACAGGTGAAAAGCTATTTTGAAGGCAACCAATATATACTGCTGGTGTACAAGAGGTACAAAGACGTGCGCCTGGTAGGTACACCACCAAAGTCTTTGGGTAAATATGGCGGAGATACGGATAACTGGATGTGGCCACGCCATACGGCAGACTTCTCTATCTTCCGCGTATATGCAGATGCCAACAATGAACCTGCTGAATATTCTAAGGACAACGTGCCATTTAAGCCTAAGAAGTTTCTGCCTATTTCCATTGGCGGAGTAGAAGAAGGCGACTATACTATGATTTTCGGTTATCCCGGCCGTACCAACCGCTATGAAGTATCTTACGGTGTAGATATCGCCATCAACGAGAGTAACCCGTCTATCGTTAAGCCCCGCGAAAAGAGACTGGAAATCATGCGTAAGAACATGAAGGCTGATAAAGAAGTGTACCTGAAGTTAACTTCTTACTACGCAGGTATATCCAACTACTGGAAATACTTCATCGGCCAGACGGAACAACTGAAACGCCTGAAAATAGTAGAGCAGAAACAACAACAGGAAGAGGCCTTTACCAATTGGGCGCGTAAAAACGCACCGGAGTATAAAGAGGTAATGAGGGAATTTGAAGCGCTGCATAGGGCTTACAGGCCTTATGCCAAGCACCATATGTATTACAGCCAGGCTTTCCAGGGATCTTTGCTGGCGGGTTTAGGTTCAGGTTTCTACGATTTGTATATAGAGCTGAACCAGAAGAAACCCGACCAGGAGAAGATAGATAAAGAAGTGAAAAGCCTGAAGTCTGCACGCAGCAGCATGATGAAGCGTTTTGATAAAGCCACAGAGCAGGAGATATTTGCGGAGATGGCTAAGATGTTCTACAACGACATACCCAAGAGCCAGCACCCCGAGGTGTACCAGAGCATCATCTTTAAAAAATATGCTAACAGCAACCAGGACAAAACCTTTGCTGACTACGCTGAGTATGTATTTGCCAATACATTCCTGTTAGATTCAACGAAGTTCAATGCCTTTATGGACAACCCGAACCTGGACGATATGCTGGAAGACCCGGCATTGAGGTATGCGCTCAGCTTTGCACGCAACTACAAAGAAGTGTACCAACCTAAAATTGAAAAGTACACCGAAGGCAAAGAAGCACTGAAGAAGAAGTACATACGCGGCCTGATGGAAATGAAGAAAAACGATTTGTTCTACCCGGATGCCAACTCAACTATGCGCATTACTTATGGCCAGGTGCTGAGCTACAACCCGCAGGATGCAGTACATTTTGACTACTATACTACGCTGGATGGCTTTGTTGATAAATACAAAGCAGGGGATGATGAATTTGACGCGCCACAGGAACTGCTGGACCTGCACAAAAAGAAAGACTATGGCAAATATGCTGATGAGCAAGGCCAACTACGTACCTGCTTCATTACTACTAACGACATTACCGGTGGTAACTCAGGCAGCCCAATTATCAACGGAAACGGTGAGTGGGTAGGTATAGCCTTTGACGGTAACTGGGAAGCCATGAGCGGCGATATAGCTTTTGATAAAAAGTATAAGAGAACTATATGTACCGATGCACGTTTCATCTTCTGGATAATAGAGAAGATGGGTAAGGCGCACAACCTGATAGAAGAGGTAGAACTGCGTAAATAATAAGGGTGATGATATTTTACAAGCGGCGTTGTTTACAGCGCCGCTTTTTTATTATTAGATTTGAACTGTCATGAAAGAAAGAATCATCAGTAAGGAAGTGGTTTTTGAGGACTACTTCAAAATAGAGAAGTGGATATACCAGTACGAGAAAGCGAACGGCGAACTGACAGAGCCGGTAGACAGGATGGCCTTTAAACGCCCTGATAGTGCCGCGGTGATTGTGTTTAATACAGATATCCGCAAAGTGCTGCTGGTGAAGCAGTTCAGGCACTGCACCTATGAGAAAGGGCCAGGCTGGATAATAGAAACAGTAGCGGGTGGTATGGATGAAGGTGAAACGCCTGAAGATGCAGCAAAGAGAGAGTCAATAGAAGAAATAGGATATGCGATTCATAATGTAGTAAAGATATCTACCTTTTATGCATCCCCCGGCTCCTCGAGCGAGCGGATGATAGTATACTATGGCGAGGTAACCAATGCGGATAAGATAGCCGACGGGGGTGGGGTAGAGCACGAAAGTGAGTTCCTATACACTGTTGAATACACCCTGGACGAACTGGCAGTTGCCATAGCCAACGATGAAATCAACGATGCAAAGACAGTCATTGGCTGCAACTACGTGTTGAAGAAGTTCGGGTATTAAGATAATACCTTTTCCAGTTCGATGAATGTATCAGACGGCAGTTGCTGGCCCCAGAGCACATCATATATAGCAGTAGCTATAGGAATATCTATGCCATACTTGCCTGACAGGTGCTGCATGCCTCTTGCTGCGTAATAACCCTCGGCCACCATGTTCATTTCCATTATGGCGTTCTTTACGGAGTACCCTTTGCCCAACATAGTACCCAGCATACGGTTGCGGCTGTGCAGCGAGTAGCAGGTGACTAATAAATCGCCCAGGTAGGCGCTGGTATGGAAGTCCGGCCTTTCGTTTGAGGGGTGTACCTTTTCGAAATGTGCCTGCAGGTAGCGGTGCATTTCGCGGTAACAATTGGTGATGTACACGCTCAGGAAGTTATCGCCATAGTCCAATGCATGTGCCATACCTGCACCTACGGCATATATGTTTTTGAGCACGGCCGCGTATTGCACCCCCCATATATCGTGGTTGGTAGTGGTGTAGATGTAGGTATTGCGGAATGCATCTGCTATGCTGTTGGTCAGGCTATCATTCAGCCCGGCGAAAGTGAGGTAAGAGATACGCTCATACGCTACCTCTTCAGCATGGCAGGGGCCTGTTACGGCTACATACCTGTTCAGGTCGAATGCAGGATTAGCGGCCATATAGTCGTTGAGCAGCAGGTTGCTCTCAGGTAATATTCCTTTGATGGCTGAGACAATATTTTTACCCGTCCAAAGATTTGCATCTACGCTTTCTATCACCCCCTGGGCATATGCTGACGGGACGCATACTATCACGGTATCACATTTTGCAAGTACTTCCTGCAGGTTGTTGGTAGGCATGATAGTTTCGGGCAGGAAGCGTACTGATGTAAGGTAGTGCGCATTGTGGTGCCTTTCCCGCAGGTGGCGCACACCCTCTTCATTTCTTACCCACCAGTATATTTTATGTCCGTTGTCTGTCAATATTTTAGCTATGGCTGTACCCCAGCTGCCATTACCTATAATCCCTATCTGTCCCGGTGTATTACTGCTCAATGCTGTCTGCTGTTTGTGTATGGTTAATCTTCCTCTTCCTCTTTAGATGATTTGGCCTCGTATAGTTCTTCTTTCTTTGTCACGGTTACTTTGGCTTTGTCTTTCAGCGTACGGGCAATGGCACCATAGGGTGCAATCACCACCTGTTCGCCTTCTTTCAGACCCTGGGTTATCTGTATATATTCATTATCCTGGATACCTGTCTTCACATCACGGATAGATACTTTTTCTGTTTTCTTGTCGTACACAAATACTACCTGGCGCACCTCGTCAATGCCTGATGCTTCCATTTCTTTTTTCATACTGTCCGACCAGTCGCGTGTAGTTACAGCATTTACAGGCACTGCTAATGTATTTGCATCTTTACGGGTTTGTATTTCTACAGATGAACTCATACCGGGTTTGAACACAAACCTGCCTTTCTGCAATTCATTACTCAAATCCTGGTAGCTGTTTTCCAATATGAGGATATGCACGGTGTAGTTGGTTACCTGGTCGGTACTCACGGCGCCAGCACCGCTGGTAGTGCTGGATACCGCTACTTTTGATACCACACCTGTAAATTTACGGTTGCGGTAGGCATCGGCAACTATAGTGGTTGTATCGCCGATTTTTACTTTAGCTATATCCGTTTCACTAACATCCACACGCACTTCTATACGGCGCATATCTGCAATAGTCAGCATTTCGGTACCGGCCATTTGAGCTGTACCTACTACGCGTTCGCCCAGCTTTACTTTCAGTAACGATACCACGCCTGTAACGGGTGCTACTATGGTAGTGCGGCGCAGGTTTTCGTATGCCTGGTTGAGGTTTGCAGCCGAAGCTTCTACAGTATATCCCCCGCCTGCCATGCTGGCTTTAGAGCCCTCGTAGCTTGCCTTTGCGCCCAGGTATTGTGCCTCGGCCTGCTCAAACTCCAATGCGGAAATTACCTTGTCCCTGTAGAGTTGCTTATTACGCTCGTACAATGCTTTGGCCTGTTCAAACTGCGCTTTGGCCTGTTCCGTCATCTGCTCGGCATTGCGCGAGCGGGCCTTGGTTTCAGCCAGGTTGGCCGCAGCCTGCGTCACCATTGATGAATAAATGGTGGGGTTGATTTTTACCAATACCTGCCCTTTGTACACGCTGTCGCCTTCCTGTATTTCCAGGTAGGTGATTTCACCGCTTACTTCGGGACTTATTTTTACTTCTGTTTCAGGGTATATCTTACCGCTGGCAGTTACCGTTTCGATAATAGTATGCGGGGCGGCTGCTTCTACCGCCACTTTTGTGCCTTTATTGCCGGTAGACTTACCAATGATGATAAGTATAATCAGCAACAGTACAGAACCACCTATTATCCACCAGAGTGTTTTCTTTTTCATGTATCAGATTGAGTGCTGCAAAATTAATTATCTCACCTCACTTCCCGGTGCTGTATTTTCTACCGGTGAAACGAATATCAATTTGCCATCCTTGTCTTCAGCCATCAGTATCATGCCGTTGCTCTCAATACCCCTCATTTTGCGCGGGGCCAGGTTGGCTACTACCGTTACCTGTTTGCCTACTATATCTTCCGGCTTGAAGTGCATAGCAATACCCGAAACTACAGTTCTTTTTTCAAAACCCATATCCAGTTCAAGTTTCAGCAATTTATCGGCTTTCTCCACCTTTTCGGCAGAGAGGATAGTACCCACGCGCAAGTCTATCTTCGCAAAGTCATCGTAAACGATTTCGGGCTTTACGGGATTGTGTGCCGGCGCTTCCGGTTCGGCTGTAGCAGGTTGAGCCGTATTACCTGCGTTATGCAGTTTATCTACCTGTTCTTTCATTTGTTCGTCTTCTATTTTCTTAAACAACAGTTCCGGGGCGCGCAGGGGGTAATTCACCTTCAGCAGGTCTATCCTTCCGGCATTTTCCCAATCCAGCATTTTGTCCACCACCTTCATCATATGCAGCATTTTCTTAGCCGTAAAGGGCATGAACGGATTGGCCAGGATAGCCATGTTGGCTGTAAGCTGCAGGCAGAGGTGCAGGCAGTTGTCTATCAGCTTCTGGTTACCGGGGTTTTCTTCTAATGATTTAGCGACAATCCAGGGCTGCTTGTCCTGCATGTATTTGTTGCCGCTACGAGCGAGGTCTATTACCTCGTACAGGGCATCGCGAAACTTGTAGTTCTCTATACTACTTTCAACTGCATATTTGGCTGCTTTAATATTTGCTATTAATGCATGGTCGGCGTCATCCATCACATCCTCGTGCAGGGCGGGCACGCGGCCATTGCAAAGCTTATGCATCAGCACGAAAGCCCTGTTGACAAAGTTGCCGAAGATAGCCACCAGTTCGCTGTTGTTCCTGTCCTGGAAGTCTTTCCAGGTAAAGTCATTGTCCTTGCTTTCAGGGGCATTAGCGCACAATACATAACGCAGCACATCCTGCTGTTCAGGAAAGTCGTGGAGGTATTCGTGCACCCATACCGCCCAGTTGCGGGAGGTAGAGACTTTTTCTCCCTCAATATTCAGGAACTCGTTGGCCGGCACATTATCGGGCAATACGAAGCTGCCGTGCGCCTTCAGCATAGCCGGGAATATGATGCAGTGAAATACGATGTTGTCTTTACCAATAAAATGTACCAGCTTAGTATCTTCCTTTTGCCAATAGTCAGCCCACATAGGGGTCAGGTCTTTGCTGGCGCTGATGTAGCCAATCGGTGCGTCGAACCATACATACAGCACTTTCCCCTCGGCATCGGACAGGGGTACGGGTACGCCCCAATTGCTGTCGCGGGTCATGGCGCGGGGTTGCAAGCCGTTGTCCAGCCAGCTTTTACACTGTCCGTACACATTGCTTTTCCACTCGTCCTTCTTGCCCTTTACTATCCAATCGTTCAGGAAATCTTCGTATTTGTTCAGCGGGAAGTACCAATGTTTTGTCTTGCGTTTGACTGGTATGGCATTGCTGAGCGCACTGCGCGGGTTCTTCAACTGCTCGGGCGACAGGGTGCTGCCGCATTTCTCGCACTGGTCGCCGTAGGCGTTGTCGTTGCCGCACACAGGGCAGGTGCCTACAATGTACCTGTCTGCCAGGAATACATTGGCTTCTTCGTCAAAATACTGCTCCGTTTCCTTCTCCTCGAATACACCGTCGTCGTACAGCTTTTTAAAGAAGGCCTGCGAGGTTTCGCGATGGGTAGCGCTGCTGGTGCGCGAGTAGATGTCGAAAGACACCCCCATCTGCTCAAAACTGTCTTTAATCATGGCATGGTATTTATCTACCACGTCCTGCGGGGTTACACCCTCTTTGCGTGCGCGTATGGTAATGGGCACACCATGCTCATCGCTGCCGCATACAAACTGTACATCTCGTTTTTGTGCACGCTGGTAGCGTACATATATATCCGCCGGCAGGTAGCAACCCGCCAGGTGGCCTATGTGTACCGGGCCATTGGCATAGGGTAGTGCTGCCGTTACTAATATCCTTTTATAATCCATTCTGTAAGTCCGTCGTTTTGAGGGTGCAAGATAATGATTGTTGGAGGTTAATTGGGTAATAGGTTAATAGGGTAATAAGTTAATAGATTAAAATGGTAAAAGGGTAATATGTGATATGCTTTCGGACCCGGATTTTGTGCGGGAAGGCTGTTTTTTGTTCCCAAAACCGGGTGCCGGGAACAAAAATGTTGCCTTAAGTTGCTTTTGTACATGATGCTCGTCTTCTAATTGATTGATTATGAGTTTTTTGTGAAAATGTTCCATTTTGTTCCCATTTTTTTGAAATAAAATTTTCCGTTCCACTATTGCAGCCTTGATATGAGTGAAAGGATGCAGCCGAATATGGGCTGAAGGGTGGATAAATGGTAGCTGTAGTTTCATGGTTTATTATAATTAACCAGTACAAAAATACGACAATTGTATCATATGAGCAAGTGGTTAAGACTGAAACCACCGGATATAAAAAGAACCATTGCCTTCGCAATGGTTCTTTTTATTAAAGAGTAAATTATAATATTATTACCACACTTTCGCCCTTATGCTGTCGGGGCGCCACATTTTATCACCTTCTTTTATGTTGAAAGCTTCGTAAAACTCAGGCATATTGCTGAGGGGGCCATTGGTGCGCCATTCGGCAGGCGAGTGGGGGTCGGTAATGATACGGTTAGCCATCGTTTCATCTGTGCATTTAGCTCTCCATACCTGCGCCCAGCTAAGGAAGAAGCGCTGCGTAGGTGTAAAGTCATCTATCTTTTCGCCCTTTTTGTACTGTTCGGTTTTCTGGAATGCTTCGTAGGCTATAGCCAGTCCGCCCAGGTCTGCCAGGTTTTCGCCCAGTGTCAGTTGACCGTTTACATGTACGGTATCCAGCACGGTGTAGCTATTGAACTGGTCTACAACAACACCCGTTTTAGCCATGAAGCTTTTTTCGTCTTCTTCCGTCCACCAGTTTTTCAGGTTACCGTCAGCATCGTATTTAGCGCCCTGATCGTCGAAACCATGTGTCATTTCATGGCCTATTACACCGCCAATGCCACCGTAGTTGATAGCATCATCAGCATTCTGGTCGAAGAAGGGGAATGCCAGGATACCGGCGGGGAAAACGATTTCATTAAAAGCGGGGTTGTAATATGCATTGACCGTAGGCGGTGTCATATACCATTCATTTTTATCTACAGGCCTGCCCAGTTTGCCTACCATGTAATCGTAATCGAAAGCTGATGATGCGAAGATATTCTGTACATAGTTGTCACCTGTTATTTCCAGTTTGCTATAATCCCTCCATTTGTCGGGGTAGCCAATTTTCTTTACAAAAGTATTCAGCTTGGCTATTGCCTTTTGTTTGGTGGCGTCCGACATCCAGTCAAGGCGCATAATCCTGTCCTGGTATGTTTGCTGCAGGTTGCTCACCAGGTCCAGCATACGTTGTTTGGCTTCCGGCTTGAAGTGTTTGTCAACATAGGTTTTACCCAGCAGTTCGCCCACGCTGCCATCTACTACCTGCAATACCCTTTTCCAGCGAGGTTTCTGCTCTTTCTGTCCGGCAACCGCTTTGCCATAGAATTCAAATCGCGCATTATCCAAATCGCTGCTGAGGTAAGGCGCCATGTCATTAACTACATGAAACTTCAGGTAATTCTTCCATACCTCTACAGGTGTACTTTTCAGTTGCTTGCTTACTTCTGTCATGAAGTTTGGCATACCCACTATCAGGCTATCCTCACCGGTTACTTTCATATCGGCCAGTATAGCTTTCCAATCCATACCGGGTGTAGTCTTGCTCAGGCCATCTATGCTGAATTTATTGTACAGTTTGTAGGGGTCGCGCATTTCAGTACGGGTCATTGAGGCTGCAGCCAGTTTTTCTTCCAGGGCATATATTTCGGCTGCTGTTTTAGTTGCAGTTGCCCCGTCCATACCCATTATTCCCAAGGTTTTCACCAGGTATGTTTTATAGGCATCACGTATTTTAGCAGAGCGCTCGTCTTTGTTGAAATAATAATCCCTGTCGGGCATACCCAGCCCACCTTGTGATATCTGCGCTATCTGTTGTGTTACATTCTTATCATCGGGCGATACATAGAAACCGAATACCTGTGATAATCCCTGTGTGTGCAGGTGCGCTATTTCTTTTACCACACCATTGGCATCCTGTATTTTGTCAATGCGCCCCAATACTTCGTTGAGTGGTGCCAGTCCTGCTTTATCTATAGCAACGCTGTCCATGCCGCTTTTGTAGAAGTCGCCCACTTTCTGCTCCGCACTGCCTTTTGCCGCTTTTGATGCCGCAGCCTCATCCAGCAGATCGTGCAGTTTATTCCTGTTATTATCTATCAGCAGGTCGAAGGTGCCCCAACGTACTTCCGATTCAGGAATAGCATTGTTTTTCAACCACCCACCGTTTGCATACAGGAAGAAATTCTCGCCCGGACTAACGGTAGTATCCATATTGGCAAGGTCAATAAATTTGAATGCAGTTGTATCCTCTTGTTTTTTTTGCTGGCAAGCTGTCAATGCTACGACGGCTATGCCCACCAGTAAACCGGTTTTTACGTTCATTGTAATTTTTATTTTAGAAATGCAAATGTAGTGAATAACAGGTATCCATTGCGGTAATTGATTATGTGTGAGAGGGTGAAAAAACGGGTGAAAACTTCATTATGCAATCTGCTGTCTTTGCCTTCTTACGCGTTTCACCTCGTATATACCGGGGAAGAGATATTTTTTGCGCGTGCCTATTTCTTTGCATTTGCTGCGTGTGCGCAGTTGCTCCAGTTTCTCAAATATCCGCCCGTCTTCTATCTGGAACCAATGGCCGGGTTCCAGGTCGCATACCAGCATATGGCCGGGCTTGCGGATGTCATAATTATACAATGCTTTGTAAAGGTCGTGGTCGGAGCAAGTGCTGGCACTGGGGTTGTGCATATACTTTATCAACGCACGCTCTATATCAGCAGGAAATATTTTCTTGCCGATGTAAGGCATGAGCATATGACGGAACTGAGTTTTCCATTCCACACCATGCGCAGCGGCTTTCCTGTCGAAGTGTGCATGTGTTACCATATGCGCCATCTCATGTACCAGCGTTATCAGGAAGTTGTACATGTTCAGGTTCACATTCACGGTTATGCGGTGATATGGATGTTCCGCAGTAGGCTCGCGGTAATCGCCCAGCACTGTTTTACGGTCGCGGGTGAGTGTGAGATGAATCGTGTATTTCTTAAAGTAAGGGGCCACCATCTGAAAAGTATCAGGCGGCAGAAATTGTTGCAGTTGATAAAGTGGTGTTTCTTTCTTGCTCATCTATTTCGTCTCCCTTGCTAATCTTGATAACAACCATGTTTCTACGGCAGAATACACTGCATAAATTCCAAACAGCATGAACAGTGAAGGCTTGTGTACATCAGGCTTCTTCACCATCGCATACGCCACTATCGCAATCATACACACAAATAATTTTAAAAAAGAGGAAGCGTACACACCTCTTACAAATGCATCGGGTTTGCTGTGCATTTGTTTTGTGACCAGGAAAAATGTTACCAGTGATAAGACAACCATAATTACATTGCCCGACATCAGCACCGTGAAATCATATTGCGGCGCGATGGTCCTGAGCCAGTAAAAAACTATGGCCAGGACAATGAACAATGAAATAACAGACGCCAAAAACACTTTTTTCATTTTTTTGGTTTATCCAGCTCTTTAATCAGCTTCCATAAGGAATAGACAACGGCTGTGAAAGGCAATATTATGATGAATAAAGGAAAATTCCATCCGGTTTTTTTATCGATAAACCAACCCAGCCAGGTGGCAGCTGCCAAGGTGCCCATCAGCTGCCCTGCCAACCCCGCATAGCGCATCATATTGTTATTGCCTTTATTCATCAGGGAGGGTTAAATTAATGTAAAATTTTATTTGTTGCCAGCTTTTTGCTCCAAATCGTTATCTTTTTTTACGCTCCGGGCAGCTTGTTTCATTATTTCGCCGGAGGCGGGCAGCAGGCTGTTGATTTCTTCCTGGCGCGTCTTCTTCAGGTCGAGCATATTGGTATCCAGCGGGGTTTTCATATTGCCGGTAATGACGGCGCGCAGGTTTTCCTGGTATTTTTCCTGTGCAGCCACCAGGTCTGAGAGAGAGTCTACATTTTGCTTCAGTTTTACCACCTCCAGGCGGGTTTTACCCCCTGCGTATCCGGGAATATAGTACTTAACGGGCGTGAGTACCACAATGGAAACAGTAGCCACAGCCACCAGTACAAACATGGTACTGATGATGATGTATAGCTTGCGCATGGTAAGCCTGAACGAAAGCACCTCTTCCAGCGATTCATCGTCTATAAATACCACCCGGTAGTTATCGTTCAGCCTTTTGAGTAAATCCCGTTTACGGGTCGGTTTATCATCCATTATACTGCAATTTACATTTTTAGAGAAAGACCTTATATAGCACGGCTGTTTTTATACATAGGTTAACATATAGCCGGAGGGTTAGGAGCGGCGTGAAAAATGACTGTGAATACCTGTATGGCAAGCGTAATTTTGTAACTTACAAGCTCTTTTAAATCAAAGCGAAAGCTACATGGCAAGTTTAATAAGAAAGGAAGACGCACTGGAATATCACGCTAAGGGCAGGCCGGGAAAGATAGAGGTAGTACCAACAAAAGAAACCAAAACACAGCGCGACCTGGCATTGGCATACTCGCCCGGGGTGGCAGAACCATGCAAAGACATACATGATAATCCTGATGATGCTTATAAATATACCGCCAAGGGCAACCTGGTGGCTGTAATCAGCAACGGAACGGCCGTATTAGGCTTGGGTAATATAGGCCCGCTGGCATCTAAACCCGTAATGGAGGGCAAGGGGGTACTGTTTAAGATATTCGCTGATATTGATGTGTTTGATATAGAACTGGATGTGTTGGACGTAGATGGATTTTGCAAAGTAGTGAAGGCCCTGGAGCCCACCTTTGGCGGGGTAAACCTGGAAGACATTAAAGCGCCCGAATGCTTTGAAATAGAGAAAAGACTGAAACAGGAGATGCAGATACCCATCATGCACGACGACCAGCACGGCACGGCTATCATATCAGGAGCTGCCCTGCTGAATGCAGTGCAATTGGTAGGGAAAGATATAGCCAAAGTGAAGTTTGTAATAAGCGGGGCTGGGGCTTCTGCCATATCCTGCTGCAAGATATACCTGGCACTGGGTGCCGATGTGAAGAATATGTACATGTTTGACAGCAAGGGCCTGATTACAACTGACAGAGATGACATGGACGATTATAAGCTACAGTTTGCCCAAACAGGTAAAGAAGTATCGCTGGAAGAGGCACTGCAAGGAGCCGACGTATTTATAGGCCTGTCTAAAGGTAACCTGCTTAATAAAAATATGATAAAGGGCATGGCTGAAAAGCCTATTATATTTGCCCTGGCCAACCCCGACCCCGAAATAGCCTATGATGATGCTATGGAGGCACGCCCCGATGCTATAATGGCTACCGGCAGAAGCGACTACCCCAACCAGGTAAATAATGTATTGGGGTTCCCCTATATATTCAGGGGGGCGCTGGATGTACGTGCCACGGCCATAAATGAAGAAATGAAACTGGCAGCAGTAAAAGCACTGGCAGAGCTGGCCAAAGAACCCGTACCCGAGATAGTGAATGTGGCTTATAATGAAAAAAGCCTGGAGTACGGGCCTATGTACATCATACCCAAACCGATAGACCCCAGGCTGCTGGTAACGGTAGCCCCTGCGGTAGCCCGTGCTGCCATTGATAGTGGCGTAGCACGCAAGCCCATAGCCGACTGGGACGCCTACAGAGAAGAATTGTATAAGAGATTAGGCGGAGGGGACAATATACTACGTTGGGTAATCAATAAGGCGAAACAAAATCCCAAACGGGTAGTATTTGCTGAGGCGGAAAACCTGAAAGTGCTTAAAGCAGCCCAAATAGTAAAAGACGAGGGTATAGCCATACCTATACTGTTAGGTGAAGAGAAGAAGATTAAAAAACTGATAGCAGATAACAAAATACAACTGACCGATGTAGAGATACTCGACCCCCGCCATGAGAACACAGTAGAAAAGAGGGAACTGTACGGGGAACTGTTTTTCAAAAAACGTCAGCGCCGTGGGTACAACCTCTACGAAGCTAAAAAGATAATGCGTGAACGGCCATATTTTGGCTGTATGATGGTAGACCAGGGCGAAGCGGATGCATTGATATCAGGGCTTACCAGGCAATACCCTGATACGCTCAGGCCCGCACTGGAGATAATTGGTACACATGAAACAGCCAAACGTGTAGCAGGTATGTACATGATGCTCACCAAAAAAGGGCCATTGTTTTTCGCTGATACAACCATCAATTTCAATCCTACTGAGGATGAACTTATTGATATTACATTGCAAACTGCGCGTGCTGTTGAACAGTTTAACATCAAGCCCAGGATAGCAATGCTCTCTTATTCCAACTTCGGGGCTACACCATCGCCTGAGTCAAACCTGGTAAGGAATGCCGTAGCCAGGATAAAAGAGCAATACCCTGATATGATAATAGATGGTGAAATGCAGGCAGGGGTGGCGTTCAACAAAGACCTGTTGAGAGAGAACTATCCCTTTTCTGACCTGGTAGACGAATCGCCCAATACCCTGATATTTCCTAACCTGGCAGCCGGTAATATAGCCTACCACCTGTTGCAGGAAGTAGGTGGCTCAGAAGCGGTAGGGCCCATATTGCTGGGATTGAAAAAACCCGTGCATGTATTACAGTTGGGTAGCTCTGTAAGGCAGATAGTAAATATGGTAGCTATTGCCGTGGTAGAAGCACAGTTTAAAACAGTATCCTGATGCGCATAGCAATAATTGGCGCGGGTGCTGCGGGCTGCTTTGCTGCAGCTAACATTCCTTACCAACCCTGCAGGGAGGTAGTGGTCTTTGAAAAGAGTAGTAAGGTAATGCAAAAGGTAAAGGCATCGGGTGGCGGTAGGTGTAATGTTACCCATGCCTGTTTTGATATACCTGAACTGCTGAAGAAGTACCCGAGAGGACAACGTTTTTTAAAGAAGACGCTATACGAATTTACACCCCGGCATACCATTGACTGGTTTAAAGAACGTGGTGTGGACCTGAAGGCTGAAGAAGACGGGAGGATGTTCCCGGTTACAGACGATTCGCAAACCATTATAGACTGCATATGGCAGCAACTACAGCAAAACAGGGTGCAGGTGCGCTACGGGAAAGCAGTAAAAAAGATTGAAAAAACTGCGGAGGGGCTGATGGTATATTTTAATGACGATACAAGTTACACAGCAGATAAGGTGCTGGTGGCCTGCGGTGGTTTTCCTAAACCGGAACAGTTTAGCTGGTTGAAAGAATTAGGGCATACTATACAGGAACCTGTCCCGTCACTTTTTACATTTAACATGTCTAAGCACCCTATCACAGAACTGATGGGATTGAGTGTAGAAGAAGTAACCGTGAAAATACAAGGGACTAAAATAGCTGAAAAGGGCCCGCTGTTAATCACACATTGGGGTATGAGCGGGCCTGTTATCTTGCGCTGCTCGGCATGGGGAGCGAGAGAGCTGCACGACCTGTGGTATGATTTCAAAATACTGGTGAACTGGCTGGGGGAAAGTACGGAACAGGATGTGCGGGAGCAGATTGTGGGATTGCGGCAGGAGATAGGTAAGCACTATATCCATCATAAAAACCCATTTAACCTGCCCCGGCGCTTGTGGGAATATATACTGAAACAGTGCAGTATTGACGAAAGTGTAAAATGGGGCGAACTGCCTGCCAAAGCACAAAACAAACTGGTACAATCGCTGGTAGCTGATGAGTATCATGTACAAGGCAAAACTACGTTTAAAGAAGAATTTGTAACCAGTGGAGGAGTGACCTCGTCAGAAGTTGACCCCCAAGCAATGGAAAGCAGGGTAGTGCCCGGGCTGTACTTTGCCGGTGAAATTATGGATGTAGATGGTATTACCGGTGGTTTCAATTTTCAGCATGCATGGAGCAGTGGATTTATCGCCGCAAGAAGCATGATTAATAAGTAAGTTTCAGGTATGGAATGTTGGGGCCATATAGCAGGTCATAAGGCAATTCATTAAATAACCTGAAAATCAAAGTAGCTGCTTTTCACCCTTGCCTTTAGCAATTTTGCCGGCGCCGGCAAACCTTTTAGACCAATATGTTTCGGTAAGGCTGCTGATCATGACACCGCCTGTAGTTGAAGCGTGTACGAAGAAATTATTAGCCAGGTATATGCCCACATGAGATATCCTCTTGCCACGTGTGCGGAAAAACACCAGGTCGCCTTCTATCAGGTTGTCAATATCCCATATCATACGGCATGAATGGAATTGGTCGCGCGCGGTACGTACCAGTTCCGTGCAAAACACTTCTTCGTATGCTTTTTGTACAAATGCGGAACAATCTATACCTGATTTGTCATTGCCACCATAAGTGTATTTTACGCCATACCACTCGTCTATAAATTTATACAGGATATAGTTAGACATGGATTTTGGCATCAGGCCAATCATGGATGCGTACTTGTTCAGCAACTCGTCGCTTATAGCCGGCGCAGAGGAATTTTTATCACCGGCGAGGATTTTCAGTTGCCGGGTAGCAGTGGGGGACATATCCATATCTTCTATGAACTGGATATTGCCTTTGCTTTGTGCCAGTTTTGAAGATTGGGGGTACAACAACTCATAGCTGCTGTTGCAGCTTGTCGCCAAGACCAGAAAAATTCCCAGAAAAGCAGTTGTGAACTTGCACAAGGTTTTACTCATTATCCTTATGTTGTACTACTGCAATATTATACAAATCTGCCAAAAAAGCAAACAGGGGTACTAAAAAATAGTGCTAAAAAAATAAAAAATGATACAATTAATTGATAGTCAATGCATTGGTGTTTATTTTACCATAGCCCTGTACTTCATATCGAGCCTGACATCTATCCCGTCCACTACTAACTTCTGCCTGACATTCAGTTCGTAAAAATTCATATCCAGTATTTCCCATTCCATCCGCTTTTCAGGGTCTCCACCATAGTTCATGATATAGATATACCGAAGGTCACCTGTCATCTGCCAAATGAACGGAGTATAGGTAGGCGCATTACCTGTGCCTGTACTATCAAGACAGTTCATGGATCCTTCTTCGTACCTACCGTCACCGGTTGGTGCAAAATTATAATAGTTGTCCAATTGGCACTTGGGAAGAGTAGTTTGCCCACCGTTGGCAGTAGCAGCCACCAGCTTCCAGTCAGACGACTGAAGCATCTCGCGCCTGTTTTTCAGGTTGCCGCGTACGTTATTAGTATTGCAGGCTGCTGATGCAAGTACGATTACAAGTAATATGAGTATTGTGTTTTTCATGCTTTTTGTCTTAAATGACAGTGCAATTTAGGTAAATACCTGTGGTTTTTTTGTTATTTGATTGCTAATGGTTAAGAAAAAATGACCTCTACGGCTAGTCGGCTTACGCTATATTTTTAACTGATGGCCATTTCTCTTTTTGCAGCATCGGCTTTGTGGTGGGTGGGTATAATATATAAACGGTATATACCATAAAAAAAGCCCCAATCAGGGGCTTTTGTTTTTTTGTAGCGAGGACAGGGATCGAACCTGTGTCCGCCTTAGGCGGATATGAGCCTGACGAGCATTATTTAAAAATATATCCATAAACAGGTAGCTGCTCCCTGATACATTTCCAAATCCATTCCCTGCCTTTACCAGATTTGAGTTCTTTTTCTCTTTTTGCAGCATCCGCTTTATTATCAAAATGTTCGCAATATATGACCTTCCATGGCCTGAACCTTTTAGTCCAATCACTACCCAATTGATTATGCGAAAGGAATCTTTTTAACAGGTTGGATGAATAACCTATATAGATGGTATCATGGGTGTGAGCGTATAATATATAAACGGTATATACCATAAAAAAAGCCCCAATCAGGGGCTTTTGT
>CAZEZM010000033.1:3860-16398 GCA_964515955.1 uncultured Flavipsychrobacter sp. | reverse complement strand
TTTTGTAGCGAGGACAGGGATCGAACCTGTGACCTTCGGGTTATGAGCCCGACGAGCTACCGCTGCTCTACCTCGCGCTGTGAGGGTGCAAAGATAGGACACGTACAGACAATAAACAAACAATAGTTGCTTTATTTAACAAATCTCATCTTATTGGCTATTATCGTATTACTTTTACAAACTGTATGAGTGAAGAATTTAAATCGGGATTTGTAAATATTTTTGGCGCACCGAATGCCGGGAAATCAACGCTGCTCAATGCTTTGCTGGGTGAGCAACTGGTTATTACATCGCATAAAGTACAAACCACCCGGCACAGGATAGTGGGCATTCTGAATGATGAACATTATCAGATAGTTTTTTCAGACACCCCCGGAGTAATACTTGAACCCAAGTATAAACTGCACCAGAAAATGATGGCGCAGCTAAAATCTGCAATGGAAGATGCTGATGTGGCGATACTGATGCATGATATAACAGAACCAATCGGGAATTTTGAAGCCATAGCAGATTCGCTGAATTTAAAAGTGCCTGTAATCTTATTGCTCAATAAGACAGACCTCTTAAAAAACAAAGCAGATGTAGAGGCGCATAAAAAGGTATTTGAAGACAAATACCCGGGTTGGAATATTTTGCCGGTATCAGCCAAAACCAATGAAGGTATAAGTAAAATAGTACCGCTTGTTTTAAAATATTTGCCTGAGGGCTTCCCTTACTATCCTGATGATAGCATGTCTGACAGGCCGGTAAGATTTTTTGTAGGTGAATTAATCAGGCAGCAGATATATGAATTATACCATGAAGAGATACCATACCATACTGCTGTTATCATAGATTCGTTTGAGGAAAAAACGAGCCTTACAGTTATAAAAGCTACTATTATAGTAAGCCGCGAAACACAGAAAATAATCATGATAGGCAAGAAAGGCAGCATGATAAAGCAGTTGGGTATTAATTCCCGCAAAACCATTGAAGAATTTGTGCAGGGCAAAGTGCACCTGGAATTGTTTATAAAGGTGAGGCCAAAATGGAGGGATAACGAAAACTACCTGAAAGAGTATGGTTATAACCCCTGAGCAGGAGCCGTATATACATGAGATAGGGAGTGAGTGGTACGAGGGCAGAGTGGCAGAATTGGCTATGCTGAGACTGGATGTAGTACATCACGATGTATCGGGCAACAAATGGTACAAGCTTAAGCATAACATAGAACATTGCATCCGCAATAATATAACCTCCATTCTTACATTCGGCGGGGCCTATTCAAATCACCTGGCTGCAACCGCTGCCATGGCTCAATTATGTGGTCTCAAATCAATTGGCCTTATTAAGGGTACATACGCCGAAGAAAGCCTTACACCCACACTTGAATTTTGCAGGGACAAAGGAATGGAGTTGGTATTTGTCAGTCACGAGGATTATGCTAAAAAATATGACCAGGAATGGCTACAGACCTTATCTGACAGGTATGATCATCCCATGATGATACCGGAAGGCGGAGCTAATGAATATGGCCGCCAGGGGGCTGAGGAAATTGCCGGGCTCATACCCGACAGGTTTACACATATTGCAGTATCAGTAGGTACCGGCACCACTTTAGCCGGTATAGCACATGCTGTACACAATGATGTGCATGTTGCAGGTTTTGCACCGATGAAAGGTGGACAATATCTGCAAGTGGAAATTAGTAAGCATTCGAACCGCAAAAATTTTACAGTGTATGACGATTGGCATTTCGGAGGTTTTGGAAAGCACACTGATGAGCTGCCGGAGTTTATGAATGAGTTTTACAAAGAACAGGATATACCTCTGGATATGGTGTATACTGCCAAAATGATGTACGGGCTGCGGCAACAGATATTGAATGGAATGTATGAGAAACAAGCAAAAATATTATGTTTACATACTGGTGGCTTGCAGGGAAATGTTTCAATAAAAGATAAACTCATTTATTAATTGCAATATGGCGGAAATACACGCGAAAAATAAAGGCCATAAATTGACCTTATATATCCTGGTTGGACTGGTATTAGGTATCGCTGCCGGGTTTTGGATGAACGGTAGCTATGTATATACAGAGAACTCACAAATTGCATCAGCGGAATTGGCCATAAATGATATACAGGCCCAAATGAAAGTTCTCCCGGATTCAACAGCACAATCGTTTGCCGCATTGCAGACAGAGCAGGGAAAACTTGTTGCAACCAAAAATGAATTGTTGAAAATGAGGGATAAAAAACTCGAGCCTTTCTCTTTGATTGCTGATATTTTCCTCAGGCTGATAAAAATGATAGTAGCGCCGCTTGTATTTACTACGCTGGTAGTGGGTGTTGCCCGCCTGGGCGATATGAAATCAGTAGGCAGGATAGGCGGTAAGACACTATTATGGTTTTTCAGCGCTTCATTTATCAGTTTGCTGCTGGGTATGATGCTGGTGAATTTTTTCGAACCGGGCATAGCTATGAACTTACCTATGCCGGCAGAAGATATGGATACAGGTATTAAAAAGGCTGCGCTTACGCTGAAGGATTTCTTATACCATGTTTTTCCTACCAGTGTATTCGAGTCAATGGCAAAAAATGAAATATTACAGATAGTGGTATTTTCCCTTTTCTTTGGGGTAGGCACAGCTGCCATTGGTGAGAAGGGTGAAGTAGTGATAAAAGCAATGGATGCGATAGCACATGTGATATTAAAGGTGACAAGTTATGTAATGAACCTGGCACCGTTGGCTGTTTTCGGCGCTATGGCTGCTATCATAGCCAAACAGGGATTGGGCATACTAAGTACCTACTCCATTTTTATAGGCGAGTTTTACCTGGGCCTTTTATTATTGTGGATAGTGCTATTACTGGCAGGTTCTGTTTTTCTCAGGCGGAGAATATTCACACTCATTCAAAGGATACGTGAGCCAATAATCCTCGCCTTCAGTACCAGCAGCAGTGAAGCTGCCTTCCCAAAAACATTGATGGAACTGGAACGTTTCGGTTGTCAAAACCGTATTGTAAGTTTTGTGCTGCCATTGGGTTATTCCTTCAATCTTGACGGGTCTATGATGTATATGACTTTCGCATCTTTGTTTATTGCACAGTCGTATGGCATACACCTGGATATGGCTACACAAATGAGTATGTTGTTGGTACTGATGTTGACCAGTAAAGGTATAGCAGGGGTGCCCCGTGCATCGCTGGTTGTTATAGCCGGTACACTGGCTACCTTCGATATTCCGGAAGCGGGCCTTGCTTTGCTGTTAGGCATCGACCCATTGCTGGACATGGGGCGCAGCGCTACCAATGTGGTAGGTAATAGCGTAGCAACAGCTGTGGTGAGCAAATGGGAAAATGCCCTGGAGCATTAATTGTGCGCATACTGTCTTTTTTAATAAGCTTTTATTTATAAGCATTAAGCTATTGTTGGCTATTATTTTTCTAAATTAGCACGCTAATTAACACACATGCAGGACCTGATAGAAATTTTTAAGGAGTTGATGGATGCCGAAAAACTGGCGGCATTCGTTACGCAGTATGGAGGATTATACCTGGTAGCCTTTATCATTTTTGCTGAAACAGGTTTGTTTGTAGGTTTTTTTCTGCCCGGCGACTCTCTTTTATTTGTTACAGGCCTGATGATAGCCAACTCGCAGAACCCGTTTGGCAATGATTTCCTCAATCTTTTATATTGGATAATACTGATCATTATTGCGGGTGTTATTGGTAATGCCGTTGGTTATTGGTTTGGCAGAAAAACAGGCCCGCTATTGTTTGAAAAGAGAGATACTTTCCTGTTTAAGCGCAAACATATTTTACAGGCAAAAGAGTTTTATGACAAGCGTGGTGGCGCCGCCATTATATTGGCCAGGTTCCTGCCCATAGTGCGTACGTTTGCCCCCATAGTAGCCGGCATTGTGAGAATGGAAAGGAAAACGTTTATTTTATACAACTATATCGGTTGTGTATTGTGGGTCACGAGTATGATATTGGCCGGTTATTTCCTGGGAGAAAATGAGTGGGTGAAACACAATTTTGAAAAGATAGTAATAGGGTTGATAGTAATAACTACAGCACCGGTTATCTTTAAGATGTTCTTCCACAAAAAGAAGCCGGAGAACGTATAGACTTTTACGTCAGTGAATCACGCCCGCCAAATATCCATCTTCAGTGTACCAGTGCTGGTGGCAGCATTGGGTTATTTCGTTGATATTTACGACCTGTTGCTATTTGGCATAGTAAGGGTGGAAAGCCTGAAAAGCCTGGGCCTGGACGATGCGGCCATTGCCAGCGAAGGCTTGAAGCTGGCGCAATTCCAGATGGCGGGCCTGCTGATAGGGGGTGTTATATGGGGTATTATGGGCGATAAGCGGGGCAGGCTGAGCGTGCTCTTCGGTTCTATCGTTTTATACTCCATTGCCAATATTGCCAATGGTTTCGTGCAGACAGTGGACCAGTATATATGGGCGCGTTTTATTGCCGGCATAGGATTGGCAGGGGAACTGGGTGCGGGCATTACACTGGTGAGCGAACTCATACCTAAGGATAAACGCGGAGTAGCTACTTCTTTAGTGGCCGGTGTGGGGCTAACCGGGGCTGTTTTTGCTTATATTCTTGCCCAGTATTTCGACTGGCGTACCTGCTATTTTATAGGCGGGGGGCTAGGCTTTATGCTGCTATTGTTGCGTATCTCTGTATTCGAGTCGGGCATGTACAAGAGTATGGAAGGTGCGAAAGTGGTAAAAGGTAACTTCCTGATGTTTTTTACCAACGCCCATCGTTTTAAGAAATACATGCTGAGTATATTAATAGGCTTGCCCACCTGGTATGTGGTAGGTATATTAGTGATGTTCTCCCGCGAATTCGGTAAGGCATTCGGTATTACCGAAGAAATAAACCCCGGCAAAGCTGTAATGTATGCCTATGTAGCTATATCCATAGGCGATATACTCATAGGTTTACTCAGCCAGGTGATGAAAAGCAGGAAGAAGGCCCTGTATGTTTTTTATGGCTTAACTATACTCGGTGTAATATTGTACTTTCTGCAAGGGCAGGGTAGCAGTGCTACTACTATGTATCTTATATGCGCCCTGTTGGGTTTCGGTACAGGCTTCTGGGCCATATTCGTTACTATGGGGGCCGAGCAGTTTGGTACTAACCTAAGGGCTACGGCTGCTACTACCATACCCAATATGGTGCGTGGTGCGCTTGTAGGCATAGGCTTCCTGTTCGAAAGCCTGCAATTAAGTTTCAGCTACATCAATGCGGGTATCATCACAGGTGTTGTGGTAATGGCTATCAGCATTGTAGCCGTTGCGCTTATTCCCGAAACATTTGGCCGCGACCTGGATTTCTACGAAGAATAATATTGTTACGCTACCGGCTCGTACACTTTCAGTTCGTTATACACCGTATCTCTTTCCACGGGTATTCTTCCTGCAGCAGTTATCAGGTCGCAAAGTTCTTCAGTACTCATAGATGGTGTTTGTTCTTCTGAGCCCGCCATAGAGTATATCTTAGTTGTATCATCTATAGTGCCATCCAAATCGTTAACACCGAAAGACAGGGTCATTTGTGCAGATTGCCTGCCCAGCATAGGCCAGTAGGCTTTCAGGTTGCGGAAGTTGTCCATATACAGGCGTGATATGGCGTACAGGCGCATGTCTTCTATCAGCGATACTTCGGCAATATGCGACATGTCATTATCCATATTCCTGAACTTGAGTGGTATGAAACAATTGAAGCCACCCGTTTCATCCTGCAGGCTGCGCAGGCGGTCCATATGGTCAATGCGGTGTTCGTAGTTTTCTATATGACCGTACAGCATGGTGGCATTACTGTGCATGCCCAATCGGTGAGCAGTTTTGTGAATTTCCAGCCAGCCATCGGCATTTACTTTATCAGCGCATATTTCGTTGCGTATTTCCTGTGCGAATATCTCTGCGCCACCACCAGGCAGCGATTGCAGCCCGGCATCTTTGAGTTTCTGTAAACCCTCTTGCACACTCAGTTTCGCCTTTCTGAACATATAGTCCAGTTCCACCGCAGTAAAACCTTTGATATGCAGGTCGGGGCGCATGGCTTTTATTTTGCTTACCACCTCGCAGAAGAACTCCAGGTTCATCTTAGGGTGTACACCCCCTACAATATGCACTTCCGTTACCGGCTGCCCATCATATTTTCGCACCATGTCCAGCATTTGCTCAATGCTCAGTTCCCAGCCTTCATCCCTGTTTTTGTATTGCCTTGAATAGGAACAGAAGTTGCAGGTGAACACACATACGTTAGTAGGTTCGATATGAAAGTTCCTGTTGAAATATACCTTATCACCATGCAGCCGCTCTCTTACATGATTGGCCAGGCCACCCAGGTAGCCTACTTCACCTTTTTCAAAAAGCAAAACGCCTTCCTCACGGGTAAGGCGCTCTTTGCTGATGACTTTTTCTGCTATGTTTTTTAAATCCTTATCTAAACCGGGTAAACCGGTTAATCCTGCTTCACTAAACAATGTTGTCATTACTGTACTACTACTTTTCTTGCTATGATACCGTTTTCAAAATGCAACTGTACTATATACATGCCTGCAGGAGTACCCGCAATATCAATATTATAATTAAGTTGTTGCTGATCCGTCACTTCTATTTGCTTGATCACCTGGCCGAAATTGTTGGTAACAGTTACTTTGTCCAGGCGGTCATATTTGTCGTAAAAATAAACATTGAACAAGCCCGAAGATGGGTTGGGGCCTATTTCTACTTTATTGTTGTACTCAACCGCTGAGAGGTCTGTAGGCCACAAAATCAGTTGCGGGTTTTGTGTCAGGCTCCATACTTGCCCGCCAAGCGCGGTCTCGGTCCTCATCCTGTCCACCTGTCCTTTTGAGAACATGCTTGTACAATGGTCACCGGAATAATCCATGAAATTCATAAACATCTCGCCGCCGGGGTGAGGGGCGCTGGCACAATTTGTTTGAGGTCCTTGAGGACATTGAGTATTAGATTCTTCCTGCAGCGGCGTATCCTGTATCCCATCATCGTCTATACAGCTTTTTTGCCCGGACGGTGTTGATTTACCCCAGATATGCCAGATATTGAAATAGTGGCCTAATTCGTGGGTAAGTGTACGGCCCAGGTCAGTATCCTGCGTGTAAAAAGGTTGTAACAGGCTGCTCCTTCTGCCTAAAGTGAGGTAGTGCATTACCACACCGCCCAATGCCGGGTCGCCATGGTTTTGTTGTGCATATACGTTGTTGTACGCATACCCTAATATCTGCCCCTGGCCTGAGCCGGATCCTGTTATCAACGTCACCCATACGTTCAGGTATTTGGTATTATCCCAAGGGTCTGAGCCGCCCATTATTTTGCGTTTTACGCTATAGTCGTTATAGCCATAACCTGTAAAAGACGCATCCTTTATTTCGTAAACGATACCTATTTTAGCTTTACCCTGTGCATCCCTTTTTGCGAGGCCAAAGTGTATGGCCGCGTTGCCGATGGAAGATTGGAATGCTTGCGGAACGGAAGCCAAATCTGCATTTTTGGCGTTAAAATCTTCATTAATTACATCTAACTGCGTATTGACCCTGCCCACTATACCTGAAGTGCCGCCCAATTGGTTTATTTGTGCCTGGGTAAGTACAATATGGAAAACAACAGGTATTGTTACTGTTACATACTCGGATGCTGTGCCTTTGGATGCGCTCCTGGCAGCCTGTTCTGCCATTGCTTTGTTTTCAGCATCGTATTGACTGAAGTAATTGTCTAAACGCGCTTTGTCTTCAGGATTATTCATTGTTTCCTGTATCAAGAGCTCGTTACCACATACACGCTCCTGCGCGTATATCTCTTTACCACAAAAAGCCATAACACCCAACGCGATGGCAACACTCAAAAAATTCTTCATTAAAATTTGTTTGATATAAAATTAATTGTTTTATAAATACCTCTCAGTGACAATTGTTACTTTTTAGTTCTTTTATTGATTTCGTCCCTGATTGGGATAGCCCTTACATAGTCTTCCTGCTCCAATACCTGGTGCAGCAGTGTTTTGAGTTCATCCAGGCTCATGTCACCAAGCTTTTTATCCTGGGATGTACCTTCAATATGGGTAGTTTCCTGTGTCTCTTTATTTTCCTGTTCTGCGGCTGCCTCGGTGGGGTCGAGGTAGAGGCCTGCGGCATCCAGTATATTCTCATACGTAAATATCCTGCATCCGGTTCTTACTGCCAGTGCTAAAGCGTCAGAAGTACGGGAATCAATTTCCACCACATCATTGTTGTGGCTGCAAACTAACTTAGCAAAAAAGATGCCTTCCTCTAATTTATAAATAATAACTTCTGTTAATTCTATGTCAAAAGTACCCATCATATTGGCAAAAAGATCGTGCGTAAGCGGCCTGCTGGGTTGCATACGCTCCAGGGCCACTGCTATAGCCTGTGCTTCAAACCCGCCTATAACTATAGGCAGACGTCGCAGTCCGTTCATTTCACCTAATACTACCGCGTAAGAATGTGTTTGTGTTATACTATGGGAAAGTGCAACTATTTCCAGTTCCGTTTTTTTCATTTCTCTGTTCTTCTTGCTCCGGGTATAAACCGTAAAGATAGTTATTTTTTAATTATGTGTGGTTGTTAAAATAGTGTTGGCGCTTCATTGTCGTCACTCTCGTCCTGTTCTTCCAGCGATATCTCTTTTAGCATATTATCACCTATTTTAGTACCCACAGTACGCCAACCTGTCACGTCAATATGTTCTCCAGCAGCCATTATTTCTTCGGTTAAATCGGACTTCTTTTTTCCCGTTTTTAACACTAATACCGGGTCTTGCTTCGTGGTCACCAGTTCCAGGTAGTTACCTTCGCCATCCTTTATGAATAAGTATTTGTTTTTCAACGTCATTGCTTCTACCTTGAAGCGCTTGGCGTAAAAGTATCCTGATTTTTGATCGTAATACACGGCAGTAATAACACGTTCAGGATTGAATAGTTCTATTTTCACCACCTCGTCCGGCTCATACCTGTTCGTCAGTTCAAAATCAGTCAGTTCATATGTACCGTCTTTGTAAAAGGCTATGATTTTATCATCAGGCATAAAACTGCCCAGCAACATACCGTTGCCATCTTTGTTCAGCCTGCCGACTGTATCATCATACCATATTTTTTGCCCCGCCAGGGTAGAGCGGCCTTTTTCTTTCAATTTGACACTGCGTATAGGGTACTTGGTTAACTGGTTTCCCTGCGCGCTGCGGCCCTTGATTTCCAATGTTTCAAAATAAAAGTCAAACACCTTAATCCTGGCTTTACTGCCAGGTGATAGTGTGATATTTACTACTTCTGCTTCGCCATTGGGGTTGGCGGTCAGGTAATGTACCTTGCTATTGGGATTGCCTTTGGTCAGGTTGTATTCCTTATCGCGGGTAATACCTGTAACATTGAAACGCTTGGCATAGGATACAGCCGATTTTCCGTCTACATATATCATATTGTATGTAGTGCGGTCGTCGTTTTTCTGCCAGATATCGAGGTATATAATATCCTTACCGACGAATGTCTTCTCTGCCACCTTTGTTACCACCATCGTTCCGTCTTTCTTGAACACGATGATATTATCGAGGTCAGAACAGTCAAAGGCAAATTCATCTTTCTTCAGCCCTGTGCCAATAAAACCTTCCTTCCAGTTGACATACAGTTTGGTATTGGCTATGGCTACCGTTGTAGCCTGGATTGTTTCAAAAGGACGGATTTCAGTATTACGCTCACGGCCTTTACCGTATTTTTTCAACAGGTTTTCGTAATAGCTTATTGCATAATCGTTCAGGTGGGCAATATTGTGTTTTACTTCGTCTATTGCGGCTTCCACACCCTTTATATGTTCATCTGCCTTGAAGGAATCAAATTTTGATATACGCTTGATTTTTATTTCAGTCAGGCGAATGATATCATCCTGTGTTATTTCCCTGCGGAATTTCTTCTTATAAGGTTTTAACCCGTTATCAATAGCGTTCAATACACCTTCCCAGGTAGTTTCTTCTTCTATATCGCGGTAAATACGTTTTTCTATAAATATCTTTTCCAGCGAGGAATAATGCCAGTCATTTTCCAGTTCGCCCAGCTTTATTTCCAGTTCCTTCAGCAGCAGCGCCTTGGTGTGGTCTACCGAATGTTTCAGTAATTGTGTAACGCCTACAAAATGGGGTTTGTCGTTGATGATGACACAGGCATTGGGAGAAATGGAAATTTCGCAATCGGTAAATGCATAGAGCGCATCTATCGCCTGGTCGCTGTCTACCCCCGGGGCCAGTTGCACCACCAGTTCTACATCTTTGGCGGTATTATCTACTACGCTTTTTATCTTTATTTTACCATTATCGTTGGCTTTCAGAATACTGTCCACCAGTTGCCCTGTAGTAATACCGTAGGGCACGTCTTTAATAATCAGTGTTTTCTTATCCTCAGTTTCTATTTTGGCACGTACGCGTACCTTGCCACCCCTCTCTCCGTCGTTGTAATTGCTTACATCTATCATGCCGCCGGTGGCAAAATCGGGATATAATTCAAATTTCCGGCCCTTCAGGTGCTTGATGGACGCTTCTATCAGCTCACAAAAGTTGTGCGGCAGTATTTTAGTAGATAATCCAACGGCGATACCCTCAGCGCCCTGCGCCAGCAGCAGCGGGAATTTCATGGGCAGAGCTATTGGCTCATTTTTACGCCCATCATAGCTTAGTTGCCAATCGGTTGTTTTGGCATTGAAAGCTACATCCAGCGCAAATTTTGATAAACGGCCCTCTATATAACGGGGTGCGGCCGCACTATCGCCGGTACGTACATCTCCCCAGTTTCCCTGGGTGTCAATCAATAGGTCTTTTTGCCCCAGGTTGATGATGGCATCGCCGATAGATGCATCGCCATGGGGATGGTATTGCATCGTCTGGCCTATCACATTAGCTATTTTGTTATAGCGCCCGTCATCCATTTCCTTCATGGCATGCAATATGCGTCGCTGTACAGGCTTAAGCCCGTCATCTACAGCGGGTACTGCGCGTTCCAGTATTACATAACTCGCATAGTCCAGGAACCAGCTTTCATACATATCGCTGAGCAAAACTGAACTATGTTCTAAGTGGCTATCTTGTTCCGGCATTTATTTTTTACAGATTATACAGGCTGTTTCTTCTCAGCCCTCAAAGGCGGCTAAAATTAATCAATTTATACCACGTACGCCATCATGTTTTTTCAGATATTTTAACAGTTGACTGCAGGATATATAATACTAATAATCACCATTTTGTTCTTAATTTAGGGCAAAATCTCAAAGTCATGAATAAGTTATTCTCTATATTGATAGTCGCAGCCCTGTTGTGCGGCTACCAGGTACAAGCACAGAAAGTGAAACTACTGGATGGCAGTCTTGAAGCCCTGAAAGGCGTTGAAAAAATAAACCTGCAATATGACTATAGCGATATGGGCGTGGGTAAATTTGCCACCGAGGAGGAATATTTAAATAAGAAAAAAGAAGACTATAACAAAAAAGAACCAGGCAGGGGCGAGCAATGGGAAAGTTCGTGGAAAGCTGACAGGAAAAACCGTTTTCAACCACAGTTTGAAGAACTATTCTCAAAGCACAGCGGCATAACAGCAGGAGATGTTCCATCAGCTAAATACACTTTGATATTTAAGACAAAATATACCGAGCCCGGCTATAATGTGTACGTGAGCCGTAAAAACGCGGAAATAGACGGGGAGGCTATAATAGTGGAAACCGCCAACCCCAGCAATGTGATAGCCAGGATGTCTGTACTCAACTGCCCGGGGCGCACGTTTGGAGGCAATGATTATGATACCGGGGAACGCATACAGGAAGCATATGCCGTTGCCGGCAAGGGGCTGGGCAAGTTCATTAAAGATAAGGCCAGGTAGTAGAATAGGTGCATGGCTAAACACCGGTTTCCAACTTCACCCTGGTAGACAACCAGCTTTCGTTGAGCGGTATCAGCCAGTTGTTCATCAGTTCCTTTTTTGTACCTACCACGTTGTTGAAAAGCGGGGTGTCCTTCTGAATATATCCTTTGTCAAGCGCGTATTGTACCTGGTTAAGCGGTAGCATCTGCGCTTTGCCTTTTACCAGGAAGGTCAGCATCAGCCTGTCAAACATATTCACTTCATATTGGCGTTCAATGCTTTTGATAACGCGTACAGACGAATCGGTACTGCACCCACCCACATGTGTGCCTGTTTCATCTGCCATTATTACGATAAACTGCTTGAATACCAGTTTCGCCCAGCCCTTTACCGGCTCGCCGTGCGACAGCCATTGTGTGTAAAATTGGTACAACTGCTCGTTAATTTCATTTTCCTCACGCTCAATAAAAGCCCTGCTGCTTTGATATACCCAAACCCTGGAATTTTCAGAAAAATCAACCGGGATAATGTTTTGTAGCTCTTGTAACATGCCGCAAAGTTACGTTAGAAAGTTTTTACAGGAACTGTAGAAATATCATTGTTTTTTATTTGTTCATCGAGCCAGCTTTGCAGTTGTTTTGCCATTCTCCTGA
>CAZEZM010000033.1:0-3841 GCA_964515955.1 uncultured Flavipsychrobacter sp. | reverse complement strand
GGTGGGGTGATATTAAATTTTTTACCTGTGAAATGGCTGTTAACCAGTATTTGTTTATCGTCAGCTATAAATACCATCACTTCCCGGTAGTCATTTTTAGCGTTAGCGTCCAGGTTTCGGCTCACAATCATAAATACTTCGGGTGCTTCGGGGTGTTGTGTATATGCCAGGTGATTATTAGTGAAAAATTTGTGCAGCAGCACTATGTTTTCCTGTATGTAGTGGGGTGTTTTCAATGTTTCAAATTTCAATACTTTGAAAAAGGAATACACTACAGTGAGCAACAACAATGCGATTGACAAACTGAACACCCATTGCAGTAATGATGATTGTTGCGTGTGTTCAGCAGAAAAGTTAAGAAATAACAAAGGCCATACAAGCCGTGCAATTGTCAGCAGTACCAGGGTAACTATCCCTGCGGGGGCAATCGTCTTTTTACCAAGCTTATATCTTTTGTGTTTTTTAATATAAGCAAGGTCACGCAGTAGGTCGTTCTGCCAGTTATTGCTACCAGATGGTGCGTTCAGGTGTTTCATTGATAACTTAATCTGCTAACGATCTCGCCACCATTTCGGCAATGTCCAGCACTTTTACGTCGTCTTCTTTTTCTTTGTTTTTCACCCCGTCTGTCAGCATGGTGGTACAGAACGGGCAATTAGCGGCAATGATATTCGCCCCTGTAGCCAACGCTTCTTCGCTACGCTCAAAGTTGATGCGGGTAGTGCCCTTTTCTTCTTCTTTGAACATTTGCGCGCCGCCTGCACCGCAGCAAAGGCCATTGGTACGACAGCGTTTCATTTCTACAAGTTCCACATCCAACGCCTGCAATACTTCCCTGGGGGCTTCATATATATTGTTGCCCCTGCCCAGGTAGCAGCTGTCGTGGTAGGTTATTTTCTTACCCTTGAATTCTCCGCCTTCTTTCAGCCTTATGCGGCCATCGTTAATCAACTGTTGGAGGAAAGTTGTGTGGTGAATGACTTCATACTCGCCACCTAATGCCGGGTATTCGTTTTTGAAAATATTAAAGCAATGCGGGCAGGCGGTTACAATTTTTTTAATGCCGTAGCCATTCAACGTCTGAATATTATTATACGCCATCATCTGGAACAGGAATTCATTGCCAGCACGACGGGCAGGGTCGCCCGTGCACATTTCCTCTTTGCCCAGTATGGCAAACTTTACACCTACTTTATCCAAAATCTGCGCAAAAGCTTTAGTTATTCTTTGCGCTCTCTGGTCGAAGCTGCCGGCACATCCCACCCAAAACAATACTTCGGGCATTTCGCCGTTAGCAGCATATTCAGCCATTGATTTTATAGTCATGTTACGTTTCTTCTAGATTTTAAAAATTATGCCTGAGACATTTCCTGCGCCCAACGGTCCCGTTCATCAGGACTGAACTTCCATGGCGCCATATTGTTTTCCACATTGCCAAACATCAGGTTCCACTCTTCCGGGCTGTTACTTTCTTCCATAATCAAATAACGGCGCAATTGGTAAATAATATTCAGCGGGTCGATACTCACCGGGCAGGCTTCCACACAGGCCTGGCAACTGGTACATGCCCTTAGTTCTTCCACCGTTATATAGTCGTGTACCAGGGTTTTCCCATCTTCAACAAATTCTTTGTTCTTATTAATATTGGCGCCCACTTCCTCCAGCCTGTCACGGGTATCCATCATTATCTTACGTGGCGAAAGCTTTTTGCCCGTGATGTTGGCAGGGCACATAGCTGTACAACGTCCGCACTCTGTACATGCATAGGCATCCATCAGGTTCTTCCAGCTCAGGTCCATCACGTCTTTGGCGCCAAATCGCTGTGGCTCGGCAGGGGCTGCTTCGGTGGGGGCTTTATCGGGTTCCATCATATACAGCACCTCGTTCTGTATCTCAGGCATATTTTTCATTTCCCCCTGCTTTTTTAGCCGCATGTAGTAGGCATTGGGGAAGGATACTATGATGTGGAAGTGCTTGGAGTAGGGCAGGTAATTCATAAAAATGAATACGCCTACTATATGCAGCCACCAGCCGCCGCGCTCAATGGCTACCAATGTACCGTCTGACAGTCCTGAAAACAGGCCTGTGAACATGCCGGTAATCCAGAAAGATTCTGTCGTGGTATAATGTTCCACACCCCTTTCCTGCAACACCAGGTCGGCCGTATTCATCATCAGGAACAAGGTCATGAGTACAATCTCCATGATGAGTATGAGGTTAGCGTCGTTTTTGGGCCAGCCATCAAGTTCATTTTGAACGAGTCGGGGTGTTTTAATAATATTGCGCCGCGCCAGGAATATGGCACAACCCAATAATACCAATACAGCGAGTATTTCAAAACAACCTATCAATACAGAGTATATGCTACCTAACAAGGGTGCGAACATCCTGTGCTGCCCTGTAATGCCGTCGAGTATTATTTCCAGTATTTCTATATTAATAATAATAAAGCCAACATATACGAAGATGTGCAATACAGCGGGGATGGGGCGTTTGAACATCTTTTTCTGTCCCAATGCCAGGAGGGCCATGTTTTTCCAGCGCAGACCGGGATTGTCTGTCAGGTCTTCCTTTCGGCCCAACAGGATGTTTCTTCTTATCTCGCCCACTTTTCTTGCGAACAGGTAGATAGATATTCCGGAAATGATTATAAATAGTATCTGCTGGATAAGCTGCATGAATATTATTTTTGCAGCTTCGAAATTAATGGCTTTTAACCTAAAAACATAGTTTAACACTTGCTGTTATAAGGTTTCAGCTAAATTGTTTAGGTTTGGATACAAATATTGCCGGTCAATGTTGTATAGAATTGCAATCCCTTTAATATTGATTCTTTCGTTGTTTACGCGTACAGGCGCATACGCGCAGAATGAAACCTCTAAAATAAGCAGTATAGAAGACTCCCTGCTTATTACAGCAGATTCTATGTATCATGCTTTCATACCCGATTTCCGTATAGAATATACCGAAAAGTTTGTAAAACAGCTGGTAAATGCACTGAAACAACCCGGTTCATGGAATTATGAATTTCCCAAGCTCAGGGAGATTATTAATATTATGTACCCTGATGATAAATCGTTCAGGATATTTAACTGGGTAATAGCCCCTACAGAGGTTACCCGCAGGTACTATGGTGCTGTACAATTGCCATCAGAAACCCTGAAACTGTTTCCGTTGATTGATTATTCATCTGAAATAAAAAAATGTGCTGAAGATACAGTATTAACCAAAGGCAAGTGGTACGGTGGTATGATATACCGCATCATGCCGCAGCAAGTAGATGGTGAAACAATTTATACGGTTTTTTCACTTAATGCATCAAGCCCTATAAGTAATAAGAAGATACTGGACCCAATGATTGTAACGGATACGGGTGTGATATTCGGTGCGGAAATATTTGAATATAATTCGTCGTGCAAGCCTGGTAGATTAATCAAGCGATTTATACTGGAATATAAGAAAGAAGTACAGGTATCCATGAACTGGGACAATGAGTTTAACGCCATTTATTTTGACAGGCTGGTATCGCAGGTGAACGACCCTAACAGGAAATATACCTATGTGCCCAGTGGCCAATATGATGGTTTTAAATGGAAGGGCGACAAATGGTCGTTTGTGAAAAACCTGATACCTATTGATGTGCGCGAAGACGGGGAAGCCCCTGTGCCTAGCCCAAAGAACGTAGAGAAAAAGAAGAAATAAGGTTTCCCTTTTTTACCTAACTTTGCAGCCGCAAAATATGGTCCGGTAGCTCAGCTGGATAGAGCAGCTGCCTTCTAAGCAGCAGGCCATTGGTTCGAATCCAACCCGGATCACAGGGCTGGAAAGCAATATTTTAAGC
>CAZEZM010000032.1:0-48801 GCA_964515955.1 uncultured Flavipsychrobacter sp. | reverse complement strand
CTATAGTGCTGGACGTGGGCATCAACCGTATAGACGACCCCACTAAGAAAAGCGGCAGCCGCCTGGTGGGCGACGTGGATTTTGACAATGTAGCGCCAAAGTGCAGCTACATCACTCCCGTGCCCGGCGGCGTGGGGCTGATGACCATCTGCGGATTAATGATGAATACTTTGGAAGCTGCGCGGGAACATTCGTAACTTTGCACCCGTTGGCAAATACAGATACATATATTACCACTTACCCGGTAATGGAGCATTTCTACACCCTGCAGGGGGAGGGGATGCACAGCGGAAGGGCTTCTTATTTTATAAGGCTGGGCGGCTGCGATGTGGGCTGCGTATGGTGCGATGTAAAGGATAGCTGGGATGCGGACAAGCACCCCAAAATGACAGTGGACCAGATAGTGGCGGCGGCCATGCAGCATAGCGCAAGGCTGGCGGTCATCACCGGCGGCGAACCGGCCATGTACAACCTCACAGCCCTTTGTGATGCCCTGCACGCTGCGGGTTTTACCGTACATATAGAAACTTCCGGCGCATATCCCATTATCGGCGATATTGACTGGGTAACACTATCCCCCAAGAAGTTCAAGCCACCTGTGCAGGCCGCGCTGGACAAGGCCGATGAGCTGAAAGTGGTGGTGTACCACAAGTCGGACTTTGCCTGGGCGGAGGAACATGCCGCCAATGTGCCCCCTATTTGCAAGCTATACCTGCAACCCGAGTGGAGCAAGAAAGATAACATCACCCCGCTGGTGATAGACTATATACTGGCGCACCCGCAGTGGGAGCTGTCTCTGCAAACACATAAATACATCAACATACCATAAGCATGACCTGGATAGAAGCTATTATTCTCGGCATAGTAGAAGGAATAACGGAATACCTGCCTGTATCATCCACCGGGCATATGATACTCACCAGCTACCTGATGGGCATAGAGGAAGACCCATTTACCAAAATGTTTGAGATATGCGTGCAGTTGGGCGCTATCCTCTCGGTAGTGGTGCTGTACTGGAAAAAGTTTTTTGATAAAAGCAGGCTCAATTTTTACGTGAAATTGTTTGTAGCGGTGATACCTGCATTGGCGCTGGGCTTCCTGTTCAACGATGCGATAGAAGAGTTATTGGAAAGCCCCATGACTGTATCGGCCATGCTGATACTGGGTGGTGTGGTACTGCTCTTTATTGATAAAGCCTTTAAGAACCCCACGGTGGTAAAAGAAGAAGACATTACCCTGAAACGGGGCTTTGTAATAGGCTTGTGGCAATGCCTGGCCATGATACCTGGCGTGAGCCGCAGTGCTGCCTCCATCATAGGCGGTATGCAGCAAAAGCTGACCCGCAGTGTGGCGGCAGAGTTCTCCTTCTTCCTGGCGGTGCCCACTATGGCAGCGGCTACGGGCTACTCTATGGTACTGAAAAACTGGGATGTGAATGGTGCCGAAATGAAGGGCTACGAACTGCTGGCCCAAAGCAGTGAGAATATGGTCAACTTTGGTATAGGCACGGTGGTATCTTTTGTAGTGGCTATGATAGCTATTAAAACCTTTATTACCTACCTGCAAAAGAACGGCTTTAAAATGTTTGGCTACTACCGCATTATAGTGGGTATTATTATGCTCTTTGTATTGGGGCTGAAATAGGTGATGATAGTAGGATAGTAGATAGTGGTTAGTAGTGAATGGTGGGTAGATAGCATATAAAGATGATTCCCGACCGGGACGGTCGGACTGGGATATTTGATGCGGACTTATAGAAGTATGATAATAAAAAAGACCACGCAGTTGCGTGGTCTTTTTATATGAAGGTATTTTTATTACTTATTGGGTAGACAGGCCGCTGATAGCAGGGTAGACACCTCTTTTAGAATCCACGTCATATATTACAGGCGAACGGTCTATCAGGCCATTCAGCGCGCGTTTCCATTTCAGCGCGCCCGAAGTGTCGAAAGCGTACAGGTGCAGGTCGTAGCTGCCAATGTACACCGTACCGTCGTGCACAATAGGCGAAGACTTAATGAGCGCCCCGGTCCTGTATTTCCACCTTACTGAACCATCAATGATATTAATAGCATAGAAATGGTGGTCGTTACCGCCAAAATATACGGTCTGGTCGTATGCATAAGGCGAACTGTATATACGCTCGTTGGTTTTAAACACCCACCTGGGGGCCTGTGCATCGGGGTCTATACAGTACACATTGTTATCTGTACTGCCGAATATAACGTTGCGGCCAAAAACGATGGGCGAAGTATTGATAGGCCCGCCTGCGGCAAATGTCCACAATTGTGTGCCGTCATTCAGGTCGTATGCAATCAGCTCGCTGCCGCGGCATACATAAGCCACCTGGCCGTCTGTCACGGGGTTATTATCGTTGCTGCCCGGCTGCGTCCAGGCTATGGGCGCACCTATACCTATAGAGGTCAGCGACAGCTTGTCTGAAAAAGGAATGAGTTGTTTGGAACCTAATGTTATAGCGGTAGTTGGTATCGTCGCGGTCAAAGGTTGGGTGAAGTTTACTGGCTGCTTGGGTATATCCGTGCTGCTATGGTCAAACTGTGAATAGAAATTCCCTCCTGCTGTGCCTATCAGTTCATAAGGTACAAAAACATACTTGCCTTCACCGGTAACAGGCCCCAGTACATTGTAATCAGTGATTTGCGGCGGGGCCGGGGTAAATATACTGTCCACCAGCTTGCCGTTAATAGCGTTCAGTTTCAGTACATTTTTAGGTGTAGTTACAAATACGAACTCGTCGATGGCCAGTGGCTCGTAGGGTATACCGCGCAGGTCGTGGTATTTCCACCTTACATCGCCTGATTTGGGATCCAGCGCATACAGGATATTACCTTCTGATACTATGTATAAATTGTCTCCCTGTTCTGCAATCAATGGCTCGTCACTACTAAATTCAGGCTTTGTGCATGAAGTTGCGAAAACCGCCGCTGCAGAAAATAATAATATACTCCTGGTCCAACTTAGGCGCATTGTCATAATAAGTTTAAGTACTGCAAAATAAGGGTTTTGGCCTTTTATTGCAAGGTGTATAAAAAAATAAATCCGGTTTTTCGTGAAAAAGACCGGATTTGCAATAATAACGTTGGAAAAACCCTATGCCGTCATTTTTTCCTTTTGGCGCTTGATGCGTGTAACCATTGAGTCGAACGCACGGTCAAAAGACTCTTCAAAGGCTTTAGACTGGTGTTTTACAAAGAAAGAATGTTTCGGAACATACACCTTTATTTCAGCTACTTTGTCCTTAATGTTATGCACGATATTATCGAGCTTCAGGTAAACGTCTACCCCTATTATATTGTCGTGGAACGTCTGTAGTTTGTCTAGTTTCCTGCTCACGTGTTCTAGTAGCTTGGCATCTGCGTCGAAATGCACTGTCTGAATTTGTACGTTCATAATTTCACATTTTGATGTTAATAAGAGCCTATCCCCGCGGGTGGCTGTTTTTATGAATTTCTTTTAATTGTTCTATGTTATTGTGGGTGTACACCTGCGTGGCGGCCAGGCTGCTGTGGCCCAGCAGGTCTTTTATCGCCTGTATATTCGCCCCGTTGTTCAGCAGTTGGGTGGCAAAGGTGTGGCGCAGCACGTGCGGGCTTTTCTTAGCCAGGCTGGTCACCATGCCCAGGTGCTTTTTTACTGTGCGGTACACATAGCCTGCGTACAGTTGTTTGCCGTCTTCCAGCACCAGCAGGTATGGGTTCTTGTCCTCCACCAGCCGGCGTTTCTCCTGTATATAGTCTTTTATTTCCTGCAATAGCTGCGGGCCCAGGGGCACCAGCCTTTCCTTATTGCCTTTTCCCAGTATCCTTACCTGCTTCAGCGACCACTCTATATCCTGCTCCTTCATGTTCAGCAACTCGCTGCGGCGCATACCTGTCTGGTACAGCAGGGTACATATCATGCGGTCGGTAGCCCCTTTAAAGCCTTCGTCAAAATCGGTCGCCTCCAGCAGTTGGGTGGTTTCCTGTTCTTTAAGGTAAGACGGCAACCTCTCGGGCAGCTTTTGCGAGTGCAACTGCCTTACCGGGTTTTTCTGTGCCTTACCCAGGCGCAACATGTATTTATAATATGAGTTGAGGGAAGATAATTTCCTGTTGATGGTGCGGGCGGATTGCCCATCATCCTTCATAGTGGCCAGCCAGCTGCGTATATGAAAGTGGGAAAGGTCATTCGCATCGCTGATGCTGAATTGCCCGTCTATGTATGCGATGAATTGTGAAAGGTCTTTTTCGTAGGCTACCAGTGTGTGGTGAGAATATCTTTTCTCATATTTCAGGTATTGTAGAAAGTCCGGTAGCCACTGTACTATCATAAAAAAATACTGGTATTGTAAATATACGATATTACAATACCAGTAGCAATACTATGGTAGCCTAAACTTTGTTAAAAAGTTGTTGTCGCTTATTTTTCTATTATACCCGCCTCTATCTGTTGTTTGTAAACGGCTTTCAGCACTTCGGTGCGGCGCCTTACAGATGGCTTGGTAAAAGACTGGCGGTCCCTTAATTGGTTGAGTGTGCGTGATTTTTCGTACTTCTTCTTGTACTTCTTCAGCGCTTTGTCAATGTTTTCGCAGTCTTTTGAATCAATTATCAGCATAGTTATATACCCCCTTTGTTCTTTAAGGTTGGCGAAGGTAGGTATTTTTCATATTTTCAACAAACTTTAAATAGGTAAAATTCGGCCACTTGTATAATTTTTAGCACGTTTATTGCGTTATTTTTGCATCTATGCGATTGTTAAAAGGAAATATATTTATAAAATTAATTATATTAATAGGCGGACTGGCCTTGTTTTATGCCTGTTCCAAGTCGGAGCCATTTGATACCGCCAGCGCAGACCAATTTGCCACACGCTACTGCAACGACCCGATAGCCATCAATTACAACCAGGGTTTTCCCGGCACGGTCGATAACAGTGTTTGTATATATCCAACGGACGTGTTTACGGGGAGCTATGAATTGAAGGACTCTGTGTATGACGCGGATTTCAACCTGGATACCATCTTTAATTATGTGGTCAGCTTTCACAGGGTGTCACTTAGCCGGGTTAAGCTATCCGGTTTTTGTATAAACGGGGATACCGTAAGGCTTACGGCAGACAGGTATTATAAGGCGGCGGTAGATTCTACCATGCTGCCCGACTCAAGCATGGTAGAGGGGCATGTATTCTGCAGGGCGATAGATACTATTAAAGGTATGGTGAGCAAATACAGCGGGGATACCGAACGCATCCGTATCAATTTCATTATAGCCAGCGACAGCGGCATCAACTACCATATAGGTACGGGTATCAAAAAATAGGCGGGGTTTATGTTTACGGGTATCATTACGGCATTGGCCGGGGTAAAGGAAATAACATCTTCCGGCAGCAACCTGGATATATGGCTGACGGGCGATTTTGTACAGGAATTGAAAATAGACCAGTCGGTAGCGCACAACGGGGTGTGCCTGACGGTGGTGGAGATAGCGGGAGATGCCTATAAAGTAACTGCCGTGGCAGAAACATTGCAAAAAACCAACCTGGGCATGCTGGCTGCCGGCGACCGGGTAAATATAGAACTGGCCCTGCGTGTTGGCGACAGGCTCGACGGCCATTTTGTACAGGGCCATGTAGACACAACCGGCACCTGCGAAGAAGTAACGGAGCTGGAAGGCAGCTGGCTGTACCGCTTTAGTTTCCCCGATGCATTTGCACCGCTGATGATAGAAAAAGGCTCTGTCTGCATCAATGGTGTGAGCCTCACCGCATTCAGCGTGCAGCGCAACAGTTTTACAGTAACGATTATCCCCTACACATACGGGCACACCACATTCCAGACACTCAAAAAAGGCGATACCGTCAACCTGGAGTTTGACGTGCTGGGCAAATACCTGCTGAGAAAGGAAATGCTGGGGTAGGGAAATACACAGCTAAAATTAATGCGCAGCGGAATATCCACGCCAGCACGTAAGCTGTCTCACACACCCCTCATTCCGCCTGCCCCGGCCCATTTCGGGGTCACGGCGAGGCACGAACTTAGCAAAGCGATTTCATGAGTGCAACTAATAACCTGGCAGTCTCGCGAAACACCGGTACACACCCCCACGTTCCGTCACTGCGAGGTACGAAGCAGTCTCGCGAAACAGGGGTCTAAACGAACTAATATTCCAAAGTTGGCGAAAGGTCAATCCAATCAGGGTTCATGCTCAGTATCAGGTTAATCTTCTGCTGCCTGCTACCACCTTTTATCCGCTTTTCTTCAGCTATCGCTTCTTCGATACTGTCGTAATACTTGTAGTACACCAGCCAGACACAGTTGTAACGGGCGGAGAACCCGTTGGAGTAATACTTAACTTTATGCTTCCAGTCCCTCACTATCAATTCGGATGTCACACCGGTGTAGAGTGCAGTCCTGTCTGGCGAGGACATGATGTATACAGCGCCTCCTTTGTACATAAGACTAAGATATGAAATCCCTCGTGGTGTCAAATCCCTCATTCCGCGAGACTGCTTTGTGCCTCGCAGTGACGCGAGTGAGTACTCACTGCTCCTCCCATATACTCCGCCAAAGCTCAAAATCGTAGATGGGATACTGCCCGCCCTTTTCTTCGTGCAGCCGCAGGATTAGGCCCGGGTATTTCGGGCTTTTGTATTCTTCAGTTGATTTGCTGTTCTTAAAACCCTGCGCCTGGTAATCCGTCAGCAGTTGCTCCGCTACCTTGCTGTCATCTACCACATAGTTCAGGAAAATTCCCTGTTCGTTTACCCTGAAGGCGAAGCCCTCTCCGTATTCCGGCACTTTGGTTTTGCTCAGCAGCTCGCGGGATATACATGCCGTGTCCGGGCATTGGATGATGGTCAGCATGTCGTGTGCGGACAGTTGCTGCGCTTCGCAGCAGTTGATGGTTATCAGCAATAATATGGTACACAATGCGCGCATGGCTCTCTCTTTCGTCTAAAAACAATGCAGGCTGGAATAAGTTGAGAGGGGAATAGAGGAGTAGGGTGGTGACGTAATAAATATAACTTCCGTAAACCCATCTTTTCCTTATTGGATGTCACATTTTGTGATTTCCATTCGAACGGAGTTTATTGACTTATAGATGCCTATTTGAGCTGTGCTTAACCCGTCCGCATCAGTTCATGGAATGCCGTTTGCAAAACGGCTTTTTACACGGTGTTCAAGATGCCGTGCCGAACATTTTGAACAGCAAAGGTTTATTGACTTATAGATGCCTATTTGAGCTGTGCTTAACCCGTCCGCATCAGTTCATGGAATGCCGTTTGCAAAACGGCTTTTTACACGGTGTTCAAGATGCCGTGCCGAACATCTTGAACAGCATTGTGCTATCACCCAAGAAGAATATGACAAACAAAAAAATAGGATATTAAGCTCATAGAAGTTTAACTGACCTAAGACAAGGTAATTCAGTCGGCATATTTCCCTACATATCTGTGTCAATAGAGTGCGTTGCCAATTTTATCATGCATGTCAATCGCTACTACAAATAGTTTTTTTGACAAAATTGGGCAATGATGTCCGAATGTTCAGGCAGAAAAGTATGATCTAAAAAAGTTTCTCGTATTAGCATATGTAGCATCATAGAATGTATCGAATTAAACTCCACACAACGATTAATTCTGTCCCTCTTTAGTGCGACATCATTATTGGCTACATAGTAAGAGTATATGCCAAAATGTGCATATTTGGAAAACAAATCGTACACAGAAGATATGGAAGCCATATTTTTATAGGTGGGATGTGCTTTAATTTTAGTACCTAATTGCTTCAGTTGAACAACTTGATATTTCTTTAATAGTGGCGTTCCGTTTCCGTCATAAATTTCCATATATGGTCTGCATTGACTGTATATATCCTTATAAACCTTTTTAATTTCATCTTCTGATATAAGTTCAAATTTTCTATCCTCTTCCATAGCTTTTAATACGTATATTATTCCCTCAGCTAAGAATCGCTCGCTCATGCTATTTAGTTCGTCTTTTATTTCGCTATTGTTTAGATTTCCCACCTCATTTAGTTTTATATACAAGTTGAAAGTCATTAGTGTATCCATTAACTGACTACGAAAAATGAGTGCTAGCGGATATTCGTAGTTATCTCGCTTTAAAAAGCTTGGAAATAATTTTATTATGCCTTTTGTAGAATTGTGCAGCCTATCAAGCATCAGCATTAAGTAAATCTCAAGTTGTTCTGTGTGGTGTTTAACGCCAATTTCTTTGATTGTCTTTTCAGCATGTGCTCTGACAAAATTCAGGTGATTTAGATACTTGCTCATAAGCCTTGACTTTGTGATGTGATTTCAATTTAACGTAAATATCGTTCTTTCTCAGCGGGTCTCCATTTTGAGACTCAGCTATAGATAATTTTAATTTCACACAATCAAATAATTATTGTATATTTGCTATAGTAAATAAACAGTACAGCATGCCACCATTAATAAGACATATCACCCACATTCCATCCTCCCGCCCAGCAGGCGGGTTTTTTATTCCAGTCATTTTCCCGGAAAAAACATGTGCAGAGTTAACAAAAGTTAACAAACTGGCGCTAAGAGATTCATTTACAAGTAATTACAAGGACGTGATATTCCCAACGGTTAAACCCGCAAATTTATTAGTTAACAAAAAAGCCGTCCTTACTACTTATTACTTACCCCTTATTACTCTATTATCCTATTACCGCATTAACTATCTTTGCCCCCGAAAAAAATACATAACATGAGTTTTATTACCGACATAGTAGCACGCCAGGTGCTCGACAGCAGGGGCAACCCCACAGTAGAAGTTGACGTACATACCAGCGACGGGTACACAGGCCGTGCCGCCGTGCCTTCAGGGGCATCAACCGGCAAGCACGAGGCCGTGGAACTACGCGATGGCGACAAGAAAAAATACCTGGGCAAGGGCGTGCTGAAAGCGGTAAGCAATATTAACGACAGCCTGGCCGAGGAACTCTATGGCTGGGATATAACCGACCAGCGCGGTATAGATGCTGCCATGCTGCAGATAGATGGTACTAAAAACAAGGCCAAACTGGGCGCCAATGCTATACTGGCGGTGAGCCTGGCGGTGTCTAAGGCGGCAGCGCAGGCTACTGGCCTCAGCCTGTACCGCTACGTGGGTGGTTCTAATGCAAGGACGCTGCCCGTGCCCATGATGAACATCCTGAACGGCGGCGCACATGCGGATAATAAGATTGATTTCCAGGAGTTTATGGTGGTGCCGGTAGGCGCTTCTACCTTCAGCGAGGGTTTGCGCTGGGGTGTGGAGATATTCCACCACCTGAAAAACGTACTGAAAGACAAGGGCTACAGCACCAACGTAGGTGATGAGGGCGGTTTTGCGCCGGATATCCAGAGCAACGAAGAGGCGATTGAAACCGTGCTGAAAGCCATAGAGAAAGCAGGCTACAAGCCCGGCGACCAGGTGGCTATAGCTATGGATGCCGCCATCAGCGAGTTGTACGACAGCAAGAGCAAGAAATACATCTTCAAGAAAAGCGACGGCCGCAAGCTGAGCAGCGATGAGGTGGTAGACTATTGGGCCAAATGGTGCAAAAAATACCCCATCGTAAGCATAGAGGACGGCATGGACGAGGACGACTGGAAGGGCTGGAAAAAGCTGACCGATACCCTGGGCGGCAAAGTGCAACTGGTAGGCGACGACCTGTTTGTAACCAATGTAGACAGGCTGGGCGAAGGCATTAAAACAGGCGTGGGCAACGCCCTGCTGGTGAAAGTAAACCAGATAGGCAGCCTGAGCGAAACGATAGACGCGGTAACTATGGCGCAACACGCCCGCTACAATACGGTAATGAGCCACCGTAGTGGTGAAACAGAAGACAATACCATCGCCGACCTGGCAGTGGCGCTGAACTGCGGCCAGATAAAGACTGGCAGCGCATCCCGCAGCGACCGTATGGCCAAGTACAACCAACTGCTGAGGATAGAAGAAGAGCTGGGCAGCAATGCCTATTATCCCGGCAAAAATCTTATATTTGGTAAGTAATATATAAAGGGATGAAAAAGGCGTTACGCATAGCTACCAACAAATACCTGATTACGGCCATTGTGTTCGTAGTGTGGGTAGGCTATTTCGACCGTAACGACTGGTTTACCCAACAGCGCCGCCAGCAGGAACTGGAAAGTACAAGGGAAAACATCGGCTACCTGCGGACAGAAATAAAGGATATGAAAGCGCAAAGGGACGGCCTGGAAAACGACCCAAAAGTGCTGGAAAAGTTCGCCCGCGAAAACTACCGGCTGAAAAAGGATAATGAAGACGTGTACGTCTTTGAATAACATAAAGAAAGGCGCTTTATTGCGCCTTTCTTCTCTTAAGTTCTTTGTTGATTAATGACAGTTCCCGCCCTGTCTGCCCGGCTACGGAGGTGTTCTCCTGCGCGCGGCGCATCAGGTAGGGCAGTACATCGCGCACGGGGCCGTAGGGCAGGTACTTGGCTACATTGTAGCCACTGTCCGCCAGGTTGAAGGATATGTTGTCGCTCATGCCGTACAGTTGCGAAAACCACACCCGGTCGCTATTGGCAGGTATGTTGTTGGCTTCCATGTATTTAGCTGCCTCCATACACGATTTTTCATTGTGCGTACCAATGAAGACGGAAAGCTTATCCAGGTGTTGCAGGCAATAGCGTACCGCAGCGTCATAGTCCTTGTCGGTAGCGGTTTTGTTGGGCTGTATTGGGGAGATGTAGCCCATATCTTCGGCGCGCTTGCGCTCTTTTTCCATATAAGCGCCGCGCACCAGTTTTGCACCCAGTATATAGCCTTTGTCGGTGGCGTCTTTCAGCGCAACCTCCAGGTAGGGTAGTGCGCCGGTGGTATATAGCTGGAAGGTGTTGAAGATGATTGCCCGCTCTTTGTTGTAGCGTTGCATCACCGCCTCGCACAATTCGTTGACCGGGTACTGTATCCAGGTTTCTTCAGCGTCAATCAGTACCATAACCCCCTCATCGTGGGCGGTACTGCATATCTGGTCAATGCGTTTGTGTACCCTTTGCCACTCTTCCTGTTCTGCCTGGGTAAGATTATCCCCATTGTGCAGTTTTTCCAACAGTGCAAACCTCGAAAAGCCGGTCACTTTCAGGGATATGAACGGGATATTAGGTTTGGAGGCGGCGTATTTTATGGCCTTGATAAATTCCGGTACGGCTTTGTCAAATTCGGTCTCACCCTCTTTGCCTTCCACGCCATAGTCCAGTATTACGCCCACATGATAGGCTGCCAGTTTATCAGCGGTTGCAGCGGCTTCTTCCATGGTGACCCCGCCGCAAAACTGGCGGAATATCGTGTTTTTGACGATGCCCTCGATAGGCAATTTCAGGTTCAGCGACCATTTGGTCAGCGCCATCCCGATTGTTGTTAAAGTTGGCGAACCCATTGAGGAAAACAGGAATTGTGCCTGCTTCAGCTCGCGATTGGTACGATATTTGAATGCTATTTCAGTATTGTCGAATTGCGGCAGCATATATTATTTAAAGAATGCAAAAGTAACAGGCTGCCGCCATGCAACGAAATTTTAGTTGCTGACAATTATCAGTATGTCACAGCATTGTATAAAAAAGCTTAAATGACATGTTTTGACTAACGTAAAACCGAAATTTTTTGTCTTAATGTAATAAGAATACTTATCTTTACAATTCCAATAAAATTAAAAAATCGATAAAATGATGAAAAAGTTACTATTACTTTTATCTGTGGGTGTAGTGGTGAATAGTGCATACGCACAAAAAGCCTCTAGCACATCAATAATGGTGTCTCCAATCACTAAGCAACAAGAAGCTGTTGGTGGAAAGCAAGTTACCGCACAGGAAATGAAGCAAATTACAGCCTGGAAAAATGTTAATAGCAGGACAGCTAATAAAACTACCATCAGCGGTTCACGTACTATTAACTACGTTGACTTCCTGGATATCCTGAACACGCCGAATTCTACATCTCCTTATATGTGGGCCGATGGTAATGGTATGGGTATATACAGCAACGGTAGCGGTGGCTTCGTACTGGATACTATCGCTTTTATGAGCATAGGCGCAGTGTTACACCCTCAAATGGCATTGTTTAACGACCCGTTCGCCCTGGATTATTCAGGCAAAGTTGCCATCCAGAACTATTCTAACTATACTGTGGACAGCGTAGCTTTCTACGGCAATTATGGTAGAAATTCCCAGAAGCTTGGCATTACAGATACACTGCGTGTATCCCTGATATATGGTACAGGCGCTACCGGCCAGGACATCAGGTTGGCTCGTTGGTATAACCTGAATCCGGGTGAATTCCAGCAGAGGTACGGTTCTGATACCATTATCGTTGCTACTGTAATGTATGATTCAGTAAGAAGGGTAGCCCGTGGTACTACAAGGGTTATAAAAGATTTCCTGCTGAATAATTCAACAGCTGACGATACTATTTCTAACGGCCTTAACCGTTTTGTAATACCTTTCGGTACTAACATACCTGCCGGCAACCTGGTAGGCGCTACTGCAACATTCATCAGCGGCGATCCTGCACAACCTGCTCCTTATACTGATACTATCTTCCGTGGTACAGCTATAGCAGGCCTGGAGGCTTTCAAATACAATATGTTCCGTCCATTGGTGTTCGGTCAGAATGCTAACCAGTACCCTAAGTACGATGCACAGAACTTCAACGTAGGTCTGGGTATGTCAAGGACTAACGATACTAACAGCGCATTCTACGATACATATATAGGTAGCTACTTCTGGAACCAGGAAAGCGACCTGGAGTTCCCTTATATGGACTGGGTTATCTCTTGCAGCAACTGCCCTGCAGTTAATGTTGACAATGTAGCCGGTTTGATATCCAGCGTAAAAGTATATCCTAACCCTGCTGTTAACGAAGTAAGGGTTCCGTTTGCACTGGGTGCTGCATCTGATGTTCAGGTTACCTTTACTAACGTAATGGGCCAGGCTATCAGCAAGCAATCTTTTAACAATGTTATTGCCGGTGAAGCTGTGTTCAGCACAAACCAACTGGCTAACGGTGTTTACATGATAAACATTGAAGCAGGTGGAGAAAACAGGGTAGAGCGCGTTACTGTTGCTCACTAACCGGTACTCACTTAATTTATAATAAAAAGGGCGGCATATCACCGCCCTTTTTTATTTTTCCGAAACAATACTTTATTATTGCACATCCCGGACAGAACATAGTAAGGGAAATTATATAATAATATAAATAGAGCAAAAGGTTAAGCGAATGGCAAAGAACCTGTTGATAGTGGAGTCTCCGGCAAAGGCGAAAACGATAGAAAAAATACTGGGAGAAGATTTTGAAGTGATGTCGTGTTACGGGCATATTCGCGACCTGGAGAAGGAGGATATGGGTATAGATATTGAGAACGACTATACACCTAAATACAAGATATCTGACGACAAGCAGAAGGTAGTAAAAGAACTCAAATCGCAGGCAAAGAAATCTGAAGAAGTATGGCTGGCAACGGATGAGGACCGCGAAGGGGAAGCTATATCATGGCACCTTTGCGAAGTACTGGGCCTTGACCCCCGTAAGACAAAAAGAATCGTCTTTCATGAAATAACGAAACCGGCTATTAAAAAAGCGGTTGAGAAACCCCGTACTGTGAATATGGACCTTGTAAACGCACAGCAGGCCAGGCGAATACTGGACAGGATAGTGGGTTTTGAAATATCGCCGATACTGTGGCGCAAAATGAGTATGCGTAACAACCTGTCTGCCGGGCGAGTACAGTCGGTAGCGGTAAGGTTGATAGCAGAGCGCGAAAGGGAAATCAATAAGTTTGAGCCGCAAAGCAGTTTTAAGCTGGAGGCATACTTCCAGGCCGAAGACCTGAATAAAAAGAAAGTAACCTTCAAAGCTGAGAGCAGCGAGAAAATAATTGATGAGGATGGTGCGCGTAAATACCTGTCTGATTGTATCGGCGCTACATATACGGTAAATGATGTGCAGGTAAAACCGGCCAAGAAATCTCCTGCGGCACCATTCACTACATCGACCCTGCAGCAGGAGGCCAGCCGCAAACTGGGGTACTCAGTGTCTAAAACCATGCTGCTGGCACAAAAACTGTATGAAAGCGGGCAGATTACCTATATGCGTACAGACTCGGTAAACTTATCAGAAACGGCGCTGGAAGGTACTTATAAAGAAATAGTAGCACAATACGGCGAAAAATACCACCAACAAAGGCAATACAAGAATAAGAACGAGAATGCACAGGAAGCGCACGAAGCCATACGCCCTACGGATATGAGTGTGCAGCAGACAGGCAATGCTGATGCACAACGCTTGTATGAAATGATATGGAAGCGCACAATGGCCAGCCAGATGGCTGATGCTGAACTGGAGCGTACTATTGCGAAGATAAACATATCTACACGCAAGGATGAACTTACCGCTAAAGGAGAAGTATTACGGTTTGACGGCTTCCTGAAGGTATATACTGAAGGCAAAGATGATGAGGATGGTGATGAAGAAAACGCTGACATGTTGCCACCGCTGACCATCGGGATGCAATTGCCACTTGTAGAAATGTCAACTACTGAAAGGTTCACACGTCCGCAGCCAAGGTATACAGAGGCCTCGCTGGTAAAAAAACTTGAGGAGTTAGGTATAGGCAGGCCGTCTACATACGCACCTACCATCAGCACTATACAGCAGCGCGGCTATGTTGAAAAACGCGATAAGGACGGTATACCCCGTATTTACAGAACACTGACCCTTAAAGGCAAAGAAATAACCCGCAAAGAAGACACAGAAAATGTAGGTGCGGAGCGTAATAAACTGTTTCCTACTGACCTGGGGCTGGTAGTAACGGATTTCCTGAGTGAACATTTTCAGAAGGTGATGGACTATGGTTTTACGGCTAAAATAGAGCAGGAGTTTGACGATATAGCACAAGGAAAAATAGAATGGCACAAGATGATAGACAGTTTCTATCATCCCTTTCATAAAAACGTAGAACATACGCTGGAACATGCGGAGCGTGCCAAAGGTGAACATATGCTGGGCAATGACCCTGAAAGCGGGAAGCCTGTGGTAGCACGGCTGGGCAGGTTTGGCCCAATGGTGCAGATAGGGGGCACTGAAGACGAAGAGAAGCCGCGTTTTGCTAAACTGCGCCCTAACCAGAGTATAGAGACAATTACTTTTGATGAAGCGATGGAACTGTTTAAGCTTCCGCGGAAATTAGGCTTGTTTGAAGGTACTGATGTAGTAGTGAATATAGGCAGGTTCGGGCCCTATGCCCAGCACGATGGCAAATTCTATTCGCTGAAGAAAGAGATGGATCCCTATACCGTAGAACTGGACGAAGTAGCCCCGCTGATAGAAGAAAAACGTAAGACTGCAGCGGAGAATACCATCAAGATTTTCGAGAAGGAGAAAATTAAGATATTGAAAGGCCCATATGGCGCATACATAAAACAGGGATTGCGCAATTATAAAATACCTAAGGAGAAATTAGAAACAGCTGCCGACCTGACGATTGAAGACGTAAAGGCAATAATAGAAGACGTGAAGGCTAATCCCCCTAAAAAAGCTGCACGAGGTAAGAAGAAAAAATCGTAAATTAACCTTGCGAAACGGAAAGAATGAGCATGCAGCATGAGAAGGAAATATCGGCCTTGTTAAAACTTATTGACGACCCTGATACAGAGGTGTTTGATACTGTTGCGGAAAAGCTGCTGAACTACGGTGTGGAGATAATTCCCAATCTCGAGAAACTATGGGAAGTAACATCTGATGCTGCCACGCAGGAGCGTATAGAGATGTTGATACACCGAGTACACTTTCAGAACCTGCAGAAAGAATTTTATGATTGGAGCCAGGCTAAGAAGCCTGAATTGCTGAGGGGTGCTATATTGGTGGCTAAGTTCCAGTTTCCTGAAATGAATGTACCCTCCATCCTGACGCAGTTTGACCAGATACGGAGAAATATATGGCTGGAACTGAACAACTATCTCACCCCGCTGGAGCAGGTAAATATCCTGAACAGCATACTGTTTAATTATTACAAACTACAGGGGCACGAACTTACTGAGCGTGAACCTAAATATTACTATATCAACCAGGTACTGGAAAGTAAGCAAGGCAATGCATATTCTATAGGTGTATTGTACCTGGCATTGTGCGAATTGCTGGATATACCCATATTTGCTATTGACCTCCCCAGGCAGTTTGTATTCGCCTATATAGATACGTTGCACCATTTCTATAGCGTAGACGATGCACCGGTGCAGCAAATGCAGTTTTTTGTAGACCCGATGAACGGTATGGTGTATACACAAAAGGATGTAGATACTTACCTGAAAAAGATAAACGCTACTGACAGGGAGGCTTATTTCAAACCATTAGACCCTAAACGCGTCATCTTCAAAATGCTGGAAGAGCTGATGTTATGCTACCGCTACAAGCGCGATGATGAAAAAGCAGCTGAGATACAGGAATTGATGAATATACTTGTAGGACAGTAAGGCCGGACTATTATTTTTTATCACTTATTTACCGCATATAATTTCAAGTTCTTCTTTCCCTTTTTCTGTGAGGTATGGAATAAATGCCTGGAAGAATATAGCAAGATGATGTTTACGCCTGGCTTTGTCTGATTTATTGGCCATGTATATAGCAGCTTCCTGTATCCAGTATATGGCGATCATATTCAGCATCAGGGTGATGTAATGACTATTTGCCAGTAAAGTTTTTCCGTTTACATAATTATTAGCATCCAGCATGGCTATCATGCCCTCAAACTGGGCAGGGCGGCCTTTTAGCACCTGTATATAATGATTGTGCAGTTCTCTGTCAGCAGTTATTACCTGTGCGTAATTCATCAGGATAAACCTGTATTTTTCATGCACTTTCATTGTTTCTTCCACTATTTTGTAAAAGGCCCTGATAGAAAAATCCTGCGGGTTTTCTACTACTGATATACTATCTGCATCTTCTACCATTCTTTTAGCCAAGGCGTTAACTATTTCCGATTTTGTTGAGAAATAGTAGGTGATATTACTCTGCCTGATATCCAGCGCCCGGGCTATGTCGTATGTAGACACATTTTCCAGTCCCCTGCTGTTCATTAATTCCAGTGCTTTATCCAATATCCTGTCGCGGGTGTTCATACCCTAAAAATAAAAAATATTTGGTCGTTAACCAAATGCGGGATATGTTTGCATATTATTTGGTTGTTAACCAAAAAAAGTAATTATGGAAAAGAAAGTATATACCAACCCCCTCATAGGGGACAAAGCAGTGTTTTTGAAAACTGCTGAAGAAACAAATGGCGAATATTCACTGATAGAAGTAGAGCTGGCACCCGGTGGTGGCAATACATTGCATTTTCACAAAGACTTTACGGAAACATTTTTGCCCCAGGAGGGCGAACTGCTCATTCGCAACGGGAAACACGAGATGATATTAAGGCCAGGAGAACAGGCGACCGTAGCAAAAAACGCTTTGCACTTATTTAAAAACCCTACAGATAAACCGGTGAAATTTCATGTAGAGTTGCGCCCGGGCCATACCGGGTTTGAAAACTGTATAAAAATCGCTTACGGCCTTGCTACTGACGGCCTGACGACTAAGAAAAGTATGCCCAAGAACTTTTCGCACGCAGCCATATTGTTTACATTGTCGGGCACCTACCCCAATGGTATACTTTCACTGCTTGTCCCATTACTGAAATGGAAAGCGGCCAAAGCGAGGGGAAAAGGCATAGAAAAAATGCTGATGGACCGGTACTGCAGGTAGTGTTATAATATTTTCATGTCAGTCGTTTTGGGGATTGTTTACCTTAGCAGTATGCAAAAGATAATTTTAGCCATATCAACATGTGTATTGCTATCGGCATGTGGCAGCACCAGCTATACCTGCACCTGTAAAGATGGTGATAAAGAAATAGCTACCTACAAAATAGAAACCGGCAAAAAGGAATCGGCGGCATTTGAGTGCAAACAAAAAAGCCTGGCCTTTAGCGGCAACCCGCAGTATAAAAATGTACAATGCACCGTGGAGTAACTTATATATTATTCATAGCTACAGCAGTTACTATAATTAGTTCGTCTTGTAAAAAGAAGTATTACAACTGCGAATGCGCCTACCTAGACGAATATGGACAAGCTGATACTCTACTTATATCTGTACGGGCAACTAACCCTAAGAAAGCATCTAAAGAATGCGCTGAATCAGAAATTAGTATCGCCAAAGAGCATTATTTCTTTGTGTACTGCACATTACAGTAGTCAGTTTTCTTTTAAGCAGAGTGCTCTTGCACAAACTCAGCCACACTGCTAAGTATGTGAAGTCCCAGCTTATTCAGCAGTTCAGGATTGTCTAATATCCGTGCGATCTCCGAACCTTTTATTTCGCCCAGTTTTTTATTTGTATCATGGGTAATGAAAGTCATGGCGTTTTTCAACGGCAGGCCGGAGCGTTCTGCATACGAGTTGACCAATGCTACCTGGTAATATTTTTCGTGCGTGATGCAGTTTTTAAAATCATCGTAATTCATCTTCATAGGCGGGGTAATGCCGCACCAGAAGTTGCGCTCCATATAGTGCGAATAAGCGCCTGCACCGTGTATTACTACAAATACATCATCTGCTATAGGATTGTCCGGGTGCAGTTCATCAGGTATGGGTGTATGTTCCGCCATTACATCAAAGTCGGCACAGGCACGGCCGTGCAGGTTGCCGCGAATATCCTTTCGTTTTTCCAGTTTGCGGGCTTTGCCATCTTCCAGTATAAAGAAATCGAAATCCAAACCCAAATCGGTAAGCGTACCATTTTCAGACACACCAGTCGTCATGGTAACGATACGTGTACTGTCTTTATTAATCTTGACGTTGGATACCTTGCCTATCAGCACTTCGGCATTGGCTACCAGCCAGCGGCCGGGTTCTGTATCTATTCTATCCGGGTGTGTTGCCTTTTCTTCTTTGTATATTTTGTCTATTAAGGGCAGTATATGCTTGCTGTATTGCTCAATATGTATAGCAGGGTCGAAGCCGCCGCTCAGGTTAAGTTCCGTTACTTCAATGCCCAATTCCTCCTTTAGCCTCCGGGTAAGTATGGCGGCATTACGTACACCGTAATCCCACAGGTGCGGGTCGTTGGAATCGCTGCCGGGGTGGAAGGTGAAGCCGGTCAGCGTCATGCCCCGTTCGGTAATATAGCGCGCCAGTTGCATTGCCTGGTCGTTATCCACACCGTAGCGGCGGTTAAAGGATTGAGAATAACCTTCGCCCGATGTATCACTATCACTGTTGAACAGGCGTGTCTGCATCCGGATAGCAGATTTGTCCATGCGCAATTTAAACGCCTCTTCGGCTATGATGCGAATATCATGCGCATTGTCGGTGGCAAAGTTGCGTACTCCGTCCACCAATGCTTTGCGAATATCCAGGCGTTCTTTCTGTGTCTGGCCAAAGTTTACCTTAGTACTGATATCTTCCTTTGATAAACCGCTTTCTATCAGTAGGCGCAGTTCGCTGTAGGTAGCTATTTCAAATCCTGAGCCTTTAGCAATAAGCGTCTTGAGTATATGAGGTTCCGCACTGGCTTTAACGGCAAAGTGTATCACGCCTGTTTTACCAAAATGCTGATGAAATGCATCATAGTTATCGGCCACCGCATCATAATTGCATATCCTGTAGGCATGGCGTGCCAACTGTTGCAGAAATTTACGTCCGTCCACCTGCACGCTCCATTCCTTAAAATTATCTGTCACGGGGTGGCTGGTGAGCGGCCCTTTCATATTACCCATAGCTGTATTTATGCTGATTATGCTGCAAAGATGCGACGATATTCGGACATGGAGTAAATACCATTACCCCAAAAGAAAAAGCGGGTGCATAAGCACCCGCTGCATACATATAATATACATTTCCTATTTTATCTCCATCACTTCCGAATGTGCGATACTGAATATCCCAAAACCGTTTTTGATATTGGTATATACATTAGATGGTTCGGCAAAGGGGTTGCCATTGTTGACAGAAGCATAACGGGATGATTTGATATACCTGAAATATTCTTCCGTTACATGCTGTATCTCGATAGTGGGATATACCATGCCTTGTCCCGGCACCTCCTGCGGTTGCAGGTCCATACTGCGCACATACAACCTGAGTTCTTTTCGCCTGCCATCAAACAATTCATCGCGCAGAAAGATGCCATTGCTTTCGATACATGTATTCTGGTCGATAGACTCATCGTACAGTGTCTCTACAGATGGGTCCGGTGTATTCACACAACCCTGGTAGGAAAACTCATTGTAACTATCAATAACGGGTGCGGAGTGGATAATAACGATATAATAGTTCTTTTCACCTGCCGGGTCATCGAATGTTACCCTCAGTTCATCCTGTGTATTACCATCCATATCCAGCCGGGCTTCTTTTATCCTTTGCACAGATTGTATTTTTACTACCCCGGGCGCTCGTGTACTTGCAGATGCTTCAGTATAGCCGGGTGCTATTGTCTTTACATGATATACGGCCCCGGGTTCTGCCTCTACAGCTGCAATATACATGCCGGATGCATTGTCGTATTTCATAGCAACCGGGGTTTTGTCACCAACAGTTAGGTGCACAGCTGCATTGTTTACCGACAAGTCAGTACCGTATTTGTGTTTTAGCACATCTATACTTTTCCCAACCATTACGCTGATGGTATCACCTGTATTGGTAACGGAGTTAATGACCAGCTTAGGACTATGTGGCGGTACATCTACAGTTATCTCTTTTTGACAGGATGCAAGTAACAGGGTACCTGCAGCTACGGCTATTATATTCAGTCTCATATTATACTGTTTTTTTGTTTTAGAATTTAAACTGGTAAGTAATGGATGGGATAATAGGGAACAGGCTCATTTGTTTGAATACGTTGTTGCCGCTATTATTCGTGCTGCTGTACACATAGAAAGGATTGCGGCGGTTATACACATTGTACACACCTACTACCCAGGCACGCTCCCAGTTTTTCTTTTGTTTAGAGAATTTGATACTTACGTCGCCACGGTGGTAGGCGGGCATCCTGAACCCGTTTCGTTCGCCATATACCAGTACTTCATCACCTTCCAAACCTTTATGATAGGCAACAGGCAACGTGATAGCATTACCGGTGCCATACAGCCATTCGGCACTCAACTCTATCTTGTCGGTCAGGCTATAGATACCTGCTATTTTAAAGTCGTGCCTGCGGTCGTAGCGGTAAGGATATACTTTGCCCATATTGAGGTTGTCAAACTGCCTGTTCGTCCACGACAGGGTATAACCCATCAGGCCTGTAAAACGTCCTTTCTTTTTCTGTACAAACAATTCTCCCCCATAGCTCCAACCTTTACCTACTTCTATTTTATCTTCCCAGTTGGTGGCAGTATTAAAGAAGCTGGCACCTTCTTTGTACTCGATGATATTATCCATAGTCTTGTAATAACCTTCCACACTTACCTCTATACCGGTACGATGGGTATATGCCATACCCGCAGCATACTGATAAGACTTTTGCACTGGTACCTTATCCGTAACAGGCACCCACAGGTCGGTAGGCAGGCCAAGAGATGAGTTGGTGAGCAGGTGTATAAACTGGTTCATCTGCACGAAAGATGCTTTAGCGCTTAGCTCGTCTGTGAGCAGGTATCGAGCTGCAATACGCGGCTGTATAGAGTGATAAAACTGGTTCCTGACTGAAAACCCTGTCCAGTGCAGGCCGATATTCGTTTTAAAGCGGGACGATATGCGGATATCGTCTTCTATGTATGCATCAAGCTCATTGGCATGTATATCTTCTACGCCTATAGTTGTATCCTGGTTAGCAAGTACGCTCCTGATTTTAGTTTGCTGCGCACCGGGCTTGTAGGTATGGGCTACGAAACCCACCCCCGCCTTTATGTAATGATTAGCACCGGGCAGGTAGTCAAAATCATATTTAATAGCCTTGTCGTTGATGCCTGAACTGTACTTTAATAGATACTCTTCATTACTGCCTACCAATTGGTTTTTTGTTTGAGCAGAAACCATGAACCTGTACCTGCTATAATAAGCAGTAAGGTTGCCGAACAGCTTTGGTGTGAATTCATGGTTCCAGCGGCCCACGGCTGTGGCGTTGCCCCATTGCAGGCTGGTGCGAAAATCCGTATTGAGCAGCCCGTTGCTGTTTTGCGATTGTTTTGCGTAAAATTTATCGTTACCGAAATATCCGCTAAGGTACAGGTGGTCCTTCTTGCCCAGTTGGAAGTTGGCCTTACCATTCAGGTCGTAGAAATAATAGCCGCCTTTTACAGCACCACGCATAAAGGGTTTGGCTATCAGGTCGTAATAAGTCCTGCGGCCGGAAATCATAAAAGAAGATTTGCCTTTCTGTATCGGCCCTTCCAATGTCAGCCTTGAGGCAATCAGGCCAATACCGCCTTCGCCGTGCAATTTTTCTTTATTACCTTCTTTCATATTGATGTCTACTACAGAAGATAACCTGCCGCCATACCGTGCGGGGAAACCTCCTTTTATCACTTCCACACTGCGTATCGCATCGGCATTGAATACGCTGAAAAAACCAAACAAATGGCTTGCATTATATACAGGCACACCGTCCAATAGTATCAGGTTTTGGTCGGGCCCGCCACCGCGTACGTATATACCTGTAGAGCCTTCGTTGCCTGCCTGTATACCGGGCAGCAACTGTATAGCACGCATTACATCCACCTCTCCCAGGAATGCCGGCAGGGATTTAATAGTTTGTATGGGCAGGTCTATGCTGCTCATCTGTGTACGCGATTGTATGGCATCTTTCTGCGAAGTAATCACCACTTCATCCAACCCCTTATCCTGCTTCATCTCAATATTTACCTGTTGGTTGGCCTTGCCGCTAATTTGTTTTACCTGCGATTGGTAGCCTATGTAAGAATAGCGTAGGGTAAATGTATCAGAGGGCAGAGTAATGGAGTAGAAACCGTAGGCATTGGTAGTAGTGCCGATATTTCTGCCGGGAACAAATACTGTGGCCCCTATCAGCCGCTCACCGCTGCCCGCCTCAGAAATATAACCACTTACCGTAATGTTCTGTGCCCCGGTTACAAAACAGCTTACAGAGGCTATCAGCAATAGAATGAATTTGATTTTGGTCATGCTTTACGCGTTTAATAACAATATCAAAACGCACAAAAACATGCATACCCCTATAAGCTGTCAAGAAAAAAAATTAAAAACCCCAGGTGTCGAACCAATAGCTGAAACGCACTTCGTAGGCGGCACCCACCATACCCAGGCCGTTTTCTACATTGCCGGTGAGTTTTACAGGCGGGGCCAGCGAATTAAAGCCGGTAGACGGGTCATATTGCTCATACGCCTTCAGAAATTCAAAATATTCTTTGGGTACGGATTTAACCATTATGTGCACTACACCCTTGCGTGCTTCTTCTTCAAATTCATTCACCGTATTGCGAATGATTACCCTTGTAGTATAGTTCTGCCCGTTGAAATAATTGTCTTTGAGCAGTATACGCTTGTTCATTGCGAAGATGTCGCCGTCTTTTACATTTTCCGTATTCGGGTCATTTGAGTACACACCCTGCCTGGTAAAAGCCCTTTTGTAGCTGGTGTCTGAATGTTTCGGCACCTGCACACCCGTTGCTACCAGGCTGTCGTAGGTTATCTTGTACGAGGGGACGCTTACATCCAGCCATTGGTTGTTGTAATAAAACAGGTTTCTGATACTGACGATTTGCTTCAATACTTCTATTACATAAAAATGCTCTCCTGTCGCATCATCATTGATGGTAATGTCGGCCTGTATAGCGTCTGATGAAGAATACTGTATATGCGCTGTATCCTTTACCGATGCTGTAAAGGGTGAGGGTATGGTGACTTTTGCAGTAGCAGTGCCCACATCAGCATGTGTAGCTGTAATCGTATATGTAGTGTTAGCTATTACTTTTTGATTGGAAGCAAAAGGCAGTGTATAGGTCTGTCCTGTAAATTCTTCCGCGTATTCTGTAAGCGCAAATGCGGGCAAGCCGGCCGACTCGACTGACAGCTTCATATTCTGTAGCAAATCAAAATATAAAGTTGAGTTTTTAGTGAGTGGTACGCTTTGCCCGGCCCTGATATAAAAACTATCGTTAGCTACCAGCTCTGCAATAACTGTTATCTTCTTTTCATGTGATATATCTGGCAATTCCAGTTTTTTGGTGCAGGCAGCAAAGGCTACTACTGTCGCTAACAAACCGGTGATGATATGTTTCATTACATTATTCATATCAGAAAATCAATTTGTAGGTGAGGTATGGAATAAATTGCAAAAAACTGAAGGCTTGCAGCTTGAACTGCTGTGTGTTAGTGTCCTGTTCCAATTGAACCAGCATCACATTCTTATTCGCATAGGCATTAAATACACCAATGCCCCATTCACGCTGCGACCTGCGTTTTTGTTTTTTGAATTTGAAACCCAAATCCAGCCGGTGTATGGGTGGCAGCCTGTAGTTATTCCAACCTGTATAATTATAGGTATAGTTGCTGCTGTAGTATGATGAGCCGGGGTCTATCATCAGGTTGCGGTCAAAGTCAGGGTATACCTGGTCGGGCAGGGTGATGGCCTCTCCGCTCATGTAGGTCCAGCTGGCTGCACCTTCAAACTTTTTACGCTGGTACACCAGCGATGCTTTGAAATTATGCCTCCTGTCGTAGCGGTAAGGGAAAGCTGCGCCATTGTTCAGTTGTGCAAACTTGCGCCATGTCCATGATAATGTATACGCAAATGCGGCAGTAAATGAACCCATTTTCTTTTCAGAAGATATTTCAGTTCCATAGCTCCATCCCCTGCCTTGAATTATTTTATCCTCCCACTGTATGGTGTTATCAAACAGGTCTTTACCCAAATTATACATAGTCACGCCTGTAATGTCTTTGTAATAGAAATCAATATTGTACTCAAAGTTTTTCCCCGGTGTTCCTTTATAGCCCAATGTGCCCATCAGTGATTCTTCGGGTTCAATAATACTGGTGCTGGGTATCCAGAAATCGGTAGGCAGTCCGTAGGAGTTGTTATTCACCAAATGCAGGTACTGTGTCATTTGCGTGAATGAACCATGCAACAGATGATTTGGGGTGATACTGAAAGCTGCATAAAACCTGGGCTGTAAAGCTGAGTAGCTGAAATCCCTGTTAAACCAGGTAGCCCAGTGTATACCCGGGCGTATCAGCCATTTTTCATTGATGGTGATATTGTCTTCAGCGAAGAGTGTGACCTCGTGCGTAGCAAATTCTGTAGAGATAGGCGCTGCCAACCCCGCTTGTGTGTAGAGAGATTGCGACTCTAGAGATACAGGCACGAAAACAGAATAAGAATATTTTTCGCCTAATTCCACCTGGTGAGTAGGATTCAGATTCCAGTTAGCCTGAATCTTCTGGGTAAATTCGTTGATAGTAGAAGTGCCTGTATAGTCGCTGCTGTTGGATATGGTGCCGTATTGTATCACCTGCCGCGTATCATCCAGCTGGTATTTGAACCGGCTGTACGTAAATATATTGTTGACAAACAGCTTCGGGCTTAACACCGAATTCCATTTTACAGAGCCGATAGTATTGCCCCACTGCGTGCTGATAGAGCCGTCATCTACTTTCGACTTGATTTTATCCCTGCCTTTATAAAAGCTTATATACAGCCTGTTGTTTTCGTTCAGTATATAATTAGCCTTACCGTTGATATCGTAAAAATTGAAGCTGGGGTCTTTGGTAAAGGGCTTCCAGAAGGCGTCTACCCAGGTACGCCGGGCAGAGAGCATGATGGATGATTTGTTTTTGATAATCGGGCCCTCCAGGTTCAGGCTGCTTTTTACAAGACCCATACTGAATTGCCCGCCCCATTTTTCTAAGCTGCCATCGCGGGTAGTCACGTCAATAATAGACGATAGCCGACCTCCATACCTGGCCGGAAAAGCACCTTTGTGAAAATCCACTGACTTCACCGCATCAGAGTTATACACCGACGTAAGGCCAAAAAAATGGTCTACATAATAAAGTGGAACCCCATCCAGCAGGTTCAGGTTCTGCCCCGGATCGCCACCGCGCACCAATACCTGGCTCGACCCATCGATCCCCACCTGTACGCCCGCCTGGTATTGCAAAGCCCGCATCACATCATTTTCGCCCAGTACAACGGGACGCGCCTGAATGTCTGCTGCCGTCATGTGCAGGTGCTCAGGACTGCTTTCTTTATCTGCAGATACCAATACTTCATCCATCACATCATCCCTGTTCAGTGTTACATCTCTCCGGTCTGTAGCCAGCAGGTCTATTGTGTCTGCTTTGTAACCAATATAAGAGTACACCAGCGTACGGATGCTGGATGGCAACACCAGGCTGTAGTAACCATAACTATTGGTGACCGTACCGTAACCCGTACCCGGTGCATATACGCTGGCAGACACCAGCACCTCGTTACTGCCTGCCTCTTTGATGAAGCCGTTGATAGTGCGGTAATGCCCTCGTTGCTGTGTAGTACCATACTGCTCTTTGGGCACAATCAGTATTTTATCATCTTTTTCAACGAAGATGAGATTTTGCCCGGCAAACAGGGTATTCAGCACATCCTGTACGGTTTGCTCCACGCCCCGCATCGTAATGTTCTTATCAGGTTGTATATATGCCTCGCTGTAAGAAAGCGGAATGCCCTTTTCTTTCATTTCCGAGAGAAAATCTTTGATGGTGGCAGACTTACTTGTGGGCTGGTATGGCTGAGACAGCCACCCACGCACCTGAGCCGGACAGCTGTCCGGCTCAAAAAAACTGATCAATAAAATAGCAAAGCCAAGTAAATACTTTATCACTGCAGGGGCGCTATAATATAATTGTTATCTTCCTGCTGCAATGTGCATTGCGTTACCATGCACAGTTCCTGCAGCATTTCTTCCAGTGTTTGCCGGTTAAAAGTTATGTTTACCACCTGTCTACGTGCATCGGCAGGCATTATATCAGATAAACGCACTGATTCTGAAAATATTTTATCCAGCCTTGCCGTTACCTCTGCCAGGGGAACGCCTGTAAAATTAAGGTTTCCTGTTTTCCAATACATCAGGTCGTAAATATCGGTAGCGTCCTCTACCAATTTTCCATCTTCCAGTTGCCCGGTTTCCCCGGGGGTTAATATCAGCTTATCTGCTGTGTTTTTATTGTGGGCTACCTGTACTTTACCTGTTACCACTGCCACATAGGCCGCTTTACCACTTTTTACATAAAATGAGGTACCCAGCACCTGTACCGAAACATCCCCCGCATCGATGATAAATGGCATTTGCTCGTTACGGGCTACCTCAAAAAACGCCTCGCCCTGTAGTGTGATGTTACGGTCTTCTTCGTTAAACGATTTATGATATGCCAGTATAGCGCCCTGTTTAAGGGTAATTGTGGAGTTGTCGGGCAAGGTTACCTGCTTATCTCCTGCATCAGCTATAACGGTTACATTACCTGTTTTATTCACGCCTATTATCACAAACAAACCAATGACCAGTACCGCAGCCGCGGCTAAGGCCGTCCTGGTCCATGCAGGGAAGGCAATAGTCCTGCCTTTTGCCGGCACCGCTGCAGTATTTTTGATACCCGAGCTGACTCTTTCCCAGGCTGCACCTTTATCAAATTTCGGCCCTGCCAGCAGGCTGTCACTATCCTGCCACAGGCGTTCTGTATCTCTGAGGGCAACATGGTTGTCATCATTTGCCGCCCATGTATCCAGCTCACGCAATTCTTCTGCACTCGCTTCACCCGTCAGCTTTTTCGCTATTAGTATGTGGATCCGCTCTTCCATTTGCTCTTCTTGTTATTAATGTAAAACGAAATTTATGCTCATTACCCCTACGGCAACATGAAATTTTTGACAGTGAACAGGTTGCATAAGGACAATAAGACCGGCAGGCAGAGGTTGCGGAAGGTCTTTATAGCCTTACCCATTTGATTTTCAACGGTTTTTACCGAAAGTTCCAATGTTTCAGCTACCTGCCTGTAGCTCATGCCGTGCAGTTTTATCATCAGGAATATCTCTTTGCACTTGGGGGGCAATTCGTCGAGTGCAGCGGCTATACGTTGCTGTTGTTCATTATACTCCTCCCGCTGCAGCATATGAGAAAAGAAGGGCTCCGCATCCGTGCCCGGGTTATTTTCAGGGTAGGTGAGGTTTTTAGCTCTGCGCAACTCGGATATACAGTTATTGCGTACCGAAGTGACGAGGTAATAACGTGCATTGTCTGTAGGCAACAGGTCTTTTTTCTGCTCCCATATCTTAATAAAGGTATTTTGCACCACATCTTCAGCCAGGTGTTCATCCTTCAGGTAGCTGTAAGCATACCGGCATAAATTCTGGTACTCCCTGTCAAACAAGGATTTAAAGGCTGTTTCTGCAATTTGCTCCTGCGCCATACTTAATTAAAAAACAGATACAAAGAACGGTATATTTTCAATCATTTTATAGTGGTAAAACAGGGCGGCGCCGTAGCGCCAGCCCCGTTTATTTGCCCCATGCTATAACTTAATAAATCTTTGCGTTTCAAAACCCGCGTCATAGTCGAACCTGACCAGGTATTGCCCTGCCGGTACGTCATTTACTTCCACAGTATTCAACCCCTTCTTAATGCTGCCATACTTCAATACCTGGCCGGATAAAGACAACACTTTGTAGGTTGCTTCTGTCCTGTTGGGGTTATCTATATACAGAGAGCCGGTGGTGCGGGTGGGGTAAAGGCTCATTTCCAGTACTCGGTGCGTATTGTTCACCCCGGTTGGCTTAGGTGTAAAGCGGTAAACGGTGCCCGAGTCGGGGAAGGCGGTAAGGCCTGTGGTAAATGCCGTTTGTGTCAGGCTGTCGATAACCGGTGATGCCGGGTTACCACTGAGCACATACATCATATCGAACGAAGAACCTGCTAAATCAATGTTTTTCACAAAACCAGTAAGCATCCCGAGCGGGAAATAGGTTGCAAAACCTGTAACAGATGAGCTGCCGTACCTGTATTCAATGATATTGCCATTTTCGTACAACCAAACCTGCATATTGAAATAATCATCCACCGTGCTGTCTGCATAAAACTCATCGGCAAAACCGGCATTAGCTATCTCCAGCTTCAGTATCCTGTTACCGGCTGCACCCTCGATTATATATCGTACAGGCGACTGTGACACCTGCAATGAATCGGCAATACCACGGTCTATAAGGTCAGCACTCATCAGGGGTAATCCGTCCATGCTACCTACTGTATCGGGCAATGCTATTTCCATAGCCTCCAGGAAAAGACTTGTCATCGCCTTATTGTTGAGGCGGAAGGTAAATGGGATATCCACTTTGTACATTTCGTCATCCCACACGGTTGTATCGTTTAGAGTAGTGCCATTTGTAAGAGGCTGGTAAGATGCTGTTGACACACCAAAAGTGTACGGCATCTGGGCCTGTAATGTACCTGTTGTTAAAAAAGTTGCAACCATTGTTGCAGCAAACATGAACTTTTTCATATAAGTTTTGTTTCGAGTAAAAGTTTTTTTCAATTGTTATTTTAGAGGATAAACGCAACTGCTGTGCAATACCCCTACGTCCCACGGAAAAATATTGTTAAACTGTTTTAACACCAGGCCTGTGTGATATTTATTACAGAAGCCCGGGCTGCATTTTTGTACCTTTGTAAAAAATAAATATATGGCTACAGTACAATTGACCACAGAAGACTTTAAGAAGAAAGTATTCGACTATGAAAACAATAAAGAATGGAAGTTCGCCGGGGAATTGCCCGCTATTATTGACTTTTATGCTGACTGGTGTGGCCCCTGCAAAATGGTGGCGCCCATACTAGAAGAACTGGCAAAAGAGTATGATGGCAAACTGGTGATATATAAAGTAGATACAGAAGTTGAGCAGGAGTTATCCGGGGCATTTGGCATACAAAGTATCCCTAGCATATTATTCATACCGGTAGACCAGCAGCCGATGATGCAAAAAGGCGCATTGCCCAAACATGTATTGAAACAGGTGATAGAAGAACACCTGGTGAAGAAGGCGGGTTAAGATAAAAGACAAAAATAAAAGGGGGGTACATGCTTTGTACCCCCCTTTTATTTATTTACCTGAATTCGTAACCAAAACCCATTAACTGGGTCAGCAAACTATTTGGAGCGTCAGTTGCTGTACAACGTCCTTCCAGTTTAGGCGCTACGGGCGATTTCTTAGCCAGATATTCTTCTAAAACGCTATGCAGTGTAGCGCCCAGCCTCTTCGGCTCCTTTACGCCTTCTACCCGGCATATAGTGGTATCGGGGTCGCCTTCGCGCTCGCAGGCTACAAAGCTGTACTCCTTGTCCATATCCAGTCGCTTGCCGCCTACCTTAATCCAGTTCACACGTTTTCCCTTGTCATTGCCAATGGTAAAGTTTACTTCCATGCCGTTGAACCGCACTACCCATCCTCCAAATCTTTTGGCAGGGTCTTTGGCAAATGCGTTCTGTAATTCTTTTTCCATCCAATCCCACAACTGCCGGCCTGTTATATAGCCGCGTTTTGCTTCACTGTCTACAGGCAGCATACTCCACAAATAGTCGCGGGTTATTTCGGCCACGCCTGTTTTAGGGTCGGGCACCAACGGCGGGCAAAACCTGAAGCCATTGCTCAACGCTATATCCGGTTTGAACTTCCACATGATGGCATCTGTAATCAGGTTGTCCATCGGTGTTTCTATTACATAATACCTTACAAGAGGTGTTTTTGTTGTGCCTATTACCTTGTCCAGTTCTTTGGTGAAAGGTTCTCTTACTTTGTTCACCAGGCGTTTCATTTCCTCGTCTTCAGGATACCTGTCGGGGTCTACATCCAGCAATTGGTAGGTGTGGTCTTTTACCACACCGTCTTCCACCACTATATCCAGCCGTGCTACAAACGAGCCAAAGGCACCCGGTTCAGTAACTTTGGCATGTACACCCTGTATAGGCTCGCGTACCCGCTCGTGTGTATCGGCGCCCAGTATGTAATCCACGCCTTTTATCTGTGGTATGTTAGACAGCCCTATCTGCTGTGCCAGACCCATATGCGTTAGCAGGAACACCATCTCGCAACGCTCGTACTCCTTCAGCAGCTTTACATATTTGGCCACGTTCGTTTCGGGGAATGTAAACTTAATGCCATCACTGTATGCAGGCGATTGGCGCTTAGGCGTAAGAGGGTCGTTATAACCGATGAAGCCAATCTTAATACCACCAATGTATTTAATAAAATAGGGCGGAAAAATCATATCGCCATGCAGCTCGTCTTTAGTGTCGTGGTACATATTGGCACAGACCTTTACCCCGTCGTAGGCAAACATATCCTTCATCATCATCTCCTTGCCATACACTACTTCCCAGTTTCCCGGCAGCATTACATCATAGCCTATATTGTTCATCAAGGGTACAATGCCCTTACCTTCAGTAAGCGCCGCTACACCACCACCCTGGAAACAATCGCCACCGTCGAGCACCAGGGTATTGACAGGATTTTCATTCCTCAGCGTGTTAATCATAGTTTTGAGCGTAGCGAAGCCACCACGTTTCTTATATACAGGTTTGCCCTGTTCTATAAAAAACTCATCGTGTATCATTAGTTGCGAATGTATGTCGGCAGTATGCAATAATGTTATCATTTGCGCATTGCCATTGCGCACCGCTGCATTTTTACCCATAGACGCAGCCTTATACGCCGCATCATCATTATTGAGTGCGGAAGCCGCCAGCGGACCGCCTATTAGCCCCCCGCCTATACCTAAGCCCAGGCCAAGGGTGCCTGCTTTTTTCAAAAAGTCCCGCCTGTTGTTTTCTGATATTTCAACATGCAGTTCTTTTTCGGCCTTGCTGATATGCTGTTGATTGCAAGAGCCACAACTGCATTTGGGTAGATGTTTTTCTGACATTTAATGATGTTTACTGGTTAACAATATAATGAAACGGGAACCATAATTATCTTTTTTTACGTGCGTCTGCTATTGGTTGAAATGGCCCGTACTTGTGTTGCTGTTCAGAGAAACCATCTGCAAAAGGGCCGAAAGGATGGTCTATCGGTTTTTTAGCAATATCCGGCCAGTCAGCTTTGTTTTGCGTCATTGCAGGACGGGGTTGCGAATTGACAAAAGCAGCCACATCCCATGCTTCTTCGTCTGTAAGGGCGGGTGACTGATGTGTGGCTTCTTTGAAGGGCATATTGTCTTTTACATATCCGGCAAAGCGCGATAGCCTGTACAAACCCGCGCCTGTGTTATAACTGTGTTCGCCCCAGAGCGGCGGGTAAGAATAGGCTATGCCATCTGGTTGCATCAGGCCCTCACCGTTCGCTCCATGGCAAGACTTGCATCTGGTATCATATACTATCGCACCTTTTTCGGGGCTGGCGGCCCGGTTCAAAAATGGCAGTTGCGTTATTCCGCTACCAACCGGGATGCTGTCTTTCGGTACATGCTTGCCCAGCCATTGCATGTAGGCAATAATAGCCTTCATTTCCTTGCCGTTAGTATCCAGGGCCCTGCCGTTCATGCTTCTTTCAAAGCAATCGTTAACGCGTTTTGGAATAGTTTCCATTGAACCACTCCTGTCCCTGAACTTAGGATACGTAGAGCTGACTGCACCATAATTATTACCCCAGGGCAATGTGCCTGCATCCAGGTGGCAGTTCTGGCAATTCATACCATTGGTGGTATGTGCAACGATGCCTTTAGGGCCAAAATACCGCGCCGTATGCACAATTAATTCTTCACCATAAATAACCTGTTTGCGTTCTTCGCCCTTCAACTCATTGTCGAGGTACAGGCTCGGCGCTACCCAGTATGCGGGCCGCTGTGCCGCCTGTATGTTCACTTCCTTTTTCGCCGGCATATTCACTATAGCTATAATCAGCACTGCTAATACCAATACAGCGATGAACACTGCCACTCCATATTTTTTAAAGCTTGTCATAATATCCAATACATGTGTTTTTTACTTAGCAGCGTAACAAGCAGATGACATCTACATAAAAGTGGTTCTTTCTAAGAATGATTATGGTAACAATTGTAACACAGGCGCCGGCAATACGTGTTATTTAGCAAAACATATAAAGTCGGCGTTTGGACGCACCTTAACAATTTAATGCGGTAGTTTATCCCTGAAATATCCGTAGGTCCATGTGCCGGCGATGGCGCTGAACAATACGACTATTACAGCAAACGCACCGGTAGCCACCTGTGCGAACAATGGGCCCGGGCATGCACCTGTAAGCGCCCAACCTAAACCAAATAATAAGCCCCCGTATATCTGTCCCTTGTTGAATTTTTTAGGATGAAACTCAATAGCTTCTCCATGTATAGTTTTTACCTTATACTTCTTGATGAGGAAAACTGATATGGCGCCCACTACCACGGCTGTGCCTATCACTCCAAACATGTGGAAACTTTGAAAACGGAACATCTCCTGTATCCTGAACCAGGATATGATTTCGGCTTTTACAAACACAATGCCGAAGACGATGCCTACTATCATGTACTTAAAATTGTACCACCAGGGGTGTACAATCTGCGATTCGTTGACACACATAGTATCCAGCGACCGGGCTGCCAGATCCGACTGGTTTATTCCCACTTTATTGTCTACAAACTGTGTGGTTATATCCTTATTTGATATTGTTGAGCTCATTGTTTAATAGTTTAGTTGCAGTTGATGATGAATAATTGATAGCGCTTACAAAGCGAGTATGAAGGGCAAAATGAAGTTGGCCATGATGATACCACCCACCATAAACATGATGGTAGCTACCAGTGATGGCCATTGCAAATCGCTGAGGCCCATGATAGCGTGCCCCGATGTGCACCCCCCGGCATACCTGGAACCAAACCCTACCAGGAAACCACCGCCTACCAGCATTACTAATCCTTTCAGTGAAAAAAGGGCTTCGAAAGAGAATAGTTGCACAGGCACCATATTGCTCATATCTGTTATGCCATATCCTGACAACTCCTCCACCAGGTTGGGGTGCACTACTATTGGCTCGGGGTTGGCTAATAAAAATGCCGCGATAGCAGCACCAGCCAATATTCCTCCTACGAAAAAGAAGTTCCAGATTTCCTTCTTCCAGTCGTACTTGAAAAATTTAATATCCGCCGGGAAACATGCAGCACATGCGTGGCGCAAGTTGGCGGATATGCCAAAGTGCTTATTGCCCAATAACAATAACGCCGGCACTATTAACCCGATAATTACTCCGGCCACATACCAGGGCCACGGTTGTAGTATTATCTCTAACATGATTCTTTTTGTTTTAGTAGTTTAATAAAAATGGGTTGGCTGATAAACCGACAGGCTTACAGCCGTAGTTGCTATTTTATGTAGATGGTATTTAAAAATGGAAGTTCACTACGAAGTTGAATACACTCATATCCACCTTGTTAATGACATATTTTTCGTTGCCGTATGTTTCGCCGGTATTCATCTTGTACACATATAAAACTTGCACATCCCATCCTTCCAGGAAATTGCGGAAAGCATACCTGATATCAGCATTCAACTGTGCGTAAGACGGCATACCATACTTATTCAACGCATAATCTGTAACATCGGGCAGGTTGAAATAACCTACCGCCAGCTCTGTTTTTATACCGGACTTTGGAAACGTATAACTGCCCTTTACTACGTAAGCATGCACATCGCCAAAACCTTCATTCCGCTCCCTGGGCATGAAAGTAAAGAATGGGTCTTTACCCCATTCCCTGGGCATCAGGTACCTGCCGTCTTTTGTAATACGGTTGTAGTTGACTGAGGCACGCCAGTTTTTGTTTTTATATTCCAGCCTGGCTCCGAAGGTTTGTGCTTTACCACCGGGGGGGTAATACGTCTTTGCGATATCAGCATTACCCCCATCTTGTACAGCATCTTGCCTTATGTACTGTGCGCCTGCGGTAATTTGCCTGTTATTCATGTCAGACAATACATAATCGGCCTGCACTAAAGCTGTGTTGAAGATATTATCTACATACAAATCATATCCTTTAAGCTTCAGGCGATTTTTAAAGGCATGTGTGATACCCAGCATTGCCGCACCATCACTTTCCAGGTTGCCTGCATAGTCAGACCGTGTGCCATCGGCGCTAATACCTGTGGGGTATAGTCCTATAGATTCTCCCACTTTATAAAATCGAACGGTGCTGCGGGGGGATATTTTATAAATATACCCGCCTTCGATTTTGGTATTCTTCAGTTCATTAAACTCTCCCCATAAGCCGCTTACTTCAGTTGGCCTCATTCGCCCGTCTTGCAGGTTAATAAACGGAGTGTTAATTAGCTGCTTACCCAGTACTATATGCGAGCTTCCCTTGCTATATTTAAGGTACAATTCTTCCAGCCTGTCAATGTCTACCTTGTTAGCCGGGTCTGTTATATCAAACAACCCCACTTCGTACCTATTGGCCTGGTTAGTACTCGCATCGGACAATGCCAGGTTGCTGGAACCGATATTGAAAACAAAGAACCCACTTACGCCAAACTGGAAGTTTTTAAACTTTGCAGTCTCATATTTAATACCTCCACCAGCTGCATTAGCGTAATAGTCGCTGAGCCCGCGGGCATTGTCCGTCATCATGAAATAGTAACGGGCGTGTCCATGTACTGTACCATTCTTAAAAGCGTGCAAAATGCCGCTTTCATTATCTGTAGTAGTTTGCTTACCCTTCCACATCTCAGCTTTTTCATGAGGCTCATGATGCTGTGCTGATGCTGTATTTATTACCAGTAGAAATAGTATGATTGCTGTTGCTTGTTTCATTTGTTATGTTGATAATGCATGCAGGCTATTGTGTAGCCAAAGTGTACATGAAAAGCCGGCACCTGACTGAAGGATATTCATACAAATGCCGGCGTTTAAAAATTAATTGTGGTATTGCAGCAAATCGTCTATACCACCACCATTGTATATATTCTTGTAGCCTTGCTGGGTCAGGTAGCTTACTGCCATACCGCTGCGGTTGCCGCTACGGCAGTAAAACACAATAGGTTGTTCGCCTAATCCGTTGATTTCAGACACACGGTTGGCAATTTCATCTAAAGGAATATTGACAGCATCTTTAAAATAGCCGGTACTGTATTCCGCCGGGGTACGTACATCTACATACCTGGTATTGCTGTTGTTAATTAGTTCTTGTACTGTCATGACATGTGATTTTTTGTTTTTACTAATTTTATATTGTTCATTACATTATCACGGGAAGAGGACCAACCCTCCTCCCTGTGATAATTGTATGTTTGCTTTGCCTGCTCTGTTATTTTTATAGAAGCGTAGTGGGGCATACGTAATCGCTTATTTTAAAATTGCCCGACTCCTTTATAGCTTTAAATCCACCTTTAACATCTACCAGGTTGTCGAAACCCCTTGCACGCATGATAGATGTAAATATCATGCTGCGGTAGCCCCCTGCGCAATGCACATAATATGTCTTGTCTTTGTCTATCATACTCATAGCGTCATTTACATTATCCAGCGGTGCATTCTCCGCAGTCAGTATGTGCTCGCTCAGGTATTCGCTCTTTTTACGCACATCCAGTACAGGTGCATCAGCGTCCTGTGCCAGTATATCTGCCATTTCATCGGCTGTGATGCTGGTGATGCTATCTGTCTCCAATCCTGCTTTCTTCCAGGCATCAATACCACCTTCCAGGTAACCGATTACGAAATCGTAACCCACTCGGCTCAGCCTTGTCACTGCTTCTTCTTCAGTACCGGGTTCTGCTATCAGTAATATTTCCTGTTTGATATCAGGTATCAGCGCACCCACCCAGGGAGCAAATGAACCTTGCAAACCGATATTTATTGAATTAGGAACAAAGGCTGCTGCGAAATCCTGCGCATTTCTTACATCCAGCATCAATGCGCCTGTTTCGTTTGCCGCAGCTTCAAAAGCTTCGGGTGACAATGCACGTAAGCCCCTTTCTAATACAGTGTCAATGCTGTCGTAACCATGTATGTTCATCATCACATTCAGCGGGAAGTATGATGGTGGGGGTACCAGGCCGGTTGTTACTTCTTTGATAAACTCTTCTTTAGTCATATCCGCCCTCAGCGCGTAGTTTGTGTTTTTCTGGTTGCCCAATGTATCTGTTGTTTCCTTACTCATGTTTTTGCCACAAGCGCTGCCGGCACCGTGTGCGGGGTACACTATAATATCATCAGCCAATGTCATGATTTTGTTGCGTAGAGAATCGTAGAGGTGTGCAGCCAGTTTATCTTGCGTTAAATCAGATTTTACTTTCTGTGCCAGGTCGGGCCTGCCCACATCGCCAATGAACAGGGTATCACCGCTGAACAAACCTACCTCCTTGCCTGACTCGTCGCTGAGCAAGTAGCAGGTACTTTCCATTGTATGTCCCGGTGTGTGCAGCACTTTAATGGTGGCTTTACCTACTTTCAGTATTTCACCATCTTTAGCGGAGTAGAAATCGAAATCAGGTTGTGCATTGGGGCCGTACACTATAGGCGCACCTGTTTTCTTAGACAGGTCTAAGTGGCCGGACACAAAATCTGCATGGAAGTGTGTTTCCAGCACATACTTGATCTTTGCATTATTGCTGTTTGCTTTTTCAATGTATGGCTCTACTTCGCGTAGCGGGTCAATAATTACCGCTTCGCCATTACTCTCAATGTAATATGCACCCTGTGCCAAACATCCGGTATAAATCTGTTCAATTTTCATCTTGCTATTGTTTGTTTTTTATGATTTTCAATTTTTTATAGTGCAAATATCCAACCACTTACCAGCCCTATAAATGACTTAAGTCACACAAGAATAAATGATTGAAAATGATAGCACTTTCGCTACCTATGCGGCTATAAGACATGCCTATATGAGTTTGCAGCAACAATGCAAAAAGCAAAAGCCCCTTTGCAGGGGCTTAAATATTGAATTTGGATCCGGCACAATGTCTTAGTGTCCTCCACCACCCGGCGTTGCAAAAAACAGCTCTTTGATAATGATGTAAATACCCATAACAAGCACAAACCAACCAAAGCCTTTTTTGAGGCTGGAGGCTGATATTTTTTTACTGAGCATATTGCCGACGAATATACCTGCTATAGCTAAGCCGGTTACAGTAAGCAGTAAGGTCCAGTCCATAGTTTGTGTACCCAGGTCGCCGGTGAACCCTATCAGTGATTTAGCGGCTATAATCAGCAATGAGGTTCCTACAGCCTGCTTCATAGGAAGTTTGCTCAGCAATACCAACGCTGGGATAATCAGGAAACCGCCACCAGCACCTACCAGTCCGGTCAGTGTGCCTACCAATGCGCCTTCTATAATTATCATGGGATAGTTAAACTTTTGCTCGCCTTCTTCCTCTGTTTTTTTCTTCTTATCCCGTATCATAGATACTGACGCGAATACCATGAGCACCGCAAAAAGCATCATCATCAGCAAAGCTTTGGTAACTACAAAATCGCCTATGCTGAACACTTCTGCAGGTATAGCCGGCACCAGGAATGCGCGTGTAAGGTACACAGCCACAATAGAAGGAATACCAAAAATAACGGCTGTCTTAATATTTACTTCGCCGTTCTTATACTTGGGAAAGGTGCCAATGAGGCTGGTACTACCTACTATAAACAGGGAATAAGCGGTAGCCAACACAGGCTCTACTCCAAACAGGTACACCAATACGGGGACGGTAAGAATGGACCCTCCGCCGCCTATCAATCCCAGCGAGAGGCCAATCAGTAAAGAAGCAATGTATCCGAGAATTTCCATAATATATTTTTAAGGATGCAAAAGTGGTACTAAATACACAAATGGTATGTGATACCTGTCACACAAGCAGTGTTTTTTTGATGATGTCAGTCTCTTATCCATTCAAAAGAATTGCGGTGAATATTAATCCATCCGTTCTTTTCCATTTTCTTCATCAACCTGCTGATTACCTCTCTTGATGAATTGAGGTCGTTGGCAATATCCTGGTGCGTCAGTTTTACATGTTTGCCAAATTGTTTCACCTGGCGCTTCAGGTAAAACTCCAGGCGTTCGTCCATATTCCTGAAGGCTATTTCGCTTACCGTGCGCAATAGTTCTTCGTACCTGGAGCGGTATGTTTTGATAACGAAATAGTGCCAGCTTTTATATTTCTGCAGCCATTTGTCCATATATTCCAGCGGGACTGTCAGCAATACTACATCAGTAACCGACTTGGCAGTTACCGCGCTTTTCTCCTGCTTATACGCACACACCATCGACACAGCGCATGCCTGCCCCGGCTCTATATGATAGATAAAATACTCATCGCCTTCGTCATCTTCCTGGTACAGTTTCACCACTCCGTCCAACACCAGCATAACTGTACGTATAGGCTGCGCCACTTGTAGAATGGTGGTGCCGGCGGGCACTTCTTTTATCACGCCCACCTGTATTATTTCTTTGTACAATTCCTCTTCCAGTTCAGGAAACAATTCTCTTAACTTCGACAAATCCGACATAGTGACCCCTTTAAAATTTCCAATACTTATTACTTAAATCTTCAACCCGTCATTATATTTATTGCTTACGGCCTAATAGCCTCAAAACCCTTGCTTTAGTTATGCTGCCATCCCTGCTCATGAAATTTATCTCTTTTTGCTCACTATACAGCATTTCCACACCAGGAAACTCATGCAACATTTCATCCATAGGGTGTTGCATGGCAGCATCCATCCCTTGCAGCGGTGGCAAAAACTCCTCTACCACCAGGTAGCCACCCTGCGCCAGGGTTTTGGCCACTTCAGCGTGAAACCCAGGCCGTATAGCAGATGCTACCTGCATGTAATTAAGTGCCACGGCGTTGTACGTTTTGCCCGCCTTGAAAGACGATATGCTTTCACCTATTACATTTGCACCATGCCCTGTGGCTTCATGCACCATAGCCTTGGGGGCACCTACTCCGTAAGTCAACAATACATCCACCTTCCAGCCTTTACCTAATGTGTACTGTATATTATCGCAAAAGTTGTTGTTGACCAGCAATATTTCCGCAGGCTCATGCAGGTCGATAAATAATTTGTAAAAATTACTGGCACTGCTCCTGCTTTCGTCAGTGCAGTTGCGGTGGTAATAATCCTTATAATTCAGCTTGTCTGTACAACTCAAATCACAAGCCCTTAATACTTCTCCCATTGTATAAAAAATACTAACCGGGGGGCATAATGTAATGTCTATTATGCCGCCCCGGAATAGTTTGTTTTGTCTTTGTACAAAAATATATTTCGGTCTGCTGCCCTTGTGTGATAAATATTACATAAGCATCTGCCGAAGTTGAAAGATTAGTTTGGGGATGTACTAAGTGGGTGAGAGTATATTTAATTTTTCAATATTAGGATGTGGAAGATGAGAGGAAATAAAAAAGCCCCACATTTGTGAGGCTTATTCTGTGGAGGCACACGGATTCGAACCGCGGACCCTCTGCTTGTAAGGCAGATGCTCTGAACCAGCTGAGCTATGCCTCCTTTTTCGCTTTTCCCGAATTGGGATTGCAAAGATATGCAGCTTTCGGATTTCTCCAAATTCATTTCTAAAATTTTTGAGAAAGAAAAGCCCCCGGCTTGCGCCGGCAGGCTTACTCTATGAAAAACGCAAATCGCAGTTTATTCTATCACTAACTTACTAACGGCTTTTTCGCCATTTATATTGCTCAATTCCGCCATATAAATGCCCGGTGGTATTTGCGGCAGCTGAACTTTGTTATCTGTGCCAATCAGGGCATCTGTTGCCAGTTTCCCGGTTACATCGTATAGCCTGAAATATTTTGCAGCTATATTGTTTTCTATTATTACTTCACCACCCGATTTTACAGGGTTAGGGAAAATAACAGACTCCACAGAAATCGCTGATACATCTTTTACACCAACAGCCACTTCGCGGGCGGCAATGCTTTTAAGCGTACGGTTGTCGTGAGCTCCACTATCAAATTTCCCCCCGGCTACCACCATGTTCTTAAAGTTCGTCACAACATTTATGGCGCTGTCTACTGCAAACACATAGCCAGCTATACCGCCCGGATTATGAACTTGGGCCATACAACTAAACGGGGCATTAATAGAAAAAGTCTGGTAGAAGTCTCCGCCCATATATAGCTTATCATCTACTATACAAAGACTGTTAAAAGATAACTTTTCGTAAGCCTCGTGAAAATACTGAGGTACTGCGTCCCAGTCGCCGGTATTTGTATTGAGTATTCGCAGCAGGTCATTCGTATCCGCCGTGGATTTGCATGCAGCATATAGCCATCCCCTATATTCTTCTATGTCATTTACCTCGTTGGCTATTGTTTTTGCATACTTGACAAAGCCTTGTGCTGGTGTCCACTTAATAATATTAGTACCCTCACCCATATAAGTATAATTCCCGCCGAGTACTAATGTATTATCCCGGTTATGTACAGTATTTATATGCCCTTCAAGCCCGGGTATCTGTTGCCAGTTAGTACCGTTCCATTTAGCGAAGTTCACTTCGGACAAAGCAGCACATACATTAAAATCACCTACTGCATACAATTCGTTGTTGTAGACAATCAAGTCTTTTACCACAGGGCCTATACAGCCTATGTACTGCCATGTAGCTCCATCCCAATATGCTACACAGCTGCCGGCTGAGAAACTACCTGCGGCGTAAATCTTATTATTGAACTCAGTAATCGCATACACTGTTCCTGCGAGCCCGTCGCCCATTTTATGCCAGGTATATATTCCATCCTGTTCTGTGACGTAAGCAATATTGTTCGCTGCTATGCTTCCATCAGCATACTTAAAATTGCCACCCACGTACAGTTTTTCTTCCGCTTTGTCTGTATATAGTTCAAACACTTCACCATCTGTACCCTTACCCAATGCTGTCGCCGTATTCATGTACGGGTACCCCGGTTGTATCCATGCTAACTCATCTACTGTAAAACCATACTCATTGGCCCAGGCAAAGAGTTCGGGGTAATTCATTTCGCCAACATAGGCCAGGTTGGTTTCTGCAGCTATCTTGCGCGATACCTGTTCAAACCCCGTTGCTTTTACTAAATATCCTACCGCGCAGAAGTTATCATATTTGTCGATGAATATGGGCGTACGGTAGTTGTACTGGTCGTTAACGGGGAAGTTGCCTTCGTGCCAATACTGGTTGAGGTGCGCCAATGCGTTCAGCCTGTTCGTTTTTTGCTGTTCTGACAGATGAGCTGTGCTGCGGGCGCGCAGTGTTTGCTCTACCAGTGTGAGGTGGGTGCGTATCCATTCCCGTTCGCTACGGTTGTCATATTCAGGGTATGCCAGTTGATTAACATCAGCCTGCTCCGTCCAGCATTTATTTACTTCGCATAATTTTTCGTAGGCCTGTTTCGATTTAGCGAAACCTGTAAATGTGATGAGTGTGAGTAATAGTGTAATAATTGTCTTCATAAGCGTTGAAATTTTATACTGTAATTTACCTGTATTGACAGAGCTGATTGTCTGCCTAATGTCATTAAATATTTAAAATATAAGACATCCGACTGTTCTTTTAAGTTGGGGTTAAAAGATTGCTTTCTTATTTTCGCCGCACAAATATGAATATGGTACAAGAACTGATACTGGCTGCCTGGGCCGACCGGGAACTGCTGAAAGACGATACATACAAAAATGCTGTACGTGCGGTGATAGAGGAAGTGGACAAAGGCCGCCTGCGTGTAGCCGAACCCGCTGGCGACAACTGGAAGGTGAATGAATGGGTAAAACAGGCTATACTGATGTACTTTGGCATACAGCCCATGCAAACCTGGACGGTGGAGCCATTTGAGTTTTACGATAAAATGCTGCTGAAGAAGGACTATGCATCGCTGGGCGTGCGTGCCGTGCCCCATGCCGTGGCACGCTATGGCGCTTACGTGGCCAGGAACGTGGTGCTGATGCCGAGCTATGTGAACATAGGTGCTTATGTAGATGAGGGCACTATGGTGGACACATGGGCTACCGTGGGCAGTTGCGCGCAGATTGGTAAGGGCGTGCACCTGAGCGGAGGCGTAGGCATAGGAGGCGTACTGGAACCCCTGCAGGCCAGCCCTGTGATTATAGAGGACGGCGCTTTCATTGGCTCCCGCTGTATAGTGGTAGAGGGTGTGCGTGTGGAAAAAGAAGCCGTGTTGGGCGCCAACGTTGTGCTGACGCAAAGCACTAAAATAATAGACGTAAGCGGCAGCGAACCTGTAGAATACAGGGGCCGTGTACCCGCCCGCAGCGTAGTGATACCCGGCAGTTATACCAAGAAGTTCCCCGCAGGTGAATATGGTGTGGGTTGTGCTCTTATCATCGGGCAGCGTAAAGAGTCGACCGATAAAAAGACGAGCCTAAACGATGCGCTGAGGGATTTCGGAGTTTCGGTATAAGGGAGTAGTAAGTCGTAAGTAGAAAGTAGAAAGTTGTCGTTTGAATAACAGGATTTTGTTAACTACTTTCCGTAATGGGTTAACTGTTAGCAATATCGCATCTTTGCAACTTGTTGATAATAAATAATTTATATCCTGTTTGTTAACTTTTGTTAAGTAAAACTGTTTTCTTCCGGCAAATAATATTTTAAGCAAAACGCCCCTCAACGAGGGGCGTTTTGCTGTATAAGATATGGGGCATAATGCCCGTGGTGGAGGGTGGTGCATAGCTTCGCTATTTTATATAGCAAATTTACAATTTTTATTTCATTAAATCAAACAACTAATAGAGCTGTTCCCATAAACCAGAGGGCTGAGTAAAAGCGGGGATAACTGTTTACTGAGCAACACGGGATTACATTAGCCAGGATTTTCCTGTTTCCCAACTTTTGCAAGGCGCTTTTCAATCTCCCGGCGGTTATTACCTGTTTTGCCCATCACTTCGCGAACGTAGTCCACGGGAAGATTGTACTTATTGGCCAGGTACAAAAGTTCATTTTCAATGAGCAACGCCTCTATATCCAGGCCTGTTTCCCATATATCCATACACTCAATAGTTATCTTCAATAACACCGGGGCCTCAGTTTGAGTTGCTTGCAGATGCCGGGTTTAACTAAAAATTATCGGGCAGAAGGATTACAAGTCTTGTTACCCAGGAAACCATGTATGTTACAATAATTACCTAATTATTCAGTATATCAGATGTCCAGCAAAAAATCTTCAATGTTATCGGGGGATATGACAAGCGTCTTTGCATGGGGGTAATTGTCAGTAAATGTTTGAGAAAACCTGGGTTTTTCTACATAATATTTTTAGATTTCAATCTAATATTATCATAATAATAAGTGATTATCCGGCGGTGAAGAGTACTATACCCCTCTACATCCGCCAGGGTATTCGCCCTAAAACTCCCCTGCGGGACGAAGGGCCTACATATATAAATTGATTATCTTTAATGCAAATACCGTCCTATGAAGCTGATATTTACATTGATTGCTTTAGCGCTATGTAATACTGCCTATGCGCAATGGGTTTTTGAGAATACGTTCGAAAGTCCTAAGAATATATACAATGACCGTTTTATTGTTGATACTATAAACCACCCCAATAATATTTGGCAAATAGGTAAGCCTCGAAAAACAATATTTAATTCAGCCCACTCGTACCCTAATGCAATTGTTACAGATACGATTAACAACTACCCTGTTAATGACACTTCTGTATTTTATTTCAAAGTTGTAAGCTATCATCCACCAGGTTTACCACAACACTGGTACGAATTGGTTGGATTTTCATTTAATTATCGTTTGGACATTGACTCCGGAGAGATTGTTAAAGTGGAAATATCTACCGATAGCGGCACACATTGGGTTAACCTACTGGAAGAGGACACAACCTATGATATTACATGGGGTATTGGTAAACCTGATTTGAGTCAGTCAACGAATGGTTGGCAATTTTGTGAAGTACAATTCTTTTCATGGACGGGCAAAATAAAATCCTACCCACATTATATAACCAGAGATACTACGCTTGTCCGGTTTACATTCATATCAGACAGCACTGATACAGGCAAAGATGGATGGATGATGGATAATTTCAGAACATATAATGTGACCGAAAGTGTCGAAACCATCACCAACAATAACCTCATCTCCATATATCCCAACCCCGCAGGGGACTATATTTATATTAAGGCTAACTACAACTATTATGCAAAACCCGAGGTAGTGATATATAACCCGCAAGGGCAGGAGGTTTATGCCACAAAAGAGCTTCCCGAAAACGGTTACCTGCATGTTAACCTGCCGGCAGGATTGTACACACTTTTCTATTCGACAGCTTCGGAACGTGCTGTAAAACAATTGGTTATACGAAAATAAGCTATGCATCCAACGTAGCAATACCCGTCTTGAGAGCATACATCACCAGGCCGGTCCTTGATTTGATGTTGAGTTTCTCAAATAGCTGGTCGCGGAAGCCGTCGATGGTGCGGTGGCTGATGCCCATGTTGTCCGCTATCTCGCGGTAAGTCATTTCGCTGCAGCAGAGTTTCAGGAACTGCACTTGTTTTTCGTTCAGTTGGGTGGTGGTTACTTCCTGCGGCTGTGATATTATCCGGTGCAGTATCTTGCCTGTCACCAGCTCTGAATGATAAAAGCCGTTTTCATATATACCCTCTATGGCTTTTCTCAACACATCTGGTTGAGCGTCTTTGAGGATATAACCGCCTGCACCCGCGCGTAGCATACCTATGATATTGAACTCGGAATCGTACACCGACACCGCCAGTATTTTAATATCCGGCCATTGCTCTTTTATTTTCCGGGCTGTTTCAAAACCGTTCATTTCGGGCATATTAATGTCCAGCAGGCATACATCGGGCAGCTTGCCCGACGATAGTTTGTTGATGAGCTCCTGCCCGTTGGGCACACTATACAGCACTTCCATATTGTCAAAGTCCTCTATCAGCTCCTCCATCCCTTTGCGAAAAAGGTTGTGGTCGTCTGCCAGCGCTATTTTTATCTTATCACTCATCGGTGTTGATATTTAATGTAATAGTTGTACCCCTCTGCTTGCCGGAAACTATGCTGAACCTGCCCAGCATATTCGCCCTCAGCCGCATATGCTGCAAACCAAGGCCGGTGCTTCCATTCATCAGCTCTGTGTCAAAACCTGTACCGTCATCCTCTATCACCAGCGTTACGACATCTGTTTTGTACACTAAGCTAATTATTATGTTGCGGGCTTTACCATGTTTTATCGCGTTATTTATGGATTCCTGCACTATGCGGAATGCCATCAGCTTTTTATCCGGCGCAATCTCGCGTGTCTCTCCACTTACCTGCAGCGTAGCCTGTGTTTCATCATCACGAATGTAGTTCAGTTCGTTCTCCAGGCTCTTTTCAAAAGGGATGCGTGTTATCAATCCCCCGCTGAGCGTATGGCTGAGGGTGCGCAGGTCGTCCATGGTTTTGCTGAGCAGTTCAGTACCGGTATTTAACCCCGCTATTACCTGTTCATCAGTGGTTTTACTCTTAGCCTTGTACAGTTTTATTTTTACCAGGCTCAGCATCTGGGCTATATTATCGTGCAGTTCTTCGGCCACATATTTAAAAGTCTGCTCCTGTACTTCTATCTGTGTTTTCAGCACCTCGTCGTTGTAGCGCTGGCGTAGCTCCATTTTCTCGGTTATATGCCTTACCTGCCGCTTGCGGTATTCAAACAGTATCAGCACTATAAAGAGCACGAATACTAATAGGGTGAGGGAGCCGATGATTAATATGATGGCGACTTCAGTTGTATCCATGAGCAATACGTTTTTGGGGGCAGGAATAGAATGTTAGACCAATACCTGTGTATACTATAAAATTAACTAACATGAAAACATAAGAAGCTAAACTGACATATCCCCATTTCCCAATAAACAATACCGAAATAAAAGCCCAAAAGAAAAATGTACTACTCCACATAATCAGAAGTAGTAAAGCAACTATTGTGTGCTGGTTTTTGAAAATGTTTTGAGCATTGGTTCTCTTTATAGAATTGTATATGAAGTATAATGCCATAGTGTTAATAGCCACACTTTCAAACATCAACATGAAGTTATTCAACTTATCAATCGGCTGAAGAAAAATGATATTTAGGATTCCTATAAGCGGACATAAAACAGATGCAACTATAATGAGCTTTCGATAGTGATAGGGTTTAATAGCATAAATGAAAAACAGGCTTATTAATAACAATTGAAAAATGCTATAAATATGAAAGAAAGAATACCTCATGCCATATTCTTTTAATTCAACAAGGATGTAGGAAGCTGTTTCTGATGTAACAGTCAGCACCAGCAATATCACAATGAAGCGTAATGCTGTATCAAGATGCCTGTACCGGATAATACCTGTTATAGCTCCCAGTAGCAGGATAATATAATACACACTGAATATTATTGTTTGCATCGTGCAGTCAAATTCAATTATTCATCCCCGTTAACATGTGACCTACCGAAAACACGTATCCTATTTTCACATGTGGGGCAAGGAAAAGCATGGTCCATTACCTGCGGGTGATTATGCTCAGGGTCGGAGGATTTATAGTGCGCCTGCTCTACATAAAAAGTATCTATTTCACCATCGCCCTGGTCAACTATACTATCTTTTGCGCCAACATATACCAATGTCATTGATCCGGTAGCATCAGGCGTTGTCCTGGCAAGGTATATATCCAGCATTTTTATGTCATGATGAGCATCCAGGTAGTTCCTTAGTTTTTGGGCATCTATCATAAATGACAGTTGCCTGTCCAGCAACTCATTGGTATCAATACCCAACGACTCTCTCAGGTACTTATGGTAGTTCTGTATCAAAGTATCGCCTGCACCTTCTGATATATACAGATGTTCGTAGGATGGCCCTTCATCTGTTTCCGTCGTAATTACATCAGTTGCCGTTTTTGCCTGCTCAGCATTTTGCTGGCAGGCGGCCAATAGTACGATGGCCATTAATGCAATAATTGTTTGTTTCATAATAGTATATGTTTTGTGTGAGCCCTCAAGGTACTAATATATTATGTAGAATCGTAACGTGATAATACTATCACAATACCGTGTTTTCACGGTTGACAATAACCGATTCCATTCAATAAGGTGTTTTCACGGTACCCGGCGGCGTGCTAATACTATTCCCCACAGGTCATTCTACTAATAGAAAGCGCCAGTGGCCGCCGCACCTTTGTATTGTCAAACACAAACATTAACCATCTTAAAAAAAAATACAATTATGAAACAAGCAATCATCTTCATCTTAGCTATCTGCAACACATTGGTGTTGAGCGCACAACCAAAAGCTTTCAACAACATCGGCCTGCATGGCCAACCGAAAAGGGCTTATATAACCTTTTCGACCCCCAACGAGGTAAATGTGCGGTATTACAGTATAGAGGCCAGCAATGACAATAAGGAGTTTAATATCATAGGCCGCCTGCCTGCCACCACCAACTCCATGCATCCTGTACAACACAAATACAATCTCTCAGGCTTTGATTACGCTTATTACAGGGTGATGCAGCTCAACATGAACGGCACTGTGTCTTATTCTGAGGTAGTAAAAACAGCCCCATCCAGCCAGGACATTAAGCCTGAAACCGATCACCTGCCTGTAATTATCCCCGAACTGGCGGAAGCTAAGTAGTATTTTTTCATGATGAAAAAGCCGAAGCCTTTTTTCAGAGGCTTCGGCTGTCTTCTTGCCGGAATGTTTCATAAGCATTTGTTTTTCAGTTAGTTGTAGTTGTTTTTCTTGTTAATCACTTGTTAACCGCTTGCAAACCGGGCGTTAACAGGTGGCGAAAATTTCCTATGTTTT
>CAZEZM010000031.1:0-52030 GCA_964515955.1 uncultured Flavipsychrobacter sp. | reverse complement strand
ATGGGTATAGTATTCCGCCAGTCGGTAAAAACCACTATTGTTACATTTACGGGTGCAGGCATGGGCGCACTCATAGTGCTGGTGAGCCCTATGTTAATGGAAAAGGCTGAATGGGGCCTTATCAACAATATAACTTTCGTTGCCGCTACCGTTCAGCTATTTGTTATGATGGGGACTTCGTCACTCATTGCAGTGTATACACAGCGTTACGGCAATACGGATGAGCGCCGCAAAGCGCTATTGACATTAGGGTTGTTAATCACCGGAATCAGCAGTATAATATTCTGGGTAGCTTTTCTTTTGTTGAAAGAACCTGTTACCGGCATGTATAATACTGCAGACAAGGTCCTTATAAGTAAATATTATCACTTCATCCCATTTGTGGTAGTTTTTATGGCATTGGGTACCATCATTGAGTATTACCTGATTGCTAATGTAAAAATTGCCCAATCAGCTTTTATCAAGGAAGTTGTGCTTAGGGGAGTCAACCTGTCACTTCTGGGGTTGATATATGCAGGATATATTGGCTTCTCACAATATCTCGTTGGTAACGTATTCATGTACACCGTGCCACTATTATTATTCTTTATTTTTGCTTCCCGTGTAAAAGGGTTCGGGTTTTCACTGAACTTCAAGATATTCAGTAAGGCGGAATACAAAGAAATGCTGCATTTTTCGTGGTATCACCTGCTGGTAGGGTCAACACTTACTTTGCTGGGATATATCGATACGCTGATGATAGCCCCCTTGGATAATAAAGGGCTTGAGGCGTCTGCCATATATGCTATTGCTGTTTTTATTACATCATTCATGTTTATGCCCTACCGCGCCATGGCTACAGCGTCTTTGCCTATATTCAACCAAGCATATATTGATAATGATATGTCCAAAGTTCGTGACCTGTTTACACGCGCCGGAGTCAATATCCTGATAGCGGGAGTGGGTATGTTCGTCATAGTTGCAGCTAACACAGATAATCTGGTGATGGTATTGCCAAGGGGTTACGAGCCGGTAAAATACCTGGTTTTGATACTCATGCTGGGCAAATTGGCCGATATGGCTACCGGCCTGAATAATGAGCTCATCAGCATATCCCGTCACTATAAATTCAATTTCAGGCTTTCAGCTTTGCTCTTGCTGACAGTTGTTATACTCGACTGGATATTTATACCTATATATGGCATATATGGTGCTGCATGGGTGGCTACCTGCATGCTTATACTTTTCAACATTGTCAAAATGTCTTTTCTGTATTACAAGCTAAAATTAAAACCATTTACCTCAAAAACCTGGCTCATCCCCGTTGCAGGTGCCATAGCCGGGCTATCAGGTTATTTCTGGCCCTTTCTTATCAACCCATATATTGATGCTGTTACCCGCACTTTTATTGTGGTGATTGTTTATGTAGTTGCATTAGTTATTCTGAAACCCTCACAGGACCTCACAAATTACCTCAATAGCATCAGGAAGGACAAAAAGCTGTTTTAACGTGGTCAAATCATTTGCTCATATTTTCTTTACTACAATCACATTGTTCAGATAGAAATCTGACCGTTTTATCCTTTTAGGCAGCAATGCCGAAATTGATAGTCCCAATAACAATATCGGTGTAATAAAAATTGTGAAGAGAACTATCTCCACTATCTTAGGGCGATGAGGTATGAAATAGTAGATATAGGATACAACGGCCTGGACCAGGCATTCCCAATAAGAGCCCGTTTTTTCGTAATGTATTACTTCAAAACCGTTTTTTTCTAGCAAATGTTTTAATCCAAAAGATGAATACCGGGCATAGTCATAAGGTTGCTCGTGTTCGGGCCAAAAAAAGGGGCATGACAACAGAAAGTATCCACCCGTTTTCATAACTCTATGTATTTCGGCTAATATTTCATCGGGATTAAATACGTGTTCCAATACTTCGGAAGAAAATACCGCATCGAAATGATTGTCTCCAAAGGGTATGGTCTTACCATCGTAAAAAACATCAACGCTGAGATTTTTGTTAGCGGCACTCACTTCTGTTTTGTAATCAAGTCCGGTGTATGTATCTGTATTTATTATACTCGCATAAGGTTTGCTTCCACAACCGAAATCCAGCATATCGCCTTTTAAATAATGTGTATTCTTCGCTATGGCTTTGTATAGTTTGCTGCGAATAATAAAAAAGGGGTTGAAAAATATGCTGTACCAACGAGGTGCAAATTCTTCACGAACTTTGACAGGCATATGAATAATGTTTGTTATTGACTTAGCATAATCTGTACAAGGTATGAAAATACATTATGGCAACCAAAGCGTGTATTCTAACCCTATATTTTACTGCTACTGATGGGTATAGTATTCCGCCAGTCGGTAAAAACCACTATTGTTACATTTACGGGTGGGGATATGAGCGCACTCATAGTATTGGTCAAGCCCCATAACGCAGGGTAGCTGCCTGCGGGAACGACACCCTAACGGGTGTTTTTCTTTTCCCTTACGTGTAAATGGATATAGTCACCAGATAATCGTAACCCAGCTTGATAATTAACGCCAATGAAACCAGGATAAAAAACAACCTGATGAACCCGCTGCCTTTCTTAATAGCCACGTGTGCCCCGGCATAGTTCCCCGCCATATTGCACAGTGCCACCGGTATAGCGATGTTCCACACCACAAACCCCTTAGCTATGAAAAACAAAAGAGCCCCGATATTAGCAGATACATTGATGATTTTCGCATTCGCAGATGCATGCAGAAAGTCATACCCGAACAACGCAATGAACGCAAACAGCAGGAAGCTGCCCGTACCCGGTCCTATCAGTCCCTCGTATAAGCCCAGTATGCCGCCGGTTGCTATAGCATATACCAGGTATTTCGTTTGCGATAGTGGTTTTACATTGTGGTGCAGTCCCAGTTCTTTCTTAAATATCGTGTATGCCAGCACCAGTACAAGGGCGGTAATGATAAACGGCATGAACTGTTCCTTATGTATAAAACTCACCAGCAGCGCCCCCGCAAACGATGCCACCAATGCCGATAGAATAATAGGCGACAAATGTTTCCAGTCAATATCCACTCGTTTGATGTACCGTATGGCTGCTACCGAGGTTCCTGCAAAAGAAGCTGTCTTGTTGGTTGCCAGTGTCTGCACCAGCGATAGCTGCGGCTGCAATATGAACATGGCCGGCAGTTGTATCAATCCACCCCCGCCTGCCACGGCATCAACAAAGCCGGCAGTAAATGCAAAGAGACAAAGCAGGATGAGTGACAACATAAAAAAGCCGTCCGGTATGCGGACGGCCAAATGTATAAATTCTGTTCTGTATTTAGTAAGTAATCACCTGCTCTTCGATGGTTTCAGGTATTTCTCTGAACTCATATTGCTGGTTGCGCAGTTGCGGTTCAAAGCCCGCTGCGCGGATGGCTTCTTGTATACCCTTATAAGTAAACCTGTGCGGCGCACCCGCTGCGCTCACCACATTTTCTTCTATCATGATAGAGCCAAAATCATTAGCCCCGGCATGTAAGCACAATTGCGCCACTTCTTTACCCACCGTAAGCCACGAAGCCTGTATATTTTTCACATTGGGCAACATGATGCGGCTCATGGCTATCATGCGGATGTACTCTTCGGCGGTCGTCAGGTTTTTGGTGCCGCGTATGCGCTTCAGCAGTGTATCCACATCCTGGAAGGTCCAGGGAATGAAAGCAATAAAGCCTTTGGCATCTTCGGGTTTTTTAGCCTGCACTTCGCGAATTTTCACCAAGTGCTCAAAACGCTCTTCAATAGTCTCTACATGGCCAAACATCATGGTGGCAGATGTAGTCAGGCCTACTTTATGCGCTTCGTGCATAATATCGAGCCATTCCTGCGCCCCGCATTTACCTTTCGATATCAGCCTGCGTACACGGTCGTTCAGTATCTCAGCACCGGGGCCGGGCATACTGTCCATACCGGCTGCTTTCAGCGCAGTCAGTGCTTCCCTATGGCTAACGCCCGACACCTTGCAGATATGCGCTACCTCCGGCGGGCCCAGTGCGTGTAGCTTCAGGTCGGGGTATAGTTCTTTCAGTTGTTTGAAGAGGGTGGTATAATAATCCAGCCCCAGCTCTGGGTGGTGGCCGCCCTGTAGTAGCAATTGCTCACCGCCATAGCGGAAGGTTTCTTCGATCTTCTCCTTATAGGTCTCTATATCTGTGATGTACGACTCGGGGTGGCCGGGTATGCGGTAAAAGTTGCAGAACTTGCAGTTGGCGATACAAACATTGGTGGTGTTCATATTGCGGTCAATAATCCAGGTAACTTTGCCATGTGGCACTTGTTGCTTGCGCAGCTCGTTGGCTACGAACATAAGTTCCGCAAGAGGGGCGTTTTGAAAAAGGTATACTCCTTCTTCCATGCTCAAAGAATCAAATTGTAACGCCCGGTTGTATAATTCTGCTAACTTCATCACCCTGCAAAATTAACCCAAAAAGCCTTGCCATATATACCTATATACGATGGCTGCATATACAGGTATTATAGATTTTTAAACATCATGGATTATGATTAGGTTAATTTTGTTACTTTGTAATTGATGGGTACGCATATACTGACATTGTTTGGAGAGGAGATAGTGCCGGAGCAGCTCAACGCTGTGGGCAGGAAGAAATCTGCACCCAAACCGAAGAAGGAGAAGCAGGAAGAATCACCGGCGGAAGAGGCCGCTACAGAGGTGGTTGAGGAAGTAAAGGTTGCAGAAAAGCCTGTAGCTAAGAAAGCAGAAAAAAAGGAAGAAGCAGTAGCGCCCCCGGTTGAAGATAAGTTTACCGATTGGGAGGGCGAAAAGCAATATTACTCCATTGGTGAGGTGGCCAAAATATTCAATGTCAGGACATCCAATATCCGTTACTGGACCAATGAATTTGCCCTGAAAGTACGCACCACCCGCAAGGGCGACAGGCTGTACACCCCCGAGCAGATAAAGGAAATACGCACCATCTACCACCTGACAAAAGAAAGGGGCTTTACTATAGCGGGCGCCAAAGGCAAACTGAAGGACAGCAAAAAAGTATCTGTACAATCAGTTGACCTGAAAGACTCGCTGCTGCAATTGCGCAACAAGCTGGTACAGCTCAAAAACAGCATTAAGTAATCCATCATGCGTATTTTATTTCTGGCACTGGCAATATTTGCATCCATGCATACACAGGCACAAGGCACATTCGATAAAGCTATCAACGACAGGAACGAACTGGTATATACAGGGCAGTTTACATTTACCGACCTGCAACAGGAAGAATCATTCAAATGGATGACGGAGGGAGTAGATGCCTACCAGCCTGGCACTGAAGCCATCGGTTATTTAAAAGCAGAGCTGAATAAATATCAGCTGGTAGTGTTCATGGGTACCTGGTGCGAGGACTCGCATAACCTTATTCCCAAGCTGTATAAAGTGCTGGAAGCTACCAGCTATCCAATGCAGCAACTAACACTTTATGGACTGGACAGGGAGAAGAAAGGCAAGGGCACAGCACACGAAGAATACAAAGTATTATATGTGCCTACTATTATAGTTCTATCAGATGGTAAAGAGGTAGGACGTATTACAGAAATGGTAAGAAAGAGTATCGAAGCAGACATCTCCGCAATCATTAAGGATTTTGCAGCCGAATAAGTAATTTGCAGGCTCAACATCTGCACATGGAGTTACCTCATCATATATCTATTGAATACCTGCAATCGCTGGGTAAAAAACCTGTTAACCTCTCTGCCGCTGCTATTGGCCGCATATTAGACAACCGAAATTACTTAGACAAAAAGTTGAAAAAGGGCGAAACCCATTACGGTATTAATACCGGTTTCGGTTCTTTGTGCGATGTACGCATCAGTGACAGCCAGCTTTCTAAACTGCAAGAAAACCTGGTATGCTCCCACGCATGCGGTATGGGCGATGAGGTGCCCGAAGATGTGGTGCAACTGATGCTGTTGCTGAAGGCACACGGCCTCAGCCAAGGGTATAGTGGTGTGCGTACGGAGGTAGTGCAGCGGTTGGTTGACTTTTATAATATGGGTATCTATCCCGTAGTATATGAATTGGGTTCCCTCGGTGCTTCGGGCGACCTCGCTCCGCTGGCCCACCTGAGCCTGCCTATATTTGGCATGGGCAAGGTGCGCTACAATGGTAAAGTCCGTGAAAGTAAGGACGTGTTGAAAGAGCTGGAAATGGAGCCGATTCCGCTGGCTGCTAAAGAAGGCTTGGCCTTGCTGAACGGCACACAATTCATGAGCAGCTACGGCACATGGGCACTGATGGCTGCCGAAAGGCTCTACCGTTGGGCGAATGTAATAGGCGCTATATCTACCGATGCCTATCATGCCAAGAGCGATCCCTTCAAACACCCCATACACAGGGTGCGCCCGCACAAAGGACAAATTACTACCGCCCAACAGTTGATGGAATTACTGGAAGGCAGTACTATACAAGCTGTTCCTAAACAACAGGTGCAGGATCCCTATTCTTTCCGCTGCATGCCGCAGGTGCATGGCGCTACCCGCGATGTGATAGATACGGTAACGAATGTCATGGAGATTGAAATCAACTCTGTAACAGATAACCCTATCGTCTTCCACAATGAAGATGAAATCATCAGCGGGGGCAACTTCCACGGGCAGCCGTTGGCACTGCATTTAGACTTCCTGGCAATAGCCATGTCAGAGTTGGCGAATATTTCAGAACGCCGTACCTACCTGCTGGTGAGCGGGCAAAGGGGATTGCCACCATTTCTGGCACCGGATGCCGGCCTGAACAGCGGGTTTATGATTGCACAATACACCGCCGCGGCTATCGTCAGCCAGAATAAACAACTTTGCACACCGGCATCAATTGACAGTATAGTGAGCAGCAACGGCCAGGAAGACCATGTGAGTATGGGCGCCAACGCAGCTACCAAGTTGCACAGGCTCATCAAAAACATACAGCGTGTGCTGGCCATCGAACTGCTGACTGCGGTACAGGCCATCGAGTTCCGCAGGCCTGGCAAAACCTCCCCTGCCCTGGAAAAGATATGCGCTGCTCTAAGAACACAGGTATCGTATATGGACGCGGACAGGTTGCTGCATGATGACCTGGTGAAAGCGGAGCAGTTCCTGCAGCAGCACCCTGATGCGCTGATGAAATAATGCAGTATATTGTCTGTCTATTTCAGACAACCTATGTACTACAAGGAAGCTATATTATGCCTGATGTTTGGTGTGGCCGAGGCTGATGGCGGTTTGCGCGAAGATGAGCTCATCAATATCGTTACCATGAAGGAGATCTTCAAAGGTTATTCTGAGCACGACATCATTACACTGTACAAGGAATACAAGAAACGATTTGAAGACAAAAGCTTCAGCGATATAGCCCATATTATGGCCAGCCAGATCCCACCTGAGTTGCACATGGCTACACTGTCCATTCTCGCAGATATTATTGTTCTCGATTTCAATGTAGATATGAAGGAAGGCTCCTTCATCAGCATAGTAGCCAATACTATGGGCATCAGCGATGTAGCGGTGAAAACCCTGCTGTTGACTTCCTTGTCTAAACGGCTGATGATGAGTGCAGGTAAAGAATAAATAAACCCTATTGATGTATAAACATTAGCCTGTGCTTTCGTTTAATATAATGCCGTAATTTTAGGGTATGATGTCCAGGAAGAAATTCATTAAAGGTTCGGCAATTATCGGCGCTTCGCTTGCAGCGCCCAATTTCCTGTTTGGTCAGTCGGGTATGTACTCCGGCAAGGGCCACAGGAAGATACACCGTATACTCAACTCAGACAGGGTGAACGTAGGCACACTGCCGGTGATGCGCGCCTTTGCGGGCAATCATCTTGATTATGTGTCACCATTCGTGATGTTCGACGAATTTGGCCCGGTGGATGTAAACCCGGGCAGCAATCCCCTGCGCGTAGATGCCCACCCCCATGCGGGTGTAATACCCACTACTTATTTTCTGTCGGGCAGCGGGCATCATAAGGACAGTTTGAATTACGATTTCCAGATAGAGCAGGGGGAGTTTATGATGTTCAGCTCAGGTAAGGGGGCTATACATATGGAAGAATCCGGGCAGAAGCTGAAAAAAGAAGGCGGCAGCCTGCATGGTTTCCAGATATGGCTGAACATGCCCGCACAGCATAAGTATGACGACCCTACAACGGTTGTTCATCGGGGCAAGCAGATGCCTACGATTGTAAAAAAAGACTTCACAGGCAAGGTAGTACTCGGCGAACTGATGGGTTATCAATCAGGCATCAAAACGTTCACACCCACATTCTATTATTATATCAAGCTGAACAAGCAAGCACGTTTAGATATTCCTGTTAATCCCACACACAACGCATTCGCATATTGTGTGAGCGGTAAGGTGGAAATAGAAGACCAGCACGAACTGAAACCCAACCAACTGGTATTGTACAAAAGGGATGGTGATGTCATCAACCTGTATAGCGAAGAAGGTGCAGAAGTATTTGTATTAGGCGGGCAGCCGCTTAATGAACCGGTATATTCTTACGGACCTTTTGTGATGAATAATGAGGAGCAAATACAGCGCTGCTATGCCGACTACCAGGCAGGCCGCATGGGCGACCCCAGGCAAGTGAATTAGTAATAGAATTGTAAATATCTGTGCGTGTCCAACCGGAGGCGGCTTTCAAGTTGTCTATCGTTGTAATATTGCGTTCATGAAAAACATTTGCGGCATATTAATAATTCTGTTCTCACTCCTTGCGAACGAATCTTACGCACAGGTAAAATGTTATCGCTTCAGCCTCACAGCACAAAGCCCTGATTGGCGGGATTCATCCTGTGTAGCCTGTACATCTGACCCCCTTGTCATTGCTGATGTTAACCAGCAGTTGAGCATTCCCTTTATACAACGGAACAAACATATAAATGGCGCCATAGCAGCAGGCAATGCGGCCGTGAATAAGAACGCACACTATAATTTCCTATGGCATTTTAAGGTGAACGAATGGAGCCTGAGAGAAATGTCTATGGAAGTATGCGATGGCAGGCCGTATTCTGATATAGACCTGGATACAGCCTACTGGTTCAATACAATCGGTTTTTTCTGTCCCTGGTCATCAATAGTTGCGGAGGAGATACCTGCAACCGGCCTGCGAGATATTTCGGGCGAACACATTAGTATAGCCGTGTACCCCAACCCCGCTTCTGATATGGTATCAGTAGCATTTGCAGAAGGCTTTGATGGACATATAAGCATTTACGACTTGCGGGGGTATAAAATATATAACCACCACCTGAACCAACCGAATGGCGGCACTGCCGTTTTGGACATCAGTGGTATAGCCAACGGCCAATACATTCTTTGTCTTGAAGGTGGAAATGTGATAGCGAGACAAAAATTCAGTATAGTACGCTAACCACATCACTATCATCCAGATTTTCGATGAATAACAATCCCGGTTGTTTACCTGTTTCAATAGTACCAATTATATCATCCATTTGCAAAGCTTTGGCGCCATTGAAAGTACCCCAGCGTAAGAGGTCTTCCCAACCGACGGAGGGATAATGCTGCTTAATGGCCTGCAGCTCCGCCAGTACGGACAGTTGGTGATTGGAGGAAAGACTGTCTGTACCGATGCAAATAGTATTACATCCCCGTATAAACATAGCTATATCCGGTAGCGTATTTTCAATATACAGGTTCGCATTAGGGCACAGGCACCAATACACATTTTGCAGCAAGGTTTGTGCTACCTCTATATCTGTTAACGTGGTAAAAGTATTGTGTACGAAAATAACAGGGTGGGTACCTGATAACCATTGCAGGTACGTTTGCAGAGACGATTTACCGGAAGGGAGGAAAAAGTTATCGTCAATACCTACTGTTTGCAGTAAGTCTCCCACAGGGCCCTGTTTTATTAAATAGTATTCGTCTTCAGCGCGGCTTTCCTGGTTGTGTATGGAGAGCAAGGAAGCTTCGTCAAACCGGTCGATAAGGCTGAATAACTGCTGCGATACCGTATATGGCGCATGTGGCACTATAGATTGGCGCAGGGTTTTACCGTCCTCTCTCTGAGCTCTGTAGGATTGGTAAACAGATCTGGCATATTCAAATTGTTGGTGGGGCGTTTCTGTAAACCCGATTGCTTCTACAAAACTGTGAAAATGAATTTTACCCTGTGCGCGCAGGTCAAGTGTATCCGCAGTGTTGGTTATATCGCCAACGGCTACAATACCTGTGGCTAACATTTGGCTGAATGCATTGTGACGGGCTGTGTTTTTTTGTTCCGCAGTATAATTATTACGTGTTAGTGCTACTTGCTTCAGAAATGGTATCAATCCTGTATGTTCAGGAATCTCTCCTTTCATATGTGATAACTCAAGGTGGCAATGCGCATTGACAAATCCCGGGCAAATGATGCCCTCGTAATATTGCACCTCGCCATCATTCGTGGTGTCGTATATGCCTGTTATTGTTCCGTTCTCCGATACGTCTATTACAGTGCCATCAGGCAACCATTGCTTACCATTATGGATACGGGTAGCGGTAATCAGCATGTTTATTGCTTAAAGTATTTCAGGTTAATCACCTCCTGTTCGTTCAGGAAACGCCACTTGCCCCTGGGGATATTCTTTTTGGTAAGGCCGGCATACATCACACGGTCCAACTTTTCTACAGAATAACCGAGGTGCTCGAATATGCGGCGGACTATACGGTTGCGGCCGCTGTGTATTTCTATGCCTATTTCGTTTTTCTTATCTACGTATGCCATTGCATCCACCTTCACCTCGCCATCGTCCAGCGTCAATCCATCCATTATCTTATCAAAATGAAGTTTTGACAGGGGCTTATCCAAGGTTACCTGGTAGAGTTTTTTGATATTGTATTTCGGATGAGACAATTTCTGCGCCAGTTCACCATCGTTGGTCAATAACAGTAAACCTGTTGTGTTCCTGTCTAAGCGGCCAACCGGGTAAACCCTTTCGCCGCCTGCGTCAGCTATCAGCTCCATTACGGTTTTTCGCTCCTGCGGGTCTTCGGTAGTGGTGATGTAGTTTTTGGGTTTGTTCAGCAGGATGTACACCAGGTTTTTTTGAGAACTGATGACTTTGTCGCCGTATTCTATTTTGTCTGTCGGTTCTACTTTATACCCCGGCTGCAACATCACCTCACCGTTTACCTTTATTTTGCCATCTTTTATCAGGTCTACTGCTTCTCTACGGCTACATATACCGCAATGGGCTACATATTTGTTCAGGGGCATTGCTCCGCCTGGTTCGTTCTCCTCCTGTATCTTTTCTTTTTTCAGCGGACTTTTCTCAGTCCTGGCAGCATGTTTATCGTAGCTGCGTTTTGGGCGGTCATTGTCTCTGAAACGGCGTTCAGGTTTGTCATCCGTGTATTTTTCAGGGCGTTCCTGCTTTTTATCAGGCCTGGCGAAAAACTGGTCGGGCCTGCCACCTTTTGAGCGATTTGGACGTTCTTCCCTTTCCGGTTTTAGATAGCGTTTAGGGCTGTCGGTCTCCCGGCGTGAATCCGTCCTTGAATTATATGTTCGTTTTGGCTTGTCGCTATCCGGTCGTGAGTCCTGCCTGGAATTATATGCTCGTTTTGGCTTGTCGCTGTCCGGTCGTGAATCTTGCCTGGAATTATATGTTCTTTTAGGTTTATCCCTATCCTGGTATGCCTCTTGTCTTGTATCACGCTTTGGCTTGCCGGTATTGCTCTTATAGTCGGGCTTTGCGCCATAACTACGTTTTGGCCTTTCGTTGTCGTTTTGTGCATCCTGCCTTGTCCCGTAAGAACGTTTTGGCTTGTCATGCTCATTAGATTGATCCTGTCTTTTGCCGAAAGTACGGGCTGGTTTGTCCCTTCTGTCTTTGTCCGCAGGCTTTGCGGTATCATTATCTTTCGTTCTTATAAAACGCTTTCTCTGCCCCGCGGCAGGCTTTTTTTCATTTTCTCTTTTATGCCCTTCTTCCCGGTTGCCCGTATGACGCTCTTTGCTCATTTTGTAAAATATCTGTTGTAAAGGTACAATGTTCAGTATAATAGAAAACGGGTTGCCACGCAACCCGTTTCAACAATATGTCTTTGATGATGTAATTATTCTTCTGTTTTCTTTTTTGCAGCCTTTTTGGGTGCCGGTTTCCCTTCTCCGTCTTCTTTGGCCACTGCTTTCTTTTTAGCTGCTTTTTTAGGCGCGGGTTTTTCCGCTGCATCATCTTCCGCAGGCTCTTCGGCTTTCTTTTTAGCTGCTTTTTTCTTGGGTGCCGGTTTTTCTTCAGCAACTACTTCTGCTGCGGGTTCCTCTTCGGCTACAGCCTCTTCCTGCATACTGTCAAAATTCAGCAGGTCGTTTTCTTTCAACATCTGGTACCATTTCACCATCTTCTTCATGTCGCTTACATACACCCTGTCCTGGTCGAAATCGGGGAATACCTGGTTGAAATAAGCTTTGACAGAATCGTTATCAGCTTTTTTGGAGTCTGATGGAGGGGGTGTTGCGGCCTCGGCTTCTTTCATTTTCTGAAAAACTTCGTGCAGGCGCACGTTATCACCCGTGGTATACACCTCTATGCTTTCCAATGGAGTAACATTGTGCAGACGGGCTGAGATAAACTTCGTGCTTTTATCTGAAATATTACGAACGATAGCGCCGTCGCTCTTAGAAGTCAATAGCTGGTATAAGCCGCCAATTCCTGTAACCGATACAATTTCTTTATAATCCATACTCTATTTGAAAGGGCAACAAAAATAATGGTTTTCACCCAATATGCTGCGTGATATGTAAAAATCTTTACCTGATGAGGGTAATTGTACCTTTGTACATCACCTCTTCGTTGCCTGCATCGCCGCAAATACCCTGTACAAAATAGTTATATGTGCCCAGGTCTTGCAAGCTGCCTTTGTACATACCATCCCAGCCGCTGTTGATATCCCTTGTTTCAAACACCCTTTCCCCAAAACGGTTGTAAATGGCGAATGTTTTTAAAGTAAAGACTCCTTTTACTTTTATACGGGCCAGGTCATTTCTGCCATCCTTATTGGGCGTAAATGCATCGGGAATGAAAACAATACAGCAATTCTTATATTCAATAGTGGCCAGTACAGAGTCTGTGCAACCATTAGCGTCTGTCACAGTTACCCTGTAAGTGCCGTTGGGCATACCCTCTATCATGTAGCCGTATTGCGGGGGCTCTGTACTCCAGGTGTATTCATAACCGGCTGTACCGCCTGATGGAAGGGCTTCTATCCTGCCGTTGTTATCCACGCCCTCGCAATCGTTGGGCGTTACTTTTGTTTCAATCTTTAACGGCTCAGGCGATGAGACGGCGAATGTGGTATCCTTTACACATCCGGCGCTATCTGTTACGGTAAAGGTATATACCTCAGCTTTCAGGCTGTCGAATACCGGGTTATCACGGTCAGCACCGGGATTTATCTTATATGTAAGCGGTTGAATACCGCCTGATACCTGTAAGGTAATCTTACCGTCGCTGCCTCCAAAGCAGCTTACAGGGTCGGCAATGATATTATCGTATATAATATGCGGGTAGCCTGTAAGCAGCAATGTGGTATCATACAAACAACCATTGCCATCCCTGATTTTTACCACATTGGGGCCTTCTTTCAAACCCGTAAAGTTATTGGAAGAACCCAGGTCTCCTCCGTTTATACCAAATAAATAAGGCTGCACGCCACCGTTGCCATAAACTTTTGCTGCTCCGTCAGGATAACCTTCGCAGGTGGGATTAGTGATTACAGGGTTCAATATCAATAGTTTTGCCGGTTCTGTCAATACAATGTTCGTGTCTTTAATACAGCCTTTGCCGTCTTTCATTTTCACAAGATGTGTGCCGGCTTTTACGCTTACCAATGTAGGTGTGGGTACAAAAGGCTGCTGGTCGTAGGCATAGGTAAAAGGTGGCGTACCCCCTGATCCATCAATAAAAATAGTACCCGACGTATCGTCGTGGCAGCGTAGATTGGTAAGCTGTAGCCTGAATTTCATACCCGCCGGTTCACCTAAAACAATAGTTGTATCGCGCCTGCAGCCATTGATATCTATTACGCTTATTATATGCGTTCCTGCCTTAATGCCTACGAAATTGGTACCGGACGTAAAGGTACCATTGTTGATGGCTTGCAGATAACCGGGGGTGCCACCAGTAGCGCTAATGACAAACATACCATCGTTATATCCATTGCAGGAAGGCTGAGAGGCCAGTACAATAGGAACTACCTGCGTTGGCTGTGCCACAGTGATACTTGTATCCATTTTGCAACCCAAATTGTCCTTTACATGAATAGTGTAAGTATTAGCCTTGAGTCCGCCGAAAGAACCGGCGGCACCATAAGGGCCGGTATTCAGGGCATAAGTATAAGGGTTCACACCACCGTTGCCCAATGTTACTATGATGCCACTACTGCTATCATAACAACGGGCGTCGTAAACTGTGATACCGGCATTGACGGTAATGGAATCAGCAATACTGATAGTTGTGTCTACAATACAGTTATTACTATCCCTGACATACACCATGTATGTACCTGCTGCCAGTGGGCTGAATACAGTGTTAGTAGAATAGGTGCCGGAACCCAGCGCATACCTGAAACCGGGCGTACCCCCGCTTGCACTTATAGTAATGCTGCCATCATCCAGTGGAGAGCAGGATGATTTTTTAACAGCCGCTGCCGGTACGATACGCGGGCGTTGAGACAGTGTCAAACTGGTGTCTTTTATACAGTTATTACTGTCTTTAATGTAAAAATTGTAGGTTATTGCACTGAGGCCGTTAAAGGTGGCGGATGAAGAAAACGCGCCTGTATTCATGGCGTAGGTATACGGGCTTACCCCGCCGCTTCCGTTCAGGGTTACTTCGCCCCCGGGAACCCCGTAACATTTGAGGTTGGTCACCAGCAGATTGGTGAATTTCAATTCAGTCGGCTGTATTATAGTTATTGCGGTGTCCCTGGTGCAATTATTAGCGTCTTTAATATGCAGCGTATATGTTCCTGCCGTTAGCGGTGTAAAACTATTGGCAGAACTGTAGCTCCCGCTGCCTAATGCATAAGTATAAGGAGCAATACCTCCGTTACCATTGATGGTTACAATTCCGGTAGTGTCGCCAAAGCATAATACATCTGTTACAGTAGAATTGCTCGCGATTCTTGTAGGCTGGGTAAGTGTAATAGCCGTGTCGAGGTAACACCTGTTGGTATCTTCAATGTGAAAATTATGTGTGGTGGCAGGCAGGTTGGTAAAACTGTTGACCGCAGATAAGGTGCCCGACGGCAATATCTGGTATTTGTATGGCGCAGTGGCCCCTGAGGCATTCAGGGTAATGGCGCCTGTACTGTCGCTATGGCACAGTATGTTGGTGAGTAAAGCCGTAGCTGTAACTTTTACTGAATCGGGCAACACTACTAATGTATCCAATATGCAGCTGTTGCTGTCCTTTACCCTTACCGAATAACTACCCGAATACAAACCACTGAAAGTATTAATAGTATCAAAAGAAGCAGCCCCGAATGAGTACAGGTATGGTGCCTTAGTATTTTTACCGGTGATAGTAAATGACCCGCTGTTGTAAAAATTACAAGGCGGTTTATTGATGGTAACATCCGCACCTACACGCATGGGGTTGGGTATAGATATAAGCGTGTCCTTTACGCAATCGTTACTGTCTTTTACTTTAAAGGTTTGTAACCCGCTGCCCAGGCCGCTGAATGTATTGGAGGCGCCAAAGCTACCTGAACCTACTGCGTAAGTATAAGGAGACAGTCCACCTGTGCCGGTTACCACTACCACAGCATTGGTATCGTTGTGACATTTGGGAGGGGTGAGTATAAGACCGATGCCCGGGGGAGGCGGTGGGGGTATAACAATAGAGGTATCCTTAAAACATGTGTCTGCATTGCTGACCCTGATGGTGTACGTGCCGGGAGATAAGCTGTCTGTTTGCACACCGGTGACGTTGGTGAAATTATGCACCTGTGTACTGCCCTGTAGCACCTGCAGCCGCCAGGGAGAGGGCGATACAGAAGGAGTCATCGTAAACACGGCCTTTTTAGTGCAGGTGGCCGGGGCGGTAATGGCCAGTGCAACCGCAGGTTTAGGCAATACGTTAATGGTATATGCTATCGTTTGCTTAGATGCCAGCGGGCAACCCTGGTCGGTATAAGTTATAAAGAAATTGTAGGCACCGGTGGGTATGCTGCTTACATTCCAGCTGAAGCTACCCGTCGGCGCTATGGTATTATTGTTGCTAATGTTAAAGGTGGCGCCCACGGGCAGGCCCGATACTACTACGTTTATTACATCAGTATCCAGGTCGGTGGCATTGATGCTAAATGTAACAGGCCCTGCCGATTGGCATACGCTGATAGCGGTGCCTGCCACATCTACTTTGCCGGTATTATTGTTGGTTATTTTTCCACCGGGAGGGTTGTTGCTGCAGTTATTCAAAACTACAAAGGTCATCTCGCGCATACTGCTGCCTACCAACACCCCGTTTTTATACTCATTCACTTGGTTCACCACCAGCGATTGCTGTACCAGGTTAGGCGTGAAGTTCAACTGGCCTGTTTGGGTATTAAAACTGAAAGAGCCTGTTGACACCGCAAGTGGTGCAGTGGCTGAATAACCCGTGAGGTAAGTAACCGTACCGCCACTTGTAAGGCCGGCTACCAGGCTGTATGTCAGGCTATCATTATTACTGTCAACAGTGCCGGGGTTATAACTGCCCGCTTTATTGATACAGAAGAAAGGGGTGGGTATAGTAGTATAGGTTGGAGATGAGTTTGGCCCGTTTACATTGTTCAAGGTCGCTTCCAACTGCATAATACTGCCGGAAGTACCGGATGATATATTTGTAATGTTGGTACTTCTTCCCGCTGATGTAGAGGTACCCATATTTCCTGTAAATCTGAACCGCCAATTGGTTGATGTGGTATTGAGCGTAACATTGGCTGCGTAAACAAATTTCTTTACACCCGGCCATGGATTGGTAAGGGAAGAACATTTGGTATTATTGATTTGCGAAGGGCAAACGGGGGTTACTTCTACACCGTTCGTGGGACTTTGACCGGTAAGAGTAAGTGTTGTATAGGTAGTGCTGCCGTTAAATACCGTCACTTGGGCAGTAGCGCTGGACAAGGCCGGGAAGGCATTACCCGCACAATCGCCGTATACGTTCAAAGTAACACGATATGTGCTGCCAGATATATGCGTATAAAATAAGTCTGCGCCATAAATATGCGTAGCTGTACTACGCTGAGAAAATAACAGCAGCAATGATGCAATAAAAAAAGCATGGCGAAGTATAGCTGGTTTTCGATATCGTATTTGTCTGTTCATTTGTTACCTCTTAAAATCATGGCAAAACAGTATATAAATATACGGTATGCTGTTACTGTTTGCCCGTACATCACGATTTTTGGGCATTAAATTTCATTACGGTGACAATTCTTCAACCCGTAATTAATGACGTTCTCACCGCTGCTATCGCTATTGTTAAATAAGGCTTTTCAGCAGTAATGAACGATAATACATGCAAATTATTGAAAATACACCTTGAGCCAAAATATATATGATGGAAGGGCAAAATCGGTTTATGAAACCGTAAATCAGAAGAGTTTTTTGTTTTTCCTGATGCTATCGAGGTAGCCGGTAAAATCCTCCTACGGTTTGAGGAATATCAGCCCCGGAACATAAACTATCACTACTATAAAAGTCCTGGATATGGCGTCAATAAAGGGGTTGATAAGGTATGGCCAGAAATACCCTGCTAACCAGGCAAAGCTTCCTGCCACCAGCACCAGCCACGATTTTCGGGTGAACGGTAAAAGTTGCAACTTATAATACAGGAAAACCATCCTGGCTAGGTTGAAAACAGCGGCCATGCCGGTAGCTACCCATGCCCTCTTAGCGATGTATTGTTTGAGGGTATCTTTATCGTAGATAGTTTTTCAATGGCCGCTTTTATCGTTTCTTCTTTTTTAGCGAAGCAGAAGCGGATGATTTTATCGTCCTGTTTGTTGCTGTAAAAAACACTTACGGGTATGGTTGCCACACCATATTCCTTCGTCAGCCATATAGCGAATTCCGTATCGGGCATATCGCTGATGTTGGCGTATTGCGCAGTCTGGAAATAACTACCCGCAGCAGGTTGGTGTATAGTGAAAGGAGTATCCTTCAATAGTTCCAGGAAGTAATCCCTTTTCTCCTGCATCATGTTCTTAACATCGGGCAGTACTGGTTGAGACAGGTATTGCGCCAATGCGTACTGTGCCGGTGTATTTACTGAGAAACACAAAAACTGGTGTATACTGCGGAAAGCTTTTGTTAACTCGGGCGGGGCGATTACATAACCCATTTTCCAGCCAGTATTGTGGTACACTTTACCGAATGAAAATATGGCAAAACTCCTCTGCCTCAGTTCTTCGTGCTGCAAAACGGTGTAATGTTCTTTACCGTCAAATACCAGTTGCTCATACACCTCATCGGACAATACAATAATATCAGTGCCACGCAATACTTCAGCGAGGCTGTCCCAGTCTTCACGCGTCCACATAGTACCGGTGGGATTGTGCGGGGTATTGATGATGATGGCCTTTGTTTTATCAGTTATCGCATCCTTCACCCTGTTCCAGTCAACCGTAAAAGCAGGTGCGGTAAGTGGCACGGGCACTGCTACTGCGCCGTTGGTTTCTATGTTGGGGATGTAGCTATCGTATGCAGGTTCCAGCACTATTACCTCATCGCCTTTCTGCAATATGGATGTGAAAGCTGTATAGATACCATAGGTAGCACCGGGTGTAATGGTAATTTCATTCGTCCCGTCAATGTTCACATTGTACCTTCTTCTAAAGTCGTTGGCTATGGCATCACGCAACATGGGCAGGCCCGGCATCGGCGAGTATTGGTTGTAGCCGTTCTGTACCGCTTCTACCAGCAACACACCCAGCTTTTCATCTACAGGAAAATCAGGAAACCCCTGCGACAGGTTGATGGCATTGTACTCCGTAGCCAATGCACTCATTACCGTGAAGATGGTTGTTCCCTTTGCCGAATGTTTTTGCGGTAAGTTCATTACAGGTATTTATCTCCTTTGTTTCGCTTTACTTCTGCTACATATTCTTTTATCTGCTGCTCGCGGCTGCGTTCGCATATCAGCAGTACATCGTCGGTGTCTATCACTACAAATTCCTCCAGCCCTTGTAGTACCACCAGCTTCTTGTCATCGGCCTTTATCATGCACTCCGTAGCGTCTATCACCATTACGTTTTTGCCGTATACGGCGTTGCCCAGGTAGTCTTTTTCCGAATTGTCGTATGCAGACTCCCATGTACCCAGGTCGCTCCAACCAAAGTAAGAGGGTATTACATATACGTTCTTAGCCTTTTCCATAATACCATAGTCTATGGAAATATTGGTGCACTGTGCATATAGCCTGCTGATGACATCATGCTCGGAAGGGGTATTGTACACGCCATCCGCCTGCTGGAATACCTCGTTCAGCTCAGGCTGGTGTTTTGCCAGCGCTTCCATAATGGTCTTTACATTCCATACGAAGATGCCGGAGTTCCACAGGAAATCGCCGCTTTTCAGGAAGGTCCTGGCCAGCTCCAGGGAGGGCTTTTCCGTGAAGGTCTTTACCTTATATACCTTGTTCAGTTCTTCTTCCACATCGTACTGGATATAGCCGTAACCCGTATCGGGGCGGGTAGGCTTAATACCCATTGTCAGCAGCGCATTGTGGTTGGACACAAATTCAAGCGCCTCTTTTGCTGTTTTTTCAAACGCCTTTTCGTCCATTATCAGGTGGTCGGCAGGCGACATGATGATATTGGCATCGGGGTTTTTGGCCATCATTTTATGCGCGAAATAAGCTGCACATGGGCTGGTGTTTTTGCGCGAAGGCTCGCTGATGATATTCTCATCGCTCACCTCCGGTATTTGCGATTTCAGCGTACCGATATATGCCTCGTTGGTAATGAAGTATATATTCTCTTTAGGCACAATATGGGTAAACCGCTGGTAGGTCCACTGTATCAGCGATTTGCCGGTGCCCAGCAGGTCTATAAACTGTTTGGGGTATTTGGTGCGGCTTACCGGCCAGAACCTGCTGCCGATGCCTCCTGCCATAATGGCTACATAATTGTTGTTCTCGTTCATTGCTTTGATATAGAGGTGGTAAAAATAGCATTTAATTAGGGAAAGGGCTAAAGGGGTAGCAGGGGGGAATGTTAATAAGGTAATATGGAGTAAGTAAGGACATTTTGTTAACTGACGAAAAGCCGGGTTTAACTGTTGGCAATATTGTGTGTTTGCAATTTGCTGGTAATGAATTCATTACCGCTTGTTTGTTAACTTTTGCTAACTGATTAATGATTTTCTTTTGCGTTAGCGAACTCGCAAGCTCGGTTGTTAAGTAAACACGTGTTTTTAATAAAAATCCCTCCGTGGCTGCGGGGGGATAGACTATGATTGTTATGTGTTTGATTGGGTAGTGGCATAATGATTATTCTTCCAATAGTTTTAATGAAGCAAATTTTACTACTACAAAAATACGTAAATTTTGTTATAATGCCTATTTAAATTTTACGGAAGCATGTTACGGATAAGCAATAAAATAATAGTCTCTCTTCTGATAATAATGTGCCTCAAATTCTTCTTTGCGCAACGAAGGGCGGTTGTTCAGCCAGCGATGCATGGTGGATACCCGCATCGTGCAGGAGGCAAACAGTTCATACACTTTTTCGGGTGTAGAGCCGTAAAAATCTGACGCGCCCAGGCCGTGCTCGAATATCACCACCGGCCGGTGTGTTTTCAATGTATTTATGGCACCTTCCAGCACCAGCAGTTCCCCGCCCTCCACGTCTATTTTTATTAAATCCGGCTTATAATCATCAGGCAGGATGTTATCCAGTAAATCAGTTTGTACTTCTATGGTGGTGTCCTGTTCATTATCACGGTCGTATTTACGCTTTATCAACCCGCTGTAAGATGGATTGGATACCACATAGTTGAAAGTGGCCGAACCCTTTTTATTGCTGAGGGCATAACTATGTATAGTACAATGAGTGTTTCCTGCATATTTTTTTACCAGGGCCTCATACATCGCGGGTATAGGTTCAAACGCAAAATGCTTACTCCCGCGTGCATGCTTCAACATTATATCCAGCACTTCCCCCTTATGCGCGCCTATATCAATACAGCAACTGTTGTTGCTGCACACTTCAGCAATGACTCTTTTGGTCTGGCTGTCGTATTGCTGGTTTTTCGTAAAGTCTATTGGTATAGATTTCAGTATTTTTTTTAGCAGTTGCTTCATACTCGACATACAGGTCTTAAATGTATAATTTTTATGCCGGTATATTAAAACGAGGTGCTACACATCATAAATATTCCCCTCGATAGCCACCAGCGTATTAGGGAAAACGGTCATTGCCTCTTCGCGAAAGGGCGCCAGCTCGCGGTACTTGGATGAGAAATGGCCTATGAGCAGTTGTTTGGCACCCGCCATTTTAGCCACTTCAGCCGCCTGTACAGGTGTGCTATGGTAGCGGGCTTTCGCTTTCTCCACATCATTGTGCAGGTAGGTGGTTTCGTGGTAGATTGTATCCACACCTTGTATATAGGGTATGAATGAATCCGTAAATACGGTATCGGCGCAAAAAGCATATTTCTTTACTTCGGGACCATCTGTGGTTACCCATTCGTTTTTTATTATCGTACCGTCCTTACGCTCGTAATCTTCCCCCTGTTTCAGCTTATCGTAGTAATAGCGGGGTATTTCATAATCGCGGCATTGCGCGGGCAATATTTTCCTTCCCCTGGTTTTACTCTCCACCAAAAAACCATGGCAGGTAATGCGGTGTTCTACAGGGAAACAGGACACTTTGAAATTATCTGTTTCTACCAATAGTTCGTTCCCCTCGGGCATGGGATGAAAATGCAACTGATATGTGAGGACGGTATCTGCCCAGTCAAGTATATTTTGCAACATGGGCATGATGGGTGCCGGTGCATACAAGTGTAAGTCTGCCTGCCTGCCCAGCAGGCTCATGCTGTTGATAAGCCCGGGTAAACCAAAATAATGGTCGCCATGCAGGTGGCTGATGAATATATGGTTGAGCTTACTCCATTTTACGCCATGCTTCTGCATCTGCACCTGTGTGCCTTCGCCGCAGTCTATCAAAAGATGCTCGCCATATACCGACACTACCTGCGCGGTAGGGTTTCGGCCAAATGCCGGTAATGCAGAGTTATTTCCCAGTATGGTTACATTCATCTGGCAATAATTTTCTTTCCAACGGTCAGATACCCGCCTGAATGACGAAGTGGGGCAGGGACCTCGCGGAAGCTTAGTAAATAGTCTAACCAGTCAATCTTTATCTGCCTGAGTGCAAAATCTGAGCTCTTATATACTCGTTTCATATCAACGCCTTATACCAAAAAACTACGGATTAACAGGGCGTTACAGTTATAGAATGGAATGACAGCAAAATCGTGCATTTTTCCTGATAATGCAATTTTAGGCGATTTTGTTTAAAAAATCAGACTTATAGCCTATTCTTCGCTCAACAAATCCCTTTCCAGGATTTCCATGCTGATGATATCGATAGCCTCCTGCATGGTAGGAGCAATGTTCAGCCTTTCGGCAGCGTCATTGCTTTGTAATAATTTCAATACCCCGGGTTGGGTGCCGGTGAGCACAAAGGAGCGAAGTGCGGCATAACAATCATCATGTACCTGTAGCAGGCCTGCTAATGACGTATTGTCGGCTGATATACAATGTTGTAGGTCAATAATGAAGTTATTACTGTCATTGCCGTAGTCTTCCCCTGTAAGTTCTGCCAGCTTGCCAGTCAAATTATTATCCAGCACATCCGACTGTGGTGTAATAACCGTATATGTTGTTTTGGTATCAAATTTGAACTCCATAACATGTAGTTTTAAGTAAGAGGGGTCTAAATTAGCATTAAATTAAAAATAACATTTCCACGGTATTATTTGTTTTATATTGTAGTATATGTTGTCAGCAATGTGAATATAACCAATCTTAATAGCGGCTACACGAGATTATTCGTTAATTTTATAAAAACAAAGCGAGGACTTTATTAATGGATCAGAATTTTTCGCCGAAAGTAAAAGAAATCATTTCCTACAGCCGCGAGGAAGCGCTGAGATTGGGTAATGATTTCATAGGCACCGAACACCTGTTGCTAGGCCTGATAAGAGATGGGGAAGGACTTGCGGTTAAAGTGCTGCAAACGCTGCACGTAGACCTCTTTGACCTGCGTAAAGAATTGGAAATGGCTATCCGCGACAAAGGCAATAAGCCACTGGCAAATATCAACAGCCTGCCCCTGACCAAGCAGGCAGAGAAGGTAATACGCATCACGGTACTGGAAGCCAAGGCGCTGAAAAGCCCGACGGTAGAAACAGAGCACCTCATGCTGTCTATCCTGAAAAACAAAGAGAACGTGGCTACCCAGATACTGCACCAGTACGAAGTGGATTATGAGAAGTTCAAGAGTGAACTGGGCATAGTGCAAGGTGAAGCGCCCCGTGGCGATTACAGTGACCCGGGCTCTGAAGAATTTGAGGAAGATGATGAACGCCGACAGTTTCAGCAACGCCGACAGGCCGGTAATACCAAGTCAAAAACACCAGTACTGGACAATTTTGGCAGGGATATTACCAAAATGGCAGAGTTGGGCAACCTGGACCCCATAGTAGGCAGGGAAAAAGAGATAGAGCGTGTATCGCAGATACTGTCGCGCAGGAAAAAGAACAACCCAATACTGATAGGTGAGCCCGGTGTGGGTAAAACTGCTATAGTAGAGGGCCTGGCACTGCGTATCGTTCAGCGTAAGGTATCGCGTGTGTTGTTTGACAAACGTGTTATCAGTCTGGACCTGGCTGCACTGGTAGCCGGTACCAAATACCGCGGACAGTTTGAAGAAAGGATGAAAGCCATCATGAACGAACTGGAAAAGAACCGTGATGTCATCCTGTTTATAGACGAAATACATACCATAGTAGGCGCAGGTGGCGCTTCCGGCTCGCTGGATGCTTCCAATATATTCAAGCCGGCGCTGGCACGTGGCGACCTGCAATGCATTGGCGCCTCTACACTGGATGAGTATCGTATGTATATTGAGAAAGACGGTGCGTTAGACCGCCGTTTCCAGAAGGTGATGGTAGACCCGCCAAGCGTGGAAGAAACCATAACTATACTGAACAATATCAAATCGAAATACGAAGACTTCCATAACGTAAACTACGACCAGGAATCGATAGAAGCCTGCGTGAAGCTGAGCGACAGGTATATGACCGACCGCCTGCTGCCCGACAAAGCGATAGACGTAATGGACGAGGTAGGCGCACGTGTACACCTGAAGAACATCAACGTGCCGCAGAACATACTGGACCTGGAGAAGAAGATAGAAGACATCAAACAAGAGAAGAATAAGGTAGTAAAGAGCCAGCGTTTTGAAGAAGCTGCCGCACTGCGCGACAAGGAAAAGCGCCTGGGCGAAGAGCTGGACAAAGCTAAAGCTGAATGGGAAGAAGAATCGAAGAGCAAACGCTACCCGATTAACGAAGAGCATATCGCCGAGGTCATCAGCATGATGACCGGCATACCTGTAATGCGCATGGTGGAGGCTGAAAGTCAGAAACTACGCCGCATGGGCGACGACCTGAAAGGTGCAGTAATAGGCCAGGACGAAGCCATAAGCAAAGTGGTAAAAGCCATACAGCGTAACAGGGTGGGGCTGAAAGACCCCCGTAAGCCTATAGGCTCGTTTATATTCCTGGGGCCAACTGGTGTGGGTAAAACAGAACTTGCCCGTGCATTGGCCCGCCACATGTTCGACAGTGATGATGCCCTGATACGCGTGGATATGAGTGAGTACATGGAAAAATTCTCGCTCAGCCGCCTGATAGGCGCGCCTCCGGGCTATGTGGGTTATGAAGAAGGCGGACAGTTAACTGAGAAAGTGCGCCGCAAGCCATACTCTGTAGTACTGCTGGACGAAATAGAAAAAGCGCACCCGGACATCTTCAACATCATGTTGCAGGTGCTGGACGACGGGCAACTGACCGATGGCCTGGGCCGTAAGGTAGACTTTAAGAATACGATGATCATCATGACATCGAACATAGGCGTGCGCCAACTGAAAGACTTTGGTGCAGGTGTAGGTTTCACCACATCGGCCAGGGCAGAAAGCGCAGAAGATGCAAGCAAAGGCGTAATTGAAAAGGCGCTGAAGCGTACCTTCTCGCCCGAGTTCCTGAACAGGATAGATGATGTGATTATCTTCAACCAACTGGACGAAAGCCATATAGCGCTGATTATAGACATCATCATGAAAGATGTGTTTAAACGACTGGGCGCACTGGGCTTCAAGCTGGACCTGAAAGATGCGGCCAAGAAGTTTATAGCAGAAAAAGGCTACGACCAGCAGTTTGGCGCAAGGCCATTGCACAGGGCTATACAGAAATACCTGGAAGACCCGCTGGCCGAAGAGTTGCTGAACCAGAAGATAAAAGAAGGCGATACAGTTGTTGCCGACTATAACGAAAAAGAAGGCAAGATTACTTTCAAGATTGATAAAGCGCCGAAGAAAAGTGAATCTTCAACAGAAGCAGAGTAGTAATGAGTAGTTTTTCATAAAAGAGAAAGGCGGGCTAAGTGCCCGCCTTTTTTGTATACTTCATTTTATCATTCTACACTGTAGCTTCTGCTTTTATATCCAGGCTTCTCGGCTTCAGTTCTTTCACCGCTTTTGCTATCTCGCGGATATGGTCGGGGGTAGTGCCGCAACAGCCGCCTACTATATTTACCCATCCCTGCTGTGCAAAGTCCTTTACAATGTCCGCAGTCATTTTGGGTTGCTCGTCGTACTCGCCCATAGCATTGGGCAGGCCTGCGTTGGGGTAGCAACTGATGTAACAGGTAGCCAGGTCGGACAACTCTTCGATATATGGGCGCATTTCATTACCTCCCAATGAGCAATTCAATCCTATGCTCAACGGCTCGGCATGCATTACAGATATATAGAAAGCCTCCAGCGTTTGCCCGCTTAGCGTACGGCCCGATGCATCGGTGATGGTGCCGGATATCATCAGCGGCAGACGTTCTTTACCTGTTTGCTGGAAATATGTATTAATGGCATAGATAGCAGCCTTGGCGTTCAGCGTATCAAATATCGTTTCCAGCAACAGTATGTCCACTCCTCCATCAACTAATCCTTTTATCTGCTCTGTATAGGCATCAACTATTTCATCGAAAGTAACCGCACGATACCCAGGGTCATTTACATCGGGAGAAAGCGATAATGTTTTATTCATAGGCCCGATGGCACCTGCTACAAATTTTTGCGGGCCGGGATGTTCGTGCATATATTCATCAGCAGCTTCGCGCGCCAGCCGGGCGGCGGCTACATTCATTTCGTACGAGAGCGACTGCATATCATAGTCTGCCAACGATATAGCCTGTGCGTTGAAGGTGTTCGTCTCCAGTATATCTGCACCAGCTTCCAGGTATTCCTTATGAATAGCTTTTACTATCTGCGGTTGCGTTAATACCAGCAGGTCGTTATTGCCCTTCAGGTCGCTGGGATAATCTTTGAACCTTTCGCCACGGTAATCTGCCTCGGTGAGTTTATACCGTTGTATCATGGTACCCATAGCGCCATCTATAACCAGGATACGCTCATTTAATATGTTGTGTAACAGTTCTTCCTTATTCATGTTGCAAAAATATGATATTTAGCATAGCGGATTACTGTTATTACTAATTATCCCATTTCTTCCGCTTATATAAGTAAAAAGTACCGTTGTAGAATGTAGTATCCAGTGTATATATATCCGGCACTTTGTGTACTTCTATTTCTTTAACCAGGTAAAAGTCATACTCCAGTTTTTCGTAGGCCATTTCCAGGTGACCTTCTATATGTCCGAATTTACCGGGGTAGTCCCTGTTCACATAATACCTGAATGCCGGCGAGAAATGTCCGTCCAGGTATATTTTTATTGCCCCTTCGTTCTCTTTCAGGGCCATCATTTTTCTCAGCAGCCATTTATCATACTTATCAAACTCCCACGTGCGCGAGTGAGAGAGATTGATATTCATCGCAAAATTGGCCATTGCCGCAACGGATAAAGTTATTAATACCAAGTGCTTTATTTTGCCCGTGCCGGCAAGTGTATATAGCAGGCTGAGGATGAATAGCGGATAGAAAAATAAGGCTGTCCGCTCTACCAGGTACTTACTATCCAGCACATGGTGTTGCAGTACAACAGATATGGCCGGCACTGCCAGCAATAGCCAAAGCACTAAGCCTGTCTGTAAGAAGTTTCTTTCCCTGATAGCGATATACCAGCAATAAACCCCTGACAATAATACAATGCATATAAGCATGACTGAAACCAGAGATACATCAGTACCGGGAGATAAATACATTGATTCGACTATCAAAGTATTCATGGTGTCGTGTATAAATCCTGTATCACCGCCGAAGTATAGTTGTTGTTTTTCCACTAATATCCTGATGGGTTCGTAAACTGAAAGCAATATTGCCGCCCCGCACAATATAGCCGCGACCAATAGCCCTGTTGCTCCCATTGTTTTCCGGTGACTAAGCCAAAAGATAAAAATGATACAGGAAACAGCTATCAGTACATTCAATAAGACAAAGTTGGCAAACACACCAAAAAACAAACACAGGTAAAGAGATACCAGCCAACCCATTCCGGGTTTTTCCAGGAAGCGTAAGAGACAGTAAACAGCGCCCATCATAAATGCCATAGACAATGCATAACCCCGGGCCAGGCCCCAGAATTCGAACATGAATGGATTAAGCTGCAAAAGCATAAAGCAACCCAACACCCACCAGGCATCTTTAAAAAGCCTGCGGGATATAAGTATTGAGCACATCATATAACCTATATGTGCCAGCAATGATGGCAGCCTCAAAAAGAAAAGATGATCCCCGAATATTTGTAAGGAAAGTTTTGCAAGTACTGAGTTAAGAACATGGTTGTTGGCTGACGGGATAACGCTGCTAATAATATCGTGAATGGTATGTGTTACATACCATTCATAGGTCAATGCCTCGTCGTGAGTAATGGTTACCTTCCATACCCGGATAATATTGACAGCTATAAGCGCCCCTGCCAGCAACCCGATAATAAACCAGGGTATATTCTGTTTTCGGTTAGTCAACTCCATTTATTCAAAAATAATCAGTAGAAAGAAAAAAAACGCCCCCATATGGAGGCGTTTAAAAAAAATACTGTGATTATTACCTGACGAGCGTCACGTCACCGCGCTCTTCTACTTCATTGTCAGCATCATCGTCCTCACAAGTGTATTTAATATAGTAGTAGTATGTGCCAATGCCCTGGGGCATACCATTGTATGTGCCATCCCAACGATCAGCCTGGTTGGTAGTGCTGAACACTTCGCGGCCATACCTGTTCACTACCCTGAAGTTGTAAATTTTATAAGTACCGTTGGATATAATACCAAACTTATCATTGATGCCATCATTATTAGGCGAGAAGGCGCTGGGCAAAATGGCCTTGCAACAAAGCTTGATACCTACATACAAACTGTCTGAACCCTCACAACCAAAAGCATCCGCAGCAGTAAGTTTTACATACCCTGAGCTTTGTATCTTAGCCTGGACTTCAGCCCTGTAATTGACGAGGAAGTATTCTGCCGGAGACCACTCATATTTAGTGACGCCAGGCAGCGGAACAGCATTTAAATTAATTGTACTCTTGGTACAAATAGTATTATTATCCAGTTGCTCTATTTTTACTGTCGGATGATTCCTGACAGTGACCGTATCATACCAGACAGGAGAGGCACAACCATATTGAGAAATCGTCCTTAAACTGAATGTATGCATGCCCGGTTCTTTCCAGATTATGGTGAATCCTTCAAGGCTGGTGTCTACATCCTTTATACCCACTCTCGGATCTAAAACCCAGTTGTAGCCCGTTGCATACTGCAGCACGGTATCCAGTTTGAAAATTGTTTCAGCACTTACACATACTTCTGCAGGCAGGTTGAAGTAAGCCTGCGGCAATGGAAGTACTTCTACTGTAGTGGTATCTGCGGCCTTACAGCCATTATTCTCAGCAGCAACGATGATTGTTTTTGTTCCTATGCTATCCCATTTCACAATGAATGGGCCTGATGAATCGCCATCAAGTACGATACCGCCCGACCAATACCAGGTAAATAAGCTGGTATCGGGAAGCTGCCCTGTTTGTGTTACTATTATTGAATCATAAAGACAGAAGGCGGTATCGGTCATAGTAATTCGTGCAGTTATTACTGTGTCCACTATCACCGTCAGCGTATCACGGTCACTTTCGCAACCATTTATAGTTTGCGATACGTAATAGTTGGTTACTCCTATAAACGATGTAGACGGGGTTGGCGCGATGGCCGTTGCTACTCCGCCTACCGGGACATAATACCACAACAGGTTTTGACCAGTTGCTGTTAATGGTACCGGTGTTGCATTCAGGCAAAATTCCGTGGTATCGGCCAGGGGTGGTACAGGTTTCGTTACTATTTCTATCACTATAGTATCCCTGTTACTCTCGCAGCCGTTTACCTGCTGGCTTACGTACCAGAAATAAGTACCGGGTGTCATTGTTGAAGGAGTTGGGGCTGTAAAGCTGCCTATACCACCTGTCGGTATGGAATACCACCTTAGATTTACACCCGTGGCGGTAATCGGGCCGGCCACACTGAATTGGCAAAGCGAGTCATCATTGCCCAAAGGCGGTTGTGGTTTAGCATAAATAGTCACTGTTATTGAGTCGCGAAGGCTTTCGCACCCGTTAACAGTTTGCGATACGTAATATTTAAATGTACCCGCATTATTAGTAGCAGGTACCGGGGCTATTGCTGTACCCGAACCTCCTGTAGCAGCTGTGTACCACAACAGGTTTTGCCCATTTGCAGTGAGTGCCGTTGCCGTAGCAAACTGGCAATAAGCTGTATCATTGGTTTGCGGTGGAGCAGGTATGGCGTTCACCATTACTATTATCATAGCTCGCGGCCCTTCGCAGCTATTCAGTGTTTGAGATACGTAAAACGTGTCGCTCATAGCCGTAGCTGTGCTGACGGAAGGAGGTGTACTGCTACCCGTGCCTCCTGTTGAATCAGTATACCACTTGATATTGATGCCTGTAACAAGCGTAGATAATGCCGGCGAAACGGGGCCGCCTACGCAATAAGAAACAGGAGAGGCAACTGATGGCCTGGGCGGTGTTGCATATACAGTAATGGTTATGGCTGTCCGGTCGCTTTCGCAGCCTGTAGTCGTGCTGGTTTGCGATACATAAAATGTAGTATTGCCGGGCGTAGCCGAACTGGGGGTTGGGGCCGACGATAGAGGCGAGCCTCCAAAAGGCGTGGTGTACCATTTCAGGTTGGTACCGGTAGCTGTGAGCTGAGGGATGGTATCGCCCTGGCAATATGACAAGTTAGGCGTAACAACCGGGTTGGCCGGTTTTGGGGTAATAATGACCACTACAGAATCGCGCGCGCCTTCACAGCCATTACCGTCTGTTTGCGAAACATAGTACTTAAATGTACCTGCTGTCGTAGTAGATGGTGTGAGGGTAGCGGAGCCTGAACCGCCTGTAGGCACAGTATACCATTTCAGGTTAGTACCTGTAGCTGTAAGCTGGGATGCTGTTGCATTCTGGCAGTACGTAACGGTATCAACTGTTGCCACCGGTGCAGCAGGCAACCCATTCACCTTTATATTCACAGTATCAGAGAATGTAACACAACCATCTTTGGTAGCGTACACAACATAATTGCCCGAATCAGCAAAAGCGGCATTATTAATAATCGGATTTTGTTGATTTGATGTAAAACTGTTAGGGCCCGTCCAGTGATAAGTAACCGTAGTACCGGTCACCGTGGTTGCTGTAAGTATCAACTGGTTGCCCAGGCATACCGGGCTGTTGCTGGATGCTACCGGGGCTGCCGGAGGGCCAACATATACCTGCATAAAATAAGGCTCTGACTGGCAACCATTTCTTGTAAGTGTATAAGCATAAAATCCTGAGTTAGCTGTTTGCGCATTAGGGATAGCCGGGTTTTGTAATGTTGATGTAAAGCCATTGGGGCCTGTCCAACTGTATGTGGCCCCTGCAACTGTATTGCCAAACAGCTTGAGCGTATCGCCGGGACAAACCGGTGAATTGCTGGTAGCACTGGCAACAGGTAGTTGCAGTACAGTAACAGTAACGGTGTCTGTATTCTGATTGCAAATCTGCGCGCTGTTGGATGTCACTACATAACTGGTAGTAACGGAAGGTGTGGCTATAGGAGATTTGCAGGATGTACAACTTAACGACGTAATGGGTGCGCCGCCTGATACAACAGACCATATATACGCACTTCCCCCCACCCCGGTAATCGGTACGCTCTGGCCAGCGCAAATGGTTGTATCCTTAAGCGCAGATGTAACCGCCCAAACATATACAGGAACGGTAATAGCATAGCTGATAGGTACTCCACCCGATGCGCAACTGGAGTCTTTTACCGTTACAACAAAAACACGTGTTCCTGTATCTACAGGAGATGGGGTCCAGGTAACACAACCCCTTACAGAATCGTTTTGCAGGTTGGTATAAGAAATAGATGAACCCGGCATAGCAAGCCCATGGTTGTCTGTTGCTACTAGTTTTGCCGCAGTATCTGTTGACTTGATATTGAAACAGAATGAAAACTGCTTGCTGGCGCAGCCCACAACGGTACCGCCGGAATACGTGGCAGCACCCGTAACGCTTACGGAGTCGTTGGATATGGTAGGCGTAATACTGGATGTGGCACAGGGAATTACCTGCACCTGGATATCCCTCATAACAGAACCGATTAACACGTTGTTACGATATTCCCTGGCGCGTACAGTGATGGTGTGCGAGCCCTGGAGGCCGGGTGTAAAATCAAGTTCGCCCGTAAGGGGGTCGATTGTAAATGTATTGTTGGTCTGAAAAGGATTGGTAGTTATGTTATATGAAGGGGACGCTGCCGCAAATGTTGTATTAAACGGAGAGAGGGCGCAGTTGTTGGGATTGCCAACTGCCAGAGGCATTACCATATCAAAAACCACAGAATCATTATCGGGGTCTATGCCGCCATTGTTATACTGGTAATTCTGGTTAAGGCATACATATGGTACCGGTTTAACAGAGAATACAGGCGATGAGTTGCCGGGTGCGGCCACACTGTTGAACGTAGTTTCAACATAAAAAACCTGGTTGGCACTGTTCTGCAGGTTATCCGAGCTGTTGCGGTTGCCGATAGCTGCCGAGAACACCCAACTGCTGCAGGCCGAAGGAAGTGTGAAATCAACCGTATACCACCACTCCCGGTAGCCCGGTATATTAGATTGGGCACTGTCACACTTGTTCTTTTGGTTAGCGCATCCTGTTGACACCTGCTGGCCGTTCGATCCACCTCCCGGTAATGCTGACATCTTGGTCAATGTACGCGTGAAGCTCTGGTTGGTACAGGTATTTTTAGCGCAAAGAACTACGCTATTGGGTTCTCCCGCTCCGCCGCAATCCCTGTAAAACTTAAAAATAAACCTATACGTGGACCCGCTGACCCATTCATACACCAGCTCACCTCCGGCTGCGTGTGTAGCTTTTGCCTGGTAATTTGATAACGACAGAATAAACAACAGGCTTATGGCAAGAAGTATCCCTTTTTTCAAAACGAGTAATTTTAATATAAATTTAAGATATTGGGATTATAAAAATAGTTTAAACCCGGCTAATACTTATATAAATCTGCCAACCTTTTTGTCTGAAATTTCATACGACGTTGCACACCTGACGATTGTGAGTATTTCACAAAAAAAAGCCCCGGCAGTTTTTTGCCGGGGCTTTTAACTATGAATTAATAATCTATGCTTCCGCTTTCAGCATTTTGTCGTACTTCTTCCTGTCTTCTTCATTCAGTTGTATCTTTCTCAGCCTGATATTCTTAGGCGTCACCTCAATACACTCGTCCTGCTGTATGTATTCCATACACTCTTCCAGGGTCATCTGTATTTTCGGAGCTATACGTGTAGCGTCATCGCTGCCGCTGGCGCGCATGTTGGTCAATTTTTTCGGCTCTGTGGCATTTACTACCAGGTCGCCCGGCTTTATGTGTTCAGCAATTATCTGCCCTGCATATACTTCCTCTCCGGGATCAACAAAGAAAGAACCCCTGTCCTGCAACTTGTCTATTGAATAGCCGGTAGTAGTAGCAGTATTTTTAGAAATAAGCACACCATTGCTACGGCCGGGTATAGTCCCTTTCCATGGTTTATATTCGCTGAAGCGGTGCGCCATTACAGCTTCGCCGGCAGTTGCCGTCAGCATATTAGAGCGCAGGCCTATCAAACCACGAGATGGAATATCAAATTCCAGGTGCTGCATTTCGCCCTTGCTCTCCATCACCAGCATTTCCCCTTTGCGCTGTGTTACCAGGTCAATGGCCTTCCCACTGTATTCAGACGGTACATCAATAACCAGTATTTCATAAGGCTCGCATTTGCGGCCATCTATTTCTTTAGCTATTACCTGCGGCTGTCCTACTGTCAGCTCAAATCCTTCGCGGCGCATAGTTTCTATCAATACCGACAAATGCAGGATACCACGGCCATATACCAGGAACTTATCCGCATCATCCGTATCAGATACGCGCAATGCCAGGTTTTTCTCCAGCTCTTTGTACAGGCGGTCGCGTATGTTGCGGCTGGTAACGAATTTACCTTCGCGGCCAAAGAACGGTGAATTGTTGATGCTGAACTGCATGTTCATTGTTGGCTCATCAATAGGAATAACCGGCAGTGCTTCGGGATTTTCGAAATCCGCTACCGTTTCCCCTATCTGGAAGTTTTCTATACCTACTATAGCACAGATATCACCGGCAGCCACTTCTGTCACTTTCTTTTTGCCCATGCCTTCAAAAGTGTACAGTTCTTTGATACGGCTTTTCACTGTGCTGCCATCCAGCTTGCATAGCTGTACAGGTTGTCCTTCTTTCAGCACACCACGCACCACACGGCCTATGGCTATACGGCCCAGGAAGGATGAGTAATCTAGGGAAGTGATTTGCATTTGCAAAGAGCCTTCTTCAACTTTTGGCTCGGGAACAATTTCGAGTATTGTGTCCAGCAAGGGAGTAATGTCTTCCGTAGGAGTAAGGGATGTATTGAACCAGCCCTGCTTTGACGAACCGTACAGTGTAGTAAAGTTCAGTTGTTCTTCAGTAGCATCCAGCTGGAAGAACAGTTCAAATACCGCATCATGTACCTCATCGGGGCGGCAGTTGGGTTTATCCACTTTGTTAATAACCACTATCGGGCGCAGGTTCAATTCCAGCGCCTTCTGCAGCACGAACCGCGTTTGTGGCATAGGGCCTTCAAAAGCATCTACCAACAGCAGCACGCCATCGGCCATTTTCAGTACGCGCTCTACCTCACCACCAAAGTCGGAGTGGCCAGGAGTGTCAATCACATTGATTTTTATTCCTTTATATTGAACAGAAATGTTCTTGCTCAGGATGGTAATGCCCCTTTCACGTTCCAGGTCGTTGCTATCCATTATCAGTTCCCCTGTTTCCTGGTTGTCGCGGAACACCTTGGTGGCGTGAATGATTTTGTCTACCAATGTGGTTTTACCGTGGTCAACGTGCGCTATAATAGCTATATTACGTATATTCATAATGCTTCTTTCCTATAAAAAATTACCCTTCCTCTTATTACGAAAAAAGGAAGGGTATTTCCAATTCGCGCGCAAAGGTACGGAAATAAAGCCGGGAAAAGACATTATATTGCCTTTTAATAACATTAATTTATGAGGTACATATCCGTGATATTATTGTTAAGCCTTTTATCCCTACAGGCTTTTGCACAAACCAAAGAATCCAAAACAGCGCCAAAGGAAGATGGTTTCGAAATGAAACAGTACTATTTCGTGATGCTGACAAAAGGTGAGCGGCGGCATGAAATAACAGATACCGCTGTTATCAATGAAATACAGCGCGGGCACATGGCCAACATTAACCGGTTGGCAGAGATGGGCAAGATAGTAGTAGCCGGACCCTTTGGCGATAATGGTAACTGGCGGGGTATATTTATCTTCGACTGCCCTACCGAAGAAGAGGTAAAAGAATTGCTAGACACAGACCCTGCCATTAAGGCCGGCAGATTAGCTTACGAAATACACCCCTGGTGGACGGCGAAGAATTGTTTGTTTAAGTAGTTCTACCTCACACCATCCTTAAACCTGTATATATAAAAGGCCTCGTCCTTTATTATCGGAGGCTCAGGTGACGAATATACCAGGTCGAGGAATTGGAGGGCTTTGGGGTTAGCGGGATAATTAAATACCAGCACCAGGCTATCTAACCGTCCAGTGAAATTTTTATACGCTGCATCTACAGATGTTTCTACCGCGTACTGCCATTTGTCTTGTATAAAACAACTGTCGTACACATAATAAGTACCGTAGCGCTCACATTCACCATAGAACATTTTCGTGTTTTTATCCATGAAGGGAAGCAGTGCGCTGGCCGCCCATGCCTGGTGGCCTACAATTATTCTATCGTCCAGTTTATTTTCTTCCAGGTATTCAGCCGCATCTTTCGCACCTGAAAATGTATTCTGCACATCGTTTATATAGTGCTCAAAAGAAGGTTTGAGCTGGATAAACAAAATCGCAACCAATACCCACTGTGCTGGCAGCATATTCATCCATGCTTTTTTCTTTTCTCCCGGACTATAAATTGCCGCGATGCTTACCGCAACCAGCAGCACGAAAAAAATCACCCCCTGGTGCCGCATACCCGCTGCAAAATATTTGAACCCCAGTATGTAGAAAACACTTATCAATCCCCCAATTAATAGCAGTAACGCTTTTTTACTCCTGGCCAGCAAAACCGCAACAGACAATAAGAGCAGCATCGCAAGTATATCACTTTGAGCAATGCTGATACCATTGTTAATGGAGGTGGTAATACGCGCCCAGTTATCATCAATGCCCCGGGCAAATTCATCACTCATCTTTGCCAGGAAGAGGTAGGGTAAAAGATACCCTCCGCCTATGGCCATAAATGCAGTTGCCGACAAAACTCGTTTCTCCTTCAGCTTTTGTTCATAAATATCCCATATATACAGCAACAGCAACACGCCGCAAAAGGTAAACACCAATACATGTGTATTGAACAGCCCTACTATACACAACGCATATAGCCAAGGGTGCTCCAACCGCTTAGGGTAGAGGCTGATAATAGTTGCAGAGAAAAAGGCTATCAAACAGTAGCTGCGTGCAAAGAATGCGTACTCGTATAAAAAGAAGAAAGAGAACGGCAGCAATATTTTTATAATAATAGGTAAATTAGTTCTGAACAACAAGATATATACTGCGCCTGTCATTATTACTGCACTCACCCAGTTTTGCGCATCGTATGGCATACCTGTTTTTACCAGTGGCATGATGAGCAGGTACCATAGCGGGGGATGGCCTTCTGTACGGAGTATGCTCAACAGTTCTGTAAAGCTTGTATCCCTGACTATTAGCCAGGCTTGCGCTTCATCGCGCCACTGCTCGTGATTGCTGACACCCCAGAAAACAAGGAGGATGTATATGCCCAGTAAAGCATATAACAATATGTGGGATTGCTTTTGGGCAATTGGCTGATGGGTAGAAACAGTAGTTTCCCCTGCATGGGCATGAGGTTGTTTTGGCATAGAAATGGTTTGGTTTAGAGGAATAGACAGGGGTCATTCCGTATTGGTTGCTAAGATAATCAGTTCATCTTAAAAGGCGCCACCAACTGAAACTCGGGAATATCAACAGTAAAGCGGGATTTGTTGAACAGGTTCTCCATTTCGTAAGTGCCACGCATACGGCCTATTTCAGAGCGCAGGTTGGCTGCGGAAATGTACTGGTATGATTCGCCGGGTTGTATAATGGGTTGTTCACCTACAACCCCTTCTCCAACCACTTCACGCACTTCAGTACCATAATATGCATCGGAAATATACCAATGACGGCTGATGAGTTGAACGGGCGTCGGGCTGAGGTTTTCTATCGTTATCCGATAGGCATGCAGGTATTCATTCGTGAGCGAATTGGATTGCTCCGGCTGAAAGAATGTTTCTACTGTGATGCTTACACCCTGTGTTACCTGTTGTACCATATCCTGATGGTTTATGTAAATATAACCTATTCCTGCGTGTATTGTTGCGAATTATTTTTTTAAGATTTCGTTAATGGTTTCGCCGGCCAATCCACTTTCGTAACCCTTTTGTACCAGGTAGCGATATATCTTCTGTTTGCGGGTGAAGATGTTTTTCTCCGATTTCAGTTCTTTCAGTTTCTTCTCCGCCAGGGTCTTCAGTGTTGCCAGGTATTCATCTTCGTCTATTTCGGTCAATGCTTTTTTAATGCAATAGTCTGAAACCTGTTGCATTTTCAGTTGTTCCACGATTTTCCTCCTACCCCATTGTTTCATGCGGAACTTGCCACGGGCTATGGCACGTGCGTAGTTTTCCTCGTTTAACAGTCCGGTTTGTATCAGGTCAATAATCTGCTCCTCTACTCCAGGCGTGGTGCAGCCCAATTCGTACAGCTTATTCCGCACCTCTTTGTGGCAGCGCGGCTGGTACTGGCAGTAACGGATGATGGAATCTTTATAACTCAAAATTCAAAAGTAAAAAAATTCAAAAATTGAATGTTATCATTATTTGATTCAAACGCCGTATCGGTCGGCCCTCTTACTTTTGGGTTTTGACTTTTTACTTTTGAATTAACGTCCCATATACACCATCAGTATCTGTACATCGCTGGGGTTGACACCGCTGATACGACTGGCCTGGCCCAAAGTACCGGGTTTTATCTTAGCCAGTTTCTGGCGTGCTTCTGCTGAAAGGGCTGTGAGTTTGTCGTAATTGAATGACTGCGGAATGACCATATCTTCTAACGTAGCCATTTTCTTCACCAGTTCTTTCTCCTTTTCTATATACACATCATACTTAGCCTGTATCTCAGCCTGTTCAAGCGTCAGTACATCAGCATCGCCTATTGCTTCTTTCAGTCCCGGTATTTCCTGTATCATATCCTTCAGGCTAATACCCGGTCGTAGCAACAGTTTCAGGGCACGGCTTTTCTCTGTCATAGAAGAAGACCCGATTTTTTCCAGGAAAGGGTTGGCGGCTGTTGGTTCTACAGGATATTCAGACAGGATGTTTTTTATTCTGTCAACATCCTGCTTCTTTTCGTTTACCCTTTGCAGCCTCTCCTCCGATGCGAGGCCTATTTCGTGGCCAAGCGGAGTCAGGCGCAGGTCGGCATTGTCTTGCCTCAGCAGTGTGCGGAACTCCGCCCGGCTGGTAAACATGCGATAAGGCTCGTCCGTACCTTTGTTAATCAGGTCGTCTATCAGCACTCCTATATAAGCATCGCTGCGTTTCAGTACCACGGGTTCTTTTTCCTGTGCCTTGCGGTGTGCGTTGATACCCGCCATCAAACCCTGGCATGCCGCCTCTTCATAGCCTGTTGTCCCATTTATCTGCCCGGCAAAGTACAGGCCACTGATTAGCTTGGTTTCTAATGTGAACTGTAGCTGCGTAGGTGGAAAATAGTCGTACTCTATAGCGTATCCGGGGCGGAAGAACTTAACATTCTCAAAACCCGGCACCATTTTCAAGGCTTTGAACTGCACATCTTCGGGCAAAGAAGTACTGAACCCGTTCACATATATCTCCACCGTGTTCCAGCCTTCGGGTTCTACAAACAACTGGTGGCGTTCCCGCTCGGCAAAGCGGCTGATTTTATCCTCAATACTGGGGCAATAGCGTGGGCCGCTGCCCTTTATCCTACCCTGGTACATGGGCGATTGCTCAAAACCGGTTTTTAATATCTCATGCACTTCGTTGCTGGTATAGGTTATCCAGCAGCAGCGCTGTTGTTCCGGTTTGATCCTTTCAACAGGCAAATATGAAAAACCGACAATTTCTTCATCCCCTTCCTGCACTTCCATTTTGGTATAGTCCAGGCTGCGGCCATCTACCCTTGGTGGTGTGCCCGTCTTCAGGCGGGCGCTTTCAAAGCCCAGTTCTACCAGTTGTTCGGTGATACCGGTAGCACCCTTTTCACCCATCCTGCCGCCGCCAAACTGCTTTTCACCTACATGTATCACACCATTCAGGAAGGTACCGTTAGTCAGTACTACTGTCTTCCCATATATCTCCTGCCCCATCCCGGTTACTACTCCCTTCACCGTTCCACGTGAAACGATAAGGCCTTTTACCATATCCTGCCAGAAATCCAGGTTCGAGGTATTCTCCAGCATCTCCCGCCACAGCTGGGCAAAAAGCATACGGTCGTTTTGTGTACGCGGGCTCCACATTCCCGGGCCTTTTGAGCGGTTCAGCATACGGAACTGTATCATACTCTTGTCGCTCACGATCCCGCTATATCCGCCCAGGGCGTCTATTTCCCTTACTATTTGTCCCTTGGCTATGCCACCCATAGCAGGGTTGCAGCTCATCTGGGCGATGGTCTGCATGTTCATGGTCACCAACAACACTTTGGAGCCCATATTGGCTGCGGCAGCTGCTGCTTCACAACCGGCATGGCCGGCACCTACCACTATTACATCATACTCAGGAAACATAAGGGCGCAAAGTTACGAAGGATGGGCATTAAAATAGTGTCAATAGACGGATTGAATATTGATTTTCGTTAATTTTATTAAAACGGTACGCTATGAAATATCTATTCTCTATTATTCTCGCACTTTCAATTGTACAGAATGCAGGCGCACAGGGCATTTCAGCAGGATTAAGAACAGGAGTAGGCAATACATTTGACATTACTTCTGCCAGAGAGGGTATCAAACACAATTATTGGGAAAAGCAACTCTTCATGAGATATGAAACCAAAGGCCGGCTGGCCTTCGAGTTTAGTACTACTCAGTATAATTATACCTACGACGAAGCACCCCGGATACTGGAAACGTTTGCCCCCATGGATCACGAGCCTTTAGCCCTTAAAATTCAGAATTACAACATAGACTTCAGCCTATCGGTGCAGTACGACCTGTCTTGCCCTGTTCTACAAGATAAATGCGCACTAATGAAGAATTTCAGGAGCTATATAGGGGTCACAGCAGTCGCCATACTCAATGAAAGAACAGAAATTGCCACAAACCGCTATTACAGTGATGGCAGGGTAGCGGAAAGCCGCATCAGACAAACAAACATTAACGACATGCAATTCGGAATAAACCACACTACAAAGTATTCTTTTAACAGGTTTTTCCTGACGAGCACGGTAACTATGACAATTAGCCCATGGGGAATTGACTCATTTGTACCTATGGCACAAAGCGAAAATAGCATGTTAAACTTGCGAATAGGCGCTGGCTACACTCTTTAATGTTTGATTATCAACAACATACATACATGGAGGGCTCATTAAGGCCCCCATTTTAATTGAACATGTTCCACGTGGAACAATAAGACTTGCGTCTAACAGCCTCCGTTCCACGTGGAACATGTCAGACAAAACATTAGCTTTATAGTTCCACGTGGAACAAAATCACGTTTCCTTATGAATAAATACAGTCTGGTGGCAATTGCATTGCTCGCATTCGTTTCTTGTGCAACTAAAAAACGCGCAGATATGGTGATATTGGCCGGTAAGGTATACACGGCTGACAGTCAATTTCATGAATATGAAGCTATCGCTATAAAAGACGGGGAAATCATTGCTGTTGGAGACAAATCAAGTATCACCAACCAATATAGCGCGGATAGCACGGTAGATGTCGCCGGTATGTATGTATATCCGGGGTTTATCGACGCTCACTGCCATTTCAGTGGCTATGCCTTAAGCTCTTACAGACTTGACCTTGTTGGAACTAAGTCGTATGAAGAAGTATTGGCAAAGCTCGTGGAGTATGATAAAACAAATACTCTCGACTGGATATATGGCCGTGGCTGGGACCAGAACGATTGGGAAACAAAGGAGTATCCTGATAAAAAAATACTGGATAGTTTGTTTCCAGAGAAACCGATAATACTTAAGCGTGTAGATGGCCACGCGGTATTATACAACCAGAAAGCCCTGGATATGGCCGGGATTACTCTAAACACAATTATTCCTGGGGGAATTGTTGGCAAAGCAAATGGGAAACTCACGGGGATATTAATAGACAATGCTGCTGAACCCGTGGAAAATATTATCCCTTCATTACCCCCGATAGCAGAAGCAACCAAATATCTGCAAGCAGCAGAACAGGAATGTTTCTCGCTTGGTCTCACAGCTGTTGTTGATTGTGGCGTTAAAGCAGATCAAATAAGCCTACTCCAACAACTCTATGAGCAAAATAAACTGAGTATTGCTAATTCGATATTGCTGGCACAGGACGATAGTACATTAAATGCTTATGCAGCAAAGGGATTGTATAAAAAAGAACAGTTTCAAATCAGTGGCATAAAACTATATGCTGACGGTGCATTAGGAAGTAGGGGGGCTTGCCTGTTAAGAGCATATGCAGATATGCCGGGCCATGTGGGTATGTTGTTATCAGATATCAGCAAAATGAGGGAAATTGCTACCCTGGCAAAAGCCCATAATTTGCAGTTATGTACACACGCAATAGGGGATAGTGCCAATCGTGCTATTCTCAGGCTTTATAGCGAATTTTTGCCTGAAAATAATGATTTGCGGTGGCGGATAGAACATGCACAAGTTGTTGATTATCAGGATTATGTATTGTTTTCTAAGTATAAAATCATCCCTTCTGTACAGCCAACACACGCCATATCAGATATACCCTGGGCGGGCGATAGATTAGGAGAGGAGCGCTTACCTACTGCATACGCTTATAAAAAACTGCTGGTACAAAATGGCTGGATGCCATTGGGTACCGATTTCCCGGTTGAGGCAATTAATCCATTAGCTACCTTTTACACAGTTGTAGCCCGCAAGGATATAAACGGTAAACCGGGAAATGGGTTCTTGCCGGAAAATAAACTGGGCCGCAAAGAGGCATTAATGGGCATGACCGCCTGGGCCGCAAAAAGTGTGTTTTGGGAAAAAGAGAAAGGCAGTATTGAAACAGGAAAAGATGCAGACCTGGTGATACTGAATAAAGATATCATGACCATATCTGAAAATGAATTGCTAAACGTAAATGTCATTTATACAATAGTAAAAGGTAAAATGGTATATAAAAAAACGGGAGCTGAATAACAACTCCCGTTTAAAAAACTATTCAATAAATTATTACTTGATAACCGTAAACTTCTTAGCCTGCATTTCACCATCTACATTGATAACCAGGTAGTATGTCCCTGCAGCGAGCTGTGCTGTTGATACGGTATAAGTATCATTTGCAACATTGCGGTGTGTCTCCTGCATAATAGCTGAACCTACCGAATTTAATACTGCGTATTGAACTTCTGTCGCCTGCTTGTCCTGTTTCAAAGATACGTTCATTACATCCGTTACAGGGTTAGGGTAAATGCTGATATCTAAACCTTTAGCATTCGCCATTTCTTCAACACCTACCTTGAACAATGATAATGATACCGGCAAAGAAGGAACATAACCATTCTTTTGCTGAGAGAACTTAATAGAATCTTCCAGTGCAATAAACCTTTCAAAAGGATAGTGCGCAGGCACGTTATTTTGTGTACCGGGAGAATTAAAGAAATCCTGGTAAGTGCCATTGTACAACGGCGCAAACGGCTCACGTATTTTAGCCGTAGCATTATGCCTTATCCATGAACGTACGAAATAATTGCTCACTCCATCTATACCCATAAACAAGTCGCCGGGAACAGATGCAGCAACCCAATACCATGTATTAGCTTCTGTTACAGTAGGCGTTCCGGGGTTAAGCGCATCGCTTATGGCAACCCTCTGTACCTGTCCCGATGTATCGGTGGCAGTGAACGCATAATTGCCTAAACCAACCAGTGTGCACTCATCAGATACCATTACAGAATCAGAGTTTGCATCCGCCCATTTCCAAACAGATACATAAACTGTTCCCTTGTTGGCCATGCTGTTGTTATTGGGATCACCGTTTGATATGCTGAACTTAACATGTTCTATTTGGTACCCTGCTTTTTCCATATAATACATAGGCCCCCAAAGGAAATCATCTCCGCTGGCAAACCTTGACCCGCTTGATGTATATGGCCTTTCTGTAGAGAAATCATACCTGCCTTTAGAAAAAATCCTGTTATCCACATAGAATGAATAGCTGGCCTTATTATCACCAGCGAACTGGTCTGTGAAGGAAGGCTCCAACTCATACTCAACATCATAGCGGCCTGTTGTTGTCGGATTCAGGTTATAACCCATATCCATAAATGGCGACAATATAGAATCACCCGGCGCGAAGCTTGCGATAGTCATAGAGTCTGACCTTACAACAGTAGTACTGCCGCCGGTAGGCGTCCATTTCAATGTAGCCTTCAGCTTGGTGTTTGTAGATGTAGCTGTTCCGAAGTTGCCAATAACTGCACCGTTAATGCCGTTGTACTGAAGTGAGCTGGTACCACCGCTTACCTGAGAAAATGGCACTGAATATGCATGCCAAAGGCTCAGGCCCCTGTCCAGTATACCTATGTCGTTATTGTACCCGTTGCTCCATATCGCCATAGAGAAGGTAACAGGCTCATTAGCCAATGTATTCTCAATTTCAGCGCCATCTACATCAGACACCATGATAACGGGGATAGTAACGCTTGCACCCTGGGCACCGGCACCCATACCTACGGGAGGGCCTGATATCTGGTTTACTATGATGACAGCCACTGCACCGGCATTTTGAGCTGCCAAAGCTTTGGCACCGAATTCACAGTTACCCCTTTTTATCAATGCTACTTTTCCTACCATTGCTGCAGCATTATTTAGTGTTCCGCACGCCTCGTATGGATCAGCTTTTACTATATCCACATTCAGAATCGGACTGGACAATCCTTTGATTGAGCCGCCCCATTCATTGGTTCCACCATCACCATCATTGGAAATAGTGTGTGTAACCGGACCCGCTATAGATGCAGGGGCCGTGATAGATACCCTGCCGCCTACGTAGTCAATGTAATAGTTGTTATTGGCTGCATTTGCTGTGTCGCCCCATGCACCCATTCTGGGTTGTGCTACCGATAGTAAGGGTATCCCCACTACTGCCAGGAGCAAAAATGTTAAAGAGTTGAATTTTGTCATAGTATTCCCTTTTTCTGTTATACAAAAATATTAATGTACCAAAATACAGAAATATTGACTTGAAAACAAAAATCAAATCTTCTATTTTAGGAATGTATAGCTTTTTCTGACAATATCGAGACTATAAACCTAACTGCCGGCTCAACTCAAGCATTCTGTCAATAGGCTTTTTTGCTGCTATTCTCAGATGCTCATCCATCGTTATTTCAGGAAGTTCATATTTCATACACAAGTAGAGTTTTTCAAGTGTATTAAGTTTCATATGAGGGCAATCATTACAAGCACAGGCGTTATCAGGAGGGGCCGGTATAAATGTCTTATCCGGTGATTGTTGCTGCATCTGGTGCAAAATACCTGTTTCCGTAGCTACTATAAATGTGTTTGACTTACTCTTCCTGGTAAAATTGAGCAATTGTGTAGTAGAACCAATAAAATCTGCGAGTTTAAGAACCGGTTCTTCACATTCAGGATGTGCTATCACCAGGGCATCTTTATGGCGTTCCTTCAGCCGTGTGATTTTTTCCATGGAAAAAAGTTCATGCACCATACATGCTCCATTCCACAACAACATATCCCGACCCGAAACTTTATTGATATACGCACCCAGGTTTTTGTCAGGAGCAAAAATAATATTTTGGTCCGCAGGCAAACTTTCCACAATAGCCCTGGCATTTGACGAGGTACAGATAATGTCACTTAATGCCTTAATGCCTGCTGAACAATTGATATAAGAAATAACCAGGTGGTCGGGGTGTTTCTCCTTGAACGCTTTGAATAATACCGGCGGACAGCTATCACTTAAGGAACAACCGGCTTTCAAATCAGGCAGGAGTACTTTTTTATCAGGGTTCAATATTTTAGCAGTTTCCGCCATGAAATGCACACCTGCAAATACTATCATCTGCGCATCTGTTGCTTCAGCTTTTTGTGCAAGGCCCAGGCTGTCACCAATATAATCGGCTACATCCTGTATATCCGGCTCCTGGTAGTAATGCGCCAGCAAGATGGCATTCTTCTCTTTCTTTAATTTCTCTATTTCCTGAAAAAGGTCGAGTGCAGGGTCAATTTCAATGTCCAGGTATCCTGTTTTTTCAATTCCTTCGGCGGTCAAATTGATGTTATCAACCATTGTAATAAATAATAAAAAAGCTTTTTAAAAAAGAACTATTACTAATTAGGACTGTGGATATGGGGGAATAATTTTTCTATCCCTATTGCAAAGTTAAGCAAGAGTATTCGTACCCCATTAATTCTTTGATTATCCACATGGTAAATATGCGTTAAACAGGCTTTCCCACATAAAAAGAGGAATTGTGGATTAAGGGCGCTGTTGGAAAATTCATCCATCTGGATATCGTAGATCGGTGTGGAAAAACAGGGTTACTAACATAACAAAAAAATAAAATCGCATTAACGATTTGTAAATATCTAATAACCTGGCCGAATATCGCAGGTTATCCACGCTTATCAACAGGGGTTGTTGAATAACAATTAACAAGAAATATATTTTTATTTTAATAGGTGTATTTATAAGGCAACGATGATAAATAATGCATTAAAAAGCCGCCCAATAGCCAAAATCACAATTTTTCATATAAATTTGCCGTCCTTACAACTAAAAAGTCAGAACCTATATTAATATGTCTGTAATTCAGAAGATCAGGACGAAATATGCAAAACTCGCAGGTGGAGTTATCGCATTGGCATTGGTAGCCTTTATATTAATGGACGCACTGAGCAGCAGAAGCGGTAGTCTGTTTGGTGATGATACCAGTATTGTAAAAGTGAACGGCGAAAAAATTGATTATATAGCCTATTCGCAACGTACCAAAGATTACGAAATATTGTATGGTAGCACCCAAACCATCGATGATAATTTCCGCGCACAACTGAATGGCATGGCACTGGAAGAATTGGTGAAAGAACAATTGATAGCTGAAGAGGCGGATAAATTGGGTATAACCGTGACAGAAGCCGAGAAAAATGATTTGATATATGGCAATGATCCGGATCCGGGTGTGAGGAATTACCAGGCATTTATGAATCCTGATACCAAGATGTTTGACCCTCAATATGTAAAATTGTTTGAACAACAGGTAGACCAATTGGACCCTACCGGCAAAGCACGCCAACACTGGGAAACATATAAGTCGTACATACTGCGCAACGCCTTGTCTAAAAAATACAACACACTTTTTACCGCAGCAGTGTATATGCCGAAGTTCCTGGTAGAAGCAAGGGCTGAACAACAAGCTTCAATGGCTGATATTGATTATGTAAGCCTTAACTATGAAACAGTGCAGGACGACCAGGTGAAACTGACAGATGAAGATTTTAAAAACTACATGAAGAATCACAAGTCTGAGTTTTATAATGAAGAATCGACACGTAGTATGGAATACGTATCGTTCAATGTATTACCTGCAAAAGAAGATACTGCACGTGCACTAGGAGTACTCAACGAAATAAAAGAAGAGTTTGCAAATTCAAACGATGATGAAAGCTTCGTCAACAGGAATTCTGAAGAATCGTTTAATGGCGCGTACAGAATGAAAGCAGATTATAAATCCGTTTTTGCTGATTCTCTGTACAATCTTCCTGTAGGCAGTGTATTTGGCCCTGTGTATGAAAATGAAACTTACAGGTTGGTGAAAGTGCTGGATAAGAAAATGTACCCCGATTCTGTAATGTGCAGGCATATATTGATAAAAACTGCTGACAGGGGACAAGCTGTGCAGGAAGATAGCGTAGCAAAGAGGAAGATTGACAGTGTAGCAGCTGCTATCAAAGCAGGTGCGTCTTTCGCTGAAATGGTGCAAAGGTATTCGGACGATGCTGGTAGCAAGGATAAAGCAGGAGAATACACATTCCCCTTTTCGCAGAAGGATGGTTTAGTAAAAGAGTTCAGCGACTTTATTTTTGAGAACAAACCCGGCCAGGTAACTACTGTAAAGGTGGAAAGTAACGGGTATTCAGGGTATCATTATATAGAGATACTGAGCCATGGCGAATACCAGCAGGCAGTAAAACTTGCTATTATCAGCAAACCATTGTTTGCCGGCGACGAAACAGAAAATGAAATATATGCCAGCGCTACAGAATTTGCCGGCAAAAGTACTTCTGCCCAAGCCTTTGACGAAGCAGTAAAAAAAGACAATCTTCAGAAGCTGGTTGCAGATAATATTAAGGTGTCCGATTTTACTGTGTACGGATTGGGCCCATCCAGGGATGTGATAAAATGGATGTATGAAGCAAAAGTTGGTGATGTATCCCCTGTTTTTCAACTGAGTGGTAAATATGTTGTGGCTAAACTGACAGCTATCAGGGAAGAAGGCCTGATGGAGCTGGACACTATACTGCGTGCCAATATAGAGCCGATGGTGAAAAATGAAAAGAAAGCAGAAATACTGGCTAAAAAGTATGAGTCTAAGAAATCGCTGGCGGAAATAGCCGCTGCGGCAGGAACCCAGGTACAATCATTAGATTCATTCAGGGGAAACAATTCATTTACCGGGGCTATAGGCTACGCTCCTAAGGTGGTAGGCCATTCGTTTTACAGTGGCTTGAAGCTGAATACAGTATCAAAGCCAATAAAAGACCAGGCCGGATTGTACTTCATTACTGTAAAGGCAAGGTATAAAAAACCGGAACAGGATACTTCATTTGTTATGCGCGAAAGGGAAATGATGGCGATGGAAGCTAAAAACACAATTAGCTCGCAAATTGGTACTCAACTGAAGAAGAAAGCTAAAATCAAATTCAACCCCAAGAACTTTTAAGTATAGAGCGGGTTTAACAAGACATCAATAAAAACAGTCAGGCAAAGGCCTGGCTGTTTTCTTTTTGGCCAAATGGTATCGTAACTTTGCTATATGGATGTTATTGTGAACAAGGTGGCCGAAAGTGGTATAGTTTCTATTGACCTGGCAAACTACCTGCCGGACAAGGGTACATTAATGGGGTTTGATATTAAACCATTTCTTTTCCGCGAGATGATATTAAAGGAAAAAGATTTTCGCGAGGCCATGAAAACGCATGACTGGGAACAATACCGGGATAAGCATGTAGCCATATTTTGTTCTGCAGACGCAATATTGCCCGTATGGGCATATATGCTGATTGCATCATTGTTGCAATCCCACGCCTTGAGTGTTTATTATGGCTCTGCCGATGAACTGTACAGGAAGCTTGTATCTGACAGGGTTGCTGAGATTAATATAGCGGAATATGCAGATAAAAGAGTGGTACTGAAAGGCTGTGGAGATAAAGAAGTTCCTGAAATTGCTTATGTAGCTGCTACCGCAATATTAAGGCCGGTTGTAAAATCGCTTATGTATGGAGAACCATGCTCTACTGTACCCATATACAAGCAGCCGTTGAAAAAGTAATTTACACCACGTATATATTCGCGGCAATTTTTTCTGAAAGCTGGAAGCTGTCTCCTTTCTTGTTGGTCACCCATACGCTTTTGTCGTATGGCATGCGTTCTGTGATAGTCAGTTCAGCGCCTATTTCCAATTCAAACCTTTTTAATTGCTGCAGAAAAGCACTGGATGTATCATTAACCGCCACAAACACAGACTTTACATTTTCCGGCATATCGCTTAATGGGATGGCCTTGCTCGCAGGAAGCTGCCCATCGTGTTTGGGGATGGGGTCGCCATGGGGGTCATACTCAGGAAAACCCAGGAACTCGTCCAGGCGTTCTATGAGTTTTTGAGATTGTATATGCTCCAGTTGCTCGGCCACCTCGTGTACTTCATCCCAGGCAAAATTCAGCTTATCGCACAAAAACGTTTCCCACAAGCGGTGTTTTCGAAGTATTCCCAGTGCTATTTTAGCGCCCACATCAGTCAGGCGTACTTTTTTGTATTTTTCATAGTGTATCAACCCCTTTTCAGACAATTTGCGGAACATGTCTGTTACGGTAGCCGGGCGGGTATGCATACGTTCAGCTATTTCGTTTACAGATGCTTCACCACTCTCATTTCTACTCTGAATGGTATATAATGCCTTGATATAGTTCTCTTCTGTGAACGTTAGTTCCATGCATGTAAGTTAAGAAACAATCAGAATATTGTCCCTAACAGGCACAGTATAAGAATATTCGTTATAAATAGCCTGTTCAATAATCTCTACACATTGTCATAATAAAGTCAAACAGACTATACTAAACCGGCAATTAGCCTTGTAAAAAAAATTAAATCAGCATAATTTGTAGATACATTTATTGGTACAGTTTTTTAACCTATACAGGTAGCGTATGTTTATCTTATTAAGTATAAATCCACACTACAGCTCTTATACCGGCAATAAAATGCACTTAAAATATCTGTTTTATATTTGAAGGCATATAATGGCAAAAAACTCTTTCGAAATGCAGGAACAAACGAAGAATATATTATTGGCAGAAGATGACCAGGATGATGTAATTGTTTTTGAATTGGCGATAAAGGAAGTAAATAATGAGTATGAAATTCCCATGTACCTGAGGCATGCAAAAGACGGGGAATTGCTTTTTGTGTTATTGAAAGAACAACTCCCTGACATCTTGTTCCTGGATATTAATATCCCTTGCAAAGATGGGATATCATGCATCAGGGAAATACGGAAAAACAAAGAATACGACAATTTACCTGTTATAATGTATACAAGCCATAAGCATGATATCAAAATAGAAGAAGCTTTTAGAGAAGGGGCAAACTACTATATTGTAAAGTCCAACACGGTATCTGAACTGGCAAAGAAACTGAAGAAGGTATGCTCTATTGATTGGCGTTCCATTACACATTATCCACCAAGGGAACAATTTGTAATCTCCTGATACTGCAGCATGTAAAGTACGGTTACATGCTTTTCTTCCAGGCTGCCATGCCGCCCGTCAGGTTATAAAGGTCTGAAAAGCCATATTGTTCCAGCCTTTGTATAGCAATTGTGCTTCGTATACCTTTTTCGCAATAAATAACGATTGGCTTACTATTATCCAGTTCTGCTTTTCTGGCCATTATATCACCCAGTGGAATATTTATGCCGTTAATATTAAAAGCAGCATGTTCCCATTCTTCCCGTACATCCAGTAGCAAATAAATTTTAGCATTTCTTTGCCAACTTTTTAACTCGTCAGGTGTAATACTTTTCATTATACGCTTATAGACAATACTTAGCACAAGATACCACTATACAAGCAGAATAACAGTATATTTGTGTTTAAACAATTAATGTATGTACAACAAAAGAAGATTATTACCAATTTTAGCAGGCAGTATGATGTTCGTGGCCTGCAGCGATGCGCCAAAAGCAGATAGCGCAGAAGTATCTGATGCTAAAGACGTAGAACAAACTTCAGGTATTACTTATTCCGCCAACCTGTCTGAAAGTAAAATTGAGTGGATAGGCACTAAGCCTGTAGGGCGCCACCACGGTACATTTGTGTTAAAGGACGGCAATCTGGTTGTTTCGGGCGACGATTTAACAGGCGGTAGTTTTGTAATTGATATCAGCAGCATCACGCCTGATGACCAGGATGCAGAGGGCAATGCCAAGCTCCAGGGCCACCTGAAGAGCGAGGATTTTTTCCATGTTGAGAAGTTTCCGGAAGGAACATTTGTAATAACAAGCATCAGCGAGGGGGTTCAAAATACTGAAGACCTGGTGATGAAGGATGCAACACATACTATTACCGGTAACCTTACTTTAAAAGGAATAACCAAGAGCATCACATTCCCGGCCAAGGTATACATGACAGGGGATAAAGTAACAGCCGATGCCAATTTCAATATTGACCGTACACAATGGAATATCGTATATGGCAATGATGAAAGCCTGGGCGATAAATTCATTCGCCCGGAGGTGAACTTACAGGTGCACCTGGTAGCAGGCCAAAACATGTAATGGTTGATTTTACCCATTAACCCCTTGCTAAAACAGCAGGGGGTTTTTTTGTATAAAAAAATAGAAGCCCTAAAAAGGGCTTCTGTATATAAGGGATAAGAGAGAGACTCCTACAAATTGCATAGCATCAATAGCTATCGCATTTAGTCCGTTCAAAAAAATAATTTTGTGATTATATCCCTATATGTACAGCCAGATAAATTCTCTTACCTCTATATGCGGCTGTTGTTAATGTCTTTATCTCATGCAAATATGCAATAGCTGATAGGGTAGGCAAACGGATGGCCCCGCTGTTAACGAGCGGTTTGCAAAGCGTTAACAAGCGATTAACAAACAAGGGCTTTAATAATATGCCTGTTAAAACAAAAAAGCGGCCTTACGGGGCCGCTTAATATTACAACGAGAGAGACAATCTTTATTATTCCTGGGTAGCAGTGTATACTACATCTACAGCATAAGTACCTGCAGGGTAAGCAAAACCGGGAGTAGCTTTATACTTCACGCTGAAAGTCTGGTTGCCACCACGGTCAGCCGCAGTTATCAGGTCCTGGTTGCTTGAAGTCAAAGTAGCGTACTCGCTGAAAGAACCTGCTATGTTACCACCTGTACCGTTAGCTGTTACTTTTACAGCCAGTACACCTTCTACGGGCATTTCAGGAGCAGGGGTAGTGTTACCTGTATAAGAGAACTCACCTGCGTTAGCCTTAACAGCTACAGAGAAGTTTTTGTTAGAACGTACTTTCAGTTCCTGTGCATCAGACTCAACGCCGTTAGCATAGTCGTTCACAGTTGTGAAAGGGATGGTTACGTCAGCACCGGTAGCGCTGTTGTTACCTGTAAAAGTGATTTCTAT
>CAZEZM010000030.1:0-54304 GCA_964515955.1 uncultured Flavipsychrobacter sp. | reverse complement strand
GAACCAAAACCATGCACCCACCACTGCAAATAAAAACCATATTTAATAAAAACGCCCGGCACACAGCCGGGCGTTTTGCTTTCTGTTACTGTCCGAAAGAAATACAACAGGAGTTAACAAAAGTTAACAAACCGTTTGTAATGTGTTTCTTTTCAATTAGTTGCAAAGATGCGGTATTGCTTTCGGTTAAACGCGGTAGTTGCAATTTGGACGAACAGTTAACAAATTTTCACCTGCCCGAACTCATGCAATATTCTTTTGTTTCCTCATTAGCCCCTTCAGGGGTTGGGGTAAATATAGACACTACAGATATGTTTTCAGATTTCGATATTCTTCAAGTAATTTCGCGCGGGCAATACATAACAAAACAACGATATGACACCTCAGAAGATAACGATAGGCAGCAACGGTAAGCTTTTAGTTCCCGACAATCCCATCATCCCCTTTATAGAGGGTGATGGCATAGGCCCCGATGTGTGGCGCGCCAGCAGGCGTGTGATAGACGCAGCTGTAGAGCATTGCTACCTGGGCAAGCGTAAGATTGAATGGATAGAAATGCTGGCTGGCGAAAAGGCCTTTAACCAGACCGGGGAATGGCTGCCTGCAGACACCCTGGATAAAGCGAAAGAATATATAGTTTCTATAAAAGGCCCGTTGACTACCCCCATAGGTGGTGGTATCCGCTCGCTGAACGTGGCCCTGCGCCAGGAGCTGGACCTGTACGTATGTCTGCGCCCCATTCATTGGTTTGTAGGTGTACCATCGCCGGTGCATTACCCAGACAGAGTAGACATGGTGGTATTCCGCGAGAATACGGAAGATATATACGCCGGTATAGAATGTGCTGAAGGCAGCCCCGAGGCTAAGAAACTGATGGAATTCATCCGTACCGAACTGGGTGGTGGTGATAAAGTACGTTTTCCCGAAACAACGGCATTTGGCATCAAACCGGTATCAAAAGAAGGTACAGAGCGCCTGGTAAGGGCTGCTATTGAATATGCACTGACCCATAAGCGCACATCGGTAACGCTGGTGCACAAGGGCAATATTATGAAGTTTACCGAGGGCGGCTTCAAAAAATGGGGCTACGACTTGGCGGTACGCGAGTTTGGCGACAAAATATATACCTGGAACCAGTGGGAAGCTACTAAGAAAGAAAAAGGTGAGGATGCAGCTATAGAAGAAATGGAAAAGGCCCAGCACGAAGGTAAGCTGGTGATTAAAGATGTGATAGCTGACAACTTTTTGCAACAAATACTGTTGGCACCACAAGACTACTCGGTAATTGCTACACTGAACCTGAATGGTGACTATATATCAGACGCATTGGCTGCGGCTGTGGGTGGTATAGGTATCGCACCCGGCGCAAACATCAATTACAAATCGGGCCATGCTATATTTGAAGCAACGCATGGCACAGCGCCGCGTTTTGCCAATACAGATACCATGAATCCCTCATCACTGATACTGAGCGGGGTGATGATGCTGGAATATATGGGCTGGGACGATGCTGCGAAGTGTATTAAAAACGGCCTGCAGACTGCCATTATGCACAAGCGTGTAACGGTGGACTTCTATAAGCTGATGACGGACGCCACGCAGGTAAAAACCAGCGAGTTTGCTGAAGAAATCATTAAAAATTTCTAAGTCGGCAGGACTTCATAACTTTAGGTGACGAATGAGATGGTTGTTTAATATAGTGCTGACGGTGATGCTTGCCTTTGTGGCGGGTGCAGATAGTAGTGCGCAGATAGTGGTAGAAGAAAATATAGACCAGCCCGTAGCTGCTGCCAGCAACTGGGATAAAAATATAGCAATACATGCCGACCCCCGGCTGGCTATACTGGTAGATAAGCATAAAAATCAGCAGTCGGGCGGCATCAGGCATATGCGCGGCTATCGCGTGCAGATATATTATGGGGTAGACCGTAATATAGCATTCAGCCGCAAGGCCGACTTTATGCGCCGCTACCCCGGTACTAAAGTGTACATGGTATATACACAGCCCCAATACAGGGTAAAGGTGGGCGACTTTGCCACCCGCGAAGATGCCGGGGACCTGTACCGTGAAATGATATCCATCTACGGCGCATGTATGATAGTGCCTGATTATGTTACAATAAATACACTCAAAGATGATTGATACTATTCGACAAAAGGCATTGGAATATTTCCCGGATGTGCAGGCTATACGCCACCATATTCACTCGCACCCCGAGTTGTCTTTTGAAGAATATAATACTGCCGCGTTCGTATCGCAGAAGCTGACGGAGTGGGGGATACCTCATCAATCGGGTGTAGCCGGTACAGGTGTGGTTGGTTTAATAGAAGGCAAGAACCCCACGAAAAAATGCATAGCCCTGCGTGCCGATATGGATGCGCTGCCTATACAGGAGTTGAACGACGTACCTTATAAGAGCCAGAACGATGGTGTAATGCATGCCTGCGGGCACGATGTGCATAGCAGTTGCCTGCTGGGTGTAGCGCGCATCCTTAACGACCTGAAGGACGAATGGGAGGGCACAGTAAAACTAATCTTCCAGCAAGGGGAAGAAAAGCTGCCTGGCGGCGCCAGCCTGCTGATAGAAGCCGGAGTATTAGAAAATCCTAAGCCCGAAGCGATATTTGCATTGCATGTGTACCCGCACCTGCCCAGTGGCACAGTAGGGTTCAGGGCGGGACAATATATGGCCAGTACAGACGAGATATATATCACCATAGAAGGGAAAGGCGGACACGCAGCATTGCCCCACCAGGCTGTAGACCCCATAGCCATTGTCGCACAAGTGATAACAGGATTGCAACAAGTGATATCCCGAAAAGGCAACCCCATCATACCATCGGTACTTACCTTCGGTAAAATAGAAGCAGGGTTTACTACTAATGTAATACCTGATAAACTGGAACTATGGGGAACCTTCCGCACCATGAATGAAGAATGGCGGGCAAAAGCACACAGGTATATTACAGAGTTTACTGAAAAGACCTGCGAAGCATACGGCGCCAAAGCCATCGTAAATATTCCCCAGGGGCACGCATCTTTATATAACGACCCTGCAGTAACCGCACAGGCTGAGAGCTGGGCCAAAGCCTACCTGGGCGATGGAAATGTAAAAGAACTGGATATACGTATGGCGGGTGAGGATTTCAGCTTTTATACACAGCATATGCCGGGTTGCTTCTTCCGTATAGGTACTAACAGGAATAACGAAGAGTTCACCGCTTCGGTACACAACGCGCATTTCAATATAGATGAAGAAGCGATGAAAACAGGTGTCGGCACTATGGCATGGATAGCGCTGAACGCATTAGCTAATTAGGCTTTTCCCCATACAATAGCCGCATTGCTGCCGCCAAATCCGGAAGCGGTCTTCAGCACATAGTTTATTTCAGCGGGTTGCATAGCAGTGGTTACGTTTACAGGTACAGATACTCCGTGTGTTGCATAGTTTGCTGAGGGAATCAATTGCTGCCTGCGTAGGGATTCAATAATCATGGCGCTTTCCAGCACACCTGCAGCACCCAGTGTATGCCCTGTGTAGCTTTTCATGCTGTGCAGCGGCACCTCACCCATGCCTGACAGGTGTATGGCCTTGGCTTCCATCTCATCGTTATAAGCAGTGGCTGTGCCGTGCGCGGAAATCATATTGATATCGCTCGCCTGTAGCGCGGCATCGTCCATAGCACGGCTGATAGCCATCGCCAGTTCCTCGCCAGTGCGTGATGGACCGGAAATATGGTTGGCATCGTTGGATGTAGCCCCGCCCATTAGTTTGGCTAATGGCTCAGTGTGTTGTTCAGTGGTAAGGATGACAGTGGCGGCTGCTTCTCCCAGGTTGATGCCGGTCCTGTCAGCATCGAAAGGCCTGCATGGCGCAGCCGCTATCGCCTGGAAGGACAGGAAGCCATTTAATACAAAGGGCGTAAACAGGTCGCAGCCAATGACCACTGCATTTTTGTATCTGCCCGAGGTCAGCAATCTTTGCGCATACAAGAGCGCTACCGAGCCGGATACGCAGGCGTGCGATACCACGACAGGGGTAGCAGCAATGCCCAACTGTTCAGCTATAATACGTGCGCTTGTGTGGAGCAATGTCCTTTCGTCACTATCCTCATTCAGCCAGCCTATATTGCCTTTGGTAGTGGATAATACCAGTACTGTTTCATCCGGGTTGAAAGCGGAGGGTAGTTGTGCAATTGCATTATTAGCGGAAAACAGGCAGAGCTTTTCAAAGCGGGTGAGGGCATCATTTGTAATGGCGGAGTGTATATGCTTCCATCGGTGGTCGTTGAGCTTTGCTGCATAATAGGTTTGCCCGTTGTTTTCATAAGCGCTGAAGCCCTGTATGCCGTTTGCTACAGACTCCCAGTTGGCATCGGTACTCATGCCTAACGGAGAGGTAATATCCGTGGCTATTGCGTAAACAGATGGTGTTATTTGTTCAGCCATTTCTTCTTCCAGTCTGTCATGAATTGTGGCAGGTACAGCATCAACTCTAATGAATCGCGGTGCATAAATACCTGTACCGAACTGCCCGATGCCACCTGCTCATTGGTAGCGGCATCGAATACTTTATAGTGAAACAAGAGTTTCGCAGCAGGTGTGTCTTCGTAGGTAGTTTCCAGCCTTATCTTATGCCCGTAGCGCAATATCCTTTTATAATCGCATTGGATATTCACTATTGGCACTACAATATTGCTCCTGTAAAAGTCCAGGTACTTCAGCCCGTATTGCTGGCCAAATGCCTCGCGGCCATCTTCAAAATAACGGATATAATGCCCGTGCCAAACTATGCCCAGCGGGTCGGCCTCGCTGAACTTCACTTCCAGTTCCGTAGTATGATGTAATGTCTTCAAATATTCCCCTTCCTGTTTTACGTTGCCTGTTCAAATATCTTCATTTCGCAACTGGCCACTTTTATATTATCTACATACACATTAGCTTCTACCACATGCACACTTAATACAGTATGTGTTATCACTATTTCTGTAAATAATATATCGCCTGTTTTAGGCAAACTATATATTTTCAAATTTTTTATAGCGCCAATAAAACCCACGGGCACCACCTCGCCTTTTTGCTGGTAGCGGTAGCCTGTACCGGCGGCGGCAGTTTGTGCCATGTTTTCTACCAGGCCAGGTTCAGTAAAAAATCCGTTTACCACAAAAAGGTTATCCTCCCTGATTTCGAAGGAGGTTTTAGAAACTTTGGCATCGGCCTGTAGCACGGTATCTACCATCACAAACGGATGCCTTTGGGGTATATATTTTATAATGTCTGCCTGAGGTATCATTTCCAGAAATCGTAATAATTAAACCACTGCCAAGGGTATTGTTTCAGTTTGTCTTCCAGTTTGTCTACGTATTCATCCAGCATCTTTTCCATTCCCTGCGTACCCCTGCCCTCATAAACCCGGGGCGGGTATGCATAAAAGTGATAATGGAAATTAGTTTCTTTAAAAGCAAAAACAAAACAAACGGGTGCTTTTAATTTAGCTGCTAAGATAAAGGGCCCTGCAGGAAATAAGGCATTTTTCCCCAGGAAATCATGTTGCATAGTTCTGTTGCCGGGGCGGAAACGGTCGCCATGCAGGCATATGAGCTCGTTGCGTGCCAGCGCAGCTGATATTTCATATATATGTGACAGGTCGTCTTTAATGAAGATGATATTGAAGGAACGGTTACTCTCAAATTGCTGCATAAATTGTTTCATTTGCTCAGCTTCACCGTCATACATCACAATATTAATGACTGTATTTACTCTTTTCAGCAGGTGACCCGCTACTTCCCAGTTACCCAGGTGGGCGCTAAGTAGCACGCCGCCTTTGCCATCTTTTACCAGTTGCTCAATATATTCCACACCTTCGTGGGTAAAGCTCAGTTTATCGCCGGCGCCGGACAGTACCGCTATTTTGTCAATGATGGTTTGCCCGAATACGAGCAGGTTTTTCCGTATAAGTTTTGACGCTTTTTTTCTGTCAAATTGTAAACGCTCTGTATACATGTACATGAGCGGCCGTGTGGCAGCAGGTACAAATAGACGGTAATATAAAGTGACAAATGGTAACAATGCGTAGGCAGCACTGAGGCCACCATTTTTAAGCAACCATACAAATATCCGGTATCCCCATGTTGTGCCGCGCGAGCGGCCTTGCCATGTGGGCTGCTCAGGCATTGGCTACTTCCAACCTATTGATTACATAATCGTAGAAATCCTGGATGGTAGTCATTTTCTGGAAATCTTCGGGCTTTACTTTGAAACCGAAATTCTGCTCAATAACCACTACAAGGTCTATATAGTCCAGGCTGTCCAGGTCGAGGGTCGTTTTAAGATCAGCCTGCGGGGTTATCGCATCCGCATCCACTTCAAAATCTTCAACCATAAAGGCGTTGATACGCTCAATTATTTCTTGTTGACTCATATTGCTTATTCCGTTAGGGGCCCTGCTGAGGTTGTTTTAAAAATAATGTGCAAAGATAACTACAAAAAATGAATACCTGTAGGGTAATTAACACTCAGGCAATACGTGGAAGGTATACTGTTTTTGAGCCATTATCAAAAATGGACGTCAATGACGCTATTGAGGGGTATAGCCAATCCACCCTTTAACTGGATAAAGTGATTGGTAACCGACCAGACTGTGGTAGTAACGGAACGCGGGCCCTGGGTGGTCTCAAATGTTATAGTTGTTTTGCCTTTAAATTCGTTACCGAGCCTCACTGCGTATTGCATTTCTTTTTCCCAGTATTCTGACTTGTCAACAAAGGCCGGGATGATTTTGTAATCAGGGATTTGTTCTTTTTGAATTACAGTGCCGCTTGTCATCTTCAAATACTTTTAATATGGATTTAATTTGAAGTTACAACATTAATTGAAAAAACCGCAGATTTTTCGGATTAAAAATCTGCGGTTTAACAAAAAGATTAGCCACAAAAACCAAGCCAAAAAAGCTATTGCAGCTTTACAGGGAATATTGCCTGTGCATCCGTTTCGCCACCTGCCTCGTCGGGGGTAGCGGCATTTTTATTGGTGGGTTCATGTTTCAGCGTTACGGTCAATGAGCTGTTGCCTGCAGCACCTGTGGTAAATGTGATCTTCTGGTTCAGCGGTTCATTTTCATCATCCTTGCTTCCATTGCTGAATGAAATGGAGCCCGCACCCGTTGCAGGATTGCTCTGGAAAATAAACAGGTGATGGTGGCTTTCGGCTATCACTTCTTCCGTGATGTTTTCAGCCGGATTTTTTGATTCGTCCCACACCTGCACTTCTACATCGTAATCCGTACCGGGTGCCAGTACTACATCATCTACCTGTACATTGCCCTGTGCAGCACTTCCGAAGCCATTATCTACTTTGTAATTGAACGTCTTGTTGAAGCCAGAATTATTAGTCACTATCAGCCTGACTGTGGTTATCAGCTCCTGCTCTACGGGCTGAGGAGTTGGTAGTTCTTCTTTTTTGCAAGCTGTAAAAATTGTTGTTGCCGTTAATGCAGCAATAGCTATTTGTTGTATCCTTTTCATTTTTTTTAATGTTCTTGATGTTCGTTAAAAGAAAATGGTACGCGCAACCTTAGTACGAAGTTGGTTCCCGGCTGGTCAATGAAATACCGGAAAGCGTCTAAGTAGTCGCGGTACCTTTGATTGAAAATATTCATGGCAGTAAGGCTGATGTATAGAGGCTGTCTGCCAACTATTACCTTGCTTCCTACAGCCAAGTCAGCCAGAAAGTAGGCCGCAGGCGGGCGTGGATAATCAATGGCATCGAAGTTGGATGGTATGCGCCATTGCCCGAAGACGTACCGTGCATCAGCGCTCATAAAACATTCCTGCAGCTTACTGCTGATGTCGGTTGTATAAGTGGTGTTCAGCGACAGCCTGTCGGCAGGCATCAATATCAGCCAGTCTTTCCGCACGGCATCCCTCGCAAACAGGAAGGATGCTTTGGCTGAAGTATTGAGCTTGTCATTCCAGGCATAAGCCGCGCTGAGGTCGGTACCCGTCAGGTGGGCATTTGTTTGTTTGTAATTGAATACTTTAAAGTATCCGCGTATGGTCAATATGTCTGTACCCGGCTCCAGGTAAATGTAGTTCCGGATGTATTGTGTGTATACCGATACATCGGTAGATAGTTGGCCAAACTGTTTCTTGCTTTCGATGTTCAGGTTGTAGGCACGTTCGGGCAGCAGGTTTTTATTGCCCAGTTCTATACGTGCCGCGCCCTGGTGCAACCCGGCACTAAACAGTTCATTGGCCTGTGGTGAGCGCCATGCATTGGATATAGTAGTGGTCAGTTGCCAGTCATCTCTCAATCGTTTGGTAAAACCTAAAGTACCCGACAAGTTGTTGAAATGATACTCATAACGCACTACTTCCTGGTTGCGCCCCTCGGGATTGAAAGCCTCGTACCAGCGGTAGTCGTACCTGAGCCCGCCTTCCAGTGTCCAGTCACTGCCATAGTATCGCTCTATGGCATACAAAGCTGCCCCCGTGCTGCGGTAGTTGGGCAGAAATACCCTGTCGCCTGCCTGCATTACATTCTCCTGGTATATACCATCTACACCTATCTCACCCTTTAGCTTCCAGAGTTGGTTATGCTCCAGGTTCAGGTTGAGTGTTTGGGTGTTCAGTGTCAGGTTCAGTTGCGCGTCATCGGTTTCTACACGTTGCACATCATATTCCTGCCTGAAGTTTTGCTGGAAGGCATAAGTAGCCCTCCATATACCTAACCGGCTATCAAGGTATGTTTTAGCTTTCAGCAGATCGTGCACCACATGCTGGCGCGGGCGTGCCAGTTGGTAGCTGAAATCTGCCGGAACTAATGGTGTATCGCTCCTGATGGCCGCCAGCATATCTTCCTCGTTGCCGGTATGCGAACCACGGTATATGCCCAAATCCGTATTAAAATGACTGTAAAACAATTCTGCTCCATAATGCAGTTTGTTCCAGCCAACGGCAGCAGAGTAGTTTTTTTCTTCAACTCCTGTATTGGCTACCCAATGCCCAGGTATTCGGTAGTTGCCTCCTTTTTTATAAGTGCCCTGCAGCCTGAAACTCAGTGCGGGTATATCCTTGAAATTATGGTTTACCACTCCCGAGGCCACACCCATACGGTTGTTGCTCAGCCCCGCCAGGTTAAGTTCGCCATCCCAACCGTGCGTTGTGCGTAGGGGCGAAGGTTCGGCAAGTACCACGCCACCTATGGCATCAGTACCATATTTTACACTCGCTGCGCCTTTTATTACCGACAGGTTATTGGTCAGGAAAGGGTCCATATTGGGTGCGTGCTCGCCGCCCCATTGCTGGTCCTCCTGCCTGATGCCGTTGTTCAGCATTACTATACGGTTGCCATACAGGCCGTGAATTACAGGCTTGGCTATCGTGGCCCCGTTGGATATAATTGTAACACCGTTTATCGCCTGCAGCATGTCAGCCATTGTTTTGCCGCTTTGCGCAGCTATTTGTTTGCTGCTCAGTTCGTCTCTGTCCTGCAATAGACCATGCTCCTTTGTGCCGGAAACAATCACTTCATCCATTACACCCTCCAGGTGCGCCAGCCGGAATTTCAATTCGGTACTATGGCTAACAGATACCTGCTCGGCATGGTGTTCATAACCTGCCGAGTGGAAATGGAATGTGTATTTACCGGGGCACAGGCTATCTATTACAAACCTTCCTTTTTCGTTGGTTGTATAAGTAGCCCCTGTCTCATCAATATGAGCCACTACGGGATACAATGGCCGGCCGTTATGTGTTTCAACAACCAGTACGTTGATATTAATATTGCATTCCTGCTGTGCAGTTGAGGCTTGTATAACACTCAAGCTGAACAGGAACAATAGTATTGTGCGGTACATATACAGCACTTAGTTAAATGAAATGAATGCGTGTGTAAGGCTTATAGCTTACACACAAGTGTCAGACATATTGAGCGTGGTATGCAGGCGGGCCGCGCAACCTTGAAACCGGTACATCGCGCGGAACAAGATGTGTTACCGGGGTATTATAATCAGGAGAGAAAAGCTCTGTGGTTACAGGCAGTGTATACACTGCTGCATCGTGTACATAATAGGGTAGGGTATATGAAAGGAAATCGCAGTGGTGGTGTTCGCTCTCAAAGTACAGGCCATCCCTGTGATGATTACACGATTCCGTATCAGTATGGTCGGCAAATAAGTGCAGGTATTCCTTAGACACCCCGCCGAATACCAGCAGGAATGCCATGGATACCGAAAATACTATATGGAGGACTCTTTTGACCACTTACCTTTTGTACACTATGCCTGCAAAATTAAGGAAATTCTTTAATAGGGTGGGTAACCTAAATTATGGCTGCTTTTTCCTTTTCAGGAAGTTGAAGCTCATATCGTAGCCTATCAGCCCTATTACTTCGGCATAACCGAAGTCGTGGCTAACCCTGCCTGTACCCAGGCCCAGGGCATTTAGATAATTGGCATAGCCACCTTTTACTGTTGCTTCCAGGAAGAAGTTGCGGAAAGGATAGAAACGCACCCCGGCCTCCCCACTGAATACATAACCGGCCACAGAAAATTTATTATCCAGTTTCTGGTAGTTAAGTATGATAAAAGATTTGGGAATTACAATCCCCCCACCTGCTTTCCAAATAGCTGTAGCCCTGAAGTGTTTTTTCTTTTTTGCATGCCATAGTTCAGCCTGCCCCACATAATTAAGGTGGTAAAAGTTGGCGCCATTGGTATGCTCTATATGCACGATGTAGTTGCCCAGGTTTGTATCGGCATCTATGGGTTTGCCATTGAAATGCCCTTTCATACGCAGGGTCTGGTTATCTACCTGCACGTACTTGGCATGGTCGTAATTGATTTCTATGGCATGGGTGCGTTTCTTATTAAGATACACCCCTATGCGGTAGCTGTTTTGAGGTATGGTAATGTCAAAAGGGTGGTCTTTATAATAACTGAAGTCGGGCTTGTCTTTGGCAACCACATCATATAAAGTGAAATCATACTTGTCGCCATCTTTGAAGTGGATGTCGCTTTTGGTGTACCAATCCCTGTTGTACCCCCATTGGAAATACATGCCGCCAAATGCGGGTTTAGATAATTTAATGAACTGTGCATGTGCTGTACTGTTCAGCAACATAAACAGAATGGGCAAAATAAGTTTATGCATTCGCTGGGGTGCTACCGTGTGTATAGATAGTGAAGCACGAAATTAATGTAAAAACATGAATGCGGCTGCGCGGTAGGAATAATTTAATATCCGCATATCTTTATGCCATGCTTAGTTATGCCACTGCTTACGGAGAGTTGTCTGCTGCCCTGCAGGCTATATATGACAACAGGGAGGCCATAGCCATCGCACATGAGGTGTTGGAGCATATCACCGGGGCGGGCAGGTTGCAAAGGCTTGCCGATAAGGGTAAGGTACTAACAGATGCACAGGAATCGCAGTTCGTTGCAATAAAAAAGGATTTGTTATCAGGCAGGCCCATGCAATACGTATTGGGTTATGCCTGGTTTATGGGCCGGCGTTTTATAGTGAATGAACGTGTGCTGATACCCCGCCCGGAAACGGAGGAATTGGTGCAATGGATATGGGATGATTATAAAGGTTCAAGCCCATCTGTGATAGATATTGGTACCGGCAGTGGTTGCATTCCTGTCTCGTTGAAATTGCTGATGCCCGGTGCGATGGTTACTGCCCTTGATGTAAATGAGGGGGCGTTAGGTGTTGCGCGGCAAAATGCGGAGTCGTTAGGCGCAGATATCCATTTTCTTAAAACAGATTTCCTGGATATGAATACATGGCACCAGTTACCTCAATTTGACGTCATAGTATCTAACCCACCATACATACCCGAAACGGAAAGGCAGACCCTGGATGCCCATGTGCGTGAGCACGAACCGGGACAAGCGCTGTTTGTGCCGGGCGATGATGCATTGTTGTTTTACAGGTGCATTGCCCAATTTGCGAAGGAACATCTGGCGGAGGGCGGGGCTGTTTATTGCGAATTGCATGTAGATTATGCGGCTGCTACCGAAGAGTTGTTTAAGAGCATGGGCTACGCCTATACAGAGGTAAGGGCGGATATGCATGGTAACCTGCGTATGCTGAAGGCTAAAAAATAAAGGGGCTGCTGTTGCAACCCCTTTGTATATCACACCAAACTATGAATTATTTCTTCGCTTTGCTTGCAGGTGCAGCTTTCTTCTCAGTGCCTTCAGCAGTTTCCAAAGCTTTTTCCAGTTCGCGAACTTGTTTTTTCAGTTCGTAGATGGTTTTGTACACTTCATCCATTTCGCTACGTGTAGCTACAGGAACACCCACCATCAGCTTTTCCATTTGCTTTTCTACATCCTTGCGCAGTTTCAGTTGCATAGCGTTTACTTCAGCCATCAGTTTGCTGTAGTCTTCACTTTCAAACAGTTCTACGAAAGTCTTGTCGCCAATGTTCAGCCACTCCTGGTACAGGTTCATCATGCTGCTGATTTCCTCACCCTTCTCTATCTTCTTAGCAACAGATTCTGCCAGTTTGTCCATTACCTGCGAACCTTGCGTATATACCATATACTGCAGTTCAGCGTTTTTGATGTTGTAAACGGCCATACGGTTAGCTATGTCGTTCCACTCCATCATAGTTTTAGCATGTTGGTTGGGGCCCATCATTTTAGTGAAAGGCGCAGCTGCATCGCTCATCATTTTAGTGAAGGCGTTGTAGTTGTTCAGCATAGTGCCAAACATTTCAGAATGAGCGGGCATCATACCGGCAGCCATATCACGCATTTGCTGATAGTTGCTCATTCCGTTTTTGCTGAAGTTGCCCATGCCTTCCTGCATCATTTTGCCCATGTTCTGGAAGTATTCGCGGCTCTGCTCAGGCATAAAACCGAAATATTTATCCATCATTTCTTTGTACTGGGCAGGGTTGGCCAGGTTCTTAAACATTTCAGCGTTGAAAGTTTTGTCCTGAACTGATTTCCAGAAAGGCATCCACATTTCAGAGAAACGTGTGAAAGCTTCAGACACATTTACCATATTGCGGAAAGCGTCTTGTGTAGTGCCGTTCTCCATGTCCTTCTGCATGTTTGCGAAGCCATTGTTCAGCAACTCGTAGTATTGATTGAAGATACCTGTCCAGGTTTCGTTAGATTTCTTCCATGCATCAGCGTTGAAAGGGTTCATCGCCTGCCATTTGTTCATCATGTCGTTCCACTGTGCAGCCTGGTTCATACCGTTGTTCCAGGTATTCCAGTTGCTCATCCAGTTATTCCACATAGCCATAGGGTCTGTGGAATTAGTTTGCTGGGTGTTGTTCTTCATGTGGTTCATGTTCATTTCCCACATTTGCTTAGCCCAGTTCATTTGCGTATTGAACCAACCCTGGTAGAATTCGTTCATTTTGCCCATGTTATCCTGTGTGCTTTCCGCTGCTGTGGCAGTTTTGTCTTTAGCAGTAGTAAACACTTTGTTTTGGCTCTCCAACCAGTTTTTATACCATTCGCCGCCTTTCTCCATGGTTTCTTTCACTACGTTGTTGCCATTAGCAAATTTCTTGGTTTGCTCAGTAACTGTGTCCACCATCTGCTTCTGTGCTTCCACCATAGTGTCAACAAAAGTCTTGTTGTCTTTGTTAGCCATTGTTATTGTTTTTATAAATAAAAAAGTTTAAAATTGCGTTTGCTACTGCAAAGTTGCCAACTTATGCTCACATCACTTTCTTCCACACTGTTAACCTTAGATTAAGGTTAACCCACCTTCCTTTTGGCGGCGCAAAGGTATGGAAAATATTTCTAAAGCAAAAAAATATTATAGTTTTTTCTGCAATGCGTGTTTGGTGAGCTAAAATATGTATTTACCGTCTGTAATGAGTTGTTGGGCCAACCGGCGCCTGGCTTCTTTTGTATTCACAGGGGCTACTTTGGTGAAACGTTTGATACCCAGCAGCATCATGCGTTGTTCATCGCCGGTAGCAAAGGCATTTATGGCGTTTTTGCCGGCATGATTGATTCTGTCCGCCGCATCGCTTATGAAAATACGGGTGGCATCTAATGCCAGGGCTGCTTTATCACCCTCCAGCTTCATAGCGCGTAGCATCATGCTTTCCGCCATAAAGGTATCTATCAGCATATCCGCCAGGTACATGAGTACTTCCTGTTCCTGCTCTATTTTCATCATGAGCTTTTGCACGGCTGCGCCCGCACACATGAGTATCGCTTTCTTGAAGTTAGCAATGGCCTTGCGTTCTGCCGCAAACGGCGTAGTATCTTCTTCAAAATCGGGTATACCCATCAATTCTTTCTGTACCGCCATTGCCGGTTTCATCAGGTCTATGCGTCCTTTCATGGCTCGTTTCAGGTACATATCCAGTATCAGCAGCCGGTTGATTTCGTTAGTGCCTTCAAATATCCTGTTGATGCGGCTGTCGCGATAGGCGCGGGAAATATTGTATTCATCAGAATACCCGTTGCCTCCATGTATCTGTACACCCTCGTCTACCACATAGTCCAGGCTTTCAGAGCCCAGCACTTTCAGCATAGCGCATTCTATAGCATATTCTTCCGCAGCGCCCAGCATGGGGTCTTCCCCGGGTTTGTTGGCAGCTTTTAATTCTTCTTCTTTATCGGCTATCCATTTGGCGGTACGGTACAAGGCGCTTTCAGTTGCAAAAACCTTGATGGCCATTTCTGCCAGTTTGTGTTGTATGGCCCCAAAAGATGCTATTGGTTTTTGAAACTGCTCGCGGGTATTGGCATAGGTGATGGTGGTATTCAGTGCCTGCTTGGCACCGCCTAATGCCGCAGCGCATAGTTTCAGCCTGCCTATGTTCAATATATTGAAGGCGATGATATGCCCACGGCCGATTTCTCCCAACAAATTCTCAGCAGGCACTTTACAATTCTCGAAAAATACCTGGCGTGTACTGGAGCCTTTAATGCCCATTTTGTGCTCCTCTTCGCCAAAGCTCAATCCTTCAGCTCCACGCTCTACGATGAACGCGCTGAACTTATCACCATCCACTTTTGCAAATACTGTAAAGACATCTGCAAACCCTGAGTTGGTAATCCATATCTTTTGCCCGTTAATGAGGTAGTGCTTGCCATCTTCAGTAAGCGTGGCTGATGTTTTGCCACTGAGTGCGTCGGAGCCGGCGTTAGGCTCAGTCAGTGCATAAGCGCCTTTCAATTCGCCGCTGGCCAGCCTGGGAATGTATTTTTGTTTTTGCTCTTCTGTACCGAAGTATAATATGGGCAATGAACCGATACCATTGTGTGCAGCCATAGCTACTGCAAATGAATGCCCGCCACCCAGTGCTTCATTAATCAATGTTGCAGTAACAAAGTCTTCGTTCAGTCCGCCGTATTTCTCAGGAAAGGTGGCGCCGAGCAAACCTAACTGGCCCGCCTTATCCAGCAGCGACACCATCAGCCCTTCTTTCTGATTGTCAATATCAATCATATTGGGCAACACTTCTTTCTCCAGGAATTCATGACAGGTTTGTTCTATCATGCGTTGTTCATCACTAAAATCTTCAGGGGCGAATGTGTGTTCCGGTGCTGGTTCGCTCACCAGGAAACTTCCGCCCGGTATTGTTTTCATTCCTGTATGTGCCATATCCTTGCCTTTGCTTATGAAGTTACATAAAATTGAGCCTCGCAGATGTTAATTTAATTCTAACTATAAAACGATATACTGGTTATTGTAAGCCCCTTTTTTGAGGTATCTTGCCGGCCTGTTCGTTTCATGATAATAGTGGTGTACATATCCTTTCTGCTGGCGGTATTATATCTTATACTGATGCTGCTGTACCGCGCAGGTTGGCAACGCCAGGATGCGTTTATATTACAGCCAGGCTATCAACCACAAACGAAAATATCGGTAATAGTACCTGCACGCAATGAGGAAGCTCATATAGGAGACTGCATTAAATCATTACGTGCGCAGCATTACCCTGACGACTTGTTGGAGATAATAATTGTTGACGACCACTCAACAGATACTACTGCTAAAATCATACAATCATTTACCGGGCCTAACCTGCATTATATCGACCTGCATAAACATACCGACCCTGATGCCGTGGTGGTGGCTTATAAGAAGCTGGCACTGGCTACCGGCATTGCTCATGCCGGTGGTGAACTGATTGTAACCACCGATGCTGATTGCACAGCAGGCCCCCAATGGCTAAAGCATATAGCGGCAATATATGAGCGGGATAAAGCGGTGATGGTAGTAGCCCCTGTTGATTTTGCCTGCAATTGCAGCACAGTGCAGCTATTCCAGTCGCTGGACTTTATGAGTATGCAGGGTATTACGGCTGCTACGCTACAACTGAAACTGGGTAATATGTGCAATGGCGCCAACCTGGCATTTCAACGCGAAGCATACGACAAAGTAGACGGGTACAAGGGAGTAGACCATATAGCATCGGGCGATGATTACCTGCTGATGATGAAGCTGAATAAAGCCTATCCGGGGGCAATCAGTTATTTAAAATCACCAGAGGCAATAGTATATACACCTCCGCAACCCGATTGGAAAGAATTTTTAAGACAGCGTATAAGATGGGCGTCAAAATCAGGTAAATACGATGATAGGAAAATGACCACTGTGCTGATGCTGGTGTACCTGTTTAATCTTTCATTTATTGCCATGCTGGTTATTTCCATTATGGATAATAGCTATTTCACGCAGCTTGCAGCTATGTTTGCGGCCAAGGTTGTAGTTGAGTTGATATATTTATACCCGGTGGCAGGATTTGTTCACAAACGCAAACAGCTTTGGTTATTCCCGCTGTTGCAACCATTGCACATCGCATACATCGTAGTGGCGGGGTTGTTAGGTTTTGTAGGAAATTATCAATGGAAGGGCAGGGAAGTAAAGTGAGTTACTATTAGGTTAAGCTCGTGCCCAGCCATAAAATATCAGCCTTATTTTGTACCTTTCGGTATGCGTAAGGTCATATATATATCCATCCTGGTAATAGTACTGGCTGTTGTGGGCTATGTATATTGGTATTATTATAACCCATATAGCGAAGGGCACAGGGAAGGCGTATTGCAGAAGTTTTCCCGCAAGGGCAATGTATTCAAAACCTACGAAGGTGAAATGATACAATTGGGCTTCGGGCAACGTACAGGCGGGTCGCTCAACGCGCAATATTTTTACTTCAGCGTTACCGATTTGAAACTTGCAGACTCACTGGAGAACTGCATGGGCAAAAGCGTTAAACTGCATTATGTACAATACCGCCGCGCATTACCCTGGCGCGGTAATAATCATGTAAATGACGATTTACCCAAAGGCCAGTATATAGTAGACGGCATAGCAGAAGTGAAAGACGTGGATGTACACTATTGAGCCAATAACAGGAATACTGCAGGTGCTTTAACTAACGCCGGTTTATTTTTCTTCCATACAGATATAGGCAGCGTTTTGATGTAGGCATCTTTAGCCGTAATATTCTGAGCAATACATAGCAAAGTATTATCCCGGCAATGTTTCAGCAGTTCGTCCAGCAATGCATTATTTCTATACGGTGTTTCTATAAATATTTGTGTTTGCTTTTCTTTGGCCGACTGTTGTTCCAGTTCTTTTAGTTTCTGGCTGCGGGCGGGTTCTTTCAATGGCAGGTAGCCGTTGAAGGCAAAACTCTGCCCGTTGAGGCCTGAAGCCATCAGGGCAAGTATTATGGAATTTGGCCCAGTGAGTGGTATGATTTCAGCATTCATTTCATGGGCTTTATGCACCAATACAGAACCGGGATCAGCTATGCCCGGGCAACCTGCTTCGCTCATGATACCTATTTCATATCCTTTATTAAGCCAGTCTTTTAGCAGGTGCATATCCGGCCCGTTATGTTTATCTATTTCGGAGAAGGTTATTTCGTCTATAACAATAGCCGGATGCAGTGATTTGAGAAAACGCCGTGCCGTACGGACATTTTCTACAAAATAATACCGCAGGCCCAGGGTGACTGTTTTTATTTCCTCACTCAGGGTATGCAATGCATCATCTGCTATGGGTATCGGTACCAGGAACAACTTTGCCTTCATGCGATAAAAATACATTTTGTTGACCAATGCACATCCTGTTGTAATTTTAACTGATGTTATCCGAAGATTTTTATACACGCAAGCATGTAGTGCAGATAGCTAAGGAACTACTGGGCAAAGTACTCGTGACCAATTTTGAAGGGGAACGCACAGCTGGTATGATAGTGGAAACAGAAGCGTATGCCGGAGTGGCGGATAAAGCTTCTCATGCCTATGGCGGCAGGCGTACTGCCCGTACCGAAACCATGTATAGCCGCGGCGGAGTGGCTTATGTGTACTTGTGTTATGGTATCCATCACCTGTTCAACGTAGTGACCAATGCAGAAGATATACCCCATGCTGTATTGATAAGGGCGGTGGAGCCCCTGGAGGGAGTAGATATAATGCTGGCGCGCAGGGGCAAGCCGAAACTGACACCACAGCTTACCGCAGGGCCGGGAGCTATGAGCCGGGCGCTGGGTATCAACACAGGGCATACGGGTTTATCGCTGAACACAGACATCTTTATAGAGGACAGGGGAATAAAGATAAAACCCCGGGATATTGTTGCCGGCAGCAGGGTAGGAGTGGCCTATGCACAGGAAGATGCGTTTCTGCCTTACAGGTTCTGGATAAAAGGCAATCCCTATGTGAGCAAGGGGAAGGGTTTGTAAAAGAAAAAGGGTAGCAAATCTGCTACCCTTTTTCTTTTATATGAAACCGATTTATTAAAACTTAGGACAAGCGAAGTTGTAAGAAGGCTGAGCTGCACGCTTGTTGAAACAGCCGTTGTATATCAGTGATATTTCATAACCACCGTTACCGCCTGTAGCAGGTGCAAAGCTGGATACGTTAACATCGTAGCTGATGCCTAATTTCATTTTAGCCCACTCAAAACCAATGTAAGGAGCGATAGCATCTGCGTAGCGATACCAGCCACCTACATAAAATATCGTGCTCTTAGAGAATTCCCTGTCGTAGCCGGGGTTCAGTACAAAACCGATGGCAGCACCTGCCATTACTTCAGATGCTGAAGCCTGGCTCTGATACAAACCGCTTGCATAGAGTACGAGGTTTTCATTCAGGTCGAATGAACCACCCAGGTATGCTGTATAGCGTGAACTGATTGTATGGTTGTCGTTCAGGAATGTTTCTGTAGGATTAGTGAGGTGGTAGTATGAAAAGCCAACATATGCTGTAGCATGTTCAGAAACGCGGCCAGAGTACATTAAACCTGCATTAAAGTCAGGGTAAGTAAGGTCGGCATTGCCTATAGCCTCACTTGTCTGGTATTCAGGAATGCCGGATGCGGGGTTGTACTGGTCTTCAAACTTCAACTTAGTGAAATCCAATGACTTCTGTACCAATGCACCCTGCAGGCCTATTGATAATGTATGTTGTTTCTCGTAACCTAATGCTTTGTGGTAAGCAAGAGACAAGCCCACTGTGATATTTTGCAAGCCACCGAGGCCGGAACGGTCAAAGAAACCTAAAACACCTACACCTAATGCATCGCCGTTACCCAGTGCACCTTTCATGGTAGCCATATCGTAGGATATAGTACCTGTAGTGTAAGGGTTGGGAGATACGCTACCCCACTGAGAGCGATAGTTGGCAGCAAGCCTGGCATCGCACTGGGTAAGGCCTGTAAGGGCGGGGTTAAGTGTCAGCGGAGAGGCGAAATACTGCGTAAAGTGGGCATCCTGAGCCATGCCTGAAGTCGTGAATATCATCGCTACGCCTACACCTAATAATATTTTCTTCATCTGGGTAAACTTTTAATTAATGTTAATTTTCGGTTTCTGAACGGCAAAATAAGCCAAAATCTATTATTATGCAAGACAGGGGGTATAATATTTTAGTTGGGTTTATGATTGTGTTTTTAAGCCAAATGACAGGTCGCCCGCATCTCCCAGGCCGGGTACTATATATCCCCTGGCTGTCAGTTCTTCATCTATAGCGCCTACCCATATATATGCTTCCGGAAATTTTCGTGTCAGGTGCTCTATACCTACTGTGCAGGCTATTGCCGAGACGATGTGCAGTTGCGAGGGCTGCCCGTTCTCCGTCAACGATTCCAGGGCCAGCACCAATGATGCGCCCGTAGCCAGCATGGGGTCGGCCACGATTAATGGCCTGCCTGCTATATCGGGGCTGGTAATATAATACTGCGCTATTTCAAAAGAGCCATCCCTGTGGTGTTTCCTGTAGCCTGCCACAAAGGCATTATCCGCATTGTCAAAATAGTTCATGATACCCTGGTGGAGGGGCAGCCCAGCCCTTAAAAGCGTGGCCAGTACCGGTTCTTGCTCGGGCTTAGAGCATGTCGCCTCACCCATTGGTGTTTGAACAGTGTGTTCGCTATAAGGTAAATACTTGCTTAATTCGTAAGCTGCAATCTCACCTATACGTTCCATGTTTCGGCGGAAGCGCATCCTGTCCTGCTGCACGTGTATGTCTCTTATTTCCGCTATCCAGTTGCAAAGTACGGAGTTGGTATCACTCAGGTTGGTTACCATATATGTCGGTTGAAACTTTAAGTTATTTAAAAATACAGAAACAGGGAAAAATAAATTATATAGACATTATCTTTATTTGTGTGAAGAACTTGTTAACAATCAATTATATAGAATAAAAAGCAGTTAAAGTGGCGTTAAACTGTAAGGGGTTGATTTTGATAGGTAATACAAGGTTCTATTTTTGTACCTTTGCACGCATTTTGTATCAGTCAACAGCTATAAGCTACTAAATGGATATACTTCAGTCATTAGACCGCACCAGGCTGCCCCGCCATATAGCCATTATTATGGATGGGAATGGCAGGTGGGCCAAAGAGCGCGGCGAAGACCGTGTTTACGGCCACCACGAGGGCGTAGTGAGCGTGCGGGAAATAGTCAACACCTGCGGCGAATTGGGTATCGGTTACCTGACACTCTACGCATTTTCTACAGAAAACTGGAACCGCCCGCAGGAGGAAGTAAATGCCCTGATGGAATTGCTGGTAAATACCATTCGCAAAGAAGCCGATGAGCTGAAGAAGAATAATGTGCGCCTGCACGTTATCGGCGATTTTGAAAGCCTGCCGGAAATATGCCAGAAAGAGTTGAACGAAGCTAAGGACATGACCAGCGCTAATACAGGCCTTAACCTGGTACTTGCATTAAGCTACAGTTCGCGCTGGGAGATAATGGAAGTAGCAAAAAAGTTTGCACAGGACGTAAAAGACGGCAAGGCGCAGCCTGCTGATATGAACGATGAATTGTTTCATAAATACCTGACGACAGCAGCCTTTCCTGACCCGGAGCTTATGATACGTACCAGTGGGGAACACAGGATAAGTAATTACCTGCTGTACCAGCTGGCCTATGCAGAATTATATTTTACGCCGGTGCATTGGCCGGATTTCAGGAAACAGAATTTATACCAGGCCCTGCTCGACTTCCAGCAACGCGAACGCAGGTTTGGAAAAACAAGTGAACAAATACAAAAGAATACAGCCCAGCATGCATAAAGACATATTGCGAAGTTTATTGCTTATTACCATAATTATGTGTGCGGGGTACATCTCTATCGCCCAGGTCAATACATCGGGGGGAATAGGTAAAATGAGGCAGCAGACTGCCCAGCAACCTGAACAGCCCAAAGAATATACTATTGGCGGTATTACCGTTACCGGCACACGTTTCCTGGATAACGACCTGCTGATAACCGTGAGCGGGCTGAGCGCAGGGGATAAAATAAAAATACCCAACGACGAAAAAGTAACACAAGCTATACGCAACCTGTGGAACCAGGAGCTGTTCTCTGATATCAGCATCAGCGCTACCAGGTTTGTAGGGGATAAGGTTTTCCTGAACATAGAAATAGAAGAAAGACCCCGCCTCAGTAAGTTCAATTTCAAAGGAATAAAAAAGAGCGAAGCAACAGAACTGAAAGACAAGATAGGCCTGGTAAAATCGAGGGTGGTAACGGATGCTACCAAGAAGGAGTCCATTGTAAAGATAAAGAAGTACTATGCGGACAAGGGCTTCAATGATGTTTCTGTAACAGTAAAGGAATATATAGATACTGTTTCCGTCAATTCAGTAGTGCTGACATTTGATATTAATAAAGGAACACGCACGCATATCAACCAGGTAAATATTGCCGGCAATACAATCGTGTCAGATACCCGTTTGAAACGTACATTGAAGGGCACAAAAGAAATGGCCCGCATCAGCCTGCACCCGGCCGATAAAATAAGTATATATGAACCTCCGCAGCGTACCTCGTTTGGTGAGTATGCGAAAGGGCTGGGTTTCCTATCACCATCAAAAACACTGGAGACACTTGACCCTTATTTCAGGTATAATTTCTTTTCTTCTTCTAAATACGGAGAAAAGAAATTTGAAGCAGATAAGAGTACCATGGTGGAGTATTACAATACACTGGGCCACAGGGATGCAACAGTGACAGATGACACCGTGTATATTGTAGAGGGTGGAAACCTGAATGTGGATTTGAAGGTGAGAGAGGGCCGCCAGTATTATTTTGGCAATATAGAATGGAAAGGCAATACTAAATATACCAGCGAATTTCTGGGTAAGATATTAGGTATAAAAAGAGGGGATGTATATAACCTGGAATTGCTGGAAACAAGGCTGGGGAAAGTTTTAAGCCCTGACGGCGGGGACGACATCAGTAGCCTGTATATGAATGACGGCTACCTGTTCTTTAATATTGACCCCGTAGAAACTTCTATAGTAGGCGATACCATCAACTATGAAATGCGCATCACTGAAGGGCCGCAGGCAACCATCAAGAATGTGGAAATAACAGGTAACTACCGTACCAATGAACATGTTATCAGGCGCGAATTACGCACACTGCCGGGCAATAAGTTCAGCCGCGAAGACCTGATACGCTCTCAAAGGGAAATCGCCAACCTGGGCTTCTTCGACCAGGAGAAGATTGGCATACAGCCTAAACCCAACCAGGAAGATGGTACTGTAGATATAGAATATTCACTGGTAGAAAAATCAAGTGACCAGTTACAGCTTTCAGCCGGCTTTGGCGGTGGTATCAGCTTTTATGGAAACGTGGGTGTGACGTTCAATAACTTTTCGCTCAGGAATATATTCAAGCCGCAAGCATGGGACCCGCTGCCTGTGGGCGACGGACAGAAATTTTCTGTTAACTACCAGTCGAACGGAAGGTTTTTCAACTCTGCCAATGTAGCATTTACCGAGCCATGGCTGGGCGGTAAAAAACCGAACTCGCTTACCACCAATTTTATGTACAGCAAGTTCAACAACTCGCTTGGCACCAATACAAACGAGTCGTACATGCGTATGTTGGGCGGTGGTGTGTCTATGAGCCGCCGTATCAAATGGCCGGATGATAACTTCATATTTACTTACGGGCTTAACTACCAGAACTTTAAACTGAAACAATATGAACTGATACAGGGCACGGGTTTCAACGACGGCCCGGCCAATAATTTGTATATAAAATTAGTATTGGCCCGCTATTCGGTAGACCAGCCCCTGTACCCACGCAGCGGTTCCAATATCAACTTTACTTTCCAGTTTACACCGCCGTACAGCGCTTTTGACGGGAAGGATTACAGCAATGCAACAGCAGCAGAAAAATACAAATGGATAGAATATCATAAATACCGTTTTACGGCAGAATGGTACCAAAGGATAACCGGCAATATTGTATTTAAGTTTGCTACCAAGTATGGCTTTATGGGCTACTACAATTCGGATATAGGGTTTGCCCCGTTTGAGCGTTTCCAGGTAGGTGGCGATGGATTGTCAGGGCAAAACTTCTTCATAGGCCGCGACATTATTGCACACAGGGGGTATAAAGGGCCGTACTCCAGCAATGCTACTATATTTAATAAATACACTGCTGAGGTCAGGTACCCGTTTTCACTCAGCCCTACCTCTACTATATACGGTTTGATGTTTGTGGAAGCAGCAAATGCATGGGCTAACTTCAGCCAGTTCAACCCGTCAAAACTTAACCGTTCGGCGGGTGTGGGCCTCAGGGTATTTTTACCCATGTTCGGATTGCTGGGCTTAGACTACGGTGTAGGGTTCGACCGTTATAACAAAGCCGCGGGCATCACCAAACTTAAAGATATTGCTAATTTTACCTTTATGCTTGGCTTCGAGCCCGATTAATGGTTAAATTTGTTTTTTGCAGATTTTTAAACTCTTTGATATGAAAAGGATAATATTAAGTATAGCTTGTTCTTTACTGGTAGCATTTGCCGCCAATGCACAGCGCTATTGCGTTATCGACTCCAAATACATTTTGGATAAAATGGTGGAGTATAAAGATGCCCAAACCAAAATAGATAAGCTGTCTGAAGAATGGGAGAAAGATATAGATAACCGTATGCAGGAGGTAGACAGGATGTACAAAGCTTACCAGGCTGAGCGCGCCATGCTCTCTGACGAGATGCGCAAGAAGCGTGAAGACGAGATAATCGCTAAGGAAAAGGCGGTGAAAGATTTGCAGAAACAAAGGTTCGGTTACGAAGGGGAATTGTTCAAAGAGCGTCAAAAGTTAATAAAACCTATCCAGGACAAAGTGTTCAACGCGGTGCAGAAATACGCCACGTCGCGCGCATACGATATGGTACTGGATAAAGCGGGCGGTGTAACCCTGTTTTATGCCGACCCGAAGATTGATAAAAGTGATGATATTCTAAAAAGTCTTGGAATAAACAAATAATGGCATTTACTTTGCAACCCTGATTTATAAACATTAAAAGAATAATATGAAAAAGATAGTACTGATGATAGCCTGTGGTTTACTGATAGGCAATATAGCATTCAGCCAAACCAAGTTCGGGCATATCAATTCAGCTGAACTATTGAAAGCCATGCCTGAAGTAACTAAAGCTGAAACTGAAATACAAACTTACGCCAAGACCTTCCAGGACCAACTGCAGGCAATGAGTAAGGAGTATGAAAAAAAGATACAGGAGTTTCAGGCAGGCGAAAAAACAATGACTGAAGCGATGAAAGAAGTGAAGGTGAAGGAAATAAAAGACCTGGAAGCCCGCATAGAAAGCACTAACCAGAGCGCACAGGAGAAAGTGGAAAAGAAAAGGCAGGATTTGCTGCAGCCAATCATCGACAAAGCGGATAAAGCTATAAAAGGCGTAGCCGCAGAAAAAGGTTTCGACTATATTTTCGATACCAGTTCGGGCACTTTACTGCATGTAAAAGCTTCTGATGATATTATGCCATTGGTAAAAGCCAAGCTGGGCATTCAATAATCAACGTACATAAAACCGGCAAAGGGCAGATAGCAATATTTGCCCTTTGTTTTTTATATGCATCTTCGTTTATGCTAAGTATATTTGTCTGCGTAGTTGTTTTAAAATAGTTATCACATGCCGGATAGTGCAATCATTTCTTTGCGGAACGCTAATATTTACCAGGGCCAGAGCCTGATACTCAGTGATGTTCATTTCGAGGTAAGGAAGGGCGAGTTTGTGTACCTGATAGGAAAAACCGGCAGTGGAAAATCCAGTTTGCTGAAAACACTATATGGCGACCTGTACCTGAAAGAGGGCGAAGGCCATGTAGCGGGTTTCGACCTGAAGACATTAAAATGGCAGACCGTACCACACCTGCGCAGGAACCTGGGTATAGTGTTCCAGGATTTTCGTTTGCTGACGGACAGGAATGTGCAGGACAACCTTGAATTCGTGCTGAAAGCTACCGGCTGGACCGATAAGACCCTGATGAAGGAGAAGATTGACAATGTACTGTCTAAAGTAGGGCTGAGGAATAAGGGTTTCAAAATGCCATATGAAATGTCGGGCGGTGAGCAGCAACGGGTCGATATTGCCCGCGCCTTGCTGAATAACCCCAAAGTAATACTAGCGGATGAGCCCACGGGAAACCTGGATCCCGATACAAGGGACGAAATTATGCAACTGCTCTTTAATATCTGTCGCGATTACAATACCGCCGTTATCATGGCTACGCATGACTATCATATCATCCAGAAGTTTCCCGCACGCGTAGTAAGGATAGAGCACAGCAGCGTGAAAGAAATATCTGTAGCCGGCATGTAGGCTATTTCTTTATCAGTCTGTACAGCATTTTGGCAATACTGAATATCCACAAGAAAGGAATAAGAGGTATGAAAAGCAGGTTGTGCCTGTATATGGAGCTGTACAACCTGAGTTCGCCCCTGCGCATCTTCCACATATTGCCCGATGCCCCGCCTGCGCTTAGTTGCGGCCTGCCCAGTTGGGTGAGGGGTGTATCCAACCAATGAACTTTACAGGTATGTGCCACCCGTATGGACAATTCATGATCTTCGCAATAGCGGTAACTTTCATCAAAGCGTAGAGACAGGCCCCTTCTTATAGCTAAGCATGAGGGTTGGTATGGGTTTTTCAGCAGTACCGACAGGTAACTGACAGGCCTTAACTCATTAGAATATGCCGCCGCATTTGAATGGCCGGGCAACAAATATGGGTGCCCGAGATATTGCACCTCGGGATGGTCTGAGAAGAGCTTGTGCAATACAGATAGCTTTTCTGGCAACCATATATCATCGCTGTCCAGGAAGGCGATAATATCCCCTGTTGCAGCGCCTATGCCGATGTTGCGTGATGCAGACGGCCCCGAGTTTTTGTCTGACGTGATAACAAAAACACCTTTGTATTGTATGGCTATTTCACTTGTGCTGTCGGTGCTGCCGTCGTCCACTACTATTACCTGGTAAGGGGGCAATGTCTGTCGCAGGCAGGATTCTATAGCAGCGCCGATAGTGCCTGCCGCATTATATGCCGGTATCACTACGCTGATTCTCAAAACCTTCTCTTTTTATGGTTGAAAACCTGTTCGTAAACATGCAGCAATGTTTTCTCCTCGTGCTGCCAGCAATATTTTTCCCGTGCCTGCAGGCAGTTCTGTTGCAGTATATTATAATATTCAGTATCGTTCAGCAGCTTGTTGAGTGCGGCGGCAATATCATCCGGTGTCATAGGCTCATCTACCAGGGCGGCTATTTCGTATTCCTCATTCACTTTCCTGTATTCCGGAAAGTTCATACATACTTGCGGCACGCCATTGTGCATATAGTCGAAGAAGCGGTTGGCCAGTGAGTATTCATTGCTTTTGCTGATTGCATGAAACAACGTTAAACCTATATAGGCATTAAGTGTGTACTCTTTCAATTCATCCGGCGGCACAAACCCTTTGAACGTTATTTTGTCCTGTACATTGTGCTGTACAGCCAGTTCCTTTGCCTGCCTGAAGAAGTTGCCTTCGCCACATACTATCAATTTCGCATCTACCTGCTGCATGGCAGGTATCAATTCTTCAAAGCAGCGCCCCTCGTTTACCCACCCCTGGTATAATATGTATTTTTCCTTCTTTTCAGGAATAGCCAGTGATTGTAAGACAGTGGCATTGCGTACCACGGCAAACTGCTTACCGTATTTTTCCAGGAAATACAAAGCACAGAAATCGCCCACGGTATAGTTGTGATGAAAATTAGGTATCGTAGTACGTTCTATCCAATCCCATATTTTCTTTTCGCGGGGTTTGGTTACTACTTCTTTCAGTTCAGTAAATAATTCATGTGCATCGTACACTCTCCGCTTGTTCCTGATGATTGAAACAAGGTACACGGGTAATATGGTATCCAGGTCTATGGCACATAGGGCATCGCAACGTTTAACCAACAGGTAGAAGAACAGCATAACCCAATAGCCGCCATACAATAATTTACCCTGCTCTGCCAATACAGGTATACGTACCTGTGCATATGGCCGCTCCGAAAGAGATTTACTGTTTTTGCGTTTAAAACCCACCAATGTCACTTTGTATCCTGCTGATGTCAGCGATGTACAGATGCGTATCATGCGCTGGTCATAATTCAGATCATTAGTTACAGTGAGTACAATATGCCCGGAGTTGCCCATTTATTTTCGAGGTCGTAAAAATAAGCCTTTTAAACTTGCGTTTTATTTATGTATTTCGCAGGATATGCAGGCAAAACGCATTTTGATACTGACCAACCGTGTGCCATACCCCCTAAATGACGGGGGCAACCTGGCTATGAAGGCCACGATAAATGGTTATAAGCAAAACGGATGGGAGGTGTTTTTATTATCCATGAACACGACAAGGCACTATGTTCATCCGGATGTTTTGGCGGGTATATACACGGACATAGCTGCTTTCGAAACGGTCGATGTAAATAATAATGTACGCCTGCTGCCAACATTGTCAAATTTCTTTTTTTCCTCAGAGCCCAATCATGCGGCCCGTTTCCGCCATAGTGGCTTTCGTAAAAAACTGGTAGAAGTGCTGGATAGTTTCAAGCCGGATGTAGTACAGTTGGAGAGCCCGTACCTGTCAGTTTACCTGCCCGACATTAAACGGAATACCAACGTTTTTACGGTTCTGCGTATGCACAATATCGAGTACCAGGTGTGGGACAGGCTGGCTGCTGAAACAAAGAACCCACTAAAGCGGGTATACCTGAGCAACCTGGCTGCGAGGATAAAAAGATTTGAGGAAAAAGCCTGGGCCGTATATGACTTACTGCTGCCTATCACCCGGCACGATGAAAAAGTAGTTATATCAACATTACAAAGCCCACAGGTATATACCGTTCCATTTGGCATAAATATTAATAACCATCCTGTGGCTGCCCAACCTGGAAATTGGGTAGGTTATCATATAGGCGCCATGGATTGGCTGCCCAATGTGGAAGGGATAAACTGGTTCATAGCCGAAGTATGGTCGCGACTGAGACAAACCGTGCCGGATTTTGAATTCTATTTTGCAGGACGGAATATGCCTGACGAATTTAAAAAAATAGATATACCGGGAGTGCATTGCATGGGAGAGGTAGCTGATGCCGGCCTGTTTATAGCAGATAAAAAAATATTAATTGTCCCCATTCGTTCAGGCGGAGGTATCAGGGTGAAGATACTGGAAGCCCTGGCCGTCGGAAAAATTGTCATAAGTACAGGGGTGGGTATGCAAGGTATAGATGCTGTGAACGGAGAACATTACCTGGAGGCAAATACACCCGATGAGTTTGTTACTGCCATAAAATGGTGCATGGACAACCGGGAAGAGGCCGAAAATATCTGCCGTCGGGGTGGTTTATTGGTTAAAACCATGTATGATGCAGGTACTTTGGCATCAAAACTCTCAGAAGTGCTACTCAGTCGGAAGAAGGGGCATCGTGTTGAGCGATAATATAAGCGTTTTTAATAGCCGTATTTACCCCTTAATCCCATTTTATTCTCTTTCAACATAGAATTAGCTGTAACTTTGCGGGACATAGATACATTGATATATGTTAGATACGATTGAGTCTGCCATTGAGGATTTAAAGCAAGGAAAATTACTGATTGTAGTGGATGACGAGGACCGCGAAAATGAAGGTGATTTTATAACCGCGGCTGCCAATGTGACGCCTGAGATTATCAATTTCATGTCCAAGTTTGGCCGTGGTTTGATATGCGCACCCATTACCGAGGAGCGTTGTGACGAATTGAAACTGAACCTGATGGTGGAAAATAATACGGTTTTGCACCAGACCCCTTTTACTGTTTCTGTTGACCTGATAGGCCACGGGTGTACTACAGGTATTTCTGCCCACGACAGGTCGCAGACAGTGCAGGCGTTAATCAACCCCGATACGAAGCCGGAAGATTTAGGCCGCCCGGGGCATATATTTCCCCTGAGGGCTAAGAGCGCCGGCGTATTAAGAAGGGCGGGGCATACAGAAGCCACCGTTGACCTGGCTCGTTTGGCAGGTTTTGAGCCGGCAGGGGTGTTGGTAGAAATAATGAATGACGATGGCACGATGGCCAGGTTGCCACAGCTCATGGATATTGCTAAGAAATTCGACCTGAAAATCATCTCTATAAAAGACCTGATAGAGTACCGCCTCAACCATGAAAGCCTGATAGAAGAAGAAGTGCGGGTACAGTTGCCCACCAAACATGGCAATTTCGAATTGGTAGCCTTCCGCCAGACAACTACAGGGGAACATCACCTGGCACTAAAAAAAGGTGAATGGGACAAAGATGAACCTGTATTAGTGAGGGTACACAGCTCATGTTTTACCGGCGATATACTCCACTCCCTGCGTTGTGACTGCGGCGACCAATTGCAAAAAGCCATGGAAATGGTGGAAAGAGAAGGTAGAGGCATCGTTTTGTACATGAACCAGGAGGGCAGGGGCATCGGCCTTATGAACAAGCTGAAAGCTTATAAACTGCAGGAAGAAGGTAAAGATACCGTAGAAGCAAACCTGGCTTTAGGATTTAAAAACGACCAGCGGGACTACGGCGTAGGCGCGCAGATACTCAGGCACCTGGGCGTAAGTAAAATCAGGCTAATGACCAACAACCCTCGCAAAAGGGCCGGTTTATCAGGCTACGGGCTGGAAATTGTAGAAAATGTGCCCATTGAAATACGCCCGAACCCCCATAATGAGTTTTATTTGCAGACCAAACGTGATAAATTGGGTCACGAAATACTGAAATAGTAGCTGCTCATAAAGCCGTTGAATATTGAAAATCCTTTTTTTAGCCAACAGGACACCTTACCCGCCATACCGTGGCGATAAGCTGAAAATATATAACCTTGCCAAAAGGCTAAAGGACAGGCATGAGTTACACTTGCTCACATTTGCCCAATCGCAGGAGGACCTTTCCTATAAGGAGGAGTTGGAAAAAATATTCAGCAAAGTAGATTTTATTTACCTGCCCAAATGGAAGTCAGCTATCAATTGCCTTCAGGCTTTATGGACTAAGACCCCGCTGCAGGTATTATATTTTCAATCGGCTGCCATGCGGGCCAAATTACAAGAGGTACTTCGTGCAAATACATTTGATGCTGTGCATGTGCAACACTTGCGCATGTCACCATACCTGTCCGGCAATAAAGATGTTCCCCGGATACTGGATATGCCCGATGCGTTCTCTATGTATTGGGAACGGAGAAAAATAGCTGCTACTAACCCAATTACCCGGTTGTTCAATAATATAGAATACCAAAGGCTGCTGCGCTATGAGAAGATAATGCAGGAGTACGACTTATCGTTGGTATGCTCGCCGGAGGATAAAGAATACCTGGAGCAGAAACAAGGTATAACCAATACCAGGCTGTTGCCCAACGGGGTAGACCTGGATACATTTACAGCAGGGGGACACGACTACACGCATAACCGCACATTGCTGTTTACCGGCAATATGGACTATGCGCCTAATGTGGACGCAGTTCAATATTTTGTTCATGAGATATTCCCTTACATCCTCAAAAAACATCCCGGTACACAGTTTATCATAGCAGGCCAAAGGCCGGTAAAAAAAGTGCAAAGACTGGCATCTGAGCATATTAAGGTTACAGGCTTTATCCAAAACCTGGCAACTGTATATAACCAAGCCAGTGTAGTAGTAGCCCCTTTGAGGTTTGGCGCAGGTACTCAGAATAAAGTACTGGAGGCTATGGCGATGGGTATCCCTGTTGTTTGTTCTCATATCGGGTTCAAAGGCCTGGGCATCCAAAGCGGACAGGGGGCTATCATGCAAACAGAGCCGGTTGCCTTTGCAGAATCAGTGATTGATTTACTGTCAAGTGAAGCGAAAAGACGGGATGTTGGCCACATGGGTATGGAGGTTATCAGGAACAATTTTGGGTGGGATGCGATTGCGCATACACTCGAACAATATTTTATAAGTATAAAGCGGTAATTAATTGGTGCCACCCGTAGTGGTATCCGATAAGATGCGTTCTGCTTCCCTTCTTTTTTCTTCCCTTGTCTTGCCAAACAAATCTCCGAAGCTGTCAAACGATTTGCGGTAAGACAAACCTAAGCCACCACGGGTAATATTCTGGTCGGCCAGTACATCGTAGCTGCTGGTCCTGAAAATATTTCCGCGAAAGTTGCTGCCTTCTTTTATGAGGTATTGCAGGCGGAAGTCACCCACGGGGTTGAAGTTGCTGCTATTGTTGCTGGATGTAGGTTTGCCCCAGTCTACAGAGCTGCCTACCTCTACTGTCAGCCTGTCTTTAAACAGGTTTTGAGAGTAGCCCAGGGATAAGGCGCTGCGTGTGCCTGCCCCGTCAGTACCCGTTTCATTAAAACTATAGTTCTGGTATTTCAGGTTGATGGAAATATTATCATTACCTGTCAGCTTATTCACAAGATTGGTGAGCTGCGATGATGCTGTGCCCGAAAATATATCGCTGATATTATTGACTACCCCTGTAGATGCGCCACCAAATCCGCCTTCAGCAGGGATAAACGCATTAACGAGCAAAAGTGATGCTACCTGGTTAAACCTTTCACGTTCATTCTGGTTCACCTGCTCCAGTTTTTTGTAGGCTATAGTACCTACAGCGCTCTGGTCGGGCAGTTCTATTTTAAAGCTTAGCTCGGGCGTGCCAAGGCTACCGCGCATGTTCAGTATCACATCAATATCGCGGGCTATTTTTGCCTGTGTAGCTTCACGTTCACCCAGGTCCTCTATCAGGGCTTTTTCTTTACTATCCAGCAGGTCGTACAGCCGGGCTTTCGTTTTATAAATGCCTACAACACCCAATTGGGTATTGTCTATAGGTCCGGCAAATTGAATATTGCTGCCACTTTGTAAGAGGAATTTTCGTTTGAAGAACAGTTGCGGCAGGGTGAATGTATAATTCCCCGATTCTATGTTGTAGTTGCCATACATTCTTATCTCATTGTTGGGCGGTATTTCCATACTGATGTTACCACTGCCTTTGGCATTGATGGCATCTCCTGTTGCCGGGTCCATTATCATGGTTATCTCTGCCAGGGGCGTCAGTACGGCATCAATACGTATAGTTAGTTTGCTGGCTTCCTTCCTCGCCACTACTTCATTAGTGTCGCCGTGTTTTTTGAAGGATATGTAACTATATGCGCCCAACTCGTTCGAACCTGTACTCAGGGGGAGGAACAAGTGTGATTTCTGGGCAGGTTTAGCCTTGTTTATCCTCAGGTTGATGTTGTCAAAAGGTCCGGTTACCGTCATGCTCTCAAACCCCGCTACCAGGTTTCCATAAAATAATTCGCTTTCGTTTGATTTCAGGTCTATTACCTCAAACTTAGATGATGCCGCACGGATGTTCAGGCTCATTTTATCCAGGTGGGAATGCCTGATGCCGCCAGTGATGTCCGCTGTGTTTTTAAACCTGTCGTATACTACCAGGTCTGCCAGGTTAATTTCCCGGTTGTCAATAACAATTGAGCCCTTGGGTATTTCATAGTCTGTGCCCAGGAAGTCAATATGCAACGTCGCGTTGATTAAGTTAAGCCTCCCATTGATATCTGGTTTATCAGATGTGCCTTTGATGGTTACCTTACCATCAATTATCCCGTTGATATTGCTGACATACCCACGCAGCCACGGCCCCAGCAGCGATAAGCTTGTCTGGTGCATGTTTATTTCGGCATCTATGCTTTGAGAAGAAGCGCTGTCGAAGGATATTCTCCCGGTTGCGGTTAAAGAGCGGTCATGATAAAAAATACCGGTACGGGGGTCAAGGTCGATGATTTTTTTCTCATCGTCGTAATACCCCGCAATATTGATATTGCCTATCGTGTCTGCACCCAATATCACGCCTGTTGCCTTTATATCGCTGGTAATCATCAATGCAGAAAAGATGTTGTCCACTTTGATAACGCCATTGATGCTGCCTTTCGTTTCATATTCCGAAAATCCGCTGACATCTGCTATCTCGGATGCGTCCAGGTTGCTTATTTGTATAGCAATGCTTTGCAGCAGCCCGTTGTTATTTGATTGTATGCTGATTTTTTCTTCACCCGATTGTATAGACAGGTTGTCTACTGCCAGGTAACCGTCTGTGAATATTATTTTGTTCCCCCCGGCTATATCCCATTTCTTCTGGTTCATATAAAACTCAGATGGCAGAAACGCCGCTTCCAGGGTATCTCCGTATGCTACTGCCTGCCCCCTGATGATGGCGTCGCCAAATGCGTTGGGTGATGTGGTGGTAATGTTGAATGCTATTTTATCGCTGCCAAGAGTGGTGTTTATCTTCAGCGTACCGTTGATTGAGGTATCGGTAAAAACCACACTGCCTGCATCAGCATCTAACGTAAGGGTTTTGAAATTGCCTTTTGAATTGATAATGGTGTTTTTAAAAGTAATGCCGTTGATAGTGCCGGATGGGATAGTTGCTTTCAATTCAAGCTGCTGGTTGATAGTGTTGAGGTTGCCGCTCACCACAGCATTATTAAAGCCGGATACAGACGGGGCTAAAACGCCGAAGAGGCTGTCCAGGTCATGAGTAGTAATTTCAAAATTAATATCCTGCTCAGGCGCTGCTTTATCTGGCGTTTTGATGTAGTTGGGCACATAGCCCGCTACATAGTATTGCAGCGATAGCGGTAATGTGCTTAATTCATATTTACCAGTCATCTTAGCAGTGAATGCATTGCTTTGTACCGACATCTGTTTCAGGCCCGCATCTGTTTCTGTGGCCAGTATATATATAGAGTCCAGGTCCAGCCTGTGGCTGTTTCTTCTCAGGTCTATATTGTAGAGTTTTGCATATCCGGTAAAATCGTCGATATCCGTGCCTTCCCAATCCAGGTCAAAGTCGGCCACCAGGTTTACCTGGTCGTTTTTTACCAATTTAAGGGCGGTCAGGTCGCTCTGTAGCAGGTTGGCTTTGGCGTTTATTTTTATACGTTTGCCGCTGAAGTCGGCCACGCCATAAAAGCCCATGGATATGTTAGAGTCCGCTATCAACAAGTCGCCGGTAAATTTTTCTTTTTCAAGATTGCCATCTGCCACTATGCCTGTATATGCATAACCTCTGTACTCTATTTTCTGGATAGTACTTTCAAAGTTTACCGTGTTGCCACCCTTTTCCAGTTTACCGTCAATATCTCCTTTTAGCGTTATGTTGCCCAGGTCGGGTTGACGCAGCAGGACGCCCAGTTGCAGTTCGGTTACCTGCACGTTGCCTTCAAAAACAGTGGCGGACCCGCCCGCCATTTTCATAGATACGCTGGAAACAATATTTCCCAGGTTACTTTGTATAGTGCCATTTACCACAAAGTTGTTGATGTATCCCCTGAAGTCACCTTTGAAGTATGCCCGTGTTATAGCGTTTATATTAACTGATTCGTTGGTTCTGAGTTCGGGAGCGTACCTGCTTAGCCCCTCTCCGCTGGTAAATAATTCACCACCGTAATAGTATATAAATGTGTTTTCAATATCCGGCAGGCCTTCCATTGTCAGGTTGCCTTTTACAGTGGTCAGCCCGTCTGTCAGGTTCAGATTTTCTGCTTCTATATCTGCCACCGTACCTTTTACATCCCCCGATATATTCAGTACTGAAGGATATTCGCGCAAGGCAGGGGCAAAATAGGCGATGTCGCTGAAGTCTACTTTAGATTGCTCCAGGTGCCCTACCATTACCACTTTGTTGATATAATCCAGGAAATCAGGAAAACGCTTGTAATGCATGGCATAATAATCCTGTAGCTTGCTGTTATTGGTTTCCAGGTACAGGTTCTTGCATATCGATTCTGTAGGCGACACCCTTATATCTGCCTTAAGTTTTTTTACCACCAGGCCGCTGCGCTCTTTGGCAGACAGGTTATTCAGCTTTGCAGTCAATGTGTCTGCATTTATATGCACATCGTTGATATCAATATTAATATTACTTACGCGGATATGGGCGGGGTCAAACTCTCCCGGTATAGGTTCTCTTTGTATATGGTCGAAGCTGAAATAGCAATCGTCCAATGCCAGTTCCGATACTTTGATATCGTATTTGCCAGTGTTAAATGCAGTGGTATCGATAGCGGAAGTTTTATTCGCCTTTGGCTTGGGCGGGCGCCCGCCTTCATAGTCACGCAATATCACTTTGGTAGTTGCAGCACTGATATTATTAATGCTGATTTCTTTTTTCCTGAGGTCTATTTTGTCTGCATCTATATGAAAGCTGCCTGCCTCGAAATTCATATCACTTCCCACCCAGGCATCATCCATATAGAAACGCACATTACCCAGGTCCACTTCTTTCAGGTCTATGTCTATTGTGTTGCCTTCCTGTTTCGATGGTTTCTTATCGCTGCTGCTGAAGCCGTCTACTATAAACTGGTAATTCCATTTGTCAGACTTTGCAGTACGGTACATATTGGCGTACGCGTTATGCAGCCCTATATATTTTATTACGGGCTTATCTTTTCTGAATATAAACCAGTCGGTAATCCTTAGGTGTACTTCACCGGCGTATAAAAGGGTGTCATTTTGTTGGTCTGCAATAAAAAGCCCCTCCAATTTCAGCTGGTTCAGGAAGTCGAGCCTGACATTATCCAGCCTGATAGTGGTTTTAAGTTGTTTAGAAAGCCTGTTGGTTACTTCACGTGTAATATAGTTTTGTACTGAGGTGAGGTTAAGCAGCAGGATAACCAGCAAAACTAAGCTGATAAATCCTATAACTGTATATTGTAATATTTTAAGAAACCTTCTCAGAAACAATTATTTATGCTTGCATGCGCAGCATACAAAAGTAATATGGTTTATCGCATATCCCATGTATGGTTTTGTTAATAAATAATACTTTGCCGGTGGCCAATAAGGGATTTTTCAGGGTATTTTTATGGTTTCGGTATAGTGTTAGGCAAATCAACCTTAAATTACCGCCACATTTGATATTATACATAAAACAATGCTTTTTCAAAATGAGAAAAGTTTCAATTTGCACATTCTTATTATTGGCTGCAATGAACACGAGTGCACAGGACAACGCCGCTTTTAAGGGCAAATACCCTGAAACGAAAAAAACAACCGATGCGGATATCTACTTTGGTACAAAAGTAGCAGACCCGTATCGCTGGCTGGAAGATGACCTCTCTGAAGAAACTAAAGACTGGGTGCAGCGCCAGAATAAGATAACGCAGGATTACCTGGCAAAAATACCCTTTCGGGATGCTATTAAGAAAAGGCTGACCGAGCTGTGGAATTATGAGAAATACAGTGCCCCATTCAAAGAAGGGGAGTACACCTATTTTTATAAGAATAACGGCCTGCAAAACCAGTATGTATTGTATCGTCAGAAGGGTAACGGGCAACCCGAAGTGTTTCTCGATCCAAACAAGTTCTCAAAAGATGGTACTACATCGCTTGCCGGCATACAGTTTACCAAAGATGGCAGTTTATGCGCCTACCAGATTTCAGAAGGTGGCTCGGACTGGAGGAAAGTAATAGTACTGGATACCCGCAGTATGAAAGTGCTGGGCGATACACTTGCTGATGTAAAGTTCAGTGGTGTATCGTGGAAGGGAAATGAGGGTTTTTATTACAGTAGCTACGACAAGCCTAAAGTGGGTAGCCAATTGTCAGGAAAAACCCAGTACCACAAACTGTATTACCACAAATTGGGTACGCCCCACAACACGGACAAATTGATATTTGGCGGTACTGAAACCCCAAGGCGCTATGTAGGCGGCTATGTTACAGAAGACCAGGAATACCTGATTATTTCCGCAGCCAATGCCACTTATGGCAATGAGCTGTATATACAGTCGTTGAAACAGGCCGACGCGCCTATTGTGCCTATGGTTACGGGTTTCCAATCGGAGCATGATGTGGTTTATGCTGAGAATGGAAAATTGTATATACTTACAAATGAGGGCGCACCTAACAGGCGCATAGTAGTAACAGAGGCAGCAAAACCGGCTATAGACAACTGGCAGCCACTGATACCGCAAAGCCAGTACCCGATGAGCGTGGCCAGTTGTGGCGGTAAGTTGTTCGTCACTTACCTGAAAGATGCTGTGTCTGAAGTGAAACAATACGACCTCAATGGCCAGGAACTGGATGTTGTTACCCTCCCCGGCCTGGGTACAGCATCAGGCTTTGGTGGTAAGAAAGAAGATAAGGAGCTCTATTACACTTTTACTTCTTATGTATATCCGGCCACCATTTTTAAATACGATTTAAAAACGGGCAAATCTGAAGTGTATAAGAAATCGGGGGTGAAATTTGACCCTGAGCAATACGAAAGCAAACAGGTGTTTTACCCTTCCTACCCCGATGGTACATCTGTACCCATGATTATTACCTACAAAAAAGGCATAAAAATAGATGGTACAAATCCTGTATTATTGTACGGGTACGGTGGTTTTAACGTAAGCCTCACACCATCGTTCAGCATCAGCAACCTGGTGTTTATGGAAAACGGCGGGGTGTATGCCGTGGCCAACCTGCGCGGCGGAGGCGAATATGGCGACGATTGGCATAATGCCGGTACGAAAATGCAAAAGCAAAGTGTGTTTGATGACTTTATTTCTGCCGCGCAATACCTGGTTGACCAAGGATATACTGCACCGGATTACCTGGCCATAGCAGGGGGCTCCAACGGGGGGCTGCTGGTAGGCGCATGTATGACGCAACGCCCTGAATTGTTTAAGGTGTGTTTTCCCGCTGTAGGCGTGTTGGATATGCTGCGTTACCACAAGTTTACCGCCGGTGCGGGTTGGGCGTACGATTATGGTACGGCCGATGAGAGCGAAGACATGTTTAAATACCTACTCAAATACTCCCCGGTACATAATACAAAACCGGGCACTTGTTATCCAGCTACCATGGTTACGACCGCTGACCACGATGACAGGGTAGTGCCGGCACATTCATTCAAATTTGCCGCTGCGCTGCAGGAGGCGCAAAGCTGCGATAAACCGACATTGATAAGAATTGAAACCAAGGCCGGGCATGGAGCAGGCAAGCCTACAGCTATGATTATACAGGAACAGGCAGATAAGTGGGCCTTTATGCTGTTTAATATGGGGCTGAGCTATAAAAGGTAATTGATTCCTGGAAGTTATTTTAGTTGGAAAGGGAAAGAAATCACCGGTTTCTTTCCCTTTTTTTTCTGCGTTCTTTTCGTTCTCTTGCTTTTTCCCTGTCTTTGGTGAAAAATTCGCGAATCTGTGTGTTTTTGTCCGCAGCTTCCTGTTCATTGTTGCGTATCCAGTCTATCACTTCCAGGTCCCTGATGGCGGTGGCCTGCACACCCTGCAGTATGTTTTTCCACACCAGGTTGAAGAATGATTTCAATTCATCCCTTTCCACTTTTGTCTGAACTTTCCTCACTTCCTCGCCCGGCATGGGATTGTTGGAGTACAGTACCATGTTATTGGCAATGAAGGTCAGCAAGCCTTTCTTACGTTTCCCCGCTTCTATGTTTTCCGGTTTTTTAAGTATACGTATGCCCAGGTTGTTGTACAGCATAGTAAAGTTGCCATGGGCCTGGTGCTCATTGCCGGTCAGGTGCAGGCTCATGCTTTTCATGCTGAATGATTTTATTTCCACATTGGTGAACGCTTTTGTTTGCTCGTTAATTTGCCTTCCCTGCAATGCACCCATCCTGGCCTCTACTGCAAATGCCCCCCCGGGGTCGTCCAGTACAAAACGGAAAGTAGCCTTCGCATCTGTGTATTTATTGAATTTACCCTGAAGCTTTACCACGCAATGCTTGTCTTTTTGCACGCGGTCAGCTATGTTAGTAATATTTGTAAGGCTACCGCTGATGTTGTTGAAATGAATACTTCCCTTTTTATCGGTTTTTTCTACTATCTCAGAATAGGTAAGGCTGCCTTCGTGTATTTTTACCAATTGCACGTATAGGGGCAGCTTTAGTTTTTGGAGCAATTGGTTAGGGTAATTGCCCATTTTGCTTTTAGTATTTGGTGGCAATCTCCTGTCCATCAGTATATTCAGTTTACTGTGGTTAAGATGCACCGCGGCAATATGCAGTTCTCCTGTGCCTAATAGCTTGTTCCTGTTTATTCCTGTCAGTTCTACTGTAGGAAAGTTTAGTTCAAATATCTCTTTCTGCCTGTCCAGCTTGCTCAGAAATTCTTCTTGCGAGGTTTTTAGTGCCAACCGCAAGTTGCGTGCTGTCAGTTTATTGTCATCTGTGCTGAATCGGATTTGTGCCAGGCTGAATTTATAGTCGGAGGCCGGCGGTGCGTATAGCAAAGTTTTTATATCAATAATGGCACGTTCTGCCAGCAAAAACCTGGAGCTGTCTTTGATGCTTTCTTCGCCCAGTTCCCAGTTGTCCATTTCTATGTTACAATGGTTCACCTGCAGTGTATCCCGGCTGTCCATTACTGCATACCTTACATTAGCTGCTTTCATTACAACAGTGCCTGCTGTAAACTCTCTTACAAGAGGGGCGGGGGCTGTCGTGTCGTATATGGTAAGCGCGGTATCTGTTTTATATACCCTTATTTCAGGCCGTATTATCGAAAACTTACTGCAACTGTACCCCTCGCCACCTGTTAACTTGTCCCACATAATGCCGCTTACGGTCAGCCTGGGTACTACCACATCAACATATATAGGTTTTGCAGTGCTGTCTTTATTTCGCCGGGCTATTTCAGCACTGTCTGCCCACAGGTGTACCCCCTTCAGGGTCACACTGCGGTTCAGTATATTGATGGATACGTTTTTTACAGATATCCTGTACAGGCTGTCTGTAGCATCAGCTACAGCGGCGGGCAGGGCTTTATGTATGATAGCCTTGTACCTGTATGCGACAATATAACCGGCGACTATCAGTCCTGCCAGTATTAAGGTGGCAATGCCTATTAGTATTTTTTGCTTTTTGTTAAGTCGCGGCACTTAATTGCTTTTAGGGATTTATATACTGACAATTGAAAGTTAACTATTCCCCTATTTATTATAAACAGGATTTATCAACAATCGTTGATTAAGGGTTATCTTGCACGAGTTTTAAAACTTCAATATTATGTATCGTTCGCATACGTGTGGTGAATTACGTATTAACCATGTGCAAGAGCAGGTAGTGTTATCGGGCTGGGTGCAAACAGTAAGAAAATTCGGTGCTATTACTTTTGTGGACCTGCGCGACCGTTATGGCATAACGCAGTTACTGTTCAACGAAAAATTCAACAATGCTTTAGATAGCGCCCCTTTAGGCAGGGAATTTGTGATACAGGCTACGGGTGTAGTGCTGGAGCGTAGCAATAAAAACCCCAAAATACCTACCGGCGATATTGAAATTGAAGTAACTGAATATAAAATTCTCAATAAATCTGCAGTGCCTCCTTTTACTATTGAGGAGGAGACAGATGGTGGCGAAGAGCTGCTGATGAAGTACCGCTACCTCGACCTGAGGCGTGCGCCCCTGCGCCGCAATATGGAATTGCGGTATAGGGTGAACAGGGCTGTCAGGAATTACCTCGATACATTGGGTTTTATGGAAATCGAAACCCCTTTCCTCATAAAATCTACACCTGAGGGTGCGCGCGATTTTATAGTGCCCTCCCGTATGAATGCCAACCAATTTTATGCCCTGCCCCAAAGTCCGCAAACCTTTAAGCAACTGCTGATGGTGAGCGGCTACGACAGGTATTTCCAGGTAGTGAAATGCTTCCGGGATGAAGATTTGCGTGCAGACAGGCAGCCTGAGTTTACCCAGGTAGACTGTGAAATGAGCTTTGTAGAACAGGAGGATGTGCTGCAAACATTCGAAGGCCTGATGAAGTTTATATTCAGAGAGGTGAAAGGACTGGAGTTTAATGAACCCTTCCCCCGTATGACATGGGATGAAGCCATGTGGAGCTACGGTAACGACAAGCCGGATATACGTTTCGACATAACGCTGAATAACTGTAAAGCAAAAGGTACAGTTAACTGCCCTGTGCTGGATGATGTAGATTTTAAAGTATTTACCGAGGCGGAGGCGATACTCGCCATTGCAGTACCTGCCGCCGGCGAATACACCCGTAAGCAACTGGACGAGCTAACCGAATGGGTGAAACGTCCCCAGATAGGTATGACGGGACTGCTATACGTAAAGTGTAACGCTGATGGTACTTTTAAAAGCAGCATAGATAAGTTCCTGGATGAGGGTAAACAAAAACAACTGGCTGAATACTGCAATGCGGGTTCGGGAGATTTGATATTGATACTGGCAGGGCCTGAGGACAGGACAAGAAAAGCAATGAGTGAACTCCGCCTGGAAATGGGTAACCGCCTCGGCTTGCGCGATAATAATGTTTACAAACCCCTTTGGGTAACAGATTTTCCGCTATTGGAGCACGATGCGGAGGAAAACCGCTGGGCAGCCCGGCACCACCCGTTCACATCGCCCAAACCGGAGCATGAAGAGTGGCTGGGGATGCCCGAGAAATATGGTGAAATCAAGGCCAATGCCTACGATATAGTGCTCAATGGCACTGAAGTGGGAGGGGGGTCTATACGTATTTTTCAGCGCGATATGCAGGAAAAGATGTTTGCAACTCTGGGTATGAGTAAAGAAGAGGCGCAGGACAAGTTTGGGTTCCTGCTGGGGGCCTTTGAATATGGTGCCCCGCCTCATGGGGGTATCGCCCTCGGTTTCGACAGGCTTTGCGCACTTTTAGGCGGCCAGGAGTCCATCAGGGACTTCATAGCTTTCCCTAAAAACAACGCAGGCCGCGATATGATGCTGGACGCACCGTCATATATAGATAAAAAACAACTGGACGAATTGAATATCAGCCTGGTACAATCACAAAATTCAGGCAGCTAATATCATTACTTATGTTTTGATTTTCTGTTCAGATTATTATCTTTATAGCTGTAATAAAGTCCTATGAAAAAACTTTTATTTGGTTCTGCTCTGATTTTGGTTGCTGCTGCGGCTCTGTATTCTTGTAATAACGGCCCATATGATGCACATCCTGACGCGGATTATGGCTCGGGCCTTAATCCTATTAACCCCACCAGCGGGGTAGATGTATATCTCGGCTCTATTGAGGGACGCGTGAATGATAAAAAACTGCTTTTTGCCCCGGCGTTTTTCTATGTAGATACAAATAACCTTACCCACTTTGTTGCAAGGGTAAAGGATGATACCATTTTCCACCGTACCCTGAGGATAACTTTTGGTGAAGGCTACTTTAATGGAGTAGATACTTATTATGTAACTGCAGATACATTCAACCCGCAGGTAAATTTTGTAATGCTGGATACAAGCCGCGTAGATCTTGCAGGCAGAAAAATATACAAAACATACACTGCCAATACTAACGAAACACTGGGCTATTCCACCTTTAATATTACAGGCAACGAGGGTGGAAACATGCGCGGTTATATATTCGGTAAGTTATACAGGGTATCGCCTGAAAAGAATTACAACGATACTATTTCAATAGACTACAGCAATTTCTATTTCCGAAAGGTCAACTTCCCGGTACCTCCGGAATATGTAGAGTACCTGTTCAATTAGAAATTATAAGTCGTAGATATTTAAAATGCCTCTCTTAACGGGAGGCATTTTTATTAGTACATGCGCTCTTCTTTTCTGAATTTCCATACAAACCCTGCATAGCCGTCTATATTCTTCAGTTTCTGGTTCATAATAGCTGTAAGGGCTGAAGAAGAACCTATATAAAAGGGGCCAAAGCGAATGGAAGCGCCTACGGCAAATGTTTGATAACCAATGACGGTGAATGGCAGGCCCAACTGCAGGTTTTTAGTGCTGTAACCAAATGTAAAGTTGAAATAACTCACATACGCCGGGCGGTACCTGTCGCCGCCATCTCCCCTCATGTTCAGCAATATATTCACAGCAAAATTCAGCTTCTCTGTTGCGTTGTAATCGGCATTTAACCGGAATGCTGTAGGCAGCCCCATCCTGAATTTTTGCAGCTTTTCCCCTTTGGGCAGCAACGTATCACTTTCCAGCCGCATCATATATTCGTTGATGCCCTCGTAGGGTATTTTTTTCAGGTGGGCAGTGTCAGTATGTATAGCCAGTTCGTACCGGCCACTGCCAGTATCCGCTACATAGCCTATACCACCCAGGTCGGTTATGGATGCTGCTATGCTGAACAGGTAAGGCGTTGATATATTCGGGTTGCCATCCGGGTGGTATTCGTATTGCGCACCTATGTCCAGCCCCAGTCCACCTCTTCCAGCTCTCTGAAACCACGAAGTAATATCATTCTGCGCGTTGTTATCTATGAAAGGGCCAATGTTGTGGGTGTACATCATAGAAATATCCCCTTGTATTTTCGTACTGTCCCTGCCCGGCGTATAGTCAAGCGATTCGGTATACACACTGCCTGCTACAAATCCTGCCAGGTATTTCAGCGATACGCCGCCTTTTACTATATGATAATGATTATTGTAGAGTATCCTGCCATAGGTAAAACCGGTTTCTGCAAATGTATGGGTGCTATATCCTGCTTTTCTGAAAGCAACGTCCTGGTCATAAAACAATTCAGGTACCTCCTGTCCCAGGAGTTGAAATTCTGAACTGGTAATGTTTCCTGCACGGTGTAGCTGCCTCACGCGGGTAAATATGCCTATATGATGTTCTTGTTTGTAAGTGAACGATATTGCAGGCCCGTTTATTTCAAAATTTGCCCACATGTGTTTTTGGTACCGCTGCGGGTCGCGTATGTAATCTTTTCCTTCAATAGCCCTGCCACCAAAACCTGAGAAGATGAATTTTCTGTAAAAATAATATGCATTGGTGCCGGCCAGCGCGTTTACCGAAAACGGCATAATTTCCATTCCCCTATCTGCGTTGTTTACCCAGGCGGGATTGGTGGCCATGTGTTGTATGGCGGCATATTTGGTTGTGTTCAATCCTATAAACTGCTGCGCGGTGCATATGCCTGAAACAGTGAGAAGCAGTGTTGTAAGATATATGCTATGCAGTGCGTATTTCATTATAATATAACAGGCTCGTGCTGTAATAATGTTGCGACAATTTACAGTTATAATCCAATCGTCGTGTAATAATAACATGTTATCATGTTATTATAGTATGAAGAATACCTGTTTTACATTCTTATGGCAAAAAGGGCCCCGTTATTGCTAACGGGGCCCTTTTTTATTTTCTTTTGTTAAGAATTAAACGATCTCAACTTCAGCACCAGCTTCTTTCAGCTTGGCAGCCAGGTCGTCAGCTTCTGCTTTGCTAACACCTTCTTTCACGTTTTTAGGAGCGCCATCTACCATTTCTTTAGCTTCTTTCAAGCCAAGGCCGGTCAGGTCTTTCACTATTTTCACAACGTTCAGTTTGCTGGCGCCAGCATTTTTCAACACTACGTTGAATGAAGTTTTCTCTTCAGCAGCAGCGGCACCACCACCGTCGCCACCTGCAGCTACTACTACTGCAGCAGCAGCTGGTTCAATACCGTAATCTGCTTTCAATACGTCAGCCAGTTCCTGTACATCTTTTACAGTCAGGCTTACTAATTGTTCGGCTAATGCTTTAATATCTGCCATCTTATTATCTTTTTAATGTTTTTAAAAATTGTTGTTTATATATCTGACTTGGAAGCCTTAATTAATGTGCCGTTTTATACCCGGCCGGTAATTTATTCAGCTGCCGGTGCATCCGTTGCAGGTGCATCATTAGCCGGTGTTTCCGGTGCGTCTGTTGCAGGTGCATCATTGGCCGGAGTTTCAGTTGCAGATGCTTCAGGAGCAACCACTTCACCGCCTTTTTCGTGGTGGTGCAATAGTGCAGCGATAACACGCTTGGCAGGAGATTGCAGCAAGCCGATAACCTCGCCGATAAGCTCGTTCTTGGTTTTGATTTGTGTAAGGGCAACCAGTTGGTTGTCGCCTACAAACATATCACCGTTGATGAACGCCGCTTTCAGTACGGGTTTCTCGGTTTTCGAGTCCTTACGGAAAGAACTGATGATCAGCGCCGGTTCTTTCGGGCTTTCTGAGAACATCAGGGCTGTTACGCCGTGCAAAGAGTCGAATGTACCTTTGTAGCGTTCTTCGTCCAGTTGTTCCAGGGCTTTGCGGATCAGGGTGTTCTTAGCCACCTTCATTTCCACGTTTTTCTCAAAACACACGCGGCGCAGCTTGTTAGCTTGTTCTACCGTCAGTGCTTCTGTATTTGTTATATAGAAGTTGTTGTACTGCGAGAATTTCTCTTTCAGCAGTTCAATTACTTCGCCTTTTTGAGCAGTTGTCATTGCCATTTCTGAATGTTTTTAAGGATGAATAAACCTTTCAATTTCACGTTTACGATGCTACACTTTTAGTATCAATAGTCAAGCCCGGGCTCATAGTACTTGCCATGCTGATGCTTCTCAGGTAAATCCCTTTAGCAGTAGCAGGCTTCATACGTACCAGTGTGTTGATCAGCTCCTGTGCGTTTTCGGCCAGTTTATTAGGCTCAAAAGACACACGGCCTACAGACGCGTGGATGATACCGGCTTTGTCTATTTTGAAGGCTATTTTACCACCTTTTACATCATTTACAGCTGCCGCTACATCGTTGGTTACAGTACCTGTTTTAGGGTTCGGCATCAGGTTGCGCGGCCCAAGTACTTTACCCAGTTTACCTATCTTAGGCATTACAGACGGGGTAGCTACTACTACGTCTACGTCAGTCCAGCCACTTTCTATCTTCTGGATAAATTCATCCAAACCTACATAATCAGCACCTGCCGCTTTGGCTTCTGCTTCTTTATCAGGCGTACACAGTACCAGTACTCGTTTGGTTTTACCCGTACCGTGTGGCAGGCTTACCGTGCCGCGTATGGCCTGGTCTGCTTTCTTGGGGTCAACACCCAGGCGAATGTGTACATCCACCGAGCTGTCGAACTTGGTACAGTTTATATCCTTCATCATACCTGCTGCTTCTGCCAGCGAGTATTGTTTTTCTTTATCTACTTTAGCTTCTGCAGCTTTTCTTTTTTTGTTTAATGTTGCCATTGTTACAATGTTTTAAATAAGGTGAACCAATGGATTAATTATCCCAGGGAGCTGCGCCCTCTACGGTGAATCCCATACTGCGGGCAGTACCTGCTACCATGCGCATTGCACTTTCTGTGGTAAAGCAGTTCAGGTCTGCCATTTTATCTTCGGCTATAGCGCGCACCTGGTCCCAGGTCACCTTACCCACTTTTACGCGGTTGGGCTCTTTTGAACCTTTTTGCTTTTTAGCGGCTTCCATCAATTGCACCGCAGCAGGCGGGGTCTTGATAATGAAGTCGAAAGACTTGTCAGCATATACTGTGATAACTACGGGAAGAACTTTCCCCATTTTGTCCTGCGTACGAGCGTTGAATTGCTTGCAGAACTCCATAATGTTCACACCTTTCGCACCCAGTGCAGGGCCGATTGGTGGTGCCGGATTGGCTTGGCCGCCTTTACATTGCAGCTTTACAAAGGCACTGATTTCTTTTGCCATTTTTTTACTTTTTGGTGTTAACGAATTACCCTGCTTTTACACCGGGCTGTTCTCCCAAATACGATCTTTATAAGAGCAATATTGAGAATTGGACGGCAAAGGTAGAGCTATTGCTCAAAATAAAAAAATCAAAATGCAAAAAATATCACTGTCTATAAGCACCTATACGAATATCAGCCATTATTATTTGCTTATTGTTTAATAGTTCATAATTTTGCGAACAATTAAACTATGGACAGTAAACACACATATATATATAAATTACATGCCGAGGTTTGTAAAGCCCTGGCTAACCCTGTGCGGATACAAGTAGTAGAAATACTCAGTGAGGGCGAACTCTGTTTCTCTGATATACTGGAGCAAACGGGTGGGCTTAAATCTGCGCTTTCTCAAAACCTGTCGCAAATGGTGAGTGCGGGTGTCCTTAATGTGCGCAAAGACAGCCGGTGCAATTATTATTCTCTCAGTTCAGAAAAGGTATCACAGGCTTGCCAGCTAATGCGGGAGGTGTTAGTGGACAACCTGGAACGGCAGAATAATCTTTTGCTCAAAATGAAAGCTGAGTTATAAGGGATATGAGAAAAGAAGTACAGTTAGGGTTGAAAGAAAACCGTTACCAATTTTTCCTGCTGGTGCTGGTCAATGCTTTTGTGGGTGGTATGGTTGGGCTCGAGCGGTCGATACTGCCACAAATGGCTGAGCAGGAGTTTGCCATTGCCGCTAAAACCGCCTTGCTTTCCTTTATTGTAGTATTTGGTATTGTTAAAGCCGTTACCAATTATTATACGGGCACCCTGGCCAACAGGTTCGGCAGGAAAAACCTTTTAGTGGCCGGATGGGTGGCAGGTATCCCTGTACCCTTTATGCTCATGTACGCTCCCGATTGGAACTGGGTAATAGCTGCCAATATTCTCTTGGGTATCAACCAGGGACTGGCATGGTCCAGCACGGTTGTGATGAAAATAGACCTGGTTGGCGAAAAGCAACGTGGATTTGCTATGGGCCTTAATGAGTTTGCCGGTTATATAGCTGTTGCCGTGGTTGCATTTCTTACCGGCTGGATAGCAAGTGAGTGGGGCATAAGGCCATACCCCTTCTATATAGGTATAGTGTTGTTGGTATTGGGCCTGGTCACCAGTATATTTTTGGTAAAGGATACTAAACACCATGTAGCCAAAGAAACTGCAACCAACAATATACCCCGTCTCAAAAACATATTCATAGATACCACCTGGAAAGACAGGAACCTGGGTAGTGTAACACAGGCCGGGCTCATCAACAACCTGAATGATGGTATGACCTGGGGCATATTGCCTGTATTGCTCGCAACAAAAGGTTTTTCTATTCAGCAGATTGGTATTGTGGCTGCTGTGTACCCGGCAGTGTGGGGTATAGGGCAATTGTTTACCGGCAAAATGGCTGACAAATTTTGCAAGAAAGACATGTTGTACACAGGCATGCTGCTACAGGCTATAGCACTGGTACTGTTGGCTGCTGCAAACAGCATGACGCAATTTGTAATTATTTCGGCCACATTGGGCTGGGGCACTGCTATGGTATATCCCACCTTCCTGGCGACAGTAGCCGAAAATACACACCCGCAGGACCGCGCTAAGAGCATTGGTATATTCAGGCTATGGAGAGACCTGGGTTATGCCATAGGGGCGGTGCTCACGGGTGTTATTGCTGATATGTTCGGTATCAGTACGGCCATCATATTTATAGGTGCGCTTACATTTCTGTCCGCCGGTATTATTTACGTTAGGATGAGGTGCCGGAATGATGGCTCATTGAAAATCCGGGATTGGTTGACACATAAAAAACAAGCACATGACACCACAGTATATGGAGCAGGATTGTCTTGCAAAAGAGACCTTGCGGGAGTGGCTGGCTGCTGATGCAGTTGACCTTCTGATAATTGACGTAAGAAGCCCGGATGAATATGCTGAAAGCCATATTCCGGGGGCGGTAAATATTCCGGTGGATACACTCCCTGCCGGGCTTCAACAGGAGCAACGGGCTAAACATATTGTTACAGCATGCGGCAAAGGCGGAGGACGTTCCGCCAAAGCTGCTGAAATACTTAGTGCCGAAGGTTGTAATGCCCGATACTTATGTGGTGGCACATTCGGTTGGTTAGAGCAATATGGATAATTTTTTCAACCTGGCGGGGCGGCGCAAAATGATTAAGGGTTGTAGTACTTAAACGCCCTGTAGCTACCCAGTTCAAGTCGCTTTTCAAAAGTTTTTACTCCTGTACGGTAATTTACTTCCAGTATGTATGGAGAATAATCCGGGTTCACACCACTGCCGATAAAATACCTGTCGCCAAATTTTTGTACTGAACCCGCGAACCGGATAAAATCTCCGGGTATAACAAATGCCCGCGCATTTGTTATTTTCATGTTCTGCTCATCCAGGTCGAATTCCAGGACTCGCGAATAGTCACGTACGCCGAGCAGTCCGTTATCTAACAGTAATATCGTCTTGCCATTGTTAATATAAGTGGCATTGTGCTGGCGTAGAAAATGCATATCTGCAGGTAGCTCAAAATTACTGTTGATACCGCCCAACTGCCATACGATACCTTCTCCATGCCGGTTAAGTTTTATCAGTTGGTTACTGTTACGGCATGATATCAGCAGGTTGCCGTCCTTTTCGTCTACCCACATCGAGTTTACATGCAGGTAATCAGCAGCTCGGGCGGTGTTGCCATAATCATTGCCTTCAACACTGGTAGCATATAGTTCAGGATAATCACTGCCCGCCCATTGCCATACTACCCGGTCATTCAGCAGTTCCTGTATCACAGGTGTTACCACTTTAACCCCTGTCGCCGGCGATAAGTGTGCGGGAATATTATCGGCTGTCTTTTCGTAGTAGGCAAGTGTAATAAAATGATTTTCCCCCAGCACCAGGAAGTCATGGTTTTCTAATGCAGGCTGGGCGGCAGCATCAATACCATTATGCGATACCAGCTTCAGTCTTTTCAGTTCCCTGAAATCGCTGTCTGTAACAATACGGTATCCTGCTACGTAGGGCACTTGTGGTATGGTATAAAAACCACTATTGCGTAGAAAATAACTGTAGTAAGATTTTCCATTTACCACCCATTTCCTGAAGTCTGCCACCGCTGTATCCTTGTCTTTTATTTTCAGTGTATCGCCATAGTGGTTGATGATGAGCAATACAGAACGCGTATTATTGCCAATAAGCGGTGTGCAGAATATTTCACTATTAATTATTTCTTCAGTATGCCCTGCGGGATAAATATTTCCCCGCTCCTTTTTACATGAAGTGGCCGGAATGAAAAATACAGCGATTACTATTGCCCATAAAGTGATTACAGAGTCTTTACCCATGATACTTATGGTTGTTTATGTTAACCTACAATATCATTCCGGGTAACAAAAAATATCTGCGACGAAACGGGAAAAATGCTGCCTGAATAGGAAGACTTTAGTTCTTGCTTATTGCTTCAATTGTTTCTTCAAACTTCCTGAAACGTTGTTTCAAATCTTTGCGCAATTTTTCTTTCACACCATCTTCTTCTATAAATGAATAGTCAATGCTGTTGAATACAAACCGCTTAATATCACCATACTTTATGGCCGGGTAGCGTTTTGCCAGCAATACATACTGCTCGGTCATGTTACTTCGCAGTACGCCTGCATCATCTGTACTGATAACAATTGGTACGCCGAATTGCCTGTATAAGCTAATAGGGTGGCGGTCGTTCTTTACTTTCAGTATAAACCCGTTGCTCACCAGGTTGATTTCAACCGCTATTTTTTTCTCTGCCATATAGCGCAGCAGGTCATACGCATCAGCTTCATGGGGTATATCCACACCATGCCCTATGCGTTTTGCTCCGGCTGTGTATACTGCTTCAGATATATGCCAGGTTAGCTCCTCCGGCGGCACCATTCCCAGCACCAGTTCCCCGGCATGCATTGCGTATTGCACATCCGGATATTGTCCGTGGCAGAACTTATACATCTGCATATGCAGCCAATAGTCATTCATAGATGTCTCGTTGTTTTCCGGTGCAACAATATTCACTCCTACCACCAGCGGACTGTTATTTGCCGATTCAAATGCAACGACTAAACTTCTGAACACAGTAAGCGGGTCCAGCACACGTACCACATAGTTCTGGTAGCGCATGGTAAAGCGTTCATCATCCATCGCAGCATCTCTGTGCAGTGCAGCCAGGCTTGTGTTAAAGTTATCAGCGTATTTTTTTACTTCTTGCTGCTGCAACCATGTATATATATCCTGTAGGAGTGCTTGTGTCCTGGCCCCATCGCGCACTGCCTGTGCATCTTGTAGTTGAACTGTGTATTGGCTCATCTTATCCATGCTGATATTGCAGGGAATACCCTTGAACATGGTTTCGATATAACTTACATTTTCTTTTACAGCACGGTTCTTCAGCTCCAGCAGCCCTTGTTTCAGGCTGTCGTTGCTCGTTACACCAAAGTAAGTGAAGGTTTCAAAAAATTGTTTGTCTGACGGATAACTCACGCCGTTATAATCCTTTACAGACCATCTTTGCATCAGCCGTTCACGGTACCAGGGCAGCGAATCACCCAGTGCCGAACACCGCACATAACCACCCCCGGCACCCATTGGGTCTTTTAGTACAATACATGTTCGCCTGTTGATGAAGTAATCATTGGCGATGACCCTGTTCACATATGTCTCTGTATATATCGACCCGCTGTAGTGGTGATGCAGGTCGCCGCCCTTGGGCATGGCCGAAAAGAATGCGGTTAAGGCCGCGCTGTTGTTCCTGATGTTTTCCAGGTATTCATCAGCAGTTTGCGCCCTGGTACCCAGGCATACGAGTACAAGCAGTATGGTAGTGATGGCAGCTTTCATAATGGCATTTTACTGCCACTAAGATACTGTTTCATTCGTACTATGTTTTGCTGTACCCTGTACATATACATGATAAAAAAACATGGGCAGGAATATGAAATTCAGAATGATGGTACCCAATCCGTACATTACGTTAGCTCCCGGCATATGAAATGTTTTGAAAATAAACCCTGCTGAAACCAGGAACAGGGCAGCAACGCCTGCGCTACTCCTTAGCCAGAATGTTCCGGGTTTATTGCGCATGTATTTTATCAAATGCATGGTAGTAGTGATGGCGGTAAGCAGCATCGCTGCAAAGCCTGTTACCATCAGTATATTAGAACCCGACCAGTGCAATGTCTTAAACATAATGCCTGTTGAAATGAGGAAGGCGGATATAAAACCGATCAGGAAGATTAACTTTTTCATAGATACCTGTTTGTTGAAGTTTATAATAAAGAATAGTTCAAATTCAATTTCTTTCGTGCCGTTGGGCGATATGGCTGCCACCGCTTCCTCATACGCCTGTTCAAATTCCGCACCTTCTTCCATCCTGCTTTCTATATAGCAGCAGTAATGGTCGAGCAGGTCTTGCGCCAGTTTCTTGCTTTTAAGCCCCTCACGTTCCAGCCGCTCATACACTATATCTATATGTTCCTCACTTAGCTGGTACATAGTTGCCGGGGAATGGTAAAATCAAATCTTCTATCGTTTTCAAGAAACCGCGCAGTTCCTCTATTGATAATACCGTTACTTTTTTGCCCGGTTCGGTTAGCTTGTAATACCGCCTTACCCGTTTGCCTATATATACCTCTTCCGATGTCACCAGGCCATCGGCTTCCAGTTTGTGCAGGGCGGGGTAGAGCGAACCTTCTTTGATTAGTATTTTATCGCCCGACCTTTCTTTTACAAGCTGTGTCAGTTCGTAACCATATAGCCGGGGGTGTTCCGATAGCATCCGCAGGATAATAGTACTTAATGTTCCTTTTAATAATTCAGTATTACTCATGCTTTGTATATCTATGCATCACAAATCTATATATTAAAATGAAAACTCCAAAAAAAATTATCCATGATTATTTGCGTAGTTAAATGGCTACATGTATTTTTGTAGTCAAATAGCTACACGATGAATTTAAGAAGAGATGTGTTCCAGGCAATAGCAGACCCCACACGCAGGGCTATACTGGTGCTGGTAGCCACACAATCGATGACGGCAGGGGCTATAGCAGCCAACTTCGATACAGCCAGGCCCACTGTATCCAAACACCTGCAGATACTTACCGAGTGCGAATTACTGCAACAGGAGCAAAACGGCAGGGAAATATATTATCACCTCAATCCGTATAAGATGAAGGAAATAGCAGATTTTATAGAGCCCTTCCGCCGGATGTGGGACGACAGGTTTAATAAACTGGAAACAATAATGAAGGCATACAAACCCAAAAAATAAAATGGAATTAAAAACTAAAATCGCCGCAGAAGAAGGCAAACAGGAACTGACTATTACCAGGGTGTTCGACTTGCCGGTAGAATTACTTTTTCGCGCCTATGCCGAACCGGAAATAGTGGAGCAATGGATGGGCACCAAAGTAGTGAAACTGGATAATAAAAAACACGGCGGGTATATATTTGAAACAACCGACCCTAAAGGTAACATACATATATTCAGTGGGGCTATCCACGAGTTCACACCGGGCAAGAGCATCATCCGCACATTCGAGATGGAGAACACCCCTTTCGATGCGCAGCTTGAGTTCCTGGAATTTGAAGAACTGACAAGTGAAACAAGCCAACTCACCATAAAGATTGTGTACAAATCGTTAGCAATGAGGGACCAGATGCTGCAACTGCCATTTGCACAGGGCATCAATATGGCGCACAATACGTTGCAGGAGGTGGTAAGTAAATTAAAATAACACGCTATGACTAAAAGAAATAAAATCATTTATTGGATAGCTACTATATGGCTATCGTTGGGTATGCTGTCAACAGGTATAGTGCAGTTACTCAACATGAAAGAGGAAGTGCAGTATATGCTGGATATGGGCTACCCGGCATATTTTCTCACCATCATCGGCGCCTGGAAGATGCTGGGGGTGATTGCGATACTCATGCCACGCTTTCCATTGGTGAAGGAATGGGCCTATGCGGGCGCGTTTTTCGACATGACCGGGGCGGCCATGG
>CAZEZM010000029.1:0-54749 GCA_964515955.1 uncultured Flavipsychrobacter sp. | reverse complement strand
GTTTCATGATATTTATGATTTTTGATTGGTGATTGATGATTTTAGATGGTGGATAGTGGATTTTAGATTTTTGATTGTATAAATCAGGATATGCTGGATTTTAGGATGAGCAGGATAGTGGTAACTGCAATATTTGCAATCCCAATGAGCGGGATTACAATAGCCCCGCAGGCACCGAACAATAATAGCAAATTTACGTCTTTTATTTAATAATAAGAAATATAATTGGATGAGGATTTTTCCCTATCCCCTACCGCCATTGGCAGGGTAAATCCCGGGGAGGCTAATTTTGTAAACAGGCGTATTTAAATGAGCGGCCGCTCATTTTTATCTTAGGTCTGAGCGAGATGCTCAGACCAGTGTAAGTAAATGGCGCATGGCAGATGTGATAAATTTACCTGAATATAGACTATCAACCGTAAGATGAAAAACATCCTTATCCCTTCTTTTATTATATATGCTGTTGAGGAGGAGTCTGAGCAGAGCGCCGGGCAGGATAAGTGGAAAAAACTTTAGTGAAAACACGCCGCACGGAATATATTTGTAGTATGTTGAAATTTCCTGTAATTCTTATAAGCCTGCTAGTGACGACAGTATGTTCAGCACAATACTTTCCTGAACATAAAATCAGAATAGTTGACAGTAGTCATGTTCCATCCGCTAAGTATATGACCACCGAAGTATTGTCTAATTCATATACCAGGGAAGGGTTGTCATCCGTGTTCGATGAACTTATTGGAGTGTTGGAAAAACATGGCGGAAATGTGGCATCAATCTATACGTATAGTTATAAAAGGGGTATCCGCACTGTTAACAATGTCTTCGCTGACATATGGATAACCAAAGATTCAGAACATTTGACCCTGGTTCCCGAAAATCAATATTTTGATTCGGTAAAAAAAGAACTAGTCACCGGGAAAAAGACAGTATCTCATTTAATAATATTATCAGCGCCACATAAACCTTCTTCAGATATGGGTGTTGCATTCATCAATGTAAAAATCAATAATACAACAGAAAAGGAGCTATGTGGTATGCAACAGTATGCTTTTTGTGACTTCATATCAGAAGAAGATGCTGAGATCACCCTCACCACACTTTACAATGCATCTGACAGGGATAAAGCCGGTTTCCCGGTAAACACTTTTAAAGACGATTCTTTTACTATTAGTATAAGGCCAGGAGAGGTGTATTGTTTAGCTTACCTGAAGAAGAGTTATACCAAGGGTGAAATATTCACTATGCCATTTAATATCGGATATCGTCTATATAGATGGTACGCTATGAGACACGAATAAGGGATGGTCAGACAAGTGTGAAATTATGTACAATGTCACTACATCTTTCCTGGAGTTAGCGTGAATGACCTGAATGGTACTTCCACTCCATCAACATATATATATTTGAGTTTTAGCTGCGCATGCAATATTTCAGGATTTCTGCCGGCAGTTCGAAATTTCAGTTTTGGTCGGCCGATAAAGTTGTTCAAAAAATAGAATGAATCCTGCGGCGGGATGGTGACGAATTGTGCTGTGGTGTCAAGGTGAACATAACATCCGGAAGAAGGCAGGTCTATTTTATCGCTAATATGACTATACTTATGCTCTAATATGTAGTTATTAATTTTCAGATCCATATTCCGGAGGTTTACTTTTACCGGAACCTTATGGTGGTTCTCCAGTCCGAGATAGACCTCGACACCCCAGACACCTCCTGCATAACTGACGTATCTTGATGATACGATAATATCGAGGCTATCATAAGGCAGCTTATATCGCTCATCGGAATTCTTCATTATAAGACCCCCATCATACAACACATTGTAGCTAATATACGCAGGCGAGCAGGTGGCAGCCATTGAAACTACTGCCAGGAATAACAACTGATATATTAAGTTTATTTTCACAAAGGTTATATGAATGTACCGACTTTTTTTATCGTTTACCTAATCCTTCCCCCTATCCTCCTACTGCTTATTGCGAGATGAATGCCGGGGAAACGCGCTAATAACTAAAATCTGCCTATTCCTGTCAGGAGATAACTCCTGACAGCACATAAAAACTGCAGTGCTATATCCCAGGAGATTTCTCACTTCGCTCTGCTGCGTTCGAAATGACGGGTACTATTTTGCTTTTCTAATGCTGTGGTGGGTTTAATGATTCTTCCTATTATTAAACCTTACGGCTAATGAAGTCGTGACCAAGTAGTTATCATTATACAAAGCATTTCCTCTTTGGAAAACGGGGTCTTCTGATACATAGAGTTTGCCTTCTATACGCCAAAGCAGGTTGTTGGTGAGCCAGCGGTCGTGGCCGAGGCTGACGGCCCATACATTGAAGCCGGGGCCGGGTGTGCCTGCATCGGGTTTTAGTATTACGGTGTAGGGGTCGTAAAAACGTTCTTCGCGCAGTACCCAGGCGGTACGCTGAGTGGGCAGGTAACGCAGCACCAGTGAGGTGCCCAGCCATTCGTCGTACTTGTAGGGAGAACTGCTGAAAAAGGTTTCCTGCATACCCAGGTCTATACTGGCTGTAAACTCAAATTTCTTTGCAAACTTCAGCGTGGTGTACAGGTCTATGAAATACCGCATCCGCTTCATGGTATCGGGGAAGTCGTTGCCTACAAAGGTGCTGATGTTGAAGGTGACATTTTTATTGGGCCTGCGGGTAATCTGCAAGCCGCCGGCGGGTGTAGAGTTGCCATGCCTGCGCTGTATACGCTGCCAGCCGTTGAGGTGCATCAGGGCTATATAAAATTTTTCGTTGAGCGATGTATAACTGAGCCTGACGCCCGCCTCGTAGTAGGGAGAGCCTTCGGCTATCATGCTGCGGGTAAGCGTACCATTATCCATACCTATTACCGTTTCCTGCCCGATGTGCGAAGGGAAGATACCTGCATCCACCCATAGTTCGCGTTTCTTATGCAAGCGGAAACCCGCATTGGCTTCGTAAATATTTTTTAACACGCCAGGCTCGCCTACCAGGTTGGCATTAGCATAGGTACCCGCCATCACACCAATGTTAGCCCGTACACGGTCCTTATTATAAATAGCACGCAGCATAGCCAGGTTGAGATTTACCTCGTTGTGCCGGTTGTGGTTGACCACAAAGCCGGGGCGGTTGTTATCAGTTGGAGTATTGAAATCGTAACCGTAATACAGTTCCGCATAGCCCTCTATCACGAGTGGTTTAGGTTCTGTTTGCGCAGACGCATGAAAACTTATTGCCAGTAAAGCTGTAATGAGTAAGGGGTGCTTCATGTAATAAAGATAATGTATGAGGGGATAAACCGCAAAGTGAGCGGACGCTCGTTTTATTATAGGTCTGAGCGGGATGCTCAGACCAGTGGGTTGTTTCTCCCTATCCCCCTGAAGGGGAGACTAATTTTGCTGTTCTCTTCGCTACGCTCATTCGAAATCACCCCGCATAGGCGGGGCAGGCGGCCATAATTAAAAATACAACGGCCGGAAAATGAGCTTGCCGTTGGTGTTGTACTCGAGTGCAGGTGCTGGTATTTTTATGGTCAGGTATTGCAGTATGGCGTTGATGGTTTTGCTGCGTGTTTTTATGGCCGACAGGTTGATGTCGGGCGAAATATAGAACTGCCTGTACCTCTGTATATCAGCACGGTCGTGGTATTTGCCATTTACATCTTTCCATGTGTTGTAGTAAGCGCCATACATATCTTCTCCGCCGTAGCCAACGGCTATATTCAGCCATTTGGGCCAGCGTTTATAAAAATCATGTACACTTACCGACAGCCAATAGGTTTGTGCATTGTAGTCTTTGAGTATGCGCTCAGCAGGGCTGGTGCCATATACCTGGTCGGCACGGTTGGCCAATTGGGCAGGACTGTATTTGCGTATATGCGCGCTGAACTTGAATTGTATCCTCTGCTCCTGCCAGGCCAGTTCCTGCGCGGCATACATAGTGCCGCCCAATACATTGGCACCCATATCTCCCCAGCTAAACCCCCACTCTGCTGACATACCATCCAGTACTTCTATCACAGTAAGAAAAGTGACACCTGCCGCAGAACCGTAGATGACGCTTTTCTTCCTGTCGAGCCCCGCCCAGGTGTACATGCCTGATAACGGCCCGGCAAAACTATAAGCAGCATACACATGCCCCAGCTTATCCATCTGGCACCATTCGCCTAAATCGTCTTTGGCATGAAAGGGGCTGCTTTCGTAATCTTTATACCAAGCCTCATTCAGGCCGTACAACAAAGTACCGGTAGTGATTGCCTGTGAACCGGCAACAAATACCAGCCTGCCGGGTTTGATGGCATTGCTGTCCGCCACATCCTGTGCAGACAGGTGGAGGTTGGATAACAGCAGCAGGCAAAGGAGTATGTTCCGTTTCATTCAAAAGCAGGCTTGCGGATAATTGCGGGGGTAAATATAATGATAACAGCGATAGGCGTGCAAAGTGAAGCGGAAGTTTTATAGCTTTATATACACCCAAAACTAAGGTATATGCGTTGGAAAGGAAGACAGAGAAGCAGTAATATAGAAGACCGCAGGGGCAGCGGCGGTGGCGGCAAAGTGATAGGGGGTGGCATAGGCGTGCTGGTAATAGCGGTCATCGTATACTTTTTGGGCGGCGACCCTACACAGGTATTACAACAAGCCGTCAATACCCAGGGCACAGAGGAGGCTTATACCCCTACCGCGGAAGAGGCCGAAGCAGAAGAGTTTGTATCCGTGGTATTGAAGGAAACAGAAATATTCTGGCAACAGCAATTCAGTGAAATGGGCAAGGAATACCCTGAGTCTACGCTGGTGTTATTTCGCAACCAGGTAACTACAGACTGTGGCGGGGCTACCTCAGCATCCGGCCCTTTTTATTGCCCTGTAGACCAAAAGATATATATTGACCTTTCTTTTTACGATGAGTTGCACAGCAAGTTCGGTGCTCCGGGCGATTTTGCTATGGCATATGTAGTAGCGCACGAGGTGGGCCATCATGTGCAGACGGTGCTGGGCATATCAGACAAAGTAAGGGCGCTGAAAGAAAGGGGTAGCGAAAGAGAAGCTAACAGGCTATCCGTAAGGCAGGAGCTTCAGGCAGATTTCTTTGCCGGGCTGTGGGCGCACCATGCAGACAGGATGCACAACCTGCTGGAAGAAGGGGACATAGAAGAAGCCCTGAACACAGCCAGCGCCATAGGCGATGATAAACTGCAAAAACAGGCACAGGGATATGTAGTGCCCGATGCCTTTACACACGGCACATCAGCGCAACGGATGAAATGGTTTTACAAAGGCTATACCACGGGCGACATCAGCCAGGGCGATACATATGGGGCGGAGGATTTGTAACTACTTAAGAGGCGACATTCCACTTTTTTAGTAGGATTTCTATTCTTTACCTTTGCACCCAAACTACACAAAACAGTCATGAAGGATTTCAGCAATGCTATTATAGAATGCGTACCCAACTTCAGCGAAGGGCGCAATATGGATATCATCAAACAGATAACTGACGAGGTGGAAAAAGTGGAGGGTGCTACCCTGCTGGATGTAGACCCCGGCAAGGCCACCAACCGCACCGTAGTGACGTTTGTAGGTAATCCTGAAGCTGTGATAGAAGCTGCTTTCCAGGCTATAAAAAAAGCTGGTGAACTGATAGATATGCGTAACCATACCGGGGAGCACCCGCGCATGGGCGCTACTGATGTTTGTCCGCTGATACCTATATCGGGCATCACTATGGAAGAAACGATAGCATTCGCTAAAAAACTTGGACAACGTGTAGGCGAAGAACTGGGCATACCCGTGTACCTGTATGAATATGCCGCGGGCGCTGACTACCGCCGCAACCTGGCCGATATACGCAGCGGTGAGTATGAAGGCATAGCTGATAAAATAACCAAGAGTGACTGGAAGCCGGACTACGGCCCCGCGCAGTTCAATGCGAAGAGCGGTAATACGGCCATAGGTGTGCGTGAATTCCTGATAGCGTATAATGTGAACCTGAACACTACCTCTACCCGCCGAGCCAATTCTGTGGCCTTTGACGTGCGAGAAAAAGGCCGCACCAAAAAAGACGACAAGGGCAAACCGATGAAAGACGCCAACGGCGAACTGGTATGGGAGCCGGGGCTGCTGAAAAACGTAAAGGGTATAGGCTGGTATATAGAAGAATATGGCATAGCCCAAATATCTATGAACCTGACCAATATGAACGTAACGCCGCTGCATGTGGCATTTGATACTGTATGTGAGCGTGCTATGGCACGTGGACTGCGTGTAACGGGCAGCGAACTGGTGGGCCTGGTGCCGTTGCAGGCTATGGTGGAAGCTGGTAAATTCTTCCTTAGGAAGCAGCAGCGCAGCGTGGGTGTGGGTGATGCTGAATTAGTGAGGATAGCCATCAAATCGATGGGATTGGATGAACTGGCACCTTTCGACCCGCAGAAGAAGATAATAGAATACGCCATGCAGAATGCTAACGCTAAAAAACTCGTTGGCATGACGCTGGATAAGTTTGCATTAGAAACAGCCAGTGAAAGTCCTGCACCGGGCGGCGGCTCTATAGCTGCTTATTGCGGTGCGTTAGGCGCTGCGCTGGCTACTATGGTGGCCAACCTGTCATCTCATAAAAAAGGCTGGGACGAGCGTTGGGAAGAATTCAGCAACTACGCCGAGCAGGGGCAGGAGATGGTAAAAGAAATGCTACACTTAGTGGATGAAGATACTAATGCTTTCAACCAGATTATGTCAGCGTTTGGCCTGCCCAAGGGTAATGATGCTGAAAAGGCCGCACGCAAGGCAGCTATTGAAGCGGCAACAATCAATGCGATAAAAGTACCGTACCGTACTATGGAACTGGCTTACCAGTCGTTTGACCTGGCGAAGGCAATGGCAGAGATTGGTAACCCTAACAGCGTGAGCGATGCGGGCGTGGGTGCATTGTGTGCAAGGGCTGCCGTAAAAGGCGCTTACCTGAACGTAATTATCAATGCGCAGGACCTGAAAGACAATGCTGAAGTGAAAGTGCTGGTAGAAAACGCCAGGCTGATGAATGAAGCCGCAGACCGTATGGAGCAGGAAATATGGGCCATTGTGAACGGGAAGATTAAGTAAGCCGAATTTTTTTTCAGAAAAATAAAACCATAACAGAAAACCCTTCGTAGATACATCTGAAACCAAAAAAATCAGATGTTATGAGAAGTTATACCAAACTGTTATGCACTGCTGTTACAGCATTGTTTTCGTTGCAGGCGCAGGCCGACCATTTGACCGACAAATATTTGTTTGCCGCCAGGATGAACGGCGCGCAGGAAGTACCCGCCGTAAGTACCAATGCATTGGGCTTAGCCACGTTTTACCTGAATGACACCAGGGACACACTTTGCGTGGAGATGACCGCCACCGGCTTGAGCGGGGCCATTACCGGCATACATATACACGAGGGTGCTATGGGCGCCAACGGCGGTGTGGTGGCCGATATGATGCCCTACCTGAGCGGCAACCGCCTGAAAGGAACCATTACAGGCTCTACCCTTTCTTCATCTTTTATTGCTAAAATGTTCAACGGGCAGTTTTACCTGAACGTGCATACTGCGGCAAATGCCAACGGAGAAATAAGGGGACAGATATTGCCGGAAGAAGACAAGTCTATGGCAGTAGTCATCAATGGCGCTAATGAGGTGCCTGCGGTAATGACCAATGCTACGGGCTTAGGTTTCTTTATGCTGCAAAAGCACCAGGGCAAGCTGCATTTCAATATCGTAGCAGAAGGCCTGAGCGGTGCTATAACAGGGGCACACCTGCACAAAGCAGTGGCCGGAGCCAACGGGCCGGTAGTGCAGGACCTGAGTACATTTATTATGGGTGAGCGTATTATGGGTAGTGTTGACCCGTCTGCCTACCTCTCTGCCCTGACAGGTGACAGCTTGTATATCAATATACATACAGCAGCCAATCCCAATGGCGAAATACGCGGGCAATTGGTGATGCAGCCTTACCTGCACTTTGACGCTATGCTGGATACGGCGCAGGAAACCACACCCGTAACAGGTACTGGTATGGAAATGGGTAATGCTGTAATGCGCCTGAACTATACATTTGATACACTGTGGTATAATGCACAACTGAACGGATTGAGCGGAGCTGTTACAGGCGCACACTTCCACCTGGGTGGGTTGAATACCAGCGGCGGCGTAGTAGTGGGCATACCTTCTATGGATATCAACGGCAATGTAATATCAGGTATGCTTACGGGTGCTGCAATTACAGACAGCTTCCTGCGCCATATGCTGGAAGGCAATATATACCTGAACGTACACACAGCCGCCAACCCTAATGGTGAGGTGCGCGGACAGGTATACCGTACCTTCCGCGAGGGATATACCTTCCACATCAACGGCGCACAGCAATCGCCAATGGTCAGTTCCAATGCATCGGGTACGGGAATGGTATCTGTAGACCGCGGGCAAACCAACGCACATTATATGATGGTGGTAAACGGCTTAACAGGCTATTCAGCAGCGCACTTCCATAATAATGTAGCCGGGCAAAACGGTGGCGTAATATATGACCTGAGCAGCAAGTACAGCAATGGCGGTATATTCGGCTACTGGCTGGATGATGAGCCTACCACACCATTCAGCGCAGCTATTTCCAACAAATTCCGCAAAGACAGTGTATATGTAAACTTTCATACAATGGCGAATGCTAACGGAGAAATAAGGGGCAATACATCGAGGAAGCAATGCACGGAAATACCGCAAAGCGTGGGCAGCCTGGGTGATATCAGCGTTATTACCAAACTGTACCCCAATCCCGCACACAACCGCGCAACGCTGGACATCAGTTCATCAGCACAAACAAATACTACCATACTGCTGTACGATGTAATGGGCAGGCTGGTATGGTCAACTGAGAAAAACCTGGCATATGGCAACAGCCGTGTGCAGATACCGCTGGATAATTTAACCGCAGGTATGTATTCTGTACAAATCAGGAGCAACACAGGACAAATATCATTGAAACTAAGCAAGCAATAACAAAACAAACAGGGTAAACAGGGGGTGTTTTTGATTACAAACAGGGCCGCAGTAGATACTGCGGCTTTGTTATATGTAAATCAGCAATAACTATAAATAGCCCTTTGGGTACAGGCTGGTATATCGTAACTTTGCAGTTCAAATAACGAATATGTATCCTACAGAAATAGTGGCCCCGATGAAGGCCGAAGTGACAGACAATGGTTTTAAAGAATTGCTGACCCCCGAAGATGTTGATAGTGCATTGGAAAAACCCGGTACGGCGTTGTTGTTCATCAACTCAGTATGCGGCTGCTCTGCAGGTACCGCACGCCCGGGTGTGGTAATGGCGGTAAAAAACGCCGCGAAAATACCCGACCAGGTATTGACCAGCTTTGCCGGTTACGACACTGCTGCGGTACAACAGGCACGCACTTATTTGCTGCCTTACCCCCCGTCTTCTCCCTGTATTGCATTACTGAAAGATGGCCAGGTAGTGCATATGATAGAACGTCATAATATAGAAGGCCGTCCAGCGCAGATGATAGCCGCCAACCTGATGCAGGCTTTTGAAACACATTGCAATTAATTAAAAAGTTTATAAGGCAAGAGGTGTACGAAATTGTACACCTCTTTTTGTTAGACATTGTTCGCAATACAGTAATAATTTTGTTTTTTCGTGTTCCCATTCGGCATACAATTTTGGACGCAGGAAAGATAATCATAGTAACAGCCCCTTCCGGCTCGGGCAAAACCACATTGGTGAAACGCATGTTGGCGGCTTACCCAAGACTGGCTTTTTCCATATCGGCATGTACACGCACACCCCGTCCTAACGAACAGCACGGAAAAGACTATTATTTCTATACTGAAGAAGAGTTTAAGCAACTGATAGAAAAAGATGCTTTTGTAGAATGGGAGATGGTGTACACGGGCAAATACTACGGCACGCTGAAATCGGAAATGGAACGTATATGGGCCAACGGGCAGGCCCCCCTGGTAGATATTGACGTGCATGGGGCTATTACATTGCAGAGCAAATACCCGGAAAATTCGCTGAGCCTGTTTATACAAGCCCCATCGATGCAGGAACTGCGCCACAGGCTGGAAAAGCGCGGTACGGAAACCCCGGAAAGCCTGGAAGAGCGCCTGAAAAAAGCTGAACTGGAGATAGCATACGCCCCGCAGTTTGACGCGGTGATTATTAATGATGACCTGGATAAGGCCACGCAGGAACTTATCAGCACCATAGAAGATTTCCTGTCAGAAGATTAAGCCAATTATATATTATCGCTCAATTCCGTATCTTTAAACGTACATATGGACGATCCGAATTTAATTCTGTACATATTGGGATGTATCCTGCTCATCGGCTTCTTTGCAGGTACCGAGATAGCATTTATCTCTGTTAATAAACTGAACATTGAGTTAAAGAAAAAGCAGGGCTCCCTGCCGGGGAAAATACTGTCCCGCTTTATGGAAAAGCCCTCCGACTTCATAGGCACCAGCCTGGTGGGCGTTAATGTAATGCTGGTGATATACGGCCTGTTGATGACCGAACTTACCGACCCGCTGCTACAGGCATTGCCTGAGCCTTTCAACTCAGAATACGCCCACCTTATTTTCGATACGCTGATAGCCACCATGGTTATACTCTTCCTGGCGGAGTTTTTGCCCAAGGCTATATTCCGCGCCAAGGCCGAGCAGTTGCTGGCATTCTTTGCCATACCTATGCAGTTACTCTATTACCTGCTCTTCCCCATAGCCAAGATATTCGTAGCCATATCAGAGTTTATCCTGAAATACCTGTTTAACGTACGGATGAAAGAAAACAAACCGGTATTCAACCGCGTAGACCTTGAACATTTTGTAAAACAGACCATGCATGGCCACGAGAGCGATAGTAATGAGCTGAACACGGAACTGTTTGAAAACGCCCTGTACTTAGTGAATGTAAAAATCAGGAAGTGCATGGTGCCCCGCAACGAGATAGAAGCACTGGATGCTGATACACCAATAGCAGATGTGAAGCGTAAATTTATTGATACCAAACTATCTAAGATTATAGTATATCAAGACAGTATTGATAATATCACGGGCTATATACACCACCTGGACCTGAACCGCCGTCCGCAAAAGATAGAAGAGATACTGCATACCATTACGGCAGTACCCGAAACCATGAGCGCCGTAGACCTGATGAACCGTTTTACCAAAGACAGGAAAAGTATAGCCTGGGTGATAGACGAATTTGGCGGTACTGCAGGCATTGTTACTATGGAAGATGTACTGGAAGAAATATTCGGGGATATAAACGATGAATTTGACACACCCGACCATGTAGAAAAACAGATTTCGGAAAATGAATTTATCTTCTCCGGCAGGCTGGAACTGGATTACCTGAACGAGAAATACGATTTTGAATTCCCTACCGACGAGTCGGAAACCCTGTCAGGCTATATCATTGCCAATCATGAAACAATACCCAAGCTGAAAGAGCGTATTGTAATAGATGATTTTGAATTTGACATACTGCTGGTATCCGACACCCGTATAGAGACCGTGAAAATGAAAATTTTAAAGTAACTTACTCATACATAAAAAAGATAGTTATGGCCATTCAACGTCCTTTCAACCTGGATAAATGGATAGAAGAAAACAGGCATTTGCTGAAACCGCCTGTAGGCAACCAATGTGTGTATAAAGAAGCCGGCGATTTTATAGTAATGGTAGTAGGCGGCCCCAACAGCCGAAAAGACTTCCACTACAACGAGAGCGAAGAGCTGTTTTACCAGCTACAGGGCGATATAGTGGTGCGCATAGTAGAAGATGGTAAACCCGTAGATATAGAGATAAAAGCCGGTGATATGTTCCTGCTGCCGGGCAAAGTGCCCCACTCGCCCCAGCGCACTGAAGGTTCTGTAGGCCTGGTGATAGAGAAAAAACGCGAAAACAAAGAAATAGACGGTTTCCTGTGGTTTTGCGAAAACTGCGGCGAGAAGTTATATGAAGAATATTTTGAACTGACAGATATAGTGAAGCAATTACCACCTGTTATGGAGCGGTTTTACTCGGACGAGGACAAACGCACCTGCAAAAATTGCGGGCATGTAATGGAGCCACCTACACCTAAAAAATCATGATTAATTAAGGTGAAGCATAGAGAAATCAAGCCAAACCATTAGATTTGCACACGTAAAAATAATCAAGCATGTCACACGATTCACACGCAGCGCATCATACAGAAACTAAAAACAGCAGGCCGGGTAGTTCATTTACCTCCTCTATCTGGTTCATGATCATATTAGCAGTATTATTTATCGCTGCTGTCAACTTTGTAAAGGTGATGAGCCATGATGATGGCGGGCATGGCGACGCAGGCCACAGTACTGAGCATGCCGCACCTGCGCACAACGATGGTGGCCATGGTGCAACTGAGCATCACGAAGAAGCAGGGCACGGCCACTAAGCTGCCACAATTTTATTATTCATGCAAACCACCGATGTAATAGCTATTACTGGTGCAGCCGGCTTTATCGGCAGTTATCTCACCGGGCTGCTCAACAGGGCGGGCTATGAGCAATTAATACTGGTCGATAATTTCTCACCGGAAGAGAAACTCAGGAACCTGGAGGATAAAAAATACCAGCAACAGGTGGACAGGGATGAGTTTCCTGAATGGGCGGCTAAACATGCAGGGGAGATACAATACATCTTCCACCTGGGTGCGCGTACAGATACTACAGAGATGGACTACTCCATCCACAAGAAGCTGAACCTGGACTATTCAAAACTGGTATGGGATATCTGCACAAAGCAAGGTATCCCGTTGGTATATGCGTCATCGGCCGCTACATACGGCAATGGCGAGCATGGCTATACCGACAACCACGATATAATTAAGGAACTGCAACCTTTGAACCCCTATGGCCGCTCCAAAAACGAGTTTGACATATGGACATTGGAACAAAGCACTACCCCGCCATTTTGGGCAGGCGTCAAGTTCTTCAATGTATATGGCCCCAATGAATACCATAAAGGGCGCATGGCATCTGTTGTATTTCATGCATACAGGCAGATAAAAGAAAAGGGCTCGGTAAAACTGTTCCGTTCTCATAATGACGGGTATAAAGACGGTGAGCAGATACGTGATTTTATTTATGTAAAAGATGCCGCAGGTATATGTTACTGGCTGATGCAACATCAACCCGAAAACGGCCTATATAATGTAGGCACGGGACAGGCACGTACTTTCAACGACCTGGTTACGGCTATTTTCCATACACTAAATAAGCCTGTACAGATTGAATATATTGACACACCCATAGATATACGCGACAAGTACCAGTACTTCACAGAGGCGGACATGACCAAGCTACTCTATGCGGGTTACCAGGCGCCTATTACCTCGCTGGAAGATGGCGTAAGAGATTATGTAGCTACCTACCTGGAAACGGGCAAGTATTACTAAAAAAACAGCCACACTAAGTGTGGCTGTTTCATGTATATCAAGGTCTCAAGAGCTTTTACTTTAACAGCGTTACATTGCCCGTATACCGCTCGGTAATACCGTTGCCAAACGTAACTTGAATACTGTACACATATACACCAACAGGTTGTTCTTCGTTGCGGTACCTGCCGTCCCAGCCTCGGCCGTCTGTGGCATTTGTAGCAAATATCTTCTGGCCCCAGCGGTTATATATATCCATACTAAAACGTGATACACTGCGTGATAATAACTGGCGTGGCAGGAAGTAATCGCTGTTGCCATCGCCGTTGGGAGTAAATACATTCGGGATGTTGATGTAACAGTCTTTTCGCACTTCAACGCTGTCTGTGGCGGTACACCCGTTCAAATCTGCCCTGACGGCATATACGCCCGGCTTGCGTACGTAAATGCCAGTAGCGCCACTCCTGTCCGGTGTATTCCATGTGTACCTGATATCAGGGTTATTACCCACGTTGAGTAAATCTGTCAAGTACACAGGTTCACCATCGGGGCATATAGCCGTATCATCGCCCAGGAAAACCGCAGGTATTGGTTTTACGGTATACACTCCTGTATAATTTACATCGGGGCATATGCGATAGTCCACGTCGAAAGTGACATTGTAAGTACCCGGTTCACGGAAAGAATGATACACCTTATTCTTGCCGGGTATCACCACCCCATCACCAAAATTCCAGTTGGCTGAGATAAATGCTTCTTCCAGGTAATCTACATCAAAGATAATTTCCTCGCCTACGCATATTTCATTTTTATCGGACTGTACAATTACATGCCCCATTGAATCAACAATGACAGGTATTTTAAATGAATCTGAACAACCAAGGAAGTCGGTGATAATAAATGTAGCGTCGTACTTGCCTGCCCGCTCGTATGTATGGTCCGTGTCTATTACCAGATCCGTTGCCCCGTCGCCAAACCTCCACTGCATTACAGGTACTGTACCGGGCTTAACGTATGAAAAATCGGAAGCGACGAAGTTGATTGTTTCCCCCTGGCATATGCTATCATCATCTACCACAAACTGTGCTTTAACAGGGTGGTTGATATATACATCCTTTTCAATAGTGTCTTTACACTTGCCATTATCCACTATCAGTATTACATCATATGTCCTGTCTGTATAATCAGGTTTAGGCACTTTGTAATAATGCGTATAAATACCGTCAGCTACATTTTGGGGAGGAGTGCCGTCCCCAAAGTCCCAGTTGGATGTATATACCAGGTTATCATCACTGGTTGTATTGTTTGTAAATATCACCTCATCTTCTTCGCAGTCTTCTTTTATTTCAAAAGAAAAGTCTGCGAACACATCAGGGTTCACCCTGAACTGAAAAGCTACAGTATCTGATTTGCACCCATTGGGCGTTTCAGCATAGATAAAATACAGGCCCGCCTGTGTTGTTTGCACATCATTCATCAGGTATATATACCCGTTAGGGTCAAACACATCATTCAGTGTAGCGCCATATATATACGCTGTACCACCTACAGGTACATTGATAGTAGGCAGGGATATAGTATCATCTTCTCCCGGGCAAACAGGCCCTGCCTGAATTACATTACCCACACTTGGTGTAGGTGTGACGTTTACATTCACATTGGCCTGGTAAATGCATGGGCCTATTGTGGCGGTAACAGTATAGGTACCTGAATGGGCGGCCGCTACATTCAGCAGTTTGGGGTCCCTGACATTAGGCGAAGGCGACCAGTTGGGAGTAGCTGCTGTTGTCCATGTATACGCCGCACCGGGTATAACAGTAGCACCCAGTTGTATATCCTTTCCTGAACATACAGGATCGTCAACAGTAGCCTGGAAGTTGAGGTTGCAGGGTTGTGCCCATGCAGGAGTGGTAATAACCAGTAATGAAAAGGCTGATAATAGTTTTCGTATCATTTTACAACGCGTTTATATCAAGATTGACATTAACGGCATTCAATGAGTTGGGTCAATGTTTAAGAATAATTAACAACATTTCTATTTATTAATATTTGGCAGAAAATTATTTACCAATAGCAATAATCTTCCTGAATAAATATTCGGGTAAAATACAAAGGCGACCACTTAGGCCGCCTTTGTAATAATATAATCAGCTTTTGTTTTATCTCAACAAGGTTACATTACCCTGGTAGCGTTCGGTAATACCGTTGGCGAATGTAACGTTAATCATGTAGATATATACACCTACAGGCTGGTCATCGCCACCATACTTACCATCCCATCCACGTCCGTTAATGGAATTAGCCTGGAATACTTCTTCACCCCAACGGTTGTAGATATGCATTTCAAACTTCGAAAGATTGCGTGACAGTAACTGCCTTGGCAGGAAGTAGTCACTCTTACCGTCACCATTCGGGGTAAATACATTCGGCACATTTATATAGCAATTCTTAGCTATTACAATGGTGTCTGATGCTGTACACCCGTCCAGGTCGGCTGTAACGGAGTAAGAACCATGATGGCGTACATATATACCCGGTGTTACATCTTCGGTAGGCGTATGCCACATGTAAGTGGTGTTTGCCGGATTGATTCCGTGGTAACGGTCTGCAATGAATACAGGTTCTCCGCCCGGGCATATCGTTGTATCCTCACCCAGGTAAACATTGGGTATAGGTTTGACTAAATATTGGCCTGTATATGTAGTATCAGGACAGATGCGATACTTGATATCGAAAGTTACGTTGTAGGTACCCGGTTTATCGTAAGAGTGATATACCAATGTGTCATCAGGTATCATTACTCCATCACCAAAATTCCAGGTAGCGGATATGTACCCGAAGACAGAGTAGGCGCCCCTGAATATGATTTCTTCACCCACGCACACAGACTCCCTGTTTGTTTCAAAAAACACGAAACCATTAGAGTCCACAACAATAGGAACAGAGAATGAATCCGAACATCCCAGGTAATCCGTCAGGATAAACTTAGGATTGTACAAACCGGATTTGAAATATGTATGTGTAGTGTTGAAAACAGTATCAGTACCGCCATCGCCGTATAACCATAGCATTTTTGGTATACTACCCGGTTTCACATAAGAACTGTCTTCAGCCGTGAATGTAATAGTTTCACCCTGGCATATACTGTCGTCGTCTATCTGGTATTCAGCCTTAACCGGGTGGTTGATAATTACGGGCTGCACCAATGTATCCTGGCATTTACCATTATCAGCTATAAGCCTTACATTATATTGCCTCTGGTCCCAGTTAGGGTTAGGCACCAGGTAATGATGCGTAGGCGCCGTATCGGTCAACGAAGGGCTGCCATCATCAAAATTCCATGTAGAGGTAATGGGTAAGAACCCATCGGTAGTAGAGCCATTGTTAAACTTAACCGTGTCAAAATCACAACCTTCTTTTATGTCTGCAGTAAAAGAAGCATATACATCTTCATTAATTTTCATGATATGGGAAAAAGTATCCGATACGCAACCCTGTATATCTATAGCATATATATTATAGAATATATTAGCCTGCGAAGGTTGAATATCATTAAACACAAGGATATACCCCTGGTTAGGATCAAAAGTTTGCGTACCCAATGAACTTATAGCTACCACGTCTCCACCTATGGGCAGGTTTACCTGCGGTACAAATAATGTATCATCATCGCCGGGGCAGACGGGGCCTGCCTGTACTACCGGGCCTAATGTAGGAGATTGTGTTACAATTACGTTTACAGTATCCCTGTATACGCAAGTACCGCGTGTGGCGGCTACCCAGTATGAACCACCGTGGCCGAGGGTAATATTTGATATCAGGGGATTCCTGACATTGGCTGAAGGCGTAAGAGTGGGTGTACCGGCTCCAACGGCCCAACCCCACTGGTAAGTGGTATTGGGGAAAGCTGTGGCATCTAACTGGATATCACGGCCGGAGCAAATCGGTGAGTCTACCGTAGCTTGAAAACCCAGTGAACAAGAGTCATCTGCTATGAAGAGGTTATAAGTAACGTCACTTGCCAGGTTGTTTGTTGCATGTCTTATATGTGTAACCCGTAACTTATTGATGGTTAACGGTGTTAACTGTATATTCAGCGTTGCCGCTTCTGAGGCGCTGGGATTAGAATTACTTAAAAATCCATTTGGTGTTACGATGTTGGCAGAACCAAAAGGAGTAGCGCATGTTCCGGGAAAGCCGGATACATTCGCACCTGTCAAGTTATACTTTGTACCGTTAATCTGCACTTCCACCGTATCGTCAATGTGGATTTTTATCAACTCCAGGCGAACGTGTGTTATCGGGCTAAGAAAGTCGTACTCGTAATAGTCAGAAAACGTACGGCCAATCTGGTAAGGCCCTGCGCCACACTGTGTATTGGTGAACGGCGGTGGAGGTGTGGACCTGGTCACAGCTACGTTAACACCACCCACAGGCGTAGTACCCGTGGTATGAGTAACCTGGAAAAAGGTTTGTGCCTGTGCGTTGAAAAAACCAATCGTGAAAATTAAAGTCAGAAAGAGAGATACCTTTCTCATTTATTTAGCTTTATTTGTTCTAAAATGTACTGATATAACAAGACTGACCGCAAAGCGGTATCAGCCTCTAATATAGGACGAAAAATTAACAATTTTAGTTGGGTGTTGCAAATATTTTATTTAACAACCGGGCTATATTGCCCAAATGAAGGAATTTTACATAAACAAGCATTTTTTATACTTAAAATATTAACTACGAGTAAATAGCAATGAAATTTTTAATAGCAGGCCTGGGAAATATAGGTGGAGAATACGATGGTACTAGGCATAACATTGGTTTTGACGGATGTACTTGTGATGAAAAATGACAAAGTGTTCAGGCAAGACAGGCTGGCATATGTAAGCGATTTTAAATGGAAAGGTAAACAGATCATTGTTATTAAACCTACCACATATATGAACCTGAGCGGCAAAGCTGTGAAGTACTGGATGGATAAGGAAAACATTCCGTTAGAAAATATATTAGTGATTATTGATGAACTGGCATTACCCCTGGGTACCCTGCGTATGAAAGGCAGCGGCAGTGACGGTGGCCATAACGGACTGAAAAGCGTGCAAGAAAGCCTGCAAACCACTCAATATCCCCGGCTGAGGTTTGGCATCGGCAGTGATTACCCAAAAGGCAAGCAGGTAGATTATGTGCTGGGCAAATGGACCGCGGAAGAATTCCCCATAATAAAGGAAAAGGTGCTGACCAGCGTGGAGATGATAGAGAGCTTTGTATTCAGGGGAATACAACAGACTATGAATCAATACAATAAGTAGGTTTACTTCATTTGCGTAACCTATCCAGGAAGATCGTATCGCCAGGGGGCAGGTCGGCCTCGTAGGCAGTATGGTAATTGCTGTCGCTGATGATGAGTTTCAGGTTGCCGCACTTGGCTACCCCGTCCAGTTCAAAAGCCGTTTCAAACCAGCCGGTACTGTCGGTATAAGTTACCCTGTGGTCGCGGCTGCGGTCGTCGAGGGCTGCATGGCTGCGCACTTCTGCTCCCTGAATAGGTTTACTGGTTTCCCTGTCTATGATGTAGCCATAGGTATAGCGGGTGCAGTTTTTGCAACCGGCAAAGCCCAGAACGATAAATACAGTGAACAGTATGAGGCTGCGCATGAGGTAAAGATAATTATTCTTTGTCGCGTATAAGTAACTCCAACAAAAAGCCCGTTGACTACACAACGGGCTTTTCTATTTATTAATCCGCCTGGTGGAACGGATACCTGTAATCCGTTGGCGGCACATATGTTTCTTTAATGGTCCTTGCGTTCAGCCACCGGTACAAGTTCAGCGAAGAACCTGCCTTATCGTTGGTTCCTGACGCGCGCGCGCCACCGAATGGCTGCTGGCCTACTACCGCACCGGTCGGCTTGTCGTTGATATAGAAGTTGCCGGCGGCGTTGACCAGTTTGCGTGTCATCAGTTCAGCAGCATAACGGTCTTGAGAGAATATAGCTCCTGTAAGTGCGTAGTCTGATGTCGAATCTACCAGGTCCAGCGCTTCTTCCCATTTGTCTGCATCATACACATGTATGGTTAATACCGGACCGAATATCTCTTCGCACATTGTCACGTACTTCGGATTGCTGGCTTCTATAATAGTCGGCTCAATAAACCAACCATTGCTGCTGTCGCAGTTACCACCACAAATGATTTTCGCATCGTTGCTGCCGGCAACCCCGTCTATATACTTCTTAATGCTGTTGAATGATTTTTCATCTATTACCGCATTCACGAAGTTGGTGAAATCATCCACCTTACCCATCTTCATGGTCTTCACCTCTGCTACCAACTTGGTTTTGATTTCGTCTGCCAGGTTGCTGGGCAAATAAGCGCGACTGGCTGCTGAACATTTCTGGCCCTGGTATTCGAACGCTCCACGCGCCAGACCTGCTACTACCGCATCCACATCGGCGCTGGGGTGTACCATCACAAAATCCTTACCGCCTGTCTCCCCTACTATACGCGGGTAGCTGCGGTACTTGGCGATATTGCCACCGATGGTCTTCCACATGTTCTGGAATACGCCTGTGCTGCCTGTAAAGTGCACACCCGCAAAATCCCTGTGGTTGAAACAGATATCACCTACTGTGGGACCATCCGTATATACCAGGTTGATAACACCTGCGGGTAATCCAGCTTCCTGCAGTATTTCCATAAATACGCTGGCGCTGTATATCTGTGTGTTGGCGGGTTTCCAAACAGCCACGTTACCGCACATAGCGGGTGCCGTAGGCAGGTTGCCGCCTATGGCCGTAAAGTTAAACGGCGTTACCGCCAGTATAAAACCTTCCAGCGGGCGGTACTCCAGCCTGTTGTGTATGCCCTGTGGCGAAAGGGGTTGTTGCCTGTATATATCGGTGAGGTAATGCACATTGAAACGCAGAAAGTCTATCAACTCGCAGGCGCTGTCTATCTCTGCCTGGTAAGCGTTTTTGCTTTGGCCCAGCATAGTAGCAGCGTTCATGCGGTAGCGGTATTTGGTAGCCAGCAGTTCAGCAGCTTTCATAAATATGGCCGCACGGTGCTCCCAGGGAGTTGCAGCCCAAGCTTCGCGCGCTGCCAGGGCGGCGTCTATAGCCTGTTGTACATGCTCTGCTTTGCCGGCATGGAAATGGCCCAGTATATGCGCTGTTTCGTGCGGGGGGCGGATTTCTTTTTTATCACCCGTACGCACTTCTTTACCATTGATGTACATAGGTATATCGCGCCGTTGCGATTTCAATTCAGCAAGAGTTTGTTGCAGCTTTTTACGTTCCGGGCTACCCGGCGCATAATTCAGAACCGGCTCATTTTTAGGCTCTTCGTATTTAAAATAGGCGTTATGCATATATATCGTGGATTATATAAATAGTGCGCAAATTTAGTCAAATCCACGATAGGAAGATGTATCAAAAGTCACAGAGATTGAGCAAGGCTACAATCAGGCCGCTCGTTGCATATACACCTGCTGTTTTACCCTGTTGATTTGCCGGAAATGCCTGAGTTGGTGGGCTATCACAAAGCGGAATACATCGCCAAGTTTCAGCTTTATCAACCTGCTGATGCTGATGGGGACTTTGATGCCGCCCAAATCGGCAGTACGGGCTTTGTCCAGCAGGGATAATAACCTGCGCTGCCCTTCCCTGAATTCATTCAGCACCTGTTCCGCATCCAGTTCAGGACCGAAATTATAAGCTGCAGGTGCGGACATTTTTTTAGCTAAACTACCGTCAGGGCGGGGTTCCATCAGGCGGGTAAAATAGTCGCCAAACCAGCCTGCCTTGTAGGTGCGGGGCGCTTGTTGCGTTGAATTGTTTAATACCTTTTCTATAGCCGCCAGGTAAAACCTGTTGTAACCGTTCAGGTGTTCCAGCACCTGGGCTATACTCCACTTACCCGCCTCGGGCTGTTGCAACAGCACGTCGTGTGGTATTTGTTGTATTCCTTCCAATTGCAACAAAGTTTCCCGTACATCCTGCTGTAATGAACTGATTAACTCCTGTATGTTGAAAGACGGCATATGCGGTAGTTTCTGCAAAACTATTATGTGTGTACGAGCAAAATCTTTGCCTATACCAAGATTTTTTACAAACGGACAGATGCCAGCAGCTTGCTGAAAGTAGCCGGGTCTACCCCGATGTACGAAGCCAGGTATTTGTGGGGTATCATATTCAGCACCTGGGGGCTACGCCGGAGCAATGTTGTAAAGCGCTCTTCTGCCGAGAAGGACAATAACTCGATGTTCCTTTCCAGTGTTCCTGCCAGTGTGGCCATCAGTGCGATACGCGTCCATGATTCTATAGAACGGTGTTTTTCCAGCAGGCGCATAAAGTCGTTGTAATGTATCCTGAGGAAACGGCTGCGGGTAAGTGTTTCCAGGCAATATTTAGACGGCTTTTGCACAAAAAAACTATCAATAATGCCCGAGAAAGAGTTTTCGTAACTGAACACCAGCGTAGATTCCTTGTCACGATGCTCGATATAAGCCCGCTGCACACCCTCAATTACAAAATATACATAATGCTCCACCTCACCCTGCCGGGTCATAACTTGTTTCCTGCCCAGTTCCATTGGTTGCCAGCATAGCGACATCTCGGCCCAGGCGTCGTCACCAATGGGGTATGTGGCTGCTATATACTTGTATAATATATCGTGCGAATCCAAAGACGGTTTATTTGCTTTTCAACTCCAGGTACACCGGGCAGTGATCTGAATGTTTTACATCGGGGTAGATGGCAGCATGTTTCAGCCTGCCTGTCAACGGCTCGGTTACATTAATGTAGTCGATTCTCCAACCTTTGTTCTGGGCCCTTACTGTAGGAAAACGCTGGCTCCACCATGTGTAATGATGCGGGTCTTGATTGAAGTGTCGGAATGTGTCTACAAATCCGTTCTCGAAAAACTTGTCCATCCATGCCCTTTCTTCCGGCAGGAAACCACTGCTTTTCTTATTACCAACAGGGTTATGTATGTCTATCTCTCTATGGCATATATTATAATCGCCGCACACTATGAGTTTCTCTCTTGATTTGCGCAGTTCGCCCAGGTATTCAAAAAACTCATCCAGCCATTGGTACTTATAGGTCTGGCGCTCATCGCCGCTGGTGCCGCTGGGGAAGTATGCGTTAATCAATGTAATATCACCGAAATCGGCACGTATTACTCTCCCCTCAGCATCGCTCTGCATGATGCCGTTGCCGTACTGCACATTGTCAGGTTGCAGCTTTGAAAAAACCGCTACACCACTATAACCTTTCTTCTCTGCAGAAAACCAGAAATTGTTATAGCCCAATTGTTCTAACGCAGCGTAGTCAATATCTTCTTTCGTTGCTTTTGTTTCCTGCAGGCATACTATATCCGCAGGGTCGGTAGCAAGCCAGTCAATAAAACCTTTTTTTATGGCTGCCCGTATTCCGTTTACGTTATATGATACTATCCTCATTGTATATTTGGTTGTATGGTGGTGCGCAGCCCTTTAGCCCAGTTGACCACTGCTTCTATTTCCTGTGCGGTAAGCACTGCATCTTTATGAATAATTGTATAACTCTTAAGCGGCATTTCTTTTTCTTCTACTAATTCAATTACCTCTTCCAGTTTATGGTCTGCTTTCTTAGGTGTATAAGATGCAAATTCTGAAAAATTCAATTCGCCTTTGCCCTCGTTTATATGGTTTTGCAACCACCAACCCAGCGGTTGTATATTGGTGTACCAAGGGTAATTGGTATTGTTGCTATGACAATCGAAGCACGCCCTTTTCAGTATGCTTTCCACATCGGCAGGAACGGAATAGTGTACCCGAATATCATTTGCCGAAGGGACTTCTGAAATATTTCTTTCCGGCCGTATAAACTGTATTACTACCAATACTATGAGCAAGCCATATAATATCTTCTTAGCCATTTTCTACTTGTTTGGCACAAGGTAAAAAAATGCGGTAAACAGAGTTACCGCATTCGGGAAAATTTATTTTAAGGTTTCATCCAGCCATTTAAAGAACTCCCTGTGCCAGGCTATACCATTGTGCGCATGCAATATCCAGTGGTTTTCGTTGGGGAAGTAGAGCAATTTGCTTTTTATGCCCCTTAACTGTGCTGCCTGGAAGGCTTCCAGCCCCTGCTCTATACCTACCCTGAAATCGAGTCCACCCTGGATAATCATAATCGGCGTGTTCCATTTATCTACAAACTTGCTGGGGTCGAATTTTTTATATGATTCAGGCTTGGGTGTTTCCCAATAGGCACCACCCATATCAAAATTGGCGAACCATAATTCTTCTGTAGTGCCGTACCAGCTCTTCAGGTCGAACAGGCCATCGTGCGCAATGAAAGACTTAAACCTGTTGTTGTGCATACCAGCCAGCATAAACACGCTATAACCTCCATAACTGGCGCCTACACAACCCAGGCGATCTTTGTCTACATAAGGTTCTTTGGATATCTCGTCTATTGCAGCCAGGTAGTCCTGCATAGGTTTACCACCCCAGTCTTTACTGATTGACTCGTTCCACTGCGTGCCCCAACCCGGCATACCGTGGCGGTTGGGTGCTACTACTATGTACCCATTGGCAGCCATCAACTGGAAGTTCCACCTGTAGCTATAGAATTGCGACAGTGCAGACTGCGGCCCGCCCTGGCAATACAACAGTGTGGGGTATTTTTTCATTGGGTTGAAATTGGGCGGATATATCACCCATACGCCCATCTGCTCACCACTGCCGGTGGTTATCATACGCAGTTCGGTTTTGCTCAAACCGATACTGCTGTATGTGGCATCGTTCTCGTGCGTGAGCGCACGCATGCTGCCGTCTTTGGGATTTACGGCATACACTTCGGGAGCGTGGTTCATGTCCTTGCGGTCTACTATTAGTTCCCCACCGGCGGCTTGCCCTGCGGGTGTACCCATATCGAACACACCGTTAGTAACCTGGCGAACGGCGGGCAGCATTTTATTCATCAGGTTTTGCGGTATGACTATTTCAAACAACTGCACAGTGCCTTTCGTTGGTGCGTTGAAGTAAATGTACCTGCCGCTGTTGTCCCAGCTAAAACCACTTACAGTTTCGTCCCATGCACCTGTCATGTTACGTTTATAGCCATTACCATTCCAATCCATTACGTACAGGTCATTCTTATCCGCTTCATACCCATCGCGGCGCATGCTGGTCCATGCCAGCCGTTGCCCGTCGGGACTGAATACCGGGTTGGTATCAAAACCCATCATACCGGCAGTCAGGTTTATTGTATTACCAGTTGCTATATCGTAATGGTAAATATCCGTGTTGGTGCTTACCGCATAGTCCTTGCCAAACTTTTTCTTGGAAACGTACAACAGGCCTTTACTATCGGGGGTCCATACAATATCCTCTTCGCCGCCAAATGGTTTCTGCGGACAATCGTATGGCGTACCTTCCATTATATCTTTAGTACTGCCATCGCTCAATGTAGTGATGAATACATGCGAGAACTTACCATCTTCCCACGTATCCCAGTGGCGGTAGTTCAGATCGGTATATGCCTGCATAGTAGTGCCGGGCAAGTCGGGGTGAATGTCCGTACCCAGCATCTTTTTCACCAGTACGTCTTTGCTGTACGCAATCTTCTTACCATCGGGCGACACGACAATATTCTCCAGCCCTTCTACGCCATCGTATACACCTTTCCAGGTTTTGCCTTTATCCTTGCTGATGTACAGTACTTTGCCCTCGATAGCGTACCAGCCGTTTTTATCCCTTTGTATTACGGATTTTTTATCCGGCAGCACCAGTTCTTCTTTATTGCCGGTAGCAATGTCCAATGTGTAATACTTAGCAGCAGATTTCTCCGTTTTCCAGTCGTACCGGCGGGCGCTGTAAAATACTTTTTTGCCATCGCGGCTTACATCCTGTATGCCAACACGATTGAGGCTCCAGAGTAGTTCAGGTGTCATAACGCTCTGCGCAAAAATGGCGTTTGAGCATAACAGTAGTAGCGGAATGAGTATACGTTTCATAAATAACCTATTGTAGCGTAAATATAATTTTATTTCTCTCCGGCTTTCTCCCCCCGTTTGGGTGGTGCGGCACCCGCCTTTGGCTTAGGTTTCGGTTTAGGATTAAGGTCTTCTGTAAGCGGTGTTTTGAAATCTATCACATTTTCCCACCCTGCTTTTAACTCTATTACATCCGTATATGGTATTACGAGTTCGGGCTGCTTTTTAGCAAACAGGTCGCCTGTATCCCATTTGCCATTTTCGTTTTCATCCACTATTATCCTGATGTTGTACTTGTCAGGGTTCAGCCTCCTGATGGTTACAGCAGTATCAGTTATCGGTTGCTGATAAATGGAATCCTTCTCTATGCCCATGCGTAGCAAATACTTGCGGCCATAGTATTGCGTGGGTACATGTATCACAATAATACCATAATCCTCCTCGCCCTTAGTACGGAAAATGTACTTGGATGGCATTGCCAGCAGCTTTGCAGTATCCTGTGCAAAATCCTTGAGCAGCCTGATGGTATATACCGTATTCTCTTTCCAGTCGGTATTCAGCAACAATACTTCTTCCGTGGTATCCCGTTTTAAAGTGTAAGGCACCTCCACATCGATACCCATGCTATCGAAGCTAAGGAATACCCTGCCTGTATTGTACGTATCTATTGGATTGCTAAAGGTGATTCTTACCGGTTTGTTTACATCGTGTGTGCGTTTCTCAATATCAGATGTATCTACTGCTACATTATACCGTAACTCTTTTTCATCAGCTTTGTTATCTCTTCTTTTGTTGAACCCGCCCCTGGTTTTGGGTTTAATTGAATCTTTCACGTCCAGCGAGTCTGGCGGTACAATTTCTCTGAATACCCGCATTACAATGGGCTCATTCGGCCTAACGCTATCTACAGGAACTACAAAAGAGTCAATAAAACCTATTTTTTCTTCTTCGCCATCGTAAACAAGGTTGCCGTTATCATCCTTCAACGCATATATGCGGAAAGTGTTGCCCGGCAGGCCCATAAACAGGAATCTCCCTTTATCTACAGTTTTAGTGACGTATAAAGGTTTTTCCTTCACGACCACGCTATCTGTTTTCTCTGCATCGTACAGCATCAGCACTATATCAGAAGCATGGGTACCGGTTTCCGCATCATATACAATGCCGTACATTTCCAGTGAATCGAAGAAGCTGCCGGTACTGAATATATAATTGAGGTTCTTAAAAGCATTACCCTCATTCAGGTCCTTAATAGCATTGCCAAAACTCACCCGGTATGTGGTATTATCCTTCAACAGGGAATCAGGTATTTTAACCGTTAGTTTTTTGCCGTTGACAATAGTGGCCACAGGAACAGGCAATACCGGTGAAACCTGTATCTCTTTGCCGGGGTCATTCAAGGTAATGAACTCATCGAATTCCATGTTAATCTTTGTAACACGGGTATTGAGCAGAGAGTCTTTGGGAGATATTTCTACCAGTTGTGGAGGTGTGACATCCTTTTTGCCACCCGTAGGCGGTACGATATTGGCGCAACCGGTAAAGATGCCCAAGGATATAATAGCAGAAACAGTACGTAAGCGGAACGCCCTCATTGCGGGCAAAAATAAGATATAACAATTGTAATAAAAGCCGTTAACTGAGAGTTCCGTAATTTTACAAGGGATTATTTCATTGGGTTTAACAAATATTAAATTATGATTTTCAGCATGTTATTTCTATTCAACTGGTTTTCGTTTGGTGCACCACCTGCTCCTGAAGGGCAAATGCACAATAGTATATATGAATATAAGGTGGAGGCACTGGACGGGAGCACTATTGACTTCTCGGACTTTAAGGGCAAGAAGATACTGATAGTAAACACCGCCTCTAAGTGCGGCTATACCCCGCAGTATGAAGGACTTGAAGCTCTTTACAAAAAGTATAAAGGCAAGCTGGTTATAGTAGGCTTCCCGTCCAATAACTTCGGTTTCCAGGAGCCAGGGTCTAATGAAGACATAGCAGCATTTTGCCAGAAGAACTACGGTGTTACCTTCCCGATGGCGGCCAAGATAGATGTAAAGGGCAAAGACATGGCACCCATCTACCACTGGCTGACAAAAAAGGAATATAACAACTACGACAATAGCAGCGTAAAATGGAACTTCCAGAAGTACCTGGTAGACGAAGAGGGCAAACTGGTGGGCATATACTCATCGAAAGTAAAGCCTGATGACGCAGAATTGATACGGGCAATAGAACAATAATTTTATGCAGAACGCCCGCTCGGTATGAGCGGGCGTTCTGCATTTTTATATAGCAGGTTACTATCTACGAGGCAAACCGGGATGTGGTGGTAATGGTGGTAGCGGAGGATTTTTAGGCACCGGAACAGGCAAGGGCGGAGGAACCGGCACCGGTTGTACCACTACCCTGGGTGGGGGTGCTGGTACATACACTTTTTCCACTCTTGCAGGTGGTGCAGGCACTACTACTACCCTTTCTTTACTTTTATAATGGCCCCGCTTATGGTTAGGATGTTTTTGCTGATATCCTTTATTGTGCGGGTGTTTATAATGTCCTTTCTTTTTACCGGGTTGTGCATCAGCACTAAAACCGGCGAATGTGATAGCCAACGCCAATAACCCGGTTATAATATACCGTTTCATACTTAATGCATTTTGGTTAGTCATTAGAACAAACCCTGCGGCCATGCAGTTGCGTATGAAATGTTAAAGCAGGAATCAGCGCGGGCATTTGGTAGATGCCACTTCTTTATTATCCACCCTTTGCAATCTTGCGTTATTTCGCCTGTCGAAGTTGAATAAAGGTTTGCGCTCCTGCTTTTTGCGTGCTGTCTTTTCTTCCTTCTCCAGTTTAGGTTTTGGTGCTTTAGCTTGTTTGGCAAGCCGTTCTTTTTCTTTTTCCTGTTCCACCAGGGCGGGAAACTTGATGAGCGATTTACGCACTTTCCAGGATTGCTTTTTCGGCGGGCATTTGGTTTGACTATATTGGGCAAAAGCATCACCGCCCGTGATGATGAATAAGCCACAAAGGCCTATAAGCCACATTAATGCTCGTTTCATACCTACACATTTTTTCCTGTTACACAATAAGCTAAACGGCTACTGTATATACAGACAGTATATATGAAACAATGGTGAGCGGCTGATTGTTAAAATATTGTCATATAAATATTACCTGCGCCTGGTTTTCCAGTTGGCAGCCCCGTTTGACAGCGTATTGAGCTGATGTACCGGCTTTTTCTCTTTTTCCCATACAAATGCCGATAATAATGCGGCAACCTTGTCGGCATCTTCATCATCCTGCTGCAGGTACTCAGGTTTGAAGTACTTCTCAATGAACTTCGTATCAAACTTGCCCTGCCTGAACGGTTCAGTCTGCACCGCCCATTTGCCAAAACCAAGCGTGGTTTGTATACCACTGATATGATATTCGTCTACCGCGCGGCAGAGCCTGTCTATAGCTTCATCGCGGGTAGCGGCATGCACTACCAGCTTGGCTATCATGGGGTCGTAGAAGATGGGGATATCCATACCTTGTTCGTAACCGTCATCGACACGTACGCCCGGGCCCTTGGGAGGCATATAGGTATCCAGCCTGCCGGTATCGGGCAGGAAGTTGTTGGCAGGGTCTTCGGCACATACCCTCAATTCTATGGAGTGGCCGTTTATCTTGAGGTCGTCCTGGGTGAAGGATAATTTTTCGCCACGGGCTACTTTTATCTGTTCTTTTACCAGGTCTATACCGGTTATCATTTCGCTGACACAATGCTCCACCTGCAGGCGGGTGTTCATTTCCAGGAAGTAAAAATTCAGGTCTTCATCTACCAGGAACTCTACTGTGCCCGCACCATGGTATTTGCAGGAACGTGCTACAGCTACCGCACTTTCTCCCATTGCCTTGCGTATATCAGGTGTCAGGCAACTTGAGGGTGCTTCTTCAATCAGCTTCTGGTGACGGCGTTGTATAGAACACTCCCGCTCAAAGAGGTACACATAATTGCCGTGCTGGTCGCCCAATAGCTGAATCTCTATATGTTTAGGTGCTGCTACATACTTTTCTATAAATACAGCATCGTCGCCAAAAGAATTCAGGGCTTCGCTCTTAGCCATCTGCATCTGCGATTCCAATTCCTCCTCGTTGTTCACCACCCGCATACCCTTACCTCCGCCACCGGCAGAAGCTTTTATCAACACAGGATAACCTGCTTCTTTTGCAATCTTCTTTGCCTCTTCTACGCTCTCCAGGGGATTTTCCGTACCAGGCACCATCGGCACATTGAATTTCTTAGCTGCCTGCTTGGCGGAAATCTTACTGCCCATCATCTCAATAGAATATGCAGAGGGGCCTATGAATATTAAACCTGCATCAGCTACAGCTTTGGAGAAAGAAGCATTCTCACTGAGGAAACCGTAGCCAGGGTGTATAGCATCAGCTCCGAGTTGTTTTGCTACTTCAATTATCTTATCGGCACGCAGGTAAGATTGTGCAGAAAGCGCCGGGCCAATACATACGGCCTCATCGGCAAAGCGGACGAAAGGCATATTCCTGTCTGCTTCGGAGTAAACAGCTACGGTCTTAATTCCCATTTCGCGAGCCGTGCGCATAACGCGCTGGGCTATCTCGCCACGATTAGCTACCAGAATTTTTTGCATGGGCGCTAAGATAAGGGTATTGAGTCGTAAGTCATAAGTCACAGGTTGTAAGTTGCCCTATTCCTGCGATTTCAACTTGGTACCTTTGCCGTAGCTAACAAACATATTAAGATATAACACACGTGAAATACGCATCAACCAGGGCTGCAGTAGTATGACAATAACCGTGCTGGTAATGAAATAGTAAATCATACTATTATCCTGGAATGAAAGCCCGAATATGAGCCAATACCATATGAGGTTTATGAAATACAGTCCTACAGATAATGCATAGCTGACATATCCTGTTCCATAATAAAACCCTACTTCCAGTTCGTATTTCTGGCCACATACCGGGCATTTTTCCGGCATATCCAGTAGTTTGTTTAAGGGGAATATACTCTTGTTGGTAAACATATGACCCTTGCGGCAATTGGGACATTTCATTTTGATGATGGAAGGAACAAGAGCAGGATGATCGTGAGCCATGCTATGGAAGCTTTTTGCAAAGGTACGATTTTGGGATATGCTTCTCTGTTACTTTTGTCACAATAATGAATGGTGGGAGCGATATGCATTGTCATTAGCCATATATAATTATCGTTTTGGCTAATATATTATTCTGGCATAGATTTGATATTCATACTGACTTTAAAACCATATTTTATGAAAAAAATATTACTGTCCTTATCAGTACTGCTAACCGGTATTATTACACAGGCCCAGCCCATATTATTACCTAATGGTGATTTTGAGAACTGGACGGGCTTTTCTTATGACAACCCCGACAAATGGGATAATTCCAACCTGTACACCGTGTCCAGTTACAACTTTGCCAATGTAAGTAAGGTGGCCGGCACGTCAAGCGGTAGTGCGGTGAGACTGGAAACTAAGGTATCGGGTACAGATACTATTGCAGCATTCATCAGCAACAGCGATGACCCCATATCCGGTGACGGCGGTGTACCCTATACTTTTCATGCAACCAATTTTCACGGGGCATACAGGTATAATATCACGACCGGTGATACGGCATGGATTATTGTCAAGTTCAAGAAAAACGGTACAATAATCAGCGATAATATATACCCGATTACCGGTAGCCAATCCACCTTCACCCAGTTTGTTTTTCCGCTGGCCACCCTCGCACAGGCCCCTGATACTTTAATCATAGCAGCTATATCGGGCAATGCCATCAATAGCTATCCCATGGCAGGCAGTTGGCTGGAACTGGACGAGCTTTCTTTTTCAGATAATACGATGAACATTGTATTCCAGGATGGTGATTTTGAGAACTGGACTGCTTATAACCTGGACAATCCGAATGACTGGACAAACTATGGAGGGGGTGACGTGAGCAAAACGACTGATAAACATACCGGAACTTATGCTATGAAACTGGTGTCGAAAGATGACGGGTCAGGTTCTGTAGATGCAGCAATAATAGTGCTGGGTACATCCAGCCAGCAAGTGCCAGGCATGTCGTTTACCAAAACAGTAGATACCCTGACGGGATATTACAAATACTCTACCCCGGGCAGCGACATGGGTTCCGTAATGATAACCCTGACTGATGCTAACGGAATGTCTTTAGGCACACCGATTATGGGCACACTGCCTCCTGCCGCTAGTTATACCTATTTTGAACTGCCTATAGCCGTGTCGGGCACACCAGCCAGCCTGGTAGCGGTAGTGTCATCCTCCCCTTTTAGCAGCTCAGGTGTAGACGGCAGCACATTGTACGTTGACAACCTGCGGCTGAAGAACAGCCCCAATAGCGTGGGCAGGCTGGAAAATGATAAAAATGCTTTCACCTTGTTCCCCAATCCTGCCGGGAATGTACTTTATATTAAACCCGGTATAAAAACACAGGATGCGGCCACACTGCATATATATGATATGACAGGCAAAGTAATCGGCAAACATGAATTGAAGAATAATTTCAGCGGTGTAATGCAAGTACCTGTTAATGAATATACGCCGGGCATATACCAATACGAGATACAAAGCGGGACATCGGTAACGAGGGGTAAGTTTGTGAAAGAGTAAGCCCATGACCGCCAAGATTAATAAGTAAAGCAGGGCTAATGTCCTGCTTTATTGTTACCCAATTTGGCATGTCTATTTTTTGCCCCAGGTTTCCAGATATATTTCCCGGTTTACTTTAATGTCACGCAAAAACAATTCATCGTGCGATATTACAATGATAGTGCCTGTATAATCTTCGATGGCATTCGTGAGTATATTGACATTTTGAATATCCAGGTTATTGGTAGGCTCATCCAGGATAATAACATCGGGAACGTTCTTGCTTAACGTGACGCAACAAAGAATCAGCCTTATTTTTTCGCCACCGCTCAAGACATCACATTGTTTATTTAAACTACCCGCATCAAACAAGAAATGCATCAGCCGGCTTCTTAACTCATGCTCCTCAAGCCCGGTTGTATTATAATACTGCGCCTGCTCATACACAGTTTTGCAATTATCAATTACAGAATATTCCTGGTCGATGTACAAAGGATTGATTTGCCCCCTGCGCCACACATTACCTGTCTGCGGTGTCAGCTGTCCTGTGATAATTTTAATAAGCGTGGTTTTCCCGCTACCATTGTCGCCTTTTATGGCAATCCGTTCCCCTGCTATTATTTCAAACGATAAAGGAAGTTCCCATAAAAAATGTTTACCATAGCCAAAATTAATTGCGGTTACATTTAGCAGTAATTTCCCTTCATACATCTGCGTGTCATCAAAAACAATCTTTATCTTATCCCTATCCGGAATAGCTTGTCTCAGCTTTTTCACATCCGCTGCAATACCCCCTACTTTCTCTGCATGTACATCTATTATCTTTGATGTACTTTTTTCCGCATTGTTGCGCAAGGTATTCATCATAATAGCAGGTACGCCCGATTTCAGTTGTTTCTTTTTGCCTCGCGCGTCCAGTTTTTGTTGTCTTTCAATTGTCTCCTTTTGTATTTCTCTCGCCTTTCGCAGCGCTTTTTCTTTAGCCTTCAACTCCTCGTTAGCTGCATTTTCCTCCACCTGCTTCTGTGCTTTATAAAAATCATAGTTGCCGCCATATTTTGCAAGGCCGTTTTTATCAAGCTCGCATATTACATTGAAGAGGTTTAAGAGTTTTCTGTCGTGGCTAACCACCATCACCGCGCCGGAGAAAGTCCCTATATACTTATATAAAATCTCCCTACCTGAAATATCCAAATGATTGCAGGGTTCATCCATCAATACAAATTCAGGATTATGGACCATAATGCCGGCGAGAAACACTTTTGTTTTCTGGCCACCGCTTAAATCACTCATTGGGGTTTCAAGCGGCATGTTATCTAACCCCCAGTAAGCAAGGGCCTCGTTGCACCGCTCTTCTATGCCCCAGTCGTCATTCAACAGGGTCATATTTTCGGCTGTAACATTCCCATCTAAAATTTGCCTGAGTGCGTTTAGCTTTTCGTTTACCCGTAAGGCACCGGATATATCAAGATGATTGTATTGCCCATAATGTTGCGGGACATAGTATGCCGGGGAGGTCGATATCACCTGCCCGGCAGACGAATGTAGTTGCCCAGCAATAATCTTTAGCAAAGTGGACTTTCCTCTACCGTTGTTCCCAATAAGCGCCAGTTTATCGTGTGGGTTAACTACCAGGTTTATGCCTTCAAACAGCAGATTCTTATCAGGATGAGTATAGGCTACATTTTGCAATATGACCATACATTCTTTCGTTTATAAAAGTGAACTAATAATCTTTTTTAAACCGTGGAAAGAAGTTATTGTCTACATGTGGCCGTATTCTTAATGTATTATTTTATGAATTGAATATGCAAAAATACAATTTTTCCTGAAAAATAGCCCCACGTCCGGGCCTTGCGATTTTAAGGGTACACACATGCACGTTATGGTCAACCTGCCTTATTTTTTATAATATTTCGGTGGATGTATTATACCTGCCAATACTAATAAATAAAGCAAGACGTTAGCCCTGCTTTATTATTTCGTTAAAGTATAACCCGGCAAAACGGATGTGTAGCGGTATTGCTATCGAGCTACAGCCTTGCCTTTTGTCTTGAATTCATTTTCGCTGAGGATAATATCCGCATTGGCTTTATCTATAAAAAGAGAAGAGTCAAGATTGGAAACATTATCATAGTCGCTGTATAAAGTTTCGTATACATTATTGACGTAGCTGAACTTAATCTCGAACTTGAAGGGGCGCAACCAGATAGGGATTTTGTATTCAGTCTTTTGGTCAATCGTGCAAAATATGGTATAAATATTACCTTCTTTCAGCAATTCGTAAGATACAGGTATCAATACAGTTTGCTCCTTGTTGTACAAGGTGTACGATATCATCATTTGTTTTACCATAATCCATATTTTTAGACTGCTTAAAAAAATATTACCTGCAATACATGTAAGCAGGCCGGGACTTACCAGTATACTTATGGCATACAAATGCTGAAACCACTCCTGCGCGCATTAAGCAGTCGCAAGCTGGACATTAACCGCACTGGCACCCCTGGCGTTGAACTCTATTTCAAATGTTACTTTATCCCTTTCTTTGATAGGGAACTTAACCTGGTTGATATGAACAAAGACACTTTCTTTGTTTTTCGCATCCTCAATAAAGCCATAACCTTTGTCGCCATTAAAAAAGGTAACAACACCGGTCCTTACTGTATCATTATCCTCCTCGCCTGAGGGCTGCCTTGAAACATTTAAAGAGATTTCTTCTACAGGTGTTGATTTCATTTTTTTAGGATCGGGCGGTGTAGCTGAAAGGTTTCCGTTCTCATCAATATAAGCCAGCATATCCTCAAAACTCTTCTTAGTACCGCTCTCCTTGCGCTCTTTCATTTTTTGCGCTTTGTCCTGCTTTGCTTTGATCTTCTGTTTTTGTTTTTCTCTTTTTGAAAATGTTTCGCCCATGTATTACTTCTATTTTGTTAATAATAATTTCCTGTATAATGATTAGTTGCTGTAAGGGTGACCACCTACAACAGGTACATTGAACCCGATTAATTTTTGAATATTTTTCAGATCACTCATTTCTTCCGTATCGCAAAAAGAAATGGCTTTGCCCTCGCAGCCGGCCCTGCCCGTACGCCCTATCCTGTGTACATAAGTTTCAGGCACTTCGGGCAATTCGTAGTTGATTACATAAGGCAGTTCATCTATATCTATACCACGGGCAGCTATATCCGTTGCTACCAGAACTGTGATTTGATTGCTCTTAAAATCGTTGAGCGCCCTTTGCCTGGCATTTTGCGATTTATTGCCATGTATAGCTGCCGCATTGATGCCTGTTTTGTGCAATTCTTTTACCAGCTTATCAGCACCGTGTTTGGTGCGGGTAAATACCAGCGACCTGGCGGTACTCATATCTTTCAACAAATGCGTAAGCAGATGCTTCTTTTGTTTTTTATCTACAAAATATACCGACTGCATCACCGACTTGGCCGTTGAAGAAACCGGAGTTACTTTTACATGTACCGGATTTTTCAGTATGTTATTGGCCAGCTTCTGTATTTCAGGCGGCATAGTAGCAGAGAAAAACAATGTCTGCCTCTGTTGCGGCAATTTGGCAATTACTTTCTTTACGTCATTGACAAAACCCATATCCAACATCCTGTCGGCCTCGTCCAGCACAAATATTTCGATACCTGACAGGCGTACATAGCCCTGTTGCATCAGGTCGAGCAGGCGGCCGGGGGTAGCTACGAGTATATCTATACCGGCCTGCAAAAGCCTGGTTTGCTTGCCCTGTGGCACACCTCCAAATATTGCCGTATGCCTCAAGCGCAGGTTTTTACCGTATGTTGCCAGGCTCTCGTCTATCTGCAATGCCAATTCGCGTGTAGGTGTCAGTATCAAGGCCCTTATATTCCTTGAAGCTGTTTGCGGCTTATTATTCAGTAATTGTAATATAGGAATAGCAAACGCGGCTGTCTTGCCGGTTCCTGTCTGGGCGCAGCCCAGCAAATCTTTACCCTGAGCTATAGGCAATATAGCCTGCTGTTGTATGGGTGTAGGTTGGGTATAGCCTTCATCTTGCAATGCAGTAAGTATCGGTGCTATAATATTTAATTCTTTAAATGTCATTGTTTGGTTTGTATAATATTTTAAATACGCGTATAGGTTGAGTGCCGGCGGTTTATCCGGCAACAAACATCTATAGGCGGTTGAGCGAATGGACTACTGAAAAAGCGGAAACTGAAAAGTAGTGTGAATGCAGATCAGAAAATGCGATGGCAGAAGGCCAATATGATGGCAAAGGTAGCCATAATCTTTTTAACAGCAAAATTTATTATATAATAAGGATTGGGAATGAGGGTGTGGCGCATACGGTGGGATAAAAAATCCCGGCTACATCTCTGCAGCCGGGATTGTAAATAAAGACATAAGACTATTGTTTCTGTATTTTCTTAACTGCTACGGGATTACCGTCAACTATCAACCTGTACAGGTAAGTACCGGGCGATACGTCGCCTAATGTAACATCTACAGAACCATCGCCTTTTGCGGGGTTCAATGTGTAAGTGCCCACTTCCCTGCCATCCATGCTATACAGTACGATGCTTGCTTCTGAATAGTTGCGTGCCAGGAAGTAATTGATTTTGGCGTTGTTATCAGTAGGGTTAGGGATAGACTGGTACAGCACATCGCTATGTTTGTTGTCTAAGCCGGCACACCCGCTCTCACATATCTGGTTCAACGACTTCTCCAGTTGGGCAAACTTTTCGTCGTACATAGCAAGCTGTGATTGCAACTCAGGCACTACAGCAAGTTTTGACTCTAATTCAGCAACCCTCTTCTTCAGCGCTTCATTTTCTTTATACATTGAATCCATACCTGCACCTGAATCTCCTTTCCCAGGCTTCTGGTATGTATTTTGAGACTGGAACAGTTCGCCCGTCGCGGGGTCTATCAATACAGCCGGCAACATCCTACCCTGGGGATCAGGGGGGAGGTTATGGAAACGGATATTGGACGCGGCAGGGCCCATTAAAGGTTGCGGGCCGGGAGAAGGAATGGCTACACTGGCATCTACTTCAAAATTCACTGTAGGTTGATATGTTGTCCCCGACAATGGGTTTAGTTGCACAGCCAGCCCATCCTTTGTTGTTACTGTGGTTCTGTTGCCATCAAAACCTGTACTTAAAGAACGTGACAGGTTGCTATTAAGATGGTCGCCGATTATCATAATACTTGCGTCTGGTGCAGGATTAAGATCTGGCCCTATTGCGGTTGAGGAGCCAACATCAGCAAGTAATTTGTTACCTATGAGAACATGCCTGTTCCCAATACTGGTACATGCCAAGCCAATAATCATATTTATAGCACCATCAGCCAGAATGCTATTACCAAGCAAAACGTTACCGCTACCATCTGCGGTATTATAACTCCCACCAACAAAGTTATAAGCACCATCGGTTGTATTATGACCACCTCCTATGAAAGTGCCATGGCCATCTATCATTGTATTTTCCTCTCCCCCAACGAAACTTTCATCGGAATTTTGAACTATGTTCCCCATACCTATTACACCTAGCCCATAAGTATTGTTACCAACAATACCGGTAACTGTGTTATAAGCACCTGCTGCAAATACATTAGTAGTGCCGCCAGATATTTGATTAGCTTCACCAATAGCGGCAGAGTTAGTAACGCCAGAAACAATGTTATCTTTACCCGATGCAAACGAATTGCCGCTATTGTCTATATTATTGCCAGTACCCGTAGCTACTGAATAGTCGGTATTAGTAATAGTATTGGTTGTCCCCACCGCAAGCACTGTATTGCCTCCGTCTATCATATTACTAGTTCCCATAGCAGCAGAAATATTAGAAGATATTGAATTAGCTGGCAAACCCACAATTCCTAAATCAAAATTTCCGTCGTGTGTAAATCTTGCTCTTTGGGTACCATTTGTACGTATTCTAAAGTCATCAAATGTACCTAGGGTAGTACCAATCCATTCAGTACCCCCTGTATTATTTCCTGTTACATGCCAATCTATAGAGCCTACAGCACTATAATCATCGTATGCCAAATTGCCATCTCCATCAATCAGAACCACATATGGATGGTCTTTTTGAGGTAATCCCTGAAAACGGATACCCTGTGTTTCCGGATCCAGACCGCTATTAATTGGATTAGTCAGATTTACATGGAACAGCGCAGTAGGATCGCCGGTACCAGGTGAGACATTATCCTGGCGTGTATGAATGCCAACAAAACCATTTGTCTCGTTTATGCGCATGCACTCTGAATATCGCGGATTTCCACCCAGGTCATTCACATAATTGACAAAATGAATTGAACCGGATTTTTCATTAGTCATACCTATGGCGAGCCTTCCTTCTGAGAATAAACCCGACAAATTCAAAAAGGGTATGGCCGGAGCGGTTCCTGATGCATTCAATAAGCTACCGCCATGTGAGTTACCATACCTTTCAAGCCTCAGATCATAAGGTACAGCCGATGGTCCTGGAGCCCTGAGATTCAGGATTGATGATGAAGTTGCAGTTGTCGTTTCAAATACGACAGTTTCATGGTCATCATTTTGTGTATGCAAATGTGCAGCAGGATTATCTGTACCGATCCCTACCCTGGTATTAGTGGCTGTAGTGCTGGATAACGGGCCCAGAATAATTGTATTAGAGGCCTTGGCTATTGTATTGGCTCCAATAGCAGTTGCATTTTCCAAATTCCCATAGAAGAACCCGGCATCACCTCCTATAGCAATATTACTATTACCTGTAAAATTACCAACTCCGGCATTTGTACCCATGAACACATTATGACTACCTGATATATTGTCGTTTCCAGAGCCCTGTCCTGCAAACGTATTATGGGCACCTGAAGTAGTTGCTATACCACAATATTGCCCAAGGAAGGTATTAGCGAAACCGGTACTGCAAGCGGTACCGGTCCAAGTGCCAAAAAAAGCATTTGCATAACCGGATGTATTGGAGGTTGCTGTCCCTTGCCCGACAAAAACATTCCCAGTACCCGTAGTGTTGGCATTGCCTGTACTTTCGCCGATTATGACATTGTTAGCGGCATTAGAAGTTGCAGTACCTACTATGACCGAGTTAGAACCAAAAAGCGTACTGCCTTGAGCATTGGTGCCTGACAAGCCCCAAAATCTATACTGGGCGTTTGATTGGTAGGCACAAAAAAACAAAAAGGTTAAAATCAAAAATTGCTTTTTCATAAAAATGGTTGTTTATGGTTAAGAAAAAATGTGGTGAAAATTTATGAGAGTGCATTAGACTACTGATAACATCGCACTAATATTCACCTGTGTAAAAGCCTGAAAGCATGAATTATCCGTAACGGATCCTGATTTGAATTTTCATAAATGGTTGTTTATGGTTAAGAAAAAAATACTAGAACTAGTACGCGGTAAAGTACAGCATCACCAAGGTGGCTTACACATGATAAATATGTGCAACAAGAAAGGTCGGTCTAATAAATCGGGAAAAATCGAGTGTCGGTCTGGTTTGTCATATAGGCTATTTAGGTTATCAATTCGGTAATATAAATGTACATTATTTTTTATAATTCAAAAAAAATAATAGAAGAATTGTAAAAAAACGCTGGCCAGCTACTAAGTGGCGCCCTGTGATACCAAAACACTGTATTTCATTGAAAATGATATGTAACAGGAGTTTAAAATGAGGCATGAAAAATGATCGTTTTAAACAAAAAATCCCGGCTACGGATATGTAGCCGGGATTACAAATAAAGAGATCAGACTATTGTTTCTGTATTTTCTTAACAGCTACGGGATTACCGTCAACTATCAACCTGTACAGGTAAGTACCGGGCGATACATCGCCCAATGTAACATCTACAGAGCCATCGCCTTTTGCGGGGTTCAATGTGTAAGTGCCCACTTCCCTGCCATCCATGCTATACAGGACGATGCTTGCTTCTGAATAGTTGCGTGCCAGGAAGTAATTGATTCTGGCGTTGTTATCAGTAGGGTTAGGAATAGACTGGTACAACACGTCGCTATGTTTGTTGTCCAACCCGGCACACCCGCTCTCGCATATCTGGTTCAAAGACCTTTCCAGTTGCGCAAACTTTTCGTCAAATGTAGACAGCTGCGATTCCAATTGTGACACTCTTGTTTTCAGGGCTTCATTTTCTTTATACATAGAATCCAGTTCTGCACCTGAATCTCCTTTTCCAGGTTTAAGGTATGTGTTTTGCGACTGGAACAGTTCGCCTGTTGCGGGGTCTATCAATACAGCCGGCAACATCCTACCCTGGGGATCAGGAGGGAGGTTATGGAAACGGATATTAGACACAGCCGGGCCTATTAAAGGTTGCGGACCTGGAGAGGGGGCAATGGCCGCATCTACCTCAAAATTCACGGTTGGAGTGTACGTAGACAGGGCATTTGGATCCAGTTGTACAGCCATACCTCTTTGCGTAGTAACCGAAGTTCTGTTTCCTGTAAAACCGATACTTAAAGATTTGTTTAAATCGCTGTGTATCTGCTCGCCCATAATTAATATGTTCGTCCAGGGCAAGTTAGCTGTTGGCATAGTGGTTGGAACTGTTTCCGCTCTCAGCGAATTACCTAAAAGTATGTTATACTCACCATCGGAGTAGCTATGTCCACCACCCATAAAGCAACCATGCGCATTTATCATTTCATTGTCCTCACCTGTAACAACACTGGCAAATGAATTGCTAACCAGGTGACCACCACCCAATGCCGCAAGCTGAGTAGAGTTGGTAATCTGGTTACTAGTACCGAGGGCTGACACGCCGTTTGACTGGGTAATAGTATTATAATCACCCGCAATGAATGAATTATGCGCATCGGTTATTTCATTTTCCAAACCGGTAGTTTGAGAGCTCGTTGTATTGTTATCTATAAGATTAGATTCACCAAAAGCAGCCGAGTATGCACTACTACGAATTTCATTATCCGTACCTACGGCTATTACAGAAGTGGCATTGTCAATGATATTATTAGTGCCTGCTGCTACAGATGTACTGGAAGCTGAAGCTGCAAAATTACCTGTGCCTAAATCAAAATTACCGTCCTTAGTAAACCTGGCCCTGTATGTATTATTCGTATGTATCCTGAAATCATCGTTATTCAGCGTACCGATAAAATCAGTTGTAGTAATGGTATTGCCTGTTAATTCCCATGCTGTCCCACTTCCTCCTGACGGGTACCTTCTCTTGGCCAGATTACCCTGGGCATCAATTACAATCACATCAGGATGTTGGGCCGTAGGCAAGCCTTCGAAACGGATACCCTGGGTAAGCGTATTTAAATTGCTGTTAACGGGGTTAGTGAGGTTAACATGCAGCAAGGCCAGTGGATCGCCTGCACCTGTTTGCCTTGTATGTATGCCCACAAAACCCGTTGTGTTACTAATGCGCATGCATTCAGTGCGCCCTTTTAAACCCGCACTATTTACTACCATGTTATTGAAACGGATATCGCCGGAGTACTCATAACCATCTACACCGATAGTTAATGGCTCACCCTGCCAGGTTACCAATCCGGCCATATTTGCATTTGGCACAGCAGGGGCGCCTCCAGTTGCGGATAAATAATTGCCAGGCACAGTAGTACCGTTGACAAAAAGGTTCACATTATTACTACCGGCCCTCATGTTGAGATTGGAATTAAAGGCATTGTTAGTAGTGCTGAAAATAACATTTTCAGCGTTAGCATTAACGGTATGAAGATGTGCCGCAGGAATAGAGATACCAATACCTACATTTACGGCGTTTACGCCTGTGCCACCCAATATCATTGTATTTGAGGCGCCTGCTTTCGCACCGGAGCCGATTGCGTTGGCATTAACCAGTCCGGGACTTAAGAATCCGGCCTGCGCTCCAAACGCTGTATTAAAACCTCCGGTAGTATTACCGTTTCCGGCATCTTTTCCTACAAAAACATTCTGATGCCCGGTAGTGCTAGTTAAGGCTGCACCTTGACCTATATAGGTATTATGGGCACCTGTAGTATTAGCTACGCCACAGTAAAAGCCAAGGAAGGTATTGGCATAACCGGAATTATTAGACCCTCCTGTCCATGCGCCAAAAAATGCATTTCCATAACCGGATGTATTAACCAATGCGGTTCCCTGGCCCACAAATGTGTTTTCGCCACCGGTAACTCCTGAAATACCTGTACCATTACCAAGAATAGTGTTGTTAGTACCGGAGGTGGTGCCATTGCCTACAACGATGGAGCTAGGCGTGGTGCCGACGACAGTACCGTCTGCATGTCCGCCACTTACCGAGCCGGGAATTTTGATTTGTGCTATTGATGCAGAAGTACTAAATGTCAATAGCATTGCAATTAGAAATTGTTTTCTCATAAAATGGTTTTTAAAAAGGTGAAAAATGTTTAAAGCACATCGGAGTCACAGATGGTGTACTATGAAATTTTTCAATGTGCAGATGATGATGGAATGCTTGAAGTCAGGCAGCCCTGATTCTGATTTGTGTTTTCATAAACGGTTTGTTTTATGGTAAAAATGCTACTATAAATATCGGCTCAGGCACATAAGGGTACTAACATACACATCAATTTTACGCATTGACAGCAAGCACAAAAACATCAAAAAAATCAGGTTGGAAATGATGTTCTCATAGAATAATTGTTTTCAGGTAAAAAATATATAACAGTAAAAGCGGCTAATGGCGGACCGGTGTCAGACTGGGTGCATCAATACTAATATTGTACAAATTGGCGGGTGAAGTCTATAAAAGTCAGGAAGAGCGAATGTGGATTTTTGTTTTCATAAAATGGTTGTTTCAGGTTTTAAACATTGGTATAGTAAATATAGAATATGTTTTTCTATAAAAAAAATTATAATTCAAAAAAATAAAAAATATTTCCTGTTATTTACCCCTCCGTACCCTGTTCATTAAAATAGCTCCAGACTATGCGGGCTTTCTTCTGGCCTATTACACGGGTTAGTTCGCGTTCGGTGAGGGTTTTGATATTTTTTACGGAACGAAATTCTTTGAGCAATTGCGTGGCGGTAGTGGCACCAATGCCTTTTATAGCTTCCAACTCGTTTTTAAAAGTACCCTTGCTGCGGGTATCGCGGTGGAAGGTGATGCCGAAACGGTGTACCTCGTCGCGGATGTAGCGTAGGAGCAAGTGTGGGGGGCTATCATAAGGTAGTTGCAGTGGTTCGGTATCGCCGGGGAAGAATATGGATTCCTCTCGCTTGGCCAGCCCAACCACGGTCATCCTGCCGGTCAGGCCCAGTTTCTCAATGCTTTCCATAGCAGCACCCAGTTGTCCTTTGCCGCCATCTATTATTACCAGTTGTGGTAGCGACTGGCCTTCATCCATCAGGCGTTTGTAGCGGCGGTACACCACCTCAGTCATAGAGGCAAAGTCGTTGATGCCCTCTACTGTTTTTATGTGATAGTGGCGATAGTCTTTTTTGGAGGGTACACCGTTTTTAAAACATACCATAGCCGATACCGGGAAAGCCCCCTGGAAATTGGAGTTATCGAAACATTCGATGTGGACAGGTAGCGCAGGTAATTGCAATGCGTCCTGCAACTCCTCCAGCACCTCCATTTTACCTTCGGCAGTAGCACCGCCCAGCAGCAATGTATCTTTGCGTTTAGCTTCCTCGCGAAAGGCAAGTGCGTTTTTTTCGCTCAGTTCCAGCAGTTTTTTCTTATCCCCTATTTTGGGTATAGTCAGCTTTACGTCTTCGTCTGCAAGGTCTATTTTCACCGGAGCTAATACTTCGCGTGTGTTACTATCAAAAGTATTGCGCAGGTTGTCGTAGGCAATAGATAGTATTTCTTCATCGGCTTCGTCCAGCTTCTTTTCTATTCGCAGGTTTTTGGTGTAGATGATGTCACCGTCTATTACCATCATATAGTTAACGAAAGCCCTTTCTTCTTCACTTACGATGCTGATGACATCCATATCGCCCAGGCGCAGGTTGGATACTGCCGACTTGCTGGTGTAACGTTGCAGGTCTTCTATTTTCTTTTTGTATATCTCCGCCTTTTCAAACTCCAGTGCGGTGGCATAACGCTGCATTTCTTCTTTCAGGTAGTTCATCACTTCGCCTGTATTACCCTTAAGTATGTGGCGCACCTGTTGCAGGTTGCGGGCATAGCCTTCTTCCGTCTGCAGTGCTTCGCAGGGGCCGCTGCAATTGCCCAGGTGGTACTCGAGGCATACTTTGTATTTGCCCCTGGCTATGCTTGAAGGCGAGAGGTTAAGGCTGCAGGTACGCAAGGGTATCAACTGCCTGACGAGCGCCAGCAACTCGCGCACCCGTGCAACGCCAGTGAAGGGGCCCAGGTATTCAGAGCCATCGTTGATGAGCCTGCGGGTAATAAATACGCGTGGGAAAGACTCCTTTTTAATAACGATATACGGGTATGTTTTATCGTCTTTCAGGTCGATATTGAAACGTGGCTGGTAGTGCTTGATGAGGGAATTTTCCAGCAGGAATGCATCATGTTCGTTGTTGGTGACGGTATATTCAATACGATGGATAGACATGACCAGGCGGCTGGTCTTATAATTGGCGACAGCCTTATTGAAATAAGAACTGACACGTTTGCGGAGGTCTTTGGCTTTGCCTACATACAACAGCTCGCTGTGTACATCGTAATACTTGTAGCAGCCGGGTTGGTGAGGTATGGCGGGGGCTATATCGTTAAATTCTTCTCTCGTCATCTTCTTTACATAAAATCGTACACTACGCGCAATTCTTTCCTCTGTCCTGTTTTGGATGTTTCCAACTCGTGGATGCTTATAGATTTTAAGGGCTCATAATACAGTTTAAGGCTCTTGGTGCCCATCCTGTCCGATTTTTCAGCTTCTATATATAGGGATTTTACCTTGTCAGTAAAATAGTCTGATGTAATATGTACCCTGCGGGTATATAGTTTTTCATTCCTGGCCTCGTAATAAAACCCTTTGGACGTGGTAATCTCTTCTTCAAACGCGCTGAAATTGTATTGGCCAATATATTTGGGGTCGCCAATATCTGTCTCAAAGAAGACCTTTAATACAGAAGCCCAGTCCACCTCGAAGACATTGGTATTGGTACTATCTACTTTCCCGTCAAAATAAACTTTTTTTATGATACCGCGTGGCTGGCCCTGGTATAAATACCATTGATCCTGCGCGAATTCTATAACGGAAAAATAAGTACCCTCCACAGCCTGTTCCTTCTCCTGCTCCGGTGCAGAGCAGGCAGTTGATAGCAGTAACAGAAACACAGCCAGACAAGATTTTGCAGTCATTGACAATTAGTAATGTGTAAGCAGCAAAGTTAATAAACTGCCCTAGTATGTACACACACTTAATTAAGAGCGGGGCTTACGGGCATATTTGCCAGGTAGCGGTATTCTTTTCCTAAAGAAAATATTGCGGCTTTCCATACTTCTTCAGGTGGTGTATCAAAAATCACCTGGTGCGAAACATCTCCTATAAGCCACGAGCCCTCCTTAAGTTCGTTCTCAAGCTGGCCGGGAGACCAGCCTGCATAGCCTACAAACAACCTCACATCCGCTTTATCTATATTGCCCCCTATGGTAAATGACTGTAACGCATCAAATGAGCCACCCCAATACACCCCGTTATTTACCTCTGCACCTCCTATTGTTTCGGGCATACGGTGCAGCATATGCAAAGTATCCAACTGTACAGGGCCACCGTGGTTGATGTTAAGCTCGGGAGAGTAAATATCGGGTAGTAAATCACCTATATTGACCGAAGTAGGCTGATTAAGTACAAAGCCTAGGGATCCTTCATCGCCGTACTCGCACAGCAATACAACAGAGCGGGCAAATGTGGCATCCATCATAAATGGCTGAGCGATAAGCAGTTTCCCTGATTTAAGCAGGTCTGCACTAGATAGTTTATGCCAATTCAGAAACTCCATTGCATAATAAATATAACATAAATAGTTATAATAACAAACAATCGGGCGTTCGAAAAGTTGAGACCCTGTATATTTAACAAAGGCTGTGCAGATTATCAGCAACTGAATAGAAAAATCATTATACTTTTGCTGTTTGTATTTATATAACCACCAATGTCTTTCACATACAGTTTAATTTTATTCCTGCTAACGTTTATAGGTGGCAGCCTGCCATTATGGATAAAAAAGCTGAATGATGATACCATGCAGTACATGCTTGCATTTTCAGGCGCTTTCCTGCTGAGTATGACACTCCTCCACCTGCTGCCGGAAACATTTGAAGAAATAGGTTCGAAGGCAGGATTCTTTTTATTAGTAGGTTTTTTCATACAGCTTTTTATACAGCGATTTACACATGGTATAGAACATGGCCATATGCATGTTCATGAGCATGCGGGCCATACGCATATACCCGTTACATCTATCATGCTCGGCCTGTCTATCCACGCTTTTATGGAAGGGTTGCCACTGGGATTTAATTATCGTATGGAAAGTACAGAACCTGCATTGTACATGGCAGTAGCCGCCCACAAAATACCTGAAGCTATACTGGTGACTTCATTAATCATGCAGACATCGAAATCTGTGTCCCGTACAATAATGGCACTTGTGTTATTCTCGCTGATAACACCCTTGTCGGGCGTAGTTGCCAACGTGCTGGGTATGAGTTACCATTTTATTGCCCAGTTGGTTATTTCACTCATACCTATCGTAGCAGGAGCTTTTATACATATATCTACCACTATCTTTTTCGAGAGCGGGACCAAACACCATATGCTTACCGGGAAGAAAATACTGGCTATATTATCGGGACTGGGCATAGGACTACTAACGCTGATTTTTGAACACCACCACTAAGAAATGAAAAGACTACTTGTACTGATAGGCCTGTTGTTATGTGCTACGGACAGCATTAATGCCCAGGATAAAAGCCATGATGATAAATCGCTGCTTTGGAAAATAAGCGGAAAAGACATGCAACAACCGTCCTATTTGTTTGGCACCATTCATATAGTATGCAAAGACAAATACCTGTGGACCAAAACCATGAAAAACAGTTTTGAGTCAGCCCATGAAGTATGTATGGAGATGGACATGGACGACCCGTCTATACTCATGCAGGTAGCATCAGCTATGATGGAGCAAAATGGGAAAAACCTGGCGGATTATTTCACTGAGGAAGAATACCGATTGGTAGAAAAGTATTTCAGGGATAGCCTGGGTATAAACATAGCTATGTTCTCGTCTATGAAACCGGTGGTGCTGCAAACTCTACTCACATCAACATCTCCCGTATGCGATAGTGTTGTGTCGTACGAAGTGAAATTATCTGAAGCCGCTAAAGAACAGAATAAAGAAATTACCGGGCTGGAAACCCCGGCAGAGCAAATAAAACTACTGGACCAGATACCTGTAGACAGTATAGTGCATGAACTGGTGCGGATAGCCAAGGGGCATACAGAAGAGCTATCGGACTACACGGCTATGATAGAAGCATATGTGCAACAAGATATACCGCATCTGCACAACCTCATCATACGGTCGAAAGAAGAAGGCGATAACATGGATGCCTTCCTGGACGAACGCAATGAAAAATGGATAGACCGCATGGCAGACCGCATGGACCAGAAATCAGTATTCTTTGCTGTAGGTGCAGGACACCTGTGGGGCGATAAGGGACTCATAAATTTGTTGCGGCTACAAGGATATGTAGTAGAACCTCTTAAATAGATTAACTATACTCTTCCAACACAGCCTTTATAGTGTCGTTTGTAAGCGGCTTATTAAGAAAGTGTTTCACTGACGCATAGCCTTTCACACGGGCTATATCATTCTCGTTGATAGATGAAGACAACATATACATGTGATAGTTTTTCTTTAGCTCTGCGGGCAGGTTTTCAAAATTTTCAACAAATTCGAACCCGTTCATAACAGGCATTTGTATATCTACAAATACAATAGTAGTTGTTTGCAGCCCTGACGACGCTTTAATATGTTCCAATGCCTGCCCTGCTTGCTGAAACACTTTTACAGTTTCGCTCATGCCGCTGTTGAGAATAATTTTCTCAGCAATAAAACAGTCCAGTTTGCTGTCATCAATAACTATAAAATTCATTTTGCCTCCACTCATTACTATTTACTTGGAATTGTTACAATAAATTTAGAACCCGTGTTTTCCGTCGAAAGCACGTCTACCTTGCCGTTAATTTTATTTAATGCGTCTTTCACATTATACAAACCGAAGCCTGAACCTATTTCATCGTTGGCGCCGCGGAAGAACATTGTGAACACGTCGTTCAGGTTTTTCTCAGGAATACCTATGCCATTGTCTTCGACTGTGATAACGGCCTGGTTGTTATCCGCTTTTATTGAAATAGAAACAAATTTATCCTCGTTGTCTTTTCTCTGGTACTTGAACGCATTTGACAAAAGATTGTTCGCTATGATTTTGATAGAAATATCATCCCCCCTGAATTTTCCACCCTGCTGAACAGATTTTTCAAAACGGACGTTTTTTAGTTTACCCGTAATATCATACAGGTCACTTATATCTTTCATTACGTTTTCGAAGTCTATATCGGTAATGTTCAGCTCTCCACGCCGGATACTATAATGATCGTGTAAATTTTGTATATAATTATCAAGCTTGAGCATCGCATTTTCCATCATGCCTACCATCTCTTTAATCTCGCCCATCTCTTCTGCGTTTTTAGTAAGGTCAATAATACCTAAAACACTAAGAATGGGGCCCCGCATATCATGCGTAGCACTGTAGGCGAATTTGTCCAACTCTTCGTATGCTTTTTGCAGCTCATCGTTTTTAAGCGCCAGCATTGATGTGGTAATATAGAATTTATGCGCTTCGTCTATGGCAGACTGTACGTCTATATCCGTCCATGGTTTTTTTATATACCTGAATACGTGCCCACGGTTGATAGCATTGATAACAGAGTCTATATCCGTGTATCCTGTTATCAATATCCTTACGGGATTGGGATATTTGGTCCGTATATCTTCGAAAAATTCCACACCTGTCATTCCCGGCATTTTCTGGTCGCTGAGAATAACGCTTATATCCGGATTTTCCTGAAGGCGCTGTAGTGCTTCTACGGTATTATTAGCAATAAAGATGTTGTAGTCGAACCTGAAAGAAGCCTTAAAGCTTACCAGGTTATTAGGTTCGTCATCTATATATAATACCTTAATTTTCTTATTGCTGTCCAACTTGCTCCTCTATTTGAACATTAATTAATTTAACCGGCAATGTAATAATAAACTCGGTTCCCTCTCCCAGTATTGATTCAAATTCTATTTTACCGTTGTGCTTGTTGATGGTGTTATAAACAATTGACATGCCCAAACCGGTACCCTCTCCTACATCTTTTGTTGTAAAGAAGGGTTCGAACACTTTCTTTTTAGTGTTATCGTCCATGCCAATTCCATTATCCTTTATGGATATCCGGATGTTATTTTCATCAACTGTTGAAGTACTGATGGTCAGCAATCCGCCTTTCTCATCTTTGTATTTTGAACGGATAGCCTGCAGTCCGTTGGTAATAATATTAAGGAAGACCTGGTTGAGCTTGCCGGGGTAGCATTCTACAGCTGGCAAGTTGCCGTATTCTTTTGCAATATCAATATTAATACCAAGTGTATTCCGTACGATAATCAAAGTGGAATCCAGCCCTTCGTTAATATCAGCAAGTTTCAAATCGTCCTCATCGAGCCTTGAAAATACCCTGAGGCCTTTTACAATTTCAGCCGTACGGTTTGAGCCCTCCGTAATTCCATTCAACAAGTAACTTATTTCCTCTCTCAGATAATCGAAGTCCATATCATCCTTCAATTCCTTTATCTGTTTCTGCTTTTCATCCATACTTACCTCAGATAGTGAAATCTCTTCAATCCGGCCAAGCATATCGATAATCATATCCACATCACGTTTCAATGGTTTTACGTTAGAGGTAACGAAATTGATGGGATTATTGATTTCGTGCGCGATACCTGCGGTAAGCTGACCTAAAGATGCCATCTTTTCAGATTCTACCAACTGAGCCTCTGCTTCTTTCAGGTCTTTCAGCGTTTTATTCAGTTCTTCATTAGATTGTTTTAGCTCCACCGTACGCTCCGTAACCTTAGTTTCCAATATTACGTTTTGCTCCCTGATTATGCGTGCATTTTCTTCTAGGGCTGTAAGCGCCTGCGCCTGCGATTCTTCCTTTTCCTGTTTATATATATTTATTTTATCGGCCAGGGCGAATGACAGGAGGGTAACTTCCGCCGCTGACCCGAATAGAAGTATATAGTACGTAAAGTTGTTGAACGGCATTACGCCGGCATCTTTCAGGGCATAAATGACAATAGCCACCATTAATGAAGACCAGCCTATTAGATAATATTTAGCCTCCGAAAGCCCCCGCCTGTACAGGTGGATAGAAACCCCCAATATTACAAAAGCAATAGTGCCTTGTGTGGGCAACATGGCAGAATATGTAATAGAGTTGAACCCTAAAAAGCTTGTGATAATATATACAACGTAAATGACCTGGAAGCCCTTTAATACTTTATATATCCTGGGTGCTATGGTGCGTATACGCAGGAATTCTATCAGAAACTGGACACCTACGATACTGACAAGACATGTAAACAGGAAGAAACTGAAATCAGAAAAACGTGGTGAATCAGGCCACAAATACTTATATGTAAAACCGGTAAGGGTAGCCTGTGTGAGGCCCACAACCATGGTATGTATTACATAATAAACATAGCTTTTATCCCTTATACTGATGTAGACAAAAATATTGTATAAGAACATTACAATAATAATGCCGCAGTATATGCCAAACCAGATATTAAGATTGATGGTATTGGAATAGAACCTGGCAGAAGGCAGAATCCTCATGGGCACTACCGTCTGTTGCTTTACCTTGATGCGGGCATAGTATGTTTTCTCTTCCCCGGCAGCAATATTTAAATCGTATAGAAAATTAGTACTTTGCCCAAACTGACGTTTATCGAAAGGGTATTTCATGCCTTCTTTCCGAACCAGGTAATTCTCACCAGTACCGGGAGAATAGAAGTCGATTTCGTCTAAGAATGGCTGGACAAACTCTATGAAAAGTTTGTCCTTATTGTCTTTGTTGTTTACTGTAAACTTGAGCCAATATGCAGCGCCCGCATCCTGAAGGCTGACAATATCTTTATCTAAAAGCTGGAATTGATCAGAATGCCTGATATCAGTAAAATTCAGCTTATCGGTTTCATCTTTTAAGATATAAGCATTTTTGCCTACGAGTATAGTTTCCAGGTTTTTATCGATAGTCGTCTTTTCAAAGCCGGAGGCAAAGGCAGCGATAAACAGTAAGACAAATGCGGAAATATATTTCAACATTTCATTTAGTACGTTAGCGAGACTAAAGATATTCCAAAAATATTACAGAATAATTATGATGAGGCCTTTTTCTGCATTTCAGGCAACAATAAATTATAAGAGACATCGGTAGTGCCTTTTTCCCCTATCACCGTAGTGGCATTTACCGGTTTTTCTATGTATGAAAATATCTCCCTGCGGAAAACAGGATTAGCAGTACCCAGTGTCATATCCTTTACTACTAATGCTGTAGCCACCAGGTCTAACTTAGGATACACAAAAGTACCGCGATTACCTATGGAGGTTTCTATCTGGAAGCCTGCACTTTCGCACATGGCTACTGTGTAGGGTGCGCACAACACAAAAAGGCTATCCATTTTGAGTATATGTGCCAATGCAACTCCAAGTTTAGTGAGTAATATGCTGACACCCCTGCCTGCTATTGACCTCGCATTCCAAAGGCCGCAGAGTTCCCCGGTTCTTTTGCTATCAGCGTATGACGCCACCAAATCATAAATTCTTGACTCTACTATTGATACGGCCTCCTCGATAGGTAAAGGGACACCACTACCTACCAGGTGTATCCTTTCTCCCCCGACTACTTCACCGCCGTCCTCAGTTTCTACCATCACTACGTATACGTTCGGATTGTAGAACCAGTCATTTTTTGCAGATGTAACTTTGGTAACTCCATAATCACGTAAAACATTAGCATGCCCCTCCGCAAAGAGCTTACATGACTCCAAATCGTCAATTGCCCTGAAAATCCTAACCTTTAACATTTATACTATAAGACTCTTCTTAATATGTCAATATCCTGTTTGTAAATAAGACTCTCTCGTTTGTTTGTAGTTAATTATGTTTGTTTTTCTCTCTTATTCCGGATATCAGCAGAAGAATTATATTAATATAATTATTTCATACTGCTTATGTTTTACTTGTTAACTGGTAATAATATTTTACTTACAATATAAGAACAATAAATGAATATTCCTATGGCAGATATAGTACTTTTTCCAGGGGGCGCCTTAAAGAACGAACCGGCGGCTCTCCTCCGTAAAACAGCCTGAATACAAACGCCGGGCACTTGCCGGCAGGTAATTGCAGCAAATCATTAAATTTTTGTTGAATTGATGCAAACTCCTGCAGCTCAAAATCGCTAAAGTCGGCCTTGCCATTTTTTTGGTACCGCTGCAGCATAAAGGTGATTTGCGTGATGGGCTGAAAAGCAATACCCCTTGAATTTGCTTCCAACCATATTCTTTCTACCGCCCTGCCACCATTCAAAAAGTCGCGTGTGCCGTCTCCATTCATAGCCAGTACACAGATGCAAGCAGCGCTTTTTATTGGCTTTTCCGATATTTTCCTAAACCCCTCCCCTTTTTCCAATTGGTACAAAAACCTTATTGCCCCGGGATCGCTGGCTATCTGCATTGCCGCCTTATCGCTATTACTCATATTCAGCGTATCTACATCCAGTCCATCGCCTGTTTGCAACACTGCATCGCGTGTAAACCTGAGCTCCCTGACAAAAGTATCATAATGCCCTCTCGGGTTCAGCATCCTCATCCGCTCGGTATTGGTGAGTACATGCGCAAATGAATTTATTTGTGCTTCTGTTTCATACATAAATAATTCCGCACCGGGAATTGTGGCCGCCACATCCTTCAGCAACTGTTTGTCGGCCTCTTTCAGCAATGTCCGTTCGGCAAGTTCCCGGTTGGTGACACGTGCGGTTATTGTTGCAGCCAGCCGTTGCATTGCATGAGCAGACTGCTGTTCAGCAAAAGAAATTACCGCAACCAGGCGGGTATCATCTTGCAGCGGGAAAATATCCTCTTTTACTGCCAGATCCAGTTCTGATGCTTTTATGGATATATTCTCAAGCATAGCGCCAAAACCAATATAGGAACCAAGATGGTTGAAATCCAGCAAAGAATAGGAGTAGTAAATATCGTGGAAGATATACAGCCGGTTATTCTCATATAACAATTTCCATGGCTGTGCGTTTCCACCAGATGGTGCCGCACAGGCTGCCTGCGCTATCTGTACAAGCTTTTCTTTTCCAATATCAACCGCGTCAGTCAAAGGGTTGTATTTTGCAGCAATAGCCTGTACATCCTCAATAGTTAGTTCGTCGGGGCAATTCAGTTCATAATCAGCCTTATAATCTGATTCAGGCCTTTTATCCGCTACGAGTTCGTCAAAGTCTATATAGTACCTACCGGACCCGTGGAATTGGTCGAGCAATATCCTGCGGGCTGTATCTGTAGTAAGCGCTCCCCCCAATACCACAGAAGAAGCCAGTTGCGGCCATGTATTAATGGATTGCTCCACCTCCATCATAGACGCTTTGAGACGGGTAGAAATGGTATCAGCACCCACCATCTTTAAGATATATGGTATTTTCTGTTCGTTCGTCAGGTCTTTTATGATTTCGGGATTAAGATCACCTGCCAAGCCATGCAGAATAGGCCTGTCCGGCTCGAGGTCGAAACGCTCGACATCCAGCATCCCCCGGTCATTTGTATCCATAAGTACGGGTATGCGCAGTTCCCGGGCTTTGAAACGGCTCCTTATTTTAATATCCAGGCCATCGCATACCTCCACCAGCAGGTCTAATTTACCATCGCCGGTGAAAAAGTCATCAATATTCTCAGTAGTAATACCCTCACTATATACTTTTACCTTCAGGTATGGGTCTATTTCCATTATTTCGCGTGCAGCCAGTATGGTTTTGTGCAAGCCCAGGCTGTGCAGCCCGGTACGTATCCTGTTGAGGTTGCTTAACTCTACCGTATCAAAATCCGCTAGCCTTAGTTCCCCGCAAACCCTTTCCATCGCTATCGTAAGGGCAATAGATTGTCCTACCGAAAGGCCGATGATACCTATTTTTTTATTGCGAAGGTAACTTTGCTCTTCTTTGGTAAGTTTATACCGGTTACGGTTGGTTCGCACTTCTATAAACTCTTCTTCGTCCAGTAAGTGCACCAGCTTTTTTGACCATGGATAGTATACCCAAACGCCGTATTCATGCGGGTTTTGGCCGCCAAGATGCTTTTGCACCAAGCCGGGGTATTCCTCATCTTTGATTTTTATTTTGGGGTTTAATATTTTGACAAGTTCGCGTAGCTGGCCATCGATTTCGTCATGTATCTCAACTCCCCCTATTTCCAGCAGTTCATCATAATAACGCTTGCCGGTATCATTATTTAAGCGGCAAAATACAGGCTGATACACCGTAGCCAAAACTTTACTATTTTTGATAGCTTCTTTACTATTTGTCATAATAAAAGGGGCATTAATACATTTAAAAACTTGTTTTCAGAAACAGC
>CAZEZM010000028.1:36079-60235 GCA_964515955.1 uncultured Flavipsychrobacter sp. | reverse complement strand
AGGGTATACATACTATGTACGAACGGGTAGCCGGCGCTGTAGAGAAAACCATGAAGTCAGGGCTCTTTCCGCTGGTGCTGGCAGGCGACCACAGCACTGCGGGCGGTACACTTGCAGGTATAAAAATGGCCAGGCCCAAAAACAGGTTGGGTGTAATATGGGTAGATGCACATGCCGACCTGCATACGCCCTACACTACCCCATCGGGCAATATGCACGGCATGCCGCTGGCTACCGCCCTCAATATTGACAACCTGGAAAACCAGGTGCATAGCCCCGACCCTGCTACTATAGAAGTATGGAATAAGCTCAAGAACATCGGCAACATCAAGCCCAAAATAGAACCGGAAGATATTGTATTCATAGCCCTGCGCGACTATGAGAAGGAAGAAGAATACCTGCTGAAAAAGCACAACATAAAAGTCATTCCTGTATCAGAAGTAAGAAAGAAAGGTGTAGAAAGCGTAGTACGCGCCGCACTACTGCACCTCAGCAATTGTGATGATATTTATGTCTCTTTCGATGTAGATTCGTTAGACAATTCTATCTCCCGCGGCACAGGCACCCCGGTAAGCAACGGCCTGCGCGAGCGTGAGGCGGAAGACCTGCTGGCCACCATCATGCAGAACCATAAAATATGTTGCTTTGAGGTGACAGAGGTGAACCCCACGCTGGACAAAGAAAACCTGATGGCGGAAATCGCCTTCAACATCCTGCAGCGTTGCGTCAATATTTTATTGGTAAACTAACCCCTCTTCAACTATGAAATATAATGACGGCCTGGAAACAGGAAGACTGACAACACGCTTTCTTACCGAGGAGGACATTCCCTTATGGTACGAATACTTCGCTGACCCTGAGAATTGCAGGTTCCTTTCTTTACCCGATGTATCCTCTATTGAAGAAAAGGCAGCCATCATGGTGAATTATGCATTGACCCGGTATAAAAACAACACACTGGGATTGCAGGCATTAATCACTAAAGACACACAAGAACTTATAGGCATGTGCGGGTTGCTGGTGCAGGAGGTAAATGGTAAAAAAGAAATTGAAGTAGGCTATCACCTGCTAAAGAGATTCTGGGGTAAGGGTTATGCCATTGAAGCAGCACAATTGTTCAGAGATTACGGGTTTAATAATTCCGATACAGCTACGATTATATCTATTATTCACCCGCTAAACGAACCTTCTAAAAAAGTTGCCCGTAAAAATGGCATGACATTGCGCGAACAGGATATCGCATTTCGTGACAGCAGTTACGACGTTTTTGTAATTACCCGGGAAGAATGGGAGAATATAGCCCTTACTCCTTAACAAACCTGCCACTGTATACAGTTTCACCACCAGACGATACGGTGAGGAAATATATGCCATTTACCAGTCCTGACACATCTAAATTCTGTTGTTCTTGGTGTGAAGAAATTAGTTTCCGCACAGCTTGTCCATGCACATTGGTAACGACAATGCTGTAATGACCTGCCAAAAACAAGCGAGACGAAATGTGCAATTCATTATTAACGGGATTAGGAGAAATGATTAACCCTGTCTTTTCTACTGACTGCCCGATTGATGCAGTGCCGATATATACATTTGAATAAACAGTATCCGCACACCCACCTTTTGATGTAATGAGCCTTACTATATACGTACCCGTATCATTGTAAGTATGTGATGGATTTGCAGAGGTGGAAGTTTGTCCGTCGCCAAAGCTCCAGTTGTAACCGGTGCCGTTGACTGATTTATTCGTAAAGGTTACAGTATTCCCCGCACCAATAGCATAACTGAAATCAGCCTCCGTTCTGTACTGCCCTATATGCCAATGCATCAGGCTGTCATACACTACTTTTTTAGCCGCAGCTCGTATGTTAGCGGCATCTGTGGTATTCAGCGTACCATTAAATGTTACCTGTGCCGGGTCTTTCCTGAAAATAGCTGTATAAAAAGCACATGCTGCCGCATAACTACCCGCCATTGACGGATGGCTTTCATCAGCATCGTATAACTCAATATTGGGGTGCTGCAACCTGACAATCCGCCATACTGCGCTCACCGGCGAAACAATCGCCTGGTTGTCACTTGCCATTGTTTCATACCTGGCCCTTATTACACTATCCATGCCAATATAAGTGCAAAAATGCGGCCAGCCCTGCGGTGTATAGGTGGCGCAACTGCCGGCATCGCCATTTTTCCGCCCCCATGTCATATAATATATCGTTTCGCCGCATGCATTACTTACGTTTACCAGGCTATCCAGCAAACGGGCATACAAAAATGTATTGCTGAACACCTGTTGATATGGAAGAGCCGGAGCCTGGCTCTGCTCCTGCAACACTACATAGTCCCAGTTACCCTGCTTTATTTTGTTTTTTGACGCCATACTGGTGTAATGGCCGCCAAATGTATACCCGCCGGGGGCTTCCATTTCCCAAACTAAGGTATCTCCTGTACTTGCCGCCATGTTGGCTACCAGCCCGGGCATACTATTATAATAAGTATAGCTATTGCCGAGGAAGAGTACACGGGCTTTTTTACCGGCGAACGCAGATGTACTAAACAAAAAAACGAAGAATAACATAGAATATATACGTGCCATATAAAGAATTGAATGACAATATAGACATGGTTTTTACCATTTCTGTTTGGCAACTGTCAATTAATTCTTAAAAAAGACAACACAGTGACACCCCCTGGGGGATTATTTAGCTATCTTCAATCATAATTATTAACCTCAAAAAACTCTCTACAAAATGAAAAAGCTATTCAACCTGCTTTTACCCATAATGCTTTCTGTTTCAATTTTTGCCACTGTAACGTACTCCGCGTGCAAACAAGACAAATGCAAAGACATTACCTGTAAAAATGGTGGTAGCTGTAGCGACGGAAAATGTATTTGCCACGACGGATACTCCGGCTCGCTATGCGAAACAATTGACCCCTGCAAAGATGTAGTTTGCCTGAATAATGGCCAGTGCGACAATGGGGATTGTGACTGCACGTTTGAATACGAAGGAGATAGTTGCCAAAACGAAATAAGGGCCAACTATACAAAAATCTATGAGGGATCGCGGACCCAGGATCAGGAAACACCTGAAAACCAATGGCGCCTGAAACTCACTAAGAAAGGCGAAAATCCGAAACTGATGGAAGCAGAACTGTTAAACCTGGCCGGAGTAGTGTGGCAGAAGTATGAGATCATCCTGACTGATGCCTATGAATTTGACGTCCTGCGCCAGGATTTGAGGAACACCTCGATTGAAGGTAAAGGCGTAATATCATCTAACGTGGTTAAAGTTGACCTTACCGTCAAAAGCTTGTTTGATACCACAAAAGTTTACAAAGAGCATTATGACATGACGGCCCAATAACACTGCGCAGGGCTGCTGTATTTCCATTTTTCGCCATATCACATATTTTCCCTAACTTTGCGCCTTATTTTTTGTAGATTATGGCGACGTGTGTTTAGTTGAATTGCATAAATAACTAATAACTAAACACTTATAGCCGGGCGATAACAGATATGACCAAAGGACGGTACGCAGAATATAAAGGGCTTAACATGCCTTCCATCGAGCAGGAGATACTGCAAAGGTGGAAGGATAATAATACATTCAGCAAAAGTGTAAATAACCGTGATGGCAACGAGCCTTTCGTTTTTTACGAAGGCCCGCCCAGTGCCAACGGTATGCCCGGTATTCACCACGTTATCAGCCGTACATTAAAAGACCTCGTTTGTCGCTACAAAACCATGCAGGGCTACCAGGTAAAACGCAAAGCCGGATGGGATACGCATGGCCTGCCTGTAGAGCTGGGTGTGGAAAAAGAATTGGGCATTACCAAAGAAGATATCGGCACCAAAATATCAGTAGAAGATTATAACAAAAAGTGTCGTGAGGCAGTGATGCGCTACAAAGGCGAATGGGAAAGCATCACTGAAAAGATGGGTTATTGGGTGGATATGACCGACCCTTACATCACCTTCGACAATAATTATATAGAAACCCTGTGGTGGGCGCTTAAAGAGCTGCACAACAAGGGCTATTTATACAAAAGCGTCAGCATACAACCGTACAGTCCTGCAGCGGGTACAGGATTAAGTTCGCACGAACTGAACCAACCCGGCACGTACAAAGACGTAAAGGATACCACCGTTGTCGCGATGTTCAAGGCGCATTACCATCACTTGTTTAATGAGGTAATGAAAGAAGGCGCCAACGTGTACTTCATGGCATGGACCACTACTCCATGGACTTTACCATCTAACTGCGGGCTGACCGTAGGGCCCAACATTGATTATGTACTGGTAAAAACATTTAATCCCTATACGCACGAACCTGTACACGTAGTATTAGCAAAAGCGTTGCTGGGCAAATACTTTAAAGAAGAGGGCAAAGACGGTGATTTTGGAAGCTTTACAGCTGAATCAAAAATACTACCCTGGAGCATAGTTAACGAGTTTAAAGGCGAAGCACTGCTTGGCTGCCGTTACGACCAGTTGATACCCACCGAAGGCAACACGGCCGAAATAGCCGGTGGCGACCCGTGGCGGGTGGTAACGGGCGACTTCGTTACTACTGAGGATGGCACAGGTATAGTACACACAGCACCCGCCTTTGGCGCAGATGACTTTAAGGTAGGCAAACAGCACAACCTCGGTATCCTCACCATGGTGGATAAAGAAGGTAAATTCAATGACTACATGGGCGAGTTCAGCGGGCGATATGTAAAGAATTACAAGAACGACCCTGAATATAAAGACGTAGATGTGGATATAGCCGTAAAGCTGAAACTAAGCGGCAATGCCTTCAAAGTAGAGAAATACGAGCACAGCTATCCGCACTGCTGGAGAACGGATAAGCCTGTAATATATTACCCCCTGGATGCCTGGTTCATCAAAACCACGGCTGTAAAAGACAGGATGATAGAACTGAACAAGACTATCAACTGGAAACCCGCTGCTACCGGCACAGGCCGCTTTGGCAACTGGCTGGAGAATATGGTGGACTGGAACCTGAGCCGCAGCCGTTTCTGGGGTACCCCTTTACCTGTATGGGTAAGCGAAGACGGCACCGAGATAAAATGCATAGGCAGTATAGACGAACTGCTGAAAGAAATACAACATGCCAACGATGTACTGGATACCAACCAGGTGATAGACCGTAAGGCCCTTGATTTGCACAAACCTTATGTTGACCAGATAATCCTGGCCACCAAAGACGGTAAACCCATGCACCGCGAGCCGGATTTGATTGACGTATGGTTCGACAGCGGCGCCATGCCTTATGCGCAGTGGCACTACCCTTTTGATAATAAAAAAGAACACAAGCATAACTTCCCCGCCGACTTCATAGCCGAGGGTGTTGACCAGACACGCGGATGGTTTTATACCCTGCACGTACTGGGTGTAATGTTGTTCGACAGTGTGGCTTACAAAACCGTTGTGAGTAACGGGCTGGTGCTGGATAAGAACGGCAACAAGATGAGTAAGCGCCTCGGCAATGTGGTAGACCCTTTTAAAACTATAGACGAAAACAGCGCCGATGCTACTCGCTGGTACCTCATTACCAATGCCAGCCCATGGGACAGCATGAAGTTTGACCTGGCGGGCATTAAAGAAGTGCAGCGCAAATTCTTCGGCACACTATACAATACATACCAGTTCTTTGCACTGTATGCCAATGTAGACGGCTTTACATTCAAAGAGCGTTATATACCCGTACACCAGCGTCCTGAAATAGACCGCTGGATACTGTCCGAATTGCACTCGCTGGTGCATAACGTCACCACCTATATGGACGAGTACGAGCCCACGCAGGCCGGCAGGGCGATAGAATACTTCCTGGATGAGCAACTGAGTAACTGGTACGTACGCCTCTGCCGCCGCCGTTTCTGGAAAGGGGAATACAACGAAGATAAAATATCGGCCTACCAGACGCTGTACGAATGCCTGGAGACTATCAGCTTCCTTATAGCACCTATATCGCCATTCTTTGCCGACTGGCTGTACCAGAACCTGAATAGTGTGACCAAACGCTACGAAGCGCAATCGGTACACCTGGCAGAGTTCCCCCAGATAGACGACAGCGTGGTAGATAAGGAACTGGAGGAGCGTATGCAACTGGCACAGGATGTTTCATCGCTGGTACTGAGCCTGCGCAAGAAAGAAAACATCAAAGTGCGACAGCCATTGCAAAAAGTGCTGATACCTGTACTGAATAAGCATATGCAGGCCCAATTGCAGCAGGTAGAGGATTTGGTAAAAAATGAGGTAAATGTAAAAGAACTTCAATACCTTGTTGACACAGAAGGCTTTATAAAGAAAAAAGTAAAAGCTAACTTTAAAACACTGGGGGCCCGCCTGGGCGCTAAAATGAAAGCTGCTGCAGCAGCCATAGCGCAGATGGGACAAAGCGAAATAATAGAACTGGAAAAGCAAAAAACTTTTAACTTAAACATAGATAACGAACAGGTAGCAATAGGCATAGCAGACGTAGAAATAATAGCAGAAGACATACCCGGATGGTCGGTAGCCAATAAAGACACACTGACCGTGGCTTTGGATATAACTGTTACACCAGGCTTGCAGGACGAAGGAAACGCCCGCGAACTGGTGAACAGGATACAAAAAATACGCAAAGAATCGGGCCTGGAACTAACAGACAGGATAGCAGTTAAGATAGAAGAGTATGAAACATTAAAATCAGCCATCATAAATTTCAGTGATTATATTTGCACGGAAATTTTGGCAGATAATATAGAAATCGTACCTCAGATACAGTCTGGCACTGAGATAGAGGTAAATGATATAACTCTTAAAGTGTTAATTTCTAAAAATTAGAAAATTATGGCCACAACAAAGAAAACTGCAACCAAAGGGCCAGCCAAAAAAGCTGCACCGGCAAAAAAAACTGTCAAAGCCCCAAAAAATGTGGCACCTAAAAAGACTGTTAAGAAGGCTACACCTGCGAAAAAGGCCGCACCTGCAAAAGCGGCCAAAAAGAATGTAACAAAGAAAGCGGCGCCTGCAAAGAAAGCCGCAGTGAAAAAGGTAGCGCCTTCTAAAAAAACTACTCCTAAAAAGGCTGTCGCTAAAAAGGCGGCACCGGCAAACAAAGTAGCGGCAAAGAAGGTTGCACCGAATAAAAAATCGGTCACAACTAAAACTAAGGCAACAAACGTGAAAAAAGAGACGAAGAAGAGTACTGCGAAGGCTGCGGCACCCGCTAAAAAAACTACAGCTAAAAAAGCGGAGCCCGTACAGAAAGCAGTTGCCAAAAAAGCGGCACCTGCTAAAAAAGAAACCGTAGCTCAAAAAGCTGCACCGGTAGCAAAACCTGCAGCGCCTGCTAAAAAAGAAACTGCTGCAAAAGCGGCGGCAGCCAAAAAAGCCCAGGCAAAAGCTAACGCGACGAAAATATCGAAACCGGCACCTGTGCCTACCGAAAAACCGAAACCCACCAGGCGCAATGCGCGTGACGAAAACAAGCAACAGGTAATAGTAGCGCACCGCCGCCTGGAAAACAAATCTAAGTCTGCTGAAAAAGCCGGTAAAACAATGATCAGTTATCAGCCGGAATTTACACGCTCTATACTGGATACCCCTGTAGAACAACAAGGCCCTGTATACCGCTATAGCGATGAGGAGTTGAATGAATTCAGGATACTGATAACAGGCCGCCTGGAAGCTGCCCGTAAAGAACTGGGCTACCTGCAGGGGCTGATAACCCGTAAAGACGAAGCAGGTACTGAGGATACGGAGAACCGCTATATGAATATGGAAGATGGCAGCGGCGCTATGGAGCGCGAGCAACTGGCACAGTTGGCCAGCCGCCAGATACAGTTCATCAACCACCTGGAAAAGGCGATGATGCGTATCGAAAACAAAACATATGGTATCTGCCGTGTGACAGGCAAGCTGATAGACAAAGCCCGCCTGCGCGCAGTACCCCACGCTACGCTCAGCATCGAAGCAAAAAAGATGATGTCTTCTAAATAAGGCTACAGGATATACTAAACAAAAAGAGGCGCCGACTGGTGCCTCTTTGATTTTACCAGATTACCTCATCCCCCTCTCCTATCGCCTTCAGGTATTCGGGGTAAGGCATATCTGCGGGAAGTAATAATAAATGGCACCTGCCCCTGTGTGCAATCTGTTCCGGACTTTCTAGTAGCCGATGCTCTTTCATGTAATATGCACTATAATTATTAGCTGTACACCAGTCCAGCACCAATCCTGCATTCTTCAACATAGGCATTTCGGGCGGGGCGTGCATCTCTACCATAAATACAGATTGCTGTTTTTGGGCTAACTCTGTGGCACCTTTCAATACATAACTTTCAGCAGCCTCCACGTCTATCTTTACCAGTTGGGGTACTATACCCGTTTCTGCCACTATATCATCCAGGGTGGTCGTGTCTACCATATACCATGCATTCACCGCTTTGGCACTGTCTGCATGACTGCCAAACATGCTACCCGCCGAGCCTGTACCGAGTGTGTAGAATTTAACCTGCCCTCCCTTTTGTTCGCCTACAAATGCATTTGTATAGCTCTTATTCAGTCCCATACCGTTGCGCTCCAGGTTTTGGCGCGCATGCTCAAGGGCCAGGGGGTTAGGGTCGGCCAGCAATACGGTTTTGTTGTGTTCATTCAGGCAGGCAAGTATTGAAGAATAGCCCACATTAGCCCCTATATCAAAAATTATTTCATATTTCTGTGACAATGCATACCACCAGGCATCGTCTTTATCGGCCTTTTTGTTAATAGTCCCTATAAACGCCGTTACTTTCCTACTCCCCAGTATCACATCTTCAATACCAGGTTTCCGGCCCAGCATTTTTGTCTTATATGCTGATATTAACTTTCTAATCTTCACAAAATCAATGATATATGGTAAATATACATGATAATATTAAAAGCTGAAAAACTTACTTAGGATTGGGTAGTATGTTTTTGGGAATTGGATAAGCACGTGTTATCTTAGCGGCTGATAATGTAATTGTTAATCCTTATTTAATAAGTAACGCTATTAACCCAACTATTCCGTCTGTAAGACAGTCTAATTGTGTGTAAATCATTAATACCCGTTACTTGCCTATAGCTTTGGCATATACTATACCTGGACAGGCTAGTGAGTTAGAAGAGCTCATAAATGGATGCGCGAAGAATGACCGCGCTTGCCAGGAGAGGTTGTACAAGTTGTTTTATCCAAAGATGATGGCAGTAGTGAGAAGGTATATTGATCATTACGAACAGGCGGAAGAAGTATTGAACAATGGTTTTCTGAGGGCATTTCAGAAGATAGACCAATACACATTCCAGGGCTCTTTCGAAGGTTGGCTAAGGAAAATAGTTTTTCACTCGGTATCAGACTACGTGAAGCAGAATACACGTTATAATGAGAAGATAATGCTGGTGGAAAAAGATGAGTACGTACATAAAGACCATGCTGATAAAATGTATTACGAGCAATTGCTGCAATTAGTACACCAATTGCCTGATGCCACCAGGTCAGTATTCAATATGTATATAATGGAGGGGTTTTCGCACAAAGAAATCGGGAAAATGCTCGGTATCAGTGAAGGCACTTCAAAATGGCACCTATCGGAAGGAAGACGTATACTGAAAGGGAAAATAGAGAAATTGCAAATACATTATAAAAAATAAAATTTTATCCCACATGGATAAAAACATGATTAAGATTGACGATTTGCTGCGACAGCGCCTTGGCGATGCCGAAGAGCAAGAGCGCCCGGGAGCCTGGCTCCATATGAGGGAGCTGCTCGACCAGCAAATGCCTGTGAGAGGGGTTCCGGGAGGCGCATTTAACTGGCGCCGCATGTTTGGGTATATAGGCGGGCTGGTACTACTGGCCGCGGTATCCGTTGGCGGGTACCAGGCGATGGAATCATTCTCTTCGGACAACGAAACCGTAGCACATAACTCCGGCTCTGTATCAGGAGCGCCTGTTACCCCCGCCAGGGGCCTGGCGGGTACTGCTGCCAATACAGCTATGCCAGATATCAACGAGGCACAAAGCACGCAAAATGATGCATCTGCTACTGATGTTGCTGTTAATACGTTCAAAACTCAAACAGTAGCGGAGCAAACCAGCGGCATAAATACTGCAACATCTACAGTTGGCAACCAACATGACAGCAAAAACACAAACACGGTTACACAATCGGTAACTATTACTAAATCTGGCAAGAATAACAACAATAACAATAAAGCTAATAATTCCGGTGCACCACAATTATTAGCATCAGGCAATACCATCGCACCAGGCAAACAGAATATTACAAGTCAAAGCAATCCTGTTGTTCAGTCTGCCCAAAAGAATACGGCTGGTAACGCTGCAAATAATAATAACCCTGTAGTGGCTAAAGGCGGCAATAAGCAAACCTCTGCCCCTGAAACAGCGCAGTCCGGCAACTCAGCAAGTTCCGGAAATGCCATGGGCAAATTACAAACCGGGCAAATGCAGCCGACTGCTGTCAATAAAACACCGGAGCAGGAGCATGACATAAAAGAAATACCCTACAAGAAAATAGAACGTAAAGAAAGCGTTGATAAGAATGGCCTGGTAACTATGGACACAATTTTCAACGGTGAGGACGTAATGAAGGTGAGGGTGCCTAAAGACGGGGAAATGCTGGCAATGAACAAAGCCGACGATGACAACACAGGCAGCAACATGAACCCTGCCGCTGCCGCACCTGCATCAAAAGCTGAAACAGCAGAGGAAAACGCAGCTATGCAAAAGCTGGGCGACCACAAAGTAGCCAGCAAAAAAATGAAGAACTATAACCCCCACAGGTTCGAGGAAATGGTACGCAACGCCAAATTCAGGATGGGTGCTGTGAAGTTCTATCCCGGTATTGTAGGTGGGGTTAATGCATCTCTGAACGGGAATTTTGGCGCACACCTGGGTGCAGCGGGCAACCTGTCACTGAGCGAGCGCTGGAGCATACTTGCGGAAGCTAAGTTTGCATTCACCTTTAACAACACTAAGGAAAGAATGCAGGATGACTACATTAAGGATGTAAGGTTCAACAACATAAATGGCCAGGCTGTATATACTTACGATTCTATTGAACACTATTATAATTTCACAGATTATAAGAGTATAGAAATGCCGTTGCTTTTAACCTACAGCAAAGACAGGTATATATTCATGCTCGGTGGTAGTTTCAGGTATAATTTTAAAATCAATAACCTGCAGGAAGTTGAGCAACGCTACCTTCTGGAGCGCAGCCCCACTTCTACAAGTGAGCCTACATTCAGCACGAAAAAACAAATACTGCTGACAGACTTTTCATCTTCTCTGAACATCAGCCCGATGTTAGGGTTTGGCTACCAGGCCACTCCCGGATGGAGGTTAGACCTCAGGGTTAGTAAATCTGTCTGGAATAATACTTCTAGCTTTGGACAGAAAGAAATATCGAAACGTTTATACGATATGCCACAGGTGCAGTTTAATATAACTCACCGTTTCAGGAGTACAAAACCATATAAGAGAGCTCAATAACAGGTAAATGGTAAGAAAATCACTACGGCCGCTACTTCTCAGTAGCGGCTGTTTTCATCTGGTTGGCTACATCCCTGCCCAGGTAATTATCTATGCGGTTTTCTACCAGGTAAATAACCGGCGTGAGCAACAAGGCCATCATAGCCTTGTACGAGTAGTTAACCAGGCCTATAGCCAATACCCGCTGGATACTCCAGTCTCTGCCTATATGAAAGGCGATAAATAAAACAATAAAGCTGTCTATAAACTGGGAAACTAATGTGGACCCGGTGGCACGCAGCCATACTTTCTTTTGCCCTGTTATTTTTTTGATGCGGTGAAAAACCCACACATCCAACACCTGGCTTACCAGGAATGCGATGAGGCTCCCTACTATTATCCACATACCCTGCCCGAAAATGCTGCTGAAAGCCACCTGCATATCAGGTATACCTGCATCTTTCTGACTGCCTATCCAAAAAGATTCTTCGGCAGGAACAGCAATGGCCATATAAAACATAACGAATGCATAGCTGATAAGGCCCACAGCGATATAAGAAATACGCCTTACAGCCTTCGCGCCAAAATATTCATTGACTATGTCCGTCATCACAAACTCCAACGGCCATAATAATACCCCTGCCGTGAGCGTATAAGTAAGGCCCGATTCTCCTAACAGGGAAAATGGACTGGGCTCCATACCTAATAATAGCTCCAACGAAAATAATTTAGTACCAATACACTCAGCTATCAGGGCGTTAGCCACAAAAAAAGATGTGAGTAATACAAACAGGCGTGCGGGCTTGTCGTGAAGGATGTTATGAATCATATTAGTGACGTGTATTGCGCACTAATATAGAAATAAAAGGGAAATGTGATAATAGGTTTTAATTAGATATTAGAAAATGGCATCCCAATCGCTCTCTGCAAGAGCATAATGACCGCCGGATACTACCATATTAGTTTCATCTTCCAGCTCATAGTAATTCCATATTTGTTCCCTGTCTTCAGAAATGAATGCCCGCTCTCCTGCGTATACAAAACCATTAGCCCTCAAGCTATTATCCATTGCAGAGCCCGGCAGTGCACGGGAACATATCTTATCCATTCTTAAATTGCTGAATGCTTCGTGTACCAGGAATTCCAGTGCATACAAAGTCTTTCCTTCGTGCTGCGGCAGCATATTACATATCACTTCATACAGACCGGTCTCAGCCAAATAATGGAATCCGCCAATACCCAGCACCATACCATTACCTTCTTCCAGGCACCCTACACCAATCCCATGTTCCACTTTATGCATTTCAAAGGCATCTACCAAGCCGGTAACTGCACGATTAATATCAAAAACCGGTTGATATTTGTTATCACCCCCTGACATACCCAACAATATATCTGCCAGTGTTTGCTTATTAGTTTCCGAAAAACTCTTCAACTCAATATCTAATATCCTGTATTCCATATCGTGATTATTATAATGGGGTATAAAGATATACAATTCTACAGTAACATCTTATAATATTTTACTATTTAATAGACTAGCATGAGCTGATTGTCATGAGTAAGTATTATTTAACATTAACGGCAAACCATTGGCACGATTTTTACGTTTATATATTATATAAAACGCTTTGCTATGCGACTTAAAGTATTATTGACCGGAAAAGACAGATTTAGCCACGAACCTGATGCTGAAATGCTACGTGAGCGGGGTTTCCTGGTATACAGGTGCGACGAGCATGTGATAAATGATATGATTGAAGAGGTACATCCCGACGTGGTGATAATCAATCCTACGGATGAACAGCAGCCTGCAACAGGCCTGTATCAGAGGTTACTGAAAAGCATTAAATATGCCACACTACCTTTAATATACACCCTGGCTGAAGATGATACATATATAGTAAATGGAAGACGCAACAGCCGTAACAAAAGAAGCTATATCGTTGATAATATGATTGACGGCATAAAAGCAGCTCTGAACAACAACAACCGGGGCTGGGGCAAAATGAGGTTGAAAGTAGCCTCTTAATCTTTATCAATAGAATACCTGCCGGGGCCGAGAATAAACAGACCCAGGAATACAAAAGCCAGCTCTATAGAATGGTAAGACTTACTGAATGGGTCACCTCCCATAATGTGTTTAGTAGCTGCTACTACCATAGTAATAAACAACAACAGCGCCGCCGGCCTGGAAAAATATCCCAGCAACAATAATAAACCACCTACAGATTCGGAAAAAGCTGCCATAAATCCCCAGAATTCAGGCGCATACGTAACCCCAAAATTGGCCATTGCCCCGCCCAACTTTGCCCAACGTTCAGGGCCGTCCAGTAGTTTGGGATAGCCATGTAATATCATCATAGCCCCTACCCCGGCACGCATCACCAACAATGCGAAATTTGAATATTTACCGAGTTTACTGAATAATGCCATATCTGTATAGTTTCTGAATGGGAAAATACAAATTCCACCGTTTTGACCATCATTTTCCTGGCAAGATATTATCCACGCAGATTACATCATTCAGCAGCTTTCAGCTTACCTCCCTCTATCTGTGCTCGGTATTTGTATTATTGAGGACTACAAAAGCCCGCAATATGCGGGCCCTTGACAATCTTATAAAGCTTAATCTTTACTTACGTATAGCGGCAATACCAGGCAGTTCCTTACCTTCAAAAAACTCGAGCATAGCTCCGCCGCCGGTAGACACGTAGCTTACATCGTCTGCAAAGCCGAATTTGTTGACTGCTGCTACGCTATCTCCGCCGCCTACTAATGAGAAGGCACCGTTCTTTGTAGCTTCAACCACCGCCTCAGCAATGGTCCTGGTGCCATGCTGGAACTTATCCATTTCAAACACACCCATAGGGCCATTCCACAATATCGTCTTCGACTCTTTTACCACTTTACTGAATGTATCGCAGGCTATGGGGCCAATGTCCAGGCCCATCCATCCGTCTGGTATTTCCGTATTGGCAGATGATGAAGTATCAGCATCCGGCGCAAACTTGTCTGCCAGGATACTGTCGGAAGGCAGGTGGATGCACACGCCTTTAGCTTCAGCTTTTTTCAACAATTCGTTTGCCATATCCAGTCTGTCGTCTTCGCAAAGGGAGTTGCCTATTTTGCCGCCCTGTGCTTTGAAGAAAGTATATGCCATACCACCACCTATGATGATGTCAGTAGCTTTCTCCAGCAGGTTTTCAATAATCAGTATCTTATCAGACACCTTGGCACCACCTATGATAGCCGTAAAGGGTTTCTGCGCTTCGTTCATCACCTTCTCGGCGGCCTTTATCTCTGCTTCCATCAGCAGGCCGAACATTTTATCTTCAGCGGGAAAAAACTCGGCTACAACAGCTGTAGAAGCATGCGCCCTGTGCGCAGTACCGAATGCATCGTTTATATATACATCTCCCAGCTTAGCCAGTTTTTCTGCAAAGTCGTGGTCGCCGCCCTCTTCGTGCTGTGTAAATCGCAGGTTTTCCAGCAGCAGCACTTCACCTGTCTGCAGTTCGGCGGCCTTGAGTTGAGCCTCGCTGCCTACCGGGTCGGTAGCGAAATGTACCTCTGTTTCCAGCAGTGCTGCCAGGTGGTCCTGGATACGCTTTAAAGTGAAATTGGCAAAGTCTTTTGTAGGGTCTTTCTTAATCTCCTTCAGCGGGCGGCCCCAGTGGCTCATTACTATCACGCTGCCACCATCTGTCAATATTTTTTTCAGTGTAGGTATAGCGGCACGCATACGGGTGTCGTCTGTTATCACACCGTCTTTTATAGGCACGTTGAAGTCTACACGTACCAATGCTTTTTTGCCGCTGAAATTGTAATTGCTGAATTTGCTCATATGAATTTAGTTGCCAGTATGGTTTGTGGTATATAACATTGGTGATCAATATAAGTTGATATGTGAAGGGCTCTTAACACAGAGCCCTTCACATATAACAATTACTTGCTTATCAATCCTGCAAAGTGCTTTACAGTACGCACCAACTGAGATACATAACTCATCTCGTTGTCGTACCAACTGGCGGTTTTTACCAGTTGTGTATCGCCCACAGTCATTACCTTGGTTTGTGTAGCATCGAACAGTGAACCGTAAGATGTACCAATCACATCGCTGGAAACGATTTCGTCTTCAGTATAACCGAAGCTCTCGTTAGCAGCAGCCTTCATTGCCGCGTTGATTTCTTCAGCAGTTACTTTCTTACCCAGTACAGTTACCAGTTCTGTCAACGAACCTGTAATTGTAGGTACACGCTGAGCGCCACCGTCCAGTTTGCCTTTCAGGTTGGGCAGTACCAGGCCTATAGCCTTGGCAGCGCCTGTAGAGTTGGGTATGATGTTGGCAGCGGCAGCCCTTGCACGGCGGAAGTCGCCTTTGGGGTGCGGAGCGTCCAGTGTGTTCTGATCGTTGGTATAAGCGTGTATTGTGCTCATGATGCCGGATACGATGCCAAATTTTTCGTCCAGTACCTGTGCCATAGGCGCCAGGCAGTTGGTAGTACAGCTTGCGCAGCTGATAACTGTTTCGCTGCCGTCCAGTATATCGTGGTTTACATTATATACTACAGTCTTCATTTCGCCGGTAGCCGGGGCAGATATTACCACACGCTTGGCACCGGCTGTGATGTGCGCCATCGCCTTGTCAGCATCGGTAAAGAAACCCGTACACTCCAGCACTACATCTACATTGTGCGCACCCCATGGAATTTGGGCAGGGTCTTTCTGCGCATATATTTTTATTACGTCGCCGTTAACGGTTATAGAATCCTCACCGCTGGTAACATCAGCATTGAAGCGGCCTTGTGCTGTATCATACTTCAGCAGGTGGGCCAGGAACTTAGGACTGGTCAGGTCGTTGATAGCAACTACTTCGATACCGTCCATGTTGTAAATCTGGCGGTAAGCCAGGCGGCCTATGCGGCCAAAACCATTAATGGCAACTTTTACTGTGCTCATTGTTATTAATTATTTAATATGAATAGTTAAAACGTGGCGCAAAGGTACGGGTCGGGGTGATAATATCCAAAGTGCATGAGTGAAATAAACCATATTAACAAACTGATAGTAACACCCTGTTGTGGATATAATATCAGTTTTCCTTTTTATTTTTCGGGCATGGAAAAGGGGACTACCGAATTGTATCAATCGCCACGATACCGTATGCTGGAAAACAGCCATATACTGCTGTGGTTGGTAAAGGACACTTGTTGGGCACTGGAATTTAAGATAGGCGGCCTGGTGATGATAACCCCCACCCTGGGTATGGCCATCTACCTGCTGTGGCGTTCGCGCGGCAGCAAACCCGAGTTCTTTCATAACATAGCAATTGTGCTGTGGATAATGGCCAACAGTATATGGATGATAGGCGAATTTAACGAGCAGGACTGGCGGCAGTACGCCGTGGTGTTGTTCGGTGCGGGGTTGAGCGTGCTGGTACTGTATTATTTGTTCTGGTTCAGGAAGGAGAAAAAGGTCTGAACGATGATTCATTTGATTCCAGGATTAGTATGATTGAGTTGCACCTTTACCGGGGTTATGACTGAAAATGTTCCCCCGTCCGGGCGAGCATTTTAATGCCAGGATTTTGGTTTTTATCCCCGACCCCCTAAAGCCCACCCGGCGAGGCCTTGTAACCAATTAGATTTTGAGATTGTATAATACAAAGCTATTTTTGGCAGAGATTCCTGCACATGATAGAAGTAAAAGACGTTTACAAAAGTTTTGGGGATAAGGAAGTACTGAAAGGCGTATCTGCAAAAATGTTGCCCGGCAAAACCAATCTTATCATCGGCACAAGTGGCAGTGGCAAGACTGTATTTATGAAATGTATGATAGGGCTAATAAAGCCTGACAGGGGAGAAGTGCTGTATGAAGGTAAGAACCTGGGAACTATGGAGGAGGAAGAACTGAAAGAACTCCGACAGAAGGTGGGCATGCTCTTCCAGGGTGGAGCATTGTTTGACAGTATGACCGTAGCGCAGAATATTCGTTTCCCATTGGATATGCTGACCAATATGCCTAAGGCCGAAAAATTTGACCGGGTAGACGAAGTACTGGCCCGTGTGAATATGGAAGGCGTAAATAAAAAATACCCGGCTGAAATAAGCGGTGGTATGAAAAAACGCGTGGCATTGGCACGTGCCATTGTTATGAACCCCAAGTACCTGTTTTGCGACGAACCCAACTCAGGCCTCGACCCGCAGACCTCTATAGTGATTGATGAACTCATTCGTGACATCACACTGGAATATAATATTACCACTGTCATCAACACCCACGATATGAACTCGGTGATGGAGAGTGGGGACAATATTATATACCTGCACAAAGGTCAGAAGAAATGGGAAGGCAGCAGTAAGGATATCATCTTCAGCGATGATGAAGACCTGGATAATTTTATTTTCGCTTCAGAATTTTTAAGAAAAGCCAAGGAAGCCAGCCGGAGAGAAGCTGAAAGTAATAAATAATACAAACGCCCCGCATTGCGGGGCGTTTACTTCTTAACCATTACTGAAAAGCATTTAGTGCTTTTCTATTTTCTGCGTGATAGTGTTGTCTTTGCCAGTCAGTTGCAGATAGTATATACCTGTCGGCAGGTTGGCCATATTAATGTTCATAGTATTGCCGCTTATGCTTTGATTCGCAACCACCTGCCCAATATTGTTGAGCAGCCTCAGCACATCATATCCTCCATTGTTCAGGTGTATAGTCAATACATCCGTTACGGGATTGGGGTAAACAGTAACCTGGTTATTGATAGCGACATTGTTGATAGACACAGGTTTTATCCTGTTTTCAGCATAGTTAGTAATCACTACGGGATTGACATCGAAATAGATACCCGCCCTGTTGCTGATAGGTGTTGACGGTGCCAGCCCGTTTTTCACATTGATGCTGAACTGCACAAACCCTTTATTGAAATCAGGTGAATTTTTATCCGGCAGGTGGATATCTTTAAAATCGAAACGGACAATCTTTTGACTACCGGGGCCATCCAGCATTACGTGAGATGCGGCATGAGAACTGGTTAATACCTGCAAACTGCTTGCATCTAATTTGTCGGAAAGCGTGTCCATTACGTAGATGTTAAAGGCTGTGTCATTACCCAGGTTCTCAAAGTTGATAGTATAAGTCAGTTTTGTTCCGGGGGCTATATCGCCTGCAGGGTACACATGTTTATCATTGGGGTCCCATGAGGCACGTACCGAATCGCATTGGTAAACGCTGTTGTTAGCAAGGTTTACATCCCCTGAGGTGGGTGTAATAGTTGCTGAATTGCAGATTGTGTCACCGAGATGCACATTTGCACCTGTTGCAGTGTCGGCATATAGCTGAATAAACTGACTATTGGTAATGGATAGGTTGTTGAGGTTCCACGTAATAGTATTTCCGCTTACACTGGCTGGTGTAATGCTCGCGCTTTTGTAAACATATTTATTGTTTAGTTGCAGAGTCAATACAGCGTTTTTTGAGCCACAGCCTCTGTTGTATGCCATTATTGCCATTCTGCTGGTTCCAACAGGTCTGAAATAACCCCAAAGAGCAACGCCTAAGTCGAATTGATTGGAAGAACCACATTGAAAGCCAAAATTAACCGTACCGATGCTTGATGTTGATGGGGCGGTTATAGTGACAATACCATTGGAAGGGCAGGTTGCGGAAACATTGGGGAAAGACGTCAGTAATTTGAATTTATAGACCACGCCGGCATAACCTCTGTACCAGGCTGTGCCGGTAAATGTAATCGTGTCAATTACCGTTCCTGCCGAATCTACCTCTAGAGACATCGGTACCAATAAGGGTGGTTCTCCGGTATTATTTATGCAGTTGCTGTTATTGTCAAGATAGGTCTTGATGATAATATAACTACAGTTGATAGTAGCACTGGTGATAAACGTATCAAGCGGACTGCCATTTTTAAACAGAATTCCCATTACCGTATATGTTCCTGCACTGCTGTAAATGTGTTGTTTATTCATAGCGGACTGAGCCACCAGCAGGTTAGTTGTGTCAGAACTTCCATCCCCCCACAATACAACAATGGACTGATTGGCGCCAGCCTGCGTGATAGAGGTATAAAGGAGAGTTGTCAACGGGATGCCGCTGCAGGAGTCCTGTATATAGAAATAATTGAAGCTTTGAGCATTGCCTCTGTCAGAAACGAATAGAATTGCAAGTAGAAGCGCTATCCGCGCGTACATCTTTTTCATAATCAGGTTGTTTTTCAAAATAAAATATGGTTTCGGGTAATTACCACTAACCTGACGAAGCGGGGGCGGAAAGTGTTAGGATAATCTTTATATAATATTGAAATGCAACAAGCCGCCCCTTACAAAGGGCGGCTTGTTGCATTATTAATCATTATCAAAAATTAGTTCTTTACTATTTTTCTGGTCACAGTATTGTTCTTCCCGGTCAGTTGCAGGTAATATATGCCTGCCGGCAGGTGCGCCATATTGATGGTGGTGACACCATCAATAATCTTCTGTTGGGCTACTACCTGTCCCATGGCATTGTACATCTTCAATGCATCGTAGCGGCCCACGGTCACCTGGACATTTAATGTTTGTGAAACAGGGTTTGGATATGCAGTAAATCCGGGGTTGGCAGTAGTCTGAACAACAGATTGTGGTGGTGCTATGCGGTTGTTGGTGTAATTGGTGAACACCACAGGGTTGATATCGAAATATATACCTGCCCTGTTGTTGATTTGGGTGTAGTATGCCAGGTTGCTTTTAGTCATGATGCTGAAGGTAACAAAGCCTTTATTGTGTTGCTTTGAGTTGGAGTCTGCAAGCCTTATGTCAGGAAAATCAAACTTGACGATTGTTTTGCCGATATTATTATCTACAAACTCTTTCATCATCGTGTGTGATGCGCTCAACACCTGTATTGTCGACGGGTCAACATGCTCCGACAACGTGTCTAATATATGTATGTTGAATGCAGTGTCACTGCCCAGGTTCTCAAAATTGATGGTATAGGTCAGCTTGGTTCCGGGTGCTATATCACCGGCGGGCTTTACATGTTTATCATTGGGGTCCCATGAGGTCACCACGTTGTCACAAGTAGTTAAAACATTATTTGCCGTGTTGGTATCGCCCGATATAGGGGTTATGGTCACAGTATTGCAGATAGTGTCATTTAAACTCACGCTTGTGGCAGTATCCAGCGTCAGCGTAATAAAGCTGTGAGAGCGGTTGGTCAGGTTGTTTATAGTCCAGGTTATTATTTGCCCGTTCACGCTTGTTGGCGTGGGGGTAGCTGTATTATATTTGTATTTAGGGCTCAGGTTAAGTGTCACTGTCGCCGTTTTAGTCCCGCAACCTTTATTGTAGGGTTGTATATTTATTAAAGAAGTGGCAACCGGCCTGAACCGTCCCGACATGCGCACCCCAAAGTCAAAGACGTTGGTATTGCTGCATTTATGGCCAAATGACACATAGCCGGCAAATCCGGTTGTTGGCGTGGTAACGGTTACGACTCCGTTTGACGGGCAAGTATGGTCAGCCCCCAGCGGTAATGTCAATTGCCTGAATTTATAGGTTGTATTAGGTGCGGTTTTGTACGTCAGCACACCATTGAAGTTCACCGTATCTGTAATCACACCTGCTGAGTCAACTTCTACCATGATGGAGTCTATAGTATGGTATTCTCCATAATCCTGTACGCAATTGTTATTGTCATCCATATAGGAATGTAACATAACATATTCGCAGAAAACCTCGTGCTTGGCAGTGACGCTATGAATTGGCGTTCCGTTCTTATACAATTCCGATTTTACAGTATAAGTACCTCGTGCATTGTAGTAGTAGTAAAAATGCTGATGGTCCTGCGTGGGAGATAAATAGACCGTAGTATCACGGCCATCGCCAAAGTATGTTTTTACAGATAAATTACTGTCTGCTTTGCTGATGTTGTATTGGTAAGACATCATCAGGCATTGAGGATGCGCGATGATATGATTGGAAATATATTGTGCCTGCGCTGCAAATGTTGCAATCATGGCCATGCATATTGAAAGAAAAAACTTCTTTTTCATAAGAGGTGGTTTTAGTTTTGTGCCGGATATCAGCTTTTTCTATATAACAATTAATATGCCAAGTATTGTCATTTGTGTTACGTGTGGTCTCAGAGTTGTCGGTATTCCTACACGGAGCAACGCAAAAACGGAGGGAAGAATGACATTAAAATAAGAAAGCCGGTAGACACCGGCTTCCATAATCTAGAATTGATTACCCATTACATACTTAAATTTTTTAGGTGAGAGGTAGTAAATCGTATCGCTTCCGGGGCTTTCGCTCCCTGTTGCATAATAAGACGAAGGAACTGTGAAAAAGGTTGGTACATGAGCAAGATTTTTTTTCAATAATACATATGATTATTTTCTTGCATTTGGTTTTGCCTGTATTTACCGTAAATTTGCACCCGTTCATAATAATATTAATCAAAGATATTTCTAGCTCATGGCTGTATTGGTAAATAAAGATTCTAAAGTAATAGTACAGGGTTTTACGGGTAGCGAGGGTACTTTCCACGCAGGGCAGATGATTGAGTACGGTACCAACCTGGTAGGTGGTGTTACCCCCGGCAAGGGCGGTACGCAGCACCTGGACAGGCCCGTATTCAACACCGTGCAGGATGCCGTAAGCGAAACCGGCGCTGATGTTTCCATCATTTTCGTACCACCGGCATTTGCCGCCGATGCTATAATGGAAGCTGCTGATGCGGGTATTAAAGTGATTATCTGCATCACTGAGGGTATTCCCGTACAGGATATGGTGAAAGCACGTGCCTACCTGAATGGTAAAGATTGCCGCCTGATAGGCCCTAACTGCCCCGGCGTTATTACGGCTGATGAGGCAAAAGTGGGTATCATGCCTGGCTTCGTATTCAAAAAAGGCACTATTGGTATCGTTTCCAAGTCAGGTACGCTGACGTATGAGGCTGCAGACCAGGTAGTTAAGGCAGGTTTGGGTATCACTACAGCTATCGGTATAGGTGGCGACCCGATTATCGGCACTACTACCAAAGAAGCGGTGGAAATGCTGATGAACGACCCCGAAACAGAGGGCATCATTATGATAGGCGAAATAGGCGGCGGCATGGAAGCTGAAGCTGCCAACTGGCTGAAAAACAATATGCGCAAACCTGTAGTAGGCTTTATAGCCGGACAAACGGCTCCTCCCGGCCGCCGTATGGGCCACGCAGGAGCCATAGTAGGTGGTGCCGACGATACTGCTGCCGCTAAGATGAAAATCATGCGCGAGTGCGGTATCAATGTAGTGGATAGCCCCGCTGACATAGGCAAAACAATGGCTGCTGTAATACAAAAACAGCCTGCTTAATCATATTTAGTAAGCAATCGAAGAAAAGCTGTTCCTGCCAGGAGCAGCTTTTTCATTTTCACTCAAACAGGTGCGGGCGCAGCTTCATCATTTCACCCGCTATGGTTATTCCGTCTATGTCTTCGCCGTTCATCAGTTGTGCCACGATGTTTTTGTAGCTCTCGTCGTCACGGTTCTGGCTGAGTTTGAACAGTGGGTATATATCTTCCAGTGTTATTTCAAAACTGGCTATAGCCTTTATCATAGGCTGTACATATTCTTCGCTGCTCATGTTTTCCAGTAGTTCGGGCCGGGCCTGCTGGTCTTCGTATTTATGCGTCAGGTCTGTAAGGAGCTGTAACGTATGAGCCTCGTCCATAAGCCGTATTTTTCCACGCGCGTGAACGGTCATATAATTCCATGTACTACCAACGCCGCGCATGGAGTACCAACTGGCACTTACATAACTGTGCGGCCCGTTGAACAATACCAGCACTTCAGGGTTCTGTTCGAAAGCAAGTTGATGGTCGGTTTTACGCATAATGTGGCCGCGCAAAACGAAGGTCCCTTCTCTTTCATCTATCAATATGGGCACTTGTGTAGCGACAGGGATATTGTCCCTGCACCCTGTAAGGAACACAAAAGGGTGGGCATACATAAATTCAACAACCGACTGTAAGTCCTTTTCTGTGAAATGAGGCACTTTGTACATGGGGTAAAGTTAAATAATGCGGCAATATGCTAATGTGCTAATGCGATAATAAGTCAGCCGGGGTTTTGTATTTTCGCGGCATGGTTTATAAGGTTATAGGTTTGATGAGCGGCAGTTCGCTGGATGGATTGGATATTGCTTATGTTCATCTGAACGAGGTGCGGGGTGGCTGGGCATACGAGATAGTACAGGCGGAATGTATTCCTTACGATAAGGAGATGGCGGACAACTTGCGCAATGCGGGCCAGTTGCGTACGCACGAATACCTGAGGTTGCATACGGCATACGGCAGGTTTTTGGGCGAAGCGGTCAACAGTTTCATAGAAAGGCATGGTATAGAACACCAGGTACACCTGGTAGCATCGCACGGGCATACGGTGATGCATGAACCGCATAACCATACCACAGGGCAAATAGGCGATGGCGCCACCATAGCTGCCGTAACAGGCCTGCCGGTAGTGAGCGACCTGCGCAATATGGATATAGCGCTGGGCGGACAGGGAGCGCCCATAGTGCCCATAGGCGACAAGCTGCTGTTTGGCCAATACGATTACTGGCTGAACATAGGTGGCATAGCCAATATAACCGTACCGCACAATGCGGG
>CAZEZM010000028.1:14633-36069 GCA_964515955.1 uncultured Flavipsychrobacter sp. | reverse complement strand
ATATTTGCCCGGCCAACCAGGCGCTGAATGGGCTGGCAGAAATGGCTGGCAAAACCATGGACGAAAACGGCGATATGGCACGTGCGGGAAAATTACAGGTAGATATACTCGCCGACCTGAATGATGAACCCTACTACCTGCAGGATCCGCCCAAATCATTGAGCAACGAGCAGGCGAGGCAACTGGTCTTCCCGATACTATTGGAAAGTAAAAACGACCTGAATGACCTGCTGCGCACAGCCGTGCAGCATATAGCCGATAAAATAACCGAAGCTGTAAAAAAATATCCCACAGGCAAAGAAAAAGCACAACTGCTGGTAACAGGTGGAGGTGCGCTGAATACCTTCCTGGTGGAACGCATCAGTGAAGGGCTGGCCGCGCACAATACCGAAGTAATTGTACCCGATACCAACACAGTTTTATACAAAGAAGCTGTAGTAATGGCGCTGATAGGCGTACTGCGCTGGAGGGAAGAAACAAACGTCCTCAGCAGCGTAACCGGTGCCACCCGCGACAGCATAGGCGGCGCACTGTGGATGGGGCATAGTTATAATTGAGGGTAATGTTGTGCAGAGTGTTTGTATATCCCCGAAAGGTTGCATTCCGGAAATAACTTGTTCGGTTAAGAAAATCATCAGCGGTGTTTGAGTAACAATCTGGTATAAAACATACCGTTCGATGCCGTCTGGTTCAGATTGTACTGTTCCGGATACAGGATATCCAACCTACGTTGGGTGTTGGTTAGCCCGATGTTCATGGAGTTGGCACCCATGCTCTTTATTGCATTGCAGGTTATTAACTCTGTACTGCCTGCATCAGAGGTTATGTTGATGTGTATCTCTGATTTTTGAATCATACTCGTACCATGCTTAAAGGCATTTTCTATGAAAACAAACAGAATGAGGGGGGCGATTTTTGTTTCGGGGTCTTCGATTGACTGAGACATGTTTATTTTGCAACGTTCACCAAGGCGCTCCTGTTCAAACGACAGGTAGTTATTTATAAACGTTATCTCATCTCCGATTGGCACAGTGTCTTTTTCAACGTTCATCATAATATAGCGCATCAGTTCGCTTAGTTTAAGTATCAGTTCCCCGCTACGGGTGCTCTCATCTAAGGTGTAGCTATATATATTGTTAAGAGCGTTAAACAGGAAGTGTGGGTTTAATTGTTCTTTCAATTGTTTTAATTCCAGCGCCTTATTCAGGTTTTCTAATTTGAGTTTTTGCTCTCTTTCTTTAAAATAGGAAAAAGCAAGATAGAGTCCGAAGCCAAGGTATATATCCACCACGCGGCTGTATTGCAGTAGTAACTTATCTGTTAGTGTTTCCAATGGCCACTCTATATGGAATAAAGAACGAAAGAAAGGAAGTGCTACTTCATTATAGAGTAGCAGTACGAGGATTAATAGTATAATATAGGAGAAATAATTTCCGCGCCTAAATATCTGGTCATACAAGACACGGTTATGGAAAATAAAGATAAGGTAGAGTAGTATAAATGAACTGCAGGTATTCAGAAAACCAAGTAGGTCAAATCCCATAGCCATAAACACTTTTTTGGCTACAGTGGCACTAAGTAGTATCAGTAACAATATGGTATTGCGCAGATAAAAGTTGTTGAGCAACTTGCCGGTATATGCATTCTTGTCAGTTTGATGAATGCTGCTAATGGGTTCTTCCGGCATATTCAGCAATATATTTTTTGTATGTTTTCCCTATCGGTAGCTCTACACCCGCAACTGCCATACTTGAATCTTTTATTTCATTTACAGACGAAATGTTTACAATAAATGATTTATGTATTCTGATGAAAGAACTACGTGGCAGTTTTTCTTCCAGTTCTTTGAGTGATGTCAGTATTAAGGTACTGCTATTCTTCAATACCAGTTTACTGTAATTGCCCAGGCTCTCTATATAACGTATTTCGGATGTAGGTACTCTCCGGACACCACCATCCACTTTTATTTCTATTTCCTGCAGTTCATTGCATATTAGCTTGCGCCATTTCAAGGCTTTATCTATAGCTTTTACAAAGCGTTCAAACCTGATTGGTTTATGTAGGTAATCAATGGCACCATAGTCATAGCTTTTATGTGCGTATTCTGTATAGGCTGTTACAAAAATGACCATCGGCATTTTCGTGGTCATTTCAATTAGAGAAAACCCATCCAGTTCCGGCATATTAATATCCAGTAGTACCAGGTCTACCGGGTGGGTACGTAAATGCTCAAATGCTTCCATAGTGTTATAAAAAGAATCTTGCAGCTTGATAGAGTTAATCTTCTCTATGTAGTTTTTTAACACAGCATGAGCCCTGGGCTCATCATCTACCACGATACAATTGAGGATATTCATGACAGGCTTTTTTTGAGATGATGTAAGTTAATATTTTGCCGGGTAAACAAGTTGAAATTATGGATGAAAGCCCTTCGTCAATAATGAAGGGAGTTAGCATAAATATCGTTTGCTACGATGAAGTAATCACTGACTTTTGGGTAAGAACAATCTTGCTAAAGATCAAAATTTGTGAATATGAAAAAAACATGCTTTATTTTATTGGTTTCTTGTACTACAGCGTTTTCAACCTTTGCGCAGACCGGTATTCCTAACCCTGATTTTGAGAATTGGACGTCAAAATCTAATAAGTTGGTGCAGGGCTGGACGGATAACAATGTTCACAGTGGGACACAGTCCATTTTGTATGTGACACAGGTAGCAGGGGTTACTAATAGTGCAATACGGCTTGAGACCAAGGGTACATGGATGGCGATCCCAGGTTATATAGCCAATACAAGCGGAAATGCTATGCAGGGCCAGGGTGGTGCCCCTTTTTCTGCAGGTAAGCCTACCCATATGAAGGGGTATTATCGGTATAACATCATTTCAGGCGATTCCGCCCAGATATATGTTATCTTCAAAAAGAATGGTACTATATTAACGAGGGATAGTTTTTTGATTATAGGAACCCGGTCATCATTTGTGCCATTTAGCATGCCTTTGTCCCCGCTTTCGGTCACGCCTGATTCTGTGGTTATTTTTGCTACTTCCGGTATTATCACAAGCTTTCCTGCAAATCTTGCTCCCGGGTCTTACCTGGAATTAGACGAATTAGCCTTTAGCAACGGACCTTCAAATTACAACTTGGCTGACGGATCTTTCGATAACTGGCCGACAGTAGTTGTTGAAACATGCGACGATTGGCAGCTAAATGCCAATGCGGAAAAGACTACCGATGGATATTCGGGTCAGTATGCTGTGAAACTGACTACAAAAGCAGGTATCAATGGCAGCCCGGAGGCAGGAGAGTTGTTCGGAAGCACTATACCCTTAAATAAACAATATGTGGATACCCTAGTGGGATATTATAAGTACTCCACTCCTGCAAGCGACCTTGGTTATATTGAGGTGTTGTTATTTCCTGATCATCAGAATCCACCAGATGTACTCGACTATACCCTAAGCCCTGCGCCGTCATTTACCCGGTTCGAAATTCCTTTGATTGATAATGATCCTGCCGGGGATATGTCATTTCGTGTCTTATCGTCATATACAATACCCGTTAATGGTAGTGAACTGATAATAGACAGGTTGGAACTCCGTTCCGGAAAACCTGCGAGTGTTAACGATATCGGGAAAACTCAGTTTCAGGTTTATCCTAATCCCGTGAAAAATGACCTGGAAATACATTTTGAGAATTCCTTTCTTCACGCCTCTGTACTTGTTACTGATATTAGGGGTAATATAGTCGCTAATGTTGAGTGTAGGAACACAGCTATGGTTTCAATCCCATTGGCCGGGGCCGTTGGCGGCATGTATTTTTACGAAATAAGAACAGGTAGTGATATTGTCAGAGGTAAAATAATCAAGGAATAAACAGAATGCTCATGAGTAATTGAGCTGTAGCATACCGTTACTTCCGGAAACTCGCAAATTAATTTTATACCTGATGTCATAATCCCGGTTGCTATAAAGTACCGGGTTTATGATGTTTTGTAATAGTTTTTAAGTTGCCTGGTCAGTACGAGCCTTTTTCTATTTCTTCAGATTTGCTGGTTTTTGTATGGCCGCCGTCAAATTTATTTATAAGTGGAGGGTCGTGTTCGATAATAATAATATCAAAGTGTCCTACTGCATCAGTTGGTTCTAACTTTATGTTCATGCTACCTCCCTTTGCAGGTAATGCTGCCATATATTCACGTAGTCCGATATAATGCACAAAAATATTGGCATCAGCAGTGTCGGCTGTCGATAATTTGAGTGTGAAGCGGCCATCTATATCGCTAAGTGTGTTGACAATACTTTTTTCACCAACCATGATAGTCACTACGGCATTTGTCACAGGGTCGTTGTTGTAGTCAGTTACAGAGCCCTCGATAGTAACACTATCAGTATTTACATCGCTTTTGTTCTTTTCCATCCCGTTGAATGAGGCAATGTCGTAAACCATAGATGTATATGGTACTCGCGCAAAGGTTGTATTGTCAGGAGTTGCAGTCAAAACTAATGCAAGCCCCGCCGCAATTATCCATTTATATAGTTGGCTATGTGGTTGATGCGGTATTTGTATAGGCCTGTTCAGTTGCTCAGGCCTGAACCTGCCGCAAGCCTTCTTACCCACATTTTCTAAAAGATATTGGTACAATTCAGCATCAGAGAAATTCGTAAAATCCACCACACACTTCTTACTACTATCGCAAAACCTGCCTTGCTCCTGCGGCGTCATTTTGTTCCAGTCCTCGCTACAGGGCTTTGGTATGGATATTTGTATAGGATTGTGGTGTTTCATCAGTATGCGCCTTTTTCTATTTCGTCAGAGGTAATGGTTTTATTAATGTCTCCCAAGCCTTTATAATAACGTCGGGAATTTCTTGCTGGAGGTAATTCTTCAATGGCAAGTATCTTGTATTTTATTTTTGTGCTATCACAATCTGTAGTAGCTCTCGTCTTTGGGAAATTTCCATCAGATGTCGAGATGTGCAATGTGACATTGCAATTATTGGAAAAGCATAGACGAAAATTACCAGTATCAGATATATCTACAAAAAAAGCCCCGAGAGTGTCGCTATATTCTGTACTTACTGTGTCATTATTTTTTAAGAGATAAATTACTTGCTCTGAAATAATGTTTTCGTGTAGGTTTGTAATGTTGCCGATTACTCTATAGAAAATATATTCTGCCAGGACAATGCTATCAGGCTGACTTTCTTGCGCAAAACTGTGCTTTATACCTGCGATTGACGTGATAAACAAAAAGAATATGAGATAGCAGGTTTTCATTCTCCCCAAGTTACAATAACCCACCCAAAGTTTTGTCACATAACTATACGAAATAAACTCCCTCTCCTTCGGGAGAGGGCCGGGAGAGTTATCAATACTGCCCCGTACCCAGCATCACCAGCGTACAAGCTATTACCGGCTCTATACCCGCCGCTTCCAGCTTTTCTTCCAGTTCATCATTCTCTGTGCCGGGGTTGAATATCACACGTTTGGGCTTGAGCGAAAGAATATAATCATGATAAGGTACCTGGTTGCGTGGGTTGAGATACAAGGTTACCGTATCTATATCATCCATAGGAGGGGTATCCATCGTTATCTCCACACCGCCCACATTGCCTTTGTCCTTACCTATGCCCACTACGGGGTGCCCATAAGCCAGTAGCCTGTTGATGGCCATATTTGCATACCTCGACGGGTTCACCGATGCACCTAATACCAATGTCTTCTTCTTTCCCATACCTGCAAATTTACTACAGCTTTACATGACTGACGAAATACAACTATAAACCGATGTTATATTTCACCTTTCCTTTACAGTCTTCTGAGCTATATTCCTTAACTTTAAAACAGCAGGAAACCCTTATTGTTCAGCATAGTATATCTGCAACTTAAGGTTTTTGATTTTTGGCTTTTTGAATTTTAAATTTATGGACGCGTATATAATAGCGGGCTATCGCACGGCAGTAGGCAAGGCGGGCAGGGGCGGTTTCAGGTTCACCCGTCCTGACGACCTGGCCGTAGATGTGATAAAAGGCCTGTTGGCATCCGTACCGCAGCTCGACCCCAAACTAATAGATGACGTGATAGTGGGCAATGCTGTGCCCGAGGCGGAGCAGGGCCTGCAGGTGGGGCGTATCATAGCCAATCGTGCCGTGGGCGAGTGGGCGCCGGGTGTTACTGTCAATCGCTACTGTGCGTCGGGACTGGAAACCATTGCCATCGCAACAGCCAAAATTCAATCGGGTATGGCGGACTGCATTATAGCCGGTGGAACAGAAAGCATGAGCCTGGTACCGACAGCAGGCTGGCGCACTATGCCTAACTATAACATCACCAAAGACAACGGCGACTACTACCTGGGCATGGGCCTTACCGCCGAGCAGGTGGCGAATGATTATAAAGTATCCCGCGAGCAGCAGGATGAATTTGCCTACCACTCGCACCAAAAAGCATTGAACGCCATACAGCAGGGTTACTTCAAAAAAGGCATACTGCCGATAAAGGTGGAAGAAGTAACAGTAAGCGAAAAAGGTAAACGCACCACCCGCGACTATATAGTAGATACAGACGAGGGCCCGCGTGCTGATACGAGCATGGAAGCATTGGCAAAACTAAAGCCTGTATTTGCAGCAGGCGGTACAGTTACGGCGGGCAACTCTTCGCAAACATCCGATGGTGCTGCATTCGTGATAGTGATGAGTGAAAAACTGATGAAATCTTTAGGCCTGCAACCCTGGGGAAGGTTAGTTGCCTGTGCCAGTGCCGGTGTTGACCCGCGTATTATGGGCATGGGGCCTGTAGCTGCTGTACCTAAGGTCTTAAAGCAGGCAGGTATGAAGCTAAGCGATATAGACCTGGTAGAACTCAACGAAGCATTTGCATCGCAGTCTATTGCCGTCATCAACGAGCTGGGCATGAACCCCGATATAGTGAACGTTAACGGCGGTGCTATTTCATTGGGCCACCCGTTGGGTTGCAGTGGTGCTAAGCTCACCATCCAAAACCTGCACGACCTGGAAAGGCTGAACAAAAAATACGGCATGGTAACAGCCTGTGTAGGCGGAGGTCAGGGTATAGCGGGGATAATTGAAAGGGTGTAGCTATAACTGCTACAAGAATATTTATCCTGCAAATTCTCCTATCCTGTTAATCCTGATTCAGATTATCTTTGCACCCGGTTTGCATCACAATCAGTACATACAACACTGCCTGGAACTTTCATTGCTTGGCAAGGGGCGTGTAAGCCCCAACCCCATGGTAGGTGCCGTGCTGGTGCACGATGGCCGTATCATAGGCGAAGGCTGGCATGGTCAGCATGGAGCTCATCATGCCGAGGTGAATTGCCTGGCATCGGTTGCTGAAGCGGATAAACACCTCATTCCGCACAGCACTATGTATGTATCGCTGGAGCCTTGTGCGCATTATGGCAAAACACCGCCATGCGCCAACAGGCTGGTGCAGGAGCAGGTGAAGGAAGTCATCATCTGCAATTCTGACCCCAACCCCATGGTAGCGGGCAAAGGTGTAGCTATACTAAAAGAACATAATATCGACGTAACAGTCGGCGTATTGGCTGAGGCGGGCCGTTGGCTCAACAGGCGTTTCTTTTCCGTGCAGGAACGTAAGCGCCCTTATGTGATATTGAAATGGGCTCTGTCTGCCGATGGTTATATAGCCCCCGCCGACAGGAGCCGCTACCAGTTGAGTACGCCACACAGCCAGCAGTTGGTACACAAGTGGCGTACAGAAGAAGATGCCATCATGGTGGGGTACACCACTGCCCTCAACGACAACCCTCAACTCACCGCCCGTTTGTGGGAGGGCAAAAATCCCTTACGCATAGTGTTGGATAAACAATTGCAACTACCCGCCACACACAAGCTGTTTGATGCCGAAACAGAAACGTGGATGCTGAACGAGGGCAAATCGGGCAGGGCGGACAATATAGAATTCGTGCAACTTGATTTCACTAATAGTGTATTACCACAGTTATTAGATAAACTCTACTCGGCAGGCAAACAATCGCTGATAGTAGAGGGTGGGGCGAAGTTGCTGCAAAGCTTTATAGATGCCGGGCTATGGGACGAGGCAAGGGTATTTACAACTGACATAAAATTATCAAACGGTATACCCGCACCCGTATTAAAGGACAGTGTACACGCCGAACAAACACCCGTAGCTATCGATGTTTTGCACCTGTATATAAATAAAAACAACCCGTATCCTTTTATGCCGGGTTACGAGTTGTAAATTTGCACATGCAATACCTGCTGTTAGTCATCCTGCTCAATACATTTATTTTCATAGCCTTCAAGCTGTTTGCAAAATATAATGTAGATACCCTGCAGGCTATTACGGTCAACTATTGGGTGTGCATGTTTACGGGCTGGGCCACACACGGTTACCACCCTTTCCGTGCGGATATTCAATACGAACACTGGCTGCTGAATGCATTGCTGTTGGGAGCATATTTTATTTTCCTGTTCAACCTGATGGCGTACAGCACCGCACAGCAGGGCATGACAGTTACATCTGTTGCTAATAAACTCTCGCTCGTCATACCTGTAGTGTTCGCTTACTGGCTCTATGGCGATAGTATGGGCTGGTTGAAAATCATCGGCATTGCAATGGCTTTACCCGCGGTATATATGGCTACGTCTAAGCAAGGAAAAATAGAACTGAAAAATATCTACCTGCCCGCATTGGTATTTATATGCAGTGGCCTGTCCGATACCTATATCAAATACATACAGCATTATCAACTAGATACGCAAGCCACGCAATCCGCCTTTACGATTACTATGTTTACCGTTGCGGCTGTAGCGGGTAGTATTATGGTAGCGGGCAAAATGCTGCATGACAAAGACAGGCAGAAACTCAGTCTGAAGAATATTATATCGGGTATATTATTGGGTATACCCAACTATTTTTCTATCTACTACCTCATCCGCCTCTTCGATGCCGACCTGCTGCCCAGTTCATCTATCATCCCGGTTAATAATATCGGCATAGTGGTCACTACCACGTTGGTAGCGATACTCTTTTTTAAAGAAGGCGCGGGCCGTAAGCGGGTAACAGGTATTATCTTAGCCGTCATTTCTATCATCCTTATCGCATTGGCAGGTTATTAATGGAAGAACAGTTTACATACAAGACGATAACGAATACACCGGTTTCTGATTTTCGTGATAGGGGCAGCAAGTTTTTTGGCTTTGCCTATCCTATTCAGGATGTTGAGCAAGTGAAAGAAAAGGTCAAGGCGCTGAAGAAAGAACATCCCAAAGCCGTGCATCATTGTTATGCTTTCAGGATTGGGACTGACGGCACGCTCTATCGCGCTAATGATGATGGTGAGCCATCGGGCAGTGCGGGCAAACCCATATTGGGGCAGATAGACAGCGCCGGACTTACCGATGTGCTGGTAGTGGTAGTAAGGTATTTCGGTGGCAGCCTGCTGGGTGTGCCGGGGCTGATTAATGCCTACAAAACTGCCACCGCCGAAGCACTGGCGCAGGCCGAAGTAGTAGAACGTTGGATAGAAAAGAAGGTATCACTTACCTTTGATTATCCTGCGATGAACGATGTAATGCACCTGCTGAAACAAAGCGAAGCAACCATCTACAAACAGGATTTGCAGTTGTTTTGCGAAGTAACAGCCGGCATACCTAAGAAGCGTGCCGATAGTTATATCAGCAAGTTGCAGGAGATAAGAGGGGTAGAAGTGAAACAATGACCACATTAAAACATACCACACTAATCAAAGCCGAAGCACAACGCCTCGGCTTCGATGCATGTGGTATAGCCAAAGCTGAATACCTGGAGGATGATGCACGTCACCTGGAGCAATGGCTCAACAAAGGTTATCATGGCTCAATGCAGTATATGGAGCGTCACTTCGACCTGCGCACCGACCCGACTAAACTTGTGCCCGGCGCAAAATCTGTCATTACCTTATTACTCAATTATTATCCCGAACAAAAGCAACGTGAAGAAGCACCCAAAATAGCCAAATACGCATGGGGTACCGACTACCACTATGTTATTCGCGATAAACTGAACCAACTGTTGCAATATATTCGCGATAATATCGGTGACATCAACGGCCGTGGATTTGTAGACAGTGCCCCGGTACTGGAGCGTACATGGGCACAACGCAGCGGGTTGGGTTGGGTAGGAAAAAACGCCAACCTGCTCACCAAACATTCAGGCTCTTTCTTCTTTATTGCGACGCTTATTTGTGACTTGCCGCTGGACTATGATAACCCCTTCGCTACCGACCATTGCGGCACCTGCACCCGCTGTATAGATGCCTGCCCTACCGATGCCATTACTGATGCTAAAGTAGTAGACGGCAGCAAATGTATATCCTACTTCACCATAGAACTGAAAGACGCACTGATACCAAAAGAATATCATGATAAAATGGAGGGCTGGATGTTTGGCTGCGACATCTGCCAGGATGTGTGCCCCTGGAACCGTTTCTCCAAACCCAATACAGAACCTCACTTCACACCCATCCCGGAAATTCTCAATCTCTCGCTCGGCGAATGGGAAGCCATAACAGAAGAAACATTCCGCAAAACATTTAAGAACTCACCTCTTGCCCGTGCTAAATGGAAGGGCGTGCAACGGAATATACAGGCGATAAAAACGCGCCAATAGCAATTTTCTCCCAAATAATCAAGAGTAGTCTTACTCTAAATAATTCGGTATTTCTTACCGCAGTCAAAATAGTGTAAGTGTATAGCTTGCAGCCGATATCCATACCCCGGAAACGACATTCATACATCATTAAAAAACTGTAATCATGGCTACGAAAAAAACTATTAAAAAAGCCGTATTGACAAGGCCCGCTGCTAAAGCGGTAAAAAATGTGGCGGTAAAAAAAACCGCAACTAAGAAAGCGGTAACTCCCGTGAGAAAAGCAACAACGCTCAAAGCCAAGCCGGGTAGTATCGCGCAGATACGGCACTACGATTTTAAAGTGAGCGAACCCACGCGGTTCCAGTTGTCTAAACTCAAACCTGATATATTTCAAAAACTCAGTACTTCACCAAAAGGTATTGAAATAACGCTGGAGCCCAAAGTGGGTGAGGATCTGGTATACCACCTTACGCCAGGCTTCACCAGTCACCAATCGCCAATGGCGCAGTTTTCGGTACGCGCCGTTATATACAACAAGGGTACTGAAACCTACGACCTGGACAAGGTAATTATAGAATATAAAATAGGCGCGCAAACTGTCAAGAAAGAAATCTTCCTTCCGTCGGACCAGTTGATAATAGAACCCGGCTATGCATGGGCATGGCAAAACAGCAGGCCTTACCACGAGAACGGGGACATCGTATTTTGGGAAACTCCTTTTCCTGACAAAGCGACGATGAAATTTTATTTCAAAGGATATTCAGGCGCGGTATCTGCTACCAAAAACCTGAAACCATATACAGGTTCGCTCAGCCTGCCGTTCAAGTCAAAAGATTTTGAAACGGACGAGTACCTCAGCAGTTATTCCATGCATGGCGGGGGCGACCAGGTATTTGCCTACGACATAGGTGTACAGGCTTATAAAGATAAAGCCTGGACAGGTGTACACCCCGGCAAAGACGGTTCGGAAAATTCGCACAGCCGTATATGGGGCAAGCCCGTGTATGCTATGGAAGACGGTATCGTACTGCATTTCGAGAACAATATTCCTAATAACTGGAAGCCCGATGGTTCTGACGCGGGAATGAAAAAACAGAAAGACGAACTCTGGGGTTCATTCGATTATGGTGGCTCGGGCAACCACTTCTATATTCGTCATGGTAATGTGGTAGCCTTGTATGCTCACTTGCAAAAAGGTTCTCTTACTTCGAAGCTGATGAAGGTAGGCGCTACAGTGAAAAAAGGCGACCTGCTGGGCAAGGCAGGCAACTCGGGCAACTCTTCAGGCCCCCACCTGCACATCCATATCAAGACGTATAAAAACGATACTGAGCCTGAAGGTGGTATCTTCCGCCCGCTGTTGTTCAACAATGGTTTTGTTATTGGCCAGGCAGAGTATACTAAACCAAAATCGAACGTCAACTGGTCGGAACTGGTGAGGCACGGCATACCGGGGCTGAAGAGCAAAGCCAGTTTCATTCATCCTTCTGATACACACCCTTATTGCGCATATCCTACCAACTGGGGAGAAGTGTGCAGGTTTGGCGTGGCCGAAAATAGCTACCAGGAAGAGTTTGATAAGGTGTGGACATGCGGTTATTATCCTATATGGGTAGATGGCTACGATGTAGGCGGCAAAACATATTTCAATGTTATCTTCCGCCCGTCCAAAGGTGTGCAGTGGGTGGCGCGTCATGGCATGGACGGAGCCGGTTATCAAAAAGAATTTGATACATGGACCAAAGCAGGCTTCCGCCTCATCAATGTAAACTCCTACCTGTCAAAAGGTAAAGTGCGCTATGCAGCAGTATGGATTAAAGATAATTCAGTGGCTACATTGGCCTATCATGGCCGCCCGCTGGCATGGCACGAAAGCAATTTTCAGAAACATTGGAAAGCAGGCTGGGTACCCACCAATGTATCCTGTGTATATACCGGCGGGCAAACCTACGTTACCGCTTTGTGGGAAAAGAAAAATACCGGTGGTTTCTACCTGAGGCCGGAGATGACATTGGAGGAATTTGTTGCCGCCTTCAAACAATACACCGATAAAGAGAAGTTTAAACTGGTGTACCTGGATGCCTATGTAAAGGGTGGCAAACCGAGGCTGAGCGGCATATGGTATAAGAACCAGCCCAACTACAACTCATGGTGGGAGAAATACAACCTCACGGCCGCCAAGTTCCAGTCAGAGTATAATGCTATGCTGAAAAACGGCTACCTCACACGCTGCATAGCAGGCTATAGCCAGGGCGGAGTGGCAAGATTTGAAGGTATCTGGTCGAAATAAGATAGTAGTGTTGCTCTGTTACAGGTGGGTCCTCAATGTAGGGCCCGCCTGTTTTTTTACTCAATGCATGGGTCATGCCGTATCCCGTACGTACTGGAAGATATCTCCCGATGCCTTGCATTGCTCTATAATGGCTGTATTGTCAGAATGCAATCTATTGTCCATAGTTTTCCTAAATTGTACAATGCAAAGAAGTGAAAAACTACAGTACTACCTGAGCCTTGTAGCCGGTGCAATCTTACTTATGCTACCTGCATTTATCAACGGATATCCCTTGGTCAATTCCGATACGTCTACATATATATCTTCCGGTTTTACGCCTGATGCTCCATGGGACAGGCCTATCACCTACGGGCTGTTAGCATACATATTCAGTTTGTTTGGAACCAGCCTTTGGGTTACCATCTTTATGCAAGGTTATATTGTGTCATGGCTGGGCAGTTTGACGCTTAAGCGTATTACGGGTACCTGGCAACCAATTATGTTTATTTGTTTGATGGTAATTTTGGCGCTGTTTACAGGTCTGTCCTGGGTGACGAGCCAGTTGATTGCCGATGTATATACAGGTATAATTGCTGTGTGTATGTACCTGTTGATAGCGGGTGGGCAATCGCGGGTAAATACTATCCTGTTGTACACGCTGTACTTTGCAGCGGTTGCTACGCACACATCACACTTTGTCAGTTGTGTGGCTGCGCTGTTGATTTTGCTCATGATACGCCGATGGGCATTTCCGGGTATCGCTGTAAAAGCATTTCGGCGCCCTGTATTTATTATGTTTTTGCTTACGGTTTCCACCCTCGGTATTATGAGTGCTTGTATCGCTAAGTCGAAAGCCATGTTCGCTATGGCCAGTTTTTTAGATAAGGGTATATTACAACCGGCATTGCAGGATTTTTGCGCAGACACTACCTATAATATCTGTAAGTATAAAGACAACCTGCCCGATGCCAATGCATTCATGTGGGATGCTGATGGCCCTACTTTGATGGAAGGCGGCTGGAGGGTTACACAAAAGGAGTATGAGCATATAGTTAACCGGATATATACTACCCCCCGATACCTGTGGTTGTATATAAAACAGTCAGCTTACTTCAGCTTATTGCAAATTGGTTCGTTCAGAATCGGAGATGGTAACACCCCTTTCCCGGATGGTTCGAATGTTGCCGAAACCATCAAAACCTATATGCCGGGGGAACACAGTCAATTCTTAAACAGTAAACAAAACAAGAGCAATATCACAGAAGACCTGGGCGTGCTAAATTTGATTTTCTACATAACTGTAATATTGAGCGTATTGGTACTTATCTATACCATTATCTCTAATCGTCAATACTTGCCCGGCGCGTTCTTTCATGCACTGGTGGTGTTTAGCGTATGTATATTTATCAATGCATGGGCTTGCGGCACCTTCTCTCAGGTAGTAGGCCGCTATGGCGACCGCATTATATGGCTGATACCCATGATGGCGGCAATATCTATGGTCTCTGTATACCGGGGCAAACAGGCATAAAGATTTTTAACACTCCCAATAGAAAACAGAACTCTGTCCGGCTGTTGGGCAGAGCTCTGTTTCAAAAATGAATATTCCTACCGGGGTATTTCTTTATGGCTGCTCACGGCTATCCGGTTCCATGCGTTAATGACCACTATCGACATGATAATCTGCGCTAAGGTTTCTTCAGAGAAATATTTCAAGGCATTATTGTAGGTAGCGTGCGTCAGGCCATGTTGGCTAACCAGGGTTACTTCTTCAGTTACTGCCAACAGTGCTTTCTCGTCTTCGGCGAAGAGGTCTGTTTCTCTCCAGGCATTCAGCAGGAATATCCGCTGTTGTGTTTCCCCATACTTCAATGCATCTTTTGTATGCATATCGATACAGAAGGCACAGCCGTTTATCTGCGATGCTCTTATCTTGATGAGCTCTTTTTGAATGTGTGTGAGGTTTGATTTGCCAGCAGTGACAGATAAAGTATACATACTCTTCATGGCATCCGGCAACAGCGCATCTATATTTATTCTTTTTTCCATTTTGATGAAATTTTAGAACACAAAGCTATGTACACGCCTCGGCCCGGTTGCTTAAACTGGTTTAAGATTTTCGTTTGGCCCTTATTTCGCTCAGGTATTCCGGGGTAAAGCCCAGGAAAGATGCCAGCAAATATTGTGGTATACGTTGCAAAAATTCAGGAAACTGGCTGCTGAAAGAACGGTACATCTCCTCGCGCGAAAGGTCGTACAGGATTTTCATCCTGTATTGTGCGGCGGCGTGTGCCCGCTGGTGCACCATCCTGAAGTATCTTTCCATAGCGGGATATTGTTGCAATAATGCTTCCTGCTGTTTGTAGCTTATGGCCAGTACCTCTGTATGCTCCACAGCTTGTATATAGTATGCTGAAGGTGCCTGTTGTTGAAACGATGTATAGTCCGCCATCCACCAGTTTTCCAGCGCAAACTGCGTTGTTTGCTCCACACCCTTGTCATTCACAAAAAACAACCGCAGCAGTCCCTTTGTTACAAAATAGTTGTATTTGCATATGCTGCCTTCTGTTAGCAGGTTCTGCTTTTTCTTCAGTTCCCTCACCTCGAAAAAAGACAATATTTCTTTCATGTCATTTTCACCGATATTGGTGAACTTCCGGATATGTTGTTGCAGTGTAACTGGCATATTGCAGGCGGCAAAACTAACTATATTTTTCTTCTCTGGCGACACTACCTGATGTGGGACCGGCAAGGCAAAACTGTTGCAAATAAACTAGAGGCTATTATATTTGCACCTTAAATTTTTTAAACGATATGAAAAACATCATTCTTGTTGGCCTCGTAGCCTTATTCACCGTTTCGCTTACATCATGCGGTAAGGGCTATGATTGTGAATGCCCTGCCGGCACAAAGCTGAAAGTATTTGCGGCAGACGAAATCAATGCTAAGGGTCAATGCGAAGACCAGTCAAACGGTCGTTGCACTTACTAAATGAACTGGTTCCGCAGGGGTCTTCGGTACGAGACCCTTGCGGAATTGTGCGTCGGTGAGATTTCCTCTTCAGTGGTGTTGTCATAGTAACGACCGGAGCAGATTAAGATTACTGTACACTGAAGAACAAAGAGTTTAGATGTCTTTTCTTTCCCATAGGAGTCTTCCGAATGGGGGGGGCACGCCTCGTATCGGGCATCCTGTCCATCCTCATTCATATGGAGTGCTACGGTGTATAGCTACAATATATGTTTCAGTTTAGTGGTGCTACGCATGAGACATGAAGGTAAAGAAATTCTCTCTGTGGCGCATGTGCTCCACGGAACATCAGCCAGAGGTGGGCCTCTGCATCACAGGTATTAATGTTCCTCCTTCGGTCGGTGTTGTCACCGTACCGACCAGGCAGGAGTGCAGCGCGTATCGATCTGTAAAAAAATAGTTGCTTTTAATCTATTTATTACGTATATTTGACATAGTAAATGCAAGTGCATTTATGTAAACCCCGCCACCTGTCCCGTCCCGATAACTATCGGGGATTAAGGAAGCAGAGCTAGTATAAAAAAGCAAAAAAACAATGCACCCACCACTACACACCAAAACGACATATAATACCAACGCCCGGCACACAGCCGGGCGTTTTGCTTTCTGTTACTGTCCGAAAGAAATACGGCTTGAGTTAACAAAAGTTAACAACTTAGCGATAGCGATCTCAATGAGACAATTGAAATATCATTATGAACGAATTAAACCGTTGTTAACGAATTCAGAACCAATTAGTTGCAAAGGCATGATATTGCTTTCAATTAAACCGTGTATCAGGTCAGTTAACAAAATTAACCGGGTCTTCTCCTGCCCCGGACCCGCGCCCCACCTTCCTGAACCAGAACAAATAATACAGCACCAGCACACTCAACCCGGCGGTAAACAGCACCACGGCGTATGGCCGCCAATCCTGCTCGTTAAATTCGCCAATCATCCATATACTGTTGGCCATTATCCACAGCACTATGGCTATATTATGAAAGAACTCAGGTTTGCTGCCTCGCGAGTGCCACAGCAGGTATATGGCTATTCCCCTTCGGTCGGTGTTGTCACCGTACCAATCAGACATTTCCCCCCTTGGAATCCCCCCGAATGGGACTCCCCCGCCCTACGATTGAAAGTTAACTTTCAATCATGCTAATCCCTAAATCAATTAATCATAGTTCAGGACCTTTCCCTTCACAATACATTCAAATATCATTATTTTATGACAGCAATTTTACGTATTTGTATGTTAGCCTGCCGTTGCAAACACAGGGCTCAGTAGTTCTTTGACATAACCGTAACCATATCACCGGCACAAAAACCGGCAGGACACATTGTGCTTTTCCAGTTTTGTCCCAAGTTGGGAACAATTTCCGCACAAACAGCACAAAATGAAGTGTTGATTATCAATTACTTATTACAAAATCAGGGCTCGGGCGCATTTCCATGTTTATCCTCTTTCCTGAACCTGTGCGCCATCTTTTCTGCCAGGTGGTAGTAAGGCCTGCGTGGCAGCATAGGGGCTATATTTCCAATTACCTTATTCATACTTCCCGGTATACACACTACTTCTCCTTTCTGCAGCGCTCTTAATGAGATACGCACTACATCCTCAGGCTCCATCCAGAAATCTATACCCGACAAGGATTCTTCTACCTCCTGCCCTTTATGAAAATCGGTATGCGTAGGCCCGGGACACAGGCTTTGCACCTTAATACCATACTGATGTACTTCCATGTGAACGGACTCCATAAACGAATTGAGGAAGGCTTTGGAAGAAGAATATATACTGGCGCCGGGTGCGGGTACAAATGCCGCCAGCGATGATACGGTAATAATACTCCCGCTGCGCCGTGCTATCATACCGGGCAACAGGGTATGTACCAGCCTTACCGTAGCTGTTATCTGCACATTGAGCATCTTCAACACAGCTTCTTCATCTTCTTCATGAAAAAATTTGTGCTCGCCATAGCCCGCGCTGTTTACGAGCATGTCCAGAGGTTCAAAATCTTTCAGGTCGGCAATCAATGCTGTGATGCCATCCGTATGGGCCAGGTCAGCTACAACACCCCTGATATCGGTATGGTATTTTGACTTTAATTGTTGAATGACTTCTTCCAGCCTGACCGGCTCCAGCCCGGTCAGCACCAGGTCGTATCCGGCTTCAGCCAACTGTGTGGCAAAAGCGTAACCAATGCCCCCGGATGCACCCGTTATTACTGCACGTTTGTTCAATTTGCGAAAATCTGTCATAACTAACACTTGTAAAAATATACAACTGCCTGCTAACCCGATATGATATAAATCACAATTGAGAGACAATTATACATGCAGTAACCCCCTGCTTATCTTGAAATTAACGGCACACTATTGCTTGTTCAGCGTTACAAAAGGTAGTGGCTATTTACACTAAACAAAAGCTCATATGGCTTGTTACATAATATGCAAGTGTAGTATTTAATAACACAAAATCCGGATTATGAAAAACATATATCTCATCATATTTATAGTAATGGCGGCTCGGGCAACAGCGCAGCCCGTATTTCAGAACGCAAATGAACGGCCGGGAGAAGCTTATACGGCAGCGGTAAAAACAGGAACATTCTCGGGAGGCCCAGGCAATGCAGGAGTCAACCAGGTGTGGGACTTCAGGACCATGGTTTTCGGAGCCACAGGTACTTTTGTAGTGCTGAATACAAATAACAACCTGTATATGAATAACTACCCTACCGCCAATTACGTTTATATCATTGACAGTGCATATAATTACTTTATCGTAAGCGGTACCAAAATGGAACAAGTCACCCGCAATATTTCCGCGCCGGGAGGCATTACCGATTACAGCCAAAACCCTAAGACGATTATGGAATTTCCTTTTAGCTGGCATCTGCAGTTCACCGATACATATATGGGATACGGCGATACTGCACGGACCGTAACAGTGCGTTACGATGCATATGGCACCCTGCGAATGCCAAATGGCGATTACTATAATGTGGCACGGGCCAGCGAAACTTATTCTACAGGCGTCGATTATGTATGGTACTCTGAAGACCCGTTCCTTCCTGTATTGAGGTACAGTCATATTGGCGGGCTATTTACGCAAATCGTCACACCTCATTCTTCTGTAAATCAACTCAATAGCAATACAGGAGGTTTAGCCATTTACCCCAACCCCGTATCATCGGTAGCAACATTTAAAATTCCTCCCGCCAAGAGTAGTTATGCACAGTTGCGGATATATGATATTACAGGCAGGCTGATGCTCGAAGATATTATCACAAGGCAGGCCCCATCAATAAACATATCTTCATTTCCACCCGGAATGTATATATGTAAAGTGGTGCAGGACGGCAATAGTGTTACAGGGAAACTAATCAAACAGTAACTGTTGAGGGATAGTTGTCCCTGTCTTTGCTAAAGGTTCGCTTGGCATTTCAAGGGAACCTTTAGCATTTCATATGTAATTCTTTTTGTAATTTCAAGACATACCAACAAAAAAGGATAGTGACATGAAATGGGCATTTATTATAAAGTATAAACTGAAGGCCGCAGCTGTATTACTGGTAATAATGGCTACCATACTGATGGGCAACTTAAACGAGCGGCACAATTTCAACACATTAGACAAGAGCATATCATCGATATACCAGGACAGGCTGATGCCGGCCACCTATATTTATGAGTTGAGCAATCATTTATACGAAAAAAGGCTGTTGCAGGAACACTATGCAGAATATGCCCCGGCTGAGCTACAGCAAAAAGCCCTTACCCACGATGCTGCCATCGCGGCACTGCTGCAAGACTATGAAAAAACCTACCTGACGGATGAAGAAAGTAAGCATTGGGCCGAGCTGAAACATTCATTGCATAATTACAACAGGCAATACAATATAGCCCTTGCGAGTGTGCGAAAAGAGACACCTGCCATCAACAGCGTACAACTTAACAACTATTTCAATGAGATGATGATACGGCTTGACGCATTGAGTAAAATACAGGCAGGTGTAGGGCATACCATCGAAAAAGATTCTCATGCTATTGTTGCGGGTTCTATTCTACCCGCTTACCTGGAAAACTCACTGCTCATTATACTGGGTATCATTTGCATAGTTTTATTTTCCGTATCCGACAACCGGATACTGCGGAACATGCAGCAGGGCTCTCTCAACTGATATAATTACCAGCTACCGCTGGCACCACCGCCGCCAAAGCTGCCGCCGCCAAAACCACCGAAGCCGCCACTGCCCCCGCCACCAAAACCACCGCCACTGTGACGGCCACCACCCAACAGATGCCCAAGCAGCATACCGGTAGCAATATCTCCTGCACCACGTCCACTCATATACCCGCCACCACCGCCGCCACCTTTGCTGATGGCCCAGATGATGAGTATAATACCCAGGATTATAAAAATGGTTACAATAGCGGGTACTTTCTTTTTACCATGATGGTAATCTTCCTCCGCTTTATACTCTCCTTTGGTAGCAGCGATTATTGCATCAGCAGCTTTATCAAAACCTTTGTAGAAATTGCCGTTCTTAAATTCGGGTACTATTTCGTTGCGAATAATACGCCCGCTGGTAATATCAGTAAGCGCGCCTTCCAGTCCGTAGCCAGTTGAGATATTCACCTTACGGTCATCCATCGAAGCGAGTATTACGACACCGTTGTCTTTGCCCTTATGGCCTACTCCCCAGCGATTGCCCAGTTCTATAGCATATTGCGCTACCTCATACCCTCCCAGGTTTTTGATGGTAACGACAGTTATCTGTGTGGAAGATGTTTTTTCGTATTCCAGCAGTTTTGCTTCCAGCCTGGCCACTTCTTCCGCATTCATCATGCCGGCAAAGTCATTCACCAGCCGGGGCGGGTTAGGCTTGGCAGGAAAATCACTATCACCCGCAAAAGCGAACAACGAACATACAATAAGAACTATACTACCCACGTAACGTAACAACTCTTCTCCTTTGGTTTTATCTGTTTATTTACCAAATATGATTTCGTCCGGCAATTCATTTCTGTGCACTGCGGGGTCGTGGGGAAAATGCCTGGCTAATGCACTGCCCAATTCGTTGACACATTCCACAAAGCCTTCAGCCATTTCACCTTTGCGCAAATGTTCCCTGAAAACATGTGCTGCATGTTTCCAGAATTCAGCGCCGCCTGCCTGCTCGTATATTTCCTTATCGCCCAGTATGGCAAACTGGTGGTCTGCGTAGGCCATGTATATCAGCACTGCGTTGCGGCGTTCTGTCTGTCTCATCCCGAGCTCTTCAAACACTTCCCTGGCACGATCCATGGCATCCACGTATGCGCAATGCTTCTCTACAAATACCCTGATTTCCCCGGTAGTGTTCTTTTCCGCGTTTTGTATGGCTGCCACCACTTTTTCCTGCTCTTCTTTACTCAGCGGCAGCTTATTTTTATCAAATAAGCTCATCAGTAATTATTTTTAGAATTCAACTTTTGGGGCTTTATCCGCGCCTGCTTCTGCTTCAAA
>CAZEZM010000028.1:0-14623 GCA_964515955.1 uncultured Flavipsychrobacter sp. | reverse complement strand
CCTTTCTTCTGGAAACCTAACATACCCGCCAGTATATTGTTAGGAAACGCGCGAACAGAAACATTATAGACCTTCACACTTTCATTAAAGTTCTTACGTGCCACTGTTATGCGGTTTTCTGTTCCTTCCAACTGGTCTTGCAGCGCCAGGAAGTTCTGGTTGGCTTTCAGTTCCGGGTATTGTTCGCTCACTACCATCAGCCTGCCCAGCGCCTGGCTCAGCTGTCCCTGTGCCTGCTGAAACTGTTGCAGTTTTTCAGGAGTCAGGTCGTCCGGGTCAATACGCATAGATGTAGCTTTGGCACGGGCTTCGATTACTTGGGTCAATGTTGTTTTTTCAAAATCCGCAGCGCCTTTTACAGTGGCTACCAGGTTGGGCACCAGGTCCGAGCGGCGTTGGTACTGGTTCTCTACTTCTCCCCATTTGCTTTTTACCTCTTCATCAGCAGCCACCAGTGTTTTTTGCAGGTTGCAGGCCTGGCACCCGCCTATCAATAAAATACCTAAAATGACGATTAATGCGATTGTACCTTTTTTCATTGAATATCAATTTGAACCAAAAATAGCAATTCTTTTTGTACAAAAGTGAAGGCGCCATGCAGTAAGCATGGCGCCAATATTCAGAAATCAACAACACTGAACCACAAACACGCTATCTGAAAACATATCTTGCTGACAAGCCGAATACATTATGGTTGAAAAATTCAGGCCCGGCGCCCGTGAAGTTGATGGCAGGTTTTATATCTGCGCTCAGTCCCAACGGAATATTTTTAAATACATATTCTACCCCGCCTATGGCATCTACACCAAATATGGGCTGGGCACGGTCGTCTATCCATACTTCGTCCCTGTAGCGGTACCAGCGGCCATTGTCCCATACGCCACCGTGCAAGCCACCACCGAATATCAGCCTCCACGAAGGGTCAGGCAAAGGTATATGGGCCTCCAGCAGCGCAACAGCTGTGAAGCTTTCGCCGGGCAGGCTTAATAATCCCCCGAAGTTTAATTGCCCTTCGAAAGCCAGGTACCGGCTCATGTATGCTTTACCCGTAAAACCACCACCGTCCGGAGTAGCACGCAAACCTATGGCACCGCTTTGTGCCTGCGCTGTATTTGCAGAAAATATCAGCATTACCGTACTAAATAATAACAATAGCTTTTTCATACTTTCCGAGTTTTGTTTCAAGTGTATAAACAACTATTCATGCTTTTAGTTCGGCACCCTGTTTACTTATGATTATTTTAACACACATTTCCGTTTCAAAAAAACAGCCTCTATTTGATTACTTTTGCCCAAATAATTATGATGAATATGAACTATGAGGCTACACTGGCCTATGCGCAGGATATGGACCAGGTAGATACATTATATTCTTTCCGTACCCGTTTCCACTTTCCGCAGCACGATGGGAAAGACGTGGTATATATGTGCGGCAACTCACTGGGCCTGCAGCCCCGCAGTGTGGAATACCTGATGCAACAGGAACTGAAAGACTGGGCTAAGTATGGTGTAGAAGGCCATTTCCAGGCTGCTAACCCCTGGTTTTCATACCATCATATTTTTTCTGAAAGGCTGGCCAAACTGGTAGGGGCTAAAAAAGAGGAAGTAGTGGCCACCAATACCCTTACAGTGAACCTGCACCTGCTGATGATATCATTTTACCGCCCCAAAGGCAACAGGTATAAAATAATAATGGAAGCCGGGGCGTTCCCCAGCGACCAATATGCGGTAGAAACACAGGTGCGTATGCATGGCTACGACCCTGGTGATGCCATCATAGAAATTGCACCGAAACCAGGAAAGCATATCATAGAAGAAGAAGACATACTGAAAGCCATAGAAGAAGCCGGAGACAACCTGGCATTAGTGATGTTCGGCGGGGTAAATTATTATACCGGCCAGTACTTCGACTTACAAAAGATTACTACAGCTGCCCACGGGGTAGGTGCCTATGCCGGCTACGACCTGGCGCATGCCGCAGGTAATATACCCATGCAGTTGCACGACTGGGATGTGGACTTTGCCTGCTGGTGTTCATACAAATACCTCAACTCAGGCCCCGGTGGCGTGGGTGGCATATTCGTGAACGAAAAACATTGCAGCAACCCTGAAATATTCAGGCTTGGCGGCTGGTGGGGCAATGATGAAAAAGACCGCTTCAAAATGCGCAAGGGGTTTGTACCGCAGCACAACGCAGGAAGCTGGCAAATGAGTAACGCACCCGTGTTTAATATGGTTGCCCACAACGCATCGCTTGATATATTTGACAAAGTGGGAATAAAGGCCCTACGCGAAAAAAGTGAACAACTTACGGGCTATGCAGAGTTTTTGCTCAGGCAGGTGAAACACCTTTCTTTTGAAATCATTACGCCTGCAGACCCTACCCGTCGAGGATGCCAGCTATCGCTCCTGTTTGCAGACAAAGGCAGGGAAGTATTTGATGCATTGACGAAAAACGGTGTGATTGCCGACTGGCGCGAGCCTAATGTAATACGCATTGCCCCAGTACCGTTGTACAATACCTTTGAGGATGTGTACAGGTTGTACGAAATTATGCTCAGCGTAAATGATCCTGATGCCTCATAATATTGACTCTGATGCGCGCCCCTGTATATATCGTCTTTGCACTTTCTACAGCACTACATGCCTGCAACACTACCGAAGCAGGTGATGTACAGGGCAACAGTGACGCAAATGAAAAGACGTATATAGTACAGGCGAAAAAAGATACAGTAAACCATATATATGCATGGCAGGGCAACCTGGATGGCAGATACCCTGTACTAATGTGGTACAAAGAATATGGAGATGTATTAACGGGCAGTCTTTTCTATACCGAAAACAAAAGCGCGAAGCCCATACATCTTATCGGCACGATACACGACGGCTTGTACCGCATACTTGAAATATGGCCAGATGGTGATATATCGGGCGTGTGGCAATTGCGGCCCGATGAACATGGTGCCGAGGGCAGCTGGACTTCACCAACCGGCGACGAACACTACTCTGCCTCACTGATGCGCACAGACACTGCCGTTTCAGTACCGGATATAGAAGCCCAGAACGATATATCGGGAACATATGTGTACAGCTATGGTAAAACCGGGGCAATGGGCCATATGACTGTATCAAAAAAAATGAGTACTGTAGTAGTTGCTTTCGACAATGTATCGGCCGCACCAGCACGTAACCTGGCTATGCTTGACAAAACAGAGTTGCCACTCACCGGCAACACAGCCCTATACGAATCAGCCACATTCGGCCCATGCGCCATACGCATCTGTTTCTACAACAGTTTTGCAGTGGTGAATTATGCAGATAACAAAATGGATTGCGGCTTTGGTAACGGGGCGAACGTCAGCGGCGTATATATCAGGCAAAAATGACGGCATGCTTTATGACAGTTGCGTGACGCACCTGCAACCATAGGGAGTTTTTTAACAGTACCTTTAACTTATAAAAATCTCCCTATATGAAAAACCTGCTATTTTCGTTTATCCTTTGCTTTACAGCGACCACAGTTTTTGCTCAGTCTCAGTTCAACCTCACAATTTCCAACCCACATTTCAACACATGGGGTAGCCGGACACAGGGGATTATTACACACCCTGAAATTACCGTCACGCCGCAGGGCGCGTATGCCCAGGTAGAAATGATTTTTACCATCAATGCCAACAACAGCTCGTACAAGGCAACAGACAGCCTGGAAGCGGTTTTGCTGTTCGACCTGCCTGAAGGCAGCCTTATAAACGATTCATGGTTATGGCTCAATGAAACAGTTATTATCAGGGCAGCCCTGGTAGAAAAAAACCGTGCAATTGCCATCTATGAAAACATCGTAAAAAGAAGGCGTGACCCTTCTCTTCTGCTCAAAACAGGTTCAACAAGTTACCAGTTGAGTGTTTACCCTCTGGCTACAACTTACCCGCGCAAAGTTAAGATCACATACCTGACCCCATTGAAATGGCACAACGATTACGCATCGGTGGAGTTACCCACGCAATTGTTTACATCATCAGCAACACAGCCAAATATTCGTCTAACCGTGAATCACAACGACGAATTTTCATCACCTGCTTTCTTCGAACATGATTATAACCAATCACTCATCACACAGAACCAGGATGATGACGTGCTGATCCTGACAAGCGGCGTCTATACAGGTTCCGGGATAAACCTGAAGTACACAATAACACCTGGTATCAAATTATACACTTACGCTAAAAATGCAACTGAAGGGGTTTATCAGTTGGTGGTACCACCTGCTGCCATGGGCAGTGATAAGAAACTGAATACTGTTTTCGTTATTGACCACCCGCAAACTTCAAACAATACAATATACACCTTAGAAGAAATAAAGACCATGCTGCGCACTTCGTTGCTCACCAATTATAATAGCACCGATTCATTCAATATATTTTATGTACACAACGGTTCGGTGGTTCGGGCATTCCCTGCCTGGCAACAGAGTAATACAGGCTCTGTACATGTAGCGGTCAATAATATACCTGCTAATCTCACATCCGACAAAAGTCAATACCAGGCACTGATGACAGCAGCCCTGAACTTTTGTGGAACAAAACCGGGTGCTGACGCCCAGGTTGTGCTGCTTAGCAACAATGCTGACTATACTTCCAATCAATCGGTTGTTGACACTATGTACAACCAGTTAAAAGCTAGTATCGGCGGAACATTCACTAACAATATACACGTGGTGAATTACAGTACCTTACGGACATCTATTGGCGGACTGGTACACAATGCAAATGATATATGGTACAGCAAGCTCACACTTGCTGCCGGAGGCACAGTACATAAGTTCCTGACAGCACAGTATACATATGTTAACGGAAAGTCGAAATACACATATGACCTGAATATTCCACTGTCAATGAAAATAATAGCTGACAATGCCGGCACTACGTCATCATCCTATGCCCTGACACTCGGGGTGAACAATGGGTTTACATTCTCCTCATACAACCTTCAGCCAGTGGACCGTTTAAACATGACCCGCCACTATGTGGAAACAGGCAGGTACACCGGTGATATGCCCGCTGGCACTACGGTAGAGTTACAGGCGCTGGTAGACGGCCAATTCATGTACATGAAAGATACCATCAACACGATATATTCAGGCAATGAGAACTATCCCTCGGCCTGGGTGTATCATTTTATCAACGACCTAATTGGACAGAACAAATCAGCTTATGCACAAGAGATTATTGACAGCAGCATACGCAACAGGGTATTGTGTGAGTACACGGCCTTCCTGGCATTGGAAACCGGTGACACTATAGGAACCAATTCCAATAGCAACCCTAATTGGCTGAATATCGACAATGTGAACCAGGTTGAACAGTCGCTCAGCCTGTTTCCCAATCCGTTCAATAACAACCTGACCATTAACCTGCCTGCCGGTACCGAACTGATAGAAATCTTTGATATGACAGGCAGAAAAGTATTCAGCCGTGTTGTAAGCAAGAATGATAAGACACTGGTTTGGGGCGGAGCGGACAGCTCAGGCAATGAATTGATACCCGGTGTATATATGATTGTCGCTACTACCGATACAGAACGCTTTACCGCCAAGGTTATAAAACAATAACTATATATCTGAAATCATAGTTGCACACCCGGCTTTGGCCGGGTGTTTGCTTTGTATAACTAACGACGGTTATTATTAACTTTACGACCGTTTTTGACACATGGCTATATATTATTCCATCAGCGATTTACCGGCGTTTCTTAATCCGGTTATTACCATCGGCACATTCGATGGCGTACACCAGGGGCACAGGGTGATATTGAAAAAAGTAAGCGAACATGCTAAAGTTATTGGCGGAGAAAGTGTTTTACTGACTTTTGAACCACATCCGCGCAAGCTCATTTTCCCCGACCAGTCCATACATATACTTACCCCGCTGGATAAGAAACTGCAATTAGTACTCGAAGCCGGCATACAGCATGTGGTGGTAGTACCATTCACAAAGGAGTTTGCGGCATTGTCAGCTAAAGAATATATATCTGACTTCCTGGTGAAAACATTCCAACCCGGCGCTGTTATCATCGGCTACGACCATCATTTCGGGCACGACCGTAAGGGCAACATACACTTGCTGGAAGAAATGCAGGCTGAATATGGTTTTGACGTTGTAGAAATACCGGCGCAATTGATAGACGCAGCGGCAGTCAGCTCTACCAAAGTAAGAAAAGCTATTGCCGCAGGGCAGGTGGAAGAAGCTGCGCAGATGCTGGGCAGGAATTATACATTGGCAGGAAGAGTGCAAAAAGGCGCACAGCTCGGGAGGCGTATTGGCTACCCCACCGCCAATATTATGCCCGCGCACAACGAGCAATTGATACCGGCCAATGGTGTATACGCAGTCAACGTGTTGTACAATGGGCAGGCGTATAATGCTATGCTCAATATAGGCTACAGGCCCACTGTAAGCACGGAACATGTTTTACATATAGAAGCGCATATCTTCGGTTTTTCGGCAGATGTGTATGGGGAGGAAATGGAAATAGTATTTGTAGCCCGCCTGCGCGACGAGCAGAAATTCAACTCGCTGGATGAGTTGAAAGCGCAATTAAAACAAGATGAGGTGGCTGCCAAAAGCATCCTGGGTGTTTAGCTCAACGCCATTTCCATTTTGCCAATCATTTCTTTCAACAGCTCCCTGTCATCAGTATTGCTGTCTATACCCACGGCTTTAGTGCTGTATTTGCCTATCAGCAGCAGGCAGGCCTCTATCCTGTGCGAGGAATATTTTTGAGCAGTGGCGATGATTTGCCTGGCCCGGGCGGGGAAAGTACCCAATGCAGCCGCGGCATCTTTCTCAGGTTTGCCCGCCAAAAAGCACCCCTGGTATAGTTTAGAAAAATGGCTGTAAAAAGAACCAATCAACAAAGGCATGGGCGATGATTTGGGGTTGGCTATAAAATAAGCCAGCATCCTGTACAACTTGTCTTTATCGCCATTGGTAAGTGTTTCAGGAAACTCAAATACATTATACTCCCGGCTGATGCCTATGTACTTTTGTATCATCTCTGCCGTCAGGGCAGTTTCTTCAGGTACATTGATGCGTACCTTGGCTATCTCGTTAGCTATCTTTTGCAGATCGTTGCCCAGGAATGTGGCCAGTATCTGCGATTCCCTTTCGCCTACGGCAAAGCCTGTTTCTTTACCATACGCCTGTATCCAGCCCGGCACCTGTTCATCTTTTATTTTGTCCGAGGTGAAGTAATGCCCTTTCTCTTTGGCATACTTTACCAGCTTACCCCTGCCATCCACCTTCTTGAAACGGTGCTCTATTAAAAATATGGTGGTAGGTGCAGGATTTTCAATATAGCCTACCAATTCGTTCAGCGTACGCATTTGGGCAGCATCTTTCAGTATCACCACCTGCCGCTCGGCAAACATAGGGAAACGCCTGCAGGCATTCACCACGTCCGCCCACTCTACATCTTTGCCATATAGCACCATCAGGTTGAAATCGCGCTCATGAGGTTGTAGTATCTTATCTTCAAAATACTCTGTGAGCATATCAATATAAAATGGCTCTTCACCATCCACCAGGTATACCGGTGCGTATTCCCTCTTCTCTAGCGATTGTATAATCTTCTTAAAATCTGCTACCATGATTATTCATCCACAAATACAGTTTCAAAATCCGGCTCTTCGCCCTTCAGTTTCAGGTACACCCTGGCCGATGTAGCTACATCCTGCAGGCAATACCTGGCTATACGCGGCAGGTCATTATGCTTATAATAGACATCCGCCACCATACTTCCGTCTATATCGTCTTTGGGCGAAGGTATGCCTAATACTTCCGCCAGCAAGGCGAGCGAAGTATAGTTTTTATAATCGCCAAACTTCCACATTTCCAGGGTATCTATATGTGGGTTTTCCCATGGCTTCTTGCCGCCCAGGTTCATCACAGGGGGCAGTGGTACCCCCTTGATCATCATACGCCTGCACAGGAAAGGAATATCAAATTCTTTGATATTGTGCCCGCAGAAAACCATCTGCGAGTTGTATGCCATAAACCTGGTCACCACGTCAGCAAACTCAGCCAACAGTCTTTGCTCATCGTCCATGGCTATCGATTTCAGGCGCATACGCCAGCGCCCATCGGTATGGTGCAGGCTGCCAAAACCGATGCATACTACCTTCGCAAATTCTGAAAACACCCCTGCCTTGTCATTAAATAGGCCCTCATAAGTAGCATCAGGTTCAGCCTCACGCTTCAGGAATCTGGATTTCTTTTCCCATTCAAGCTGCATTCTCTCTGATAAGGATTGATAATCCCGCACCAATGGCACGGTTTCTATATCCATAAACATAATATGCTGGTGGTGTTGCATGCTTAGAAACAGTTAAAATTTCTGCTGTAATGATACATATTTTTTCAGCATGGTAACAATTATAGGCGCCCGGGCGTTAATGTATTTGATTGATGGGTAAAAAAGCCTATTTTTCATGTACGTTTGTAAATAAATCAGTCTATTCTTATGAGTCAGGAATTGAATCAACCCGCACAAAGCGAACAACCAAGGCAGCCGCAAGAGCCTAAACGCGACTATACTAAGGTATATTGGGGCATTATTGTATTGCTGCTCGTATCCAATATTTATTTTATAGTAAGCAGCAATAAAGCCCAGAAACAACGTGACCAGGTGCAGGCAGAATTTGATTTTTCCGACTCCTCGCGCAAGGCGGTAGAATCTGATTATAACGCAGCACTGGTTCGCCTGGACGAGTTGGTATCTAAAAACTCTGAAATGCAAAACCTGCTGGGCGATAAGGATGGCGAAATAGCTAAACTGCGCAAACAGATAGATGCAATAATTAAAAACAAAAATGCAACTGCGGCCGACCTGGGCAAAGCCAAAAGGCTCATCAACGTGCTGAACAGCAAAGTACAAACATACGAAGAGCGTATAGCCAACCTGGAAAGCGACAACGAGCGCCTGGGTGTAGAAAAAGACATGTTGCTGGAAGAACGCGATGCGCTGGATGCCGAAAGGGAACAACTGGCCAAACTGGGTTCTATACTGCATGTATCTAACATACGTATGACGCCCATTGACATAAAAAGAGGCGGCAAAAAGGTAAGTGAAACACAAAGGGCCCGCAGGGTAGATGTAATGCGCATCATGTTTGATATAGACGAGAACAGGATAAAAGAAACCAGCGTTACGGAATTTTACCTGCGTATTACCGGACCTGAAGGCACTGTACTCAGCAATGCTGCATACGGCTCTGGTGTAACAACGCTCGACGACGGGTCTTCTGTCAACTATACCTTATCAAAACTGATAGAAGTGCAGCAAAACACTAAAATCAGCGATGTGGTAGTAGACTGGAACCAGGACAGCGATTATAAATCCGGCGATTACAAAATAGAGATATACCAGGGCGGCTTTAAGGTGGGCTCAGGTAACGTCACGCTGAAGTGATATATTAATTTTACACACAGTAATGAAACCCTGTAAAGGAATGGCTTAACAATAAGATAATGCACCATTCCTTTACAGTTCACATTTGCTGTCATAATATTGCGTCGGATTTCAGAGTTTTATATGGATTTTCTTGGCAAAATATTGGTAGTAGATGATGAACCGGATATAGTTGAGTTTATCAGCTATAACCTGAAAAGTAAGGGTTACCAGATAGCCACCGCTGCCGATGGCATTGAGGCTATTAGAAAAGCCAAAGAGTTCAAGCCCGACCTGGTACTGCTGGACGTGATGATGCCGAACAAAGACGGTATGCAGACTATACGCGAATTGAGGCAGACACCGGGCTTCGAAAGTATAGCTATCATATTCCTGACAGCGCTCAGTGATGAAAAATCAGAGATTGAAGGGCTGAACCTCGGGGCGGATGATTATATAGCCAAGCCGATTAAGCCCGAGTTATTGCTGACACGCATTGCTGCTGCCCTCAGGCGCACACGGCCCGATGAGGACAAAGAACAAAAACTCACTTTCGGCGACCTGGAAATCAATAAGACTAAGTTCACAGTCACCTACCAGGGCAGAGAAATTCTACTGGCCAAAAAGGAATTTGAATTGCTGCTGCTGCTGGCATCAAAACCGGGCCGTGTGTTTCTGCGCAACGAAATACTACAGCGCGTGTGGGGCACCGATGTCATAGTAGGCGACCGCACTATAGACGTACACATACGCAAGATACGCCAGAAGGTAGGCATTGACCTGATAACGACTGTAAAAGGCGTAGGATATAAATTTGAAATGGTGTAGTTTTAATTAACTATGTCATTCCTCGATACCAAAAATGCCTCACCAAGGCTGTTATCCACTATTACGGCGTTGATTATATCAACAGTTAATGCTGTAATGAGTTTATTTCTGGCATGGGGTATGTGGCATATACCGCTCATCGTTTTTATCACTACTTTTATTATCATCTACTGGATATACAATTATACCCTTCAGCACTTCATCTACAGGAAAATAAAGCTGATATACAAATTCATATACCAGACCAAAGCCACAAAAAAGGAAGAATTTTTCTACAACAACATACTACCCCAAAAGTCGCTTGAAGAGGTGAATATGGATGTGCAAAAATGGGCTACACAGAAGAAAGACGAGATAGAAATGCTGCGCGCCAACGAGCAGTTTCGCAAAGAATTCCTGATGAACCTGGCGCATGAACTGCGCACACCCATCTTTGCCGTACAGGGATATGTAGACACGCTGGCAGGCGGTGCCATACATGATGACACTGTGAACATGAAATTCCTGAACAATGCAGCAAAAGGCATTGACCGGCTGGTGAACCTGGTAGATGACCTGGACGAGATTTCCAAGCTGGAATCAGGAAGGATACCAATTATACAAGAATCTTTCGTGATACAGGACCTGATAAAAGACGTGTATGAAGAAATGACCCTCCGCGCCCAGGAAAAAGATATACAACTCCTGCTGAAGAAAGGCACCGAACGCCCCCTGGCTGTATATGCCGACAAACCCAAAATAAGGCAAGTGCTGACCAACCTGGTAGAAAATGCCATTAAGTACGGCAATGAGGGCGGGCAGGTAACCTGCGGCTGTTACGAGATGGACGAAAAGAACATATATATAGAAGTGTCGGACAACGGGCCGGGCATAGCCGAAGAACACCTGCCCCGCATATTCGAACGTTTTTACCGGGCAGACCGCAGCCGCAGCAGGCATATCGGCGGCACAGGGCTGGGGCTGGCCATAGTCAAGCATATTATAGAAGCGCATGGGCAAACCGTGACTGTACGCAGCAAGGTAGGCGTTGGCTCATCTTTCGGCTTCACCCTGGAGAAAGGCAAGGAATAGCACGCCTTTATTGGTTATACACAATAATTACATATCTTCGACTTACACATAAGTTAAGAGAGAGATGCATCCTAAGATACTTGAACTATTTGGCGACCGCATATATGGCGCCGAATTCCTGAAGCTATATGAAGACATGGCTAATACCTATACGGGCGATTGCATAGAACAGCTGTATGAAGAAGCCACCTATAGAGAAATTCCCCTTTCATTTACCGAAATCAGTACCCTTGTGGCATCTTTCAACAACGAGCTTATTAACCGTGCTACCTGGATACGTGAGGACTATAAAGAAAACAAAGGTTATTCATCCCCCAAACTTACACGGGGCTGTAAAAAAATCATCAGCCGTTGCGTAAAAGACTACCTGCGTGCCATACAGCTTGCCAACCGTACCACTGCCTTCCAACCTGCGTAAAAAAAAGAAGCTACCCGCGAAGGGTAGCTTGATACATACATATAGAGGAAAGAGAAGACGAAGTTGATACTGTTTCCGGTGTAAAGTATTAATAATCTTACCGTTAAGTATATGTACAAAGCTCGTTGATACAGATGAACAATACTAACTGAGTTAGCAACGGTTAATCCACATTTCTACCAATTTTTCGCATCTATAATAGATGTATGATTATCAGTTACTTATATAAATTATACTCATTAACACAGGGATAACTCACAAAAATATCAACCACGACCCTAACCTTACCTATAATTTCAACTGGTTGCTTCAAATTGTTGACTACCATTTCTTTATATCCATAACCACTGTAAAATCACGTACCTGGTTATCCACATTAACTAACAATCAATCCACAAAACGCCGTCATATTGCACATTACTTGATATTTACATGTACCTCTCTTTTATCACCTGTATATGATGCAGCAAATGCCCGGCGATAATATATGCCAGCGCCCTGGGAGTAAAATACGTACGATCAGCATTATTTGCGGGCTGTATACTCTGCTCCTCGGTAATATTGGCCAGCAGCTTTATTGTTGATGCTCTAACGACATTGAATTCCTCCAGTATATCATCCATCGTCCTGGTTGCATAAGGGCTGGCATTGGCATATAAGTTTTCATCCATATTGTGCAGTATGGTAGTATTATCACCCCTTGCTGCCACCAGGGCGCGATAGCTCATTACCCTTTCCGTATCAGTAATATGCATCAGTACTTGTTTAATGCTCCATTTACCATCGGCATAACGGTAATCATGTTTATCTGCCGGAAGTGCTGAGAAGAAGGCTGTTGCTTCCTCCGCCTGTTGCCGCAGCACTTCAATTATATCGCCCTGCGGCACGAGGTCAATATAGCGTTGAAAATATGGCCTGTATTCGGCGGATTGTGGTTGTTTCATATAGCAGTGTCTTTTGGGTAAAGATAAATAGCCTGATGATGTTCATCATTTCCATTGTCTTGTCAAACAGCTAACTTAACAACAGTTTATGAAAATCATTGTTAGTTATAGTATGAGATACCTTACAGCTTTTCTGGCCATCGTACTTTTAAATGCATGCGGCAATATGAAAGAACTAGAGACAGTACCCAAAGTAGACGTGCAACGCTATATGGGCAAGTGGTACGAGATAGCATCTTTTCCCCAATCCTTCCAGAAGGGATGCGCCTGCACCGTAGCCGAATATGAACTGATGGACAATGGCAAGGTGCGTGTGACCAACAGTTGCGATGCCAATGGCAAAAAGAAAGTAGCTACCGGCAAAGCTTGGGTAACCGACAAAGCAACCAACGCCAAACTGAAAGTATCATTTTTCCAGCCCTTCAGCGGCAAGTACTGGATTATAGACCTGGCAGATGACTACAGCTATGCCGTAGTGGGGCACCCCAACCGCGACTACCTGTGGATACTGAGCCGCACACCCCAGATGAATAAAGAACTGTATCAGCAGATAGCGGACCGCGCAAAAGCCAAAGGTTTTGATATTACCCGCCTGCAGGTTACCCGGCAGGAAGGCTGCAAATAGACCCTACCCTATACTTTCTCAAATACCAGGCGGTAATGGTCCATGATTTCTTTTTCAAAACATACCCTGTTGGGGCTGATGCGAAATATGGCCACCTGGTGCCTGAACTCTTTGTTCGTAATATATTTGGGAATAAGCGATGCAAACAACAGGTACTTACGCAGGTTGAACTTCCTGAACTTTTTGCGCCACTGCCCTATAGTCTCTATATAGTCCAGCCGGCCGCTGCTTTGCGATACCAGTTTGAATTTAGGTTCCGCATTGCGTATCACCATCTCCGGGCCATAGGGCAACCATGAACCTGGGAACTGCTTCACCATCAGGGCACATACATGGGCGGCTGAACCGGGCTCGGCATTGATGTCGAAATCTTCCCATTCTATCATGTTCTTGCTGAAGGTCATGGTTTGCATATAGAACCTGCCGCCAACGGGTAAGAGATTATAGAGCGTATCAAAAAAGTTGCGGTACACTTCTTCCTGTTTACCCGCCTGCCATTCTTCTACCGAGCAGAAATGCTCCAGGCCACCTATACAGGTAATGGCGTCAAATGTGCCGTAATCTTCCGGTTTTACATAACGGCAATCCTGCACCATTACATTGAGCCCGTTTTGCCTGCAGGCCTCCGCCTGCCCTTCAGATAAGGTGAGGCCAATGCTGGTAGCCCCTCTTTCTTTGGTGATGTAGTTGGAGAATGGGCCCCAGCCACATGCCATATCCAATACCCTGCTGCCTTCGCGGATATTCAGGCTGTCGGCTATGAATTTGTGTTTCGCTTTCTGGGCTTCTTCCAGTGTCATAGAAAAATCGCCGTCGTATTTGGCGCCGCTGTAGTCGCCGGTCTCACCCATGCTCAGGCGGAAAATCTTATCGATGGTAGTGTAGGTAAAGTCTAAATCATTTTTTCCTGCCATAAAATCAAGTTGCGTTACCAACAATATACATTAAAAAATCATTTTTTCTTTTTCCCTGGTGGCGGTGGCAGAAGGCCCCGGGAGGGGGCCACTGTTAATTGCCGCGGCATTTTGTTAAGTTTTGTTAACTCATTAATGTCTTTTTTTTGCGTTAATCCCGCATTGTGCGGGACAGGCTCGGTTGTTAAGTTTTGTTAAGAAATGAGGTATTTTTTTCGGGGTACACGAGGAGGCTTTTAAATCAGCCTGTCCCTCGTGAGTGACCTGCGCGAGGGTCCCGCTATCTGCCTCGAGGGGAGACGCAGTTTGTGGTTTGGGGGTTTCTGTCCGGCGCGAGTAGACATCCTCCGTCACACGTTCGTGTGCCACCTCCTTCAAA
>CAZEZM010000027.1:36420-60676 GCA_964515955.1 uncultured Flavipsychrobacter sp. | reverse complement strand
GGGGAAGATGGTGTATAATTATTATTTCCCGAAGGGGAAGAAGTAGTTGGCTCATAACTTACCACTTACTACTTACCACTTATGACTTCCGTGTAAATCCGTACCTTTGCGCGTCGAAATATGCAGGTGAGTAAATCTATAGCATTTCATACACTGGGCTGCAAGCTCAACTTCTCCGAAACGTCCACACTGGGGCGGATGATGGAGCAGGAGGGCTTTGTGAAAAAGGCTTTTGACGAGGAGGCGGATGTGTATGTGATCAATACCTGCAGTGTGACGGACAATGCGGATAAAGAATGCCGCCAGATAGTGCGCCGCATACAGCGCCGTGCGCCTGAGGCTATGGTGGTGATAACCGGCTGCTACGCCCAACTGAAACCCGAAGAAATAGCGGGTATAGAGGGGGTAGACCTGGTATTGGGCGCGGCGGAGAAGTTTAACCTGCCCCGCCACCTGCACCAGCTAACGAAGAGCAAGGCGCGGGCGGAGGTGTATAGCTGCGATATAGAGGCGGTAGAGGGTTTCCACAGTTCGTACTCGGTAAACGACAGGACGAGGGTGTTCCTGAAAGTGCAGGACGGCTGCGACTACAATTGCAGTTTCTGCACCATACCGCTGGCGCGTGGCCATAGCCGCAGCGATAGTATAGAGGGCGTATTGGCCAATGTGCGCGAACTGGCGCAAGCTGGTACCAAAGAAATAGTACTAACAGGCATCAACCTGGGCGACTTTGGCAAGGGCACCAACGGGGGCAAAAAACGCGAGGAGAGTTTTTATGAACTTGTGCAGGAGCTGGACAAGGCGGAGGGTATTGAGCGCTATCGTATATCGTCGATAGAGCCCAACCTGCTGACAAATGAAATCATAGAATTTGTGGCCGGGAGCAGGAAGTTCATGCCGCACTTCCATATACCATTGCAAAGCGGCAGCAACAAGATACTAGGCATGATGCGCCGCCGCTACCAGCGAGAGCTGTATGCCGACCGCATAGCCCGCATAAAAGAGCTGATGCCCCACTGCTGTATAGGTGTGGATGTAATCGTTGGCTTCCCCGGGGAGACGGACGAAGATTTCAGGGAGACTTACGACTTCCTGCATGGGCTGGATATAAGTTATTTGCATGTATTCACCTACTCGGAGCGGGCCAATACGCTGGCCATTGATATAGAGCCTGTAGTGCCCCAGCACATCCGCAATGAGCGTAACAAAATGCTGCGGAACCTGTCATATAAGAAAATGGAATATTTCACGCAGCTCCATGCCGGGCAGCAAAGGCCTGTATTGTTTGAAAGCGCAGGCAAAAATGGCATGATGGAGGGGTATACAGACAACTACATCAAAGTGACGGTACCCTATACCGAAGCATGGGCCAACCAGGTTATTAACCAGTTGTTATAATTTATCTTAATAATATCCCCCTCGTTTAATTTTCATGCCTTAAAGCACCATTAAGGATGATTAAATTTTGTTAAGGATTTTATTGTTTTTAAAAAAATTGTTAAATTGGTAAATGTTTACAATTGTGTGGCAATGATGTCCGGTATCAATAGTAATGGACAAAATGTTATCGCAATAAATATTAACCATCAGACTAACAATAAAAAATTTATGAGATCCAGAATCTTACTCACATTATTTATCCTGGCAACCCTTGGTGTAAGGGATGCGAAAGCGCAATGCTCTACTACGTATGTACCCGCTATGACATGCGCGTATGGAGACTTGATTAACAGCTTCACATTAAACGGTATTACATCTACCGGTAACGGTAGCGGCTGTACCAGCAATGCGTATAACTTTTTCACCACGCCTACGTGGCTGCTGGTGCCGGGCACTACTTACAACTGGTCGGCCACGGTAGGGGGCGGTAGCTGGAGCCAGGGCCTGGGCGTATGGATAGATTTTAATAACAATGGTGTGTTTGAAGCCAGCGAGGGCGCTGTTTCGGGCAGTACATCTACCACGCCCAGCGGTACCATAACTATTCCTGCCAATGCAGGCGGCACGGTACGTATGCGTACACGTTGCTCTTATGCATATACATTCAGCACATCCGACCCCTGTACCGACTATCATGGTTTTGGCTGGGGAGAAACTGAAGATTATGTAGTGACCATATGTAAAGCGCCCACCGTAGACGTGCAGCCGGTTGACACGTTTGCCTGCGATGGCGGCGGCGCTGCATTTATGATAGCAGCTACCAATGCCGGTAGCTACCAGTGGCAGCAAAACGCAGGTTCCGGCTGGACCAACGTAACAAACGGTACTAATTTCAGCGGGGCTACTTCATCTACCCTCAGCATCATCAATGCGCCATCTACTATGAACCTTGCTTCGTTCCGTTGCATAGCTATAGCATCTTGCGCTAATAATGTAAGGGACACTTCAGAAGCCTCCATACTCACCATATTACCCAATACAGAAATTGTAGGGCAAACTACATCCGACACGTCGTGCATAGGCCTGCAAACGAAATTGTATGTAAAAAATGACGGTATCATTATTAACAGGAGGTGGCAGATATGGAGCGATGCGGATAATATGTTTGTAGATATCAATGGCAATCCGTTTGTAAATATGGGCGATACCCTGCTGATACAGAATATACCCGATACACTTAACGGTGCAAGGATACGTTGCGTGGTAGAAGGTGTATGCGGTATAGATACCACCAAAGAAATACCACTGGTGGTTAACGCGTTGCCAGCAGTTGTTACAAGCCCTGCCGACCAAACGCTGGACCAGGGGAGAACAGCTACCTTCCAGATAGTAGCCGCCGGCGTGAGTGTACGGTACCAGTGGCAGGTGGGCTATAAAGATACTTTCGCCAACATCAACGATGGTGGTATATACAGCGGCACAAGGTCGGACAGGCTGACAGTGAAGGGCGTATCGCGCGTACAGGACGGGTTCCAGTTCAGGTGCATAGTAAAAGGTAGCGGTAGTTGCGCCGTAGAACCCGATACCAGTAATTTTGGTGTATTGTATGTAAACCCTGCGGTATCTGTAGAAGAACTGGCTTCAGGTAATATAGTAACAGTATTCCCCAACCCTGCTTCGGGCAATGAAATCATTGTGCGTGCAGAAAACAATAACAAATTCGTTTCGGGAACATATAAGGTAGCGGATAAACTGGGCAAAGTAGTAGCCACAGGCACGCTGAACCCAATGGGCAATACCAACATCAACATCAGCAACCTTGCCAGCGACGTATATACTATACAGGTTTATGATGAAAATAATAACCTGTCGCGCACGGTCAGGTTTACCAGGTTATAACATAACACACTTTTGCAACATAGAAAAGGCTACCCCCGGGTAGCCTTTTTATTTATCGTGTATCGTGCGTTCCGGGAGGGTCGGCGGTGGTTACTTATCCATGCTTTAGCAATATCCTGTACTGTCAGAATATTACCGGCAGGCCATGTTCATTATGATAATCTACAATCGGCTGATAAGGGCCAAACTTATGCTGCAGTTCTGAGAAAGTATCCGCAAAGGGTGCTTTGTCATAATCTATGGGTTTATATTTCACCACGGGATAATTATCTACATTGCGCTTCACCGGGCGGTCATGTATGCGGTCATCATTAATAAATGCTGCTACATCTACGGCTTCATGGTCGCTGAGGAACGGCTTTTGCCAGGTAGCTTTTTTATCGGGCATATTCGCTTTTACAAACCTGGCCATCTTCAGCACCCTGTGCATGCTGGAGCCTGAGGCATAGCTGTCTTTCCCCCAGAGTGGCGGGTATATATAACCGGAAGAATCTGGTTTCCATACCCCCTGCCCTTCATTTCCATGACATTCACTGCAGTGTTGTGCATATATCCTTGCGCCATTAGCTACATCCGCCGCCCTGGCGGGATAGTCCAGTTCTACACTTCCATCGCCATACACCCTTTCTCCGGCAGGCACCCCGGTGGACACCCACTTGACATAGCAGGCCATAGCCACCAGTTCTTTGCTGCCCAACGGCAGGCCTACACCATTATGTGGTCGTTCTATACAGTTATTGATACGTTCTTCAAGGGTCAAAATCCTGTTTTCCCTGCCGCGGTATTGCGGGTACCTGCCATGTGTGCTGAAGAAGTTCAGCCCGAAAGGGCGCGTGCCCGCATCCAGGTGGCAATTGTTGCAAGACATTTTGTTGTTCAGGTTTTTGCTGACAATGCCCTCGGGACCTATATAGTAAGGGGTGTTAACCACCAACTGCCTGCCATAGCGTATCATCTCTCCGAGTTCGTTACCAGGTATCCCTGATGTATCGGGCGGGGTATGTATTTTTCGCACGGTATCAGTTAACTGCGCGGCTTGTTCTTTATTGCCGCATCCTGTAACAGAAAACAATGATGATAAAATAACTGCCGGTGCTATAAAAGAAATTACAACTAAAGGTTTCATACTAATACCCAGCCGGGGAATGACGGCTGCCTTTTAACAAGCAACTAAGTTAAGAGAAAACCCTGATACAAAAACAGTGCTGCTTGCCTACATTTGACATAGAAAACCAAAACACTATATAAATGCTGTACATGAAAACCATGACAAGAATTGAATTTTGTGTATCAGCTGTGCTGATCATTAACTGTATGTTTAACATAGATGTACCTGCACAGGTACTACCTAAAGATTACGACACGCTGAATTACAGGCTGGTAGGATTTTCTGTACCTGAGAACAGGCAGGCAACAGGTTATGTGCTCGAAGTACATGAATACTTTCCGCAGGATGAGGGCGGATATAACACACGTCAATTATTTGAAAAAAAACATACTAACAGCAGGATAATAGAAACCACGCCTGCGTTCGGCAAAGATTATATGTGGCGGGTTAAGTACCTGAAAAAAAAGAAAATAATAGACTCTACCACATATCACTTTTTTTCTACCGGATACCTTCAATATGCAGATACAACCCAATACCGACTAAAAGTATTATCCAATAAAATGCAGGGCCGTTTCATACAATTTGTAGATGCTACAAAAACCGCCTATGATTTGAATGGCAACCCTGTCTGGTACCTGCCGGAAATAGCGGGTGTAATTAAAGCCGAGGATGCAGTGCGCGACCTGAAAGTAACCCCGCAAAACACGATTACCTTTCTGCAAGAAAAAAATGCATATGAAATAGATTACAACGGGCAACTACTGTGGAAGGCACCCAACGATGGCAGGGTAAGCGGCGACAGCATTGAGCTTTATCACCACGAATTTACCAGGCTGCAAAACGGTAATTATATGGTACTTGGAAGTAAGAGAAGATGCAGGCCTATGCCCGAAGAATTTGCTGAACGCACGGAGACAAAAGGGAAAAATTGCTATGACATCCTGGCATCTTCTATTATTGAATATAACCCAAACGGTGATATCATCTGGCACTGGATATCAGACGACCATTTTACAGATGAGGATGTATTTGAAAGTAGCAGCCCATTCAGCACACATATGAACAGCTTCTATTTTGACGAAAAAAATAAAACGATATATACCAGCCACAGAAATATTAACCGGATAGTAAAAATTGAATACCCATCAGGAAAGGTTTTGGCTGAATACGGAGAATCTTACACCAAAGAAAAGAAGATATACGGCGATGGACTGTTTTATGGGCAACATAGTTGCAAGGTGAATGCTGCCGGTGACATGTATTTATTTAATAACAATCTCAAAAGACCAAAGTCAGGCCCCGAACCTGTATATATTTCCTCTGTGCTGATATTTAAAGAGCCACAAAAGAATACTGACAGTATCACAAAAATATGGGAATACACCTGCGATATAGATACTTTTTCGCAACCATTTGCCGCCGGCTCCGGAAGCGTGCAGGAGTTACCCGGCCGTTTGCTAAATGTATGCATGGGCGGTAGCAGCCGCATTTTTATTGTTAGCAGCAGCCAGAGGTTGTTGTGGAATGCTATACTTCAGACGATTGCCAACCAGGAATTGTGGCAGCCTGTGGAGAATGGCTACCGCAGTTATGCTATTGAAAATGATGAATTTCAACAACTTATTTTCAAAATAGTTTCTCCGGCGGGTGAAAGAGATTAAGACAATAACCCCCTGTCAATCAAATTCATAGTATCCGAAATATTTGCCCTCCTGATATGTCCGGCCGGTGAATGACGGCAGCCTCTTAACAAGCGACTATATTAAGAAAAACCCGGCACTAAAGCAGTGCGCCAGTTTACATTTTGATATAGAAGGCTAATACACTATATTAATGCTGTAAATGAAAAATATGATAAGAATTGTATGCTGTATTTCGGCTGTACTGATTATTAACTGTATGTTTAACATAGATGTATCTGCACAGGTAATACCAAAAGATTACGATACATTGAATTACAGGCTCGTAGGATTTTCCGTACCTGAAAATAAGCAGGCCACACGTTATGTGCTCGAACTGCATGAATACTTTCCACAGGATGTAGGCGGCTACGAAGCACTCCCGTTACTTGAAAAAGACTATTCGAGCCACCGAATAATAGCAACAGTGCCCGCATTTGGCAAAAATTATATGTGGCGGGTAAAGTACCTGAAAAAAAAGAAATTAATAGACTCTACCGCGTATCACTTTTTTTCTACAGGTTATTCCCCTGTTATAGACACTAGCAAATATCGTTTGAGAATTATTGATAGTGCAGTTGAAAACCGGGGTATATATGTAATGTTAGACTTCATATCAGTGATTTATGATTTACAGGGCAACCCGCTCTGGTATTTGCCCGAGTTACCTATTGAAACTGATGTTAATAAACAAACCCGAGACCTTAAACCGACAAAAGACGGCACATTTACTACAGTATCAGGATTAGGCGCCTATGAATTTGACTATAACGGAAACCTGTTGTGGAAAGCACCCAATGACGGTAAAGTAAGCGGCGAAAATTCCGAATCATACCATCATGAATTCACCAAACTATCCAATGGCAATTATATGGTATGCGGCACCAAAAGCGCATTAAAAAAACTACCACAAGGCGCAGCACAAGACAAACTTAGAGACCGGAAAAAAGTAGAATTGCATGATGATGGCAACTATTATATGAACGTAAATACAGGTACGCTGATAGAATATGACAGCAAGGGCAATGTAGTATGGAAATGGCTGTCAGAAAACTATTTTTCAGATGAATACTTTTTCAGAAAAAAATTAAGCGGGCCAGGCTTTCATGTCGGCATGCACTTAAACGGTTTTGAGTTTGACGAAAAAAACAAGGTGATCTACTTAAGTTTCAGGAACACCAACCAGATTGTAAAAATTGAATACCCTTCCGGTAAAATACTAAAACAATATGGACAGGATATTGAGGACAGCAGCCTCAAAGAAAGGCTATTCCTAGGCCAACATTGCATTCGTAAATCAAAAGACGGCAGGCTTTACCTGTTTAATAATAATACCGAAGACTTCAACAATGGTAAAGCCGGCGTAGCATCTGAGAAAAATGTATCCTATATATCTGTTTTCGAAGAAGTGGCAACTGAACCGAGTGGAATAAAAAAAATATGGGAGTTTTCCTGTGATATAGACACAAATGCTTCGCCAGGTGCAGGACCCGGAGGAAGTGTATATATGTTGGATAATGGCGCAATATTAACAGGGATGGGAGGGGTAAGCCGCATATTTTTAGTCAGTCCTGATAAGAAAATTATCTGGAATGCTATACCCGAGATGAGTAGCGACAATATGATAACCACGCAGCCAATGAGACAATATCGTGTGAGTTACATCAAGATAAATGACATAGAAAAATATATATTCTCGACAGGGAAATAAGTTTTGAATCTAATATATAGCTTCCTGACACCTATATATTTCATAGTTTATGCTTAAACAATATTTGCAGGAACGTGTATCGTTGAAATAAAACCTAGCTATGTCAAACAATTGTTAAATATTTTTCTTATTTTGCCTTATATACTTTAAAAAATAATGCATATCCCTAATAGTAAATAATATGAAAAAAATCAACCTGTACTTGATGAGCCTATGCCTATTGTTAGGCATAGGTGTGAAAGCTCAGACAACGATTCTGAGCGAGAACTTCAGCTCGGCTTCCGGAACTACCCCTCCGACCGGCTGGGTTCAAAATTTTATTTCGGGCTCTACCAGCAATACCTGGTTTTTCAACAACCCAAAACCGAGGACATTAACGCCGCCTATTTCATCACCGGCTGCAATATTTGATAGTGACTATTTAGGATATTACGCATATTTTCATAATGTCGCCCTGGAGTCACCTTCAATGAATACGACAGGTAAAACGGCCGTGCGCCTGAAGTTTGACCATGAATTCAGGGGAATATACAACAGCTTCGATTCGGTGGCCGTAGAAGTTTATAATGGCAGTACCTGGAACTATGCATATTCCAGTAAGGCCACAAGTACCATTTCAGGTAATATTGATATAGACATCAGCGCGCACGCTGCTAACAAAAGCAATACAAAAGTACGGTTCAGGTTTGTGGGAGACTATAGCTGGTGGTGGATTGTAGACAATGTGGTGGTATATGAAGTTTGCCCTGCAACGGTATCAGTGCAGCCTGCGGACACAGCCATTTGTTCCGGCAACAATGCAAGCTTCAGTGTTACAGCATCAGGCACCACTAGCGTGCAATGGCAGGTAAGCTCCAATGCTGGCAGTACCTGGACTAATATAAGCAACGGCGGTGTATACAGTGGCGCTACTACCACTACCTTGTCTATTACCGGTGCAAGTGCATCATTACACAACAACCTATACAGGTGCGTAGCCAGCAACAGTACAAGCTCATGCTCTGTTAATAGTAATTCGGCAAAGCTTACTGTCTATGGCGTCGCAAGTACCACGCCGGGATTTGCATGTACAGGCGGTGCAGGATCGGTAACTGCGGTGCCTACACTAGGGTCAATTATTTGGTATAACCAGGCATCAGGTGGCACCAATCTGGGAACAGGCAATACATTAAACATAGCAAGCGCGCCGGCTTCGAATACTACTTATTACGCAGAAGTGGCCACATCTTCAAACGGTTCCTTAACTCAGACAACCGGTACATCTAACGGACAAAGGGGAGCAATGCTGGACATAAAACCACTGACAAACATTACCCTGACAGGTTACCAATTTATACCCGGCGGTTCAGGTACATACAGTATTGATATTTACTACAAGGTGGGTACAATGATTGGATCTGAAACCAATAGCGGTGCCTGGACTAAAATAGCAAGTGTTACAAATTTAAGTGTGACAACTAATGTACCCCAAACAATAAACATGACAAGCCCTGTGGCACTAACAGCTAACCAGGTGTATGGGTTTTATCTAATTACCACCGTTTCCGGTACAATCAGGTATTGGAACGGAACAACAGTTGGTAACCTATGGTCTTCAAACGCAGACCTTGAAGCATATGTAGGCAAGGGCTCAACCGGCGTTTTTGGGAGTACAATCAATACCCGGTGTTTAGGTGGTACCTTCTACTACACAAAGTCTGGCCCAAGTTGTACAAACAGGACAGGAGTATTATTGTCGGTAAATTCCGCTCCCGTAGTGTCTGCACATCCGATTAACAGTACAGTCTGTAACCTTGCCAATACATCATTTAGCGTAACAGCTACTAACGTGGCCAGCTACCAGTGGCAGGTAAGCACCAATAATGGCGTAAGTTGGAGCAATGTAACGAACGGCGGTGTGTACAGTAATGCTACTACAGCTACGCTGAATATTACAGGCGCCACCACCGGCATGCATGGCTACCAGTACCGTTGTGTACTCACCACATCATGTACCATTATATCGAATACTAATGCAGCTACGCTTAACGTAAACGTACCGGCATCTGTAACTACACACCCGACAAATAAAATATTGTGTGAGGGGGCCGGTACTACATTCAGTGCTGCGGGCACAGGTTTCGGCACAATAGATTTCCAATGGCAGGTAAGTACCAACGGAGGCGTGAGTTGGAGCAATGTAAGCAATGGTGGCGTATACAGCGGTGCTACATCAGCGGTGCTGAGCATATCTGCCGCTACTACTGCTATGAACAGCTACAGGTACAGGGCAGTGCTTACCGGCACATGCCCGCCATCTGCCACTACCAACGAAGCATTACTAACAGTAAACTCAAACCCGGCTGTAACGTCCAACCCAATGGATGTTACCATATGCCCGACCAACAATACATCGTTTACATGTAGCGGCACAGGTACTGCCATTACTTATCAATGGCAGGTGAGCACTAACGGGGGCACGTCTTTCAGCAATATTACCAACGGTGGTGTGTACAGCAATGCTACTACAGCTACGTTAAACATCACGGGTGCAACAGCGGGTATGAACAACTACCAGTACCGCTGCCGTATCTCCGGCACCTGTACGCCCAGCGCTACTACCACGGCGGCAAAACTGACAATAGCTTCGAGCCCGACGATAACAGTGCAACCAGCTAATTCAATAATATGTACAGGGACTACCGGCAGCATCTCCTTCTCAGCCACAGGTTACCTGATAACCTACCAGTGGCAGGAAAGCACCAATAGCGGCAGCACCTGGAGTAATATAACCAACGGCGGTGTATACGGCGGGGCTACTACCAACACCCTGCAATTTACCAACCCCACCCTGGCAATGAGCGGCTACATGTACCGCTGTGTGGTAACCAACGCCTGCGCTGTATCTACCAACACGAATGCGATAACGCTGACAGTTGCCAATTCGCCCGTGGTGAATACACAGCCAGCTAATAAAACGGCATGTATAGGTGACAACACAACATTTACTGTTTCGGCTACCAGTTCAGCCCCTATAGCCTATCAATGGCAGGGGTCAACTAACGGCACTACCTGGACTGACCTGCTGAATGCGGGTATATATTCAGGTGTTAACACTGCTACACTTACATTAACGAATGTGTACGCGGGTGCGTTTACCATGTTCCGTTGCGAATTGAATACAGGTTGTATTCCTCCGGCAACATCCAACAGCGCTACACTCACCATACACACTCAGCCTAACATAAGCATACAACCGGTAAGCCAAACCAAATGCGAAGGACAGAGCACCGCATTTTCTATAAGCGCTACCGGCAGTAACCTTACCTACCAATGGCAGGTAAGCACTAACGGAGGCTCTACCTGGGGCAACCTGAGCAATGGTGGTGTATACACCGGCGCCACTACCAGCAGCCTGAACCTCGCTAACATACCCGTGAGCTTCAACTCTTACAGGTACAGGTGTGTAGTAACAGGCTCCTGCCCTACTGCGAAGACGTCAAGTACAGCAATACTTACTGTTAACTCCCCGGTAGTTATTACAAATCAGCCTACATCGGCAGTAACTATATGCAGCGGCGACAATACCAGCCTGACTGTAGCCGCTACGGGTACGGGTATAACCTACAGGTGGTATGTAAATGCCGGTACAGGTTGGGCGCAGATAAATAATGGCGGCAACTATTCGGGCGCTACGGCAGCTACGTTGAATATCAACGGCATGACGGCGCCTACCACCACACGCACATTGCTGTATTACTGCCAGGTGACCGGCACCTGCAATGCCGTAGCATCAGGCCAAACAACACTGACCATACATGCAAGGCCAAACATTACATCAAACCCAGTAAGCGTAACGAGGTGCGACAGTACCAACAATGTTGACTTCAAAGTGGTAGCTACGGGCACTAACCTGGCCTACCAGTGGCAACTAAACACCGGCAGCGGCTGGAGCAATTTATCTAACAACAGTACGTACAGCGGTACAAATACAGGTACACTGCTGTTGCCTAATGTATACTACAGCATGAACGGCTATCAGTACCGTTGTGTGATAACAGGTATATGTACACCTACGGTTACATCTTCTGTAGCTACACTTACTGTCAACCAGTTGATTGCCGCTTCGGTAACTATATCTGCCAGCAGCGAGGATATATGCACGGGCACTTCGGTAACATTTACGCCAAGCCCTGTAAACGGAGGCAGCGCTACCTACTTGTGGAAACGCAATGGCAACAATGTAGGCACAGGCTCTACTTATACTTCTTCAACATTCGCCAACGGTGATATTGTATGGTGCGAAATGACTTCCAACGCGGTTTGCCCCGTACCAAAAGTATCGGTGAGCAACCAGGTAACTATGAAAGTAACGCCATACTCTACGCCAACCATTACCATCACTTCAGATGTGGGTAATGTATGGTGTTCAGGACAGCCGGCTGTATTCAGGGCGAATATTACCAATGGCGGCCAGACACCCACTTATCAATGGTTGATTAACGGCCAGCCTGTAGGAGCAAATATTGATACGTACCTGACAGCACAATTACTGCACGGCGACCAGGTGCGTTGCCAACTTACCAGCAGCCTGATGTGCCCATCGCCTGCACTTGTAAACAGTAATACAATTACTATGACTATCAACCAGACTACCAGGTCGAGCATAGTAATAGCGCCTAACCCGGATAGCGTGGTATGCGATAAGACAGAGGTGACAATGTATACCTTCTTTACCAATGGCGGTGCTACACCCGCATTCCAATGGATGTTGAACGGGCAGGATATACCGGGTGAAACAGCCGGTACCCTGAAAATCAAAACACTGGACAATGGCGATGTTATCAATTGCCGGTTTATCAGCAGCGCTACCTGCGTATTCCCCGAAATAAGCAACCCGGTTACCTTTAATATCAGCCCGCTGATCGACCCATCGGTGAATGTTACAGTGATTTACATCGGCAACGATACATACAGGTTCACAGCACTGCCGGTAAACGGCGGCCCGAACCCATCGTACCAGTGGTATAAAAACACAGTGCCTATAGCGGGCGCTACCGGTGAAACCTTTGATGCGGTGGGACTGAACAGGACAGACAAGATACAGGTGCAGATGTCGAGCAGCGAGGACTGTGTGAACCCCGAACTGCAACTGGTAACAAGCAGAAACCTGACCACAGGACTGGGCGAACTGGCTAATGGCTTCGATGAAATAGGATTGTACCCTAACCCCAACAGTGGTAGGTTTAACATTAAAGGCACATTGAGCCAACCCGTAAGCAACAAAGAAGTATTGGTGAAAATCACCAATGCCCTGGGACAAACTGTATTTACACAGGTTTACCCTGCCAGCGGCGTTAATGTTGACCTGCCTGTAGTACTGGATAGGGAACTGGCTGATGGCATGTACCAGGTGAACATTACTATAGACGGTAATGTTTCTAACCTGAGGTTTGTACTCAACCGATAGGATACACACTAACAGTAATAAAAAAAATGCTCCCAACCCGGGAGCATTTTTTTATTGCCAGGTTACCAGGAACGGATTATCCAAGTCAAACGGATTAAAAACTCCATATATCCTGCATATAACGGCATGGTTGGTTTAACAATACATTAAATCATTAGAATCAATCTATAAGAGCGGCAGCTTATCCTGCACCCCGTATGCCTGCCAGTGGCAATATTAAAATATAATCCTCCTTAAACGATAATCTAATGCTTATTTAATTAGATTTTGCGGCTATCCCTCCGCTAAACTTCCGTCTTAATGTTATAATGCAATCAATGTATTGCCAGCTATTTCATGCCGGCAATACCACTGTATTATCTACCTCTTAATCTGTCAACTAAATCTGTATCTGTACTAAAATATTTATGTTATGAAACCGAATATCTACAAAAATTACGCAACAAGGTTATTGTCTTTGTGCTTTATGCTGATAACAGCCTATGGCGCTACAGCACAAACTACCGTAACCATAGGCACGGGAACCTCCAGTTCTTATTTCTACGGCCCGTATTACAGGAGTTCGTCAGGGTCATCCTTCGACTATTCGCGCTATGCTTACCTGTACACAGCTACCGAATTAGGTATACCTGCCGGTGCCACTATCATTAAGGTAGAATGGAATAAAAAATCAGGGACAATTAATGGTAACAACGTGTTCAATATATTCATGAAAAACACCAGTTCTGCATCGCTAACAACGGGTACAACATGGGGCACGCTTGTGTCGGGAGCTACCAACGTCTATGCCAGCAACACACAGTCATTTATGACCACGGGTTGGGTGCCGTTTACACTGGATGCACCCTTTGAATATACCGGGGGAAACTTAATGATTATGACTGACCATGAAAAAACAGGTACTGCCAGTGGGTCGAACCCGTTTTACTATACAAGTGCTTCAGGACGTGCCATAGGATACGCCAGTAGTACAGCCCCTACCACCTCTACCACATTGTCTACATCCAGCTATGGCAATAACCGGCCTAACATAAGGATAACCTGGCTGCCGCCATGCCCTGCTGATATAACCGCACAACCGGTAAACGCTACTACCTGTGCCGATGACAACCTTACCTTTGTTGTGGCTACAGATAGCGCACAGGCATACCAATGGCAGGTAAAATCAGGCAATTCATGGACAAACCTGTCAGACGATGCGACATATAGCGGCACGAAGGCAAGCAGCCTTCTCATCAGCAATGCACAATTTGCCATGGATGGATACGAATACAGGGTGATAGTGATCAACACAGTAAATAACTGCTCTATAGAAAGCGATTCGGCCAAAATGACTGTAATACCCAGCACACCGGCCAGCGTTGTTCTTTCGGTAGGGCCTGATACTAATATTTGTCAGAATGAACTGGTAACTTTTCACACAGCTTATTCTAACGGAGGCAATAACCCGGAATACAGATGGCTGAAGAATAGCGTAGAAATACCGGGAGAAAGGAATGCCACATTAGTTACCAGTAAACTTTCCAACGGTGATATTATACAAGCCCGGCTCATCAGCAGCGCACAATGCGTAAAACCTATCACCAGCGATCCTGTTCGTATGAATGTAAGCCCGGTAATACCGGCATCTGTTAATGTAAGCGTATACTCCACAGGAGCCAATACACATGTATTTACCGCGTTACCTTTAAACGGCGGCACCAGCCCGGAATATTACTGGTATATCAACGGTAAAATTGTAGAGGGTGAACATAACGAAGTATTTATAGCCCAGGACCTGCAGCCATTCGATAAAGTAACCGTAGATATGAAAACAAGCCTGGAATGTGCGGAGCCTGCCGTATCATCCAGCAGGAATGTAACGACGAATATCGCGAATGTAACCAATGAAGATTGGGCGCTAACCATATCCCCCAACCCCAACAACGGGCAATTTACCGTTGCAGGTACATTCGGCCATAAAGTAGATATTACTGTTACGAACCTGGTGGGGCAACAGGTGTATAATAAAGCCCATAGTACTAATGGTGCTTATACAGAACTGAAAGTTGCACTGAGCGCCAACCTGCCCGACGGCATATACCAGGTGACTGTTGCTGCAGGCAACCGGGTATCTCACCTCCGCTTTGTGCTCAACAGGTAAGATGCGTTTTATATAACAAAAAATAGCCCCGGTATGGGGCTATTTTTATTTTGGTTGAATTATGGACGTAGCTTTTCTTATTTTTAGCCCCTGAAAAGCTGTAACACATATAAATATGAATAAAATAAAAGTAGCCAATCCCGTAGTAGAGCTGGACGGGGATGAAATGACAAGAATTATCTGGAAGTTCATTAAGGACAAACTGATACTACCTTATGTAGAGCTTGATATAAAATATTACGACCTGGGTGTTGAACACAGGGATGCCACAGACGACCAGGTAACCATTGAGGCAGCCCATGCCATCAGGGAACACGGCGTAGGCATCAAATGCGCTACTATCACGCCCGATGAGGCACGTGTAAAAGAGTTCAACCTGAAAAAAATGTGGAAGAGCCCTAACGGTACTATCAGAAATATACTGGACGGCACTGTTTTCCGCGAGCCGATAGTGATAGACAATATCCCCCGACTGGTGCCCAACTGGACAGCGCCTATATGTATAGGCCGTCACGCTTTTGGCGACCAGTACCGCGCTACCGACTTCGTGGTAAAAGGCAAGGGTAAGCTAACTATAAAATTTGAAGGTGAGAACGGCGAAACCATTGAACACGAGGTGTACAACTTCAAAGGCGATGGCGTAGCACTGGCTATGTACAATACAGATGAGTCTATCAAAGGCTTTGCACGTTCCTGCTTCAACATGGCATTGCAGAAAAAATGGCCGCTGTATATGTCTACCAAAAACACCATCCTGAAACAATACGACGGACGTTTCAAAGATATATTTGAAGAGATATACCAAAATGAGTTCAAAGCAGAGTTTGATAAAAACGGCCTGACCTACGAACACCGACTGATAGACGACATGGTAGCCAGCGCGCTGAAATGGAACGGCAACTTTGTATGGGCTTGTAAAAACTACGATGGCGATGTACAGAGTGATACGGTAGCGCAAGGTTTCGGTTCACTGGGCCTGATGACCTCTACCCTGGTAACCCCGGACGGTAAAACTATGGAAGCAGAAGCCGCACATGGCACGGTAACACGTCACTACCGCGACCACCAGGCAGGTAAACCTACATCTACCAACCCTATAGCCTCCATTTTTGCATGGACAAGGGGCCTGGCCTTCAGGGGGCAACTGGATAATAACCAGGAGCTGATAGATTTTACACATGCACTGGAAGCTGTTTGCATCGAAACTGTAGAAAGTGGTATCATGACCAAGGACCTGGCTGTATGCATACACGGCAATAAAGTAACTGCCGGTAAAGACTATGTCTACACCGAACAGTTCCTGGATGCCCTGGATAATAACCTGAAAGCGAAACTGAATAAATAAATATTACATATCAATATAAAGGGTTGGGCCGGTGTCCAACCCTTTATATTTACACTAATAATAACATAGTAAAGCGTAATTTCGCGCCTGATGCCGGATTGTTTACCCTTTGCAAAACCATTTACCAATGGGGATTTTTGATAAGCTATTCAAACGTATCAAAGAGCAGGAAGAACAGAAAGAAGCCCTGGACCAGGGGCTTGAAAAAACCAAGTCCAGTTTCTTTTCGAAAATAACCAAGGCCATCGCGGGTAAAGACACCGTGGATGAAGAAGTGCTGGATAACCTGGAAGAAGCATTGGTAAGTGCAGACGTAGGTATTGACACGACTGTTGCCATCATAGGGCGTATTGAAGAAAGGGTAAAAAAGGACAAATATTTAGGCACTAAAGAACTCAACAATATATTGCAGGAGGAGATGATGGCCATACTGGCCGATTCACCTTCGTACAATCATGAGGGTTTTAACCTGTCATCGGGCAAGAAACCCTATATTATATTGGTAGTAGGTGTAAACGGAGTGGGCAAAACCACCACTATCGGCAAACTGGCCTACAACTTCAAGAAGAACAATAAATCGGTATTGCTGGGTGCAGCCGATACTTTCAGGGCGGCCGCGGTAGACCAGCTCACCATCTGGAGTGAGCGTACAGGTGTGCCCATTGTAAAAAAGGAAATGGGAAGCGACCCCAGCTCGGTAGCTTTCGATACGGTACAGAGCGCACTGGCCAGGGATGTGGATGTAGCCATAATAGACACCGCAGGCAGGCTGCACAATAAAGCCGGCCTGATGGAGGAACTGAGCAAGATACGCCGTGTGATAGGTAAAAAAATGCCCGATGCCCCGCACGAGGTACTACTGGTACTGGATGGCAGCACAGGGCAAAACGCCATCGAACAAGCCAAACAATTTACTGCAGCCACCGATGTTACGGCAATAGCCATCACCAAGCTGGATGGCACTGCAAAAGGCGGCGTGGTGCTAGCCATCGCCAACCAGTTCAAAATTCCGGTGAAATACATTGGTGTGGGAGAACGTATGGAAGACCTGCAACTGTTCAACAAGGCTGAATTTGTAGACAGCCTGTTCAACCTCAAGTCTTAAACCAGCCCGAGGTATTCTTTTAACTTGCCCGCCCCTGCTGTGGCGGGCATTTCTATAGGTATTATGTTGCTATACCTGCTTACCGGCGGAATAGCTTTGTCTATTACGTATTTCTTCACCCCCGGCCTGATGTAATCTACCAATCCTGCCGCCGGGTAAACTACCAGCGATGTTCCTATTAATACAAACAAATCGGCAGACTGCATGACGGGAATAGCCTTTTCGATCATGTACACCGGCTCGCCAAACCATACTATATGTGGCCTTAACTGCGCACCATCATCTGCCAGCTGGCCATGCTCTATATCATCATATATGGGGTAAATGAGGTTTTCATCCTTTTCGCTGCGCATTTTGAAAATCTCCCCATGCAGGTGCAATACATTGGTAGAACCCGCTCTTTCGTGCAGGTCGTCTATGTTCTGGGTAACTATATGTACGTCATAATGCTCTTCCAGCTCTGCCAGTACTTTATGTGCCATATTAGGTTCAGCTTCTTTCACATTGCGGCGGCGCATATTATAAAAGTCCAGTACCATCTTAGGGTCTCTATGCCAGGCATAGGGTGTAGCCACTTCTTCTACTTTATATCCTTCCCACAATCCGTCACTGTCCCTAAAAGTTTTCAACCCACTTTCAGCACTGATGCCTGCACCACTCAGTACCACTAATGTTTGTTTGCCCATAATTCCCCTATTGGTTCAAACAAATATAACTCATGCCTGCTTTTTCAGCACGAATTATGTACAGCTCTTTAAAAGTATAATGTAAGCACAATTGGTATGGCTACAAGAATGGCAGATACCAGGAGAATTATCATCTTACTACGTTTCTTTCGCATATTGGCCGAAGCATGTTTTTGCAGCTTTATCTGTCTTTCAGATTTCATTAATGATAGATTTATTACTGCAAATTTTCTATAGCAGGTAGTTATCTAAAAATGTACTTAAACACGTGGTGGCATGTTTTTATGACAGCCCGCGGTTAAGCACAAGTTGTATAACAAACTAACGGGCATTTTGTAGACAGCCACGCCAATTTTTTTTTCAGGAGACTTATGGCGCGTGTGTAGCGCCCGCCGTTATTGACAATTTGGGGGGATAACTATAAAAATTTTCTGTCTCTACTTGTAATAATAAGTGAGGAAAACAGGAACGGAGATAATTATGGTGGATACTACCAGGACAATTAGCCTGGTACGTTTTGTTCTTTTTATGGTATTGGCGTGCCGCTCAATCTTTCTTTGCCTGTTCGATTTCATCAAATTGTCTCTTGCTGATACAAATATTCACCACGCGGGCGGTATAGACAAAATCCGGCTACAGCTTAACTATAGCTTAACTTGACAAGGGTGATTATACCAACTGCAGCTTCTGTTTGAGATTTTGCAGCATAGTATCCGACATTTTATTGATGTCGAAAGCGTGTTGCCAGCCCCAGTCGTTGCGTGCATCAGCATCATCTATGCTCTGCGGCCAGCCATTAGCTATCTGCTGGCGGAAATCCGGTGCATAATTGATTTCAAATTCCGGCATTTGGGACTGTATCACTGCCGCCAGTTCTTCAGGAGAGAAACTCATGGCGGAGAAATTGTATGCCATGCGGCTATTTATCTTTTCAGCAGGCGATTCCATCAGTTCTATCGTTCCCCTGATGGCATCGTCCATATACATCATAGGCAGGTACGTATCTTCCTGCAGGAAGCAGGTATACTTGCCTGATTTCAATGCTTCGTAAAATATATCTACCGCATAATCAGTGGTGCCTCCGCCCGGCTCACCTTTCCAGCTTATCAACCCGGGATAGCGCAGGCTCCTTACATCCAGGCCCCACCTGTTATGGTAATACTGGCACCAAAGTTCGCCTGCATATTTGCTGATGCCGTACACAGTACCCGGCTCAACGATGGTCTTCTGCGGTGTATGTTGTTTGGGCGTAGTAGCGCCGAATATGGCTATAGAACTTGGCCAATATAGTTTATTAAGTTTTTGTTCTACAGATATATCCAGTACCTGTAGCAGGCTTTGCATATTAATGTCCCAGGCGCGTTTGGGTGCTTTCTCGCCCGTGGCAGACAGTAACGCCGCCAGCAGGTACACCTGGGTAATAGAATGTTTCTTTATTACTTCTGTTATGGCTTGTCCGTCCATTGCATCCAGTACCATATATGGCCCTGTACCATTCAGCAGTTTATGTTCCTCCCTGATATCGGTAGCCAACACATTGCTGTCGCCATACACCTTGCGCAGCGCCAGCGTTAGCTCTACACCTATTTGCCCGCAGGCACCTATCACCAGGATTTTTTCATTGTTCATGAGCGTAAAATACTTTTGGCTTTGAAGGATACAATTTAATACAGAACTACAACCTTTCCTTAATCATACTGATGAAATCGTCAAACAAATACCTTGAATCGTGCGGGCCGGGTGTACTTTCCGGGTGGTACTGCACGGAGAAGGCAGGCTTGCCTTTTACCCTGATACCTTCTATTGAGCCGTCGTTCAGATTGAGGTGTGTTACCTCTACCTTATCAGAGTTCCGGGCCGATTCAGGGTCTACACCAAAACCGTGGTTCTGGGTGGTTATCTCCGACCTTCCGGTCAGCAGGTTCTTCACAGGATGGTTGAGCCCCCTGTGCCCGTGGTGCATTTTGAATGTTGGTATATCATTAGCACGCGCCAGTATCTGGTGGCCCAGGCATATGCCAAACAATGGCTTTTCCTGTTCCAGCGCCTGCTTCACGGTTTCTACAGCATAGTCCATAGACGCAGGATCGCCGGGGCCGTTGGATATAAATATACCATGTGGTTGAAATTCAGCCAGCTCAGCATAACTAGTTTTAGCCGGATACACTTTCATGTAAGCACCCCTGTCGGCCATACTTTGCAGTATATGGCGTTTTACACCATAATCCAGCACGGCTATACGGATAGCCGCGTTCTCGTTGCCAAAATAATATGGTTCTTTTGTGGATACGTAAGACGAAAGTTCCAGGCCTGCCATATCGGGCACTTGTTTCAGCTCTTCCCTCAGCGCTTCTATTTCATGCTTATCAGTAGATATCACGCAGTTCATAGCCCCCTTGCTCCTGATGTGCTGTACCAGGGCACGGGTATCTATATCATGTATGGCAACCAGGTTGTTTTTCACCAGGTATTCATGCAGGCTGTCGTCGGCTACCATGCGGCTGTAACGCTCCGATATATTCTTGCATATCAGGCCTCGTATTTTTACAGAATTGCTCTCTGTGTCTTCATCCTTAACTCCATAGTTGCCTATATATACAGAGTTCATAATCAATACCTGGCCATAGTAAGAAGGGTCGGTAAACACTTCCTGGTAACCGGTCATTCCTGTATTAAAGCAGATTTCACCACCTGTGGTACCTTTTGCGCCAAATGATTTACCTTTTAAGAAGGTACCATCTTCTAATAGAAGGTACGCGGGTACAGATTCCGTTTGTGTAGGCATATTAAAAAAACAAATTGTGCAAATGTAAGAAAACTTGCGCTTTTGAGAAAAACTTAAACCCTTAAATTGCCTTCATCAATATGTACAAGGCCAGTATGATGGCTATCGTAGCGTAGAACAGCGCATTCACCTTATTACTCTTACGGTAGTAGTCCTTTAATTTCTCGTGAAAAGTGTTGCGTATCGTCACTTTGTTATAAAACAACAACGAATTAAAGAACAGGGAAATATAGTTTTTGTGCAGGTTGACAGATATAATAGACACTTTAACAATAGCAAATAAGCCTATAATAGCAATGATAAGTAATGGCGCAATGTCTATAATCAGGTTACGTATCATTTATTTTTTTACCGGACTTTACTTTTAGCGTTTAACATTGAAAATCTTCGATATGGCTCAAGTAAAATATACGTTACCAAATTGATAACTCCTTATTAACCGCAAATATGAGACCAAAAATGGGTTTAGAAAAATTTTGGCCCTTTTAAAAATACACATATTCATAATGATAATGCGCTAATGCTGTATAAATAATTACTATTAATTTTGAACAAGTGAAAGACGCTGAAAACATATTGGTAGTATTAGGATACCCGGCAGACGAAAATGGCCGCCCCGGCCCTATATTGCAGGCAAGGCTCGACAAAACTGTAGAGCTGTACCAACAAAGGCTGGCGGACAAAATAATAGTTACCGGCGGTGCAGTTGACAATGAATTTGTAGAATCGGAAGTAATGGCTGCATACCTGGTACACCATGGCATACGACGCCGGGATATATACACAGAACCCAGTGCCCGTAATACTTACGAAAATGCTGTGATGGTGAGCCGCATCATGCAACAGAAGGGTTATCTGCATGCTATTGTGGTTACTTCCAGCTTCCACCGTATGAGGGCCGAAAAGTTTTTCAACAGGCATATAAAGAATGTAACTATCGTACCTGCCCCTTTCCCTAAAGGTTTCCCTGTGGGCAAACGGTTATTGTACGAGTTGAAAGAATATATTATCATCGCATTGTTTAACCTAGGCCTGCTCAACGGCAGGTATTCCATTCACGGTTCATGACTAACGTGGGTAAAAAGGGCGGCAACGACCCCGCAACTATCATAGAGCAACTGCGTAAAATCAGGTGGGTAGACAAGTACCATACCTTCCACAAGATAGTACCCGGAGTTGAGCGTACGCCTGAAGCCGACCAGGAAATCATCATCAAACTGTTGGAAGATTGCTGTACCGAACTCATCAGGCTGTACCTGGCAAAAAAGCCGCCTACAGTTGCTGTAATACGCGCAACTATACTTGGGTACATGGATTTGATTTCTTACGCAAAGGTAAATACTGAAAACCGGGATTTTGGCTATGAATTGTGCTGGTACATAGCTGAAAAAACAGGCATATCCATACGCAAATACACAGAAACCAAAGTATATGGTTACTGGCGGGTAGAAGGCAACCTGCTAAAGGAAGTGACCAAAAGAGGCAAAAAGACAAAAACCAAATAACCCCTTACCTGCTTACTATTACTTAGTATACCCCAATAACTTCAGCATACTCTGCGAGGTCTGCTCTTTGGCATATAGCCAGTCTACCACCTTCCCGTTTTTATCCATCTCCACCACCACGTGCTTGGGCGATGGGATCATGCAGTGCTTGATACCACCATAGCCTGCCAACTGGTCCTGGTAAGCACCAGTGTGAAAGAAGCCTATATATAATGGCTCCGCCCCTTTTGTTTTATCAGTCTTGGGCAGGAATACCGCATTGATATGTTCTTCTGAAGTATAGAAATCGTGGCTGTCGCAGGTAAGGCCGCCCAGGTGTACTTCCTGGTATTCATTGTCCCATTTGTTGATGGGTAGCAGCAGGAACTTTTCGCCTATGCCCCAGGTATCCGGCAGCGTGGTGATGAACGAGCTGTCTATCATATACCAAATTTCACGATCGTTCTGCATCTTCTCGCCCAGGGCACTGTATATCACCGCACCGCTCTCGCCTACTGTGTACGAGCCAAACTCTGTGTATATATCAGGTACATCTACCTTATTGCGCTTGCATACGCTTTTGATATTCGCAATGATTTCATTGATCATGTATTTATAATCATAGTCGAAACCCAGCGAGTGTTTGATGGGGAAGCCCCCGCCTATGTTCAATCCGTCCAGTTCAGGGCAAATCTTCTTGAGCTGGCAATACAGGTTGATTGCTTTATTCAGTTCGCTCCAGTAATAGATGTCATCCTTTATACCCTTGTTCATAAAGAAGTGCAGCATCTTCAGCCTGAACTTGTCATTGCCTTTTATTTTATCTACATAAAACTCAAGCACTTCCTTCTTCTGTATGCCCAGCCTTGATGTATAAAAATCAAAAGTTGGCTCTTCTTCAGTTGCCAGCCTGATGCCTATGTTCACCGGGTCTTTTGTGCGTATCATCCGCTTGTAGTCATCAAACTCTTCCTTGTTGTCCAGTACAGGGATAACATTTTTAAACCCCTCGTTGATGAGGCGCGATATGGCACGGGTATATGGCTTTGTTTTATAGCCATTACATATGATATATGTTTCTTTAGTAATCTTTCTGCGCTTATACAATTGCCTGATGATGTCGATGTCATAAGTAAACGACGTCTCCAGGTGCACGTTATGCTTCAGTGTTTCCTCTACCATAAAAGAGAAATGCGAGCTCTTGGTGCAATAGCAATAATAATAATTGCCGTCGTAGCGATGTTTCTTTATGGCCTCGGCAAACAAGCCTTTGGCTTTATTTATTTGCTGGCCTATCTTGGGCAGGTAGGTAAGCTTGAAGGGCGTACCATACTTGTCTATCAGCGCTTTTATATCCACACCATTGAATTGCAGGTAGTTATCCACTACATCAAACCCTTCTTGCGGAAAATCGAAGGTTTGTTTTACGAGGTCAGTATAGCTGTTAGTCATTTAACGGCGGCAAATTTCGGGTAATCC
>CAZEZM010000027.1:11543-36364 GCA_964515955.1 uncultured Flavipsychrobacter sp. | reverse complement strand
GAATAAAGGTATAATTAATTGATTTCGTGCAAAAATGTGGGGCAAAGTTCTGTAAAAATATTTTCCCGCAGGGGTGAAATATAAAATATAAGTTTGCCTGTTTATTTCTGTAGGATATGAAGAAGGCGCTGTTGCAGATGCACCTTGCAGTGGTATTATGGGGCTTTACCGCCGTACTGGGCAGGGCTATCGATTTGTCGGCTCCCGTGCTGGTATGGTACCGCATGCTGCTAACAGCCGTATTTATGGCTGTGATACTCTATTACCGCAAAGAGTGGGTACCCATAGCCAAAGGCGACAAATACCGCCTTTTTTGGATAGGCTGCCTGATTGGCTTGCACTGGGTGGCTTTTTATGGCTCTATCAAGCTGGCCAATGCTTCCGTAGCGCTGGTATGCCTGTCTACAGCCAGTATCTTCACCTCCCTGCTCGACCCGTTTATTAACAAGAGCAAACACAGCCTGCCAGAACTGCTGCTGGGCCTGCTGGCCATAGCGGGCGTGTACCTGATATATAGTTTCAAGCAGGCTTATGGATGGGGTGTATTATCCGGTGTTATAGCTGCCCTGCTCAGTTCGTGGTTTACCGTACTCAACAAAAAAATAGCCCATAAATACCCAGCCCGCACTATGGTGTTTTACGAGATGGCTGCCGGCTGGGGGCTTATTACCCTGCTGCTGCCCCTCCAGCTTATATTTTCTGTAGAAAAGGTAGACATGGCACCTGGCACCTACGACTGGCTGTGGCTGGTTATCCTCAGCCTCTGCTGCACGGTATGGGCACAGTCGCTTGCGCTTAACGCCCTCAAGTACATCAGCGCTTTCACCTCTACCCTCAGTGTCAACCTCGAGCCCGTGTATGGCATACTGCTGGCATTCGCCTTTTTTAAAGAATACGAGATGCTCAGCCCTGAATTTTACATGGGCATGGGGCTGATACTCTTATCGGTACTGCTGCAAATGCTGCGGGTACTGCGCCCGGGCAAAGAACCACAACCTTTGGTTAAAGAAAATAGTGGTATTGATTAATCGAAAGCTAAAAAAACTGCTGTTTTCCGGCCTTGAAGCTACAATACGTACCTTTGCCGTTCAATAAACATTTTATATGAGAATTTTATACTTATCCCTATTGATGAGCTGCATAGCTATGAGCTCAGTACATGCACAGAGTTTCCGCTGGGCCTCGAAGGTCGGGGGAACCTGGCACGATGCCACTAATAGTATAGCAACAGATGCCGGAGGCAATGTTGTGTCTACCGGCTATTTTTGGGGAACAGCAGATTTTGACCCGGGTCCGGGAACATCAAACATGACTTCCGCAGGAGATTATGATGTCTTTATACAAAAGCTGGACGCAGCCGGCAACCTGGTATGGGCAAAGCAGATAGGCGGTGTGGGAATGGACTACGGCATAGTTGTGAAAACGGATGCATCAGGAAACATATACATAATGGGTGCTTTTATGAGTACCGTTGATTTTGACCCGGGACCTGGCCTCTACAATATGGCATCTTACGGTCCGGGCGCAAGGGATATATTCATACTGAAACTGGATGCTTCGGGCAATTTTGTTTCCGTAGACCAAAGGCAGAAAACCAATCCATTTGACGATGATGTTTCCGGTGCAGACTTTGCGCTTGACAATAGTAATAATATCTACATGGCTTATGCTTTCTGCAATAACCAGCAAAGCCAATCTTCCTACATTACAATCGAAAAAACTGATAACAGCGGCACATCTCTTTGGTCTAAACAAATCAATAAAGCCGCAGGCAGTTCTTTCAACCCATTCCTGACGGCCCCGTCCATTGCGCTAGATGCGAGTGGAAATGTATTCCTTGCCGGTTCATTTCTTCGTGAGATTGACTTCGATCCGGATGGCAACCTGGAACTCACAACCAACGGCAGCCAAAACGGGTATGTATTAAAACTGGATAATACCGGAGATTTTGTATGGGTGAAACAGTTGGAATGTAACTTTCCGGGATTCTCTAATATTAATGATATAGCTACCGACCCTAATGGCAACATAACTGCTGTCGGGAGATTTGCCGGCACAGCTGACTTTGACCCCAACAGCGGCACTAACTCACAAACCTCCATCAGCAACCTTGGCCATAGTATGTTTGTATGGAAACTGACAGGCGCGGGCAATTTTGTATGGATGAACCAGTACGGCAACGGTGGCAATAATGTACTGAATGCCGTTACAACAGATGCTGCAGGCAATATTTATGCTACCGGTTATTTTGAAACATATGCCTACTTCACCACCACTCCCCTTACCTCTGTCAACAACAGCGGCGATATCGTCACACTGAAACTCAATAGCAATGGTGGGTATATATGGGCGGCACAAATGGGTGGCAACAGTTCAGAGGCTGGCTATTCCGTTGCTGTAAACAACAATGGTGATGTATTCACTGTTGGCGGGTTTTACGGAACGGTAAATTTCGATTTTCACGGTACGGGGTTGAACCTTACCTCCTCAGGGAACCTTGATGGATTTATACAAAAAACAGCCAACTGCCCGATTATTGACACTACCGTAGCACAATCCGGCAGTACACTCACCTCCAACGCAACCGGCGGAGGCGTATTGTATCAATGGATGAACTGTAACACGGGGATTATTATCCAGGGCGCATTCAACAAAACCTATACCCCTACTGTCACGGGCAACTATGCAGTCATCCTTACCGCCGGTAATTGCATAGACACTTCCGCTTGTTTCACTGTGCCGGGCGTAGGAATAAGCGATATTGAATCCAAAACCGTAAGTATATATCCTAACCCCACAGATGGCAAATTAACTATCCGGCTTGGAAAAACATATACTGATGTACAACTTATCATCACTACACAGGTAGGGCAATTGGTTGCAGCGGAAGAATATAAGAACACGTCAACAGTACAAACCCTATTTGACGGACCCGCGGGTATTTATTTTGTAACCGTTACAGCAGATGGCGGTATCATCAGTCATAATAAAATAGTAAAAAACCGATAGAATAATTAATAGCTCCTTTACAAAAAATGCTGTCGTAATCATCACGGCGGCATTTTTTGTTTAACAATTTCCTACAAGATTATAACCAGTGCAAAAAGTAATTTGTCGCATTTCCACCCGCAATATGTTGTTTTAACACCTGCAACTACATCGGGTTCTATTGTACCTTTGACCGGAATTTTAATATATCTATCGGATGGAACAAGGTAATACATCACAGGAACCATTAGTAATAACACCCCGGACCAACATATGGCTGGCGCTGAAAAGTGCCATACTGGGGACAGAAGCAGACTACACACAAATAGGGTTGAGGAAAGCCATCTTCCTGCTAGCAGTGCCCATGATACTGGAGCTGGTTATGGAATCTACTTTTGCGGTGGTAGACATCTACTTCGTAGGGAGGCTGGGCGCCTCTGCCGTGGCGGCTGTTGGGTTGACGGAAACATATATGTTCCTGCTGTACTCCCTGGCTATGGGTTTATCTATGGGGGTGACAGCTATAGTGGCACGACGTATTGGCGAAAAGAACAAAAAAGACGCGGAAGCATCGGCCATACAGGCCATATTGCTCACTGTACTTTTATCGTTGCCTTTTGCCATTGCAGGCATCTTTTTTGCCAAAGAATTACTGGCCCTGATGGGTGCCGATGCCTGGAGCTTAGAGCATGGCTATAAGTACACACAATGGATGCTGGGTGGCAACGTGGTCATCATGCTGCTGTTTGTTATCAATGCCATATTCAGGGGTGCGGGCGATGCATCTATAGCCATGGTAGTATTATGGGTAGCCAATATCATCAATATCGTACTTGACCCTATCCTGATATTTGGCTGGGGGCCTATACCTGCTATGGGTATAGAGGGCGCTGCTATTGCCACCAATATCGGGCGGGGCACGGGTGTAGCCATCCAGTTATGGGTATTGGCAAGAGGCGGCAAACATATACGCGCACAAATAACGAAGATGTATTTTAATGCGGGCATTATGCTTAATATCATCAAGACATCGCTGGGGGGTGTAGGGCAGATGATCATCGCCATGACCTCCTGGATATTTCTCATGCGTATATTGTCGGACATAGGCAGCGAAGCCGTGGCGGGTGCTACCATCGCCATCCGTATCATGATGTTCAGCATTATGCCGGCATGGGGATTGTCAAACGCGGCGGCTACACTCGTGGGACAAAACCTCGGGGCGGAAAGGCCGGACCGTGCCGAAGCATCGGTATGGAAAATAGGTGTATACAATATGATATTCCTTGTGCTCGTATCGGTTATGTTTTTCCTGTTCAACGATTCGCTGATGAGGATATTTACACAAGATGATGCCGTGATAGCTGTGGGCGCTGCTTGGTTGCGCATCCTGTCTTATTCCTTTTTCGTGTATGGCTGGTGGATGGTAGCGGTGCAGGCATTTAACGGTGCGGGTGATACGAAGACACCCACCAAAATCAATGTTGTATTTTTCTGGCTGATACAGATACCGCTGTCTTACCTGCTTGCCATTACGCTCGACTGGGGCTATACAGGCGTGTTTTGGGGCGTGTTCTTTTCCGAAACTTCAGTGGGCTTGTTTACACTCTGGCTGTTTAGCAAGGGCAATTGGAAAAAGCATAAAGTATAACTGTTGGTTACCGTCCAACAGTTATACGCTCCGCAGACTTCCTGAAATTGTCTACCAGCATTTGCTCATCGGCAACGTTGTTGGTAACAATGCTCACTCCGAAGTTCAGCGTATCCAGCATGGTACTGTACGTGATATACGTAAAGTAAGGTTTGCCTGCATAGTTTACTTTCAGGGTGGCTTTGGCAAACACGATACCGTTCAGTACCTCTTGTTGCAGAGATGTATCGGCACTGTACTCGCCTGTGGCATAGCTGCGGTATTGTTGGGCCAGTAGTTCGCGCAACTCCGGAAAATCCTCATCCCGCTCATAGCTGCGGGTGAATGCATACACAGCATTCATATCCTTTTCTCCTTTACGTACCCCCAGTATTATCTTCTTCTCCCCTCCCTGCTTTTTCGCAGCCATATCTTCTTCGTAATAGTGCTCCGCTTTGTATGCCAGCTTATCTCTTTCTGATTCACTCAATATTTCCCATCCATCGGGCAATACCATCTGCCAGTCAATCGGCGCATATGTAAACACCTTATCGCCTGCTTCGTTGGTACTTATGCCATCATTATTGCAAGCAAGTAACAGACAGCACAGGATTACAAATATGTGTATGAAACCTTTCACTAACGCGCCGATACTTCCTTAATACGCTTTGGCGAACAATACCCTTTGCGTAGAAGGATTGCCTGTCAATACACAACGCCCTTCTTCTTTAATGCTATCCAATGGAATGCAGCGTATAGTAGCCTTGGTCATTTCTTTTATCTTTTCTTCCGTTTCCGCAGTGCCGTCCCAGTGTGCGGATACAAAACCTGTTTTCTCGTTCAGTACGGTCACAAATTCATCCCAGCTTTCTACACGCGTGGTATGCTCATTGCGGAATACCAGCGCCTTATTATACATGTTCTGTTGTATCTCATCCAGCAATGCTGTCACGCTATCCACCAGGTTGTCCAATGCATAAGGTGCTTTCTCTTTGGTATCGCGGCGGGCTACTTCAGCCTGGTTATTCTCCAGGTCGCGTGCGCCCAGGGCAATACGCACAGGTATTCCGCGCAACTCATACTCGGCAAACTTCCACCCGGGGCGTTTGGAATCATCATTGTCAAATTTTACACGAATACCCTTCGCCTTCAACTGGCTTACCAGTTCATTTGCTTTCGTTTCTACCTTCTTGGTGGCTTCGGGGTCTTTACCATATATGGGTACTATTACTACTTGCAGTGGCGCAATCTTTGGCGGCATCACCAGCCCGTCATCATCGCTGTGCGCCATTACCAGCGCGCCTATCAGGCGGGTAGATACGCCCCATGAAGTAGCCCAGACATATTCCAGGTTATTGTCTTTATCAGCAAATTTCACGTCAAATGCTTTGGCAAAGTTCTGCCCCAGGAAGTGTGATGTACCTGCCTGCAATGCCTTGCCATCCTGCATCAGCGCCTCAATGCAATAGGTGTCTTCCGCACCTGCAAACCGCTCACTCTCTGTTTTAACACCGCGTATCACGGGCATAGCCATGTATTCTTCGGCAAATGTGGCGTATACATCCAGCATCTGTTTCGTTTCCGCTATAGCTTCTTCTTTTGTAGCGTGTGCGGTATGGCCTTCCTGCCACAGAAATTCAGCAGTGCGCAAAAACAACCGGGTACGCATTTCCCAGCGCACTACGTTGGCCCATTGGTTCACTAGTATAGGCAGGTCGCGGTACGACTGTATCCAGCCTTTATAAGTATTCCAGATTATCGTTTCAGACGTGGGGCGCACAATCAGCTCTTCTTCCAGTTTAGCATCGGGGTCTACTATGATGCCTTTACCATTAGGGTCGTTCTTCAGGCGGTAGTGTGTTACCACAGCGCACTCCTTCGCAAAACCTTCTATGTGAGCGGCTTCCTTGCTCAAAAAACTCTTGGGTATAAATAGTGGGAAGTATGCATTCTGGTGGCCAGTTTCTTTAAACATACGGTCCAGTTGGTCACGCATATTTTCCCACAGTGCAAAGCCGTATGGTTTTATCACCATGCAGCCTTTCACGGCCGAATGTTCAGCCAATCCGCCTTTGATGACAAGATCGTTATACCATTGAGAATAGTCCTGTTTACGAGTTGTTAAATTATCGCCCATATATCGCCTGTAATGCTGTTTAGTCCAGCAAATGTAGTAATTTACACAGGTAGTTTACCAAGTAAAAAAACAGGAGTATGAAACATATTTTCTTAACATATTTGCTGCTGGCTGTTTTTGGCCTTGCGTCTGCTGATGCACAAAGCAAAAAAGTGCAGGACGATATCTATTACACTGCCGAAGATGCCCAAAAGGATGCTGAAGAGGCTGAGAAGGAAAGACAGATTATAGAAGAAGCCCGCAGGAAACGCGCTGAAGAGAGGAAGGCAAATAGCAGCACTGCAGACTACGACAGCGGCGAAGAGGAATATATTGACTACGATGAAGACGATTATTATTACACGAACCGCTTCAACCGTTTTAACGGCGCATACTATGGTGCGAGTTATTGGGCTTACGACCCCTTCTGGTATAGTCCATGGTATGGCGGCGGATTCACTACCTGGGGCTGGGGCCCGTCCTGGGGATTTGGTGTAGGTTATGGTGGGCCATACTGGTCGTCTTACTGGGGCTGGAATTGCTGGTATGGTTATCCCGGCTTTTACAGCGCCTGGAACTCTCCCTGGATGTATGGTGGTTACGGAGGCATATATGGCGGTTATTATAACGGTTTTTATGATGGTTATTATGCAGGCGCATATGGCGGCAATGGCATTAGTAATGTACGCACTGTATCTTATGGCCCACGCTCTTCTGTCAACAGGTACCCCGGTAGCCTGCGCGCTACCACTGGACGTACAGGCAGCGGCATGAGCGGTGGCACACGCAGCCAGCTCCGGCGCTCAACAGGCGAATTGAGGGAGGGAACTAATAACAGGAATTATTCAAGGTCTGCAACCCCGGTTTCATCACCGTCTTCGGGCATTCGCTCTACAGAACGCAGGGGAGGTACAACAACAGAGCGCATGGACCCTGCGGAGCCAGCCAGGAACAACGACAGGTACAACAGCGGCGCCACGAACAGACCTTCACGCTCGTATAATAATACAGAGAACAACAGGTCGTACCAGGCTAAGCCTGCACAACAGGCGCCGTCAAGGTCGTACCAAAGGGCAGAACCCGCCCCTCAAAGGCAACAGCCTACTTACCAAAGGTCTGAGCCATCATACCAGCGCTCAACACCTTCTTACAATAACACCCCTTCACGCAGTTATTCATCACCAAGTTCATCACCCTCACGCGGTGGTGGCAGCTTTGGCGGTGGGCGTTCAGGTGGCGGAAGAAGGTAGGTAGTCTACAAACATATTTTGTTACAAAGCGGCTTGTTATATCAACGGGCTGCTTTTTTTATATGCAATTCTTTTTTTAACATAGGAGTAGCAATTCGTTTTAGATATTTGTTATAATATCCCAAACATAAGAGCGGGATAATTGTAGTAAACAAAATCATTTTTTTATGATAAAGCCAGTTTTACTTTTCACTTCAATATTCATAGCGGCAACAGCATGCATCTGGACAGCTGCTGCCCAGGACGAATCTGACGCATTGCGCTATTCTTTGCTGAGTCCCCAGGGCACGGCACGTTCTATTGGCTTTGGCGGGGCGCTGGGTGCCATAGGCGGCGACTTTTCGTCGCTGAGCGTAAACCCCGCCGGTATAGGGGTGTACAGGACTTCCGAGCTTACTTTTACACCTTCATTAAAGTTCAGCAGCGCCAACAGTACCTATACAGGGGCGGCAATGTCTGATAATGCTACCCGTTTCAACATCAACAATTTTGGTGTAGTATTTACCAGCGCCGCAGAGGGCAGGAGGTATAAGAACAGCAAATGGAAATCCGCTTCTTTCGGTATCGGTGTCAGCCGCTCTGCCGATTTTACATCCAATCATGTTTATAGTGGTTTCAACAACACTTCGTCAGCCAGTGAGGTGTTCCTGGCAGACGCTATCGCTTATCCTGACGACTTTGACAACACCGCAACATTCGCGGGTTTAGGTTATGGAAGTTATCTGTTGGACTATATAGATACCATCGGTTATTACAAAACGCCCAACTTTGAAACCGGGCTCGACCAGATGCGTAGTGTACAACAGCGCGGTGGTATCACAGATGTGAATATATCTTTTGGCGGCAATTACGAAGAAAAACTCATGCTGGGCGCTACCATAGGCATCGCTTCACTCCGGTATTTAAGGGATATTACTTTGCGTGAAGAAGATGCCTCGGGAAACCCGGATAACGACTTCAACTATTTTGAATACAACGAATCTTTGAAAACCACCGGTGCCGGTATCAACCTGAAAATCGGGTTTATATATAACATCACCAGCAATTTCCGTGCGGGAGCAGCCTTACATACGCCTACATTCTTTGGCATGACAGATATTCAAAACAGGTCGATAACCAGCCATACAGAAGGTTTTAAAGCATACCTAGGTGAAGACCCCAACCCGCTGACAAGGGTGGATGCACCTACTAATGAATACCAGTATACGATGATTACCCCATGGCGCGCTGTATTAAGTGCGGCATCTATCATCGGCAAGCGCGGCTTCATCAGCCTCGATTATGAATTCGTAGATTACTCATCAGCACGCTTCAGCTTCGACGAACTGGACAGCTACTACGAGCAGGAAGTAAACAATGGCATCAAAACCATGTACAAGGCCGCATCTAACATCCGCCTGGGTGGTGAGGTACGGTTTGATATAGTGATGCTGCGCCTGGGCTTCGGGTATTACAGCAATCCTTACAAGAATACTGCTATGGGCTCTGAAAGGTTGAATTATTCTGCAGGTGTTGGCTTCAGGTTCGATAATGTGTTCCTTGACCTGGGTTTTAACCACACCAGCGCTACCGCTACAGAACAACCTTATGTAGTTATATACCCCGACCCTGCTATTGGTGTTATCAATGTTCCGACTGCAACTATCAAAAACAGCTTCAATAATGTAGCATTGACAGCCGGTATTAAATTCTGACAACAGTGGGTCTGTCATAAAAAAATTACCGCCCCGAAAAAGGGCGGTAATTTTTTTTATATACTATACGTGAAATTTTTACCAGGTAAAGTTTTCCTTGTCTTCCTCTATGGTAACACCGCCGCCCATAGCATTAGCATCTATGCCTATGCGGATGCCTGTATAGGTTTTCCTGTTATGGTCCCATCCCCTTACTACATCTACCCGCAGAAACCTGAATATGCTGAAGCCCAGGTTGTCAATACCCACAAAGGCTTCTGTGTAATAATTATTGGGGTTGATATACAAGGTATTGTTACCAATCACTACGTTCCACCTTGCACGTTTCAATAAGGGTATCTTATTGGTCAATAGCCCGTTCAGGTCATATTCCACATGTGCCTCGCCATATATATTGGCTGTATTGCTGAACATATAATAAGGCGCGAGTTGAAAACCCGCTAAATAGGGTGCTGCTATAGCTATTTCGTTATCTGCTATATGCATCATATCGGGCAGGCTCACGTACTTGCTATTGAAAAATCCTCCGGCGGACAGGTTATATTCAATGCTGCCCAATAGTTTCATGTTTACATAATCCTCTACCTGGAAACGCCATTTGTCAAAATCCGTTTTGCTGTTCAGTATGCCGGGTATGCCTTTCTCGTACATAAGGGTAAAACGCGGCCATATGCTGCTGACAGGCGATTTAAACTTAGGGTATTGTATAAACTTATAGCCCGGCTGGTAAGATATGCCGGCTTTAAACATTACAGCATTATGTATCTCCCACAGCATGCCTGTCAACGGCGCAGGTGTATTATCGCTCCACTTTTCAGGATTATTATTGGCCCATGTATAATAGGTAGTGTTGCTGACAGGCAGCCTGCGTTGGAAACCACCTTTAGCCATTATAGTTAAGCCATTACCAAAGCTCCTGTTGAAGAAGGCGGCTGCTGTATAGCGTTCGTACAGTTTCATCAGGTTTTTGCCATATCCAAGTACCGATACGGTATTGTACAATGGCATAACAGTACTGTTAGGATTGAACTGGTATATGTATTTGCCTCCCTCTATGCCCACCTCCCAATTGCGTGTCAGCCATTTTCGGTCATAGTGTTTATAGCTGAGCCTGTCATATACATTCAGGTGTGTATTGCCGAAACCATACCGCACTGCAGCTACATTGTATATATAGCGCGCAGAGTCAATCCTGTGTGTAGAATTGATTTTGGGATTGGCTACAAGCCCTTCCACTGTGTTATAAGTAACCATGCCGCCCAGCAGTGAGTTGGACTTGTAGGTGCTCTTATAATTCTTAGTGGCATAATAAAAGCCGCTCATAATAAAATCAGTGACTTCAAATTTATTGCGCCTGCGCCGCATAGAGTCCCTGTACTCAGGTGAAGTGTATAAGGCGCGTGCGCTATCTCTTTTATGATAATCTTCCGCTTCGTCTTCTTCCAGTGGAACTACTCTTGCAGCCTCCCAATAAGATGTATCCCTGTCATTTGCTTCCGGCAGGTATGAGCTGATGATTTTATTCTCAAACAGGCTGTCAGGAATTTTTTCGTTTATCTTCTGGTTGTCGTACACCACCAGTATATTGCCTGTAAGCCCTATACCGAAAATATCAAGCGTAAAATATTGCACCTGGCTTTTGATGATCCAGGTATCTTTTTTCAACGGTATATACGTTTGCTGCACGCTCAATGTGTCCAACATTTCCATACCTGACTTTTTGGTCAGGGCAAGGTCAAGGCTGTGTATAGCCCATTCATCATCGATTATATAAATAGTCCCGAAAAACAATGGCTCATAGTCCCGTTTCGGTATCACCTGTATTTTATTAATAGTATGCCCGTCCTCCCTGAACTCGCCCTGGTATTTATACTTGTAATAGTTAAGCGCCCCATCACTGATGGGTGATATGAAGCCACGCTCGCTGATACCCCACAGCGGATTAACGTTGTTATGGTAAAACGACACCACGGGTGGCACCTGCGACAGGCCAACACCGCTATTTGTGCCACTTTCTCGTACGGAACGTACCACTGTCCGCTCTCTTTTCCCGTCTGTGTAATAATCTGCTTCCTGCTCGCTCAGGTATATAACACCCAGCTTATTAGAATCAGCGCCCCCACCACCGCCGTCGCTTATATCTTCGCCATTCACTTTTATACCAAATATAGTACTGGGCAACGACCTGTTTCGCCCCACTGTTTTCATGTATATAGCCGATTGAAATTCCTGCACTTGCTCCAGGTGGTATTTCCTCTTTTTAATGGCCTTCCTGATAATAGCATAAGCAGGGTCTTCAGCATTGGCTTTTACAACCACATCTTTCATCTCCAGGCTCTGCTCCTGTAGTGAAAAATTATGCGTGATAACTTCACCCCCCTTTACAGTTACCTTGTAAGTAGCCTGCCTGAAGCCCATATACTGGCAAAGGATATTATAGGTGCCCGGTTGCAGTTGCAACGTATATTCAGCCTGGGCGTTGGCCGCAGTACCTGTTGTGGTGCCTTTTACATAAATGGTAGCATAAGGTAACGGTTCTCCTTTGTCATCAGTTACTTTACCCTTCAGCGTTGCGGAAAAGGCGGCAGACGAAATAAACAGTAAGGCAACCTGCAACAGCAAGTATAGGGGTTTGCTCATGTAGTAGTGGCTTTATATTTCGCTGTATATCGTATGAAGGGGCAAAAAGTTACAGTCCACCTTAAAACAGCCCGTTTATCTGGGCGTCTACCCTGCGCAACACTTCAGCCAGGTCTTCATCGTTTTCAGTAAAATCAAGATTTTCAATATCAATAACGAGCAATTGCCCGTCTTCGTATTTGTCTATCCATTTATTATAGTACTCATTCAGACGCTTCAGGTAATCCAGCCTGATATTCTCTTCATATTCACGGCCTCTTTTCTGTATCTGGTCTACCAGTTTGGGTATAGATGCTTTCAGGTATATCAGCAGGTCGGGCGGTTGCACCAGCTTCACTAACGTGTGGAACAGCGATGTGTAATTTTCATAATCCCTTTTATTCATCAGCCCCATGTCATACAGGTTGGGGGCAAAGATATAGGCGTCCTCGTAGATGGTACGGTCTTGTATCACAATGTCTTTACCGTTCCTGATGGTCTCCAGGCTTTTGAGGCGGGTATTCAGGAAATACACCTGAAGGTTGAACGACCAGCGGTGCATATCCTCGTAAAAGTCTACCAGGTACGGGTTCTGGTCTATATCTTCAAAATGGGGTGTCCATTTATAATGTTTGGCAAGTATAGAGGTAAGAGTTGTCTTTCCCGCGCCGATGTTACCGGCTACAGCTATATGTTTCAGTACCTTTTTCTTTGCCATAATTCCTCCTTATGTATTCGGATAGTTTTTTCTTGAACGCCTGGCTGAATAGTACAGTCAACGCAAAAGTTTAAAATACAATTTTTATTCTATTTCAAATAGCTCCCGCTATTATCCCATGCAGATTAATAATAATTAATACCAATCAGCTTACGGGCCTCGGCAATAGTAACTGATGCACTGGCACGGGCTTTTTCAGCGCCTTCCCTCAGTATCTTTCTTATTTTACCCTCATCTGCCTGCAGTTCTTTGGTACGTTCCCTGATGGGTGCTATAAACTGCACCATATCCTCTGCCAACTGCTTTTTCATGTCCCCATAGCGGATGGTACATTCATTAAATGCTTTTTTGTAGGTATCCACAACATCCGGTGACGATACAAGGCCCATCAGCAGGAACAGGTTTTGGATATACTCAGGCATTTCGCTGTTGTGTTCGGTAGGGCCGGCATCTGTTTTGGCCTTCATAACTTTCTTACGGATGACATCATCTTCATCTGCGAGGTACAATGTGGCATTTTCGTTTTCGCTCTTGCTCATTTTGCCGGTTCCATCCAGGCTGGGCACTTTTATCAGTTCGCTGCTGTAATTGAATGGATAAGGCTCAGGGAACAGTTCTCCATATCGGTTGTTGAACCTGTTGACGAAATTCCTGGCCATTTCTATATGCTGCTCCTGGTCTTTGCCTACGGGCACTTTTACCGCTTTATGTATGATGATGTCCGCAGTCATTAATACCGGGTATGTCAGCAGTCCTGCATTTACATTCTCCGGTTGCTGCCTTACTTTATCTTTAAACGTAGGTACTTTTTCCAGTTCACCTTTGTAGGCCAGCATGTTCATCATCAGGTACAGCTCCGGTATTTCAGGCACATCGCTCTGTGCGTACAGGGCCACCTTGCCGGGGTCTAAACCACATGCCACATTTTCAGCCACTACGCGGTACACGTTGCCGCGCAGGTCTTTGGGGTCGGGGTGTGTGGTGAGCGAATGATAATCAGCTACGAAAAAATAGCAGTTATATTCATCCTGCATCTTCACATAGTTACGCATGGCGCCAAAGTAATTTCCCAAATGCAGGAAACCGGTAGACCGTATACCGCTGACAACAATTTCTTTGCTCATAACGGGCGGCAAGATACGAAATGAGGTTTGAACTGGTGGCAAAAGACCATGAAAAGACAGGGAACTTAATTTTATCTTTATCTGGTATATGAACGTGCTTAATAACAGGTATTTACAATCGGCCCTTATCTTCATAGGCGCTACTTCTTATTATTGGATAAAATACCTATATGCTTACATCCTGTTCGGGGTAGATCGCTATAACGGTATGCCGGTAGATACCAGGCAATGGCTCATCAGTGTATCGGTGGTGGTATTATGTTCCCTCATTGCATTTGTCATTTCCTCGTTCAGCCTAAAAAAAACTATACACAACCTGGGGCTGGACGGGCAATTCCTTGCAGCCCTGGTACTGGCGGCAGTATGTACGCTGCCTATGTATATAGGCGGTATTTTTTTTACCAACCCGAACCCAGGTTTTGGCCTGTCATCTGCTATAGAAAAAGCTATATGGCCCGGATTTAACGAGGAGTTGGTATTCAGGGGATTTGTCACGGGGATGCTGGTGCGCAGGGCGGGCGGGCATTTTATACCTGCTGTGCTGCTCTCCGCTTTTATTTTTGCCTGGGGGCATTTATACCAGGCCGCGGATGTTGGCGGGGCGGTCTTAGTGTTTTTAGTGACTTCCGGTGCTGGTATTGGCTTTGCTGTATTCTACAAAATGTGGGGCTGGAACCTGTGGTTCCCTATTTTCATGCACATATTCATGAACTTGTCCTTCGCTATCTTTCATACGGGCGACAATGTATTGCTGGATAAGACGTCTAACATATTCAGGGGTATAACCATACTGTTGGCTATTATTGCTTCCATTTATATAAATTACAGGAACAAAAAAAGCAACAGGCTTGAGCAAAGCAACGCATAAAATAGACTATGTGCATTTGCCCGATGAGGGCAAATTATTGGAAATACAGCCACTGGATTATCCCAACCCTTATGATTACAAACAACTGCACCGCCACGACTACTTTGAAGTGATATTTATTGAAAGCGGTGAGGGTACGCAATTGATAGACTTTACCAACCTGGCTATGACACCCGGCAAGGTATTTATCATATACCCCGGGCAGATACACCTGCTTAAGAGGCAAACAGCGCAAGGATTGGTATTGCAATTCAGGAAGAATATATTTGAACACCTGCACCCGCTCAAGCACCACAACTTTTACAACCAATCGGCCGAACTGCATTGTAATACAGCCATTTTCCACCACCTGTACGACTTGTCCGGCAGGATACAGCAAGTATTGCAGCAGCCCACCGGCTCAGCATTATCATTACAGAAAGCCTGCAGTTACCTGCAGGTCATACTCATCACCCTGCTGGAGTTGCAACAAGCGCAAACCGGCGACAACAAAAACTCATTTCAACTTGCACAGTTTATATCTCTTATTACTGAAAATATTCGGGGAAAAAGGAAGGTGAGCGAATACGCAGAGCTGATGAATTGCCCGCCCGATAAGCTGAACGAGATATGTAAAAAAGGCCTCGGCAAAACCGCCCTTGAAATCATACACGAAGAACTGATGCTGGAAATCAGGCGCTTGTTATTGCTCAACGAAATATCTTTGAAAGAAATAGCCTACGAGCTGAACTTTGATACCCCCGGCAACTTCAACGCCTTTGTCAAAGCTAAAACTGGCTTGACACCAGGCCAGCTCCAGCAGTCAGTACTGGAAATTTATAATTAAAGCAGGTGTATTTATAACTCGCAACCGTATCCCTGCCTGTACATTTACATAACAATATGGTGCTGATATAAAAGTTAAACAACTTTAATTATACTTAATCATTCAAACATTGCTTATGAAACGTACTCTACTATTATTCCTGACATGCGGTATTGTATATCTCGCAGCCAGTAGTTATTCAAACGGCCCTTCTCAGGCAGGGCATATTACCGCTGTAAGTGGCTGTAATGTAAGTGGCTGTCATGGAGCCTCAAACGCTGCCACCGTGCCCTCGATGGTAGTTGTAGCCAAAACATCGGGTGATACCGTGAAAGACAATAAATATACACCGGGGGTAACCTATGTGCTAACGGTAGTAGGCAGCAATGCTACGGCACAGGGTTTCGGGTTTATTTTGCGTGCTTCGCAAAATGGCGGCGCTGCGCAGGCCGGCTCTTTTACTAACCCCACACCTTCCGCGTCTACCAAAACACAATTGGCAGGAGGTTTCACTGTATTTGAGCATAAGTCCATACTACACCCGGGCTTTGGTTTGTTCAGCGCATCAGTTGATTGGACTGCACCGGCTGCAGGCGCAGGTAATGTGGTAATGAACCTGGCCGTGAACGCAGTAAATGCAAATGGCACCACCTCGGGTGACCAATGGAATACCACCAGCGTATCACTTACCGAAGGCCCGCCGTCATCAGTAGAGGCTATTGCCGTGAGCTTACAACTCAATGCCTACCCTAACCCCGCTAATAACATCCTGAACATTGACATACAGAACAATGCTGCCGGAAACTATACATACACCATCTACTCAATGAATGGTGTTAAAGCAGCCCAGGGCAGTTTGAATCATAATGTCAACAGCATCGATGTATCAGCATTGGCAAAAGGCATGCACTTTATCAGCATCACTAACGGCATAGAGCAAGAGGTAATTACCTTCAACAAACTATAGTACTACATATAGTCCATCTGCATAGAGAGAGGGAAGCCGCCGTATGGCGGCTTTTCTATTGCAATTTTTGAAATACTAAAACTGGCTCATTGGTGTGAAAAACAGAATCAGTGTTACGAAGAATTTGTAACTTTAATATACATAATAGCCAATCAATGAAACATTATTTACTGGTAACATTAGCTGCTACGATGTTATACATTACTTTGTCCAGCAACCGCAATGGAGCATCAGTTACAACATTTGGCCCCGAGATTACAGGCTGTAGTGGGTCTGGTTGTCATGGAGGTTCAAGTAGCTTTGATGTCAACTTTATATTAGATAGCACTATTTTACCGTTTTCGGGAGGTAAATATCAACCTGGGAAAAAATACCAGGTTAAAATAACAAGTATAGCCCCGGCGTCAACCTATGGCTTTCACGTCATCGTCAAAGATAAAACCAATAAGCAAGCAGGGATTTTGTCTATCCCCGTCTCTCAGCCTAATGCAAAAACGGTTGTCAAAAGCGGGGTCACAGTTGCCGAGCATAGTAATCCTGTGAATCCTGTAGCACCAGGATTCAACATTATGTTAGATTGGACGGCCCCCTCAAAAGGCGCCGGGGAAGTGACATTTCAAATAAATGTCCTTTGCTCAAATAATAACGGCATTCCTGATGCTATGGAACATTGCATTACCCGATTTTTCACCCTAAAAGAAGAATGGCCTGCGACAGTCAATATTATAGAAGAAAACGTGTTTAATGTCTACCCCAATCCCGCTAATAACCTCCTGAATATCGATATCCAAAACAGCACATCAAACAAATACCACTATACCATCTATACAATGACGGGAACAGTTGCGGCACAAGGCCATCTCCGCAACAATGTAAACGCCATTGATGTTTCAGCACTGGCGAGCGGTATGCATTTCATCAGCATTACTAACGGCATAGAGCAAAAGGTAATTACGTTTAATAAACTATAGTACTACATATAGTCCATCTACATAAGGAGAGAGGGTTGCCATATGGCAACCCTCTCTTTTAGTATTGTGTATTGAATTATCAGCTTGTTATACCAGCATCGTCACCGGGTTTTCCAGGTGCGCTTTCAGTGTTTGCAGGAAGCGGGAACCTACTGCACCATCTACCACGCGGTGGTCGCAACTCAGGGTTATCTTCATCAGTTGGCGGACAACCACCTGCCCGTTTTCTACAACAGGGGTAGCGGCTATCTTGCCCACTGCCAGTATGCAGCTATCAGGCGGATTGATGATGGCCGTGAACTCGTCAATATCCATCATACCCAGGTTGGATATGGTGAATGTATTGCCTGTAAACTCAGGCGGTTGCAGTTTCTTATTACGTGCTTTGTCCGCCAGCGCTTTAGATTCTTCTGCTATCTGCGACAATGATTTCTGGTCGGCAAATTTGATAACGGGCACTATCAGTCCGTCGTCTATTGCTACCGCGCTGCCGATGTGTATATGGTGGTTCTGGCGGATTTTATCGCCCAGCCAGCTACTGTTTACATACGGGTGCTGGCGCAACGCCATAGCGCATGCCTTTATCACCAGGTCGTTAAACGACACCTTAACAGGCGATATATCGTTGATAGCCTTACGCGCTTCCATCGCCTTGTCCATAGTAATGGTCATAGTGAGGTAGAAATGCGGTGCGGAGAACTTGCTTTCGCCCAGCCTCTTAGCTATCACGCTGCGCATCTGCGATACAGGTATATCGGTATAACCTTCTTCGCCAACGGCTACAGGTGCGGTAACGAATGTTTGCGCTCCCGACTTCTGCTGTGCCGGAGCAGCCGATGGTTGGTAATTATCTATATCCCGTTTGATGATACGGCCACCGTCTCCGCTGCCTTGTACATCATTCAGGTTGATGCCTTTATCTTCTGCCAACTTCTTGGCTAATGGTGAAGCTTTTACCCTGCCGCCATCTTCTGACTCCACCTCAGCAGACATGCCCTGCTGTACGGGCTGCGATGGTTTCGCCGCCTGTGTTGAACCCGCTGTTTCTTTGGCCGGTGTTCCTTCAGTGCTCTCATCCTGCAGGTAGGGTTCTATATCCGTACCTTCTTTGCCCACTATAGCTATAATGTCATTCACCTTAGCGGCGCTCCCTGCCTCTACGCCTATATACAACAGCGTACCTTCAGCGTAACCAATCACTTCCATAGTGGCTTTGTCCGTTTCCACATCAGCCAGCACGTCGTCACTTTTCACTTTATCACCCACTTTCTTATGCCATGCTTCTATCTTGCCCTCCTTCATGGTATCGCTCAGCAGCGGCATGCGTATCACCGTTGCATCGCCCGATTTGGGTTTTGCGGCCTTTTTCTCTGCGGGTTTTTCTTCTTTGGCAGCAGGTTGCTCCTCCTTGCTTTCAGCAGGGGCTGCACCATTGCTGTTATTATCCAGCAGGCTCTTATAGTCTTCCCCCTCCTTACCTATGATGGCTATAATATCATTCACCTTGGCGGCCTGTCCTTTTTCCACGCCTATATACAATAGGGTACCGTCTACATAGGGCATTACTTCCATAGTAGCCTTGTCGGTTTCCACGTCCGCTATCACGTCGTCGCTTTTCACCTTATCGCCCACTTTTTTATGCCATTCGGCTATCACACCTTCCTTCATCGTATCACTCAGAAGTGGCATACGTATCGCTTCAGCCATAAACTATTCCTGCTTTTTTTAAGATTTCAGATGTCAAAAGTAATCAATTCCGATTTTTTATTTCACCTTAATTTAACCGCTATTAGCTATTGTATTTATATATTCACCAATAATGCCATGCTTGCCTTCTGCCCTCATTGACATTCCCCTGTAACAGCCGATAGTGTATGATTGTTGGAGGTCATGTAAAGGGCTAATAATCCAGGTGTAAACCCAGGGAATCCTTCAACTGAGCCAGCACGGGATTTTTAGCGGCCATTTCTTCATACATATCCTGCTTGCTCAGCACCTTTTGCTGCTGCTCGGCATGTATTTCCTCGTTCAGCCTTACCTCGGTGGTTACCCTTACCAATACACCCGTTTCTTTGCGGTAGTATTCCAGTATTTCATTCTGCTGGCTGCGGGCGTAGGTTTCCGTCAGTACACTCGGGCATACCAGGCGCACTTCATTATCGGGGTGCAGTTCTACTTCCATCATCTTCAGCTGGGCGTATATCACCATCTTGTTATCCGCCAGTATACCCTGCTTATATGTTTCATACAGGCTGTGGATGGTATCCTGTGCCAGGTCTTTTTTTACTTCTTCTACCGCTACCGCATTGTTCAGCACCTCGTCTATCTCGCTCATCAGGTTGCTGCTGATGCGGCGGTTAGCGCCATTGCTATTTGTTTTGGCAGGCCGTGGAGCGGTATATGCTGCCGGTTGCGGTTTGGGCGGTGCGGGCTGTTCAGCCTGAACAGGTTTGGGCTTTTCCGGCTCCTGTACCTGTGCGGCGGGGGCAGGGGCTTGGTAAGTTGCGGGTGCCGGCGCTGCCGGCTGTGCGGGCTGTGGTGCAGCTACGCTATCAGGCTTTTTTTTTACTTCCCCGGGCTGTATGGCCTGCAGCAGGTAACAGAGCCTTATCAGGCACATCTCTACATGCAGCCGCTTGTTGTTGGCATTGCGGTAGTTCATCTCCGCATCGCTCACTACGTTCAGCGCCGATATAATGAACGACGGCGGCGCCTGGTTGGCTTTTTCGTGATAGATAGCTTTATGCTCGTTGGGCACATCCAACAGGCGGGCCATGCGCGGGTCTTTGCACAGCATCAGGTTGCGCAGGTGTTCCGCCAGCCCTTCCAGTATCACATCCCCCTCAAAACCCCGTTCCAACGCGCTATCCAACTGCAGCAAGGTAGCACTTGCATCCTGCGCCAGCATATGGTCCGTCAGGCCGAAGTAGAAATCGGCGTCCAGCAGGTTCAGGTGCTCCATCGTATTGTTGTAGGTGAGCATACCGTTGGTAAAACTCACTATACGGTCGAACATACTGAGGGCATCGCGCATACAGCCTTCGCTTTTCTGCGCTATTACGTGCAGGGCAGCCTCCTGTGCTACCACGCTTTCTTTGGTGGCTATGCTGTGCAGGTGGTTCGATATATCTTCAGATACTATCCTTTTGAAATCGAATATCTGGCAGCGGCTGAGGATGGTAGGCAGTATCTTATGCTTCTCCGTAGTGGCCAGTATAAATATGGCATACGGCGGCGGCTCTTCCAGCGTCTTCAGGAAGGCGTTGAAGGCCGAGGCGCTGAGCATATGCACCTCATCTATTATATATATTTTGTACTTGCCTGCCTGTGGCGCAAACCTCACCTGGTTCACCAGCTCGCGGATGTCGTCTACCGAGTTGTTGCTGGCGGCATCCAGCTCAAATACGTTGAAAGAGGTATGGTTGGCAAAGCTCTGGCAAGTGCTGCATTTGCCGCAGGCCTCCGTATCGGCTGTGGGGCTTTCGCAGTTGATGGTCTTGGCCAGTATACGGGCGCAGGTGGTTTTGCCCACACCGCGCGGACCGCAAAACAGGTACGCATGCGCCAGGTGGTTGTTCCTGATAGCATTTTTGAGGGTGGTAGTGATATGCTCCTGCCCTACAACCGTATCAAATATCTGTGGACGATACTTACGCGCCGATACTATATAATTCTCTGCCATGCCTTGTTCATTCAAAAGTAAACCAAATGTGCTAATCCGACAATTCGGCAATGTGCCAATGTGTAATAACTACGGCTGCATGTTGATAAATTCCCATTACTACTGCGCTGCCAGAATGTGGAATCGCTATTGGCACACATCGTTGGGGCTAGTAGTTGGGCTTGGTTTATACTACAATAGATAGATTTTGTTAACTCTGCCGCTTTTTGCTGTAACTGCGTGTTACAATTGTATTCTGCAACACATTGATAATCTGTTCATTGTAATGTAATTTGTTAACTTTTGTTAACCAAAGCGTGTTGTGCTTCAGAGTTAACAAATATGAAAACCGCCCCGTGTATTGCGGGGCGGTTAATTGTAATCTTTTTGTGTTATGTAGTTGCGCGGTACTACGGGCTATGCGTGGTAGAGGGGGCATGGGGTGATATGTTTTATTACTACAAAAATACGTTAAATAGTTTATTTGGTCAAATCTTATTTTTTGTTGTCGCATATGGATTTGGCTAAAGCCGCCAGGGGGGTGACTCTTGCTCCCGGCTTAAAAGCCGGGACAATTGAAATGGATACCCAGGGCTATTTGTATGGTCGTCAATTGCCCCCTGCCTGAAGGCAGGGGGCGTAATAAGTTTTGAGAGGGCTTTAGCCTAATGTTTTTTAGTATTTCTACCCGAAGTGCTGAGGCTTTGTCCGCCGCGAGTGTACCTCCCCCGTTCCCGCATCCCGCACGGGCGGGACAGGCTGGTGCGGGATCACCCCCGCTCCCGAAATAGTCGGGACAGGCAGCGGGGACACCTTTCTGCTCACAAAAGAGGAGCTTCGGTACGGGAACCATGCGGAAGTGATGATTATTTATAAAACAACGAATTGATTAACAAGTAAACCCCTGCGACAGACATACATACCCCAAGCGCAAGCGTGACGATATAGTATGCATTTAGTTTCGATGAAATAATGATGAAGTCAGTCGGGTTATTTTTATTATACCTGATTTTTAATTTCTCGCTTTTTTTAAAAGTGCCGGGAATATATCCATCTTCCAACTTTTTTGTAACCCATCTTTTATCTTTTGTGACAAAGCGGATTATCAATTTGTCTGTCCTTGAATTGTAATTGCTTATTGAGCCTCGACTTGCAGATTTTTCAATGTCGAATACGATACCCTCCTCATCTTCCATATCATCACTTTTTTCACCAACTTGATTCAGTTTGGCCCAGCCGATGTAAGTAGTAATAACCCCTCCTATTGTAAGTACCCCATATGCTAACAGGTCATTCATGAGTTTTGCTTTGGTATGCGACCTGAATATACAAACTCGCCATAATTTAGATGCATAACACTACCTCCCCTCCAGTATCTTCTTTAGATTCTGCAGGTCTTTAGTATTGACCTTGCTCACGGCACCGGCCATAAAGGGTGCGAACCATGCCGAAAACCCCGACGGCTTGCCGTAGTTGCGCAGGGTCATGCGGGTGTGGTTGTCGTCTATGGCTTCCCATTCGTAGGTGGTCTCCATAGGGAAGGGGCCCTGTGCGGTGCGCATTACCAATTTCTTATTGGGTATGTATTCTGTAAACTCATAAGTGTATGCCAGCTTCCGCCCCAGGAAGTGGGCGGTAAAAGCTACCTGCGTACCCACCGCCAGCGGTTTGGGTGTTTTCCATTCCGCCGATTTGATATTGACATACCAGTCCGGCGCATTGTCGGGGTTGGCCACGTAGGCGGCCACCTCCTCCACCGGGCGGTCTATTGTTATTTCTGTCAGTACATCTACGGGTTTCATATATGCTGCTTTTTGTAAAGTTTAGAAAAATCAGCGGAACAGAAAGGGGGAATATTTTGAAGCGCAAGTCAGGAGGCTTGCTGCCCGGGAAGGACGTAGGCGGGAGACTACGCCCAACGGAGGAGTTGCCAAATGCTTATCCAACGCGAGCTTGCAGGTGAAGAACACCTGCAAGGGCTGAAAGACGTAGTCGGAGACTACGCCTTAGTCATATCATGTTCAATGTAATTCTCACCGTTTATAGGTACAATAATATTCGTGAGATCAGATGTATCAATCCATCCTTTGTTTATTTTCGTATCAACTAAGCTTTGGTAAAGATTTCCAGGTACCTTTTCCCTCATATGCTTATAACAGGTGTAAACATGATTTATTCCAATGTTTTTTTCTTTCAATACATTACATAGGTAATATAGAAAAATTAGATTTTTTTCCATGTATGATTTAGCAACATATTTTGAAGCAAAATCTTTCAGGCTAATGCTATTTGCGGGATTAAGATTCAAAGTATTTATAATGCTTAAAGGTGTTTGTTTGCTTGGTTTTGCTTTTGGTTTGTCATTTGTCGAATTGCCTTGATCTGAATTACCTTTCTTTTTCTTGTGCCCACCGGTACTTATTTTGGCACTACCTTTGCCACTTTTGATTATTCCCTTTACTTTGTTTTGAGCATTTTTGGTCAACATGAATTGATTGTCCTTGACAGTAATAATCAAGTCCTTATGAATCCCAAATAATGATTTCCAGTTCGCGGAATAGTTACCAGCACGTACTTTTGTGTATCTGTGTTTATTATACAGGTCTCGTATTTCTTCTTTAGTGAAGCTCTGCTTTCCAAAATTGCTTTTATACAGCGCGAAAATTAGTATCCATTCAGTTTCACTGCAACGTATTGTTTGTAGGTCATCAATATGTGGGAGATCTTGATTTTGAATAGCAACTTCAGTAATATCTTCAAATTCTGAATCCATTGCTTCTTCTATTGAATTTTCAGTTTGTTCGTCGGATGTAATGTTTTGAGTGTTAATCTGATCAATATTTTTTATACTACGTATAGTAGACATTTGGACTATGGATTCACGTACCTCTTTGGCGGCATCATTTGTGAATGCAACTTTTATAGTTCTTTCATCTTTTGTCTGACGAAAATCTATTGTGTTTAAAGTATCTCCAGTGATTTTTGATTTACTGTTATTTGTTGGTGTTCCACATGAAATACAATTGTTTGCGTTTACTAGCAAATCTTCACCGCAATTCAGACAATTGAGTTGATTTCCGCAATTTGAACAGAACTTTGCTTTCTCAACATTATCAGTATTACATTTACTACATTTTTTTTTCATAGCTATTTTGTATTGAACGGATGTGCAAATTATTGTATTTTTTAATTTGATCGAGAATAAAGAATGTTTGTGTGGATAATGTGTGAATTACATTGCGCCTTATATTTACATATATAGTTGTGCTAAATCGCGATAATTTAAAGATTAACAGTTTACATGATTACAATAGATAAATATTTAGAGCTATCATCTTTTGAATCTTTGTCTGAAATTGACAAAGTAAAGCATTTGGTATTTTATCATACCATTAGAGATGGGATAACAGAAT
>CAZEZM010000027.1:0-11470 GCA_964515955.1 uncultured Flavipsychrobacter sp. | reverse complement strand
GGGTTCGGGAAACCGAATTCTACTAGGCTGAAGAAAAATATTATTGCAGACAAAGGTTTCTTAAGTGGTTCTTCTTCAGGATATTTTAAATTACATTATAACACAGTGAAGTATTTTGAGAGCAAGTATCCACAATTGAACGAAAAGTCGGAAGACATAGTTACAGATGATATAATAATCCCGGAAAAGTTATACTTAAATACGAGAGGTTATATCGAACAGTTAGCTAAACAAATAAACGGGTGTTATAATGAAAACTTCTTTGATGCATGCGCAGTTATTATGAGAAGATTACTTGAGGTGTTATTAATTCATTCATATGAACATAAAGGTAGGTTAGTTGACATTGAAGAAAATGGAGGGTATAAAAATTTAAGCTATATTATCAACCATACAACAACAAATCGAGTATTGAGTTTGTCGAAAGAATCGTATGACACTTTAGATGATTTTAGGGTTTTAGGGAATTTTTCGGCACACAAAATTCAATATAATAGTAAAAGAAAGGATATAAAAAAAGTAGCGAATCAGTATAGACTTGTTATTGAAGAGTTGTTATATGAAAGCGGGATAAAGAAATAACCAGCTCGGCGTAGTCTCTCTGACAACGTCGCAATGAGTGCCAATCTCCTGGTTTGTGCATATAACCGCATAGGGGGATTTCTTTACCTTTATATTCCATGCGTACCACTACCAAGCTAAAACATATACTGCAGCTATACACCGTCACCATCGATATGGATGAAGAGGCGCAAATGCACCTGATGATATTTGATAAGCACGATAATTCTTCAGAGGAGTTTATCCATAAGTCTTACTCTGTGGTGGTTGACAAAGCATTCAGGTATATGCTGAAGAAGATTAAGGTAAGGGAATAGTTGAATGACCCCACTGGTGCGGATGTGCCCATCGCGAGTGTACATCCTCCGCCCTGTGTTCACAGGGCACCTCCGGGGTTACTCACTTCGTTCGTGAGATTGCTTCGCTAAGTTCCAAGGAGGAATTTTTTCAGGGTGACAACAGTCAACCCCGTAAGATGAGCATTGTCATAATAAAGCCGGTATGTTCCGCCTACCTTTAAAACATTCAACCAACAAAAACACGGAGCATGAAGAAACTGGAAAACAAAGTAGCGATAATAACAGGTGCAGGGGCAGGGCTGGGTAAAGCTATAGCCCTACTGTACGCAGAACATGGCGCGAAGGTGGTAGCCGCAGATATTAATGAACAGGGACTGGCTGAACTGGAACGGGAGATAACAGCGGCAGGCGGTACGGTGAAGACCGTAAAGGCTAATATGGCCATAGCGGATGATATAGAGGCTATGGTAAAAGCAGCTATGGACAAATACGGCACTGTAGATATACTGGTGAACAACGCGGGTGTGATGGATGACTTCAGCCCCGTAGCGGATGTGAGCGACGCCCTGTGGGACAGGGTGATGAAGATAAACGTAGATGGTCCCTTCAGGGCTATGCGCAGCGTGCTGACGATTATGCTGGAGAAAGGCAGTGGCGCTATAGTGAATATCGCATCGGTAGGCGGGCTGAACGGCGCGCGTGCAGGCGCTGCATACACCGCCAGCAAACATGCACTGATAGGCCTGACCAAAAACACGGGCTATATGTATGCGAAGAAAGGCATACGCTGCAATGCGATAGCCCCCGGCGCTATGAACACCACTATTGCCGCTACTATAGACTTTGCACACCTGCCCGCGCTGGCATTGGTGAACGAACGCATAATGCCCGGCATGGCGCTGAACCCGCGTGCCAGCGAGCCTGTGGAAGTAGCGCAGGTAGCATTGTTCCTGGCAAGTGATGATGCAAGTTTTGTAAACGGGGCTACGATAGTAGCAGACGGTGGCTGGACTGCGTATTAGCCTGAATTATTTTTCAACGAAGCGTTTTAACAGCTCAAGACTTACATTCCAATAGAAGGCGAGATGCCTGTAGATAATTTCCGTAGCAAAGTTTTGCATATTGAAATCCAATTCTGTAGTGTCTTTTCCTGTAAGGCGGAAGGTAAGCAAAGTGTGGTTTTCCGGAATATCGGCTAAGCGGGATAAGGAGCTGAGGTGTGTGTATTGCAGTTGCAAACAACGTTGGAATGTTATTACCTTACCAATATTTTGGAAAGGTTTCTTATACAATTGTCCGCGTATTATTATCGGATTGCCCACTGTCCAGTCGGTAATAATGTCAACATCTGCTTCTGACATCCACTGTTTCATTAACACGGGTTGTGTGAGCGCATCCCAAACTTTTTGTGCCGATGCATTGATGATGACTGTCTTTTGGAAAACAGGTTGCGAATTATTTTCTATATCGGGCATATTGTATTATCGGGTTATATCAGGTATTGCCTACATACTCTTCAAACAACCTTTGCAGGGTAGCCTGTAAGTCGTTGGTAATGCCGGGGTGCGGGCGTGAGGTTTGAATGACGGAACTGCGCACAGCCGTCAGCCAGCGGAAGCGTGAGGCGATATCGAATGTGGCAATATTGCCGCCATCTTTTTGCCCGCAACATACTTTCTCAAACGAGCGCAGGTTGGTGCGTATGAGCTCGATATCTGTTTGGGGGTCGAGCGCCAGCAGGCGGGCTTCGTCCAGGCGAATTTTACAATCTATAAAATCGCTCTTGTTGGCGCACAGCACGACCCCCACGTTGATGAACTCTTCCCGTTCTACCCGTGGCACTACGCGGACAACCGCATATTCATATAAGTGCTTGCCGTGCATGTTGCGCTTCTTTTACAAAGTTATCAGAATGGGCTAAACGTGTATTTAAAAACTGCTCGTACACGGCCCTTTGTTCGGCAGGTGTGGCGGCTTCGCCGGTAGCTTCCAGCCAGTCGTCGGGCAGGCCGGCTACAATGTGATGTATAGCCGCCGGGGTAAGCAGTTGTTTGTATTCTTCGTTTACCTCGCTGAGTTGCGAGGCCACCGGCAGCAGCACATGGTCTTTTATCAGTGGGAAGGGCGATAATGCCTGTCGCTCCCAGTTGTCCCATGAGTGGTGAAACAGGAATGATGCGCCGTGGTCTATCAGCCATAGCTCTTTGTGCCACATCAGCATATTGGTGTTGCGGTAGGTCCTGTCCACGTTGGTAATAAACGCATCGAGCCATACAATGCGCGATGCAGGCAAAGGTTCTACCTGCATAGCTACGGGGTCGTAATTAACCGCGCCTGATAAAAAATGCAGGGCCAGGTTCAGCCCCTTGCTGGCTTTCAGCAGGTCCTGTATTTCTTCGTCGCCCTCGGTGCGGCCAAATGCTTCGTCCAGTTCGGCAAATACCAGTTCGGGTATTTTCAGTCCCAGCAGGCGGGCTATCTCGCCGCCCAGGTATTCGGCTATCAGTGCTTTCTCGCGCTGCCCCGCTCCCCTGAACTTGACCACGTATTTAAAACCATCGTCGGCCTCGGCCAATGCAGGCAGCGAGCCGCCCTCGCGCAGGGGCAGCAGGTAGCGTAAAATATTTACCGTACGAAGATGTTCAGTTCCCGTCATAAGTATCAGCAAGGCCGGCCTAAAAATACTCTGTTTTTAACTATTTCCGCCGCACATTGTTACTATAGGTAAATATCCACTATGTTGCCTCCGAAACTGGCTAAGGCTGTACTCATACTGTTATTTCTTTTCCTGCTAACCGGGGCGATAATATTGAGCAAAGAATTTTTGCTGCCGGTGGCTTTCGCGCTGTTGTTTTCCATGTTATTGTTGAAAAAAACCGCCTGGCTGGAATCTAAAGGGCTGCCTAAATGGTTGTCGATACTGGTGTGTTTGTTATTGGTCATGGGTGCATTCTCCGGCGTAGTATACCTTATCGGCTGGCAAATATCTGACCTGGATACGGAAATATCTGAAGTAAACCGCCATTTCTCAAAGATGCAGCGCGAAGTCAAACAATTCATCAGGGAGACACTTGGGATGAGTATGACAGAGGCTAATAAACTGGTAGACAACGCCGCCGAAAACGGGAAAGCATCGAAGGTAGTAACAACTGTATTGGCAGCCTTAACGGGTGTTTTTACCAACAGCGTACTCGTAATGGTCTATACCTTCCTGTTCCTGTATTTCAGAACCCATTTGAAAAAGTTCATCCTGATGCTGACACCGGAGGACCGGAAATCCAGTACCAATATCATTATCCGCGATTCCATACACGTGGCCAACGGTTACATTTCCGGTTTAGCGAAAATGATAGTTTGCCTGTGGATTATGTATGGCATTGGTTTCAGTATCGTAGGTATAAAGAACCCCATCATGTTCGCGCTGATATGCGGCACGCTGGAGATAGTACCCTTTGTAGGCAACCTTACCGGCACACTGCTCACCATCATCATGGCGCTGGTGCAAGGCGGCGGCACAGGAATGGTGCTGGGTGTAGTAGGTGTATATGCCGTAGTGCAATTTGTACAGACCTACCTGCTGGAGCCACTGGTAGTAGGTACAGAGGTAAACCTTAATCCTTTGTTCACCATCATTGCCATAGTGCTGGGCGAAATATTGTGGGGCATACCCGGCATGATAATAGCCATACCCATGCTGGGTATGGTAAAAATTGTGTGTGATAATATTGAAGGGTTAAAACCATATGGCTACCTGCTGGGCCAGGAAAACGGCAGTAAACCCAAACGGCAGATAGCGGAACAGCTTAAAAAGAAAATAGCGCGGAGAAAAACAAGCTAAACTGTTTTCAACAGTTCTACTACCCTCGCCACTTCCTGTTGTGTATTATAATAATGAAAGCTGATGCGCAGCATGCCCATCCTGTTAGTTACTACTATTCCGTTATCTTTCAGTAGCGCAGACAGGCCGTTATTGTCTTTCAGCAATACAAATGATGTGCGGTTTATTGTAGTATTGTCACCCAACAGTTGTACGTTCGCCCCTTTAATTTCATCGAGCAACAATTGCGTGAGCGCCATATTATGCTCCTCAATATGCTCCATACCTACCTGCATTTTATGCTGCACCGCTGCATCCAATACATTAAAACCATACATATTGGGATGACCGGGCTCAAAACTACGCGCACCGGGGAAGTACTGTGGTTTGCCCTCGATAAATGTATAGCTGTTGAAACCTGCTACGGCGGGCGTATATTCCTGTAAAAAACTGTCGCTGATATACATGATGCCCGTTCCAAAGCCTGCATTCATCCATTTGTAGTTGCTGGCTATCAATGCATCTACTGGCTGCGCAGCGATGTCTGTTTGCACAGCACCGAGGCTTTGTGTAGCATCTACAATCAGCCGTATGTTATGCTCCCTGCAGAAAAAAGCTATGTCTGCCAGGTCCAGTTTAAAACCACTCATCCATTGCACATGGCTGATGGCAAGTATATTTACGCGCTCATCCAGCAGCCGTTGTTTCATTTCTTCAACAGGTATCGTGAAGCCGTCTGTGTCTTCTAACCAGCTGATATTAAACCTGTTTATTTTGAAAGGGTCTAATAAAGAAGGATAGTCCCCCTTGTACAACATCACTTTTTCTGTACCCTTCAACGAATGTACGATACCATTAATACCCCAGGAGAAATTGGGTACCAGGGCAATATTTTCAACCGGCGCAGACAAGAACTCCGCTATATGTTTGCGAATGAGGGGCTGTGTTTCATCCCGCCATTTTTCGGCATTGGCACTGGTGTGGCCTGCAAATGTTTCATAGAGTTCATTAGCTGCTTCAGTAAACTGTGCGGGTACCAATCCCGCAGCCGCCGTGTTGAGGTATATGTGTTGCATGTGTGTAAATTAATAATGTTTTAGGTTACGGAATCTTTTAAGTTTTGTTAAGTAACGACATCATCCCTTCCTGCACGTCTTTATCAAAAAATCAGTTATTTTTGAATAGACCAATCAACGCACTGAATATGGCAGCCATCAACAGAACATTGTTAATCGCACTTACCTTATTATGTTTCATAACACTGCCTGCCATGGCGCAGCATGAAAAGCACGGGCTAACCTGGTACACAGATATTAACAAAGCGTATGAAGTGTCTAAAAAAACCAACAAACCCATATTCGCTTTTTTTACGGGTAGCGATTGGTGCGGGTGGTGCCATAAATTAGAGAAGGCTGTTTTTGCAAAACCGGGTTTTCAGCAATGGGCCAAAAAGAATGTCATTCTGCTGGAACTCGATTTCCCAAGAAAAACGGAATTGCCCAAAGCACTGGCGGAGCAAAATGACGGTTTACAAAACTTCTTCCAGGTACAGGGCTTCCCTACTATATGGATGTTTAATATGGATAAAGACCCTAAAACGAACAAATATAATATCACAGGCTTGGGTTCATTAGGCTACCCGCGCGCAGAAGCCGGGAAAGAAGAGGCGGCATTTCTTACCAACGCCAATGCTATATTGAATAATAAGAAATAGCTCTCTGCATTATTGGCACAGGTGGAAACGCTTATGCCAGTGGGGAAATATCTTTGATAACTCAAATTAAAAGCCGTCCTCCTTTTAGAGGACGGCTTCAAGTTTATCGTCATGCACCGCGAGCTTGCCCCGGCCCTAAAGCCTGCCCGGATGACCTGGCCGGAGGGGGAGATGTTATTCAGAGACATACCGGGAAGGCTCTACGCGAGTTTACATCCACCGCCCCATGTTCATGGGGCACCTCCTTCAAAGGAGGAATAAATAAACCGTCCTCCCAACATTAGTCGGGAGGACGGTTTCAATTTTATCATCATGCGGCTTTGCCGCTATTGATTATTTGATGATTTCAGTAACCTGACCGGCACCTACTGTACGGCCACCTTCGCGAATCGCGAATTTCAGACCTTTCTCCATCGCGATAGGCGCGATCAGAGTTACGTGCAGGTTCACGTTATCGCCAGGCATTACCATTTCCACACCTTCGGGCAGGTGACACTCACCTGTAACGTCTGTAGTACGGAAGTAGAACTGAGGACGGTATTTGTTGAAGAACGGAGTGTGACGTCCACCTTCTTCTTTGCTCAGTACATACACCTCACCTTTGAACTCGGTGTGCGGAGTGATGCTCTTAGGAGCGCAGATAACCATACCACGTTTGATGTCTTTCTTCTCTATACCACGCAGCAGGATACCGGCGTTGTCACCAGCCTCACCACGGTCCAGGAGTTTCTTAAACATCTCAACACCTGTACAAGTTGAAGTTTGAGGGGCATCATTGAAACCTACGATTTCTACGTTGTCACCTACTTTAATCACACCACGCTCGATACGGCCAGTAGCAACTGTACCACGACCAGTGATAGTGAATACGTCTTCTACAGACATCAGGAACGGCTGATCAACAGCACGCGGAGGCAGAGGAATCCACTCATCCACAGCTTTCATCAGGTCCAGAACTTTTTCTACCCACTTAGCTTCGCCGGCCAGTGCGCCTGTAGCAGAACCTTGTATGATTGGTGTGTTGTCACCATCGTATTCGTATTTGCTCAGCAGTTCGCGGATTTCCATTTCAACCAGTTCCAGGATCTCAGGATCATCAACCAGGTCTACTTTGTTCATAAATACCACCATACGTGGAACGCCTACCTGGCGGCCCAGCAGGATGTGCTCTTTAGTTTGCGGCATCGGACCGTCGGTAGCAGCTACCACCAATATTGCACCGTCCATCTGCGCAGCACCTGTAATCATGTTCTTCACATAGTCAGCGTGGCCCGGGCAGTCAACGTGAGCATAGTGGCGGTTTTCAGTTGCATACTCTACGTGTGCAGTGTTGATAGTGATACCACGCTCCCTTTCTTCGGGCGCACCGTCAATCTCGTCATATCCTTTTTTCTGCGCCAATCCCCTTTCCGACAGGATAGTTGTGATTGCAGCTGTCAATGTAGTTTTACCATGGTCAACGTGACCGATAGTACCAATGTTTACGTGGGGTTTGTCCCGCTGAAAGGTCTCTTTTGCCATTTTTATTTTTTTTAAGAGATGTTTTTAAAATGTTTCTTTTTATCTAATTGAAGGCTTTCGCCCATTCAATACTTTTTTTGAGCTGTTGAGCAGGATTGAACTGCCGACCTCTTCCTTACCAAGGAAGTGCTCTACCACTGAGCTACAACAGCTGTTGTGTGTCCCGCGCTCACTTACCTGCATTATCACACATATATCAAATACCAGATATACACCTGCAGATTTGCAACTTCAGCTATAAGAACTTCTAATAAAACCTAATGTTTTCATCGCAGGCACAACATGCCCCCGGATGAAAACGGTTTTATTTATTGAGCGGGAGACGAGGTTCGAACCCGCGACCTACAGCTTGGAAGGCTGTCGCTCTACCAGCTGAGCTACTCCCGCTTGATAAAAATGTTTGTTGTATACAAGTATATACAACAAACACTGGTTCTGTGGGCAGAGAAGGATTCGAACCTCCGAAGTCGTAAGACAGCAGATTTACAGTCTGCCCCCGTTGGCCGCTTGGGTATCTGCCCGCCTGGTATTTCAAAAAAGGGTATTCAACGCCCTTTTCTTCAAAAAAAAGAGCCGCTTGCCGGAATCGAACCAGCGACCTACTGATTACAAGTCAGTTGCTCTACCAGCTGAGCTAAAGCGGCCAATACCTTACAAAGAACTAACCCGCGTTTGAAACGGGATTGCAAAAGTAGGTAACAAATTCATTTTTGCAAATTTTTTTCAACCCATTTTTACAGCGTATTATCTGCATTAGCGCGCTGTAACATCAGATACAATTTTACCATGTATCAAATTGCATGAGTGGGAAATACAATGTACACTGCACGCACTGCATCAGTTCAGGTAAGTGGCGGAAAACTTCATCCGGTCTTCAACCGGCCCACGCGCTGTATCAGCATATATAACATAAAACTCCCCGCTCAACTGCGTGCCTAAAGAATTGATAGTACCCTCGCCCTTCAGCAATTGCATATTGGACTGACCAAGCGGCTGATAACGTTTGAATAAAAAATCTGACGAAGGTGCCTGCACCTCAGCCTCATAATAGTTTCCATTTTCGTCTTTTATTAAATCAATCGTCATACCAATCCTGCACAAAACATTGAAGCCGGGCTCGCCCATAAAACTGCTGATATTTAACATGGTGACACCTGAGGCGTCTTCGGCCACCGACATCTCATAAGTTTTCACCACTCCGCTAACAGGCTGGCCATTACTGCTCACCAACTCCTGCGTAACCTTCCATTTTCCCAAATAAGGGGCATTGGCTTTCTTTTCGCAATACTGCCCCGTGTACCCGGCCGTACAGTCGCACACACCCTGGATGCATTTCCCGTTGTTTTGACATACTACGCCCGCGCAGGCGTCGGGAGAAGGTGTATACTCCGGCTTGTTGCAAGCGGTATAGGCTACTATAGTGAATACTGAAAGAACAATGATTGCTGTGGTAGTTATCCCTCTGAATATTTGCATATACCCCTGTTGTTTGAGTCAAAAATAACAATAATCATTTTGACCATGTAAAGCTGATATTGGTTATAACATCCTGTTTAGCAAAAGAATACAATCCTGTGACTTTCCCGGTCTGTACATCATACACCCCTTCTCCGCCCTGTAGTTTCGAGCTATCGGGCAATATCCTTTCGTGCATAGAAAATACATTGTAAGCTTTGCGTGTACAAAAAACAGTGTCTACGGTTTGGGCAAAGTTGAGCAAGTAAAACGAATCGGGGCCCGGGCCGGTTATTAACTGCAAGGGATAATTGCGCACCGGGGTTTTGTTAATGACTTCGGCCGAAGTCCATGTCCCGTCAAATTTATCGTGCCATTTCTTCTCACACAATTCCCCTTCGTAAGCATATGCACAGGCGCATGCACCTGTTCCCTGCACGCATACCCCATCGTTGGAACACTGCACGGATCCACATTTGTCGGCAATGCAACCGGCGGCAGATATAATAACTATCACCAAAGAAAATAGAAACCCGGACCTGGAAGACATCATACTGAGCGCAAATCTACCGCAAAGACTTGCTGAAAAAAAGCATTAAAAATGTATAATAAATATTAATTTTATGCAAATTGTAAGAGTTTTACTTTTACATGACAGGTAAACAACTTTATGCGAAACAGATTTACATATAAATTTCTCGCGCTTGTGTGCATGTGCTTTGGATTAACAAGTATCATTTCCAATGGCCAGACAGCGAATATTTCAAGCAACTTCTCGGATACGTTACTGTGCACAGGTAGTGCTTTTTCCGTACCATTGGCCATAACCGGCCAATTTGATGATACCAACATTTTCAGGATAGAAATGTCTAACGCTACCGGGAGTTTTGCTTCGCCCGTAATTGTGGGCTATGCTTATGGAAACGGCACGAGCGCTACTTCTGCCAACTGTACCCTGCCGCCATCCATCACCCCGGGCACAGGCTACCGAATCAGGGTAATTGCCTACTACCCCCCGTACACATCAACACCCAACAGTAAAAACATCAGGGTATCTGATCCACCGGTAATAACATTGGCCTCAAATGTCACGCTATGCGATGGCGACGACCTGAACCTGACCGCCGGTACAGCCAGCCCGGCACCGCGCTACGACTGGACAGGACCCAACGGATGGGGTGCGCAAAATATGCAAAACCCTACCAGGTATGCACTCAACATTAACGATAGCGGAGACTATGTAGTAACCGTTACCAGCTACAAATGTTCATCAAAAGACACCATCCGCGTGGCGATTATCCCTACTCCAATATTTTACGGATGGGATACGGACAGTTTTACTTGCGAAGGACAGAAATTCTCAATTAAACCCTTGTGCAATGTATGTAACCTGCCCGCAGGTACTGTCAACTTTCAATGGTCATATCCGCCCAGTGGTTCTTCAAAACAATCGTACATAGAACTGCTGAAAACAGGTAAAAACAACGAGGGCTGGTTTAAGGTGACAATTAGTGTTGGCACTTGTTCGGCCACCGACAGTTCTTTTGCAGTCATTAAGCCTTTGCCTGACTCCCCGGCAGCCTACAATAATGGCCCCTTATGCGTAGGTGAAACACTTAACTTAAACGGCGGCAGTCCTACGCCCGGTGTGAGTTACAGGTGGGAAGGTCCTAACGGGCAGGTGTATTACAGCCAGAATGTAACCATCCCTAACATTACCAAAGATGTGGAAGGCGAATGGAAGCTATTTGCCCGAAAAGATGATTGTGATTCAAAACCCGGAACTACAGAAGTAAAAGTGGGTATCCCGCTGATACCATTGCCCATATCGGGCGATACGACACTGTGCCCCGGCGATAAATTACAACTATCGGCACAGGCACCTACCACAGAAGGCATCGAGTGGAAAAAAGTACCTAACGACAGTGTGATTATCAGCATCAGCCGTACTTATGGTAAAAACCCTGTGACGGCAGAAGATGCTGGTACGTATGTGGTAACACAGGAGGTACTGGGCTGCAAGTCGCCACCATCTTATATCAATATCATCATTCCCGACATTAAAAACCCCGATGCAAAGAATAATGGCCCGCTGTGTATAGG
>CAZEZM010000026.1:0-61124 GCA_964515955.1 uncultured Flavipsychrobacter sp. | reverse complement strand
ATGATAACGACAGCATCAGCGTGGAAATCATCAGCGATTACAAATGCCCGCAGCCTACTACCGCTTCCAGCAATGGTATCAGGGTAAGGGTACTCACCTCGGTAGGTGGCACGAATGAAATAAACGGGCTGACACTATACCCCAACCCGAATAACGGAAAATTTATACTGAAAGGAAATGTAGCTGGCAATGCCGAGTACAATGTTGAAATCATCAACTCATTGGGACAAGTGATATACAAGGATATAATTACAACCGTTAATCATGTGCTATATAAGGAAATGGAATTATCAGATATGCCTGCAGGTATTTACCTCATGAAACTCTTTACTGTCAATCATAATCTTTCATCTGTAAAATTCAGGGTATATTGATATTGCAGGCAAGCGGCCCGGTTATTGCCATTTTTCGCCCAGTTATAAAGAAACAGGCTTTAATGAATATTTGCAGGTATAATCAAGGTAATTTTAAAAAAAAACAAATGAATCGTATTGTCCTTTTAACTGTCCTGATATCGGTTATGACAATTACCGCATTCGCGCAATCCCAAAATCATGTATCAAACGGTAGCTTTGAGCAGTATAGCAACTGCCCGACTACATCGTCACAGGTCACTTCACATTGCACAGGCTGGCGGACGTACACAAATGGGACTGCTGATTATTTCAATGCCTGCGTTACCTCAACAACAGGCCCTGACGTGCCTGTTAATTTTACCGGGTACCAGTATGCAGCCCAGGGAAATGCATATTGCGGGATTATTACGTTTGCACAAACATTGGCACACTATGAATACCTTGCCAGCCAGATTCAGCCTTTACAACCCGGTAAAAAGTACGAAGTTTCAATTTCAGTGAGTCTTGGCAACGTGATGAAATACGCAACCGATAACATTGGCGTGTTTTTTTACGATAGCGGGCCTAATACTATCAGCACAACCAATATACTGAATCTTACCCCACAGGTATATTACGCCAGCTACGGTACCATCACCGACACTCAAAATTGGGTACGGCTTACCAAAACATTTACAGCCGATTCCGCTTATGACAACATTATAATAGGAGCTTTCAACAACTCTTCCAACACCTTCACGCTGGATACCTTCAACACATCTATCCCGCCCAATCAAACGGCTAACGCTTATGCTTATTACCTGGTCGATTCAGTAGTCATCAAAGTAGTTGATTCTTTCAGAACAGATTTAACCGACAGCCTTAGCTGTGCCGCAGACACATTCTATGCTGCATACAAAACATCTGAAAAATATAATAGCAACAACATCTTCACCGCCCAATTATCAAACAAAACAGGAAGTTTCGCGAACCCGATTAATATCGGTTCACTAGCTTCGGATACTACAGGCACTATTACATGCGTTATCCCCGGTAACATTTCACCAGGCACAGGATATAGAATCCGGGTGGTTGCATCATCGCCAAACGACACAACAAAAAACATAGGCCCGGCTATTAAAATCGGCAACCCCGACAGTACTAATATCAGCGTGAGCAACAACGGCCCCATATGCGAAGGAACCACGCTCCAACTGTATGCCTATACTTTGGTGCCGGGAACAACATACAGTTGGGCAGGCCCTAACAGTTTCAGTTCTACCTCCTCCACTCCGTTCATAGCAGGCGCTACACCATCGCAAAGCGGTGATTACCTGGTGACAATGAAATGGTACGGCTGCGAAGTGACCGATACCACGCAGGTGACAGTAAAACCACTACCTGCCAAACCCCTGGCCGGCAGCAACTCGCCTTTGTGCGCAGGCAGTACCCTCAACCTCACCGCTGCTTCTTCTACCAGCGGGGTAACATACAGCTGGGCAGGACCCGGCAGCTTTACTTCTGCTGCACAGAACCCTGCCGTTACCAACAGTACCGTAAGCATGAGCGGCGACTATATAGTAACTGCCGACCTGAACGGGTGTAGCAGGAAAGATACTACCACAGTTATCGTCAACCCGCAACCCGCTGCCGTAACACTCACCAGCAATGCACCTGTCTGCGCAGGAGATACACTATACCTTAACTCAACAGCTTCTTCTACCGGTGTCAGCTATGGATGGACGGGGCCCAACAGTATTTCGGCAACTACGCAAAACACTTATATAGCCAATGCCACTACCGCTGCTACAGGATGGTATACAATGACCGTAGGGCTCAACAGCTGTTCTTATACAGATAGTATTTACGCTACTGTCCACCCCATACCCGCAACACCGGTGGCTACGTACAACAACCCGCTGTGTATTGGCGAAACGCTGAACCTCTCAGCAACTACTGTAAGCGGCGCTACCTATACATGGAACGGGCCGGGTAGTTTTAACGCCAATACCCAAAACCCCTCGCGCAGCAACAGCTCTTTCAGTGATACGGGTACTTATACCGTTACGGCTACTGTCAGCGGATGCGTTTCACCATCGGCTTCGCTTAAGGTAAACATCAACGCCATTCCTTTCGTGGTGATATTCCCTACACCTGCAGATTCCATCTGCCAGGGAGACCCGGTAACTTTTACAGCACTGCCCAACAATGCAGGCGGCACACCTCAATACCGCTGGGTAGTCAACGGACAGACGGCAGGTACCAACAGCACGGTATTTACCTCTACTACTATGAACAATGGCGATGTAGTGCGCTGCGATATGACCGAAAACACCAAATGCAGCAGCCCCTATACCGACCAGAGCAATGATGTGAACATGCGGGTACTGCCATGGCTGGCGCCTGTCGTTACCATAGCAGCCAGCCCCAACAGGCCGCTGAACGTGGATGAATATGTGACCTTTACCGCTACTGCTGCCAATGCGGGCAATAACCCCAAATACCAGTGGAAGCGCAACGGACAAGATGTGCAGGGCGCAACGGGAAGTGTATGGAGCGCCAATACGCTGAATGATAACGACAGCATCAGCGTGGAAATCATCAGCGATTACAAATGCCCGCAGCCCACTACCGCTTCCAGCAATGGTATCAGGGTAAGGGTACTCACCTCGGTAGGCGGCATGAATGAAATAAACGGGCTGACACTATACCCCAACCCGAATAACGGAAAATTTGTACTAAAAGGAAATGTAGCTGACAATGCCGAGTACAATGTTGAAATCATTAACGCTGTAGGGCAGGTGGTGTATAAGAGTAAAGTAAAAACTAACAACAGACTACTGAACAAGCAAATAGAACTGCATGTAGCTAATGGCATCTACTTATTGAAACTAAATTCTGATAACCAAAGTACCGTATTAAGATTCAGGATAGAATAATGCATTATTGCAAAGCCTCTACCATTACCTCCATCCTGCTGCCGCGGGAACCTTTCACCAGTATAGAGGCTTGCCGGGGTATATGCATAGCTATGTAAGCCTTGGCCTCAGCAGAAGTATTAAAATGTTTGTAAATGCCTGCCAGCCCCTCAAACTCTTTACCGACCAATATTACGTCTTTCCAGTCGTACTGTTGTATCAATGCCACCAGCTCACGATGTTCCTGTTCTTCGGCATCCCCCATTTCTTTCATCCCACCCAGCCAAAGCATCTTATCGGGCAAATCAGCTTTTGCAAAATTGATGATGGCTGCGCGCATGCTGGTGGGATTGGCATTATAGGCATCCAATATCAGTTTATTGCCGCCCGCCTGCATCCATTGCGAACGGCTGTTATCAGGCTGATAGGCAGCGATGGCCTGCTTAATATCATCTATAGATATACCAAAGTGTAGCCCTGCCGCTACAGTTACCATCACATTGGGAAAGTTGTATTCGCCTACCAGGTTGGTATATATTGTTGCTTCATGTCCTGTGCTTAACACCGCGACTTTCAGAAACACATCGTCCATCAGGGGTTTACCAATATACTGTGCGTTGGCGCTGCCGTATGTTACCTGCTGTTCTATACCCTTTGCCATATCGTACAGGTAGTCCAGGTCTGTATTGCGGAACACAAGGCCATTATTATCGCGCAGAAAGTCGTACAACTCACCTTTTCCTTTACGCACCCCCTCTACCCCGCCAAATCCTTCAATATGGGCCTTGCCGCAGTTGGTTATAATACCGTGGGTAGGCAGGGCAATGTTACAATATGATGCTATTTCTTTTTGGTGATTGGCACCCATTTCTATCACAGCCATTTCAGCATCCGCAGGTATGGTGAGCAATGTAAGCGGCACGCCAATATGATTGTTCAGGTTGCCCAGTGTGGCATAAGTCTTGTACTTAGTCCGCAACACAGTTGTTACCAGTTCTTTGGTAGTGGTTTTGCCATTGCTGCCCGTGATAGCGATAAAAGGGATATTCAATTGCTGCCTGTGGTGCCTGGCCAAAGTCTGTAGAGTGGTCAATACATCATCCACATATATACAGCCATTATCCGTAGCATATTCTATTTCATCCACCACTGCATAGGCAGCACCTGCATCCAGCGCCTGCTGGGCGAAAGTATTCCCATTGAAATTTGGCCCTTTCAATGCAAAAAACAGATCACCCTCTTTCAGCTTGCGTGTATCCGTTTGTACTGAGGGGTGCTGCTTGTATATCTCGTATAGTGCTGCTATTTCCAATGCCTTGATATTTACTGTTGCGCTAAAATAATAAAGAGGCCGCACCAAAATGCAGCCTCTTTAATTTATATTCTTAATACCGTATTAAGCTTTCACCGCTTTGCCTTCAACAGCATTTTTCAATAAAGCATAACCGCCGAACAACAGTCCGCTGAACACCAGGTCGCCAATGAATGTATTGAAGAAGAATGATGAACCTTCTTTTGTATAGAAAGGCAGGGCCATCAGGTATGTAGTAACAAAGCCATTCATATCCAGCCCCCAGTAGCCTGTAAGGAAAGTACCAAAGTTGGACAGGATGAAAAACACTGCTGAACCTGCTATTGAATAACCCGCAATCCTCATTGGCTTGTGATTTTTCATAGTAGTGCCCATAAAGGTAATGATAGCCATGGCACCGTATACAAAGAACTGGGAGATGTCATAGAAGCCTTTCATAGGCGTGAAGAGCTGGATATATGCATCGGAAATAAACATAGCCAGCAACGGCAGCAGGTATGCCACCTTCTTATTGTTGACAATGGAACCACTAAACAAACCCAGCGCCGCTACAGGTGCCAGGTTGTATATAGCCAGTTCATAATTAACTATGCGTGCAGCTACTGCCATTAATATCAACCCGCCTGCCAGTAATATATTCGTGTAATTGCGTTTCATTATCTATCTGATTGTCTGTTGCAAATGTAAAACGTACAAACCCAAAATTCAAAAACTAATAATCACCATTTGTTAATTACTACCTGCCATGGCATTGTTTATACTTTTTGCCACTGCCACAAGGGCAGGGATCGTTACGGCCTATTCTCGGCTCTGCTACAACGGGGGTTTGCTTTACAGCAGGCCTGCCTTCGTCATATACGTCCCTTTCGTTGGCAGCATAGTCCTGCCCTGCCTCATCTATTTCTTCTTTATTGGCACGCATCTGGCTCATATCCGTACGCGGGGGCTCCTGCCTTGCTACTTTTGGCGGCTCTTCCTGCATAGGTATGCCCGCACGCAGCAGGAATGACACGATATTGGTATTGGTGGCCAGCAACATCTGTTTAAACAGGTTGAAGCCCTCAAACTTATATATCAACAATGGGTCCTTCTGCTCATAAGACGCCATTTGTACCGAAGAACGCAGGTCATCCATAGCACGCAGGTGTTCTTTCCATGCTTCGTCAATCAACGCCAGCGTGATGATTTTCTCCAGTGTCTGCAACACGGGCCTGCCACCATTTTCCACGGCCTCTTGCAGATTGGTTTGTACCTGTATGCCGCGTATACCGTCAGTAAAAGGTATCAGTATATCTTTTATACGCTCACCGTTCTCTTCATACAGCTTTTGCAATGTAGGGTGGATATTTGCAGCTATAGTTGACGTTTTGCGTGTATACATGTTTTTAGCCTCATGATACAGCTTGTCGCCTACCTCCTGCATATTCGCCTTTTCAAAGCCATCGGCCAGTGACTGGTCGGGCTCCATAGCCAGGTGTTTCATCACCTCTATCCTGAAGGCTTCAAAATCACGATTGTCTTCAAATTGTGTTGCCAGGCCTACACATACATCGTACATGGCGTTATCCAGGTCAATAGACAGCCTGTCGCCAAACAAGGCATGCCTGCGGCGCTTATATATCACATCGCGCTGAGAGTTCATCACATCGTCAAACTCAAGCAGGCGTTTACGTATACCGAAGTTGTTTTCTTCTACTTTTTTCTGTGCACGCTCAATGGATTTGGTAATCATGCTATGTTGCAGCACTTCACCTTCTTTGTGACCCATTTTGTCCATCAGCGATGCTATACGGCCCGATTGGAACAGGCGCATCAGATCATCCTCCAGCGATACGAAGAACTGTGAGCTACCGGGGTCTCCCTGGCGGCCTGCACGTCCGCGCAACTGGCGGTCTACACGACGGCTCTCGTGGCGTTCAGTACCAATAATAGCTAAACCACCCGCCTCTTTCACACCCGGCCCCAGCTTGATATCCGTACCACGGCCGGCCATGTTGGTAGCTATGGTCACTGCACCCGGCAGACCCGCCTCCGCTACTATCGTAGCCTCACGCGCGTGCTGCTTGGCATTCAGCACATTGTGCTGTATTTTTTTCTGGGTCAGCATACGGCTCAGCAACTCCGACACCTCTACCGATGTAGTACCTACCAGCACAGGTCGGCCTTTTTCTTTTAAAGCCTCTATCTCGTCTATTACAGCTTTGTATTTTTCCCGCTTGGTTTTGTATACCAGGTCTTGTTCGTCTTTGCGCGATATGGGTACATTAGTGGGTATGGTTACCACATCCAGTTTGTATATTTCCCAGAATTCGCCCGCTTCTGTTTCGGCAGTACCGGTCATACCCGCCAGTTTGTGGTACATACGGAAGAAGTTCTGCAGAGTAATAGTAGCGAAAGTTTGTGTCGCTGCTTCTACCGTTACGTTCTCTTTAGCCTCTATAGCCTGGTGCAGCCCGTCGCTATAACGGCGGCCTTCCATAATACGGCCGGTCTGCTCATCTACTATTTTCACTTTGCCATCCATCACCACGTATTCTATGTCCTTCTCAAACAAGGTATACGCCTTCAGTAATTGTTGCAAAGAATGTATACGGTCTGCCTTGATGGCATAATCCTGTAAAAGGGCGTCTTTGCGCTGCGCCTTTTCTTCGTCGGTAACTGCCAGTTTTTCTATCTCAGCCAGTTCCGAACCTATATCGGGCAATACGAAGAAGTTAGGGTCTTCTGCATGGCCTGTTATCAGGTTCAGCCCTTTAGTGGTCAGGTCTACACTGTTATGTTTTTCGTCAATGGTAAAGAACAACTCCGCATCTACCTTGGGCATATTGCGCTGCTGCTCGCCCAGGTAATAGTTTTCGGTTTTTTGCAGTATCTGCTTATTGCCCTCTTCACTCAGGAATTTTATTAAGGCACCGTTTTTAGGTAAGCCTTTGAAAGCCCTGTACAGGTGCAGGCCCCCGGTTTCCTTGTCAGTTTTACCTTCCGCTATCAGTCGTTTAGCTTCAGTAAGGCTTTTGCTTGCTATTTTCCTTTGTTCTTCAACCAGTTTTTCTATACGTGGCTTCAGCTGGGCAAATTGCTGCTCTTCGCCACGGGGCACAGGGCCGGAAATAATAAGTGGTGTACGCGCATCGTCAATCAATACGCTATCCACTTCATCCACCATAGCATAATGATGTTTACGTTGCACCATCTCGTCGGGCTGATGCACCATATTATCACGCAGGTAATCAAAACCAAATTCGTTGTTCGTACCATAAGTAATATCGGCCAGGTAAGCCTTGCGGCGCGATTCTGAATTGGGCTGATGTTTATCTATACAGTCTGTGGTCAACCCCAGGAATTCAAACAAAGGGCCATTCCACTCCTGGTCACGACGGGCCAGGTAATCATTCACGGTTACTATATGCACACCCATGCCAGATAATGCATTGAGGTAAGCAGGCAGTGTAGATACCAGGGTTTTACCTTCACCTGTCGCCATTTCTGATATCTTGCCCTGGTGCAGTACCATACCACCTATCAGCTGTACATCATAGTGCAGCATGTTCCAGGTCACCCTGCTACCGGCGGCCATCCAGCTGTTTTTGTATATCACGTTATCACCTTCAATGGTGATATGCTCTTTGCCCACAGCCAGTTCCCTATCCAGGTCGGTAGCGGTAGCGGCCAGTTCTTCGTTCTCTTTAAACCTGCGTGCGGTCTCTTTTACTACTGCAAAGGCTTCGGGCAGTATTTTTTCCAATACCTCTTCCAGCAGTTCGTCACGCCTCTTCGTCAGTTTATCTATCTCATCGTATACAGCCTCCCTGTTGTGCAACTCAGCTTCAGGATTGTCTTCAGCATCTGCTTTCTTTGCAGCTATCTCTTCGTTTATGCTATTGAGATGTTCTTTGATTATCGCACGAAACTCCTGTGTCTTATTTCTCAGCTGGTCGTTGGTAAGGTTTTGCAGTTCTGCGTAATGCTTATTAATCTCTGCTACTATGGGCTGCAGCTTTTTTACGTCCTTGTCAGACTTACTGCCGCCAAATATCTTAGAAAGGAAACTTATCATTTTAAGTTATGTTATTTTAAGTTGGTTGTTTACGGCTGAAGCCGGTACTGTTTGGTTTAAACCCTTTTAATATCAAATCCTATGCAATTTTATCTGAACTGACAGGCTGGCACATAAAGGGGGTCAAAACTACGCCAATTGGGGCATTTCAACAAACACTGCGATGCCTTATACAGCAGGCTAAAAAAATTTTTATTGTAATAGCTTGCAAGGCAAGAAAATTTTTCTGTATTTTGGGGGAATAAATTCAGAAAAAGCAATAATTATGAAAAAAGCCTTCATCCTCGTTACAACTGTTTTGGTGTCAGCATTTATGGCAAACAAGGGTTTTGCACAGGAAGATGAATTAGTAAGGGTTTTCCGTTGGTTTAATCCAACCGACCAAAACTATGTAACAGTTGCAGACGGTGAGTTCCAGGAAGGACAATTGTTAAATTGGAACTGGAAAGAGAAAACACAGATATTCGTTGCATACCGCAACGCAGGCCCTGACCGTGTAGCTGTGTACCGTTGGTACAACCCCCAAACCAAAGACTATGCTTCTATTGCAGAAGATGAGTTTAGCGACGATAACATGATAAAGATGGGTTATACTGATAAAACTTTACAGTTTTACGCCCTGACACGCCGCGGCCCAAATACTGTAGACGTATACCGTTGGTATGTACCTAAAAACCGCGATTGGGTAACAATAGCCGAAGAAGGTGATACTGATAACTATTACAAAAAAGGCTATCGTCGTAAATCGTTCCAATACTACGGTATCCGCAGGAGCACTGATGCTACTCTGTATAACCAACTGTAATACAACTAATTAACATTATAAAAATAGCCCCGCAATGCGGGGCTATTTTTATTTTCATTACCCCGGCGCCATGATTGCAAACTCTAAATACCTGATAGATAAATTATCCCAAACAGCAATCTCGCTAATACATTCCCTTAAGCCGCACATACATATCGTTGAAAATGCCTTGTACCCACTATAACTATCCCCATCCGCCCACCTGTGGGGACGGCAGGCTTCTGGCAGCAATAGTACTGTAAAACCTGTAAATGCAGATGGAATGCTCAGCATATAAAAAACTCTGTAGTCGCGAAACATAGATTCCGCGGCTACAGAGCGGTTAAAAATCAGCAGAATAACTATTTGGTACACCAGTACTCCATGCTGGAGCAAACAGCCAGGTTTGGCGTGCTAGGCGTACAGGCAGAGGCAGTACTGTTAGCAATCATAAAGTGCAGCGTATGCTGGCCTGCAGCTACTGTATAATACTCTGATGTAGCTCCCGGGCCCAGCGTAGTGATAACCGAGCCATCCCACAACACAGAATAAGTTTGACTGGTACCGGTTTTGTTCATAAACCGCACTTTGGCTGTCTCATTAGCTTCACATTTACGGGTTTCGCAATTAGCACCGGTATAGTCAGCAGGGCAGCTACATACACCATTTATACAGGTTCCACCGTTTTTGCAAGATACGTTCTCGCAAGCATCTTCCGGCTTCGTACAGCCGGTGTACAACACTGTACCAAATACCATGCTTACCGAGATGGCTGAAATAAAAATTAAGCGTCGCATAAATAATCAGTTTTTTAGAATTAATGATTAAAAATATTACAAGGCTTATGGTCAGCACATGACGTATGTCAGTTAAAATTATGCTTTAAATCACATATTATATAGCCAACAGCTCATTATTTGATAATATAGACACAAAAAAGACGCCCGAAGGCGTCTTTTCTATAAACAGATTATTCAAAAATTACCTTCTGGCCGGGCGGCCTTTACCACCGAAGTAGTTACCGGCTTTCTCGCTGTTATCGCCATTGGGGCTACCCAAACGGTCCATAACACAACGGAAACCAATAGTAGAGCTGGACTGGTACGCTTGCATGAAACGGCGTGCGCCTGGATTCATGTAGTATGCACGGTCTGCCCATGAACCACCTTTGTATATCTTAGCTTCGTTGCTGATCAGTGTATTAGTGCCGTAGCTGTAGCTGAACATAGAAGCGCTATCACCATCCTGGTAGTCTCTCAGGTCAGCATTCAGGCCATCGAATTTTTCGTAAGAGGCCATTTCAGTGCTGTCCATCATACGTGTTTGCAGGTGGCCCAGAGTGTCCTTCTCATCCAGGGAGTTGTCTTCGTCCAGCCTTACATAAGTCTCATATACATTACCGCGGAAGGGGCGGAAATCATTCAAATCGCGTGTGTATGGGCGATAAGTATCTAATACCCACTCACTTACGTTACCGGCCATATTGTACAGGCCATAAGCGTTAGGAGCATAAGAGAATACAGGAGCAGGTACGTCAGCGTTATCGTTCAGCGCACCGGCTATACCCATTGCATCACCTTTGCCACGCTTGAAGTTACCCAGGAATTCACCCTGGTAAGAGTTGCGCAGGCCATAACGTGTTGTATAAGCATCACCCCATGGGTAAACATTACGGTCAGTTATAACCTCTTCACCACGGCGGCGCTTAGTTTCAGGCTCAGGGTTATTACCTATGTTGCCCAGTGCCGCATATTCCCACTCAGCTTCTGTTGGCAGGCGGTAGTTAGGCAGCAAGTAGCCATCAGAGTACTTCATGTTGCGGTAACCTGAACCCTGGGGATCCAAATCGCGCTTACGGCCTTTAGTTGGCAAACCTTCGTATTGACCGTTCACATATGTTTCAGAGTCAAAGATATCTTCGTTCACCTGGTTTGGATTCCTCTTCAGGCGGCCATTTTTAATCAGGATATATTCATTAACACGGTCACTGCGCCATTTTGCAAATGCGCGAGCCTGATGCCAGTTTACACCCACAACGGGGTAGTTGTCGTATGCGGCATGGCGGAAATAGTACTCCACATATGGCTCGTTGTACGACAGGGCAGAACGCCATACTGAAGAATCAGGCATAGCCTCTGCTATAATCAACGGATAGTCAGCACCGTATGTGCGCGACAACCAATAGATATACTCGCGGTAGTGTACGTTGGCTACCTCAGTTTCATCCATATAGAAGGAAGAAACAGAAACAGTACGCGGAGTATTGTTCCTTTCAAGGGTCAGGTCCTCTTCGGTCATACCCATTGTAAAACGTCCGCCCTCAACGAAAGTAAGGCCGGGTCCGGTTTGCTGCCCCTGGTAGTTAGCCACGTCAAAACCACCCAGGCGTGGGTCGTTATAATCCCAACCGGTTACACGGGATACCCCGGTTGATTTATTGGAGGAACAAGCCGAAAACAGGGTTGCTACTCCGATACAAAGCAAGCTCACGCCGACAAGAGATCTTTTCATAATCTAAAGAAAAAAGTTTGCTACAAATTGTGTTGTATAATCTGTTAAAGTGTTACAATATTAGAGTGTTCTTTTCAAAATGTCAAGCTTTATCAGAATAATGCTAAAAAAATGTTGTTTTTCTTGTTTTTACCAAAATAGTAATAATAGCATGAAATTTAACGTTATATAGTCTGTCAATGACTCTATTCTGACAGACCTATGCTCGTATTACAGTATATTTGAAGACCCAAAAATTATGATGAAAATATTTAAGAACCGAACGTTGCATCGTAGTTTATTTTTTGCCCCCGTACTATTGGGCTTTTTTACCGCGTCCGCAGGTAAGGAAACTACTATTCATGTAAAGGAACTGGATATCATTTCAGGTTATATCGCACACCGCATTGACCTTCAAAGTTATGCCAGGCCTGAAATTCGTATTACCGGTGCCGTATTTGAACCGGTGCAGGAAATACCTGACAATGCAGTGCCCTCTTCTCCTGAAAGATTTGATATTGTATTGGGGCTCGACCGCAAAAAACCTTTTGCAGTGGTGCGCATACCGGCATTTTCCTCCAATGCGGACGGCTCCCTGCAAAAAATAAAAAGCCTGACCGTTGAATATACGGAACAGCTGCCGGAAATAAAAGAGAACCGCACCGCAGCAAAGGGCACATCTTCAGCCAATTCGCCACTTGCCAATGGCACCTGGTACAAAATAGCCGTACCACGCACCGGGCTTTACAAAATAGACCATACCTTCCTGGCTACTAAACTAGGTGTGAGCGGTGTCCGGTCGGCCCGCATCCGCCTCATGGGGCACGGAGGCAATATGTTGCCCGAAAGGAATACAGGTGCTGTAAAAGGGCTTACAGAAACTGCTATATGGGTAAATGATGGCGGTGACGGGAGTTTTGATGCCGGCGACTATTTCATTTTTTATGGCCAGGGGCCTGTCAACTGGAATGCATCGGCTGATAACAGGATATTGCTGCAGGAAAACAATTATTACGAAGACAAAGGCTATTACTTCCTGAATTTTGATGAAATAGCAGACAAAAGAGTAGAAACACAAGACAACCCGCCTGTCGGCAACATCACAGTTAACAGCTACTCCGGTGTGGCACTGCACGAGCAAGACCTGGCCAACCCGCAAAGTTTTGGTAAAATGTGGTGGGGGGAGCAGTTTAGCTCTGCACCGGGCAAAGAAACCAGCCAAACCTTTACGCTGGATATCGGTAACACTATCGATTCTGTAGAGTTCAACATCCACCTGGTAAACACATCTTCATCGTCCGGTATTTTCAACCTGTACCTGAACGGGCAATCTATGGGCAATGCAGATATAGGTGCTACCAACAACTACGACTACGCCCCTAAAGCTTTAGGGAAAGAAACAGTATGGAAACTTCCTTACAGTTCTACTTCCGCTACCATACGTATTGATTATTCTACTGCCGCCAACGATGGCTCCGGCTGGTTGGATTATATCAGGGTAAACAGCCGCAAGCCGCTTTCTATCAACAATAATACTTTACTCTTCTGCGACCTGCGTAGTGTGGGCACAGGTAATGTGGCTACATACAACCTGTCTAACGCAAATGGCGGCACCCGTGTCTGGGATGTCACCAATCCGCAACACCCGGTAAGTATGAAAGGTACACTCAACGGCAATACGTACACATTCACACAAAATGCAGATGAGTTGCACAGGTTTGCCGCAATGAATAACGACAACCTTGATGCACCGGAGTATATAAGCACTGTGCCTAACCAAAATTTATACGGTTCAGGCCCGGTTGATTATATCATAGTTACATATCCTGATTTTAAACCTGCTGCTGAAAAACTGGCTGATTTTCACAGGCAGCGCAGCGGCATGAAGGTGATGGTAGCCACTACAACACAGGTGTACAACGAGTTCTCTTCGGGCGGCCAGGACATATCAGCCATACGCGACCTCGCACGTATGTTTTATGAGCGTGCAGGCATGAACGAAGAAGAAATGCCCAAATACCTCCTGCTGATGGGCGATGCATCGTACGACTATAAAAACCGTATAGGTGACAATACGAACTTTGTACCCACATTTGAAGCAAAGGAATCTTTTTACTTCCTGGAAACATACAGTAACGACGATTTCTTCGGTTTCCTGGACGAAGGCGAAGAAATTGAACGTTATGATATAGTGAACGCTTTGGACATAGGCGTAGGCAGGATACCGGCAAAAAGCCTGCAGGAAGCCTACAACGTGGTGAACAAGATAACACACTACAAGAGCCCTGCTACATTAGGCCCATGGCGCCTCTCCACTATATACATAGCAGACGACAGCGACAATGCGGGCGACCACCTGGGCGATGCAGAGGTAATGAATGGCGTAGTTACTCAAAACAGCAATATCCATAACCCCTCCAAGGTATACCTCAATGCGATTCAACTCATATCCACACCGGGCGGGCAACGAGCGCCCGATGCCAACAAGGCTATCAACGACGGGATATTTAAAGGCGCCTTCCTGCTGAACTACAGCGGCCATGGCAATACCAGTGTACTGGCTCATGAACGCATTGTTACTAAAGACGACTACAATAAATGGCGGAATATTGATAAAATGCCATTCATGATTACCGCCACCTGCGATTTTGGCCAGTTCGACCAGCCATCGTTTGTGTCGTCGGGCGAAGAATTGATGCTGAAATACAACGGAGGCGTGATAGCCACACTTACCACCACCCACCTGGTGTACGCATATGCCAATGAGATGCTGAACCGTGAATTTCTCGCAGCACAATTCCAGCACATCAATGGCAAATGGAACACTTTTGGCGATGCTATGCGCATAGGCAAAAACAGTGCTTACGCAGCCGGTGCGGATGTAGGTGTTATCAAAAACTTCCGCAAGTTCGCATTGCTGGGCGACCCCGCGCTTGAGCCGAATTTCCCTGAGTTCTTCATACACACAGAAGCGGTTAAAGATGGCGCTACCGGATTGCCCACCAATAATATCAGCGCATTGGGAGAATATGTGATAGACGGCAAAGTAACGGATGTAGATAGTAAAGTACTGGATGGCTTCAATGGCACACTGGCGGTCACTATTTTTGATAAGCCACGTACTGTAAAGACCGTCAATGGAAAAGAAAGGACCTTCAAAGTACAGAACAATACTATCTACAAAGGCAAAGCTACCGTGAACAACGGGCGCTTCTCTTTCGCGTTTATCGCACCAAAAGACCTGAATTACGAGTTGGGCAGTGGCACTATCAGCTATTATGCAGATAACGGCCAGACAGATGCCGCTGGCCGCGATACAACGATGGTGATAGGCGGTTTTTCTGACAATCCTAAAATTGAGAATAACCCGCCGGTGGTTACAGCCTTCATTAAAGATAGCCTGTTTCGCAATGGAGGGCTTACAGGCTCCAACACAGCTATATTTGCTATACTGGAAGATGAAACAGGTATAAACGTCTCTGGCAACGCTGTAGGGCACGACCTGGTAGCCATACTGGACGGGGATGTGTCCAAGCCTTATATCATGAACGACTACTACGAAACTGCACCCAATACCTATAAGAGGGGCTATGTGTATTTTCCGGTAGAAGGGATACCTGAGGGCAGGCACAGGTTTACCATAAAAGCCTGGGATGTGAACAACAATTCGGGCGAGGGGCATGTAGATTTTGTAGTGGCCGATGGCAAAGTGGTAAGAGTGGAAAACCTGATGAACTACCCCAACCCCTTCAGGGACCAAACCCATTTTGTATTTGAGCATAATCATCCCGATGCGAACCTGAAGGCCGAAATCAACATATACACCACATCGGGCGTATTTGTACGCAAGCTTACGCAGGACTTCATCAGCACAGGCAGCCGCAGCAATGAAATAACATGGGATGGCACCGATAACAACGGCGCGAAACTCCCGTCAGGCGTATACATTTACCGCATGATGATATCTACCGAAACGGGGATTGAGACTACTGCATACCAAAAACTGGTGATTGTACGTTAATATATTGCCCGCAATGCTTAAATTGCGACACTTAACCATGTTTTAAGGCACGAATTTTGTTTGCCTTGAGCTAAAACAGATACCTTTGCAAAACTTGAAAGTAAATTATAATAGAATGGCAAAACGCTTTGCGCTTGTAGGATTAACATTTGCTGCAGGATTGATATCCACAGCATCATTGGCCCAAAAAGCCAACCTTTCCGGCACTACTAATACTGTAACTACGGCCGTACCCTTTTTAAGAATATCTCCGGATGCCCGTTCGGGCGCTATGGGCGATGTAGGCATAGCTATTGACCCCGATGCGAATGCACAGTACTGGAACGTAGCTAAATTACCTTTCGCCACTAAGAAATATGGCGTGTCGGCTACATATACCCCATGGCTGAAGGACCTGGTTCCTGATATATTCCTGGCTTACCTGTCGGGGTATGCTAAATTCGGAGAAAACGAAAATCAGACAATCAGCGCCTCTTTGCGGTACTTTTCGCTGGGCGAAATCAACTATACAGATATTAACGCCAACCCCATCGGTACCGGCAAGCCCAACGAGTTCGCCTTCGACCTGGGTTATTCACGTAAATTATCTGAATACCTGTCCGCAGGTTTAAGTTTCAGGTACATCAATTCGGCTATTGCATCCGGCTTATCTGCCACTACACCGGGTATAGAGTACCGCCCCGGTAATGCATTTGGCGCCGACCTGGGTGTGTACTACCGCAAGAAGAACGATATAGACGAGTTCCGTTCGGGCACAATAGCCCTGGGCGCTGTACTCAGCAATGTTGGTTCTAAAATATCTTACACTTCTACCCGTAGGGATTTCATACCCATCAACCTCGGTTTAGGTGGTGCTTATACTTACCAGGCAGATGCCTACAACGCAATTACATTTGCGCTGGACGTAAATAAATTGCTAGTACCTACTCCTATTGATACCAATACCGACGCGAATACAGGCCCTAATTATGTAATACCTGACAAAAGCGTGGTATCCGGCATGCTGGGTTCGTTTGGCGATGCACCGGGCGGCTTTAATGAAGAGCTGAAAGAATTCCAGATATCAGCCGGTGCTGAATACTGGTACCGTCAGCAATTTGCTGTACGTGCGGGTTACTTCTGGGAGCACAAACTGAAAGGTGACCGTAAATACTTCACCGTAGGTGTGGGTGTGCGTTACAATGTATTCGGGCTGAACTTCGCCTACCTGGTTCCTTCAGGCAGCGGTATCAACAGGAACCCATTGTCGAACACATTCCGTTTCTCGCTCTTGTTTGAATTTGACAAACTGGATAAGAAGCCTGAAACTGCTGCACCATAATAGGAGAAACAAAATATTTCAGATCATAAAGCCTCGCGAATGCGGGGCTTTTTTACACCAATTCACTCAGCTCCAGCCAGCGCATTTCTTTTTCCTCCAGTGCGGTGGTTATTTCTATCATGCGCTTATTTATTTGTTCCAGCTCTTCGTAAGCTATATTGCTGCTCATGCGTTCGGCCAGTTCAGCTTTTTCTTTCTCCAGTGCAGGAATGTCTTTCTCTAACTGTTCAAACTCCCGCTGCTCTTTGTAGGATAGCTTCTTTTTTTCTTTGGGCTTTTGCGTAGAGGCTACTTCAACAGTCGCAGTCAATTGTGCGGTATCAACGGCCTGTAGCTTACGCTCCTCCGCCTCTTTACGCTCCTGTTCTTTTTGCCATATACGGTATTGGGTATAGTTGCCGGGAAAATCGCGTATCATACCATCACCCTCAAATACAAACATATGGTCTATCAGCCTGTCCATAAAATACCTGTCGTGCGATACGATGAGCAGGCAGCCCTGGTAATTGTCCAGGAAGTTTTCCAGCACAGCAAGTGTGGGCAGGTCAAGGTCGTTGGTGGGTTCGTCCAGTATCAGGAAGTTAGGATTGCGGAACAAGACTGTGAGCAGTTGCAGCCGTTTCTTCTCTCCACCACTCAGTTTAGACAGGTATGTATATTGCTGTTCTGCAGGGAACAGGAACAACTCCAGGAACTGCGCTGCGCTCATCGTTCCGCCCTTAGCCAATGGAAAGCTTTCTGCAATGTTCTTCACATACTCTATTACGCGCATATCTTCCTTTATCTCAAGCCCCTGCTGCGAGAAGTTGCCGAAGACCACTGTGTCGCCTATGTTCACTTTACCGCTGTCCTGTAGTTCCTGCTGCTGTAGTATTTGCAGGAAGGTGGATTTGCCCGCACCGTTCTTCCCTATAATACCTGTGCGCTCACCTTTCTTGAAAGTGTAGTCAAAGCCCTTCATGATGACCTTATCGCCATAGCTTTTATACACCTTCTTCATTTCTACCACCTTGCCGCCCAGGCGGTTCATTTTCATCTCCAGTTCCAGCTGGTTATCTTCTATGCGTTTTTTCGCCTGCTTTTCTACTTCATAAAAACTATCTATCCTGCTCTGCGCTTTGGTACTGCGGGCTTTGGGTTGCTTACGCATCCACTCCAGCTCTTTACGATAGGTATTCTTTGCCTTGTCTATATTGGCCTGCATATTTTCTATGCGTGCAGCTTTCTTTTCCAGGTAAGTTTCATAATCACCTTTGTAAGTGAACATTTCGCTGCCATCTATTTCCCATATCACATCGCATACCGCATCCAGAAAGTAGCGGTCGTGCGTCACCATCAGCAGGGTTACTTTTTCCTGGTTCAGGTAATGCTCCAGCCATTCTACCATTTCCACATCCAGGTGGTTGGTGGGTTCGTCCATAATCAGCAGGACGTGTTTATGTTCAAAACCTATATCTATCAGCGTTTGCGCAAGTGCCACCCTTTTGCGTTGGCCACCCGATAAGGTATCTACCCGCTGGTCCAGGTGGTGAATGTTCAGCTTGCCCAGGATTTGCTTTACCTTGGCTTCAAAGTCCCAGGCGCCAAGTTCATCCAGTTTCGCCAGTGCCTCTCCCAGTTTTACAGGATCTTTGTCTGCCTGCTCCATAATGCCCTCGTATTCGCGCAAGGCTTCTGCCACAGGGTGTTTATAATGGAATATATTATCCAATACGGACAGGTGCTCTTCAAACTGCGGGTCTTGTTCAAAAAGGGCGACTGTTACATCCTTGTGTATCCATAACTTGCCCTCGTCGGGCACGTCTTTACCGGCCAGTATCTTCAGCAGGGTAGATTTACCACTGCCGTTTCTTGCCACAAGGGCTATCTTGTCCCCCTCACTGATGTGGAAGGTAATATTCTCAAATAATGGCTTAACCCCGTACGATTTAGTGAGCCCCTCTGCCGAAACATAATGCATAGGGCGCAAAGATAAGTGATAGTACAGAGCTATAAACACAACAGCAGGAGATTACCCCCTGCTGTTTTACTATCGATTGTTCTTATCACATCATCGCCACACTCCTGTTCAGGAAGTTGGTGAGATCTTCTCCTTTCAGCATATTCTGCGATAGCAGCGCCAGGTCGAAGGCGTGACGGGCTATGCACACCTGCTCGTCTTCCGTACCGGCTTTTAGCAGGCGACTGATGAGTGTGTGGTTACCATTGATACCCACCTTATAACTCTCTGGCATAGCGCCAAACATAGCCATACCGTTCATCTCTGCCATCTCTTTCATGCGGCGGCTCATTTCGTCCATCGTCACAGTTACAGGCAGTTCATCCGGGCTGATGCTCTCTACTTCTACTTTCATGTTTGGTTTGCTCACGGCCTTCTCAAATATCTCTTTTACCTTTTTGGTTTCATCTTCGGTAAGCACATGCTCCGGCGCGTCTGATGTTTTGATGAGGTTGTCCATCACGTCAGAGTCCACACGCTTCAGGTTGGTCTTTTCCAGTTTATATTCCAGGTAGCTTACAAAATGCTTGTCAATAGGCGAGTCCATTTGCAGTACGTCATAACCCCGCTTGGCAGCCGATTGCATATAGAAATCCTGCTTATCAGGCTCGTTGGCATAGAGGTACACCAGTTGACCATCTTTATCCGTCTGCGCAGCCGATACTTTATTTTTGTATTCTTCCAGCGTGTAGAACTCGCCTTTTGTATTGGTGAGCAATGCAAAGTCTTTCGCCTTGTCATAAAACTTCTCGTCCGTCACCATACCATACTTCACAAACAGTCCTATATCCGGCCATTTTTTCTCGTATCCTTCCCTGTCGTTTTTAAACAACTCTGCCAGTTTATCACCTACTTTTTTGGTGATGTAGCTGTTAATCTTCTTCACATTACTATCAGCCTGCAGGAAACTGCGGGACACGTTCAGCGGTATATCGGGCGAATCAATGACACCATGCAGCAACATCAGAAACTCCGGTACTATTTCCTTCACCTCGTCGGTAATAAACACCTGGCGGCTGAACAGTTTTATCTTGTTCTGCTGCAGCAGGTTCATATCCTTCTTCAGCTTAGGAAAGTATAATACCCCCGTCAGATTGAAAGGATAATCCACGTTCAAGTGTATCCAGAACAGCGGATCTTCGCTCATGGGATACAGTTCGCGATAAAAATCCAGGTAGTCTTTATCTTCCAGGTCTGTTGGCGACTTGGTCCATATAGGGGTAGTATTGTTGATGATATTGTCTACCTCTACGGACTTGTATTTTGTTTTGCCTTCTTCGTCTACACCATCCTCTACCTGCTGTGTGCGTGTGCCAAACTTGACAGGCACCGGTAAAAAACGGCAGTGCTTATCCAGTATTTCTTTCAGTTTGTATTCATCCAGGAACTCTTTGGAATCTTCGTTGATATGCAGGATAATATCCGTCCCGATAGAGGTACGGGTACCCGCACCAATTATAAATTCCGTGCTGCCATCGCATTCCCAGCTTGCAGGCTCTGTACCCTCTTTGTAAGACAGGGTGTTGATTTCTACCTTATCGGCCACCATAAAGGCTGAATAGAAGCCCAGGCCGAACTTGCCTATGATTTCGTTGGCGTCCTTCGCTTCCTTAAATTTCTCCACAAACTCCTCCGCACCCGAAAAAGCTATCTGGTTGATGTATTTCTTTATCTCCTCGGCCGTCATGCCCAGGCCGTTGTCCGAAATAGTAATGGTTTTAGCTTCTTCGTCCAGCTTTACTTCTACCAGCGGGGCGGGCAGTTCTCCTTTATACTCGCCTAAAGATGACAGGCGTTTCAGCTTTTGTATGGCATCTGTAGCATTAGCTACCAGTTCCCTCAGGAATATCTCGTTGTCCGAGTAGAGGAACTTCTTAATAATGGGGAAAATATTCTCGGTGTGAATGGAAATGGTACCTTTCTCTTGCATAGCTTATTCTGTTGTTTTTTAGCATTAGTATACCTGCAAGCTTTGTTCCAACCCATCACATAATGCCATATTGACAGAATGTGTGAAAAACAGGAAAGCCGCCCGGTTGGGCAGCTTTTAATAGTAATCCGTTTATAAGTCCTGTAGTTTACAGAGGCCGACTTATTTTGCCAGGAAATCTTTCACTTTGTCTTTGTGCATGATAGCCTCCTTGAAGGTATATGCACCACTCTTCGGGCTGCGTACAGTCTTAATTACCTTAGTATAGTTCTTAGATTCCGCACCACCTTTAGCGTCAGATTTTATCGCCGTTTTTGCCGCTTTTGCCATGACTAAATATATTTAAAAATTACTTAATTTCTTTATGAACGGTTACCTTCTTCATCAGAGGGTTATACTTTTTCAGTTCGATACGCTCAGGGGTGTTCTTTTTGTTTTTGGTAGTAATGTAACGGCTGGTGCCGGCCAAACCGGTACCTTTATGCTCTGTACATTCCAAAATAACCTGAACGCGGTTTCCTTTCTTCGCCATTGTATATGGAGTTTATTCTTTATTTAAATTTTATCGCCTTTAGCGCGCATTTCTTTTACTACAGACAACAAACCGTTCTTATTGATAGTGCGCATTGCGTCTGTTGACAATTTCAATGTTATCCAACGGTCTTCTTCGGCCAGGAAAAAGCGCTTTACCTGCAAATTGGGCAGAAAACGGCGTTTTGCTTTCTTGTTAGAGAAAGATACTTTATGACCAGTTATTGGTTTTTTTCCTGTTACCTGACAAACACGTGCCATACTTTAGATTTTTTGGGACTGCAAAGGTCATTTTTTTTTGTGTAATGACAAAATTATTTTCATAAAAAGTTCAATTAAGCCAATTCGGGCAGCAGCAGGCTGTCTAAGCTGGCTATACCGGGTGTGTTTTCACATATAAAACCCTCGCCATAGGCAACACCTATGCGCTTGCCCAATAAAGAGGCCCTGTGTTCTATCTTATCGAGGAAGCCCCCGGCGGCTATATATGTTATAGGTTCTGCCGAGTTGGGGTCGTGAAACTGGCTCTTGTAAGCCTTGATGGCTTCCATCTTGGTAGCTACGGCCGAAGATATGTCCACAATGAAGTCCGGCTCCAGGAAACGGTCCTGTATCATATGGTACACCCTTTTGGGCCTCCAGGCTGTTTGCTCTTCGCCATCGTGGGTGGTGCTGATTTTGGCCAGCCCAGCCAGGAAACAGGCATCGGCTATGAGCCTGCCGGCACGGCCGTGGTCGGGGTGGCGGTCTTCCAATGCATTGGCAATCACCACATTGGGGCGGTATTTGCGTATATATTCTACCAGTTTCAGCTGGTGCTCTTTATCATTCTGAAAGAAACCATCGGCCATACCCAGGTTCTCGCGCACGGCTATGCCCATTATATCCGCCGCAGCACGGGCTTCCTGCAGGCGCAGCTCAGGGGTGCCGCGGGTGCCCAGTTCGCCACGGGTGAGGTCTATAATACCTACCTGCTGACCCATCTGCACATGTTTTATCAGCGTACCGGCTGCGCTCAGTTCCAGGTCGTCGGGGTGAACGGCTATGGCCAGTATATCCAATTTTTTCATGGTGCAAAAGTATTTAATTTGACAATTTGCCCATCCGGCAATTTCCAATAGTGGTATAAACTGTTTACATGCCCAGCGTTTTTGTTCCATACACCCCTTTTTGTTCCCAAACACCTTCTTTTGGAACAAATTTTGCCCTGATTATGGGCTTCATCAAGTTTGGTAGCCATGTGAACACACTGACTATCAACACGTTGATGAAAATGTTCCATTTTGATGCCAGAATTATGTCTTTTCAATTGCAGCATCGAGCTCACTACGTTCGGGTGATGCCACAAAAATCGAAATGAAATTTTCTGCGTGGCGTAAAAAATCCCGGTGGTAAGGCCGGGATTTGACTCAAGAGTGAAACAACAGGGGTAATGCCGGGTTTTGGGTATGTGTTCATTTCATGATTTTATTATTACAAAAATACAATAATAATATTATTTTATCAAATAATTTTTGATGCCGGCAGTCGTTATATCTATTCCGGTAAACCCGGCTCCCACATTGCAACTATCCTTGTGAAAAAAGATAGCCCTTACAAAGCTGCGAACCTCCTGCATATATTTCAAGATGAAAAACAACATCCCTGATACGTGAAAAAACACGTATCAGGAAATTTGACATTATGAGATAAGAAGGGAATATTTGTGGGAACTAAAAAAACCAAGAATCATGCGTAATACATTTCTTAAAAATGTTCCAGTGCTGCTGGCAATTTTATTTTGCACCTCTGCATGCAAGGACAATAGTAAACCAGATGATGCGGGGCTGTTAGCGGCAGCTGCTGCAGGCGCAGCTGCCGCCCCCTGCACACATATAAACTTCATCGATTTTGCCCAACCTTTAAGTGATATGCAGATGTATTCTGCTAATTTTCTAAAGAATTATAAAGTAAGGCATGGCAGTATGTTGATATCAATAGATGACACCAGAACGAAAACATCAGAATACCTGACTGTAGAACACCTGGAATACCTAAAATCAGACGTACCCTCTTCTGGTGACGAAGACAAAGCCGGACTAAAATTATACTACGCAGTGGACACTACAGCTGGCAATCCAAATGTCCACAGGTTCTATGTTGTTTATAAGCCGGTCCTTTTACAAAAAATAGAACCTCAGCCCCTTAACAGTCTTGACTACCAGGTAAATGAAAATATAAATACCAGCTACTATATACTAGATGGTGCTGGTAATTTACAGGCTATTAACTTTTTCGGCGGCGTGCTGCCTAAAACAAATATGTACGATACCATATTCTATCACAAAAACGCTGCTGGTAACTACGAAAGTGTAATCATAGATCCTGACCCGATGTCTGTACTATATCCTTTTGAAGAAATCGATTCTTTAATAGTTCACAACCAGGAATTAGTTCAGACTTTTAACTTGGAGATGGAAAAAAACTACAACTCATTTATTGACAAATACGAGATAAAAAGCATATCCGGGGTAGTATTCCACCATATAGAAGGCAAAAACAAAAGACACAATATATACCTTGAGCCAAAACCTGATGCTTCTTTCACGAGTTTTCAATCTCTTTTTCAGTCCGGAAACAAACAGGACGTAGAGGTTGCCCGAATCGCATCAGGCATCTTTACCGGTAAAATAGCCAATCTCGGCTCCTTATGCCCCCCCAATTGCCCTACCGTTAGTTTTCCCTGCAAATAATATTTACAAGCACACACTAAATACTATATTTAGTGTGTGCTTGATATTCCTAACATAACTTACACCGTATTGACTATGGCTATCACATTAGTTATTGCTATAGCCAACCGACACTTTTTAACACGAACACATAAAATACTATCTGTCCAGGTACTACTGGCATTATCAGTTGAAATATCTGCATACCTGATAGCTGTGTACGAAAAGGCGAATACTTTTTTCCTGAACTGGTACATTATAGCCGACTATGCTATTATGCTCTACGCCTGGAGCAGCATACACAGCAAAATAAAAAACAGGATGCTGCTGCCCGTTCTCTTTATACTATACCTGGTAATATGGGGTACTCAAATAAATACCGGCAGCATCCACAAGTTTGCCAACATAGCCTACCTCTATGGCTGCGCCACCCTCTTATTATTATTTCTATATACGCTGGTTGCCATACTAACAAACATGATTCAGACTGATGAAAACCAGCAAATCATCACTATCAGCCTCGCCATTATTATATTCTATTGCGGACAGATACCATTATTCGGCTTTATTAATATCTTACCAGAGAGATATCCGTCTATAGCCCGTCAGGCATTCAATATAAATATTGTACTGGAAGTTTTGCGCTATGGACTTATCGGGTATGTATTTTATTGTTCCAGAAAACAAAGGCATAAAACATGAACTGGACCGATAACGAAGTGTTGATTGCTATCATAATCATCACGCTTATCATCCTGCTGCTAATAGCAGGCATAGCTATTATTATAGTAGTTGCCAACCGCCAGCGGGTGAAGAGGGAGGTAGCTTTTGAAAAAGAACTACGCACGGTAGAGCAGGAAGTGCAGGAACAGATGCTGACCAATGTATCGCAGGAGCTGCACGATAATATAGGCCAGATGCTGACAGTGATGCACCTGCAGCTAAAGAAAGGACAGGTACTGCACCCTGATATTTCGCCACTGTTGCAGCCGGTAAGCGATACGCTGAATGATACCATAGAACAGGTAAAAACACTGGCGCGGGGACTGAACAGTGATATGGTGCGCCGCAACGGGCTGGAAAAAAGCATTGCGCAGGAAGCCACCCGTATCGCCACGCTGGAAAGATTTGCCGTCAATTATCAGTACGACAGTACACCGGTGCAATTGACTACGGACGCACAGCTATTGATATTCCGTATTTTCCAGGAGATGGTGAATAACATTATGAAACATGCTGAAGCCACACAGGTGGATATACAGCTGAACGGCTCACCATTTCTCATAGAAGTTCGCGATAACGGCAAGGGTTTTGACACCGCATCTAAAATGAACGCCGGCAAAGGCATGGGGCTGGCCAATATGGTAAAAAGGGCGAAACTTGCGGGGTTGGAATGTGAAATATTATCATCTGAAGGTAAAGGTTGTATATTTATACTGAAGCAACCATAAAACAACCATGTCCAAAATATCCTTATTCCTGGCAGACGACCATACGGTAGTGCGCAAAGGGCTGAAAGAACTGATAGAATGCCTGGGCGACTATGAAGTGACTGCAGAATTTTCATCGGGCAAAGAACTGGTAGACGCCCTGCCCCAACTGCTGCCACCCGACATGCTGGTGCTGGATATAACCATGCCCGTAATGGGGGGCAAGGAGGTAATGGAGTATTTCCGCGACCATGAAATAATTATTCCCGTACTGATACTGACACTGGACACAACTGAAAGTAATATTATAGAATTTTTCAAGCTTGGTGTACGTGGTTACCTGCGCAAAAACTGCACACCCGAAGAACTGAAAAGCGCTATTGACGACATAGTGCACACAGGGTATTATCATAATGAATTGCTGGCTAAAGCCCTGTCGAACAACACCCGTAATAAAGCTGATGAACGTGAATTGATATTATCTCAACTTACAGCGCGCGAATTAGACTTCCTGCGGCTGGTATGCAACGAGCAGGAATACACCTACGAGCAGATGGCTGATATACTGGGCGTACATGTGCGCACTGTAGATGGATACCGTAAGGCGATGTTTGAAAAGTTCAATATCAAATCGAAAACGGGGGTGGTGCTGTTTGCTATTAAGTATAGGCTGGTAGATATGCCTGTATGAGCCAACTGTATCTAACACCAAAGCCATCCGGTTGTACGAACGGCCTGGTTTTGAATTCCGGGGAAAGTGTTTGTTGGGTTATAATGATGAGTATGCTGAAGTGAGGAATGTATTTCCCTTGGGAGTGTTTTAATTTCTATTAAGGCCGTCTAAAATATTTCGTGCTGTTTGAGCATTCTCTTTTTGAACGCTACTCACCTCTACAGGTATTACTTCCATCTCCACTCCCTCACCATTAGTTAACTTCGTCACTATTTGCGTCAGGGTTAAATCTTTATCTTTTATCCTGTATAAACCTTTCTCCTGTTTATCTTGATCGGCACCGGGGTCGTCAGTATCCACCAGCTTTACATCAATACCACTTGCATTTATCGCCTCTACTTCACGTTCCATTTTGCGTTTAAATCCTTCGACTTCTTTATCAGACAATCCCTGAGCAGATGTTTTCTTATCCTCGTCATCCAGTTTGAAGTTGATGGGTAATGTAAAATATACAGGCACTTTATTACCATGTTCATCTTCACCGGGTATCCAGTCGGGCAGTTGTGCTACCGCTTTTATGGCAGCGTCTTTCAATAGCGGATCAATATTCTTTCCCACCACATGAATGTTTGATATTTTACCATCCTTGCCTACTACAAACTTCACCGGAACGCGGCCTTCTATTTGTTTCTGCTTCGCCACCTCTGGATAAACAATCAGTTTGCCCAGGTATTCACCTAAGTTATAATCAGGTTCGGGCATTTTGTGTACAAAAGAAAAAACCGAGTCATCCGTTTTTTCAACTACCGGTTCTGAAATAACAGATGCCGATTCCTTTTTCTGCTCGCAGCTCTGCATAGTGACAATACCTGCCAGCAATACACATGCTGACGCCGTGGCGATAACGCCCCGTAATTTTCCATTTTTACGATTGTTGTGTAACATCATGATTCTTCTTTTTATCGGGTGAATAATAAATGAATGAGTGAATGGCAAGGTGCAGGTGCCGAATACAGATGAAAGCAGTAATCTCGTGTATGCTTCGCCTGTAACACCTACTGCGGCATCGGCCTGGAACTCGTGTACCTGCACCAGTTCTTTCTTCAGCAGGTGGATGAATATATTGGGCCAAAGCACAGCCTGCAGTACACTGATGAAAACAATATCGCGGCTGTGGTGCATGTGGATATGTGACAGTTCATGCTGTATGATAGTAGCGTCCACATCTCCCTGTGGCAGAAATATATACCTGCCCCAGCTACCCGGGCCGTAACCAGAATGCCTCAACAATGTGTAGCCATCATGATTTTCTTTTGTACTCAGGTTGACAACTCTGCGCATTTTTAAATACGCAACCAGTTTTGTCGCCAGCACCCCGAGCATAATAACGATGTATATAGCCGGTATAAGCCACAGCCAAGCCGGCAGGGCCTGTTGTTCCTCAGTGCCTCCTATCGTTACTTCCCGCAGCATGGCTACTATTGGTTTAGCTTCCTGTTTGGGGCGCAGCGCTTCGGGCAGTTTCAGCAATGGTAAGATGGCCGGCAGTATAGTTGCCGATAATAAATACATACGGTTGAACCTGTGTATGGGCTTATCCCGCAGCAGCAGATGGTACAGCAGCAACATGGCACCGGTATATGCCGTTACCTGTATGAAATATTGTATCATAGTCATTTGGTATTTTTTTGTTCTTTCATCAATTGCAGTATTTCTTCCAGTTCTTTTACTGATATATCTTTCTCTTTAGCAAAGAAGGAAAGCATATTTGCAAATGAACCTTCGAAGTATTTGCCCACAAACTGGTTCATGCTTTTTTTACTGTACTCCTCCTTTTGTACTAACGGGAAATACCTGTTGGCCTTGCCCAGGCTTTCGTGATCTGCAAAACCTTTTTCTTCTAATATCTTGATAATAGTACTCACCGTATTATAATGCGGCTTAGGCTCCGGCAGCAGGTCCACTATATCTTTTACAAAGGCTTTATCCAGTTGCCACAGGGCCTGCATGATTTCTTCCTCGGCTTTTGTCAGTGGTTTAAATTCCTTTTTCATACTCAAATACTAAACTTTTAGTAAATCTACTAAGTTTTTAGTTTTAAAACTAATTTCTTAGTTGAAGTATTTTTATTTTAAATTCATATGACAAATTAGATTTAATTTTTTAGATTTGCCTAAAATTATTTTTAGACTGTATATAAAATGGAGCAGTTAACAGAATTCTTTGTATCCATAGGCCCTGTATATAGTGCATTACTGGCCACTGTATTTACCTGGGTTGTAACAGGTTTGGGCGCATCGTTAGTATTCTTTTTCAAAACCATGCACCGTGGAGTGCTGGATGCCATGCTGGGTTTTACGGGCGGGGTGATGGTGGCTGCCAGCTTCTGGAGCCTGCTGAACCCGGCTATAGAAATGTCTGAACGGATGTACCCGGATATGATATGGATGCCTGCTGCCGTAGGTTTCTTCCTGGGGGCAATGTTCATCTTCGTGCTGGACAGGTTTACACCGCACCTGCACATCAATTTTGGTATAGAAGAAACAGAAGGGGTAAAAACCAAGCTGCACCGCACAACCCTGCTGATACTGGCCATTACCCTGCATAACATTCCTGAAGGACTGGCTGTGGGTGTATTGTTTGGTGCGGCGGCATTGGGCATGCCCGATGCGAGCGTGGCAGGTGCCATAGCATTGGCTATAGGTATAGGTATTCAAAACTTTCCTGAAGGTATAGCAGTTTCGATGCCCCTGCGCAGGCATGGCGTTTCGCGATTAAAAAGTTTCTGGTATGGTCAGCTATCAGCAATAGTAGAACCTGTGGCAGGAGTAGTAGGTGCATTGGCTGTGATATATATAGAACCCATACTGCCCTTTGCCTTGTCTTTTGCGGCAGGTGCCATGATATTTGTAGTAGTGGAAGAAGTAATACCCGAAACCCAGCGCGATAAATATACAGACGTGGCCGTGCTTGGTTTTATCGGCGGATTCCTGGTGATGATGATACTGGATGTCGCGCTGGGATGATGAAAGAAGTACACATCAAAGAAAACTCCCTGCTGGCAAGGCTAGCTGCCTATAAGCTCAAAACCAAACAGTGTGCTATTGTCCTCAACCGTACCATACACCTGCACAATACCACACGAGAGGAATTGATAGTCAACCGTAAATGGCTATTGCATGAATTGAAACATGTGGAACAATACCAACGGTACGGCACTATTCGTTTTGTTATCCTCTACCTGTACGAAACAATGAAAAGAGGTTATCGCAATAACAGGTTTGAGGTGGAAGCGAGAGAGGCGGAGTTGATTTCAACGAATCCCTAAATCTTCAAGGATGTCATATTCTAAGGCTATATCCTCCACATTGATACCGGTAATTTCATTGATGACACCTATCACCACGAGTTCTACCTCGGTCTTACTTACCAGTTTGTTGGGGATAATCAACTTTTCATAATTAAGCGCCAGTATCCAGCATACCAGGTCGAATACCGTGTTGTCTGTTAAAGATTCACCCTGCAACATGCTGGCGGGGTTGATACGGGTATTTACATCGGCAGGTTTTAAAAGCGGGAGGGCAATGTTAAAATCAGCCGCCATCTTGTCCCAATATAGCTGTGCTTTTTTTACCGGGATGAAATCTTTGATAACAGTCGCCAGGGTAAATTCTTCCTTCGGGTATCCGAATTCAGGTGGAACGTAATCTTTTAATATATCAAACATCATTTCGGGCTTGCTAATACCCTCCGGCTGAAAAACGATATGTTTACTCACCTGTTCTGCAATATCCCCGACAGTATTGATACTGTCTACCTCGTCTTCAGAAAGGGAAACCTTAAAATACCTTTCTACCGTATCAAAAATCTTCATGCTGTCTAAACCCATACTATTTATTTTACGGCATTGCCTCTATTAATCGCTTAGTATAATCATCCGCAGGATATTTCAGCACCTGCTCGGCTGTTCCTGTTTCTACCATCTTCCCGTTTTGCATTACCATTACCCTATCGCTGATGTAGTGTACTACGTTCAGGTCGTGAGAGATAAAGAGATAAGACAGGTTAAACTCCTGCTGCAGTTCTTTTAGCAAGTTCAGTATCTGTGCCTGCACGCTTACGTCCAGCGCCGATACACTCTCGTCGCATATCAGCACCTGCGGGCGTACCGCCAATGCGCGCGCTATACCCAACCGCTGTCTTTGTCCACCCGAGAACTGGTGCGGGTAGCGTTGCATACTATCAGCAGGTAGTTGCACCAGGTCCAACAACCTCAATGCTTCTTTTCTTCGCTCCCTGCGGTGAACGATATTATGCACCGCCAATGGCTCCATCAACATATCGCCAATACTCATACGAGGATTGAGCGAGGCATATGGGTCCTGGAAAATCAACTGTATCTCTTTGCGGATGTTCCGCCATTCTTTTTGCGTATAATCCGCAATATTTTTTGCGTCAAATTTTACCTTGCCTTCATATACCGGCAATAAGCCTATCAGCGTTCTGCCCAGCGTGCTCTTACCGCAGCCGCTTTCGCCCACCAGCCCCAGTACTTCGCCCCTCCTCAGCTCGAAGGATATACCATCAACCGCTTTGAAGAATTGTGTGGTTTGGCCCAGCCAGTTACTCTCTACTGAGAACCATACGCGCAGGTTATCTACCTCCAGCATTTTTCTGCCGGGCTTTACGGTCTCATATAGAGCGTCTGTTCTCTTACCTTGTGGTGCTGAGAGGAAATCGGCCACTATCGGTAAGGGTCTGCCCTTATGTTCCGGCGATGGGCGGCAGGCAAGCAAAGCCTGTGTATACGGGTGCCAGGGATGCACCAGCACGTCTTTGGCGCTGCCCTGTTCTACAGCTTCCCCTTTTTGCATCACCATTACCTCATCGGCTATTTGCATGGCCAGCGCCAGGTCGTGCGTAATGAATATCATAGCCGTGCCATAGTCCTTCTGCAGGCCGGCCATCAATTCTATCACTTCCTTCTGTACGGTTACGTCCAATGCCGTGGTGGGTTCATCGGCTATCAGCAGTACGGGATTGTTGCACATAGCCATGGCAATCATTACCCGCTGCTTTTGCCCGCCCGATAGCTGGTGGGGGTAACGCTCGTATATCTTTTCAGGATCGGGCAGTTGTACCTTAGCCAGCCAGCTAACAGCTAAAGCCTTAGCCGGTCGTTCATTTAGCTGTTGGTGCAGTACAATAGCTTCGGTTATCTGCCTGCCTATGGTCATTACGGGGTTGAGCGAACTCATAGGCTCCTGAAAGACCATGCCCATTTTGTCGCCCCGTATTGTATTCCAGGCTGTGTTTTCGTTTATTTCAAATACACCTTCTTTTGTTGTAAGCTCTATTTTACCGGATATGGTAGCATTGGGGGGCAGCAATCCCATCAGCGACAGGGCAGTCAGCGATTTACCTGAGCCACTTTCGCCTACTATAGCCAAGGTTTGGCCCTTGTTTATTGAAAAAGAAATACCATCTACCGCAGCAAACGTTTGTTGCCCCGCAAATGATATTCGCAGATCCTCTACTTTAAGTATAGGCTCAGTACCCGGCATCAGAATTTCAGGTGCTTAACGGTGAGACGTTTACCAATCAGCTGTTTCAGTGAATCAATGCCTATCTGCAGGTGCATATCCACAAATTTTTGGTTCACGGTTATATCACTCTTGTCCGTCTTAACGCCCTCTGGTGTCATAGGCTGGTCGGATATGAGCAGCAAGGCACCCGTAGGAATTTCATTGTAAAATCCCGCTGAAAAAATGGTAGCTGTTTCCATATCCACCGCCATCGTGCGCATCACCTGCAGTTTCTTTTTAAATGCTGCATCGTGCTCCCATACACGCCGGTTGGTGGTGTACACCGTTCCTGTCCAGTAGTCGCGCTTGTGTTCACGTATCGTAGTAGAAATTGCTTTTTGCAATGCGAAGGCAGGCAGTGCAGGCACCTCTTTAGGAAAATAATCATCACTGGTACCCTCGCCCCTGATGGCGGCTATGGGCAGTATCAGGTCACCCACTTTATTTTTCAGCTTCAGTCCGCCGCACTTGCCGAGAAATAAAACGGCCTTGGGTTTGATGGCAGAGAGCAGGTCCATAACGGTGGCCGCCGTAGCGCTACCCATACCAAAGTTGATAATGGTAATACCCCCTGCCGTAGCGCAGAGCATAGGCTTATCTGCACCCACCAGGGGTACTTTGTGTATTTCTGCAAACTTCTGCACATAAGAGCTGAAGTTGCATAGCAATATGTATTTCCCGAAGTCCTTCAACGGTAGCCCGGTATAGCGGGGCAGCCAGTTGGTCACTATCTGTCTTTTTGTCTTCATACTCACCTGTCGCGGCATTTGTATTAAAGATAAGAAATAAGCTACAGCCGCTAAAGTAGTTGTTGATTATTAAGAAAGTTTTATTGACTTTTGACAGCAATGTTATCACTGGATTTTACGGGCATCGCACCGAGGCTGAAACAAGAGGAGGGCAAAACCTATGTATGGGACCCTGTGCGTAAAATATGGGTGATGCTGACACCTGAAGAGCATGTGCGCCAGTACCTGCTATTGTACTTTATCGATGTGATGCAATACCCCGCAGCATTGATAGCGGTGGAGAAAAAAATACAGGTGGGCAACCTCAGTAAGCGGTTTGACATAGTGGTGTACAACCGTGAACATAAACCCTGGCTGCTGGCGGAGTGCAAGGCGCCGGAGGTGCTGCTGACAGAAAAGGCATTGCACCAGTTACTTACTTACCACAATACCATGCAATGCCGGTACTGGCTGGTCAGCAACGGCCACAGCGCCTTTTGCGCCGATGCTACTGATATTCATGAAATAAAATGGATGGACGGACTACCTGGATATGATGGCATTATATGATGCGTCATCCAGCAATTGCAGGACTTTTTTCACCATATCATCATCTTTGTATATTACGCTGTAATAACCATCGTCGCGGTACAACATGCGTGCCAGTACAGCTTTCATCTGCCTGGTGAAGAATCGTTTATTATGCTCGTTTTTCAACAGCCCTTCCACTACTTTTTTAGTCTGCCTGTCCAGGCCGGCCAGGTATGCTTTCAATAAAACTTCACTTCTGAATTTCTTATCAAATTCCTGTACATTGGCATAACCTTTCAGTGTGGCTTTGTTGTTGAAGTAGTAGTTCCATACCGTAGTCTTCACTTTGTCGCTGAATACCAGGTCCAGCATAGCTGTAGATATTTTGGCGGTATCATAGGGCACATACACATCGGGATTAATGCCTCCACCACCGTAGACTAAACGCTTGTTGGCCGTATAATATTTGGTAGTGTCTGCCATATAAGCACTGTCGTTGCCCGTCAGCTCCCCATTTTCGTAACGCCTTACCAGGTCGTGGCTGTATGCTTCGCGCCCTTTGGCAAATGAGCGCTGAATACTTCTGCCCGACGGGGTATAATACCTGGCAATGGTCAGCCGGAGGGCGGAGCCGTCGCCCAGGTCAAACTGGTCTTGCACCAGGCCTTTACCAAAAGTACGCCTGCCCACTATCAGGCCCCTGTCCCAGTCTTGCACCGCACCTGCTATTATCTCGCTGGCCGATGCAGATTGTTCATCTACAAGTATCACCAGCTTACCTTCTTCAAACTCACCCCTTTTGCCGGCTACATAATTATGTGGTACAGAATTGACGCCTTTGGTAGATACAATCAGTTTATCGCCCGACAAAAACTCATCTGCAATTTGTTTAGCGGGCTCCAGGTAGCCGCCTGTATTCTGGCGCAGGTCCAGCACAAGGTTTTGCATACCACGTTTTTTCAGCGTGGCCAGTTTCTTTTCAAATTCTTCGTAGGTGCTTTCGCTGAAACGGGTGATTTTGATAATGCCTGTCACACTGTCCAGCATCACCGCTGCTTCTATGCTGTACCGGGGTATTTCATCGCGTTTGATGGCCACTGTTCTTATATCCCCAGTTACAGGGTCCATCATACCCAGGAAGACCTTGCTGAACTGCTTGCCCTTCAGCATTTTTATGATGCGTTCCGAAGTAATGTTATTACCGGCTACAATACTGTCCCCTACCTTTATCAGTTTGTCGCCCAATTGTATACCCGCTACTTCAGCGGGACCGTTTTCTATTACAGATGTAATTTGTATCGTATCCCTGGCTATGGTGAATTCGACACCAATGCCGAAAAAACTGCCTTCCAGCTCTTCATTTACCGTTTGCAATTTATCGGCAGGAATATATACAGTGTGCGGGTCCAGGTGGCGGATGATGCCGTCTACAGCATCTTCGTACAACAGGTTGGCATTTACAGAGTCGACATACCGGGCCTTAATAAGGTCTATTACCTGCTCCAGCCTGTCGTTGCGCTGAATGATAGTGGCAATGTCCCGTTTGTTCCTCAGGGAGTCGCGCAGGTTGAAGCCGATAGCCATACCTATTACCAGTATTATAGCTGATAATAGCGGCCACCATAGTTTCACCTTATTCGTATTCTTTCCCTGCACTGTAAAAAAATTGACGCAAAGTTAACGGGTATTTGTGAGTATATAGTATCTAAATACAAAAGGGCCGATAGTCTGTTGCAATGTGCCTATAACAATACAATAATAGTGGCAGTATGTTCACATTAGCCTAATCGGAAAATCTGTGTTACTTTTAACCTATGGCTTCCGTACTCATAGCCGAAAGCGGCTCCACAAAAACAGACTGGCACCTGGAAGGCGCTGCCCCAAAGCCATTGCGCGCTAAAACATCAGGCATCAATCCCTACCTGCAAACCTCTTTTGAAATAAACGCATTGCTGAGCCATGAACTGAAACTGAAGAAGTATAAGCCTGACGAGATATACTTTTACGGCGCCGGCGCCGGAACCACCGAAAAGCAAAATGAACTGAAGCAAATACTAAAAGCTTTCTTTGGCTCGAAGAAGGTGGAGGTAAAAAGCGACCTGATGGCAGCCTGCAGGGGATTGAGCGGAAAGGAGAAAGGTGTAGTGGCTATTTTAGGCACGGGCAGCAATTCCTGCTATTACGATGGTAAAACTATTAAAGCATCTATGCCATCGCTGGGTTATGTAGCGGGCGACGAGGGCAGCGGAAATTATATGGGCAAACGTGTTTTGCGCTATTATGCTTACAACACTTTTGACGAAGAACTGAAATCGGCTTTTGAACAATTATTCGGCAGCGATATACCCGCCATTATTAATAACATCTACAAAAAGCCCTTTGCCAACCGATACCTGGCGTCTTTCACACAATTATTAGTTGAAAACAGGGGGCATTATATGGTAGAGAATATCATCGAGGATAGCCTCAGCGAGTTTTTCCACCACCATATTCTCAAATACCGCGAAAGCTGGAAATACCCTATCCACTTTACCGGTTCTGTAGCATACGAGTTCAGGGATGTGATAAAGGACATCTGCCTGCAAAACGAACTCTCATTGGGCAAAATAGAGCGCAGCCCGCTGAAAGGGTTGATTGAATTCCACAAGCAGTAACTATTCATTTTTTACATCCCAGCGGTATTTCACCGCACTCATCTTATTCTCCAATATTTTGATATATAAATAGCCCCGGAAAATCCGGGGCTATTTATATATCAAAATATGCTGTTATTATTAGTTCCTCCTCAGGTTCGGGAACGGAGGTGCTACGTTAGCAGGACCTTCTTCACCAGGAAGAGCTGAGCGGTACATTACAGAGTTAGGATCACCGGCCTGGCCATATTGGAATATAAAACGGTTACGGTCGATACCATGCTTCTCACTCATGAACTCGATGATTGCGTTAACGCGATCCCATGAACGCTGCTGCTGTACTTTGCTGGCGTTACCTGCACCAGTGATAACCACTTTACAAGTTGGGTTAGCCATCATTTGTGCAGCCAGGCTAGACAATTGTGCCTGTGCAGAAGGAGCGATGCTTGAAGAGCTGCCTGTGAAGATGATGCTACCGGCGCCTATGCTACCGCAAGCAGGAGCCATAGAACCACAACCATCAGGACAAGGGCACTTACCAACACCATCTGCATCAACAGGCTGGCACTCAGTCGGAGTAATCAATTGCTTATCACGATCATCAGGTACACCGTCACCATCAGTATCCAGCGGACAACCGTGGCTGTCAACAGCTACACCCATTGGCGTACCGGGACATTTGTCGAATTGGTCAGTGATACCATCGCCGTCAGAATCAGGCAGAGTTGGATCAGGCAGTATCATGTGACGAGGATAGCTCATCTCGTTGTACATATGATCCAGTGGGTTCAGCCAGTACAGAGGTTCTACGCTCTTAGATTTGTTACCCAGGTTGAAGTTAACACCCAGTGACAGGTAGTTGATACCATCGTTCTGAGCAGACAATACAGGAGAACCTGCTATTTGCTGAGCCCAACGCTGACCATCCAGCAGGTCTTCGTCCCAAGGCATTGTCACGCGGTCTTCTATCGCGATGTTAATGCGCCTGCTAACTTTGAACTGCAGACCCAAACCAAAGCTGGGGGCAAAATTCAATGTTTTGTTATTGAATATAGCAGGGCGGCGGCGGCCACGCTCGTTTTCAGCTTCTGTTTCGTGCGTACCATCCATACCGGCAGCCAGGTTATCCCTTATCTGCTTTTTGTTTTCGGTAATCTGTGGCAGTGTCTGGGCGCCACCTGTGATAGCATCGAAATCATAACGCTGGTAGTTTGCATCCAGTGCGTCAACACGTGTGTTGAAAGCGATAGCGCCCACACCTACAAATGCATATAAACCTAAAGATGTTTTAGCCTTGTGAAACCTCCAGTTGTTAGTGCTGGCTATCAGGTCAAAGTTCAACTGGTGAGCTTCCATCCTGTAGTTCCAGAACACCGGATCTGTAGGTATGTTCGGAATGTTAGGCAGACCGGGGATACCTGGTACGGGCTGATATCCGTTATCAGTCCAGGCCGGGTTCCACCTATAGTTCCTGTCCTCCTGCCATGCCATACCTTTGGCAACGCCATAGACATACTGCAAACGGGTAGAGAACACATAACCCCATGACTTACGTACGTGGGCATGGAAGCCGTAGCCGCCATTTCCTTTGTGCCAAAAGAACTGGCTTGGCACGTCGCCAGACACGTTATACATACCAAGGCCTACACCTAACTCCCACATATTGCGTGGCTTAGAAGGGAAAGCATATTGGTTGTTCAAGAACCTACGATGTTGGTCCATGCGATATTTTGGAATGTAGTTCGAGTCTAAGACGTCATAACTTTCTCCTCTATACGTCATGTCCCGGCCTGACCATTGAGCCGGTTGCGTACTGGTTTCCTGAGCATTGACCGATCCTGTGGCGAGCAGCGCACAAACACCGGTGAGCAAAAGGTAATTTTTGTTGACCATAACAGATTTGTTTATTAATATAATTTTTGGTTAACCTAATTAATAACTTTGACAAAGGTATAGCGTACCTTTTAAAAAAACAAAGAACAAAAAATAAAATTAATGCACACTTTTTGCCCTTAGTTACATGCTTTTATACATCAAAGAACTACTTTTATCCGCAAAAAACCAAGGTTATTTTCGTTAATTTACGGTTATCTTGAAGTATAAACATGGAATTGGTCAAAAAGGTTGTCGGAACAGAGCTTTTACTTTTCGAAAAAAAATTTGCTGAGCACGTAAAAGGCTCAAACCCTTTGCTGGATAGAATTATGAAATTTATCATCAAGCGTAAGGGAAAACAGATGAGGCCCATGTTCGTCTTGCTTTGCGCAAATGTGGCCGGTGGTATTACGGAAAAAACCTACCGTGCGGCATCGCTGATAGAATTGCTACATACGGCTACCTTGGTACACGATGACGTTGTGGATAACTCGATGTTACGGCGTAACTTTTTCTCTATCAACGCATTATGGAAAAACAAAATAGCTGTACTGGTAGGCGATTACCTGCTGTCAAAGGGGTTGTTACTCTCTCTTGAAAACGATGATTACCAGATACTAAAGATAACTTCCAGGGCTGTAAAAGAGATGAGCGAAGGCGAATTGCTGCAAATGGAGAAGGCCAGGAAGCTTGATATTGAAGAAAAAACATATTTTGATATTATCAGGGGTAAGACATCTTCCCTCCTCTCCGCAGCCTGTTCAGCAGGTGCTTTCTCCGCTGCGGACGATGGTGCAACTACGGAATATTTCAGGCAGTTTGGCGAATATGTAGGTATCGCTTTCCAGATAAAGGACGACCTGTTTGATTACGGGCAGGATAATATAGGTAAGCCGACGGGTATAGATATAAAAGAAAAGAAAATGACCCTGCCGCTCATATATACCCTGCAAAAGGCAGATCGCGACATCAAAAGAAAAATTATTTATATAGTAAAAAATCAGAATACTGATAAAGAGAAGGTGGCAGAGGTGATTAATTATGTACACCAGTCGGGTGGAATAGAATACTCTGTACAGAAAATGAAAGAATACCAGGCCATGGCGCTGGCTATGCTCGACAAATATCCTGACTCGCCCGGCAAAAGCGCACTTATCGAATTGGTGAATTATGTAATAGACCGCAAGTATTAAGGCATAGCAAAATACATTTCCCCTCATAACGGGTTGCGCTCATCATTTGCTTAAATTTGCCATCCTCAGAGGTTATGGCAACAAAAGAGCAGACAGGAGCATCCAAAGGTTTTATAGAAGTTTCAGGGGCAAGGGTACACAATCTGAAGAATTTAGATGTGCGCATCCCCAAAAATCAACTGGTAGTTATCACGGGCATCAGTGGTTCGGGCAAGTCTTCATTGGCATTCGATACCATTTTCGCCGAAGGGCAACGACGGTATATGGAGAGCTTTGCCGCTTACGCCCGCCAGTTCCTGGGCGACCTGGAGCGGCCCGATGTAGATAAAATATCAGGCCTGTCGCCGGTTATCTCCATCGAGCAAAAAACCACCAATCGTAACCCCCGCTCTACCGTAGGCACTGTTACCGAGGTGTACGACTTTATGCGATTGCTGTATGCACGTGCCGCCGATGCCTACTCGTACAACACCGGCAAAAAGATGGTACGCTTCAGCGAGGAAGAAATAGTGGCGCATGTTGAAGAACATTTTACCAACAAGAAGATAGTGCTGCTGGCGCCCATTGTGCGCGGACGTAAAGGACATTATCGCGAGTTGTTCGAGCAATTCCGCAAACAGGGCTACCTGAAAGTGCGTGTGGATGGAGAGATACTGGAACTACGCGAGCGCATGCAACTGGACAGGTACAAGATACACGATATAGAACTGGTGATAGACCGCCTGCTGGTGCTACCCGATGCTAAAGCGCGCATCAGCCAGAGTATTCAGAAGGCCCTGCAAATGGGTAAAGACCTGATGTTTATACTCGATATGGACAGTAACACCCTATCGCAATACAGTAAGCAACTGATGTGTGCTGAAACGGGCTTATCTTATGAAGAGCCATCGCCCAATACTTTTTCCTTCAACTCACCCTATGGTGCATGCCCGCGTTGCAAAGGCTTGGGCAGCGTGTACCAGGTGAATATGGACGAGGTACTACCCGACCCCGCCAAAAGCATCAGCGATGGGGGAATTGCACCGCTGGGTGGCGAGCGCGAAACATGGACCTTCAAGCAGGCAACCATCATAGCCAAGAAGAATAAAATACCTCTGAATAAACCCATCAGCGAGATGAACACTAAACACCTGAACATATTGCTGTACGGTAACGAGGAAGGTGTGATTACCTATGCGGAGAGCGATGAAGTAAATTATGCCGAAACAGTAACGGAGCACAATTACGAGGGTATCGTTAATATGCTGCTGCGCTGGTTCAACGAAACGACATCGGAGCCCATTCGTGACTGGGCGGAAGCTTATATGCAACTGAACACCTGCCCCGAATGTAACGGTGCTCGTCTGAAAAAAGAAAGCCTCTGGTTTAAAATAGATGACAAAAACATTTCCGAATTATCAGAATTGTCATTACAAAAAATGGCGGACTGGTTTGACGGGCTGGAGAAAAGGCTGAACAAAAAACAACAGGTAATAGCCAAGGACATATTGAAAGAAATACGTGACCGGCTGATGTTCCTGCTGGATGTGGGGCTGCATTACCTCACCATCAACCGCCCCACCCGCACGCTGAGCGGTGGCGAATCGCAACGCATCCGCCTGGCTACGCAGATAGGCTCTCAGCTCACGGGCATCACTTATATATTGGACGAGCCCAGCATTGGCCTGCACCAGCGCGACAACCAGCGCCTGATACACGCGCTGAAAAACCTGCGCGATGGTGGCAACTCTGTGTTGGTAGTAGAACACGATAAAGACATCATGCTGGCGGCAGACCACCTGATAGACATAGGTCCCGCAGCAGGTATACACGGCGGACAAATAGTAAGCCAGGGCACACCGGCCGAAGTAGTAAAAACACATACCAAAACAGCGGGCTATCTCAACCGCGAACTGGAAATAAAAGTGCCGGAAGAACGCCGTACAGGCAATGGCAAAGCATTGAAAATAACCGGTGCATCGGGCAACAACCTGAAAAATGTGTCGGTGACGTTTCCGCTCGGCACATTTATATGTGTAACTGGCGTATCAGGCAGCGGCAAGAGTACACTCATCAATGAGACACTATACCCCCTGCTGGCGAAGCACTGTTATAAAAACTTCAAGCAACAGCCGATGCCCTTTAAAAAAATTACCGGGCTGGAGCATATAGATAAAGTAGTAGAAATAGACCAGAGCCCCATAGGCCGCACACCGCGCAGCAATCCCGCTACTTACTGTGGTTTCTTTACCGATGTACGCACGCTGTTTGCCCAGGTGCCGGAGGCGAAAATACGTGGCTATAATGCAGGCAGGTTTTCTTTCAATGTAAAAGGCGGGCGTTGCGAAGAGTGTGGCGGCGGCGGCATGCGGGTGATAGAAATGAACTTCCTGCCCGATGTATATGTACCCTGCGAAAAATGCAATGGCCGTCGTTACAACCGCGAAACATTAGAGATACGCTATAAGGGAAAATCAATAGCCGACGTGCTGGATATGACCGTAGATGAAGCGGTGGAATTTTTCAAGAACGTACCTTACCTCCACCGCAGGATAAAGACTTTACAGGATGTAGGCTTAGGGTATGTAACACTGGGGCAGAGTGCGGTAACACTCAGCGGTGGCGAAGCACAACGTGTGAAACTGGCTACAGAACTTTCCAAGCGTGACACGGGGCAAACTATTTACATTCTCGACGAACCCACCACAGGCCTGCACTTCCAGGACATTGAGCATCTGCTGGAAGTATTGAACCGCTTAGTAGAGCGCAACAATACTGTGCTGGTGATAGAGCACAATATGGATGTAATAAAAGTGGCGGACTATATATTGGATATGGGTCCTGAAGGTGGTAATGGCGGAGGCACAGTAGTGGTCAGCGGCACACCCGAAGAAATTGTAAAGATTAAGGAAAGCCACACAGGGCGTTTTTTGAAGGAGGAATTAAAGTAGCCAACCGCTTTACAATAATTCATTGCAGATATCTTAATTTTGAGCAGATGAATACACACTCATTACTCTGCATACTCCTATGGGTATCTGCATGGGCAACTGTTAATGCACAAACCATTCCTGCAAACAGGATTACGAACTGGCAGCAGGCAGGACTTGCAGACACATTGCCTGTATACGCCAATGTAGTGAACATCATGAGCCACGGCGCGGTGGCTGATGGAGTGACCTCCAACAACACCGCTTTCAACAATGCCGTTTCAGCACTCAACGGGCAACCCGGTACTGTTTATATTCCTGCGGGGAATTACCTCTTTACACAAGCCATCAATATCACATCAGACAGTATCATCATCAGGGGCGATGGTGTAGCAACCCGTTTATTATTCGACCTGGGCCACACCAACGAAAACATGCTCAACATAAAAGGCACCATCAGCTCAACGATATTTGATGTACCCAATACCATACAAAGAAATGACACCACACTAACAGCCATAAGTGTGTCAGGGATAAATATCGGCGACTACGTATTGCTCACCAACAACGACAGCAGCATTATCTTTTCACCCTGGGCTATGCGCAGCGCGGGGCAAATACTGAAAATAAAAAGTGTAACCGGGAACAAGTTAACTGTTGACAATACCATCAGACGGCACTACCCTGCCGCTTCCAATGCCACCATCCAACGAATAAACACCGTACAGGGTGTAGGCATAGAATGCCTGTATATAGAAAGAAAAGATTCTACCGCACAACAGACTAACAACATTGACTTCACATACTCGGCCAATTGCTGGGTAACGGGTATTGAAAGCAACATGACCAATTTCTCACACATTGCTGTCAACTACTCCACCCACATACTCATACGCGGCAACTACTTTCATCATGCACATGCTTATGGTGAAGGAGGACAGGGCTATGGTACTACGCTGGAATACACCAGTGGCGACTGCCTTATTGAAAACAACATCTTCGAACACCTGCGCCACTCTATGCTGGTGCAGGCGGGGGCGAATGGCAATGTGTTCGCGTATAATTATTCTACCGACCCGTACTGGACACAGCCACCATTGCCCGCCAATTCAGCAGGTGATATAGTTTGTCATGGCAACTATCCTTATCTCAATCTTTTTGAAGGGAACATTGTGCAGAATATCGTTGTAGATGAGTCGCATGGCATCAACGGGCCATTTAATACATTCTACCGCAACCGGGCGGAACAGTATGGCATATTCACGGTAGCCGCCGCATCCGACAGCCAGAATTATGCCGTAAATGAAATCACCAACGCAACTGGGTATTACCTGCTCACGGGACTGGGCTTCTTCGAATCAGGGAATAATGTAAAGGGAACCATTGTGCCAACAACTTCACCTGCACCGGGCGAAAATTCATTGTACCGCAATACACCTCCGGGCTATTGGCCGGGACAATCCGCATACCCATCTATAGGCACACCACACCCATACAACCAGGGGACACATGCCGCCAGGCAGCGGTATGCTACCAGCCAGAAAACCGATTGCCGCAGAAACCCGGTTTATGTAGGGGTAGAAAATATCAATAAGTCAAATACCGATACCCGTATTTATCCAAACCCCTTTAATAACTATCTGCTGGTGCAGCTTAACAATCAAACAAGTGGTACAGCATACAGCCTGTACAATATATCGGGGTGCATAATACTATCCGGAAATATTACCGGCACCGCCACGAATATCTATACCGATAGCCTTCCGGTTGGGCTATACATACTTGAAATAAAAAACGGAACAGGCATCTATACCCGCAAGAAAGTGATAAAAATTAACCCAACTTATTAAATACAATTTTCTCCGCGCCTTGTTTCCATATCCTGTTGCCCAATTGCTGCAACAATGCCGCATCTTCGTCATACACACAAGCAAAAATATTGCAACCGTCCAGGCCTTTGCCTTCACCATAGTATATGCCCATAAAGCCTGCTGTTTTATTACGGGCCGGCTTTTGAGGGCCTATAACTACTTCTCCCGGCTTGGTAAATACAGAAGAATTTTCCTGTATTGTATTTATGCCCGGTATTTCATCCGCCCATATCTCCCTGCCTGAAACAGTTGCATGCATGAATGTTGCAGAAAATGGCAGCCAATCATTAAATGCAGCCGCTGTTTGCGGGGCATCATCCATGTAGTACCTGAAACGTATCTCTAATTCGTCTGTCGTGTGTATCGTAAAACCTTTCATGTTATTGTAAATTTCAGGGATGGTTATATGTTCATGCATATCAGTTTCCCTATTTTGGGGCCGAATATAATTTTATTATTTCTTTTATCAATCAATGAAATCCCTCGTACAGGCAAGAGAGCAGTTTTTACATATCGGCCCGAAACAATTTTTTTTTCTTATTGTGTCCGTCGATATCTCCGTTTTAAACATCAAAATATCTGTAATTACAGCAGGGTTTTGCCAAACCTTTTGTAATTTATACCTCTTACGAGTTACCTTTGTACCAACTTTAGAGAACTGAATATGTTGCAGGAAGCTACTACAAAACAAGACAACAGGCTATCGTTCGACGAATTTAAGAACGAGGTGCTGCAGGATTACCATCTTGCTGTTACCAGCCGCGAGGCCAGCCTGATAGGCCGCAAAGAAGTGCTGACGGGCAAAGCCAAGTTCGGCATATTTGGCGATGGTAAGGAACTGGCACAGATAGCCGCTGCCAAATGCATGCAGCCCGGCGATATTCGTGCAGGTTACTACCGCGACCAGACCCTGATGTTTGCAGCCGGCATGAGCGATCTGGACAAGTTCTTCGCGCAACTCTACGCCACTACTGATATTAAAGAAGAACCCGCATCTGCCGGGCGTATGATGAATGGCCACTACGGCACACGCTGGATAGATGAAAACGGTGAATGGCTGGACCTGATGCAGGCTCCGCAATCGTCAAGCGATATATCGCCTACGGCTGGCCAGATGGTACGGGCCCTGGGTTTGGCATTTGCATCCAAGTGCTACCGCAATATAAAAGAACTGGAAAAAGGGTTTGAAAAATTTACTAATGGCGGTAACGAGGTAGTGTTCTGCACCATAGGCGATGCCTCTACATCCGAAGGGCTGTTTTGGGAAACTGTAAACGCGGCTGGTGTATTGCAGGTGCCATTGGCCATATTCGTATGGGACGATGGATACGGTATATCCGTACCACGCAAATACCAGACTACCAAGAGTTCTATATCCGACGCGCTGGCAGGTATGCAGTGGGAAGACAGCAAAGGCGGTATGCATATATATAAGGTAAAGGGTTGGGACTATGCCGGGTTGGTAGAAACCTTCCAGCGTGGTATTAATAAAGCCCGCGAAACCCATACACCTGCTATATTTCATGTGCAGGAAGTAACGCAGCCGCAGGGCCACTCTACTTCCGGCTCGCACGAGCGCTATAAGAGCCCCGAAAGGCTGGAATGGGAAAAAGAGCATGATTGTATCGTGAAGATGCGTAAGTTCATTATCGACAATGAAATAGCTGAAGCACAGGAACTGGATGAAATAGAAGCGAACGCAAAAGAAGAAGCCCGCAAAGCCAAGCAAAGGTCGTGGGATACTTTCATCAGCGCCATAAGGCAGGAAGTGCAGCAGGCATCTACCCTATGCAACCAACTGGTGTACGAAGCAGGCGACAATGCATTGAAAATATCTAAACTGGTCAACGACCTGAATGCTATAAAAGAACCTATCCGTAAGGATATATTACAAACCATCAGCCGCGCACTTCGTTTGGCAGGCAATAACAGCCAGGCATCCCGCACGCTCCGCAACTATTACGAAACACTGAAGCAGGATGCTGAAGACAAATATTCTTCGCACCTGTACTCCCAGTCGAAGTACAGCGCGCTGAACGTGCCCGAAGTAAAGCCTGTGCTGGATGCCAATCAGTCTTTGAACGGATACGAAATACTGAACAAGTTTTTCGATGGTACTTTCGCCAGTAACCCCGCTGTCATCGCCTTTGGCGAAGACCTGGGTAAGATAGGGGATGTAAACCAGGGCTTTGCCGGCCTGCAGGAGAAATATGGCGAGTCACGCATATTCGATACCGGCATCCGCGAAGCCACCATCATTGGCCAGGGCATAGGCCTGGCGCAACGCGGCCTGCGCCCGATTGCAGAAATACAATACCTCGACTATTTATTATACGGCTTACAACCATTGAGCGACGATGTATCGACCATGCTGTACCGTACCAAAGGCGGACAGAAATGCCCGCTGATAGTACGCACACGCGGCCACAGGCTGGAGGGTATCTGGCACAGCGGTTCGCCCATGGGCATGCTGCTCAACAGCGTACGCGGTATGTACCTCTGCGTGCCCCGCAATATGACACAGGCCGCGGGTATGTACAATACACTGTTGCAAAGCGATGACCCCGCTATAGTAATAGAATGCCTGAACGGCTACCGCCTGAAAGAACAGGTACCCACCAACCTGATGGAAATGACCGTTCCGCTGGGTGTGTCCGAAATCATCAGGCAGGGTGAGGATATCACTATTGTTTCTTACGGCTCTACATTACGTGTTATCGAAGAAGCTATCACCAACTACCTGGAGCCTGCGGGCATCAGTTGCGAAGTGGTGGATGTACAGACACTACTGCCTTTCGATATCAACCACATCATTATCGAATCGCTGAAGAAGACCAGCAGGATAGTATTTGTGGACGAAGACGTACCGGGTGGCGCTACCGCCTATATGTTCCAGCAGGTGATGGAAAAACAAGGCGGCTACAAATGGCTGGACGTAGCTCCGCGCACTATTACCGCCAAGGCGCACCGCCCCGCTTACGCTACCGACGGTGATTATTTCTCCAAGCCAAATGCGGAGGATATAGCTGCCGTAATCGAAGAAATGATGGCTGAGTAAAACTCAACAGCTTAAATTATATTAATAATGCCGCTCCCATTGAGCGGCATTATTAATTTCAACGGAAGTGGTTATCGCGGTTCTATTCTGTCTCCAACAGGATTTTATCTATCATGTCCGATTTAATATCAAAAAACACATTGTGCAACGTATCGCCATGCTTATTACCGGTAAACTTGAAGTTGATATACAGGCCGACATCAGCAGAAGTGATAGCATGTTCCTTGATATATTTTTCAAAAAGGAATGTAAACCGCTGATTTAAGAAATCATTAAAAACAAAATTTAGCTTAATACATTCGTTAGCTCCTATTTTATAGTATCCACTTTTGCCATCTAAATGTGCAGTGTTCGCACTCAGAAATTCACCCGGCTGCGCTATACCCGGCGCTATAATTTCACTAAACTTCACACCTCTATTATATCCGTCAGTCATTATTATGGAACCGTCAGGCATTATCACGCTATGATAACTATCAGGGATTTGTTCATATCCCTTGTAGTAAAAATCTGACATAAAAACATCATTGCCCGCATCTTTGAGGCTGTCATACATTTTTGCTAAATAAATGAGCCATGCCGCTGATGTATCGCTAATACCAAACTCTGTATTAGTTCCGGCCAAAAGATAAATATCACTACTGTTCTGATTACACAATGTAAGTGTAGCGTAGTAAACGCTCATCGAGCCTGTCCTGGATGCCCTGTATATTGTATCCATACTTGCTGACACCTTATGACCGGTTGGTTTGACAGGAGGCCTGCAGGAAAGGATAATCATAGTAAATAGTATAGGATAGATAGCCTTGTTCATGTTTCTAATTTAACATACAAAGCCCGCACTTTTCAGTGCGGGCTTTGTGTATATCATTTCGTCAATCCTATTTATTATCCAGTGTCACTTTCACTACACCTACTTTACCTTCTTTATCCTTCAGCATGATGAAGTAGTTGCCGCTGGCCAGGTTGCCCAGGTAAATTTCCTTCCTGCTTACACCATTTGCTTCATCCTGTAGTACCGACTGGCCTATAGCGTTGCGAACGTCTATTGAATAGTTCACAGTTTTGCCTTTCCAGTCCAGTACTACTTTATCAGCAGTCGGATTAGGGTATACTTCCATACCTGTTACATCCAGCGAACTAATGTCCAGCAGAGTGATACCGAGGATATTAGATGGCTTAGACCAGCAGCCCCTGTTATTGGTAACAGCATAGTAAGAGCCTATTTTGGAAGGGTATGCCTTACCATCAGGTCCATCAGGCATTTCACCATCAGGGCCAAACCATACAAACGAACTGTCGAAATTGGTATATATGGTATTGCCTATCAGTGATATTACCGGCGGATTTGGTGTAACAGAACGTACCATCACCAATGGTGCCGAGTAAACCGTATCGGGCAGGTAACATCCGCCATCCGTCTGGTTAGCGCGTACCATTATAATATTGCCATCCAGGAAGTTACTGTTGCTGAACACACTGCCGGTAGCAGCAGGGAAACCATTAATCATCCAGGTATAATCAGGATTAGTCCCCAGGTCAACAGCAGTTGCAGTAAACTCAACTAAAGAATCAAGACAACCGGGGTTTTTACCTGCTGTTATGGTAAAGGAAACCGTAGGGCGGTTGGCCTTAATAATAGTCATTGTTATAAAGTTGGACGTATCCAGCGGGTTGGCCACACAGGAGTCGGTCGCTATCAATACGCATTGTACCCTGTCTGTATTGCGCAGCGAGTCTGTCACATATATCGGGGTAGTAGCGCCGCCGATAGCTATACCGTTTACCAACCACTGGAAATTGGGGTTTTTACCCGCGTTATTGGTATTGGCGCTGAAGATAAGCGGCTTGCCTTCGCAGGCAGGGTTAGTACCTGTAGTTTGTGCAATGGTTATATCAGCTGTTATCTTCTGGTGTATCACTTCGATAGGTGCTGAAGTTACTGTTTTGGGGTCAGCGCAAGGCGAGTTGGATGTCATTACCACCGTCACGTCATCACCGTTGGCCAAAGTAGAAACATTAAACACAGAATCCGTGGCCCCTGTTACCGCACTGCCGTTTACCCTCCACTGATAAGTAGGAGCGGTGCCACCGGTAGTAGGTGTTGCTTTAAATTGTAGTAATTGTCCTGCGCAACCCGGGTTAGTACCTATAGTCAACGCTATATTAGCTACCGGCGTTTTGCTTGTGTACTGTATGGTAATTCCGTTTGATATTGCGAAACCGGGGTCTGAACATGGCGACGGTGCGCTTGAATTCATCCTTACTGTAATCGTTTCCCCTCCCCTGCCTATAGCTTTAAAGGTTGGCCCTGTAGCGCCGGATATATCAACGCCGTTGGAGCGCCATTGGTAAGTAGGTCCGCCGCCGGGGTTGCTGTTACCCACTACAGAGAATGTTACTGTATCATCTACGCATGTAGGGTTGGTACCGCCTGTCACGCCTATTGTTACTGTTGGAGAGATAGTAGCCCTGCGCTCTATACCTACTTTGTTAGACACCGCTGTATCTGCACCGCACAATGAGGAATAATACATTTCAACACTTACTGTGTCATCATCCTGGAAACCGTTCCACATAAATGTATCAGCAGTTTGCCCGCTCACAGCGCTGCCATTCAGGAACCACTGGTATCCGAGCACCGTTGCGCCCGATGATGGTGTTGACCTGAAAGTAAGCCAGGTATTGAAACAAGACGGGTTGCCACCTGTAGGTGGGTTAGCCACCGTAACTGTTGCTGTTCCTGAGTTAGAACCGCCGGATATGAACACCTCGAAATCTTCTGTCTGGCCATGCAGCCTGTTGCTGCAGGTATCTATGTACCCGTTAGTGGCATCAGATATTACCCTCATGCGTATGGGTGCACAGCCCGTGGCCGTAAGGGGCACAGTAAAGTTGGCTACGTGCAACGAACCTCCGGACTGGTCAACCACATTCAGGCGTTCGCCTGATGAATTGCCTAAGATACCGTCATTATTATAGTCTATGAAAGCAGCGCCCTTGTCGTTAAACCTTGATGTGAACGAAAGGGTATAACTCTTGCCTGCCTGCAGCGGAATACGGTGCTGGCAGGTCATATCCCTGTAAGTAATATTACCATCGCCGCCATAACCGCTGGATGTTACATCCATATACACCCTCGTGCCGGGGCTGGCATCTACCATTTTAACATTCCTGGGGCCTGAGTTCAGGTTAGAAGAAGCATTTGTAATACCGGGCGTACACACGGTCGGCACTGATGCTAAGGGGATAGAAGCTGAAGAAGATATCAGTGACGACCTGCTGGCCAGCAGTGCGGCAATAAACCTGTCGCGCTGATCCGGCGTAAACCTGTTGGTACAGTTCGCATAGTTCATGATGTTTCTTGCAGTGGCTTCACCAAATGTATTACCGGTACAGGGGTTATTTTGACCTGAATAGCAGGTACCCGCACCATACAGGTAGTGGGGCTCAGTATCGCAACAACGGTCGCCATCTGTCAGGCAATTCACGTTGGTAGGGCAAGTGCTGGTAGACGGGTTACTACCCTGGAAAGTATGGTACAGGCTGAAAGCATGCCCCAGCTCATGGGGTAGTGTTGTCCTGTTATAATTCATTTGAGATGCCAGTATTACAGTACCGTCTATATTAGCGCCTGCACCCGGAAAATATGCATACCCGGCTGTAAAAGTACCGGGAGAAAGTCCGTCGGCACCATCAATACGGTTAACCACCCATATATTGTAATACCTGTCGTTGGGCCATATGCTCAATGCTTTCAGGTCCGGGTCGTCAACACCTGCGGAAGCAGAAAGGTTGATACCATTGGCGGTATAGTTGCTGAAAGTTGTGGAGGCGTTAACACGCACAATACCATTGGTAGATGTACAGTTAGGCGCCCTTTTAGCCAGCACAAACCTTATGGGGAACTTTGTTCCGCCATTGCTGGTATTAGGATAAGACGGCCAGCTGGCGTTGAGAGTTTCATTCACATAGTGAATGGTCGTGTCGATGCGGGCGTCAGAAATATTATAAGTGCTACCCACAGCACCACCCGTATGCATCACATGCACTACTACCGGTATCTCAAATACTGTATCGCCGGCAGCATTGGTGGTTACCAAAGAGTTGATATTAGGATTATTGTTCAACCACTGCGCTACCTGGGCGTTAAATGTATTAACGTTTTGCGCATAAGTTGTGTTCTGGTTTAATAGCTGCTGGTGCACCTGGTCGAAACCGCAAGCCTGTTGAGCATATGTTGCATTTACAACACTAATACACAGCAATAAGAGTAGCGTAATTTTACGTATCATGCCTATAACTTATTTATAATATTGTTCAGTAAGGGTAAAAATAATGTTTTCGTTAATAAAATACTAAAGATTTTTTAGGATTATTAACCCCGTATTCAAGCCTTTACACATTTTTTTGACATCATGCACTAATTCTTCGTTTTTTTATATTAAATCCTATCTTTGCCCACTCTGTTTTTATAAACATATAATAAAAATTTACAATTCAGCGAACCTATGCAATTAAAAGGGTTGGTAAAATTCTTTACCGCAGCACTTATCCTCATCTCACTGTACCAGTTATCATTTACAATGGTAGCGCGCAACGTCGAGAAAAAGGCAATGGCCAAAGCAGAAAAAAAGGCCAGGTTTGAACAACCGGATGCCACTGGCAAACAGTTGGAAGACCTCACGAACAAGCATTTTGAGCAGATAACCGATAGCCTGCAGGGCGAAACGGTGATGAATGTACCACTGCTCAAAAAATACACCTACTCTGATGTAAAGGAGCAGGAACTGAACCTCGGCCTCGACCTGCAGGGTGGTATGAACGTAACATTGGAGGTAAGCCTCGACGAGCTGGTACGCTCAATGTCCAACAGACCTGCCGACCCTATATTGAACAAGGCTATTGCTGATGCCAACAAGGCAAAAGCGAACAGCCAGGCCAACTTTGTTACCCTCTTTGGCGAAGCTTTTGAGAAGGCTAACCCCGGCCGTAAGCTGGCGCAGCACTTCATGAAGGCCTCTGAAAAGGATATAACCCTCAACTCTTCCAACGCGGAAGTATTGGAGAAAATCAACAAAGAAGCCAAAGACGCCATCAAACGTACGTACAACGTATTGCTGACGCGTATTGATAAATTCGGTGTTGCGCAGCCCAACGTAAACCTGGATGAGAATAAAGGCATCATCACGGTGGAGCTGGCCGGTGTGCGCAATCCTGAGCGGGTACGCAACTACTTGCAGTCTACCGCAAAATTACAATTCTTCGAATTGTACTCTAACAACGAGCTGATAGACGCACTGCAGCCTGCCAACGATGCATTGGCTGCCTACCTCTCCGGCGAAACTGTTCCAGACGATTCGACGGCAACCGCTGACAGCAATGCCACAGCAACAACAGATACGGCTGTAGCAGGCGCTGATACGGCCAGCCTGGCATCACTGTTGGGCAGCAGCGACACAACAGGCGCAGGCTCTGACACAGGCGCGCTGAAGCAAGCCGAAGCACAGAAGAAAAATCCACTGTTCGCAGTATGGTACCCCAATATTACACAGGAAGGTAACGTAAACGAAGGCCCCGTAGTAGGTATAGTAGCCAAAAAGGATACCGCCAAACTGAATGCCTACCTGAAACTGGACGTGGTGCGCAACAAGTTTCCCAACAACGTGAAATTTGTATACGGTGCTGAAGGCAAACAAGACGCCCGCAACCCCAACGCCCCCCTGTATCTGTATGCTTTGAAAACAGTGCCCGGTGCTAACGAATCAAAACTGGAAGGCGACCGCGTAACAGATTCCCGCATGGACTACAACCCCCTGACGGGCAAACCTGAAGTAGTGATGAGCATGGACGTTTCAGGCAGCCGTATATGGAAGAAAATGACCGGCGACAACGCAGGCCGTTTCGTAGCTGTAGTGCTGGATGATAAAGTATACTCTGCGCCACGCGTAGAAGGCGAGATAGCAGGCGGCAATACTTCTATCAGCGGTAACTTTACTGTAGAAGAAGCAACCGACCTTGCCAACATCCTGAAATCGGGTAAACTGCCCGCACCAGCCCGCATAGTGCAGGAACAGGTAGTAGGCCCTACACTCGGTGCTGAATCTATCGAAGCAGGTTTTACATCTATCGTCCTGTCATTTATTGCCATCTTTGTACTGATGCTGGTGTACTACGCAAGCAGCGGCTGGGTGGCTAATATATCACTGACGCTGAACCTGCTGTTTACAGTTGGTGTACTGTCTGCGCTACATGCAACATTGACATTGCCCGGTATCGCGGGCCTGGTACTCGGTATAGGTATGGCGGTAGATGCCCACGTATTGATATTTGAACGTATCAAAGAAGAACTGGCCATAGGCAAAGACCATAAGCAAGCCATCATAGATGGTTATCGGAGGTCTAACGCACCGGTACTCGATGGTCACATAGCACAGTTGATTACGGCTGTTATCCTCTTCGGATTCGGACTTGGCCCTGTGTTAGGTTTCGCTACCACGCAGTTGCTCAGTATCACTATATCCTTGTTCTGCGGTATATTGGTTTCGCGCCTCATTAAAGATATATGGACAGGCCGCGGTAAGCATTTCACTTACTTCACCCCCATATCCAAAGCTGTGTTCCAGAAAGCCAAATTTGATTTCATGGGTTTCCGCAAAGTAACATACGGCATCTCAGTTATTATTGTCCTGGCGGGTGCGGCATCGTTATTCAATGGTTTCGACTATGGTGTGGAATTTGCCGGTGGCCGCAGCTATACTGTAAAGCTGGACAAAGCCTACGAAGTGTCTGACATACGTGACAAGCTGCACAACACTTTTGGCGAGTACCCCATTGTAAAAACAATAGGTACCGATAACAACGTCAACATCACTACAGCATACAAAATTACAGAGCCCGGACAGGAAGTAGAACTGCAGGTATCGCAGAAGCTACATGAAGGACTGGTAGCAGGTGGCTTCTTACCGCAGGGCTTGTCTTACGACGACTTTGTGAAGAACAACATCCAAAGCTCGCAAACCGTACTGCCTACCATATCCGACGACCTGGTAAACGGTGCGAAGCTGGCTACCATCTTCTCGCTCATTGCTATATCTATATACATCCTGCTGCGTTTCCGCAAATGGCAGTATTCACTGGGTACAATCGTATCACTGTTGTTCAACGTAGCGGCTACGCTGGCGGTATTCTCTTTCCTCAAAGGCATGGTGCCTTTCGCACTGGAGATAGACCAGCACTTCATTGCGGCGATACTGACCGTTATCGGTTTCTCTATGAACGATACCGTGATTGTATTCGACCGTATCCGCGAGTACTTCCGTAAGAATCCTAACGAAGACCGCAGGAGCGTTATCAACCGCGCCATCAACGATACGCTGCCCCGTACTGTGATGACATCACTCACCGTATTCCTGGTGGTGCTGATACTCTTCATAGTAGGCGGCGAGGTAACACGCGGTTTCGCATTTGCGATGCTGATAGGTGTACTTACCGGTACCTTCTCATCTATCTTCGTAGCGGCCCCCATACTGGTAGATATGGACAAATCGGGCAAGCTGAAACAAGAAGTAGACCGCGAAGCCCAGATAGAAGAACTCAAAAAAATGGCATAAACTGTTCTCGATACTTTCAGTTCTTTGCAAAAATCCCCCGGCATTGTCCGGGGGATTTTTTATTGCCCCCTTTGCACTACATTTGTAACCACATCTATGCTCGAAAACTTTTTTGAACATCTCGGCCGTATCGCATTCATGCTCAGGGACAGCCTGCGCAAGCCTGAAAACACCCGCGTGTACTGGAAGGAATTTATGCAACAGTGCAACGACATCGGCATACGCTCCCTGCCCATCGTGGTCATTATCTCCTTCTTCCTGGGTGCAGTGCTGACGATACAGACCGCTTACCAACTGGTGAGCCCCCTGGTGCCCAAGCCCGTTATCGCACAAATCAACCGCGACAGTACCATACTCGAGCTCTCCCCCACCGTAATATGTATAGTGCTGGCCGGCGTGGTCGGTGGCAAAATAGCCTCCGAGCTGGGCAACATGCGCGTGAGCGAGCAGATAGACGCCCTGGAAATAATGGGTATCAATACCAAAACATCCCTGGTGCTGCCCAAAATCATTGCCGCCGTTATTATGGTGCCCTGCCTCATCACCCTGTCTATAGCCATCAGCATATTCGGCGGGTACATCGCCGGTAGTTTTTCCAGCATCATCAGCGAGGAGGAATTCCGCCGGGGGTTGACGCTGGAGTTTAAGCCTTACAACCTCTTTTTTGCCATGGCCAAGTCGGTCACATTTGCGCTCATCATCACCATCATACCCGCCTACTATGGCTACTATGTAAAAGGCGGCGCACTCGAAATAGGCCGCGCATCCACCACATCGGTAGTTGTCAGTTGCATCCTCATCCTGCTGATGGATTATATCCTGTCGGTGTTGCTTTTGTAAGCCTCTCCCCCTCCCGCCGAGCCGGGACAAGTTGCCCCTCCCAGGGAGAGGGGATGATTACTCAATTCTCCCTTTGAAGGGATGTGCACTCGCGTTGAGTTTGTCCCCAGCTGCCTGTCCCTACAATTTCGGGAGCGGGGGTGGCGAGGTACGAGCCGGGGGTGGAAAGCTAAATAGATATTCCGAAGTCCAGAGTTAACACTGCCTTATACTAATTACCGCCTCGCACCAAACACCTGCGTATAAAACTGCCCGCTCGATGCCATGCCCATTTCTTTGAATTTCGGGCTCATGATATTTTTACAATGCCCCTTGCTTTTCAGCCAACCCATGATAGTGGCTTCATCGCTGCCATACCCCGCAGCTACATTCTCTCCATACGATATCCAGTCATAGCCCTCTGCACTAATCCTCCTCCCCGCATCAGACCCACCTTGCCCGGCATGGCCCAATACGTTTCTTCTGCGCATATACCGGCTATGCTTTTGCGCGGCACGTTCCAGCTTATTGTTCCATGTCAGCGGTGGCACAGGCTTGTAATACCTGCCTCCGCATCTGCAACCCTTTGCCCTGGCGTTGTTCACTAACTGCAACAACCGCTCTTTGCGACTGCCGGTTTGCGTTGCGTCCAAGTCCCTGCTTTCATTCCTGCTGATATTGGTCTTGTTCGCTTTTTCGCGTGTGGGTGGGGTGGTGGTGTTTTTCTTTTCGCCTGCTGTTTTGTTGTCTTTATGTGTCGGTTCGGTTGTTGCAGCTGCCTTATCTGCAGATGGAGTTGCTTCCCGGCATGATGCAAGACTGATAGCTAAACACAGCACCCCGGTTATGTATATCTGTTTGCCTGTCATAAAGTTTGTATTAAAAATCATCAGCAGCGTTTACTTTATTATTTTGTACCGTATTTAACCATTAAAGCTATGTCAGTACAAATCATCAACGGATACCCGTTTGTCAATTATAACAAAGAAACCTATGCAGAGGTTGAGATGGTGCAGCGTTCTGCTGATTTTCTGCAATGGATGGACACACGCAGGACAGTAAGGGATTTTGCGTACAGGCACGTACCCAAAGAAGTGATAGAAAACATTATACGCACGGCATCTACAGCTCCGTCGGGCGCACACAAGCAGCCCTGGACTTTCTGCGCTGTGAGCAATGCAAACATAAAAAAGCAAATCAGGGCGCGGCGGAAGAAGAGGAGTATGAAAGCTACAACGGGCGTATGCCCGAAGAATGGTTGCAGGATTTAGCGCCACTGCAAACAGACTGGCACAAAGAATTCCTGGAGGTGGCTCCGTGGTTGATAATCGTATTCAAACGGATATATGAACCGGGCGAAGGAGGCAAAAAGAAAAACAACTATTACGTGCAGGAGAGTGTGGGGCTGGCATGTGGCTTCCTGCTTACCGCTATACACCATGCCGGGCTTGTAGCGCTCACACATACACCCAGCCCTATGAACTTTTTAAGCAAAATCCTCAACCGCCCTGAGCACGAAAAACCATTTCTGCTGATACCGGTCGGTTACCCCGCGCCCGACTGCCTGGTGCCCGATTTGAAGAGAAAAAGCCTGGATGAAGTTGCAGTGTTTTATGAATAAAAAAAGCGGCTGAAATCTCAGCCGCCCGTTTGTAAGTTCTGTTGGCGTATTGCTTAGTAAGCAATGTCTTTATTAGCATCTTCCAGCCCTGCCTGTGGCCTTTCTTCGTATACAGTTATCTTGCTGATGTCTGCGCAGGGCAGGGCCATATATGAGTAATACAGTTTGCCATTGCGGAACACCCACACAAACCATTTATTGTCTTTGTGCAGGTTTTGCTGTATGGTAGGTGGGTTGCCGTAGTCTTCCAGTTTATAACCATATACATAATACGCGGGTATTTCTTTTTTACCCTCGTACGCTTGTAGCATAGCCCTTACTATATCGCTTTCATCGCCCATAGCCTGCCAGCCGCCTATGGGGCCCTGCAGCAGGTCTGCGGGATATTTCTTGCTTATTTTCTTAAACAGTGCCAGGTCGCTGAAGTACACTTCTATTTTATCTTTTTTCAATACCGGTTTATCAATGTTCACCGTGTACTGGCAATGGCCGGCTGCTTCGTTGGTTTTTATCGGGTCCATATTTACATAGCTCATTGCATTGGCAAAAGCCCCTTCACCGCTCGCTACCTTCATCCTGGTATAATCGTACAGGTTTAGGTACGCTTCTTGTATCACTGCATCTACCATATCGTTGCCCCAGCTCTCATCTACCACCTTATACACAGGTGCCGATATTTCGTACAGGCTATACCTGTGCGCATCGGCCGTCGACAGCCTGCCCAGGTTTTTAATATTGTTGTGCAATACGGTTATGGCATCAGTGTACTCAGCATACCCGTTTATGCCTGCAATCTTTGGCAGTTCACCAAATTTATTCAGGTAGCTTACAAACTGCTCCCTGGATATATAGGGCTTCAGTTGCCGCCTGTTAAAACTGTCAAATGCTTTGATGCGATTATAAAATATTTTACCTGTAGAGCTTCGTGCCAGTTGTTTGTCCTGCTGCGCTACACTGAATGTGTTGTTTTTATACTGGTACTCTACCACTTCAGTTTGTGCAAAAGCTACAGGCGTTGCTAAAAGAAAAGCCAAAGACAATATCCTTGTTTTCATAAAAGAATAATTTAACGTATAGATTGTGTTACTGCTTTAAATATATAAAAAACAATGGCATTTTTCTATAACAGGAGTTATTTAATTACCTCAAGCCTTAAACTTCCTTAAATAAAAAGTCCCCTGTACAAACAGGGGACTTTAAGTTGTTCTTGTGTCAAAACTTATATAGTCATGATTTCTTTGTCTTTGTCTTTGCAGTGCTGGTCTACCAGGGCAATGTATTTATCAGTCAATCCCTGTACCCTGGTTTCAGCGTCTTTGGCGGCATCTTCGCTCATGCCGTCTTTCTGCTCTTTCTTTATTTGCTCTATGGCATCCCTGCGTATGTTGCGGATGGATATTTTAGCCTGCTCGCCTTCGCCGTTCACACGTTTTACCAGTTCTTTACGGCGTTCTTCCGTCAGCGGTGGCAGAAACAGCCTGATGATATTACCATCGTTCTGCGGGTTCAGACCTATGTTCGAGGCGATAATAGCCCGCTCTATGGGTGCCAGCATGTTTTTTTCCCAGGGTTGCAGGGTAATGGTGCGTGCATCGGCAACCGTCACATTGGCTACCTGGTTCAGCGGGGTAGCATTACCATAGTAATCAACATGTATGCCGTCCAGTATCTGGGGGGTGGCTTTCCCGGCGCGTATGCGGCTCAATTCAGTTTCCAGGTGGCTGATGGCCTTTTTCATTTGATTGCCCGTGTCACCTATTAAGTTGTCTATTACCTCGCTCATAATTGTTGCTGTTTGGGAAGGCAAATATAAAAAGGTTAGCGTAGAATGTCATACCGATTGTTTTCAATATATTTATATGTCAAATACAGACTTTAACTATACTTATTTGGTAAGCCCTGTAGGTATGGGTAACTTTGTAGGAATATAAAAGCTCAACAGAAGATGAACACAACAGTGAATGCGCCCGTAACACTTACTGAAGGCGCTGTTGCAGAGATAAAAAGGCTGATGGCAGAACCTGGGTTTGATAACACCCAATACCTGCGCGTAGGCGTTAAGGGTGGTGGCTGTGCAGGCATGACCTACGTCCTTGGGTTCGACCAGAAGGAAGCCGATGATGCGGAGTACGAAATAGGCGGTGTTACCGTTATTATGAAAGACGCCCACGGCATATACCTGCATGGTATCGAAGTGGACTTTCAGCAGGGGCTGAATGCACGCGGGTTTGTGTTTAACAACCCCAACGCCAGCAGCACATGCGGTTGCGGTACCTCTTTTGCTGTATAAACGATAGAATGATTATTAACAAACTCATATCTTTTTTCCTGCTGCTGCTGGTGGCAACGGCGGCTACTGCCCAGCAATTGCCTGACAAAAAGAAGCTGAAGGAAAAACTAAACCAGTACGACAGCAGGGGGCTGAAAGATGGCCTCTGGCTCAACCGTATACCCGAACATAAAGGAGAGGCGGCGTACAATGAATTTGGTAATTACTACCGTGGTGAAAAAACAGGCCTCTGGTACAAAATGAATGCCGGGGGTGATTTGATAGCCATAGAAAATTACAAACGCGACTATTACGACGGCCAGGTAAAATATTTTACTGCAGGGCAACTGAGCGTAGTAGGTATGTACCGTGCGCTCAACCCCGACGTGGTGGTAGATACCATCATAGTGGAAGAGCCCGTAACCGGTATGCAGGAACTGGTAGCCGTTAATGCCGACCGCGGCACGGTACGCCACGGCACCTGGCGTTTTTACGACGAGCGCACCGGCAGGCTGGAGAAAGTGGAAGAATACCAGGTAGACAGCATGATATACGAAGAATACTTCCCCATGACGAAAGCTGACAGCCTGTATTACGAGAAGCGCAACGCCAACCTGCCCCACCTGAAGAAAGGCAGCGACAAGCCCCAGCGCAAAATGCACAGCTACCTCAATTAATTTGCCCTAAATTCGCGGCATGAACGGCAGCATTATCAGCGTACAGAACCTGGTTAAAAAATACGACAGCTTTACTGCGGTAGACAACCTCAGCTTCGAGGTACACCAGGGAGAAATATTCGGACTGCTGGGGCCCAACGGCGCAGGCAAAACCACCACGCTGGAAATCATCGAAACCCTGCGCCCCAAAAACTCCGGCACCATCATCGTAGACGGGTTGGATATTGACAAGAAAGCCCGCGAAATCAAAAAAATCATCGGGGTGCAACTGCAGGCGGCTGGTTATTACCCCAACCTCAACCTGCTCGAAATCATCCGCCTGTTTGCCGGGCTGTACAACCAGCATGTAGAACCACTGGAACTGCTGGACCTCGTGAACCTGCGCGACAAAGCCAAAGCCAAATACAAGAACCTATCCGGCGGGCAGAAACAACGTTTCTCCATTGCCACCACCCTCATCAACCAACCCAAAATCATTTTCCTGGATGAACCTACTACCGGCCTCGACCCCCAGGCGCGCCGCAACCTGTGGGAACTCATCCGCCGTGTACGCGAGCGGGGTGCTACCATCGTCATCACTACCCACTATATGGACGAAGCCGAAGAACTCTGCGACCGTGTAGCCATTATGGATGCAGGCCGCATCATCGCACTCGGCACCCCCGATATGCTGATAGACAAACTCGTAGCCGGCGGCTTCACCCGGCCCAAACCTGTAAAAGAAGCCAACCTCGAAGACGTATTCCTCAGCCTCACCGGCAAAGAACTCAGAGAAGATTAACCATAAAAAATTCCTCCTTTGAACTTAGCGAAGCGTTCTCACGAACGAAGAGAGTAACACAGAGGTGCCCCACGAACGTGGGGCGGAGGATGTTCACTCGCGCCGGACACACAACACAAGTCCCCGCCCCGGGGATTTAGGGGTCCACTCGCACCGGGTCTACCTCCTCCTCTTCCCACTCACCCCCAGCGAACCCAGCAAACTCCGCACTATCATATTCCCCGCCGTGCGCAGCATACTGCGGACTATCGTATTGTCGCCTATCTCTTCTATCACACTCTTTTCTTCTTTGGCGCGACGCTCTTTCGTTTCCGGCTCTGCCGCTTTCGCCGCCGCTATCTTTTCGCTCAGTATCTCGTGGGCGCTTTTGCTGTCTATCGTGCGGTTGTATTTGGGCGACAGTACACTCTTGCGCACCAGCGCATCTATCTCCTCCGCAGTCAGTAAAT
>CAZEZM010000025.1:24680-62716 GCA_964515955.1 uncultured Flavipsychrobacter sp. | reverse complement strand
AGTTTTTTATCCTCCTTAATTCATAGATTGCAGACATAGATAATTTATAGTTATCTATCATTCGTGTACAACCTCCTCCATCAATAGATATTTCCTTGGGTGCTTTTGCTTTAAAATAGCTTTTTGCTTTTCCTTATTAACATGTGTATAGATTTGGGTGGTTACAATAGAACTATGCCCTAGTAATTCCTGGATGTATTTAATATCTACGCCCTCCTCGAGTAGCAGTGTTGCAACCGAATGACGAAATACATGGGGCGTAATGTGCTTAGCTACAGATGCACTTCCAGCCAGATTTTTCACGATACTTCGAACAGATTGTTCAGAGAGTTGACTACCTATACGATTAATAAAGAAACTCCCAGTCATATCACAGCGAAAACTATCCACTAGCTTGATATACTCCTTCAAAATTCCAATGGTTTCTTTGTTACAAATTTGTATGACCCTCTCCTTGCTTCCTTTCCCATGTACTTTAATAGATCCTGAGTGTACGTCTACATTTTCAATACTCAGACCTGATAACTCAGACACTCGAATCCCGGTGGCAAAGAGTAATTCAATAACAGCTATGTTGCGTATACGTACAAACCGCTCAAATGGTGTTTGTAATTTGCTATGCTTTCCCATGTCATATACGGTCTTAAAAATCTTCCGCACCTCCGAAATCGTCATGACTACAGGCAGTTGTTTGGGTTCCTTAATGTTTATGCGCATTTTCCGGAATGGGTTAACGATAATCATATCCTCAAACTCCAGGTAATTAAAAAATGCTTTGAGGGTTGCCATTTTCCGCTTTATGGTCTTGGGTTTAAACGATGATATGGCCTGGACATATCCCTTAAGAACTACCTTATCGATAGCTTGAATATGCTGGTCGTGGTTATTCTGTTCGAGAAACTCGACGAATTGTGTCAAATCAATGGTGTAAAATTTTTGTGTCTTGGGGCTGAGATTCTTTTCAAATCGGCAGTGCATAATAAAATCAGTAATTGCATCTTTAATTGCGATCATAATATTCCTTTTATAAGTGATTGTTTCGCAATAAGATACATTCATTGTCTGTTCTCTCAAATCTGCTACAATCAGGCCATCTGATGGGCATGTCCGCTTGAATACCATTTCCCAGCACCCTTTCCTAATACATATCCACCCCTCGCACCTCCCTGTATTCCCGCACAGCACACTACAGAGATATATACAATCCCGTCCCCCACAGCTTAATCCTACGGCTAAGGTAGCCTCGAACCTGTTGTAAAATGCACCACAATGGATTTGCCTCTACAAGTTCCTCCATTGTGGCAACAGGTATCTTCAGCCATTCCTTGCCTTGGATATAAGCTTAGGTCCGTTACATTTTTTAACCCGTCTGTCGGTATGCTCCATGCGCAGGAAACATACCGGCAGGCACAAATAGATTGGATATATGATTAAACAAAGAAAGGATCAGAAAAATGGTACTGAAAAAGACAACGTACCAAACGTAGTGGCTCCCATTACAAAGCCGCTACCAGAGAACAAGGCTAAGATTACCTTAGAAGAACGCATCCAGCGGGTAGAAGAGTTACGGTCACTGACGATGAAGCGACAGTACACCATTGGTACGGTACATAACCTCCGTTCTTTCCACTTTGCAAGTGATGACAGTTGTAACCTGGTATTAACAGATAGTCAGGGACACAAGTTCCAGACAGGTAATACCAATCTCATAGCACTCCTGAAAGACTACCTTGAAAAAGTGTTAAAAGACAAGGTATCTGCACTGGATGATGAGATACTGGATTTTAAGGTATAGCTGATAGTAACACCAGCTTGAAAGCCCTCAGGGACTACTCCTTGAGGGTTTTTCTTTGTATTTTGTATCAATCAGAGGGGTTCGGGGAAGCATCCCCCGTAAGGTTGCGTATATAGCTAACCAACAGAATAGCTAAACTAAAGTATATAGCAATAACCAATTGGGATGGGCAACCTAACGAGCTACTAGTTTTCGCGACATCAGTTATCCACAGCCTAATTTAGGTACAATATAGTCCTATAGGATAGTATCCTATTGAGAAAAGAGAAATATTTGTGAAAATGAATTTCTATATATTAATTCGAAAGAATTGCGGAAATTTATAGTTCACTAGATCAACCTAAACATATGACCATACGGGAAATCGACATAAAGAACTTTCGCTTATTAAGAGATGCGTCACTATCACTGAACGAAGAAACAACGGTAATTGTCGGAAGGAATAATTCCGGAAAAACTTCACTTACTGAACTAACCCGTCGATTGCTTGGGGACAAATCACCAAATTTCCGGCTCGAAGATTTTTCCTTATGTGTACATAAGGACTTTTGGAATGCATTTAAAGTAAAACACGATGGGGGGAACGATGAAGAGATCCGTGCAGCCCTACCAACCATAGAAGTACAATTGAGAGTACAATATGACAAAGCAGCACCAAGCCTTGGTGCATTATCAGATTTCATTATTGACCTTGATCCAGACAGCAATGAGGCAATCCTTTCAATTATCTACCGTTTAGCTGATGGAAAAATCGACTCCTTTTTTGATGAGCTAAAATATGAGCCTGCGGAAAAAAGCAATTTTTACAAAACTCTTAAAGATCGGGTTCCAGCTCAATATCATACCTATTTATATGCCATTGACCCAACAGATGAAACGAATATTAAAATATTGGATTGGTCTCGTCTTCATGCATTTCTAAAAAGTGGCTTTATAAATGCTCAACGAGGACTAGATGATGAAACCTATAAAGACAAGGATGTACTTGGAAAAATATTAGAAGTACTCTTTAATTCTGCTAATTCAGACGAAGCAACAGAAGAAGAACAAGAAATTGCCAAACAGCTTGAATCCTTTGTTAGTGGAATGCAAATAAGTATTGAGACTGGATTTAATGACAAGCTAAGAGAATTTTTGCCCGCATTATCCATGTTTGGCTACCCAGGACTTAATGATCCGGGGCTACGAACTGAAACCACCATTGATGCGTCAAGACTATTAAAAGACCACACTCGAATTCGGTATCATGGTTCAGGGGAAGTTAGTTTACCGGAGTCATTTAATGGTCTTGGAGCACGTAACCTTATTTATATCTTGTTTAAATTGTTTGAATTTTTTAAGGAATTCCAGTTTAGCAGAGGTGAACCAGGTGTACATATCATTTTCATAGAAGAACCAGAAGCACATTTACATCCGCAGATGCAGGAAGTATTTATTCGGCAACTGAGCGCTATAAAAAAGATATTTGCTGATACCTATAATGATGGCAAACCATGGCCTGTTCAGTTTGTTATTTCTACACACTCATCACACATAGCAAACGAAGCTTCTTTTGATTCTATTCGCTACTTTATTACCAGTGATATTAGTAGTACAGATAGAAATAAACATACACGCATTAAAGATTTAAGTAAGGGCCTCGCTGGTACACCGGATAATGTGCGTGAGTTCCTACATAAATATATGACTCTTACTCGTTGCGACCTCTTATTTGCAGATAAGGCTATTCTTGTTGAAGGAGCCACCGAACGAATAATATTGCCAGTCATGATTAGGAAAAACGATGGAACCCGGGAAACTCAGCATTGCTTAGCAAGTCAATACATATCAATGATGGAAGTTGGGGGTGCATATGCCCACAATTTCTTCCCACTACTTGAATTTTTGGAGATTCGAACACTCATAATTACTGATATAGATACTACTGAGAAACTTGCTGGTGCAACTGCATACTCAAAATGCAAAGTTTCAGCAGGTACCCATACAAGCAATGCTACTATCAAGGCTTGGTTTAACTACGATGCTACCAATTTAGCAGCATCCGCTGCTCTTTTAGCAAAAACACAGGCAGATAAAACAAAGAATAACATGTATTTGACGTATCAGTTGCCGGAATCGAGTGATGCCCCATGTGGAAGAAGTTTTGAAGCGGCATTTATGTTAGCAAATGCTATACTCTTCCCACTCACTAGCACGTCATCTGCTGACAAAGAAGATGAGATTTGGAGTTTGACAAAAGATGTAGAAAAAACAGCGTTTGCACTCAAATATTCAATAGTAGATACGGAATGGAATGTGCCCCTTTATATTAAAGAAGGTCTTGATTGGCTCTCCCAAATTACTCCAGCCTCATCCGCTGCTACTACTGAGGTAGCAGCAGCGGATGAGGCTATAACCTCTGAAACTACTTAGCTATGCCAGAACAAATTAATCCAGCGGCAGAAGCTGCACGAATAGCCTTAGAAAAACTATATAAAGCATTAGATGAAAGAAAGAACTTTATATTTGAAGCAGGTGCAGGAGCGGGTAAAACCTATTCACTAATAAAGGCTCTCCACCACCTTATTGAAAAAGATGGGAAATATCTATTAAAAGCACATAAGCGTATCGCCTGTATAACCTATACCAATGTTGCAAAGGAAGAAATAGATAATAGAACGGATCGACATCCTGTTGTGCATTCTGATACCATCCATGCCTTTTGTTGGTCTATCATTCGTAATTTCCAGGACGAGATTCGAAAAATATTACCGGGTCTTGGAAGATGGGAAGAACGAATAAAAGATTTTTATACGAGTACATTACCTGTTGAAATAATCGCTAAAGGAGAAATTTCAGGTCCCTCTGTTACAGATATTAACCTATCTGAAGTCTTGGGAAAAAAGGAGATTATTTATCAACTGGGGTATCCTTCTGTAGATGAATATCAAATTACATTGCATCACGATGATGTACTTAATCTTATGGTTGAATTACTAAACAAGGAAAAATTTAGAAAAATATTATTCTCTAAATACCCCGTAATCCTCATAGACGAATATCAAGACACCTTTACAGGTTTTGCGGAATCCTTACAAACACATTTTATTAACCAAGAAGTAGGGCCATTGGTTGGCTTCTTTGGAGACCACTGGCAAAAAATTTATGGCAATGGGTGCGGAAAAATTGAAAATTCAAAGCTAGTATTCATTCCAAAGAATGCAAACTTCCGATCTGATAAGACAATAGTTCAAATCCTAAATCATATGAGGCCTGACCTTCTTCAAGAAGTTGAAAATCCCAATGCTTTAGGAACTGCCTTTGTATATCATACCAATAATTGGGAAGGCACTCGAAGATCCGGCACTCATTGGGGTGGAGATTTACCTGCAGAACAGGCGCATGATTACATAACATATTTACGTGGTCAACTTGGATGGGATTATGCGCCCGAGAGCACCAAAATTTTAATGCTAACTCATAATGTTTTGGCTGATGCGCAAGGTTATAGACAATTGGCTGATGTTTTCTCAAATACTGATTCATTTATAAAGAAGGAAGATAAATACATCGCTTTTTTCATGGACTATCTTGAACCAATATGTGAGGCGTTTACCAATAAAAAGTATGGACAAATGTTCGATGTTCTAGGGAGCGGGAAAAATGGTATTTATTCACATGATGATAAAGTAGCTTGGACTACTGCCATGGAGCGAATTTTAGAATTACGTGCAAATGGAACTATAGGAGAGATAATTGATTACTTAGCAGAAGTCCGCAAGCCAAAACTGCCAGAAAATATTGAAATTGCAGAAAAGAAATTGAGAGAATATGTTGCAGTTGATGGAGTGGAAGAACCATCTAGCATCACTAAATCTAGAAATTTACGTTCTGTGCCATATAAGGAAGTTGTTGCTGTTACAAAATTTGTCAATAACCATACTCCCTTTGCAACAAATCATAGTGTCAAAGGTGAAGAATATGAAAATGTATTAGTTGTTATTGGCAGAGGCTGGAATCAATACAACTTCGTCCAAATGTTGGGATGGTTTAGCGATGGCATACCTGCAGGCAAGCAAGATACTTTTGAGCGTTCAAGAAATCTGTTTTATGTAGCTTGTTCCCGTCCTAAAAACAACCTTGTGGTATTATTTACTCAAGAGGTGTCCCCTTCGGCTATGGCAACATTAACTAGTTGGTTTGGAGCAACAAATGTAATTGCTTTGCCGGCAGTTATACCCACTTTAAATTAATAATCATAAAATGGATATTGAACTTAAATCACCTAACGAGTTAAGCACAGAACTATTTGATGACATTTTCAACTTAATATTAACTGGAGGAGAGGTTAATGAAAATACATTAAGGGCAGGATTAAAAAGAGCTGCTCAAATAGCATTTATTCTCGAAGAAAAAAATTTAATCTGTACCGCAACAATCAAAAATCCATTGACAAGTTATAAAAAAAGAATTTTTACCGAAGCCAAAATTTCTTCGAAAGCAGAATACTACGATTTAGAACTTGGCTATATTGTCACAAGAAAAGGCTGTGAAGGAAGGAAATTATGTCAAAAGCTTCTTAGTGTTCTTATGTCTCATTTCGGAACGCATAATATTTTTGCGACTACTCGTAAGCCAGAAATGAAACATATTCTTAGGAAGTATGGATTTGTAGATTTGGGGGAAATTTATAAGCAAAATTTACAGATTATGGCAGCATCACAGTATGAAAATAGCAAGTGTTAATCTAGCATCATGCCAGTTTTCAGAATTAATATTTTATTTACCAATGGGAAGCGGTTTAGTGGGCATCACCTTATTGACGGTGTAGAATTAGATACCTATTATAGACGCCTATTTCGGCTTGCTAAAGCCACTAATGTGCCGATTGCTTCGTTTGATGTAGTGCAAGTATCAGAGTTTTCTCGCGAGGCAACATTCATGCGCGATAACAATCTTAAACGAATGTCACCCTATAATAAGAATTTACAATCAATGCAAGGTAGGGTTAAGCGGAGGCGGTTCTAACTGTTGGAAATATTCGATAAAAAGTAATTACAACTGGCTGATTTACAGCACTTGACTATTAAACAAGTAGTTCGAGTCAAGCAATTACAAAAAATACCGTCTGAACCCGCTTAAATTCACCAGTTGCCCTACCACAAAATAGGGTGTTTTCCCCCTTGCGTTTTTCAGAACATATTTTAAATTTTACAAAATATTGCATTTCGTAACAATATAAAATTTATGTTATGACTGGATACATCTTATACGCAATCGGCCTCTTCTACTTCTTCATGATTGTGTACTTCAGTACTCGCGACTTCGTGTCTATAGAATCCCGTTGGCAACATTACTTTGATAAAATCCAGTATTCCGCCCAGGACTTGTATTCCGCCATTGAAGCAGAACTACAATCCCGTGAGGTTAAGAGTATAGACATTAGCAGGCTTAAAGTTGGGGAAACGGAGTTGTACTCAAACAAACGGGAATACCTGAGGGTTGCACGAGGGGACTACATGTATTTATTCTGCGCAGCACCATTTGGCACCGGCTACTTTGTTTCCTGGTGGTTCGGTAATCCAAGCAACATGCGGTACGTCATGGTAGCTGCAATCCCCGTAATCGGGCCATTCTTGGCAAAATATATTTTTAAGAAGTCGTATTATGAAATGGATACAGATGCAATGTTTAAAGAAGTGGTACGGCTTTGTATCAATAAGGGGATTGAGAAAATGACAGAAGAAAAAGGGATACGCGGACTTACAGAATTAGAACTGGCACCCATTGATCCACCAAAGCGCTTTAACCGTTGAGTATGTTACCTCAAACGGCAGCAGAACTGGCTACTACCCATTTCTACGAATGGGAACAGCTAGGCCGGGGTTGGCATGTATTTGAACTGCCGGTCCGGTTAGAACCCCCATTTCACCCCTTCATATCTCACAGTCCCAAAAGGCCAACCCAAGTGCCAGACGATGGATTACACCTTAACCTACTCAACCAGGTCATCAGGTATTTCCAAAACAGAAAACAAAGGCAGGTAGAAGAAGAGGAGTTCGCTATTGAACCATATCTTTTCCGAAATACAGAACGGCCAGTGTGTTTTGGTATCACATTGGCAAAGGAGCATAAAGTACGAATACAAGAAAGTGAACAGTTACTCGTCATGCTCTCCCAGTGCGAGTATCCCATCAGTTTTGAGATTATTGGTAACAACAGGAATATATCTATCCAAATAGCGTGTCATCCATCGGATGCGCGTAAGGTATCTGGTCAGATACAGGCATACTTTCCTGAAGCCATACTCCAGGAACAAAAGGATAAAATAGACGAACTACTTCTTACCAGTCCGTATATATCCGCTATAGACTATGGCTTGCAGCAGGAATTTATGCGCCCTATAGCTATGGCAGAGAGTTTTGATTTAGATCCGTTTATCGGCCTATTCGGAGCATTTGACCAATTACAAGAGGGAACACATGCCGTTATACAGGTACTATTTCAATCGGTACTACACCCATGGGCACAGAGTATTATTCGCTCCGTGACCGATGGGGAAGGGAAGCCATTTTTTGCAGATGCACCGAATATGGTACCACTGGCTAAAGAAAAGGTGGCACACCCGCTCTTCGCTGCGACTATTAAGGTATTAGGTACAGGAGAGGATAGTAGCAAAGCTGAATCTGTAGTGGATGTCATTGGAAAATCGCTCGTTCGAATTTATATAGCTCCCGGCAACTGCCTCATCCCATTACTCAATGACGGCTACTCAGTAGAAGAAAAAACAGATGATATCGTCCTGCGCCAGTCCCATCGGTTAGGTATGCTACTCAACACTCGTGAACTACTAACCTTAGTACACCTCCCATCCCAGGCAGTCACTACCTCTAAACTCACTCGTACCATCCGAAAGACCAAACAAGCACCTGAGATAACGAAGGGGCACACATTGGTTTTAGGTATCAACGAACACCAGGGCAGGGAACAGAAAGTTTCAGTAAGTAGTGAACAGCGGAGAAAGCATACACATATAACAGGGGCTACAGGGACAGGGAAATCCACCCTCCTGTTATCCATGATTAAACAAGATGTTGATGCAGGCAATGGAGTTGCAGTACTGGACCCCCATGGAGATTTAATAGATAGCATACTTTCCCTCATACCCGAAGAACGAATACAAGATGTCGTACTCATAGATCCTTCAGATACAGAATATTCAGTAGGGTTTAACATCCTTTCAGCACATTCAGATACTGAGAAAGAAATACTGGCTTCAGATTTAGTTGCAGGTTTTAAGCGACACTCATCCAGTTGGGGAGACCAAATGAACAGTGTACTGGCTAATGCCATACTTGCCTTCCTTGAAAGTTCTAAAGGCGGTACGCTTGCCGATCTCCGCAGGTTCTTGATTGAAAAGCCATATAGAGATACATTCCTCAAAACAGTAAAAGACCCACATATTATCTACTACTGGCAGAAAGAGTTTCCGTTGCTGCGGAATAACTCTATTGGTTCCATACTGACCCGGCTAGATACCTTTCTACGTCCCAAACCCATTCGCTACATGGTAGCGCAAAAGAACACATTAGATTTCGAGCAACTACTGGATACTAAGAAGATATTGCTTATAAAGCTATCTCAGGGCCTTATCGGTAGTGAAAATAGCTACCTCTTAGGGACATTCTTTGTAACAAAGCTCTATCAGGCAGCTATGGCACGGCAGGCTAAAGAAAAGGAAGACAGAACAGATTACTTTGTCTATGTGGATGAATTCCAAAATTTCCTTACTCCTTCTATGTCCCTCATTCTTTCTGGGGCGAGGAAATACCACATGGGACTGATTTTAGCCCACCAGGACATGCAGCAGGTTACTAAACATGATACCGAACTGGCAAGTGCCATAGTGTCCAATGCTGGCACCCGGATATGTTTTAGGTTAGGAGACAGTGATGCCAAACGCTTTGCACCTGGCTTCTCATTCTTTGAAGCAGGGGATTTAGAGAAACTAAATACAGGAGAAGCTATAGTCCGCATTGAACGACCTGATTATGATTTCAGTCTCTCCACGCTACCAGTAGAACTACCTCCGTCAGATATTGCCCACGCAAGACGAGAGGCAGTAACAGACTATTCCCGTGGCAGGTATGGAACTACTAAAGCGGAAATTGAAAAGCTGTTACATGAAGAAACTGAATTGCATCCAGAATCGACACCTAAAGAAGAACCAGTTACGCCCAAACCTCAACCTCTGCAGCCTGTAATACCTGTTCTTACCGAGGAAGCAATTGAGCAGACCAAACAACGACTGTTTGTACAAAAAGAAGAAACGGAACATAGGTATTTGCAGAACCTCATTAAAAAAATGGCAGAATCACGAGGGTATGTGGCTACTATAGAAGCCCCCGTTCCCGATGGCACTGGCAGAGTAGATATATTACTTGAGCGGAATAGTCAGCGAATAGCTTGTGAGGTATGTAGTACTACGGACACGGAATGGGAAATGCACAATATTCAGAAATGTGTAGATGCAGGATTTGAAACGATAGTTGAAATAGCAAATGACAAGAAGATTATTGAGCAGCTAAAACGGAAGGTTGCTGAGTCATTTCCGAATGAAGTACAACAAAAAGTGCTTGTGTATGAACCGGAACAATTCTTTAATTGGTTAGATCAACTGTTAGCTAAAGATGCATCTAAAGAAACAAGAATTAAGGGGTATCGGGTAAAAGTGGAATACAGTGCCGTTTCGGGCAACGAACTCAATCACAAAAAATCTGCGATTAATAGAGTAATACTTGATTCAACCTTGAAAAAGAAGGAGTGACTGGCATTTTGCATAACACTCAATGTCAAGCCAATCTACATATACATGCTATTTGCTGATATTCAATAAGATAGAGCAACACATATTGCATACACAACTCTTAACAGAGTTTTTGAAGCGATTTTTCGAGATAAAATACCCGCTCAAAATAGGGTGTTTTTCCCCTACCATAGTAAATTTTGAATTTGTACATTTGAACGAATAAAAAAATAATATATACAATATGGATCCGAATTTATTTCACATAAACTATGAAAGGCTGTTTGAGGTACTCATCAGTATCGTGGTCTTTTCTTTCTTTATAGAGCGCGCACTATCTGTAATTTTTGAATCGCGTTTATTCATCGAAAAAACAGAAGGTCATCCGCCTCAACCCGAGATACGAAATGAACAAGGTGTGGTTATACAAAAAGCAGCACCGGCACAGGAGAAGAAAAAGGGGGTAAAGGAACTGATTGCCATTATTGTATCTATTAGCTTCTGTTATTACTGGCAGTTTGATGCCATTACCATCATGCTGGCATCACATGAAAAAGTGACCATTCCAGGCATGATATTAAGTGCATTAATAATAGCAGGCGGCAGTAAAGCATCAATGGCGCTTTTCAAAGATTTGTTAGGATTTATGAGCACTGCCGAGAAGGAGCGTAGGGAACGGAAAAAAGAGAATACTCAATCCTGACACCAAACAGAATGTTATGAGATTTCTATTACTACTTAGTGTATTTTGTCTCCAACAGTTCTATTGTTACGCGGACTACTTAGTAACATATAGGAGTTGTAACCTCAAAGAAACTCATGCAACTTCCTCAGAAACAGTCCAAAAGCTACAGGCAGGAGACACACTGATACTACAGGATGAACAGCAGGTAGCTGGCTACTACCATGTAATCTCGCAACATACAGGGAAAGAAGGTTGGGTATACCGCACCCTCGTTAGACGGTATCACGGGGATGTGGCTATACATTTAGTTTCAGATAACGCAATCGTTGAAGTTCGTGTCGTGGATGTAGGTCCCGGGTTATGTAATCTGATTAAGCTACAAAACAGTAAGTATATTATATACGATGCAGGCCACTATCGGGGACAGGGAAGTTCTACGATTGCCCAGATAAAAGAATATATACCTGAAGGAAGCGATATTGAATTGATGGTATTGAGCCATACAGATGCCGATCATATTGGTGCAGCAGATAAGATCCTGACAGAATACAATGTCAAAAAAGTGTTATGGACAGGGTATGAAAAATCTATGATTGTGGGCGGAATGCCTACTGCTACGTATAGGCGGCTGGTATCAGCACTAAACGAAAATCCGAATATTGAAAATATCAATCTAAATGAAGCTGATAGCACTATTGTCCCTGGTACCAAGCTTAGATTTGGTGATGCCACCATTACTTTTTTATGTGGCTTTGGTAAGCCGCTTCCTAGCTGGAACTTACAGGCCACAGGTGAAAAAATAAATGCAGTCAGTATTGTTATGAAATTAGAATACAAAGGGAGGTCTGTGCTCTTTTGTGGCGATGCAGTTGGACGGCATATTGGATCTCATAGCAATAGCTTGATAGCCACTGAAAAATACTTGGTGGAAAATGCCGCCCAGTATTTACGGTCAACAGTAGTTATTGCACCGCATCACGGTGCTGATAACGGCAGCTCTACCCAGTTTATCAATAAGGTACAACCGGAAGCAGTTGTGCTATCAGCAGGACACGATTACTATCACCCCCGGAGTTTAACCGCAGAACGATACATGGGTATTCTTGATAAAACCAGGATTTTCAGAACGGACAGGGGTGACGATGAAGGGGGAACTGAATGGGACTATTTACGCATACCTGGCCATATTGATGATTACAATGACGACAACATCCAGATTGAATTACACCCTAATGGCACATACAAAATATACTACCTAAACCATGAAATGGACGATGAAAACGAATCTTAAATTTAATCAGTGTAACACTAAAAACTATGTATCATGGCAGTCAAAGAAGTTACAGTAGGTACAAAGAATATACAAGTAAAACCAGAAGCCAATGTCCATCTGACTATTACTATTGGTAATGCTCAGATTGGCGGCAGTATCGTAAAAGATGAAACAGGTCACATAATCGCAAAGGGTGAAAAAATAGATATTGCATTAGGGAATGGTACTGAATTAAATAAGAAAACGTACACGATTATCACAAACGTTCTGGATGTCAATAAATCCACTAATGGCATTGTGGTTACTCATTATTTTCACAATGGAGAGCCTTCCACTTTCACCCATACAGGCAAAGTAGACGACGATGGTGATATATATTCTTTAACCACAACATATAAATTCAAACTATGAAAATGCGACTATATCTTGCCACAAGCCTTGTGCTTCTGAATGTAGTCTGTTTTGCGCAAGATGGAGAACTAAAAATCAATAACCTCTATACTCCAACAGCACCCGGGTTTGTATTATTGGACAAAGCACCCTCCTTAGTCGAGAAGCCATCAGATCCGAAGGCATTTGGTGTTGATATATTGAACCTTTTTGAAGGTGGTGCAATACAAACTACTCCTTATTGGTTATTCAACCATCCGGATTATACATTTGATAAACATATCAACAATAAGTTCCCGCTATTCCAAACCTTTAATTTATCAGTATCAACTACTAAAGCTGATACATTTTCCTCATTAGCGGCGGGTGGGCGTATCACTATGGTAAGAATATTTTCCAAGCAAAGAAAATATGAGATTGCCTCAATCAAACAGGATATTATTAACCTGTTGGTAGAGATGCCTATTGATGAAAAAGCTATTGCTAAGAAAAAATCGAAATTGGAGTACTTGAAATCTCGTACATGTTTCGCCGTAGAGTTAGCCGGAGCTATAGCCTCCTCTGCAAGTAATAACACGTTTGATAATTTAGATATTAACAGATCCGGTGCCTGGTTAAATGTACGTTGGGCTCCCTACTACAAACTACCCATAGATATATGTGGTGTTGCAAGATACACTAACTCAATCTCATCAATATCAACAGACTCTTCGTATTTCGACTATGGTATTGCTGCGTCTTATAACTCAGCACAATTAGACCTTTCAGTTGAATTTGTAAGTCGTAATAATTATTCCCTGAATACCGCTCACACCCGTTTTGCTTTAGTAGGCAACTACATGGTATCGAATAATATAGTTGTTGTAGCTTCAGTAGGTAAAGACTTTTCTAATCTTGATAATGTTCTGGCAATATTTGGAATAAAACTTGCGCTTTCAAATGAGAAAATGCAATTGTAGTAACATGATTATTTTAATGGCCATTATTACAAAAAACATTGTACACGATAATTGGATTTCGTAACTTTATTAAAGTTTTCTGGGCGTTCCAACTGTATTCTTTTCCAGCCTAAATATGTGACACATGTCCCGCCCGTTACAGGAAAGATATTCGTTCACATATCTAAAACAGTTAGTACATGGAAATAAAAAAGAAGGTAGGTATCTGGATACGTGTCTCTACTGAAGATCAGGCCCGGGGAGATTCACCTGAACACCATGAAAAACGGGCACGATTATACGCAGAAAGTAAAGGTTGGGAAATAGCAACCACATACCATTTAGAGGCATTGTCCGGTAAGTCCGTCATGAATTATACTGAGACTAAACGGATGCTCGAGGACATCCGCAAAGGCAATATATCGGGTATCATATTCTCCAAACTGGCACGTCTTGCCAGGAACACTAAAGAACTACTTGAATTTGCAGACATTTTCAATGAAGAAAATGCAGACCTCATATCTCTACAGGAAGCCATAGATACCAGTACTCCTGCCGGTAGACTCTTCTATACCATGATAGCCGCCATGGCACAGTGGGAGCGTGAAGAAATCGCAGACAGGGTAGCAGCATCCATTCCCATCAGGGCAAAATTAGGTAAGAGCTTGGGTGGCAGGCCGTCATTGGGGTATAAATGGGAGAATAATGAACTACTCATAGACGAACAATTTGCACCACTACGTAAACTCATATTTGAACTCTTCTTAAAACACAAACGCAAGAAAACTGTTGCCAACATACTCAATGAACAGGGGTATCGTTCCAGGGATGGTAAGAAATTCACCGATATGGCTATATACCACCTATTACGGGATACTACTGCAAAAGGTGAGCGTAGAGCAAACTACCGTAAAAAAGTTGGGTCATCTATGATATTCAAACCCGCAGAAGAATGGGTCATAGTCCCATGTCCCGCACTAGTAAGCATAGATATTTGGGAAGAATGTAACCGCATACTGGATGCATCTGAGCAAAAGCATAAGCGCATGGGCCCTAAGGCAAAACACCTGTTAGCAGGGTTTGTAGAATGCACTTGCGGAAAAAAGATGTATGTATTCCATAAGACAAAAGATACCACCTTTGTATGTAAGAAATGTAATAACCGGATAGCGGAGAACGATCTCAACGAAATCTATCGAGAGCAGCTAAAAACATTCCTGCTCACAGATATTGACCTCGAAACATATTTACAGCGATTAGATAACGAACTATTAGAAAAACAGCGGTTATTGCAATCCGTGATGGACGAGAGAGTGACTTTAAAAAGAGATATAGATGGCCTGGTAAAAATGCGGGCACGGGATGAAATGACAAAGGATATGTTCCTGGAGCAATATAAACCACTAGAAGAACGGTATCTCCAATTATCTGAACAATTACCCGAACTCGAATCTGCTGTAGATATTATCAAAATACAGCATCAATCCTCAGGGGTCGTATTGCACGATGCCAAAGACTTGTACTCGAAGTGGGATGTACTGGAATATGACGACAAGCGCCATATCGTTGAGTTGATCACTGAGAAGATTGTTGTCGGCAGGGAAGACATACACATGAAGCTATCTTATTTACCTACAGCTAAGGGAAACAATACTCCTCCGCCCACCTCCTCGGGAAATAGTGGAAATAGTCCTAAAAACCCTCCTGTTTTTAGGAGGGGAGATTGGCAAAACGCCTGCGGCGTGATGCCAATCGGGGAGGTTAACTCGCGTCGGGAAATTCCTCCTTTCAAGGAGGTGCCCCATGAACATGGGGCGGAGGATGTCCACTCGCGCCGGACAGACACACAGGAACAAACATTCCCCCTTGGAAGGGAGACAGAGGGGGAATGTCCTCCCGCAGGACACTCCCGAACCCCAAACTGAGTCTCCCCCCGTCCGAACGCCAGCCCGAAAAATTTATTCTGGCGGGGCTCGGCCGGGCGGGCTTGAGGCGGATAGGGAAACCGTAGCCCTACCCGGTCTGGCAGCGCCGAAGAACCGCAGCCTATCAGGGTACCATCCCGTCCCGCTGAAGCTTCAGGGACGGGGCTCCTTTTCTTTGCTTCGTTTCGCGCCTGTCCCGCCCGTGCGGGAGAGAAGCAACAAGCGTAGCGACTCATTGAGGCAACTGAATAATAATGATGAACGAAATAAAAGAAATGAAGAAACGGTGAATAGTGATAACATGCAGAGGGCTGGCAACGAAGAAGCTGCCTGTCAAGACTTAAGAATAGCTAAACCAGATACATCACACAACAAGTTAACAACAGTTAACAAACCACTCACTACCACCTGTCAATCAACCACTTGCAAAACCCCCATATTCCCACCGGTTAAACCCCACCTGCCCCCGCCCGACCAGTAGTTAACAAAATTCACCCCTTTTTACATTACCTTTGTGCGTTATATACACATACATATATGAAGCGAATCATTGTAATTTCTGTTGCCTTATTGGCCCTGTCGTCCTGTACCAGGAAGTTGGAAGACATTGTGCAGGTAAATTTTTCTGTGCCCCATACCAAACAGGTGAGCGTGCAGGGGCTGCCCGGCAATCCGCCTATACCACCCCAGGGGCTTACCACCTCTATCCCCGCCATAGCGGTAGAAACCAGGTCGGAGGAATATATAAAAGAACACAACACCAGTTCGGAGTTGATAAGCGAGGCGAAACTTTCAGAGATGACACTGGAAATCAACGCCCCCGCATCCCAAACTTTTGACATGGTAGATTCGCTCTGGTTGTTTGTATCCGCTACAGGTTTGCCCGAGGTACAGGCTGCTTACTATTTTGACATCCCCAAGGGGTTGCGCACGCTGAATATGATTACATCGGGCGAAAACCTGAAAGACTATTTCCTCCGCGATTCTATGTACTTCAGGCTACAGGGCCATTTTTATAATGCCCCCGATTCTGCTACGGTATTTACCATCAACACCAAGTTTGATGCGGTAGCCAAACCGCTGAAGAAATAAAACCAGGGGTGGTATTACCTCAGTAATATCACCTCGCCTTTTTTCTCAAACACCTCGCTGCTGGTACAGGTGTACTTGATATAATAGTAGTAAGTGCCCATCTCTTGTGGCTTGCCATTGTGGGTGCCATCCCAGCCTGTTCTTACATCATTGGTTTCAAACAGTTTCTGCCCCCACCTGTTCACAATGATGAAAGTGCCAATACGCTGGTTGCCGTCTGTTATCACCCTGAATTTGTCGTTGAGGCCATCATTGTTAGGGGTAAAAGCATTGGGCATGGCAATTTCGCAGCAGGTATGCGCGGTTACTTCCACCGTGTCTGCATTCGAGCATCCCCATTCGTTGGTGCCGGTCAGCAATATCTTGTCCGTGCCGGTTACAATGGCAACAGTCTGCGGCCCTTCTTTGTACAATAAAGTACTATTGGCCTGCCAGGTGTACGACAGGGCTGTGCTTTCAGTAGTCCGCAACATTATGGTATCTTCTGAGCAAACATCGATGCTGCTGATATGGTCTATGGATACCACGGGTTTATCGTGTATGGTGGTGTAGGCAGTATATGGCCCTGACGAGCAACCCAGTCCCGAGTACACAATCAGGACGATGATTTTACTGCCGGGCTCCGCCCACGATACATGGTACAGCCTGTTAGCGCTGTCCCGGATATCACCACCGTCAAGTGACCACTGGTATGCGGCCCCTTCTTTCCATTGCGGGTTCAGTTCTACTGCTCCGTTTACACATCCGTCGGCAGAAACGGTAAACGCACCATCAGGCAAGGGTGCTACATAGATTGTTGCAGAGTCATCTTCGTCACAGTCGGTATTATTTACTGCCAGCTTAATGTTCTTCATACCCGGCGTATTGTAGCTCAGCACATATGGCCCGCTGCTGTCACCTGATATAATATCAGCCCCATCAAAACTCCATGTAAGTGTGGACGCCGGTATAGTTGTATTATTGTTATATACGATTACATTGTCGTTTACGCATATTGTATCGTTATCTGCCTGTATATCCGCCCTGAATACCGGGTTAATCGTAATGGCTATAGAGTCGCGCTTGCTTTCGCAGCCATTCATATCTGTCTGGCTGACATACCATTTGATAGTGCCTGCCATTGAAGAGGAAGGTGTAGGCGCATTAGCCGTACCTGTGCCACCGGCAGGCGTAATGTACCATAGCAATGATGTGCCTGTAGCTGTAAGTGGTGCTGTAGGTGCATCCTGGCAATATACCAGCGCCGGTGTTATAACCGGTGGGGCCGGCAGGTTGCGTACCAATACGTCAATCCTGGAGCGCGGCCCTTCGCAACCGTTCACTACCTGGCTTACATACCATGTGCTGACACCGGGCGTGTTGGTAGCAGGCACCGGTGCAAATGGGCTGCCCGTGCCACCCGTGGCAGCAGTGTACCAAAGTAAATTTGCCCCTGTGGCATTAAGGGATTGTGCGGTATCGTCCATGCAATAAAATACCCATGGCTGTACCACAGGAGCTAATGGGGTGGTATTGACAACTATGCCGGCATTGCCTGCGGGAGAGATACAGCCATTCACGGTCATGATTACAGAATAGGTGCCGGAATTGACAGGCTGCACATTAGGCAGAATTGGTGAACTTCCTGTATCGTTGAAACCCAAAGGCCCTGTCCATTGATAGGTGGCGCCCGCAATGTTAGTTGCAAATAAGGTTAATGCATCTCCCGGGCATAGCGGGCTGTTTGAATTTACGATGGGGACAGCAGGTGTTGGGTGTACTATTACACTTGTGCCGGTAGCTGCTGATGAGCAATTGTTTTTTGTCACCGTCAGGAAATAGGTACCTGATTGAGCAGGTTGGGCGTTTAAGAAAACCGGGTTGGCCAGGGTAGAGGTGAAACCCAACGGTCCCGTCCACGACCAGGTAACCCCCGAGGAGTCGCTTCTCGCATACAACATCAGGGTATCGCCCTGGCAGATAGCCGTATTGTTGGATGGGAATGCAGCCGGGGCATTAGGGTCCAGCAAAATAAATGGCCCGGCTATATTCGATGCGCAGTGCGCCACAGCTACCCTGATACTATCGTATACACCCGCTGACAATCCTGTAATGGTTGCCACACCCGAATTGTTGGACGAAAGCGTCAGAGGTGCTACCGGGGTGCCGTTCTTTTTGTAGCTAACTGTAAATGTGGAGTTGGGTACAAGCCCCGATAAAGAAATGTAGCCTTGTGTGCCGCCACAGGTAACAGGATGCCCGTATGATGTACCTGTAATAGCAGGTAAATGATAAACGATAACCGTTTCTGTGTCAGGCAGCGAAACACAACCATAGACAGATATGGTAACGATATAATTTCCTTTGTGCGTTGTATCTGCCGAAGCTATAGAAGGGCTCTGAGCAGAAGAACTGAATAATTTTGGCCCCGTCCATGCATATGTACCACCTCCTACTATCGGCGCGGTAAGCAGCAGGGTGTCGCCTGAGCAAAGAGGGGAGTTGCTGCCTGCAACAGGTGTTGCAGGTGTAGGATGTACTATTACCGTTGTAGTATCTATGGATATACAATTGTTTTTGGTAACAGTGAGTGTATATATCCCCGACATGCCCGGTACTGCGTTCAGCATGGAAGGATTCTGCACTGAAGAACTATAAGACATCGGGCCGTTCCATTGCCAGCTTACAGCGGCAGAATCTGCTGCCGCTGTCAATTGTAATGTGTCTCCCTGGCAGATAGCTGTGTTGTTGGATGCATATGCACCGGGTGCGTTCGGGTCGTTGAGTATAATGGGTGAGATAGAATCTGACGTACAATTGTTGAGGGTTACCCTGATGCCCGAGTAGACTCCTGCGTTTAGCCCTGTTATTACCAGTTGACCATTAGTATTAGTGCTGATGGTTTGTGTGCTTTGCCCCAGGCCGTTACGATTGAAGTCTACCAGGTACGGTATGTTGGTTCTCAACCCCTTTAATGTAATTGTGCCTTCTGTGCCGCCGCAGGTAGTAGGGTTGGTGTATTCAAAGGTATCTATGGCGGGTACATGGTGTACTGTTACACTGGTGGTATCTGTAAGTGATGGGCACCCGTTTACAGTAACGTATACTATATAGTCGCCTGTATGTGATGTGTCAGCATTTGAAATAGCCGGTGATTGCGCGGAAGAACTGAAGGTTTGCACTCCTGTCCAGTAATAAATAGCGCCCGGTATGGCTGACGATGTGAGTTGTAGTGTGGAGCCTGCACACAATGGACTGTTATTGCCCGCCACTGGTGTTATCGGGGTGGGGTGTACCACTACTGTTGTGGTATCGGCCATAGAAGTGCAATTGTTTTTGGTGGCGGTAACAATATACATGCCCGATTGCACCGGTAGGGCATTATTTATCACCGGGTTTTGAGCTGTTGAGCTGAAGCCCGATGGCCCTGTCCACGACCACGTTACACTTGCTGAGTCCGCAACTGCAAATAATTCAAGTGTGTCACCCTCGCAGATAGGAGTGTTATTGCCGGTGGCAATAATGGGAGCATTGGGGTCGGACAACAGTATGGGCAGCAATGAATCAGAAGTACAGTTGTTTAAAGTGACCGAAATGCCTGAATAAAGTCCTGCTCCGAGGCCGGTAATTGCCAATCTGCCGGTCGATGATGTAGAGATAGGTAGTGATGGTTGCGGAATAGAATTTTTCCTGAAATGTACGGTATACGAAGTATTGGCCAGTAACCCGGTTAATGTAATTACGCCTTCTGTGCCGTTGCAGGTAGTCGGGTGCATATATTCAGCACTGTCAATTTCCGGTACCTGGTGCACTATCGCTGTTGTAGTGTCGGGCAGGGAATGACAATTGTTCACAATAGCATACACTATGTAGTTGCCACTATGAGACGAATCGGCATTGGTAATGGCAGGTGCTTGTATTAATGACGTGAATGACTTCGGCCCTGTCCATTCATAAGTCGCCCCTGCTACTGCAGATGCGTTGAGTTGCAAAGTGCTGCCCGAACAAATAGGTGTATTGTCGGAAGCCACGGGCGTTGGCGGTGTTGGGTGTACTACCACAGTGGCGGTATCTGTTGCAGAGGTGCAATTGTTTTTAACAGCATACAGTGTGTATGTGCCCGACTGTGTTGGAACTGCATTTGTTATTGCGGGATTTTGGGTTGACGATGTAAATCCTGATGGCCCCGACCATGCCCACGCTACGCCTGTTGAATCACTCGTACCCGTCAGCAATATGGTTGCCCCTTCGCATATAGGAGATACAGCAGAGGCTGTGACAACCGGTGCGTTGGGGTCGTTTAATACTACAGGCCCTGCAAAGTTGGAATAACAGTTGTATATTTCTATCTGTAGGCTGTCATAGTATCCCTTGGTTAAACCTGTGAGTACAATTGTCCCGGATGATGTGCCGGTTAGTGATGTTGGGGACTGTGCAATAGAATCTTTACGGTACATCAACTTATATATACTGTTTTGCTGCAAGCCTGATAATGTGACAGTACCGTTGCTGCCCAGGCAGGTTGTAGGGTTAGAGGAGGTACTTACAGTTATCACCGGGGGAATAGGGTCTGCCAGCACCATAGGTGGCAACGGGTCCGATGTACACCCGTTTGCAGATGTTACTGTGGCCAATGTATAGTTGCCGGCACTAAGGTTGGGTATAGTCAACACTCCTGAGCTGTTAGCTGCAATAGTTGAAGGCGCCTGGCCAACACCGTTTTTCAGGTAATTGACGGTGTAAGATGCATTAGCGTTCAAGCCGCTGATGAGTATCTTGCCATCACTTCCGCCGCAAGTTGTGGGATGGAATATAGTGGTAGCACCAATGATGGGAGCGGGTAACGGATAGACAGTTACTACCGTTGAGTCAGTGGGTGAAATACAACCGTTTACAGTAGCATATACATAGTATTTGCCGGATATAGCCGGTGCAGCATTGGATATAGCGGGGTTTTGCACCAAAGAGGTGTATGAGAGTGGTCCCGACCAAATATATGTTGCCCCGGTTAAACTGTCTGCATACAGGTTCAATGTATTGCCCGAACATAAAGGGCTGTTGTTGCTGGCTGTAGGTAAGGCCGGTGTCGGATATACCGTAACATGCGTAGTATCAGCAACAGAGGTACAGTTGTTTTTCGTTGCTGTTAAAATGTATGCACCTGATTGGGTTGGTAATGCGTTGGCAAGAACAGGGTTTTGCATATTGCTGCTGTAGCTGAGTGGCCCTGCCCAACTCCATATTACCCCTGTTGAGTCAGCAACAGCAAATAGTTTAAGCGTATCGCCTTCGCATATGGGTGAGTTGTTAGATGTGTTTACAACAGGCGCATTGGGGTCTGTTAGTATGAAGGTACCCACACTGTCAGAAGTACAGTTGTTTTGTGTGATGGCAATGCCGGTATATGTTCCCGCTGCGAGGTTGCCGATGGTTAGTTTACCCGTGCCATCGGTACTGATGTTTTGCGGTGTCTGTGCAATTGCATTATGCCTGAAGTTGACAGTATAGATTGTATTGTTCTTCAACCCCAACAGGCTGATTGTTCCTTCTGTTCCACTACATGTGGTTGGGTGTGTATAAGCATATGTATCAATGATAGGTACATCATACACGGTTACGATGACAGTATCGGGCAATGAAATACAGTTGTTCACGGTAGCAGTCACTATGTAATTGCCTGAGTGTGGTGTATCTACATTGCTTATTCCCGGGTTTTGTGTATTGGTATTGAATGCTAAAGGCCCTGTCCATTGATAGTCGGCACCGGCCACAATAGATGCTGTAAGCGCCAGTGAATCCCCGGTACACAACGGGCTGTTGCTGTTGGCGACAGGTGTAGCCGGTGTTGGATATATAATTACGATAGTGGTATCTGCTACAGAAGTACAGTTGTTTTTTGTTGCTGTCAGAATGTATGCCCCCGACTGTGCAGGTAATGCGTTTGCAATGACAGGGTTTTGAACGTTGCTGCTGTACAACGATGGCCCTGCCCAATTCCATGTTACCCCTGTTGAGTCAGCAACAGCAAATAATTGAAGCGTATCGCCTTCGCATATGGGTGAGTTGTTGGATGTACTTACAATAGGTGCGTTGGGGTCTGTAAGTATGATGGTACCCACACTGTCAGAAGTGCAGTTGTTTTGTGTTATAGCAATGCCGGTATATGTTCCCGCTACGAGGTTGCCGATGGTTAGTTTACCCGTGCCATCGGTACTGATGTTTTGCGGTGTTTGTGCAATTGCGTTGTGCCTGAAGTTGACAGTATAGTTCGTGTTGTTCTTCAACCCCATCAGGCTGATTGTACCTTCAGTACCGCTGCATGTGGTTGGGTGTGTATAGGCGTATGTATCAATAATGGGCACATCATACACGATTACTATTGCAGTGTCGGGCAATGAAATACAATTGTTCACGGTAGCGGTCACTATATAGTTGCCTGAGTATGGAGTGTCTACATTGCTTATGCCTGGGTTTTGTTTGTTTGTATTGAATGCCAAAGGCCCTGTCCATTGATAGTCGGCCCCGACCACAATAGATACTGTAAGCGCAAGTGAATCCCCTGTACACAACGGGCTGTTGCTGTTGGCAACGGGTGTAGCCGGTGTTGGGTGTACAATTACGGTAGTAGTATCAGCAACAGAGGTGCAGTTGTTTTTTGTTGCTGTCAAAATGTACGCTCCCGACTGTGCAGGTAAAGTATTTGTAAGAACAGGGTTTTGCATATTGCTGCTGTAGCTGAGTGGCCCTGCCCAACTCCATATTACCCCTGTTGAGTCAGCAACAGCAAATAGTTTAAGCGTATCGCCTTCGCATATGGGTGAGTTGTTAGATGTGTTTACAACAGGCGCATTGGGGTCTGTTAGTATGAAGGTACCCACACTGTCAGAAGTACAGTTGTTTTGTGTGATGGCAATGCCGGTATATGTTCCCGCTGCGAGGTTGCCGATGGTTAGTTTACCCGTGCCATCGGTACTGATGTTTTGCGGTGTCTGTGCAATTGCATTATGCCTGAAGTTGACAGTATAGATTGTATTGTTCTTCAACCCCAACAGGCTGATTGTTCCTTCTGTTCCACTACATGTGGTTGGGTGTGTATAAGCATATGTATCAATGATAGGTACATCATACACGGTTACGATGACAGTATCGGGCAATGAAATACAGTTGTTCACGGTAGCAATAACTATGTAGCTGCCTGAATGTGGTGTATCTACATTGCCTATGCCCGGGTTTTGTGTGTTTGTATTGAATCCCAACGGCCCTGTCCAGTAGAAGCTGGCGTCTTCGATATCGGAAGTGCTGAGCATGAGCGAATCTCCGGTGCATAGAGGACTGTTACTGGATGCGTCGGGTGTATCAGGTGTTGGGTGTGTGATGATGGTGACTGTATCGGCTGCGGATACACAATTGTTTTTAGTGCCGGTTACTATGTATGCGCCAGACTGTGCAGGCGTTGCATTGAGAACGACAGGGTTTTGGGCATTGCTGCTGTACGTCAGTGGGCCGGTCCAGCCCCAGGTCAGTCCTGCTGAATCAGCAGTTGCAAAGAGTTTGAGTGTATCACCCTCACAAATGGGTGAGGTACCGGATGCATCAACCACAGGCGCAGCCGGGTCTTGCAGAGTTACAGCGGCAATGCTATCAGAAGTACAATTATTGGCAGCAGTAACCGTGATATTACTGTATACAGCCGCGCCAAGATTAGTTATTGATATTTTCCCACTTGCATCGCTTAATAAGTTTTGCGGTGTTTGGGCTATATTATTCCGTTTAAAGTTAACAGTATATGCTGTACTGGCAGATAAACCACCGAAACGGATGGAGCCGTTTGTGCCGGCACAAGTTGTGGGGTTGAAAAACGTATCGGCCGTGATGACAGGCGGCACAGGGTCTGTTAATATAAGTGTAGCCAGTGGATTGGAAACGCAACCACTGGGCGCAGTAATGGTGAGGTTGCCATAGCTGCCTGCAGAAAGATTGGCGATGATAATCTTACCCGATGTATCTGACGACAGTGACAGGGAAGATTGAGGAACAGAGCCATAGTCGTAATTGACAGTGTAAGACGTGCTTGCAGTCAGCCCTGTAAGTGTAATACTGCCATCGGAGCCGCCGCATGTGGTGGGATGCACGATGGATGAGCCGCCTATAACAGGAACAGGTATTGCATTTACCGATACAGTTGTTGTATCCGGCAGCGATGCACAGGAATCAACTGTAGCAATGACAATATACGCGCCGGACATAGAAGCCTGTGCATTGGAGATGGTAGGATTTTGCAGAGAAGAGTTGAAGCCTGATGGCCCTGTCCAGTAATACGTTGCAGTGCCTGCGCCCGTTGTACTCAGTTGCAATATATTGCCAGTGCAGAGGGGGCCGTTATTAGATGCTGAGGGTGTTGCCGGCGTTGGCTTCACTGTCACATTAGTAGATACGGCTATTGAACTACAGCCGTTAATAACCGTACGCACATAATATGTACCCTGGTCAGACGATTGTGCATTGGCTATTGCCAGGTTTTGCAAGGCTGAATTGAATGAGGATGGCCCAGTCCATGAATAACTCGCCCCGCCTACTGTTGAGGCGGATAGTTGTATAGTATCACCTTCACATACAGGGGTGTTGTTGGATGGAACGGGCGCTGCGGGTAATTGTTTCACCAATACCGCTTCAGTGTCGGCTGACGATGTACACCCGTTTACAGTAGCAGAAACATAATACACTCCTGACATAGCTGTATCTGTTGACAACCTGGTTGGGTTTTGCTGGCCGCTGGTGTAGTTAGCGGGGCCTGCCCAGTTGTAGGTTGCACCCGCAATGCTTGTAGCCGTCAGCACCAATGTATCTCCCGCACATATAGGGCTGTTGCTGCCTGCTACGGGTGCCGATGGAATGGGGAACACATCCACAGATACTGTGTCTGCCTGGGAGGTACAATTGTTTTTCGATGCAGTAACAATATATGCGCCTGTATGGGCAACTGTGGCAGGTGCTATCGTGGGGTTTTGGGCCGATGAACTAAAACTGAGCGGTCCCGACCATAGGTAGGTTACCCCTGATGAGTCTGCCGAGGCAGACAGCAGTATCGTGTCACCTACGCATAGAGGACCGTTACCTGCTGCCGATATGACAGGCGCAATAGGGTCGGCAAGTATTACGTCTGAAGCGATTGCAGACGTACAGCCATTGAGTGTTACCCTTATTTGCGAGTAAGTACCGGCTGCAAGGTTAGAAATAATCAGGCTGCCGCTGCTGTTGCTTAATATGTTAGCAGGCGATTGCGGTGTGCTGTTTTTGCTGTAATTGACTATATAAGCAGTAGAAGGTTTTAAACCATTCAGGCTGATAGTACCCTGGATGCCACCGCAGGCAGTAGGGTGGCTACTTGCAACGCTGGCAATAACAGGTATATGATGAATAACTACAGTTGTGGTATCAGGTAAAGATAGACACCCGTTGACGGTGGAACTTGCCCGCACAACATATTTTCCTGATTTTGCTGTATCCGCATTAGTTATTGATGGGTTTTGTTGGGTAGCACTAAAGCTGCCGGGCCCTGTCCATATATACGTGGCATTGGTTATGGTGGTAGCATTCAGGTTGAGGGTACTACCCGCACATAAAGCCCCGTTGTTGGTAGCTGTGGGTTTTGCAGGGCGGGCTTTGACAGTTACAACAGTTGTATCCGGCCTGGAACTACAATGAAGTTTGCTTGATTTCAGGATGTAATTGCCAGCTCCTGTTGATGCAACATTGGGTATCACAGGGTTTTGTAAGGTGGACGAAAACCCTCCTGGCCCGGTCCACCTGTATCCATAACCCATGGGGGCGCTGGTGGCGTATAATTTCAGGGAATCGCCCTCGCAGACTGCGCTGTTGCTCGATGCCTGCAGGGTATCGTATCGTATGTCCAATATGTTTACCGTTACGGTATCGCTGTTTTTAGAGCAATATTGTGTGGCACTGTTGGTTACACGGTACTGTGTATTAATGGTTGGCCATGCAAAAGGTTCTTTACAAGTAGTGCAGCTGAGTGATGTTATGCCCGACCCGCCTGATAATGCAGACCATGTGAAACTTGAACCGCCTACGGCAATGAGTTTTACGGTATCCCCGTAGCATAAAGTGGTATCCTTTACAATGTCTGTGATAGGCCAGATATAAATCGGCAGTACAAAGGTTTGTGAAATCAAAGCGCCCGGCGATTTACATGTAGAGTCTTTGATGGTCACCGTAAACACCCTGAGGCCAGTATCTAATGTGCCCGGTGTCCACGAGAAACATCCGCGGATAGAGTCGGTATTCTGGCCGGTATATGTTACACTTGAGTTAGGTGCGGATGCATTGTGATTATCTGTTGCTTTCAGCTTTGCGGCTGTATCTGACGATACCATGTCAAAACAAAAACTCATGGCTACCCCTGCACAGGCCTGTATTTTACCGTTTACCAATGTGCCGCCTGATATTGTGTTGGAAACAGTATTTACCGTAGGGCCCGGCACGCTGCAGTTAATCACGTACACTTGTATATCACGCATCACAGTGCCTATCAACACGCCGTTCCTGTATTCCTTTATCCTCGTGGTGATTGTAGCTGCACCCGTTTGGGTTGGCTTGAAACTCATCTGGCCGGTAGTGGTATCCAGCACAAATGTATTGTTGGTCTGCAACGGATTTGTAGTGATATTGAAAACGGGAGAAGCGCTGGTAAAGGCGATATTGCTGGTGGTCATTGGGCAACCACCTGCGGTGTTTTGCGGGCGTGCCATTTCAAATACCATGGAATCTGAATTGGGGTCTACACCGCCATTATTATACGTATAGTTTTGGTTGACGCAAACAGATGGTACGGGCTTTACTGAAAAGTAGGGAGATGAATTGCCCTGGGCTGCCACGTTATTCAGCGTTGCCTCTACATATAAAGATGTTGAACCTGCATTCACAAGGTTTACACTTGGGTTGCGCGCAGCTAGCTCTACGCTGAATTTCCATGAATTGCACCGGGAGGGCAAGGTGACATTAGCAGCATACCACCATTCCTGGTAGCCGGGCATAATGGATGTGCTGCTGCTGCATTTGGTTCCTACGCCCGCACAGCCTGTACTTACAGGCGACCCGTTCAATGTACTGTCAGGGAGTTTGGTAATCCTGTTCATGTACACAGTGCTGTTGTAAAAACTGCACGAGTTGGTGATGCATAGTATCACCGTATTATTGCCCGGTGCGCCTGCACCGGAACAATCCCTGTAGAACTTGAAATAAACCCTGTAAGTGGAATCACTTACCCATTCGTATGAAATTTCTCCTCCCGCAGCGTGGGTAGCCTTAGCTGTGTTAGTGAATAAAACTGACAGTATAAATACAGTCAGCGACAATAATGAGTGTTTGTTCATTTGTTTAAGCAATAATACGCATGATGTTTGCGGCTATAGCGACTTTACAAAATACATATTTGATTTATTTTTTCACATGTTCTATATCATCTCACTATATAAGTTATAACATTTTTAATACGCAATTGAATTAAAATAAAGTATAATTTATCAATTGGTCATTCCAATAAATATTTTTCTCTAAAATTTGTTATTTAGATGTTAATGGTAGTATATTTACATTCTACAGGCATAACCTGCCGGTGCACATATACTTTATAAGAGAGATGAGTTAAAAAGGCCTGAATGGTCTTGGATGTTTATTGTGCACAAATAAAAACTTACAAAATGTATATGAGGGTTCTATGTATTTCGCTATTGGCGCTTACGGTGAGTTTTGCCGCCTGCAAAAAACTGAAACAAGCTTTGAACATCACCATCACGGTGCCGTATGATGATGTAGTAACAGTAGCCGGCCTGCCCGGCGATCCACACGTGCCCGGTACCGGGCTGAAGGAGTCACTGCCGTTAATATCCATTCCTACTAATTCTGAAGAGATATTGGAAGACAACGAATCTGCGGTGGACCTGGTGACAAGTGTGAAGTTGTCGAAACTGAACGTAAGTATGCTGCTGCCCAGCAACCAGGATTTCGGTATCATGGACTCTGTATGGATATATCTTTCTGCCAACGGAGTGCCGGAAAAATTGGCTGCATACAACTATAATGTGACCGATACAGGACGTACAATAGAATTAACCCCCGCCGATATTAACCTGATGGATGTATTCGTAGCGGACACAATGGTAGTACGTATCGAGGGCTTTTTTGTAAAAGATGTTTCGCGTTCCAACACCCTCAAATTTGATATGAAACTCAAGGTGAACGCCGACCTGTTGAATTAATATCAGCCATTCAGTCAGTTTAATCAACCAGTGTACTGAAATAAATTCAGTTGATAATCAACGGATAAGACAAGCTGTCTTATCCGTTTTTCTTTTTCTGCCATTAATGCCAGTTGCTGGTTTTGGAACAGTTTTTAGGGTGTTTGGGATAAGGAGAAAACAGAAAAAAAGATGAACCTGAACAATTTTACAATTAAGGCCCAGGAAATGTTGCAACAAGCGCAGCAACAGGCGTTTAATAACCAGAGCCCCAACATAGAAACCGCCCACCTGCTAAAGGCGTTGCTGGACGATAAAGAGGGGCCGATATCCTATTTGCTGAAGAAAAACGATGTGAATACCGGGTTGGTAGAAACTAAGCTGAATGAAGCTATTGAGAAATTACCCAAAATTACCTCTGGCGAGCCTGCGCAAACGGTAAGCCGTGAGGTAAATAACGCCATACTGAAAGCCGGCGCCATACTCAAGCAGTTTGGCGATGAATTTGTAACACAGGAACACTTGCTGATTGCATTGCTGCAGGTAAATGATAATACAGCTAAGATATTGAAAGACGTTGGCCTGACTGAAAAAGGGCTGGTTGCTGCAATCAAAGAGCTGCGCAAAGGCAGCAAGGTAGATTCGCAAACAGCGGGGCAGCAATACAACTCGCTGGACCGTTATGCTAAGAACCTGAACGAACTGGCGCGCGCCGGTAAACTGGACCCCGTAATAGGCCGCGATGAAGAAATACGCCGCACATTGCATATACTCTCGCGCAGGAGTAAGAACAACCCCATACTGGTGGGTGAGCCCGGTGTAGGTAAAACAGCGATAATAGAAGGGCTGGCTCACCGCATCATCAATGGAGATGTGCCGGATAACCTGAAATCAAAGATTATATACGCATTGGATATGGGCTCGCTGATGGCGGGGGCCAAATACCGGGGTGAATTTGAAGAAAGGCTGAAAGCGGTCATTAAAGAAGTAACGGAAAGTGACGGCACCATTATCATGTTTATAGATGAGATCCACACTTTGATAGGTGCGGGAGCGATGGAGGGAGCGATGGATGCAGCCAATATATTGAAACCTGCACTGGCCCGTGGCGAGCTGAGGGCTATAGGTGCTACCACGCTCAATGAATATCAAAAATACTTTGAAAAAGATAAAGCGCTGGAACGCCGTTTTCAGAAAGTATTGGTGGATGAACCAAGTGTAGAGGATGCCATAAGCATATTGCGCGGGTTGAAAGAGCGCTATGAACATCACCACCAGGTGCGTATCAAAGATGAGGCAATAATAGCCGCGGTAGAACTGTCGCACAGGTATGTGACCGACCGTTTTCTGCCCGACAAGGCTATAGACCTGATAGATGAAAGTGCAGCCAAGCTGAAGCTGGAAATCAACTCCATGCCCGAAGAACTGGACGAACTGGAACGCCGTATACGCCAGTTGGAGATAGAACGCGAGGCCATCAAACGAGAGAATGATGAAACCAAGCTGAAACAACTGAACCAGGATATTGGCTTGCTGAATGTAGAGCGTGATACCCTTAAAGCTAAATGGCTGGAAGAAAAAGATATAGTAGAAAAACTGAACGAAGCCAAGGGTGCAATCGAAGACCTGAAGCTGCAGGCCGAACAGTTGGAGCGCGAAGGTGATTATGGCAAGGTGGCCGAGATACGCTATGGCAAGATACAGGAGCAGGAAGCTAAAGTAGAACAACTGAGCAAGCAACTGGATGATATGGGTGCTGAGCGCAAACGCCTGCTGAAGGAAGAGGTGGATGCGGAAGATATCGCAGAGAATGTAGCCAAAGCTACCGGCATACCTGTACAGCGTATGTTGCAGAGCGAGCGTGAAAAATTGCTGCACCTCGAGGACGAACTGCATAAACGTGTGATAGGACAGGACGAAGCTATAGAAGCTGTGTCTGACGCTATCCGCCGGGGCAGGGCGGGGCTGCAAGACCCCCGCAGGCCGATAGGTTCTTTCATCTTCCTGGGTACTACCGGTGTAGGTAAAACAGAGCTGGCCAAAGCATTGGCGGAAGTACTGTTTGACGACGACAGCATGATGACCCGCATAGATATGAGCGAGTACCAGGAGAAACACAGTGTAAGCAGGCTGGTAGGTGCTCCTCCGGGATATGTAGGTTATGACGAGGGCGGTCAGTTGACCGAAGCGGTAAGGCGCAAACCATATTCAGTAATACTGCTGGACGAAATTGAAAAAGCGCACCCCGATACCTTCAACGTACTGCTACAGGTGCTGGACGATGGCCGCCTGACCGATAACAAAGGCAGGGTGGTGAACTTTAAAAATACCATCGTCATCATGACCAGCAATATGGGCAGCCATATCATACAAGAGAACTTTGCCGACCTGGAAGGTAAGAATATAGATATGGTGGTGGATAGCACCCGTGAGCAGGTAATGGAATTGTTGAAGCAAACTTTGCGCCCTGAATTTCTGAACAGGGTAGACGATGTTATCATGTTCCGCCCGTTGATGAGGGATGAGATAAAAGGCATCATCAGGATACAATTAGAGAACTTGCAAAAGCAGTTGGCGGAGCAGGATATAGAGCTGAAGTTTTCTGACTATGCATTGAGCTATCTCGCAGAACGGGGTTTCGACCCGCAGTATGGTGCAAGGCCGCTGAAGCGGGTGATACAGAAAGATATCATCAACATGCTGAGCCGCAAGATAATAGCCGGTGAAGTGGATAAGAGCAAACCGTTGATGATAGATGTCTTTGACGGTGTGGTAGTTATCAGGAACAATGGTAATACGCCTGCCAAAGAAGGGCCGGTGAAAGAATAAAGTTGGTTTTCATAAGATGTCCCGCATGGGACGAGGTTTTGGTTAGCGCCTTGCTGTTGAGCGAGGCGCTTTTTTATGTCCGTCCTCAGAGTTTGATTATAAACAGAAATAAGCCGTAACTTTAGAGTATTGTTTACCACTCAATAATTGGCTATGTTGCCCATACCGAATGATATAGAAGTAGAGAGCCTCAGGGAAATGAAGGTAACAGAAGTATGTTATGCCCCGGATGCAATTACCATCCATTTTGACGATGTGTCTTTTATAGAAATCAAAGGATACTTTGCACTTCGCATAGGCAAGCAGCGGCACGAATATTACAAACTCACCCCTGTGAACGGAGACTATGGCCTGTTGCAACTTTTAGGCAAAGAAGTGGCCGAAGTGTACCTGAACGGCAACCGCGATAGCATGACTTTAGAATTTGACGAAGATTGCCGTCTAGAACTAAAAGGCCATATGGCCGAAGATATGTACACTATTCACATTGGGGATAGGGAAGCCGAGGTATAATAACCGTTATCCCGGTTATTTCGTACTCAACATAGTCAAATGCAGTCGGCGTATTTTTTCAACATAAGCTTTGGCATCGTCCGGCATATCGGCGGGTATGCCCCAAAACTCCCAACTATAGGTATTATCTCCGACAAATGCTGCAATAGTGATAACAGCGGGTTCTTGCTCAGACGGATTTGAGTATGTCCTGCCATCTAAATCTATTATAGCCTGCGGTATATTATCCAGGATACTTACTATACTATTATGTAATGAATCGTTGTGTCGAAAATCGAACACGAAATCCGTACCGGGGCGTTTACCTGCGGTATCTTCCAATAGTTCACCTGCGGTTATGCGGTACATTCCATAATAAGAACTTCCCCATCCTTCGTGTTGGAAATATACACTGTCTGCCGTAACAGGTAATGGGCCCGTTGGTGGATTATATGTTTCTTCACATGCAGAGAATGCCGGTATGAGCAGCAGGAAAAAGATGTAAGGTTTCATAAGTTTGATAGTTAAGAATATTTAGTAGCAATATAAATTGATTACTTCCTTGATACCTTCAATCTTGATTGTTGCAACTGGTATTGGTATTGGTAGTTGCGGGTAGCTTCCAGTTCCTGCACTATGGCTTCCATATCACGGTCATCTCCATAGGGGTCGTATTCTCTCTTCAGGTTGTGGCTGAAGATAAGTGCAACTGTCTGGAATACCGCGGCAGGCACACCGCCTTTCAGTTCTTTTACTATGTTGTAGCAGCTCTTACCGGTCTGCCTGTCTATCAGCCTCACCAGTACATGGCCCTGGCTGATGGTCAGGTCCGATATCTCCCCGTTGAACCTCCGCTTCAGTTCGTCTTCTACAGAGTTGAGATATTGCCTGCGCTCTTTCTTATTGTCCTCACCTATAGCCACCAATACAGAGTCTACGTCTTTAAGTACGTCGGCGGCTATTACGGCATAAGGGTATACTTTGTATACATTGTATTTCAGCCTGTCATATTTAGCCCTTTTGCGCGCCCATTTTCGCGGCATCTTATCTGTTACGGTTATGCCGTCCATGTACACCATGGGGTATACTACTCCATCCACTACTATACCACCCAGCATCAGGGTGTCATCGCCCGAGGGCTGGGCATATGCCGGTACTGTGCGTACCAGTAATGCACATAGGATTATAGTAATATGTTTCAATAGCCTTGCGGACATGCTTATGTAAAGCTCCGGTTTTTCATATAAATATACGGCATTTTACAGGCCAAATAGTCTAAATATTCAGTTAATAATCATGATAAGTACCGGGGTAATGAACAAATATTAGGCTGATATTGTATTACATTTGTAGTTCAAATCAACACAATATGAAAAAGTTATTATTCCCGGTAATTGCCGCAACATTAATGTTTACTGCATGCCAGAACAATTCTGCGCCGCAGATGACGGAAAACGAAATGCAAGCCAAAGTGGACTCAACCGTAGGTACTAAACTGGACGAGTTGAATATGCAAGCCTCTGAAGACCTGGACCGGAGGATGGCTATCGAGGTGAAACCCAAAGCTGATTCTATAGTAGCCGCCAGGGATGCTGCCCACAATTAACCAGTAAATTGATGCTGCCCGACAGCGAACAACCGATATTGTTTTTTGACGGCCTGTGCAATTTGTGTAACCAATTTGTACAGACCGTCATTAAGCACGATAAAAAAGGTGTTTTCAGGTTTTCCTCCTTACAATCTGCCACCGGGCAACATGTACTGGGGCATATCCTTAATGAGCAGGGCAAAGTGCCCGATAGCCTGGTGCTGTTGTACAAAGGCAGGATATATGTCAAATCCGATGCCGCCCTCAAAACCGCCTCTATGTTAAAAGGCGTGTACCCGCTATTAACCATAGGTTATGTTTTCCCCCGCCCGTTGCGCGATGCCATGTATGATGTGGTGGCCAGGTACCGTTACAAATGGTTTGGCAGGCGCGATGCGTGTATGGTGCCTACGCCGGAACTGCAGGCAAGATTTTTAGATTGATGCAGTTGGTATATGCGCCGATACTATTAAATTTGAACCATGAACTTGTACAGGATACCAGCCCTCATATTGATAGCAGTAGCTTTTACCTTATCCTCACTATACGCGCAGCAAATCATCTATTCGCCTTACGATAAGTTTGATTTCCGCACAGGTGAGTTTACTGTAGCTGGCAAAGTAGGGGGTGTGCTGTATGTATACAGGGGCAGCGCCGATGGATATTACCTGGACGCGTATAATGATGCTATGCAACGCCAGGCTACAGTGATACTCGATTTTCTGCCGCGCCGCTCTTTCGGTACCAAATTTATAACCTACAACGATAAAATAATTGTACTGCACCAGGTAACGGAAAGTGGCCGGGTGGTGCAATATGCCACACTGCTGGATGCCAAAGGGCGTATACAAAAAGGCCCCTTGGAAATAGACGAGGCAAAAGCCAGTTTCTTGGGCGGGCGCAGTGGTTTGTACAATTATGCTGTGTCCTATAATAAAAAACAGATAGTCGTATTCGGCGTTAATACCAAAGGCGCTGAAATGAACGCCCGGATGATATGGCTGGATGATGAACTGAATAAAAAATCGGTAACGGAAGCAGCCTTTACAGCAGACAACAATATAACATTTGGCGAAGGAGTGGTAAATGACGCCGGACAGTTCCTGTTACCGGTGTACACACCTTACGGCGCCCGCGACTATGCAGACAGGGTGTGGTTGCTCGGCATGGAAGAAGGGGGCAAGGATTTCCACCCGGTGGAGATGCCGATGAACGGCCTGTTTACCGCCGGTACTTATATGGAACTTTCGCGCACGGGCGACAGGATTTATATAGGTGGCTTTTACTCCGACCGGAAGAACGGTAATTTCGAAGGCATCATATATACTTATTACGATGTGGCGGAAAAAGCTTTCAAGGAATTTAAAACCATTGGTTTCTCTGAGCGGATGCGTAATGCTACGGGCGAACGCAACCGCAAACGCGCCTTCAACGATTACCAGGTACGGCAGTTGATAGTACGCAACGATGGCGGTTTTGTACTGCTGGCCGAAGATTTTTTTATCAGCACCCGCAATAGTTACAACCAGGGTTTTGGTTATTACTCCTGGTATTATCCCACCATGTCGGCCTCTGTTAGGGAGTACAACTATGGCGATATCCTTGCCATATCCTGCAATGGGAATGGTGAGCCTGAATGGGCTGAGTTCATCAGGAAGATACAATACTCGCAGGAAGACGGCGGGCTGTTCTCTTCCTACGCACTCATCAATACCGGCGGGGCGCTGGGATTCTTGTTCAACGATTTCAATACCAACCGGTCTAAAATACAACTGGCCAGCCTCGATGCTACAGGCAAAGTATCTGTCAGCTCCCTTACCGGCTATAATAACGAAGACCCCGATTGGCTGCCCAAATCGGGCAAACAGGTGTCTGCCAAAGAGTTTGTAGTGCCTTGTTTAAAGAGAAATCAAATCTGCTTTGCTAAAGTTGTATTTTAGCAGCGAAAACCGGGCATGTGTTACAGATAGTCAGGAATAACAATCCGCTTACCGTACTTATATTATTGATATATGCGCTGGCCATCAACTGGCAGGTGTTGTTTCATCCGCAAATGCCTGTGGTGCCCGATGGTGACTTCCTGTTTCATATCATCACGGGCTTCCTGGGGGTAATATTATTCCAGAGTGCCTTTGGCTTTACGTTGTTGTCAGTCGTTATGCTGGCTATACAGGGTATATACCTGAATGCTGTTGCCAATAAACATAAGCTGTTTTACAAGCCGACTTATGTTGTCGCATTTGTGTATATATCCCTCACTTCTTTATCCCCGGTTTACGGCTACTTCAGTCAACCGCTGCTCATCAATTGGGTGCTGATTATGCTGATGGATACAATACTGCAATTGGCACAGTCTCAAAAGCCGCGTAAAATCATATTTAATACAGGTTTTGCCATAGGCATGGCAGGATTGCTGATGTTTCCGGCGATAGTGTACATATTGGTGTTACTGGCGGCTATATCCATCTTGCGCAACCTGAACCCCGGCGAGTGGATGGTGGCGTTGCTGGGTTGGGTTACACCTTTATATTTTGCTGCAGGTATGTTATTTCTGTTCGATGTGTTGCATTGGTTGCCTGCATGGGTACATATCGGCTTCAGCCTTCCGGGCAGTATACAGCGGCCCGTCCTGTTTATAGGCTTCGTCACGGGCATGGTTACCCTGTTTATTATAGGCACGTATGCCTTGCAAAAACAACTGGCTAAAGTGAGCATATTCGTACGCAGGGGTTGGACAGCCATAGCTGTATGTTTGTTTTTGTCATTTGTAGTGGCCATATTTACAGACCCTACTGTTGCTATGGGCTGGCTGGTGCTTATGCCTGCACTTGCCCTGGTGGTATCCAATGCTTATTTTGCCGAAAAGAACAAAGCATTTAGTAATTTTGCATTTTATTTCATGTTGCTGCTGGTGGTTTTCTGTAAATTAGCCGGCAGTTGATTATAAAAATTTTCACATACAAATGAAATTTGGAGTTGTTGTTTTCCCGGGTTCTAACTGTGACAGGGACATGATGCATGCATTGCAGGACGACCTGCAGCAGGAGGTGGTAATGCTTTGGCACAAAGACACATCATTGGATGGTTTTACTACGGAAGATTGTATTGTGCTGCCCGGTGGTTTTTCTTATGGCGACTACCTGCGTTGTGGTGCTATAGCCCGGTTCAGCCCTATTATGGAGCAGGTAGTGGAGTTTGCTAACAAAGGTGGAAAAGTGCTGGGTGTGTGTAATGGTTTCCAGGTATTGTGCGAGGCAGGCTTGTTGCCCGGTGCGCTGCTGCTGAACGAAAACCAGCAATTCATCTGCAAAAATGTATACCTGAAGTCTGCGGGCGATAAGAATATCATAGGCCAGGCAGTAGGCGACCAGGTATTGCAGATACCTATTGCGCACGGAGAGGGACGTTATTATGCTGATGCGGCCACTATTCAGCAACTGGAAGATAACGGGCAGGTATTGTTCAGGTATTGCGATGTGAAAGGAAATGTGAATAATGACGTCAACCCTAATGGTGCGATGAACAATATAGCGGGTATTTGTAATGCCGGGCGCAATGTGTTTGGCATGATGCCACACCCTGAGCGTGCTTGCAGCAGCAATCTGTCTAATGTTGATGGCAGGCTGATATTGGCGGCCCTGGCTGATGTTCACTCATTTGCTTAACTTCAATGGCCTTAACATGGCTACAGGGTTTGCGCTAAAGTTTTCTTAAAAGCCCGGTGTTAACCAAACCATAAGGACAAACTTAGTTTCTTTAATGTAGGAATAACCGTTTTATAATGACAAAAATTTTCACACTTGTATCAGTAGCACTACTCAACCTGCTTTTCTTATTCGGTGCCAAGGCACAGATGATAGAAGACCCTACTGAATGGAAATTTGAAGCCCGTAAAGTAGAAGGCAATAAATACGACCTGGTTTTTCACTGCGATGTGAAAAACGGCTGGCATATCTATTCGCTGGATCCAGGTGGCGATGGTTCATTCCTGCCGCCGAGTTTTTCTAT
>CAZEZM010000025.1:0-24670 GCA_964515955.1 uncultured Flavipsychrobacter sp. | reverse complement strand
AAAGAAAACCCGGATGTTAAGCTGGTAGGTGAAGTACGTGAAGAAGGTGAGATTATACACGAAACGATAGAGGACATCGGTACGGTTCATTATTACAAAACAGTTGACTATATACAAACTGTAGAACTGGCTAATGAAAATATGACCATTACAGGCGAATACAGCTATATGACCTGTAATGATGAAACCTGCCTGCCACCCAAAACAGTTGATTTCTCTATAAAAGTGGGCGATGGCGGTACTGCCTCTGCCGAAAAAAAAAATGATGAAGTAGCGCCAGCTGCCAATCCTGACGAGCAGCAGAAAAAAGAACAAAGCCAATCTTTGTTATGGTTGTTCCTGTTAGCTTTAGGCGGTGGTATTCTCGCTGTGCTTACTCCCTGTGTCTATGCCATGATACCCATTACAGTGAGTTTCTTTACCAAGCGCAGTAAAACCAGGGCTGAGGGTATCCGCAACGCTTTTACATATTCTTTATCCATCATCATTATTTTTACTGTACTGGGTGTTGCCATTTCTGCCATTTTTGGTGCTGATGCCTTGAATGTTATATCCACGCACTGGATACCCAACATGATTTTCTTCGCCATATTCATCATATTCGGTATTTCATTCCTCGGGGCTTTTGAAATTACATTGCCTTCCTCATGGACCAGTAAAACAGATGCAAAAGCGAATACAAGCAGCTTCAAGGGTATATTCTTTATGGCGCTCACACTGGTGATTGTGTCCTTCTCCTGCACAGGGCCAATTATCGGGCCGTTGATTGTAGGCGCTGCCAAAGGTGGTTTCCAGGGGCCGATTCTAGGCATGTTGGGTTTCTCTATCGGGTTGGCTATGCCCTTTGCCCTGTTTGCTGTTTTCCCCGGTCTTTTAAATAATATCGCAAAATCAGGCGGTTGGCTCAACCAGGTAAAGGTGACGCTCGGTTTTATAGAACTGATGCTGGCACTGAAGTTTTTGTCAAACGCAGATTTGCAAATGGGCTGGAGAATCCTGGACAGGGAGGTGTTTATTGCATTGTGGATTGTGCTTTCAGTTCTGTTAGGCTTCTACCTGTTGGGTAAACTGAAAATGTCTCATGACGATGCCAATGCTAAAAATATTTATGGACAGGAGTATGTATCTATATTTAAGTTATTCCTGGCAATAGCATGCTTTTCATTCGCGGTATATATGGTGCCGGGTATGTGGGGTGCACCGCTCAAAGGTTTGAGCGCATTTGTACCGCCTATGGGTACACAGGATTTTGTATTAGGTGCAGGTGGCGGAGTATCGCATAGCGACAATTCAGGCAATGGGCCCACAAGGTATGTGTCAGAAATGAAAATGTACGAGCCCGAAGCCGCTGTGAAATTCGGCTTGGTTTCTTATTACGATTACGATGAGGCTTTAAAGGCATCTAAAGAACAGGGTAAGCCTGTTATGCTGGACTTCACAGGTATTAACTGTATTAACTGCCGCAAAATGGAAGGCCAGGTTTGGTCTGACCCCGGTGTCATGCAAAGAATGAAGAATGACTTCATAGTAGCTTCCTTATACTGCGATGCGCAAAACGTGAAAATACCTGAAAGTGAGCAATACTATTCTGATTACCTGAAGAAACAGGTGGTTAATTTAGGCCAGCGCAATTCAGATATTCAGGCGTCTAAGTACGGTGCTAATGCCCAGCCTTTCTACTTCTTTGTAGATGGTGACGGCAATAAGCTGGTAGAGAACGGTTATGGTTACGACCCCAATGTACAGGCATTTATTGACCACTTAGACAAAGTGCTGGAAAATTATAAAAACCGTCAATAGGTTTATACATACACATTGCTTTCAGGATAAAAACCTGGCGTAAATGATAAAGACAGTTTCATTAAAATTAAAGCCCTCAGAGGCTGCTGATAATGTATCAGTAAAATCCGCCATTGCGCAGGAAACAGGTGTGCCCTCAAAAAGGATTACAGGTTATAACATACAAAAGCGCTCAATAGACGCGAGAGGCAGGCAGCCGTATATTATTCTGCAGGTACAGGTGTTTATAGATGAAGCGGTACAGCAACCTGGACCCTTCGACCCACAACTGCAAAATGTAACGAACGCGCCGCATATCGTAATAATAGGTGCAGGCCCGGCAGGATTGTTTGCCGCACTAAGGCTGATAACACTCGGCTACAAACCCATAATACTGGAGCGTGGGAAAGATGTACGTAGCCGCCGCCGCGACCTGGCTGCAATTAATAAACAAGGTGTCGTCAACCCGGAATCAAATTATTGTTTCGGCGAGGGTGGGGCAGGCACATACAGCGATGGTAAACTCTACACCCGCTCTACCAAGCGGGGCAATGTGCTACGTATATTAGAACTTTTCGTACACTTCGGCGCAGACCCCGATATAATCATAGACGCACACCCGCATATCGGCACCAACAAGCTGCCGCACATCATTACCGCCATGCGCGAAGCTATCATCGAATGTGGAGGTGAAATAAGGTTCGATACCAAACTCACCGACCTGTTGCTGGAGCGCGACAGGATAAAAGCAGTACTATGTGCTGATGGTACAAGAATAGACTGCCAGGCTGTGATAATGGCAACCGGCCACTCAGCACGAGATATTTATACATTGCTGCACAGCAAACAGATAGAAATAGAATGTAAGCCTTTTGCATTGGGTGTGCGCATAGAACACCCGCAGAGTCTCATAGACAGTATTCAATACCACTGCACGGTACGCGACGAACACCTTCCGCCTGCCAGCTACTCGGTAGTGGCACAGGAATATGGCAGGGGGGTATTTTCATTTTGTATGTGCCCGGGTGGTATAATAGCACCAGCGGCCACCAACCCCGGCGAAGTAGTAGTGAATGGCTGGTCGCCGTCTAAAAGGAATAACCCATATGCTAACTCGGGCACGGTAGTAGCGGTTGACGAAAAAGATTTCGCGGCTTATGGTTTCACAGGCCCGCTGGCAGGTATGCATTACCAGGCTATGGTAGAGCAGCACGCTTTTAAAGCAGGTGGAGGAAAACTCGTAGCCCCCGCGCAACGCATGGACGATTTTGCCCGTGGAAAAATATCCGGCACTCTGCCCGGATGCTCTTACCTGCCCGGCATACACAGCGTCAACCTCAAAGATGTATTACCTGCTGAAGTGCAACAGGCATTACAAAAAGCGGTATTGGACTTTGGTAAGAAAATGAAAGGCTACTATACCAACGAGGCCGTACTGGTGGCTACGGAATCCCGCACCAGCTCACCGGTACGCATACCCCGCGACAAGGAAACCCTGCAACACACACAAATAAAAGGATTGTACCCCTGCGCAGAAGGCGCGGGTTATGCAGGCGGTATCGTTAGCGCAGCTATTGACGGCGAGCGCTGTGCGGAAGCTGCAGTACTAGCCTTCGCTACTCTTTAGGAGTAAGTATCAGGTTAACGCCCGGTGTTAAGCCCAGGCTTACCTCAATACAGTCAAATTTGAATGAGCCGAGTTTTATCTTCTCCTGGTAATTGTCTGCAGCAACCAGCATTTTCACTATAGGCTTCAGCAGGGCGTTGCCCTTATGCATCTCCATTATCTCGGCCCTGCGCTCCGGCGAAATGTCTTTTATCTTATTGAAGTGAAATGTAAAAGATGGCGGAATGCCCATGCTCAGTACTATTTCCGTAGTCTTGAAACCTATCTCTTCAATAATAGGCGACAGGGAAATAAGGTCGTTGTTGTACTTGGCATATTTCTCTTTGCTGGCGTCGGACATACTTGAAAACTTATCGGCCAGGCTGTCGAGGCTGAACATGTTTTCAAAGCCTTCCATCATTGTCCCCGCTGTTTCAGACACCTTGTCCGAAAACTTGTTGAACATATCTTTCATAAAAAATAGTGCGCCTTTGTTGTAAGGCGCACCAAATATATGCAGTATTCAGGTTCTAAGTACAGGGCTTAACTCAAATAAGAATTGTACATCCACACCAGCTTTTCCTGGGCACGTATATAGTCGCTCATCAGCGAGTTGGTACCCTCGTCATTGGCATCGTCCGACATGTCCAGCAATTCGCGCTGCATATCCAGCAGTGTCTGGAAATCGGCTACAATATGCTCTACACATTTCGTTCCATCCGACACATTCGTATGTTCTGTTATAGTTGAATGCTTCAGGAAAGTGGTGTACGAATGGTAAGGTGTAGCGCCCAGTGTTTTTATACGCTCCGCTATCTCGTCTATCTTCAGGATGATGTCATTGTACAGTTCCTCGAACTTTACATGCAGCTCAAAAAACTTTTCACCCTTGATATTCCAGTGAAAGCCCCTGGTGTTCATGTAAAACAGTTGGTAGTTGGCCAGCAGGTTATTAAGCCCTTCAGCGAGTTTTTTCGATTTTGCTGCGTCCAATCCTACCTGGTTCTTCGTCGTCTTTGTTGCTTTTGCCTTTGCCATAATTTTTATGCTGTTGGTTAATATTACAAAGTTACCGATAACTATACTTAATGATCATAGCTAGGTTTTATGGGCCATTAATTGTGCCTGATATGTGTATGTAACATGCGTTACCCTTTATATCCTGCGCCTGTAATACTAACAAGTATCTTGCCGTTTTGTTGTTGAACACGCTCAACCTGCATCCTCTGCCGTTTTATGCATATTATACCAATCAATACGCCTTGAATAGTACATAATCACCGCAACTATCAGGAACAGGCCTATACTGCCGAATAACAATGCGTAATCTTTCAATTGAATCAGAAAGAATACATACCCGTACAGAGTAGTGAGCGCAGCCATAAAGCCTGCGGCAACCCGCATTTTCCCGAATATGGCTTTTATATACCAGGTTATCAGCAGCACGGTGGCTGATGCAGCTACCAGGTAAGCTGTATTAAACCCCGTATACTCCGATATGGATAATAGCAAGGTATAGAATATACACAGGGCTATGCCCACCAATATATATTGCAGCGGATGTACAGAGCGTTTCTGAATGATTTCCAGGAAAAAGAAAACAAGGAAGGTCAGCGAGATGATGAGGATGGCATATTTCACAGACCGCTCTGTCTTGCTATAGTGGTCTGCCTGTTGGATGAGTTTTACCCCGAAGGCTGACTTTTTAAAGTCCGGGTAAGCGCTATCATGCCAGTATTGCGGATATCCCCTGGATGCCTGTAGTATTTTCCAACTGGCGGAAAAACCAGAGTCAGACAACATGGGTATCCTGTCGGGTAAGTATTTGCCATCAAATGCCGGCGAGGGGTAGGTGGAGCTGATATTCACCAACGTGGTTTTGCCGGTGGGTGTAAAGTACAACTCCCCGGTTCCTTTTATTTTCAGCGTGATGTGGAAATCCGTTTTCTTATCCGGCTGCATGGGTACAAGTGCGTCCAGGGCCTCGCTGAGCGCTTCATGGGCGGCCATCATGGTTTCCATTTTCTTTTTTTCTGCGCCCCATGTCAATACAGGCTCATCTTCCAGCCCCCTGGAGTCATCAATGCCCATAATAAAACTTGCCTTCTGCCAGTCTATACTGTCCACATCGCCCAGTTCTTTATTGATTATTTCAGGGTCAAATTGCCCGCTCAACTCCAGCGAAGACCGGTACACCGTAACATTGTACAGGCTGCGATGCCTTATCTCGGGATATACCTTCCCGTTGATGTTCAGTTGCTCGGGCAGTATATGTATTGTTCTTTTTGTCCGGGTGGTTTTTCCTTCCTTGTCGGTGGACGATGTATAATAGGGTACAGTTAACATCGGCCCGGTAATAGTTTGCCCTGTCGCCCATTTGCTGCTTACTTCTTCTATTACCTCCTGCTGCCTGCCTGCCCTCTCGGTTATCAATACCATAATGTATGCCGTAGGTATCAGCATAATGAGTACCAGGAAACCCACAAAGAACCCTTTGGCTAGGGTTTTATACTTCTCGAAAAACGATTGTGTCTGCCGATTGAACTGTTGTTCCATAATTATTTATTTTAAAAGTACTTTTAAATACAAAGTGAATTGAGCAAAAAAATATCAGTTTAGTTTTTTAATGATTTCTTCCAGTGCGTCCAGGTGCGCCCTGAAAGCCTTTTCCCCGTTTTTGGTAATAGAGTAGGTAGTATTGGTTTTACGGCCTATAAATCCCTTCTGCACTTTGATGTAATTGTTCTCTTCCAGTGTTTTCAGGTGTGTGGCCAGGTTGCCGTCCGTTACATCCATCAGTTCCTTCAGGTCATTAAAGTTCAGTTGGTCATTTACGGCCAACGCACTCATAATGCCTATCCTGATGCGGCTGTCAAATATTTTGTTCAGTTGTTGTATCGGATCTTTCATGTCTACTTGCCGGCCTTGCTGTTATCGTACTTATTCCACATGATAATGCCATACAAGATATGTAATACCCCGAAACCTAAAGCCCAGAATGTGAGGCCATAGCCGGGAAGAAACATATTGATACAGCCTAGCCCTAATTCTGAAAACCCCAGGTAGCGGATATCGGATATGGTGTACTTACTGCCGTTAATCAACGCCAGGCCGTAAAACACAAGGCAGGCAGGGGCTATGTACATCTCATGCCCGTTGTTTAGAAATAACAATGAAAACATACCGCCCGCTACCAATGGTATGGCCATATGCCCCAGCATACGGCGCGATGCGCTATTCCATAGTTTATCGCCATTGTTCTTAGTCTTTTTCCAGGTGAAGTAGAGCCCGCCTGCAAACGCTAACAGCAATACGGTAATGGCTAAGGCAATAAACCTGTAACTGAGGTCATTATACTCACCGGCGCTGATTACCCCTGCCGGTGCGGTGCGGTAGGTATTATAATATATCTCCGGCAGGTCTTTCAGCCAGAAATGGGCCACGTAAGCCCCGGCAAGGCCAATGACACCCGCCCATATACCACTCCAGCCGCTCAGCGTGATAAACTTTGCCGAGCGTTCCATCATCGCCTTGATGTCCTGCAGGGCCCGGACTGAAAGTTCCGTATCTTTGTTCATAGAAAAGCACTTTGAATTACAAAGTAATTGAGTTTATTTTACAATTCAAAGAAATGGTTGCTTATTTTTGCTGATTAGTTCTGTATTTTCAACGGGTTGGAATCACAATCATTAAATATCTGGTCAATACTTATCCTGGTAGCTGCATTGCAGGGGCTGGTTTTGTCCATTATTATGTGGGCCAGGGATGCCGCCCCGGCCTCTAACAGGTGGCTGGCACTGTTCATTTTTCTGGTATCGGCCTTTTTTGCGGAATACGCCTTGTCAGTATCTGACATACATATTATTGATCCTCGTAATGGCTTTATTACTTACCCGCTGTTATTTTTCGTAGGGCCGTTTTACTGGCTGTACACCAACCGCCAGTTTTTAAAGACCGACAGTTTCAACGACAAAGACCTGGTGCATTTCATTATACCTACCTGTATGTTGCTGGCTATTACCATCATCCGGCAGATGTCGCCGCATATCAGTAAAGACGTGAAATACCTGTCGGTTGCTATACTGATAGCGCATGTGTATATATACATATTTTATTCGGGCCGGAAGATAATAGAAACCCGTGCCGCCCTGCGCGATGTGATGTCCAATGTCGCTTTTGACAACAAGATGCTGCAAATGAAAAAATTCTCGTCTATATTCACCGCATGGACGATTGTAGGGCTGGTCATCATCATTATTCTCACTACGATAAAGACCCACTTTATAGTGATAGACTGCCTGCTGGTACTCATCACTTCTTTCCTCATCACTTCATTTGGCTATACGGTGGTGATGCGCCATGCCGTGTTTAAAGAGGTACACGAACTGGATATAATCCCCCGTGTCATCAATACCACCAACAAAACCATTATGCTATCCGCAGAGCAGGTAAATACCATACAGCAGAAACTGGAGCAATACTTCAGGGAATACAAGCCTTATACCAAGCACGACCTGATGCTGGATGAAGTGGCCATAGCCATAGAAGAATCTGAAATGAACCTGTCCATGGTCATTAACAACCAGTACGGGCAAAATTTCTTCGACTTTGTGAACTCCTGGCGCACTACAGGTAAGCCCGCTACCAAATAAAAATGCCCCCGCAAAAGCAGGGGCATCTCCAATATTATTCAAAATGAATCTTAGTTAGCACTTAACGCCTTCTGTACCGCAGCAGCAGCCTCGCTCAGCAGTATGGCCGATTGTACTTTCAGGCCCGAATTGTCTATGATTTCTTTAGCAGCCTCGGCATTGGTACCCTGCAGGCGTACTATTATCGGTATCTCAATATTGCCCATGTTCTTATACGCTTCTACCACACCGGTAGCCACGCGGTCGCAACGAACTATACCGCCAAATATGTTGATGAGTATCGCTTTTACGTTGGGGTCTTTCATAATGATGCGGAAACCGGCTTCCACCGTTTCTGCATTCGCAGTACCACCTACGTCCAGGAAGTTGGCTGGTTCGCCACCTGCCAGCTTAATCATGTCCATTGTGGCCATAGCCAGTCCCGCGCCATTCACCATGCAGCCCACGTTACCGTCCAGCTTCACGTAGTTCAGGTTATGTTCGCCGGCTTCTACTTCCGTAGGGTCTTCTTCGTTTTTATCGCGCAGGTCGGCCAGGTCGGCGTGGCGCACCAGGGCGCTGTCGTCCAGGCTCATTTTGCAGTCTACGGCTATTATTTTATCGTCGGCCGATTTGAACAGCGGGTTGATTTCCAGCATAGCGCAGTCCAGCCCTACATAAGCGTTGTACAGGTTGGTTACAAACTTCACCATGTTTTTGAAAGCTGTACCGCTCAGCCCCAGGTTGAAGGCTATTTTTCTCGCCTGGAAAGCCTGCAAGGGCATGTTGGGCGTTACCCACTCTTTAAATATCTTCTCCGGTGTATTGTGCGCTACCTCTTCAATGTCCATACCACCCTCGGTGCTGTACATGATGACGTTTTGCTTTTTGGTACGGTCCAGCAGTATAGACAGGTAGAACTCCTGGCGCTCGCTGGGGCCATCGTAATACATATCCTGCGCTATCAGCAATTTGTGTACGGTTTTACCGGCAGGGCCTGTCTGTATGGTCACCAGCGTATTGCCCAATATGTTTTTAGCTGTTTTTTCCACGTCTTCGGCGCTCTTTACCACCTGTACGCCGTGCTGTTCGGGCACTTCTTTCATTGTACCCTTTCCCCGGCCGCCGGCGTGTATCTGCGCTTTTACTACTACAAACTTACTGCCCGAATCAGAGGCGATTTGTTTGTATGCGTTCACTGCTTCAGAAGAATTGCCTACGGCAACACCTTCCTGCACAGGTACGTTATAATGTTTCAATAATTCTTTGGCTTGATATTCATGCAAATTCATGACTGCAATGTTTTTATAATACGGCGCGAAGATAACAGAATTTGGGGAGGTTTTTTAGTGGAATTTTTGCTTGTATGGTGGTTTGGGTTAATGTGTTGTTCGCGTCATCGTCTCATCAAGGTCGTCATTATGAGGAGCGAGTGCAACGAGTGACGAGATAATCTCCTGAGCCTTTGCAATTGGCTTGCTTTCGCTCTTGTTTTGCATTGTAAAGAGTTTAATATTTGGAGCGTAAAACATAACTATATCGTGAAACAAAAAAACGAAAATCCGATTGACTTATTATTTGAGAGTCTTTCTGTAGCACTTAGCAAAGTACAAGATGAAAAAGGAGTTTTAACTGAAGAGGAGGTTGTAAAGATAAAAACGACAATCGCTTCTGGAATGTTGGCTGTGAACGGGTCAATAGATTTGATTTCTGAAAAATTCTTGCCTGCAGCGCAGACAGAAATAACTCGAACCAAGAATTATATTTCAAAGTCAAAATATAATAGGCATTTGAAAGATGTCTACGAACAAGTAGGCGAATTGCATTTTGAAGTCATTAGACTTGGATATATGTTCACTTTTCACAAGTATGAAGCATTGGTTAATGACGTTGTATCACTGATAGACAGAATGTCAGATTCGGACGATATTAATACCGAAACCTTAACAGACTATATGAAAAAGAAATTTCAATTTCACCCTAAACAGTGGTATAAGAATCCACACGCACATATCGTTAGCTTTATAGCGAATTGCACCAAGCACAATGGTGGAAGGTGTAAGTTAGATAAGGAAAAGGCTATGAAACCGATTAGATATGCCAATACACCTGATCACGAATATCTTAGACCAAGTCTTAAGGAATATAAAGGCGATATCAGGAATTTGCTAGAATCGTTTAATATTCTATTGCAAATACTCGTTTCATGCAATCTTGTTAGAACGTTTGAGAAGAACATGATTTCAAATGAATCAAGGAGTTATTACTCAACTGAGCTCATCGAGTTGGAAAAACTGCATTTAACAACATTGGAAACGGGTATATTTATTCTTATTTCACATTATAAGGTTTAACCCCCCGCCGTTGTTGTGTCGCCTGACCAACAACACCCACACCCTCAAAACAACGTCCCTCCCTTCCCCTTCTTCTCCTGCTCATACAGCAGCACCGGCTCGGGTATATCTGTCCCGCAGTGCTTATTCAGTTCTGCGATTAGGTATTTGATGAGTTCAGGGCTGTGCAGTTCCTCGTGCTGGTGCATAAAGAAGTAGCAGGTCTTTAAGCCCTGTTCCATCCATTGTTTGATGCGCTGCACCCATGCGTCAATACGTGTATAGTCCGTAGGGTGCAGGCTGTTGCCCACAAAGCGTATGAAACATTCGGGCGTGCTCAGGTGCATATGCACGCAGTCCCTTCGGCCTGTGGCATCGGTAATGATGGTGCCGCGCTTTTGCACTTTCAAAAAATCATAGAGCGCCTTGTTATAACCACCCGGCGCATCGTACCACTGCGGGTGGCGCATCTCTACAAACATATCCAGGTCGCGCGGAAATTTTTCTATAAACTCAAACAGCGTATCCTGTTGCTTGGGTGACATCTGCGGGTGCGGCATCAGGAATATCGGGCCGAGATTGTCTTTAAATTCGGTGATTGCTTCCAGGAATTTCCCTGTTTCAAACTCCACATTCTTCAGCCGCTTCCTGTGAGTGATGGTATCTACAAACTTGGGGCAGAACAGGAAGCCCTCGGGCACTTTCTCTTTCCACTTCATCACATCGGTAGGGAAGGGCATACGGTAGAACACAGCATTGAACTCAATACAGTTGAATATACGCGCGTAATGCTCCAGGAAGTCTTTGGGCTTGGTGCCTTTGGGGTATATCTTGCCCACCCAGTCGGGGCGTCCCCATTTGGCGCAGCCTATATAGAATTTTGTTTTTCCTTTAAAAGGTTTCAGCACGGTATTGTTCACTGCCGGGTCCGGTGGCAGGGTAAAGTCCGTCTGTTCCAGTTCTTCTGCTGTTACTTTCCCGAATTCCATGGTATAAAGTTAAGACATCATGTTTATTGTATCTTATCCATCGCCGCCTCCAGCACATCATCTATGCCCTGTGCCAGCCTTAGTTTGTCCACCAATACCAGTTTATCGGGCGGCATGCCGTTTTCATAGTTGTTGCCGTTGATGTCTAATGCCTGTGTGATGGAGCATCTATATGTCCAGCCATTGGGCAGTTGCCCGCCATTAGGCAATCCTAATCCCCCGCCTGTGGTATCACCCATTACGACCATATTATCTATGCCCTTTGCCATGAGCGCCAGGAAGGAGCCCGAACTGTACGTACCCCTATCGGTAAGTATCACCACTTTTTTCAGGTATTTGATATTCGATTCGGCAGGGGAGAGGTAAGACAATTCAGGCTCGCCGAATTCATTATGCCCCGGCCCTATCTTTCCGCGCGATTGGTACACAAAAGTCTGCTTATCAATAAACCTGCCCAGTATATTGTACACATCATTAATCACACCGCCGCCGTTCTGCCTGATGTCGAATATCAATCCCTTGGTGTCTTTATACCTGTCCAGCATATAGTCCAGTTGCACATTATCCACCGTGCCGGGAAAGGAACGCAGGCGTATATAACCTATCTCTTTATTGCGCAGGAAGTCGTGGGTAAAAGGCCCGGTTATCACCCTGTCTGTGCCTATGTAGTTTTCCAGTATCACACGGTCGTCCACATTTTCAGGCCCCAGCAGGTCTACATCAAATACGGATATATTAAAAGGCGAAATCAGGTTGACATGCCCGTCGCGCAGTTCGTTCAGCATAGCGCCCATCACGTTGAACAGCGAATCTTCGCTCATGCCATCATATACCTTCGGCCTGTATTGTGCGTATATATTATTCCAGTCAATACCCTTGTAGTTGAAATAGGCGTAACGTATATCACACTGCTCCCATAGGTGGTCGAAGTTGGCAATGGCATCCATGCTATCGCCTTTCTTTTTGAATAATGCTTTCTCGCAGGATGCGAATAGCGAAATGATGAATATGGATATAACTAACCGTTTCATTATTGCATGTTTTTATTCAGGTGAAACAATAATGAAACCTCAGCTATATGATTGGACAATTCAAACCTGTTGTGCCCCTTGCCCGAAGTATAGGCATCCCACAGGTATGATATGCGCCACATATTCCCGTTCTGCATTTGGCGGGTATATGCCAGCTCCGAGCAGAAGCGTATGCCCCCAAAAGGCTTGTACTTATATTCTTTAAACACGGGCGATGTATTCAATCCCTCGTTGCCTATGTAGGCAAAGCCATTGCGCAGGCCATTGTGCATCACTGGCAGGTTCAATTGGTAAGAGAGTAATGCAACACGCGGGTTCCGTTTGTATTTGATAAACAGGAATTTCTTGTGAACAGTTTCTGTACGTTCCCACCTGCGCGTCACCTTGCCCGACAGGAAAAATGTATTGAAGAACTCATACCCATAACCTGCATTCATCAGGTCATCATTTATGCGGAAGTCGAGATTGGCGTCAAACATACCACCCGCCTGTACATGCCATTGGCTGTTAGAAATTTTATTGAGCCTGTACAGCCTGTAGTAATTCAGGTACAGCACATACATACTCGCTTTTGATTTTACATCTACACCTTCCTGCCGCTTGTGTTTGTACACCCCGTTGGTGAACCGGGCTGTGAACTTCACCTCGCGCGCCGTGTCCATCTTCAGGTAACCAACAGAATAGTTGAACAGTATACCTTTGTAGGTGATGGGCGATGTGGCAAAGTCGCGCAGGCTGCCCCTGTTCAGCCCCAGCCCTACCTGCAGGTATTTGGGCCGTGCTTCGCGTATTTGTTTTTTGCTGAGTGCCGTTTCCTGTGCCGCGCAGTTGGCCGGTAAGAGCACAGCCAGCACAATTGGCAGCAGGCAGCTATACAGTATGCTTGGTTTTTGCATACTGCTAAGATAATATGGAGGCGTGTGATTACCGTTTTATCACACCTGTTTTTCTTACATATTCCAGCAGTTCGGCACGGTAGCTGTCGCCGATGGGTATCTGTGTATCACCTATGTACACAAAGTCGTTGTCGATGTATTTTATTTTCAGCAGGTTGATGATAAAGGATTTATTAACCCTCATAAAGTTGCCGGGGTGCAAGCGGGTGAATATCGTACGCAGGTTAACGCCGGCCATTATCTTTTCACTCTCCAGGTATATCATTACATAGTCCTTGTATCCTTCTATATACTGTATAGCAGAAAGGGTGACGCGTATAAATTTCTTGTCCGTGCGCACAAACACGCTGTCATCGTATACTTCTACCTCCTGGGTGGGTGCTGCGCCGGCCTGGTTGTGCTTCAGTGCTTTGTTGACGGCCTTGTAGAACCTGTCGAATTTTATGGGTTTCAGCAGGTAGTCAGTTACATTCAGTTCATATCCTTCCAGTGCATGGTCGGGGTAGGCGGTGGTAATGATAAACTGGCTATCGCTGGCTACGCTCCGCAGGTACTCCATGCCCGACAGCAGTGGCATATTAATATCCAGGAACACCAGGTCAACAGTATTAGCCTGCATGAATTTGTCGGCATTCACCACATTGGAGAAAGAACCTTTGTATTCAAGAAAATCAATATCCTGTATCATCAGTTCCAGCCCCTGCCGGGCCAGCGGTTCGTCATCTACTACTATGCACTTCATTGTGTATATATTATCAGTTCTGCTGAAAAGGTGTCTGCGGTTTGAGTAATTATCAACTCGTGCTGCCCCGGGTACAGCAATTCCAGCCTGCGCTCCAGGTTACGCAGCCCTATGCCCTTGCCGCCTGATGCCGACATATAATGGGGCGGCAATGTATTGCTGATGCGGAAAACTATATGGCCGGGCATAGTGCTGCACCTCATGTTTATTTCACCTGTCTCCGCGCGGTACATACCGTGCTTGATGGCGTTTTCTACGAGTATAATAAACAATAACGGGGCTATATGTATTTGCATCGCTGCGCTTTCAGGAAAATCGGCGGTGACTACCCATTGGTCTTTGCGCAACTGTTCCAGCGCCAGTAGTTGTTTTATATAGTTCAGTTCTTTGCTCAGTGGCACTCGCTCATTGCTGCAGTCGTAAAGCTGGTATTTCAGGATATCCGATAATTCCAGCATAGTATCTGCCGCCAGCGGCGGATTGACTTTGCACAATACATGCAGGTTGTTCAGCGTATTGAACAGGAAATGCGGGCTGACCTGTTTCTTCAGGTTGTCCAGCTCGGCGACTATATTGGCGTGGGAGAGTGCCGTTACTTTCTTCTCGCTGTGTACCCATAATTCCAGCATGCGAAAGGCAACCCCTACGCTGGTGAACGTAATGAATTTGATTAACAGTATAATAGTCTCAATGATAAAATCGCTGCTGCTGAAGGATGCGAAATATTCTTCCCAACCCGGCGAATATATCCGTTCCAGCACCATGCTTGCCGCCAGGAACGATAGCAGGGAGTAGGTGATATATGCACCGGTATGCCCTTTCAGCAGGTACCTGTCCAGCAGGAAGTGGATATTGAAAAACACCACCAGCACATAAGTGGTGGCGTAGAGGAATATTTTCAAAAATCCGGTGAAGTCGCTAATGGTATTAAATACAAAACCTATCCAGAAGGTATAGATAATAACAGCTATGAAGATACTCACCAGCAAACGGTAATGTTTGCTGATAAAATCAGGGGCCTGGTTGTGTATGGCAGCACCGGTATTCATAATGCGATATTACAGCCTTGCCGGGCTGCGCAGGTGTTTAATATACAAAATACCTCTTTTTGTATATCAAAACCATCATTCCTGTACGGGATATATACAAAGTACAGACGCATATATACGGAATCAGTAAGCTTGTATATTATTTTCTACCCCCGTTATGCATACACATAGTTTTACTATTAAATCAGATTAAAACATGAAGCACATTATACTTGTATTGTCACTTTTGGCCTCATTCTGCCAGGGTAGCAGGGCGCAGGACTCGTACGTACTCACCGTAACGCAGGGTGCCTATGCCGAACTGGCATCTGCTACCGAACTTATTTATTCTGCTTCGGATGGGGGATACTATTACGCGGATAATTTTACCTTCCCTGTTTTTAAAAGGCAGGCTGCTTTTAAACAGCAACCCTCGCCTCCCAGCAATGGTGCTTTCCTTACTGCACAGGGATATATCGCCATATACGAGGCACCGGGTTATTCCAATACAATTGTATTGCAGGGTTTTTTCAACGCCAGCATGGTAAGGATAGATGGTATTACTAAAGTTTCCGCCAAAGTGGATGGTACTGCCGGCAACCGCGTAGTAAAGTTTCAATGGAAGAATGTAGTGCTCAATAACGATACTTCAGCCAAAACGAATTTACAGGTATGGTTGCACGAAAAAGACGGCACGATTTCCTACCACTACGGGCCCTCTACCTTCCCTGCAGCTACTACGGGGTTTACTGGCATGGTAATATTTAAACCCAATTTCTCAGACCTTGATGCATCATTTAATGTTTCAGGCACGCCTGCGTCTCCTGTGCTGACAGATACCATCTCGCTGTTTTCGGGCCTGAACGCACTTAATGACCGCCCTGCCAATGGTACTATATATACTTTCAAACCTGCATGGCCGCTCTCGCTGGAAAATATGGTAAATGAACAAGCCGCATTCCGGGCTTATCCTAATCCTGCTAAAAGTAATATCAATATAGAAACGCAGGATGCCGTTATCATCAGCATCTACAACATTACCGGGCAATTGGTTAAATCTGTGGATGCAAAACCGGGTAATACTACGGTGGCCACCGATGCAATGGCTCCCGGATGTTACATACTCAAAAGCAACACTGGTTCCATTCAGACCCTATATATAAATTAGACAGGTAAACGGGTAAAAAAAGAGCCGGCATTTTTGCCGGCCCTTTTGCTATATTTTAAGCTGTAGCTTTTTCAGATTCCCATATCCTGCGGCCCTCACCGGGTATCACATGTTTCTCGCTGTGGTAAGATGAGCGCACCAACGGGCCGCTTTCTACAAAGTCTAATCCCATTTTATATCCTTCTTCGCGGTATTCAGCAAATTCATCAGGGTGAACAAACCGTATCACCGGCAGGTGTTTCTGTGTGGGTTGCAGGTACTGGCCAATGGTCACTACGTCGCAGCCGTTATCTTTCAGGTCCTGCAGGGTTTGCAACACTTCTTCTTTTTCTTCGCCCAGGCCCAGCATGATGCCGCTTTTGGTGCGCATACCACCGTCCTTCAGCCTGCGTATCACTTCCATACTGCGGCGGTATTTAGCCTGTATGCGCACTTTGCGTGTCATGCGCTCTACTGTTTCCACGTTGTGCGATACTACCTCGGGCGCTACTTCTATGATACGCTCCAGGTTTTCCCACTGGCCTTTAAAGTCGGGTATTAATGTTTCTAATGTTGTTTCGGGGTTCAGCGTCCTCACTGCTTTTATCGTATTGGCCCATATGATGGAGCCACCGTCTTTCAGCTCGTCCCTGTCTACCGATGTGATAACCGCGTGTTTCACCTTCATCAGGTAGATAGCCTCTGCCACGCGCTGGGGTTCGTCCCAGTCCACAGGTTCGGGCCTGCCCGTAGCCACTGCGCAAAAGCCGCATGAGCGGGTACATATATTACCTAATATCATAAAGGTAGCAGTGCCTTCGCCCCAGCACTCGCCCATATTGGGGCAGTTGCCGCTTTCACATATAGTGTGCAGCTTATGGGTATCTACCAGGCTGCGCACATGGCGGTACTCTTCGCCAATAGGCAGTTTCACACGCAGCCAGTTGGGTTTTTTTACCCTTGTTTCCGCTGTATTTACATTACTGATTACCGGTAATTCCTGCATAATTCCGCAAAGTTACTTCTTTTCTTCCCAACGTTTGCCAAGCTGGAACGATGCGTACACGTTTACAAATACAGGGGCGGCTTTTTGTGTAGCCATCAGCTGTATTCCACGGGTATAAATTTCTAGATTCAGACCTGTTTCTATGGCCATTTTTGTTTTTTTGGTTGTGGCAAAGTCAAAATGCAGGCCCGTTTTTGCATGTATACCGGGCACTATCTTCGTTTCACCCAGTCCTTTGCCAAATCCTGAGCTGCCTACTATGTTTTGCTGGTCCAGGAATGCTATTTCCGTAGTATCGGTATAGTTAATGGATTTCAATTCGGCAATACCGCCGTTATTTACATAAGCCTCAATATAATATGGCTTCTCCAGCCCGATAGATACACCACCCAGGTACACCCAGTGTACCGATATCACACCACGCTCTACATCATTATTCAACTCGGGTTTTCCTGCTATCAGTTTGCGCTTGCCATAGCCAACTTTCAATGCGTAGAAATTGCTTGCTTTGCCATAAATAAAGGGCTTGGCAGCATCTGCCGTAGTGCCGATGGTATTACTGCGCCTAATCTCCTGCGGATTTTTCTTCTCCCCGAATTCCAGTTGCCAGAACAATAGGTTGTAGTGATAATCCGTTGTACGGTCTGGCTCCTTTACCTTGCCCCTGTCCAGGAACAGGCTCCAGCCGTCAGAATTCAGCCTCAACCCGCCACTCAGTTCATGTTTGATGGGTTTGGGCCTTTTAATCCTTACAGGCACAGGAATTGAATCCCTGTTTTCCGTTTGGGCAAATGCCGTATCTGAAAACAAAGATGCTGATAACAAGCAAAGAGGCAGCAAGAAATATTTTCTCATCATGTATTGTGTTCCGGCCTTATCATAATAATCCCGGCCTTTTCTATCTTAAAGTAAGTAAATTTAGCCGAAATTATCTAACATGACATCCAAACTTATTTATAAAGGTGACTTAAGGACCGAAGCTACACATATATTATCGGGCAGTGTAATAGAAACCGACGCCCCGCCGGATAATAATGGCAAGGGCGAGCGTTTTTCGCCTACCGACCTGGTGGCTACCGCTATGGCTGCCTGCATGTGTACACTGATGGGTATTGCCGCCCGCACGCACAATATAGATATAGACGGTGTAGACTGCGAGATATTCAAGATAATGGTACCCGACCCCCGCAGGATAGGCGAGGTAAAAGTAACCATGCACTTCCCCAAACACATTACCTATACCGATAAGGAAAAAAAAATATTGGAACGTGCCGCACTCACCTGTCCAGTCATAGAAAGCCTGCACCCCGACCTGAAAAAGTCGGTTACTTTCGATTGGTTATGATTTGATGATGCTCAGCCCGATGGCGCAGTCCAAGCAGCGTTTCTTGCTGCAATAGTTGTTGTACAACTGTATCTGCGCCTGCGATTGCGATGCGTTTTCCGGTACCCATTGGTTGTCTTTCCACAGGTTGATGATATGGTTGCTTTCGGCAGGTAGCTCATCCAGCAGCTTCAACGCTTTTTCCTGCTCCGCCTCGGTAGACTGCCGGCTGGCATACAGGAATTTAATCGGTGCTATTGTGTTGATGATGATATTCTGTATAGACGACTTGCCCAACTTCTTTTTGGTGTCCAGCTCACTGGCTTCGCCAAAGCTGTAATGTGTTTCCCAGTAATGCCCGGCGCGCACGTCAAACAGGGGCATGATTTCCTGCACGGTGCTCTTCTCTATTATGACAGAGAACAAATGCACCGATTGGTGTACCAGCGCCGCAAACTGCGCTATGCGTATGGTGGGGAAGTTAGCAGGTCGCAGCCGCATGTACTTCCAGCTATGCACGGGTATGGGTGTTAGTTTGTATTTCTTGCGCAAGTAGTTGTATTCTGTTTTCAGCGCATTGGGGTACACACCTTCCATCTCCTCCTCCAGCATACCCGCCTGCCCGAATAGTAAAGCCTCTACCTGCAACAGGTTTTCCCTATGTTTGGCCAGTATGTTTATGGGCAATGATTTCGCCAATGCAAGAAAGGCCTCCGCATTTACCTTAAAGCCAAAATTGGCCGCCAGCCGCCAATACAGCAGGCTGCTCCAGTCTCCCGCGCTTTCGTCCAGCAGTCCTTTCCATGTACCCAGCTTTTCTTCCCAGCGTTCTGCCAGTAGTCGGGTCAGCCAACTGTACTTTACTATGTCTTTTACCTGTGCCAGGTGGTTGGCGCAGGGCAGTTCATTTTTTGTGTATGCCAGGTATTCGTATTTGCCTATTGTGTCCTGCGCTATGTAGGGGGCTATGCACAGCACCGGTGTGTTGGCAGGCCCCGTGTCCGCATCATGTTCGTGAACGATGTGCAGCACCACGTTTTTATACGCCTCATCTGTTTGGTGGCCGTGTTTGTCCCAGTCGCTGCTGTGTACATGTATTTCTACATGCCCCGCCAGCGTGGTGTCGCCCACTTTTATTTTCGCTTCCAAAAAGTCCGGACCCGCATCGGTATTGTACCTGCCGGGGTGCAGCACGGTTATGCGTTCTCCATCGGTGGTTTGCAGTCCGGTGGGGTGGTACAGGCTATGCTGCCATATGGTATGTAATAAACGCTCCTGCATGGGCAGGGTTACAATTTATTAAATATTCCAATAAGCCTTCAATTTAAGAGGCACAATATTCAGCATGGCAGGATTTTTTTCAATTATCTGCTGGAAACCTTCTTTTGTCTTGATTAAATCAAGCTGAGGAAGCATAACTTTTTCAACACAATCCACAAGGGTCTTTCTATAACTATCATCATCTACATATCCTTTCTCCAGGTCGAATATATGGTCATAGTCTTCCGCACACTCTACCAATTTACTATTAAGCCGGGTTCTTAAATGGCATTCCCGTTCTTTGGGGAATGTCGCATATTGGATAGATTGAAAATACACTGAAAGATTCACATAATAGAGATTGCTATAGAGCGATTTTTGCAGATCTACCACTTTGATAATTTCTCCCTCGTAAAAATACCAGGTATTTGACTTTTTGGCAAAGCCATGCATGGTCAAAGCATTATTCAGTAGCAGTTTTAATCGTTTATTATCAACGTCCATCGCTACTATAAATACTTTGCCATTTGTCGCTGGTATTCCGCTGCCGCTTCTCCTGCACACTCCGCAAAGTCTGTTCCACTACTCACATATATCACCCCGCGCGACACGTTGATGAGCAGCCCGCCGTCTTTGTTCATGGCGTTGCTGCACACGGTGTCCACGTCGCCGCCCTGCGCACCCACACCCGGAACGAGAAAGAAATGCTCCGGCAACATAGCGCGTACATGCTGTAACTGCTCTTTGCGCGTAGCGCCTATCACAAACATGGTATTCTCAGGCGTGCCCCAGCTTGCTACGGTCTTCAATACTTTTTCGTACATCAATTCATCACCACTCGGCTGCAGTTGAAAATCCGCGCTGCCTTTATTCGAAGTCAGCCCCAGCACTATCGCCCATTTGCCTTCAAATTGCATAAAAGGCTGCACGCTGTCCGCACCCATATACGGCGCCACAGTCACACTGTCAAAAGGGTAGGTATGAAAGAAAGTGCGCGCATACTGCTCGGCGGTATTGCCTATGTCGCCGCGTTTGGCATCGGCTATGGTAAAAATATCTTTGGGTATATACTCCAGTGTCTTTTGCAGGCTTTCCCATCCTTTTATTCCTTGTGCCTCATAAAAAGCCGTGTTCAGTTTGTACGCTACGGTATAGTCCTTCGTAGCATCTATGATTGCCTTGTTGAAAGCGAATACCGGGTCTGCTTCCTGCAGCAGGTGCTGTGGTATCTTGGTAGTGTCGGTATCCAGCCCTACGCACAGTACTGATTTTTTATTCCTGATGGCTTGTATTAAACTGCTCCTGTTCATCGGCGGCAAATTTAGCTTCTATTATTGGTACTTGCCCGTTTTGTGTTCTATGGCCATGTCTTTTTCCACGCTGCGGTGCAGCTTCATATTCACCAGCAGCTCTTTGGCCCCCGCACCGTAGCAGGCATCCTGCATTGCGTTTACCTGTTGCATCACGGTATCGTATGGCCCTTCTATCACCGTTTCAAAAGGGCACACTTGGTATTTAAGTCCCGACTGCTGCACCACCGCAATAGCGGCATCTATTATCCTGTAAGCTTCATCCTTGGGTATGCCCAGCGGCAATACCTGTATCGCCAGATTGATATTGTAGTTCATGCGCGCAAAGGTAGGGGAAGTTTGGGAGGTGGGGTATGCCTTGTTGTCCAGGCTTGCTTACTATTATTCACCTTCCGTGGAGCCTGCCCCGCTGACAAGCGGGGGCGCACTCTTGTACGTCCGGTAACACTATTCGCACTACTCCACGGTTCGTCATTGCGAAGGAGTATCTGTGAATACAGATACGCATGAAGCAATCTCGTCATAATATGGACAAAGTCAAATCAAGGAACAGCAACGCGCGCGCCTGTACAATCACAAGACAGACCAAAGAGAATGACAGCAACGATATATTGAAAACTCCTTCGTAATTTTAAGATTCCATGTAAATCACATATCAATGGTTAAAACACTCGTTGAACATATTGCCGATGCATATCTTGAGTATTATCCAAAAGTGACAGAGTCTGGTAAGGAGATAATTAGATATAAGGACAATATGATAGTTTGGCCAGTTAGTCTTTCTACTGGTGCAATTGTATTGTTATTATCAAGTATGGATAAGCAAACGTTTATTCCGAGTCAAACGGTTAAAATCGCTGTTATTCTGTTTGTTATCTGTGTCATTTGCGGATTGCTCGCCAGATTAATCAATGCTCATTTGATGGAGAAAAGTAGTACAGCAAGTGATGAATTCTATTTCAGAACTCTTCTTGAAAAGATCCCACACAACCCATTAAAGTTAAGTGGTAAAGAGACCGCCGCTCATATTTATATTATGCTACAAGAATGCTTTAAGATTGATATTCCATCAGTACTACAAGAGAGCGATGAAGATGCAAGAAAGTATTATGATGAGTATGTAGAATTTAGTACTGCGGAATTAGACAGAGCATCTAAGCTGTTTGATAATTTAATGGTTGACACTTTTGGTTATAATGATGATTATTTTGAAAAAAAACGGCAGATTAATAGGATAAAAGGGAAACAAATAAGACGACAACAAAGAAGATATCTTAATGCTTTGGAACATTTATCTTCACTATTCTATTTCGGTGCAGTACTATTATTCATCGCATCAATTCTATATTTAGTTATTAACATTGATATAGCCTAATAATGAGAACCTCTTAGCTGTTCAAGATGTTCGGAACGACATCTTGAATACAGGATATAAAGCCGTTTTGCAAACGGTATTCAATGTGCCACAGTTGTGCTTAGTACCTAGCCTGCCAAATAAACCCTCAATTACTCCACATTCAGCAATTCTGACATGCTGATGTTCAAAGCGCGGGAAATTTTATAAATGGTATTGAGCTTTATATTGACCCTGCCCGATTCCAGGCGTGACATATTCGATTTTTCATAGTCAATCAGTCCTGCCAATTGCTGTTGTGTAATGCCTTTCTCTATCCGTAGTTGCTTTATCCTGTCTGCCACTCTCTTATATAGTTCCTGCTCCTTCATTGGGTTATCATATCTGATAACTAAGTTTTAGTTTTTTACCTATCTTTGGTTATCGTTAACGATAACTATTGAAAATATCCATGAACATGAACACAACATCCACCCGCTTCCCGGGTTTCACCCACGATGCCACTGAACTGTCGGCCTATATTTTTAGTATAGATACCTTCATCATCAGCCTGAAGAATGAAGAAATAGTACGGTTTGTCACCAACGACCCCGACGACTTCAAACAATGGCTTGACCACCACCACATCCGCAATGTAAATGAGACCCTAGGCAAAAGGGTGTACAACTACTACTTCCCCGGCAAGCCGAAAGGGAAAAAATAAAGCAGAATAAAATAATAATCCGGCTCCCCTCATGTTTTTAGGAGGGGACATTGGCATATACCTTTAGGGTATATGCCAATCGGGGTGGTTGACTCGCGTAGGTTGTAGTACGCGAGTAACCACCCCTGGCCTACACCCGTAGAATAAATCTTTAATTGTAGTTTTGTACATACACACAGTACACAGACAAGGACACCCGATGATAAAAAAGATCAGCTTTAGTTTTGCGGCACATGCAATGGTGGCATTGCTGGCGATGGTATTGATATATCATTTCCTCATCATGGGCAAAGTCATTCCATATGCCGCCGTATGGGGCGGGCGCCTTACTACCGACGAGGAAATGTATGGTTTTGAGAGCTTTTCGATAGCGGTGAACCTGCTGATGCTGCTGGTAGTTGCCATCAGGGCGGGCTACACCCGTCCCTTTCTGCCTATGGGGTTGGTGCGGTTCTTGCTCTGGCTCATGGTGGTGGTATACTTGCTCAACACCGTGGGCAATATCTTTTCGCTCAATGCATGGGAAGCTGTTATTTTCACCCCGCTTACCCTTATATCAGCCGTCCTCACCCTGCGCCTGGCAGTAGAGCGACAAGCTGAGCTACCGGATAATCGCGGTGATAAATAAATTTGTTATAACCCCTGGTCTTAGCGTCTCCCACACTGGTCTTAGCGTCTCGCTAAGACCTAAGATGAATCAAGCGTCCGCTTAACCACAGGCGCGGGTCTTCCAACGGGTGACCTCTATCCATAATTCACCCCGTCTGTGACCAAGCCTCCTGTAAGAGTATAAATAAATTTGCTATAATAACTAATTGTATGTAATTTAGCTATAGAAAATATTGTAAACCGCCCTTACGGAAAATGCTCCTCCCGGAATTTATCCCGCAACCGGCGGGAGGGAGGCCGGGAGGGTAAACCTATCATTATGACCAAAAAACACCTCCAGTTCTGCATCTACTATATGCAGGTGGGCGACCCGCAGGTAGCCTACAAAATGACCTACCCCCGTGCGGCGGTAAAATCCCTCGGCGCAGCCGTATCGCGCCTGATGGCCCGCCCCGACGTGGCCGAATGGGTAAACGGAACCGAAGAACGCGTACACAACCGTATGATGCGGAAATTTCACAACGAGCATTACGACCAGTTCAAAGACCAGCTCCTCACAATCAACCAGAAGCGCACCGTCCTCACCAAAATCATCACGGGCGAAACCAAACGCGTCCGCTACATCAAAGGCAAGTACGGCATGGACAGGGTAGAAGAAGACCTGCCGGTCTATGCCGTCCTCCGCGCCGTCGACCTCGACACCCGCCTCGAAAACTTTTACAACTACCTCACCCGCTCCGACACCTGGCGCAAAGCGCAGAACATCTACGTCAACACACCCACCCTCCAGCAGCAAGTCAACATCCTCATCTCCCAAACCGCCGAAAAAGAGGAAAATGAAAACACACAAGAACAAGTATTATCCCCCGCTGCCTGTCCCGACAATTTCGGGAGCAGTTTGTCCCAACCGAAGGTAGGGAGG
>CAZEZM010000024.1:0-64116 GCA_964515955.1 uncultured Flavipsychrobacter sp. | reverse complement strand
TCTTTCACCATATCGGCGGTAATGAAGTTGGCGCGGCCTATGGCTGCCACTATGATGTCTGCCTGCAGGCAAATTTCCTTCAGGTTGCGCGTCTTGCTGTGGCAGATGGTTACCGTACAGTTGCCGGGGTTGGCATTGCGGCTCATCAGCACTGTCATGGGGGTGCCCACTATATTGCTGCGGCCAACCACCACGCAGTGCATACCGGTAGTATCTATATTATAATGTTGCAGCATCAGCAGCATACCATAGGGCGTAGCCGGCAGGTACGACTTTTGTCCCAGCAGCATTTTGCCCTGCGATACGGGGTGGAAGCCGTCTACGTCCTTGCCCGCGTCTATGGTGTTAATCACCGCATCGTCGGATATGTGTTTGGGCAGCGGCAGTTGCACCAGTATGCCGTCAATACTTTTGTCGTTGTTCAGTTTTTTTATTTCGTCCAGCAGTTGCGCCTCGGTAATGCTTTCTTCAAAACGCAGCAGGGTAGAGCCAAAGCCCAGCTCACCGCAGGTTTTTATCTTGCTGCCTACATAGGCCTCGCTGGCGGGGTTGTTACCTACTATAATGGCCGCCAGGTGGGGTTGCTTGCCGCCCGCCGCTATATGCGCTGCGGTATCTTTCTTTATCTGTTCCTTAATATGGGCGGATACCGCCTTACCGTCTAAGAGTTGCATACTGCAAAATAACTTATTAAGTCAAAATTCAAAAGGGTAATTGGGTAATAAGCTAATTAATAGGGTAGTGGCCAGTGGCAGTGGACTGAGCGGGTTTTTCACTATAAAGTAAAGCGCAGTGTATTATACACCGCGCTTTGCAATCAGCCCCTCTTGTTGTAATTAGTTAGCGCTCTTCTCTGCCAGCTTGTTTTTCGAGTCGGCCGATTGTTTGTCAGTATTGCTGTTTTCTTTTTCCCAGATGTTCTTTTTGATATGGATACGGTTCTCCACATCTTTAACACCTGATACCTCATCAGCTATATCTTCTACATGATGTTTTGCCCAGCGCGAATCGACAGTCCCTTCCAGTATCACTTCCCCATTGTTTACCTTCACCTGTATGTCAGATGCGTCAATATTCGGATGGTCGTTCAACCTGTCGTTGATATCTTCCATAATACGCTGGTCGGAGCGCTGGTAGTTACGCGGGCCTACGCCCCTGTACCTGCCCTCGCGCTGGCTACCCTGCGAGCCGTATTCACCTTGCTGGCTGCCCCTTTCCTGCCAGTCGCTGTATCCACCTTGCTGCGAACCATAGCCTTGCTGGCTGCCATAGTTGCCCTGGTAGTTGCCACGCTGCTGGTAACGGTTGTAGTCGGCATCATCGCGATAGCCATAGCGCTCAGAATTGCCCATGGCTGATGGTTGGTAATGCTCCCTGGCCATGCCCGACTGCGGCGCATCATAACCGCTCTCGTAAGGGCGGTAAGACCCCTCGCGCTGGTACGGGTTGCCGTAGTTCCTTTGTTCATTCCATCCACGCTCTTCACTACGATAGCCACTGTTGCCATAGTCCTGCCTGCTGCGGTATCCGGGTTCGTTCCACCTTTGCTCGTTCCGGTTCTGCTGGTTCCATCCCTGCTCATTCCACTGCCGGTCGTTCTCCCTGTAATCGCGCTCGCCATAGCCCTGTTGGTCGTACGGCATGCGTCCGTAGTTTTGCTGCCCGAAAGAATCCTGGCTGTCAAACGGCCGCCAGTCCTGCTCGTGCTCACTGGGCCTTTGCTCATTCCATCCACGGTGGCTACCACCGTTAGAATTTTCCCTCCTATTGCCATAAGACTGTCCCCACCCGGGGTTGTTTCTCTGTTCACTGAATCTTCTGCTCATGTTTTCACTTTTTTTAAAATGATTAATTAATAATAATGATTAACAGGGCCTCCAGGTTATGTTAAGATGCATCTTGATTTTTTTTTTGCAACAACCTGTTACCGCACAGGTTGTATGTTTTGCGTTACCGTTTCATTACCCTCTGTATCGCCATTATCCATTGATGATGTCCCCACCATTTACATGCATTACCTGCCCTGTCATATACGAGCTGTCGTTGCATGCCAGGTACACAAAGGCAGGCGCTATTTCATAAGGGTAAGCAGCCCTGCCCATGGGTGTATCTTTGCCGAACTTTTCCAGGTGTTCTACATCAAAGGCGTTGACTACCAATGGTGTCCACACCGGGCCGGGCGCTACGCCATTTACCCTGATGCCACGTTTTGCTAGGTTGAGCGCCAATGAGCGGGTAAAGGAAACTATAGCTCCCTTTGTTGCTGCATAGTCTATCAGGTGGTCGCTGCCACGATAGGCTGTTACCGAGGTGGTATTGATAATACAACCCCCTTCCTGCATATGCTCCAGGGCAAAAGTTGTGAGATAGAACAACGGGAATATATTTACCTCGAATGTTCGTAGCAACTGCGCCCGGCTGATGCCTCCCAGGTGTTCGTCCTCTTCGTGTATACCCGCATTGTTCACCAGTACATCAATACTGCCAAAATGTTCGTACACTTTATCTGCTACTTCTTTGCAAAACAACTCTTTGCTTACATCTCCCTTTAGCAGCATACACTGCACGTCCTCATCCTCCACCAGCTTTTTGGTTTGCAAAGCATCATCATCGCTGTGCAGGTACACTATGGCAATATTTGCACCTTCCCTGGCAAAATGCACGGCTACAGAACGTCCTATGCCACTATCACCGCCGGTTATCAGTGCTGTTTTACCCTCCAGCTTATTGCTGCCCAAATAGCTGTTGCGAATGGGCAATTCTTCCAGCCTGGCTAAAAAATCATGCTTATTGTTTGCAACAGACATATGTTCCGCTATTGTTTGTACTGCCCTAATGTAGTAAGGTGCTGGCGCAAAGCTGGAAGATGGTCATTGGTTATCTGTTGCAGGCCAGGGTTGTTTGCATTATCGGCCTTACGTTCAAATTTATTGATCAGCTTCTCATGCTTATTCTGCATCTGGCGGTTCCATTCATTGTCCCAGTCCTGTCCCCTTTCTTTGGTCTCCAGGTTGTCTTTATAATCATGCTCCTTAATATCCATGTTGTTCTGACGCGCATAAGCCAAAAACCTATCCTGTATCTCACGGTGTTCTTTCGTCATGTTTGCAGCAGCGTCTGTTACATAATCGGCGGTGCCTTTTGTACCGGCCAACTGCAGCAAATACAATATCTCCGCGTTTTCTTCCAGTACATTCTCCACGAATGTTTCATCCCGGTAGTCTTCAAATTCGTCTTGTATGTCCGATAGGCCAGACTCAATTTTTGACCCAACGGTATCTGCCGTATTTTCCATACTATCTTCTGTAGCATCATTGCACGCTGTAGCAGCAAGGAATATGAAAGAAAGGAGCATGAACATTTTACTTATGGTTTTCATCTTGTATTTTTTAGTGTGGTTATTTCATTGATTAATCAGCAATTTTCTCCAGGTCGCGCAAACTCTTTATTTTGTCATGATGCTGACGCAATGATGCTTTTTGCGATTGCAGCATCTGCATGATGTGCGCTGGCAGGCCTTCATAATTTTTTATTGCTTCCTTGTAAGCCTTTTGGGCAGCGTCCTCGCCAAATTCGCAGGACTCCAGTACCGTCTGCCTTGTGTCGCCGCTAAAGGCTGCCTTCATGTCCATCCATACCCTGTATATCTCGCCGGGCACTGTAGTGTCGTCAGCCGCATCGGTATCGTACTGGCCGCTAACCTTTATTAGTTCAGCTTTATTGTCCGTACTTAGGGCAATGCATTCATTGAATAGTGTTACCAGGTCGGCGTCACCATTATTCTTTTGCAACTGGTCTGTTGCTTTCTGATAACCCTCTATCCTGTCGTTGTTAATCTTTACCAGGTCGTTCACTACCTGCTTTACTGTTTTACCATCCATAAAATTGATATTTAGTGTTACTTAAAATTGTTTTCCCTGATAGTTAAGACGAGAAGTGCAAGTAGTGAGTCTTTACAAACAATGCGGTGTAGATTTTGTTTAAGATGTTAAGCTGTTTTTTAGATTTTTTTAAACAGCATGTTTTTACCGCAAAAAAAAATGTAACACTAAAAACAGAATTGAGATGGCAGGGAAATACTCAAAAAAAGCGCAGGAAAAAGTGGAAGACGTAATGCACGAATTCAAAGAAGGAAAATTAAAATCGGGCAGCGGCAAAAAAGTGACTTCCAGGAAACAGGCAGTAGCGATAGGCCTGTCCGAAGCCAGGGAGTCCGGCGCCAAAGTGCCGAAAAAAGCTACGGGCAAAAAGAAGTCGTAATGAATTCATATTCACCCGGATATACCGGACGAATATATTGGTGAAGAACCTCCCTATTTCTCTTTGCCTTGCAGGCTGAAAGTGTATGCTTCGCGTAACCACTCCTTAACTTTTGTGTCAAACTCTGTAGCGTGCTCAATAACCACATGATGCATATAACGCCCGGGGTAAGGCTCAAGGGATTCTTTGATACGCTCGTCTTGTTCGCGATGGCCCAGGCTGAATGAAACGACAATTCCGCCTTCAGGGGCTTGCCTTATCCATGTTTGCGGCATCCATACCCAGGCAAACTGCCGCTTAGTTTTAAAAGCCACCTGCGTTTTTGTTACCGACATATTTACCTTATCGAAAGAGAGGATGTACTGCTCTACAACCTTAAATAATTTGAGGGGTGCGGCGTGGTTTTTAAACAGTTTTTTGATTGACGATTGTTCCATTAGTCCCCGGGTAGGCATTACGAAGTTCGGGCATTCAGGTGAGGCGACAAAAATATTCTGCGGTAGCACTTCTCATGAACCATGCTAAAAAACCCGTACTATTTCTTCGATACAAAGTACATATCCACAACACCTTTGTTCTTTACATCTATTTTACCCCGGTACTCACAGTTGTATTTGTCTTTTATCAGCTCATAGGTACTATCGCTTACGTTCAGCTTCCCCGTTTCGCTGTTGCTTTCCATGCGGGCAGCGGTGTTTACCGTATCCCCCCATATATCGTAGGCAAACTTCTTTACCCCAACTATACCCGCCACCAGCGGCCCGCTGTTGATGCCCGTCCGTATTTCAAACAATCCGCCACGCTTGCGCCGCTCCTGCATAAAGTCCAGGATTTCCAATGCAGCGTTTACAGTATTTTCGGCATGTGCCACATCGGGTGTTGGTAAGCCGCATACAGCCAGGTAGGCATCGCCGATGGTTTTAATTTTCTCCAGCCCGTTCCTGTCTATTATTTCATCAAAAGCCCTGAAGCAAAGGTCAAGTTCGGCAACCAGGTCTTTCGGGTTCATTTTTTCGCCTATGCCGGTAAAGTTCACAAAATCGGTAAAAAGTACGCTTACATGGTCATATTGCCTGGCCTCTGACGTACCATTCTTTTTCAATTCATCTGCTACCTCTTCGGGCAATATATTATGCAGCAGGTTTTCCGCCTTTTGTCGTTCCTTCTTAGTTTCCTCCAGGCTTTGTGAAAGCTGGGATGTACGTTCGTCCACTTTTTGCTCCAGCACAGTATTCTGTTCCCTCACCATTTTCTCGTTCTCCCTTGTCTTCTCCAGCAACTGTTGCTGTGCAAGGTCGTTGGCAGTCTGGAAAGCTTCCTTCTCCCATTCGAACCTCTTAGACAGCAGGAAGGAAAGTATAAATGCTTCAACCAGTGTTGACGTAGCGGTATAACTCAGGCTCCAGAAATACGCCGGGCTGCCGGTTTGTATATATGTCGCCTCGCACATTACCATTGCAAAATAAATAAAGAACGCAATGGCGAAATAATAACCCATCTTATTGCCTCTTTTGCCCGCTACAAAACCCACCACACCTATCAGCAAGAATGATAGCAATGCATTCAGGGTATTTACTGCCAGCACTGTCGTAAGCGGCAGCCATAGCCTTACCACGGCGTAAACAATGAAATACCATATTACCCCCCAGGCTATCCTGTTCAGTCGCGGGGCATATTTTTTCAGTTCGAGGAAATAGACTGCATACATGTTTTGTACGGCAACACCTATAGTTGGCACGGTTATGTACCATGTCATCAGGTCGGCCTCCGGCAGCAGGTAGGGCAAAAATCCATCTACCACCGCTACCGTGTAGCAGGTATATATCACCACGTTTACACAGTAGAACAAATACATGCCGTTGCGCAGCGAGAAAAAGAAAAACAAATTGCTCAGTAACAGGAAAAACATAAAGCCGAGATAAAAGCCATATACCAGCTTTTCGTTGTTCGACTTTATTTCAAATTCTTTGGGGCTGTACAGGTTCACCGGTATCGGCCCCGAGTTGGAAACCAAACGCACATAGTAATCGTGCCGGCCGGCGGGCAATGGGAATACCTGGAAATGGTCTTTTACAATTTTGTCCGGCAATGGTACTTTATACCCCGATTCAATGTAAACAGTTTGGTTGTCTTCATCTTTATAATACAACTCGCATAACGGGAGACAGGCCTGCATCAACTCAAGAAATGGCTTGCTGTCCGTCCTATTATCAATAGGTATCTTCAACCAGAAAACCGACTCTGTATGCCCTACATTCAGGATGGTTTTATCTGATGGTATAAACTTGTCTTCGTATGCCTGCGAGCTTACTTCTTCAAAACCCAGTTGCCCCCCGGGGTCTTCTAATACCTCTAATTTGTTGCCCAGCTCCGCGCTGCCTGCACTACCATCCCAAACAATAGTTTGCGCACCGGCAGGCAGCGTTATAGATAAGCATAAGAATAGTATTACAAGCCTGTATATCATAAATCCGAGTCAATTTTTAACGGGTCTTCCTTCAGGAACCTTGCCGGGATATTCATTAATGTAGCCCATGCTATCCACCACAGCCAGCAATAGATACCAAACGGCAAGTAGCCCCACAGGCCAAGCAGCGGCATCTCAAATACATGCAGCACATCTACATAAGGCAGGCTGTACTGCCAGTAGGCCGGGTCTGCCGTCCACAAGTTGGGCGAGTGTATGGCGCTCAGGTAGTTCTGCCCTTCCAGGCAAAGGCCCGTTACAAAATAGGTGAGCGCCCCCAGCAGCGATGGTGTCCAGTTGCCTTTGCCTATTTCCATCACAGGTGTCCATACGCCTATTTTCTTTAGCACAATGGCCAGTATTATCGGCGGGCCAATCCACAGCATAAAAAACATTGTATTCGGCAGCAGGCCCGATGCAAACATACCGCCATAACAGACCAGCAATACCAGGTTGTCTATCAGTGCATTGGTCTTAATCTTTATCCCGTTCGAAAACCGTTCCCTCAGTTTAGGAAACGTTTTGAACAGGCAATACCATTCAAACGCTATCGGCAACAGCCCCGATGATACGATGCAGGCGTACAGTAAAAACTCCTCCCTGTCCAGCATATCTCCCTTGGGGTAGTACCAGTTGTCATCTACAAAAAAGTTGAGAAATTCAAATATCATCCAGCCGGATACAGATGCCACCCCTATACCTATCAGCTCCTGCGGCACTTTGCTGATAAGCGATACCCCGCCATTGCGCTTATATACCCATCCGTCCAGCATCAACGCAGTACCCCAAAACAATGGAACATCCGACCAATGCACCAGCCACACGGGGTTGCGCGCTTTAAAAACAAACAGCAGCATCACCCCGCCCCAGCACAGTAACCCAAACCAGAACCACATGGGCAACTTTGCTTTTGGCCTTACTACCATAGGTGTTTCCACCTTCTTGAACCAGAACCATTGCGGAAAAATATACGCAGCGGCAACTATAGCGCACAGCAGTGCTATTACGCAAAATATAACCATATCAAATCCCGCCTTGGGCATAGCCGTCAGCGGCGGGTAGGCGAAGAAATCAGCCGGGAAAATGCCATTATAGTAAATATAAGAGCCAAACCAGGGCAGGAACAACATAGCTGCCATAGCCAGCAGTAATATGCACATCTTAGTTGCAGTACTCATTTTTATGTTTTTTGAGAGGTGGCAGTTTCTGTTACAAATCCCTGCGATTCTACGTCACTTACATCTTTAAAAATGATGAGCAAAAGGTATTGCACTATGCCAAACAGCAGCATCATCAGGTAAGCCTCCTTGTGCGCGCCTATAGGGAACAGCAAATCCCACACGGCGGTGATAATCTGCCCCGGTTCTAAAAATATTTCCCAGGAATAGAGGTAGCCGTTGCCCAGTTTCATAGCCGACAGCATCTCGCGCCCCATATAGAACCCAAGGCAACTAAGTATGATAGTAATAGCTATAGCAATATGCGCGAACCTGTCGCTGTATCTTGCTTTGAAAATATTGAACATGATTTTCAACGACAGAAAACCATAATAAACAGATAACATGGCGATGGAAAAAATGATGAGGGTATCAAATACCACCAATTCTGCATAAGTAGCATCATGGTCGTCTGCATTCACATGTATCAGGTCGCTGATCATATAAGGCGCATTAGGATAAAAGAGTACCCAGAGCAAGGTAATCAGCCAGAAAAAGAAGGTGTTGATTTTACCTTTGTATTCTTTTAAAAATATAGCTATCACCAGTACAGGCAGGGAACCTATAAAGAGATTTGATTTGAGAAAGTCAAATACTGAGCACCCGACCAAAATATTCCGTACCGCCAATATGGCCAGATTAGCCAAGGTCAATAGCAATGTCACCCTGATATATTTGGGTATACGCAACCAAAGATTTTTCACATCCATGAAAATCGTTTTTAGTACATTTTTTGAAGTAGTCAGGCTAATCTGTTACACTGTCCGGTGTTGTCAGGGGGTAAGTTCAATAGGTAATTTCCAGTTCAGGCAACCATTGTATATCAATCCAAAAAAGCACACGCAAGAAACTGATTGCAGCAAGCGCAAGACAATGTAATGCAAAAAAATTATAAATTATAATGTTTTGTATTTATTTATGGATTGGGTAATCCCATGTGGTTGGTTAAGAAGTTACTCCTATCTTAACTTTATGAATGCCGACAATTTAAGCGACTTGCCCGAATGGGATGACCAACGCTTCGCTGATATCGACGACGATGGTGAAGACTGGAAGCCAAATTCCACACGTTTAGCCTGCAAAGCCTTATATAACAAATGGCGGGAGGTGGTCTTTATACTCAAGGGCCTGTTAAATGGTATTGCAGAAAAGGATAACGACTACCAGGGCCATATTGTAGGCCAATTGTTGAACGATGCGCATCTTGCCGGTGCCAAGATTATGAGCTCGGAAGCAGGGGGGATATATATCCTGCGTATGGGCAATGCCGCCATCGTGCGGGAGCTTGCTATGGGTATCTATTCAGGTTTGTTGCTATTTACAGAAGAAGATATTGTCGATGAAGGGCACATCCGGGTAATAAGAGATGAAATAGACAGTTTCAGAAAACTATTTATTGAATGGGTAAATACTTTTCAAAAGGACGAATTTGAGGATGAGTGGGGGCTATTTATTTGATGTGTCGTAATCTCTCCGCACTAATACTTCTCATTCTTAAACGCACCTTTCTTAAAAGTACCTTTAGTATAAAAATAATAGAGCAGGATAGACAAGTGGGTAAACGCTATTACCAAATAGGTAGCGCGAATAAATCCCTTGGTAAAAGCCAGGTACACCATACTAGCCGCCAGCAGTATGTTGATGGTTATCCAGATGTTTTTCAATGATAGTTTCATACCTCCAAGATACGATATTTTGACTTTTTATTTTAAAACCGGGTGCCTTTTAAACTCCTTCTCCCTGTCGAATAAATAACGGTAGGTGTGCAGTTTGCGGCTCATGGTAGTGCCCAGGCTCTGCGCTATGTTCACCATCTTAGGATTGAAATCACCTATCCACTGCATTTCGTACTCATTGTACAGGTGTTTGCCTTGTATCACCTTCGCCGCTTCTACTATCATGTAGCCATCCACCCCTTTGCCCTGGTAGGCGGGTATTACGCCAAAAACTAACCCCGTAAAGCGGTCAATTTTTCCGAAGGTTTTCATCCACAGCAGGCGCAGTTTTTCTATCAGCCTGAATTTGCCGTTAAAATGTTTGAAATACTGGTTCAGGTCGGGTAGGTTCAGCCAGAAGGCGATGGGCTCATCCTTGTAATAGGTAAACCAGATGATGCGCTCGTCAATCACCTGCCGGATGCTTTGCAGCATCTTCAGCATGGCGCGTTCTTCCATCTTTTTATCGCCGGGGTGGGTGGCCCATGCCAGGTTGTATATATAGGTAAAGTCTTTGGCGAATTTTTCCGGGCGTTTCTTATCGTATTGTATGGCTTTGTAGTTGGGATCATTGCCCAGTTCGTCGTGCACATGATAAAACTTTTCCTGCAGCCTGCTCTTTACCGGCATAGAAAAACATAACTGCTCGAAGTACACTTCGAAACCATACTGCTCGAATAACTGCTGATAATAAGGCGGATTATAGTTCATGCGGTACATAGGTGGTTGAAAGCCTCCTACCTGCAGGCCCCACCAGGTGTCCCGCTCGCCAAAGTTGATGGGGCCATCCATGGCTTCCATGCCACGGTCCAACAACCACAGCTTACAATAGTCGAACATGAAATTGGCGGCATCCTGGTTATTGATGCATTCGAAAAAACCGATGCCGCCCGTGGGTTGCTCCTGCTTATAAGCCCTGTTGACAAAAGCCGCTATACGGCCAATAACCTTACCGGAATCGTCTTTGAGCAACCAGCGGGTGCATTCCCCTTTTTTGAAAAACTTATTTTTCGCGGGGTCGAATACCTCTTCTATATCCTTATCCAACGGACGTATCCAGTTGGGGTCGTTCTTGTATATCTCCGCCGCCAGCTGCAGGAAATCGCGCCTGTCCTGTGCGGTGTTTACTTCATACATCCTCATATGCAGGAAACCTTTGGCCCTGTAAGATAAACCAATTTCTACGGCCTGTTCCGATTCGTTAAATAATTGGTAACTATTCATCGCTGTTAATTATATACTTATCAACACGTTACATTTTTTCCTTAGTTTGCATACTTATGCTTTGGCTCTGGTTGTTACTGGCAATATTGGTAGCTGGCGGTGCGGGATACATCTCGTACCGCGCTGATGTAAGGCGTGCAGTGCCTTATCCCTGGCTGACGGCCACGCTAAGGGGCGTAGTGGTGCTGCTCACTATATTGCTGCTGCTGGCACCGGTATTCACCATTACCAAACATGAAACACGCAAGCCGGTCGTCTTGTTCGTGCAGGACAATTCCCGCTCTATAAAAGACGCTCTCGGTAAGGACAGCAACGATTATAAAAACCGTGCCTCCGAACTGGTTGAAAAATTATCAGGCAAATACAATGTAGTCACCTGGAACCTGGATGGCAGCACAGTGCAGGATAGTTTGTTCGATTACAGAGGCGATGCTACTGATTTATCTTCTGCACTCAACCGCGCGCAGGAATACTATGGCACACAAAACCTGGGCGCTGTAATACTGTCTACCGACGGCAGGTACAACCGTGGTGTGAACCCCATGTACCAATCGCTATCGCTGAAAGGCGCGCTGTATACAGTAGGTATAGGTGATACCAACCTGCAAAAAGACCTGCGCATCGCACAGGTATATGCTAATAAAACCGTATCGCTCAACAATAGTTTTGAAATACGTGCTGATATTGTAGCCGATAAATGCAGTGGCTACAACAATACGGTAAGTGTTACCGAAAACGGCAACACTATAGCTACCTCTGTTGTAAATATCAGCGGCGATAAATACGACCGCTCCTTGTCCTTCACTATCCGGGCCAATACCGCCGGTATGCACCATTATGTAATCACAGCACCTGTTGCCGATGGGGAAACCAACACCGCCAACAACCGCCGCGATGTGTTTGTAGAAGTGGTGGATGAACAAAAACATATACTGATAGCCGCCGCCGCACCCGACCCCGACATCAAAGCTATACGCGAGGCACTGGCGGGATTAGATAATTATAAAATAACCGTACGTGCCAACAACGATTTTCCCTCGCTGCTGGACGATTATGATATACTGGTACTGCACCAATTGTCTGGGCAGGGTTATCGCAACAACCCTACTGTTGTACGGGCAGATAAGCCTACCTGGTATATATTGGGCAATAAGGCGGATAATAACGCATTGGCCGGCATGAAGAAACCTGTTGCTGCCAACATCAGCAACATGCAAGGCAGGAACCTCTACCCGGCTTACAATCCGGCCTTCAACAGCTTTAGCCTGCCGCAGAATATACGCGAGGTAATGGACCGTATGCCACCGTTGAGTGTCCCCACTGGCAAAATTCAACTGATGCCCGGCGCACAGGCCTTGTTTACAGACAGGAATGATAACGGCCTTCCGCTATGGGCTTTGCAACAGGGGAAAAAACCTTCTGCTATAGTAACAGGCGAGGGGCTCTGGCGCTGGCGTATGTACGAGCACAAAAACTTTGGCAATAGTAATGTGATAGATGAGTGCATCAGGCAAACAATTTCGTTCCTGTCTGCCGCGGCGGATGATAAACCTTTCCGGGTAACCATGCCCAAATATGTGTGGAGCGACCAGGAAAGCATCAGCCTGAACGCCTACCTGCGCAACGCGAACAACGAAGCGGTGAATACACCCGATATAAAATTAACCGTGAAAGATAGCAGCGGGAACGAAACGCCTTATTCTTTTGAGCGCTCGGGCACTGCCTATCAACTGAACATAGGCATACGTGCAGGCGGTACATATAGCTATACCGCTACAACACAATACAATAGCAAAGCCTTAACCGCTACAGGTAGTTTTGTAGTAGAAACTATTCCGCTGGAGCTGATGGAAACAGGCGCCGATTACAACCTGCTGTACAGCCTGGCGGAAAATAATAAGGGTGCATTCTTCCCCGCATCTGCTATGACCAACGTGTACGACAGCATCACCGCCAACGAGAATATCAAACCTGTAATAGAAACTAATATTGAAACCGTACCGCTTATAGACCGTAAATGGTTTTTCTTCCTGGTGCTGTTATTTGCCGTGGCCGAATGGCTGCTGCGGAAGTACTGGCTGGCGCAGTAGTTTTTAATGCGGTAATACGTTAATGCGGCAATGCGATAATTCAAATTTTGTTGTGGTGTCAGGAGTTACCTCCTGACATACTTACGTCAAAAAGTAAAACACTTCTCAGGGTACTCCGCTGCGTGTTTGAATACCAGGTTGCGGATGTAATCATTATCCTGGTAGGGTTGTAAAGCGCCTTCTAATTTTTCCAGGTCATCCAGGCTGGTGTCGTGGTTGATATACCCCATGCCAAAGAAACTCCCCTGCTTTACCAATATGCAGCTTTGTTCTTCTTCGTTGATGCCCCTGTCCAGCAGCGCGAAGCTGGGTAGTTGTTGTTGCATGGTTTGTATAGCCTTTTCCACTTTGTTATTGTACATGCCCACCTCTTCGGCACCGGTGCATGCACCGTGGCAATGCTCGGCGTATATGCTGTCGGCGCAGTCGTCGGTTTTGGCCAGGTTGCACAGTCGCGCACAGAGGTTGTATTCCTGTATCAACTCGCGCAGGCGGTTGTGCCCTTCTATTATGGTGTTGAAGGTGTACACGGGCTTGTAATAGAGTTTGTTCTTCTCTATGCCCAGGCGTTTGTAGCCATTACCATCTTCGTACACAAACAAGCCGTAGCGTGGCAGGGAGCCCCGCTGGCTGCGGTTGTGCGATGGCCACAGGCGGCGTATCTCCGCGCTTTCCAGTATATGCGCCATCAGGTCGGTAGCGCATTCGGTATAAGATATACGGTGTATCTCCCGCATAAATTCCTGCTTCTGCCTGTTGGCCTTGTTGTTGCTGAAATGGCTCTTCACCCGCTTCGACAGGTTCACCGCCTTGCCTACATAAATAATCTTGCCCCGTGCATCATGAAAATAATATACCCCCGGCATAGGCGGCAGGTTATCTACCTGCTCTACCGGTACATTGGGCGGTATGTACTGCTCGCGGTTGCGGCCTTTCAGCATGCCCCCTATCACGTTGGCGTTATCGTTTTGCAGCAGCAGTTTAAACAGTTCGGCCGTAGCCACAGCATCGCCACCTGCGCGGTGGTGGTTGGTCAGTTCTATGCCTACTACTGCGTAGAGCATCCTTACTGTATGTAAAGATAGAGAAAAAGACGCTGCCGGGTGGGTTAATAAATTCTGATATGTATAAACTATTGTATTACCAGCCTGCATGATTGAGCTTGCACTGGGCAATACCCCCGTCACCGCAGTATGGTTATGTTTCCCTGTTTTTTGAACGCTTCGTTATTTTCAAATACAACTGACAACACATATCCATATGCTTCTACCGGGGCTTCGATGCCTTTGTATTTTCCATCCCAGCCCCTTTTTATATCAGTAGACTCAAACACAAGCTGCCCCCAGCGATTGTACACCCTCAGGAGCATATCCTTTACATGCTGGCCCCGTACGTACAGTATATCGTTCATGCCGTCTCCGTTAGGGCTGAAGGCTGATGGGATATCCGCGGCATTGCAGCCCGTGGGCACATCTAAAAACGCAGTTGCTTTGCAACCCTTGTGGTCTGTCGCCGACACATGGTACCTGCCCGGTGCAATGCTGTCGAACCATACACTGCCAATGATACCGTTTACCTTATGAAACAATATGCCGTCACCCTCGTGGTGCATCTCAAACTCCCATGGCGACCAGTCTGTGGCAGTAGTTAATTTGATGGCCCCGCGCGCAAAGCAGGCTGCGCTATCAGCTTCAGCAAGTATGGTATCGGGGGCTATACGTATGGTGTACTCTATAGTGCGCTCGCCCTGCGGGCAGCCATCATCTATGTAGGTAATATACACTTTATGGTCGCCCGGCTGCAAGTCAGGCAAGTCCCATACGAAACGGCCTTGGGGGTTGGGTGTATTGTTATCTTTCACCTCCAGCCTGGCGTTTTCGGGCAAAAACCTTCCTGCCATGGTGATATTATCGCCGTTGGGGTCGGTTGGGTTGACATCAAAAGAGAGTTGGTGATTGCCCACGCAAGTCTTCACGGTCAGGTTGTTGACTATACTTGCGCCTGAGGCGGCGGATATGAAGCCGGATGGTGGCTCTTTGACACAGGGCAGTACAACGAAGGTCATTTCGCGCATGATCGTCCCTATTTTTACGCCGTTGCGGTATTCAGTCACCCTGTATACCACCAGCGACTTCTGTAGTTGGTTGGGCACAAAGCTCAGCAGGCCCGTGCTGCTGCCAAAGCCGAACGACCCTGCGGCGGCGGCCAAAGGGTTGCTACCTGAATATCCCGAAACATATGTTACCTGCACAGAGCCATAGAGGCCGGGCACCAGTTCATATACCAGGCCGTCGCCATTAGCATCTTTGGCATCCGGGTTAAAATCCACCTGCTCGTTGGTGCAATAGAACTTGGTAGCTACCGTTTTGAATTGAGGCGATGAATTGTCGTATTGCGAATTGTCCAGTGTTGCCTCCAGGCTGATGACACCGGCGGGGTTTACATTGGTAAGGCTGACGCTACGGCCCGCAATGGTAGTACCATCTGTTTGTCCCAGGTAGATAAACTTCCAGTTTGCAGACCGGTAGGGCAGTGTAAACTCTTTGGAGTACACAAATTTTTTGACACCGGGCACTGTGCCGGCCGGGTCTATACAGGTGCTTTTCGCCAGGTCGGCGGCGCATCCTTCAGTTACTTCCACACCATCTTTCGGCGGTTCCTGCTCCAGGTAATCGTCATATATCATTGTAGTGTCGTCTTTGATATATATACGCGGGCGTGTAGTGGAAAATGACGGAAATTGTACGCCGCTGCAGTCGCCGAATGATACTATAGTGACGCGGTAGGTATTGCCCGATACATGCGTATAATACATGTCCATACCAAAGTAGTGGGTAGCCCACAGTTTTTCCACCGGGAAGAGCAATAGCAGGGCGATAAACAAATATCTGCAAGTGTGCATGGCAGGTGTTTTTAGAATAGACGAAGCTTAATTCCATTTTGTTTAAAAAAAGGAATAAACATATTAGCGATGTATGTTTTTATTCAATTATTGTGCCAAAGATGCCGGGGGGTTGCTGTTTGGCATTCTCGTTGCTGGGCGTGATTTTCACGAGGTGTTTTTTTGAACTGCGGGTTAAACTTCGCCCGGCTATTCGCGGATGCTTGGTTGTATCAGGATGTATGTTCTATGCCGTCTAGTATTGCTGCTTCCAGCACCTTAATGTTAATGTCTTTCAGCGTTTTAAACTTTATGCAATAGCCGGTTACACTTGCCTTACCTATCTTATTTCCATAGGTTTGAGCCAGGTATTTCTTGTCTTCAATGCCTATGATATAAACAGATATTCCTGTTGTGTTGGCGCTTATGCCTACCTGATAAAAATCCCTTGTTTTTCCATCAGCATATTTCAAGGTTTGAAATCCATAACCAATATTAGGGTTACTGATAATCTTGCCCTCACTGTTTTTACCATCTTCGAACCATAATTTACATTTGGGTAACACATGGAGTATACGCAAGTGCAACTCCTGCATATCACTACGTTTTGGTTCAGGTTGGCTGGTAATATAGTTTTTGATTTGTTCTTGTACGTTCATATAAATATTTAGTTACAGGCACTTACTCAAATGTACAGCGTCCTTCGGGATCTCAGCAGGGTGATTGCGACATTATAAGGGTATATCACGCTGACCATTGTTCCAAATCTTCCGAAGGGTGATGTGGAACATGTATATAGTATGCCCTTCTGCGAAACACCCATACAATACCTCACCACGTCACTGCGGCAGAGTATCCCGCCAATTTGCGGGATACGGCAGAAGCAACTGCGAAGCATTCATTGAGGCAAATTAAAAGACGTTATATGCGAAATAGTCTCGCCACTTACTGGACAGTTACTCACTCGCTTACTGGTTATCGTACTTAGTCAACTTTCTTACCTTAAATACTGATTGGCTCATTAGACACGGATGCCTTCGGAACATCCGCCAGTGGGATGGTGTTTCAGAAAACTGTAGTCGAAATTTTATATTATGCGCTACAAATACTTTGTCCTGTAGCAGCTCGTGCACCTGCGCGACTATCTCTATGAAACCCGGTGCATGCGCCACCATATTGTCGTTGATGCCGGTCAGCCTCTGGATGAAATAAAGTATCCCCTGCTGCGGGTTCACCAGCTACTCGTATACAGGCAGCACCTTTTGCCCGTCGGGTATCACTATGGCGATTTCGGTAATGTCGTTTCCGGCGTAGCTACCCGTTGTTTCCATGTCTACTACTGCGTAGAGCATCCTTATTGTATGTATAGAGATAAGCCGCAGCGGGGTGGATTAATAAACTCTGGTATATATACGCGGCTGTAAGCACACCTACCTGATTAAGACTACGTCACCTCTTAATGAAAATGATTCACTGCGCCCGCGTACACGATAGCTGACAGACCAGAAATATGTGCCGATATCGGCGAAAATACCGTTCACTTTTCCATCCCAGCCATCTATGCCTTGTCCACTGAAAACCCGCTGGCCAAACCGGTTATAAACTGAGAAATCAATCACCTCTATGTTAGGATTGTCTGTTACTACTCTGAAGATGTCATTCTTGCCGTCTTTGTTTGGCGTGAACCCGGTTGGAAGCCAAACATCATTGGGAATGCCGGTAACATCTACGGTATATATACATGTATCGGTGCATGTAGCGTTACGCACCACACATATGTAGGTAGCCGCCAACTCTTTGGCATCTACCTGCAACTGTTGGCAGCCCGGGCATATGGCTTGGCCATCTTTGTACCAATTTATTTCGGAGGCTGTTTCGTCGCAGGTGGGCAGTATCAGCAAGGTTTTGTAAGGTACCGTTACCGCCGTGTCAGTGAATCTTGTGTCGGGCTGCGGAAGTACTTTTATGCGCTTGTTCCTGGTATCGTTTCCACCCGGACCTGATGCCGTTAGCCTGATACTGTAATCGCCCGTTTGCGTGTAACATATTTCAGCCTCAGCAGCCGTACTGCTGCCCGGCCACCCACCTTCAAATTGCCAGTCATACTGTTGCGGGTAATTTTTTACCCTGGCAGAAAACCGCACGCAATTGCCGCTGCATACCGTATCTGCGGAAATAATCTCTTCTATCTCCGGTACGCAAAATGACACCCTGATGGTATCGGTAAAAAGGCCACAAGGTGTATTAGCGGTGAGCCAGAATGTACCCGGTGTCTGGACGGGTATGGCCCTGGTAGTAGCTCCGGTACTCCATATATAATTGTTCAGACTGTACAGGCTGCGGGCTTCAAAGTACATACCCTCATGGCATATCACGGTGTCTTTATCAAGTATCCTTGTATTAACAGGAGGATAGATAATGGCTTCAAAGGTGTCTTCTATACTACCGCATTGGTCTTTGGTAATTTTCACTGCATATATGCCCGACCGTGTAATCACAGCCCCGTCATTGTCGTGCCATTCGTAATAAGCCTGCGGGTCGATGGGCATTGTTATCGGTTGGCCATTGCAGGAGAACGTATCCGGGAATGGCTGCGGCGGATTGAAGTTGATATGAAAGCTATCAATACGGTATGCACCACAAGCATCCGCTGCCTTTACCCAATAAGTGCCGTTCTGGTGTGCTGTTATGCTTTGTGTTGTGGCACCCGTATTCCATATATAACTGTCTGCATTATCTTTATACGATTTCAATTGTACAGGCAATGTGCAGGTGTTGAAATCGGCATGACTTGAGATTACTTTAGAAACGGGCACCCAGTTGTGCAGGCCCGTTCCATTCATACCATTGCGCCAGGGCCCGGTTAGTTGTATCGTACTAACGTTACATGCAGTACCGGTCTTATCGGGATTGTTGATGACAATAAACCTGCCGGAATCATTATTGATATATATTTTGCCATCGGGGCCTAATGTCATATCCCATGGTAAAGCACCCTGGTAGTAACTAAATACTTTTGTTTTTGAGTTAATAATACCGGCTACCGAAGATTTAGTGAGGTCATATTGGTAAATGGTGTTGCCGGGATTAGGGTTTTCATGGTAGTAGAATTTCGAATGATCACCGGAAAAAGCCATACCTCGTATGCTCCTTGCACCGGTATTATTAATTGTATCAATCAGTATCCCGTTCGATACAATTCCCGTATTAACATCAAAATCGTAAATGTGCAAAAACATGGGGTCTGTACTGGGATCATAATCTTTATAGGTGGCGGTAACAGACTTAATAGCAAGTTTTTTATTATCATGAGATATGTCTATTTCATGTAAAAGGTGGGGTGATATCATGGATACTACAGGATTGGTATTGATGCCGGTTGAGGTGATTTCGTATGCCAGCACCTGGTTAGAGAAACGCTTTTTGCACAACACCCATTTTTTGCATGTTCCGTTTCCTGCGGCAATAATGGGTAAATCTACGGAGTCGGTACTTAACAATATATTTTTGGCTCCGGGTACAACTGCTCCTTTGCCATTGTTCAGGCTCATATCTACAATGCTGTATCGTAGGTGAATGTAAGATGATGCCCTGTTTGCAGTTTTATCCAGGTAACTACCCACACCATTCGCAATAACATAATATCGGGTAGCACTCCCGGGTTCGGGTATTATCAGTGTACTGTGAGCGTGTTTGCTATAAGGCTCGGCGGTAACATTATCGTAATTTGGCGTAAGGAATACATCGTCGCCGTTTTGTATCATTTGGTGATGCCTGTCCCATAGCGCGTTGCCCGAAATATAAAAAAGCAGGTTGCCGGCAGCATCGCTTACTGCCGAGGGCCAGAATACATGTGCAAGTACATCGGGGTGGACTGCTGTAAGAAATTGCGATGGCGATGAAGTATTGAATGTAATACCTCTGCCGGAGGCGTAGGCCCAGTTGTTATTTTCTCTTTGTGCCCACAGATTTCCGGTGAAAGTAACGGACAATAATAGTATGTAAATTAAGTTTTTCATGTATGTAGTGACAGGGCTGAAAGAAGTAATGCTAAGATAAGTGATAAAAAATAAAACAGTGCCATATCTCTTGCAGATATGACACTGTAGTAACAATGAGCCGGTGTTATTGTTTTACTATTTTACCTTTATGTTCACCCCCTGATGTTGTCAGTATATACTGATAAACACCGGATGGCAAACTGCTTATGTTGATTGTTTCATTATTCAGTCCTTCTGTTTCCCTCAGGCTTTGATTAATCACAACCTGGCCCATGGTATTTATTAATGAGATATGCGCACCGCCGGCATCCATCCCTCTCCAGGACAGGTTAACTATATTCGTTGCCGGATTAGGGAATACTTCCAGTTGTGTAATTGTGCCCGTCTCGTTAATGCCTGTTGTTCTGCCAGGTTTAAACGCTATGCCATCATCACCGCCATCCAATATTTTAAAATAAGCCTCCTTGCTGTATATACCACAATCAGTTTCTACAGATAAGATTACTTTGTAAAAATAATTGTCCCTGATTGTGTTATAATTATTCGTAAAATAGAACAGTGGCGAGGTTTTGTTGAAGAATGGGTAAGATGATGCAGGTATGGTACTCAGGTTTTTATTGACAACGGTCTTTATAAAAGCCATAGAAGCATCATACTCCTCTACAACCACGTGATATGGATTGGGAACGTTGGCTACGGTTGTATTGTTTAACGTAAGCACACCCTTTGACAATCCAACGCTCGAAGCACCTAACCAACCCTCTGCACATGGAGGTGCGGTTTGAACTGACGGGCGGTTAGTCATCACCTGGGCTGAATTATCTACCCGGTTTTGTAAGCCAACGAGGCTAACGCCCAGGTAGTTGCACACCGGTGAGCTGTTGATATCAGAAGGGCCTATCATGTAAAAATCAACCGCTGCGCTGGCGAGGATAAGATTGAAGACCAATGAAGTGGATAATACCTGGCCACAAGGGCTGATGGTAGAGAATGTTACCCTGATGTATCCATTATAGTTTTGCAAAGCGCCGAATAAGGTAAACAGGTCATGTGTGGGGTTATAATCCACAACTGCAAAATCCTGGTTATAAGTATCGCCCGTTAAGACAAATGTATTGCTTACCAGTTCCCCTTCTTCAACAGTGATAGTATATCCTGATGATACCCCAAACTGCATTGCTTCCAGTATCAATTGGGATACGGCACCATCGCAAATAACAATATTGCCCCCGGTTTGCCCGCTCAGGGTAAACGATGGTGGTATCGTCGGCGCTGTAGCGCTGTTCACATCCTCACCCGCTACCTGGTTGCCAAAGAGGTAACAAAGGCCGCTGCCACTGCCATGCGTTGTAGCTATTTTAGCATTTGATATAGCCGTACTGTTTGAATTGAGCCAATCGGACCATCCACCTGTAGCCGAAGAAGGAGTAAAATAATACAGGTCGCCGGCACCCGCGCTAACGCCACTGCTATTGAATGCGTAATAGATGTTTCCATCCCTGCCTAATGCCAGCGAACTCTTAGTGCCTTTAAGGCTTGTACCACTTATTTTGGTATAGGAGCCGGAAGAACCTTCCGTTACAAAACCGACTTCAGTATTATTGCCTAAAAACCACCTCCTGTTGCCGCTTACTATTGCGCACTCAATAGCGGGTATTTCCTGTGGTGTTATAAACAGGCCAACGCTGTACGTGCTATATGTCGTGGCAGTATTGGTAGCTATATTATAGGTAACGAAGTTCCCGTTGTCATTAATATAACCTATAGCCTGCCCGTCGGGAGACATTTTCAGGAAACCTCCCGGAGGTAGGGTCGTACTCAATGTTGTAGGCGTGGTATTTACTACCCCGGCGGAGTTCAATTCATAACGGTTCAGTGTGGATGTCCACGAGCTGGCCGGCCTGTTCAGGTGATAAATATATCTGGTGCCGTTGGTGTTTAACTTTGCGGCAACCGCGCCCCAGTACACCGCATCAGCAGCGCCGTGCAGGTAGGTATAGCTGCCCGATGTGGGGAAACCGGTTGTCATGCTGTTGTTGGTAACGGCTGTGGCGTCTATCTCCCGCACACGCAGGTAGTGGCCGTGGGGTGTAGGCTGCGGTACTATTTCCATGGAAACGTACTTCTTACATTCAGTGGGAATAGGCAATACCTGGCCCAGATCGTTTACTGTAAAGTTGGACGTAGTGCCACCGGTAAACAATGCCTCAGCCGATGCATTAAAGATAACGCTCCTGTCCGCGTTATAATCAAAATCGGGGCTGGCCAGCGCACTGGTTGCAACTGCCTTTGTGGACGTATTGAAAATTTTGTTTCCATCTAGTGCCCAATAGGTGTCCTGGGCGTAGGATGCGATAGCGCTGCATAATAGCATGGCGAATAAGCCGGATCTTTTTTTCATTTGATTTGGTTTTTATTTTGTGAAAAATTTTGCCTCTATATCTGTGGCCGCCATATTCCATGAAATGAATGCGGGCAAGGCCGTTTAAACAGTATGTGTAAAGTTGAAGAAAACGAGAAGGCGCAACAAGAGTGAAAAAGCCCTTTTTGAAAAGGTCTTTTGACCCGTTACTGCTACACTACGTTAACATGCTGATTCAACCGGTTCGGCATATTTAACATGATCCGTCTATGGCAATTATAGATATTATCGATATAATGTTAATATTTATATTTTTTAAGCTCTCACGGGCCGTATTTTTGTTTGTATAGAGGACTTAATTCACATTCATCATGCAAACAGCCGATACTATAACTGTGGTCATAGCCGACGACCATTCCTTTTTTGTTCAGGGGTTGGTGCAATACCTGAAAGCTTATCCTGAAATTGAGGTGATAAGTACTGTATCAAACGGGAAAGAGCTTATAGAGCTACTCTCCGGCACAGGTATTCTTCCGCACATATGCCTGCTGGATATTAATATGCCGGTAATGAACGGCTACGAAACACTTGCTGTTTTATCCGGTCAGTGGCCATCTGTCAAGACAATTATCTTGTCATTGTACGGAGATGAAGAATTCCCTGTTCAGAGAACTATGGCCCATGGGGCGTGTGGTTGTCTTTCAAAAAGCATGATAGAACAAGAGATAGTAGAAGCAATATGGAGTGTGCACCGGCATGGCTTTTATCTCAGCGGAACTGCTGCTAAATATTTGCCAAACGGTCCTGCTACAGCCAGGCGTCTGCTTACCGACCTGAGTGAAAATGAAATGATATTTCTGCAACTATGCTGTACCGCTATGGACTATTATGAAATAGCAAGGGAAATGGGTAAAAGCAAGAGAACCGTAGAGAATTATCGTGATAGTTTGTTCAGTAAGCTGGGCATCAACAACCGGCCGGGCCTTACTTTATTTGCCACTCGCACAGGGCTTAACAGGTACGCAAAATAGCTAATTATTGAGTATATTTCACAAAACAAAATAATTATTGTATTTTTGCTATCGTAGTCCCGTTCGTCGTACGGGATAGCAGTAAATATATAAACTATTATCGCATTCGTAAGAAACTATGCCACCACTAAAACCACATATCACCCACCACACTCCATCCTCCCGCCCCACCGGCGGGTTTTTTATTTCAACCAATTCCCCGAAAAAAACACGTGCAGAGTTAACAAAAGTTAACAAACAGCTCATAACCACCTCGATTGCAATCAATTACAAAGACATGATATTCCCAACAACTAAGCCCATCCCCGTAATAGTTAACAAAATGGAAGTCCTCACGACTCATGACTTACCACTCACGACTAATTATCGCGTTAGCACTACTTGTCCCGCCGAGGCGGGATTATCGGATTGCTGCATTATTTATTTGTCAAATTGTCGAGCCACAGCACCCCCCAGCCCGACATTTTGTCCCCTTTTTGGCACTGGCAAAGCTTTTGCAGTTACCTTTGCGGATGATTTTCAAAAAAAAGCATAAAATGACCGATAAGGCTACAGAACAGGACGTAAACAACACCCCGGGGGCTGAAAACACCGCCACAGAGGCCGAAATGACGAATGAGAACAGTGCAGCGGCAACCAATGAGGCTACAGAAGAGATATTGGAAGAGGTAGACGAACTGCAAAAATTGCAGGACGAAATAGACGAGCTGAAAGACAAAAACCTGCGCCTGGTGGCGGAGTTTGACAACTTCCGCAAGCGTACCGCCAAAGAGCGTATAGAGCTGATATCCACAGCCGGTAAGGATGTAGTGCAAAGCCTGCTGGACGTAGTGGACGACAGCAACCGCGCCCTGAAACAGATGGAAGTGGATAATGACCCCGCCAGCCTCAAAGAAGGGGCTACGCTGGTTTTTAATAAATTGCAGCACATTTTGCAGCAAAAAGGCCTGAAACCGATGGACTGCATGGGCAAGGATTTTGACGCCGACCTGCACGAGGCGATAACGGAAATACCCGCCCCGTCTGAAGATATGAAGGGCAAAATACTGGACGTGGTGCAGCCCGGCTATTACCTGAACGATAAGCTGATACGCCATGCCAAAGTGGTGGTGGGCGCATAAACCAATAACGATAAAAACCCTGTATATACGGGATACTAAAACACATTATGTCAAAACGCGATTACTACGAGGTATTAGGGGTCTCTAAGGGGGCCGGTGCTGATGAGATAAAGAAGGCTTACAGGAAAATTGCCATGCAATACCACCCCGACCGCAACCCCGGGGATGCATCTGCCGAAGAGAAGTTTAAAGAAGCGGCGGAAGCTTACGACGTATTGAGCGATGCTGATAAGAAAGCCCGCTACGACCGCTTTGGCCATGCAGGCGTAGGCGGTGCATCGGGCGGCGGTCAAGGCCCCGGCGGTATGCGCATGGAAGATATATTCCAGAACTTCGGCGACATCTTCGGCGATGATATGTTCGGCAGTTTCTTTGGTGGGGGCGGTGGCCGGCAGGGCGGCCCGCGCAGGGGCACTCGTGGCGCCAACCTGCGTGTCAAGCTCAAGTTGACCTATGCGGAGATAGCGCACGGGGCCAATAAGAAAATCAAAGTAAAGAAATATGTAGCCTGTAATACCTGCGGTGGCAGCGGGGCCAAAGATTCGGCATCGGTACAAAGCTGCGGCACCTGCGGCGGCAGCGGCCAGGTGCGCCGGGTGCAGAGCACCTTCCTGGGGCAGATGCAAACGGTAAGTACCTGCCCTACCTGCAATGGCGAGGGCACGCAGATAAAGGCCAAATGTACCGCATGTAAGGGCGAAGGCCGTGTGTATGGCGAAGAGACCATTAATATAGATATACCTGCAGGCGTATACGATGGTATGCAACTGAGCATGAGCGGCGCGGGCAATGCAGGCGAGCGTGGCGGCCCCAAGGGCGACCTGCTGATACTGATAGAAGAAGAAAAGCACCCTCAGCTGAGGCGCAACGAGCTGGATGTTATCTACCACCTGTACTTGTCCTTCCCCGATGTGGTCAACGGTACACAGGTAGAAGTACCCACTATAGACGGCAAGGCCAAGATAAAGATACCTGCGGGTACGCAGAGCGGCAAGATATTCAGGCTGAAGGGCAAGGGTTTTCCCGCCTTCCAGTCGTACGAGAAGGGCGACCAACTGGTAGAGGTGAACGTATGGACACCGCAAACCCTCAGCCCTGATGAAAAGGCCGCGATGGATAAGCTGGCTAAGTCCCCCAACTTCCAGCCCGGCGAGAATGCCGCCGAGCAGCGGGAAGACCGCAGCTTCTTCGACAAGATAAAAGACGCCTTCGGCGGATAAAGACATAAAAAAGAGGGTTGCATACGCAACCCTCACTCATCATAAACAAAAGGGGCACTAATATTGTGTCAGCATATATTTAATCACATCTGTAGTTGTAACAATACCCACCAGCTTATCACCTTCCGTCACCGGTAGAGCATGAAACTCCTCATTAGCCAATATTTCAGCCACTTCGCGTATGGTAATACCCGCGTCCACCACCCTGGGCTTATGCGTCATCACCTGCTCTATCTTCAGCATTTCCAGCACTGCCTCGTCAGCATCTTCCTCCTCGTCAAACATCCTGCTGAATATGAGCCTGTCTATATCCGTCTTGCTGATGATGCCCACCAGTTTTTTGCCATGCACCACCGGCACATGCCTCAGGCCCTTGGCCAGCATCAGGTCTTTCACATCAAACAAGGTATCCTTATCCACCTCGGCGGTGTACACGTCAGTAGTCATAATATCTGCAACAGGCTTATTCTTTTTCATCTTCCATTATTTATATACAAAAGCAAAACTACCTTCCGCCCTGTGGCAAAAGCATGACATAAAGCATAACAAACGATGATATTGGTTAGTTTATGGAGGAAAAACAGCATAGGGATTTTTGTTATCTGCTGGTTAACTGTTTGTAATCCGGTTGTTAATATATTACCAGAAAATATGCAACCCTACCTCCGCCATATTATCTTTACCCCCACACAACACTTACAATATTTCTTAAAAAAAAATAGAGGATTATGAAAAACAAATTATTATTAGTGGCTTTCTCAGCAATATTGCTGGCTTCTTGCAGCAAAGAGAATGATGCAATCCCCACCATTACTTCTGAGCAGGAAGCAATGATGAAACAAGGCCCCCAAACAAGGCCATTCAGCGGTCAGATGTCCTATTCATTTGCACCCACTCAAAACCTGCCCTGCAATTGCGGCGATTACTATCCGGTAGGGACATTCTCGGGTACGGGCAACCTGAGCCACCTGGGCATGACAACCTCACTCATCAAGCCATGTGTGGCACCCATCATACAAGATGGTAACTACATAGGCGACCATGTGGGTGTAGAATGCGCCTACTTTGTAGCAGCTAATGGCGACAGCCTGTATTGCTATACATACCCCTACGACCTGCTTTACGGTCCCACGGGCGCAGTAGGTGTAGCCAAGGTTGATTTTACCGGCGGCACAGGCAGGTTTGCCAACGCTACAGGTTCATTTACAGGTACGGTTACCATCAGTCCCAGCGGAAATGCTACATTCAGCGGCCTGAGCGGTACAATTACATACTAAGACGTTTTACCATATCAAAGTGCTGAAAGGCGCAGTTCCCAAGGGGGGATTGCGCCTTTTAATTTTATAGTTATTAAGAATTTATTTGCCCGCCGTTAATATTTTTTCTTGTTTACTATTAAAAATTAATTAAATTAGAGAAAATATCAGCCTTATGAAGTATATAGTTACATTAACCTTAGTATTGAGCTTAACCTTGTTTACGACAATAAGCAAGGCACAAATGCGCCTGATGGGCAAAGCACACCGCATGTACGTTTCTACCGGTAATATCATTGAAGATAGTACCCGTTACTTCCACTCAGGAGCAAAAGGTACCAGTGCGGGGAAATATAAGATACCTGAGTTTGAAGTGATGGAGGACTCCTCGCATGTATTCACAAAATCGGGTACGGGCGTGAAATGGGTAGGCCGTAAGGTAACCCTGTATAATGGTTCTGACTTTAACTACAGCACTTACTATACCTGGAGCGACAGCGCGAACAACTGGAGAAACAACCTGCGCACACGTATAATATATGCCAGCAACAAGCCTGATACCGTGTATTATGATACATGGAGTAGTTTTGGCTCAGGCAGTTGGAGGGCCAGTACACGTATTATGTACACATGGAGTGGCAATAATATTGCTACGCAAACCAGACAGACAAGGGGATTTGGCGGCGGTAACCCGCCATGGACCAACAGGGAGCGTTATACATATACATGGGCCAGCGGAAACGAAACTGAGATGATAATTGCCAAGTGGAAAAGCGGTGCATGGGAAGATTCTTTCAAAAGGACAACCACCTATACTGCGGGTAAAGCCACTGATGTCAGCACATTCAAATGGAATGGCAGCACATGGGGTGATGATACCAAGAGCACATACGCTTATGACGGCAATTCGCGCCTCCTGACAATCAAACGTGATATTTATACAGGTGTATGGGAACCCAACCGCATAGATACATTTATGTATTTACCTGCCAACACCACTCCTTATGCCGATACAATCATGAGGATATCGTACCTGTTAGGCAGCTTCAATAATGAGGGTAAATTTGCCTATCAGCACCTGTCTGACGGCAGGCCAACGCAACTGGTTACCATGTCGTGGGACGGCAGCGCGTGGAAGCAAACCAACAACCAGGACAGCATCGACAACTGGTACTACGACTGGAATGTAAACGTAGAAAATATCGACCTGAACAATAGTAAAATCAGCATCTACCCATCACCTGCCAATAATACTATCCACATAACACTGGGCAGTATGGTTCAGGATAAGCATATACAGTTTGCTATAATGGATATGCAGGGGCGCGTGGTTAAAAACTGGTCGGAGTATTCGAAAGCTGAAACGACTATGTCTGTCAATGACCTGCCATCAGGCAACTATATCCTGAACGTCAACGATGGCACATTCAAAGGAGTACGCAAGTTCACTGTAAGTAGGTAATAACCAACATATAATTAACTGATAGTTTAAGAGGGGCTCGCATTGGGCCCCTCTTAATTTTTTTAAGATATATACCTGATAAAAATCATCTTTCATTGTGACTAATATTACATTCCTCCTCTAAATGTTGTTGTAATTTTATGCTAAATCATAAAACACTTATTATGAACAAGCTACCCATAAAAATGGCATTGCTGATTATAGCCTTAGCAACTACTACATTGCTGTTGCCTTCGTGCAGGAAAGAAAAACAATCGACCCCGATAGCGCAAAACGGCGATATGAAAGTCAGCTTCGACTTTGTATTCGGCTCTAATATGCTGCCCTGGGACATAGGCAAAACCATGGTGCATACCAAAACAGGAGACACACTGACTTTCTCTCTGTTTAAGTTTTATGTATCGAACATCAAGCTGAAAAAAGCTGACGGCAACTGGTGGAGCGCACCTAACAGTTACTACCTGCTGTGTACCGATTGCGAAGAAGGGTACTCATTCACAGTGAAGAATATACCTCCGGGCAATTATACAGAAATGCAATACACCATGGGTGTAGACAGCGCGGCTAATACACTTGGAGCCAATACCGGCGCTTTATCGCTGGCCAACGGCATGTTCTGGGACTGGAACTCAGGTTACATCATGCTGAAAGCTGAAGGCACATCGCCCAACTCAGCCAGTGGCAATTTCATCTTCCACCTGGGAGGTTTTATGGGTGCAGACAATGTCATCACCGTGAAGTCTACTAACTTTGACGGCGCAGTATTAGCAGTTGAAAAAGGCAAATACCCTACCGTAAGACTGTTGGCCAACCCCGCACGCCTGTGGCATAACTCACCCAGTGTGAGTGTGAAGAGCGTGATACACGCCCCGGGCACGGAGGCTGTAGTAATGGCAAAAGACTTTTATAATAACATAGCGTTCAAAGCGCTGGAGCAATAGTTTTTCATGGGTAACATACTACGGCACAGGCAAGCAGGCATACTGCTGTTATCAGCAGCGATAAGCCTGCTTGCCGCCTGTAGTAAAAAAACATCGGACGTACCGCCTGCCGCAACAGTTGCATGGGTACGTCCTGCTCATTTTCCGGAACCTGTATATCAATTCGGCGACAACGTGTACAGCAAGGCCGGCTTCGAACTGGGCAGGAAATTATTCTTCGACCCTATGTTGTCGCGCGACGGTACGATATCCTGCGCGAGCTGCCACAGGCAGAAAGATGCATTTGCAGATGGAGGTGCAGCCTTCAGCCGGGGGGTTAATAACGGTATCTCAGCGCGCAATTCGCCTGCGGTGTTCAATATGGCATGGAACAAGAGTTTTATGTGGGACGGCGGGGTGAACCATATAGAAGTGATGCCGCTGGCACCATTGACCAACCCTGCAGAGATGGGAGAGAGCATTGTGAATATTATTCGCAAGCTGAATAATCACGCGGAGTACCCTACCCTCTTCAAAAATGTGTTTAACCGCGATACAGTGGACGACCAGCAGATGTTTTGGGCACTGGCTCAATATATGTCGGGGCTGATATCGGCCAACGGAAAGTATGACCAATACATCAACGGTACAGCGACATTGACGGCTGACGAGCAAGAAGGATTAATACTCTTCAGGCAACATTGTGCCGGCTGCCATAGCGAGCCTTTGTTTACTGATTACAGTTTTCAGAACAATGGGATAGACAATGTGTTTGCAGACTCCGGCCGCTACCGTATTACCCGCAATGATGAAGATATGGGTAAATTTAAAGTGCCTACCCTACGCAACATTGCCCTCAGCAGCCCCTATATGCACGACGGGCGTTTCAATACATTAGAAGAAGTACTGGCACACTATGCTGGTGGTGTGCAACAGTCCCCCACATTATCGCCACTGCTGCAAAAAAACGGGCAAGCCGGCTTAGTTTTAAGCAGCAGCGAACAACAGAAAATCATCAGCTTCCTGCATACGCTTACCGACGAGGAATTTATCAGTAATCCTTATTGGGTGGAATAAGTTATCCGGCGTTTACCCTTGCCAAAGCTGCCGCTATACCTGAGCGTGTCATCCTGCCATATCCGTCATCTGCCAATTGGCCTGTATATCTTTCAGCCAGCAGGTAATGCTTTGCAGCCAGTACTATATCTCCAAGGTCTTCGTGCGACTTACCCAGGTTCAGGTATAAAGATGGCAATATTGCTGTTACAGACTCTTCTTTCACATTCAATGCATGGTCAACTGCCAACTGGTTCCAGTACAATTGCTCCTGCGGCGATTGGTTGCGCGCCATGTAGTGTGCCGCGGTAAGGCGTTCTATATCATTGGCAGCTATACTCCATGCCTGCCCGTACAATTCTTTAGCTGCTGCAATGTCACCGGCGCCTTCTGTAGCAATACCCTGCGCACACAGTTTCACTACAGGATTATTCACATCAAACATGATAGCTTATTTGGCCTGGGACATATACTTTGCACTCTGCCTGGTGGTATTGATTACCGCTTCCGCCCAATCGCCAAAGGTTTCGGTATTCACCTTTGTAGCATCTATTACCGATTTGTCTGCCTTGTTGATAAACACCGCCCACATAGTGGCAGGCTTGCCTGTTATGTTTTTAAAAGTTTCGGCTATAAACAGCAGGCCATACCCCTCGCCTTTGATGTCATATTCGGCTACAATTTTCTTTATATCATCCAGCGTAAGCTGGTAGTCAGGATCGCCCAATTGTTTATCATAGTTAGCGGCCAGGTTGCGTTTCCCCGACTCTGCCACTTCTATCTGTATTTCCTTCTTCTTGTATTTGCCCTTCAGCCTTTTTACATCCGCTTCGCTTACGGGATTAAAACTCCAGTTAGGTAAACTGCGTTTTACCGTGCCATCGCTCATGTATGCGCCAAAGTTGTGCAGGCGTATTTGCGAATAGTCTATACCATACCATGTAAGCGTTTCACTGCTTTTTACATCTGCCAATGTTTGAGATTGGGCCAGGAAGCCTGATAATACCAGATAGAGCCCGGTGATGATTTTTTTCATATTGGTTTAGTTTTTTAGAGGTGTAAATATAAGTATCACCAATGATTTTTAAAGTATACACGTTTCCGGACCAATCCTATCAAATTTATCATAATACCTTTTATGGTAATTATCCCATTACCCTATTAACCTCCATCCCCTATCTTTGCAGCCGAAAAACAATGTTATGCGTTATATAGGTTTATTGTTGCTGTCTGTATTATTCATCAGCTCCTGCCGCGACTCGAGGATACACGAGAAGGAAAAATGGGGTAGCTTTTTTGAGGCACAGGGCATTAAAAACGCCTGTTTCATGCTGCGCGACAACAACCACGAGGCTATATATTATTACAATAAAGAGCGTTGCCTGGAGCAGTACACCCCGGCATCTACGTTCAAGATATTCAATTCGCTGGTGGCGCTGGAAATACCGGTAGTGCCCGACGAGCAATATGTGATAGCCTGGGACAGCATAGACCGTGGCTACGAAGCATGGAACAAAGACATGAACATGCGCGAGGCATTTAAAGTAAGCAATATAGGCTACTACCAGGCTATAGCCCGCAAGGTGGGATACGACTTTATGCAGCACTATGCAGATACCAGCAACTATGGTAATAAGAACGTCCGCGGCGCGATAGACAGCTTCTGGATAAACGACAGCCTCAAAATATCTGCCGACGAACAGGTGGGCTTTGTAAAAAGGTTGTACTTCAACCAACTGCCCTTCTCAGAACGTGCTCAGCGCATAGTGCGCAGTATGATGCTGCAGGAAAACGAGAAAGATTACAAGCTGTCTTACAAAACAGGCTGGGGCTACAGTGGTGGCAAACAGATACTCTGGGTAGTAGGCTTTGTGGAGAAGATAGAACGTATGGAGGAACACGAAAACTCCATGAACAAAAGCGATATACGCATGTACCCCTATTTCTTCGCCATGAACTTTGAGCTGCCTGCTGAAGACAACAGCAAAAACTGGGGGCAGGTGCGTATAGATATCCTGAAACAGGTACTGAAAGACTTTGGCGCTATGCCGGCGGAAAAGCAGAAATCTTAAAACAGCCTCTTCAGCACATTATACACCACATGGGGCTTACCCAGTGTATAAAAGTGTAGTATCTGTGTATTGTTCTTCAACAGGTCTTTGCACTGCTCGTACAGCCAGTCTTCACCTACTTTTTCGCAGGCTTCGGGGGTATCGGCCTTCACCATCTCGTTATACAGGTCGTTGGGTATCTCTGTATTGAAGATGCTGGGCACTACTGATAACTGGTTTTTGTTGTACAGTGGTTTCAGGCCCGGCACAATCGGGGCGTTGATGCCCGCGTTTTTGCAGTTTTCTATAAACTTGTAATAATGCTTGTTGTTGAAAAACATCTGCGTGGTGATGTAGTCGGCTCCATGGTCTATTTTACGCTTCAGGTAATACAGGTCTATATCGGTATTGGCTGATTCAAAATGTTTTTCAGGATACCCGGCCACACCTATGCAGAAATCTGTATTTACACCGCCGAGTATATCATCTTCCAGGTAATGGCCTTTGTTCAGTTTGATGATCTGGTCCACCAGTTCCTCTGCATAACGGTGCCCGTTGGGGTGCGGTGCAAAAAACTTCTCGTGGTTGGCTGCATCGCCGCGCAGGGCCAGTACGTTTTTTACACCCAGGAAGTTCAGGTCTATCAGGGCGTTTTCAGTTTCCTCTTTGCTGAAACCACCGCATATCAGGTGAGGGATAGCCTCTACCTTATATTTGTTCATAATAGCGGCGCAAATGCCCACCGTGCCGGGGCGCTTACGTATCTCTACACTTACAAAACTGCCGTCAGAGCGCTTTTTGTACACCTGTTCGGCGCGGTGGTAGGTCACGTTGACAAATGCCGGCTTGAACTCCATCAGTGGGTCCAGCGTTTTATATATAGATTCAATACTCTTCCCTTTGGGTGGGGGCAGTACCTCAAGCGATATAATAGGCCCCGGTGTATTTGCTAAATATTCTGTCAGTTTCATACAGGACGCAAAAGTAAATATATTCAACTTCATTTATTGAAAAGAATTAGCATCAATTTGGCATAAGTATTTGCAGGTACTTAGGCATGGTTTGTTATTTTTGCTGCAAACCACAGGATATTGAATACCGGGAAAAGGAAAATAACAGCCCGCGGGCTGGTGAAGCGCTACCGCAACCGTACGGTGGTGAATAACGTATCTTTCGAGGTAAACCAGGGGGAGATAGTAGGTATATTGGGGCCCAACGGGGCGGGAAAGACCACCTCGTTCTATATGGTGGTGGGGCTGGTTAAGCCCGACAGCGGCGAGGTATTCCTGGATGATGTAAACATTACCAAGCTGCCCATGTACAAGAGGGCGCAGATGGGTATCGGCTACTTGCCGCAGGAGGCATCTGTATTTCGCAAACTGTCAGTAGAAGATAATATACTGGCAGTGCTGGAAATGACTACACTAAGCAAAGAAGAGCAACTGGCTAAATTGGAATCGCTGCTGGAGGAGTTCAGGCTGACGCATGTGCGTAAAAGCCCGGGCGATGTGCTGAGTGGCGGGGAGCGCAGGCGTACAGAGATAGCCAGGGCGCTGGCCGTTGACCCCAAGTTTATACTGCTGGACGAACCCTTTGCCGGTATTGACCCCATAGCGGTGGAAGATATACAGGGTATAGTAGCCAGCCTCAAGTTTAAAAACATAGGTATCTTCATTACCGACCATAATGTGCAGGAAACACTATCCATCACCGATCGCGCCTACCTGCTGTTTGAAGGTAAAATACTGAAAGCAGGCACGGCTGAAGAACTGGCCGCCGACGAGCAGGTGAGAAAAGTGTATCTTGGCCGCAATTTCGAGCTGAAACGCAAAGACCATACAAAAGCCTGAGCGTAGCGTAGCGGGTATGAGCTACCGGCAGAAATGTTTATATTTAGCAGAGTTTAAGAATTAAGAGCAATAGGAATGAGCCTGATAAGTCCGGCATTGAAAGGGTATATGATGTTGCGCAACAGCGCGATAGACAATTTTATGCTCAACCCCATAGACACGCAGAAACAGGTGTTTAACCATATTGTAGGTTCGGCACAGTTTACTGAATATGGTAAAAAGTATGGTTTTGAGCATATCAACAGCATCTCAGAGTTTAAGAAGAACGTACCGGTTAATGATTACGATTCGCTGAAACCGTATATAGAACGCATATTGCAGGGCGAGCAAAACCTGCTGTGGCCATCGCAAATAAGCTGGTTTGCCAAATCGAGCGGCACCACAAGCGATAAAAGCAAGTTCATCCCCATCAGCAAAGAATCGCTGGACGATAATCATTTCAAAGCGGGAAAGGATGTATTCGCCCTGTATTTCAGGCAGTTTCCGCAGTCAACATTTATGTCGGGCAAATGCCTGGTAATAGGCGGCAGCCACCAGATTAACCAGCTGAGTGCAGATTCCTTTTATGGCGACCTGTCGGCCGTGATGCTGCAAAACCTGCCCCTGTACGGGCAAATGGTGCGTACACCCGACCTGTCGATAGCCCTGATGGCGGAATGGGAAGAGAAGATAGAAAAGATAGCGCGTACTACCATCACCGAAAACGTAACCTATATAGCAGGTGTGCCCACATGGACGATCGTACTCATTAAAAGAATACTGGAAATATCAGGCGCAAAAAACCTGCTGGAAGTATGGCCTAACCTGGAGGTGTATGTACACGGCGGGGTAAGCTTCAGGCCCTATCGCAGGCAGTTTGAAGAATACATACCGTCTGAACAGATGCACTATGTGGAAACCTACAATGCATCAGAAGGTTTCTTCGCCGCCCAGGACGATATAGACCGCGATGATATGCTGCTTTTCCTCAATCACGGTATTTACTACGAGTTTATGCCGCTGGAGGAATATGGCAAAGAGCAGCCTGAAACATTATCCTTGAGAGAGGTGGAACTGAATAAAAACTATGCACTGGTATTGAATACCAACGGAGGCCTGTGGCGGTATATAGTAGGCGATACCATACAGTTTACATCGCTGCACCCATACAGGATAAAAGTAACGGGCAGGCTCAAACACTTTATCAATGCCTTTGGCGAAGAGGTGATTGTAGATAACTCTGACTATGCCATAGCAGAGGCCTGCAGGCAAACTGGCGCAGTAGTGAATGACTACACAGCAGCCCCCGTATATATGACCGGCGAGAGCAATGGCGCACACGAGTGGATTATAGAGTTTGAACACCTGCCCTGCCCGCTGGAAGTGTTCACAGAAAAGATGGACAAGGCCCTGCAAAGCATCAATTCAGACTACGAAGCAAAAAGGCACAAAGACATTGCCCTGCGTATGCCCATAGTACACCGAATGCCGACAGGTGGTTTCAACAAATGGCTGAAAGACAAGGGCAAACTCGGTGGCCAGCACAAAATACCCCGCCTGTGCAACGAACGCAAATACCTGGATGAGATCATGCCTTATACAAAGGGGTAGTTGTCGCCAATTCCAGCATATTGAAGTAAATCATTTACATGACTGACGTTTGTCATACCCCATGGTGGGTACCATGCCTATGTTTGCATTATAAAACATAACGATGATGATTACTACACAAGCTACAACCATTGCCACTAAGCTGACCACCGACCATAACGACTGGCTGCGCAGCCTGGATTTTTATGCTGACGAACTGAATATACTGAAAGGACGACTGACAGAAGTTGCCGGAAAAAATACCGGCCATGAAGTTTCTGAAGGTGCTGAGCTGTATGAAAACCGTTTTGATATTCAGAAAAAGAATGTTTACGATTTATCTCACGAGATTCGTCGCCACCTGGCAGAAGTTGCGGTACAGGCTAAAGAAAAAGCAGGCCATATAGAAGTGAGGATGCTGGAAAAACACGCTGAATTGCGCGAGCAATACATAGCGCTGGAAAAAACCATACACGACCTGAGGCATGAGTTTTACAGGTATGCATCCAAGTGGATGTAATGCTTATTCTTCCTTGTCCCGTTCGTGGAACATAGTATTTAGCTCATCTATATAGGCGAGCATTTCTTTTCGCCCCAGCGATTTAACCGCACTGGTGAGGAAGCTGCGGGGTATGAATTCCCATTCCTCGCGCATGGCGTCTATAAAGCTGCGTACATTCTTTGCCGCATCGCGTTGGGTGCTCTTATCCGCTTTGGTAAAAGCGATATTGAAAGGCACCTGCCACTCGCCCAGCTGAGCCAGGAAGTCGAGGTCTATCTGCTGCGGTTTATGCCGACTATCTATCAATACAAACACAGTAGCCAGGTTGGGGCGCTGCGTCAGGTAGTTTTCTATCATTTTACTGAAAGAAGCCCGTTGTTTCATAGAAACTTTGGCATATCCATAGCCTGGCAAATCCACCAGGTACCACTCATTATTTACAATGAAGTGGTTAATCATCTGCGTTTTGCCGGGGCTGCCCGATGTTTTGGCCAGCTTGGTTTGCCCCGTCAGCATATTAATAAGGGACGATTTACCCACGTTAGACCTGCCTATAAAGGCATATTCAGGCTTATCGGCCGGGGGGCAAAGCTCTACACGGGGGCTGCTGATCAAATATTTGGCTGAACGTATTTCCATTGCTTGTGTTAACGTACTTTTGCACCGATGCAATCCGGTATAGATAATAATCCGGCAGCCAGGGTGGTGCCGGACGCGGGGTCAAAATTAAGCAAGAAAGAGCAGGTTGCCGACATGTTTAACAACATAGCCGGTAAATATGATTTCCTGAACCATTTTTTGTCCCTGGGTATTGACAAAGCCTGGCGCAAAAAGGCTATTGCGGAGATAGCTAAAGTGCAGCCTAAAACCATACTGGACGTAGCCACAGGTACCGGCGACCTGGCTATTGCTGCCGCCCAACTGAATCCCGAAAAAATAATTGGTATAGACATAGCCGCCCAAATGCTGGGCGTAGGCAGGCAGAAGCTGAAAGAAAAAGGGCTGGATGCCCTCATCACAATGCAGGTAGGCGACAGCGAGGCCCTGCCCTTTGCTGACAACAGTTTTGACGCCATAACCTGCGCCTACGGTGTACGCAATTTTGAACATTTAGAAGCCGGGCTAAAAGAAATGTGCCGTGTGCTGCGCCCCGGCGGCAAGCTGGCCATACTGGAGTTTTCGCACCCTAAGAAATTTCCTGTAAAGCAGGGCTACCAATTCTACTTCAAGTATATCCTTCCTACGCTGGGCAAGTTAGTTTCAAAACATAATACAGCCTACTCTTACCTGCCTGAGTCGGTAATGGCTTTTCCTGAAGGACAAAGGTTTTGTGATATACTGGCTCAATGTGGTTTTAAAGAACCGAACGCCAGGCCGCTCACTTTTGGTATTACTACATTGTACACCACGACAAAATAATACTGACAAAAAAAAGAAAATCCCCTACTGTTGCAGCAGGGGATTTATATTGTCCGCTCTTATTTTATTTACTTTCCGTCTTCTTTCACTTCTTCAAACTCTACGTCTGACACATCGTTTGCATTGTTTTCAGGTTGAGCCTGCGCAGCACCCTGGGCATCACCACCCTGGCTGTACATGTGCTGGCTGGCTGTCTGCCATGCAGCGTTCAGCTCTTCCATAGCCTTGTCTATAGTATCCAGGTCTTCTGCTTTGTGCGCTTCTTTCAGTTTGGCAACAGCTGCTTCTATAGTTTGCTTTTCAGCGGCAGGCAGTTTATCGCCATATTCTTTCAGTTGCTTCTCCGACTGGAACACCAGGCCATCTGCCATATTCAGTTTCTCTACACGCTCACGCACCTTCTTATCTGCCTCTTCATTAGCCTTAGCCTCGTTCTTCATTTTTTCTATCTCTTCCTTGCTCAGACCACTACCAGCTTCTATGCGTATGTTCTGTTGTTTACCGGTGCCTTTGTCTTTGGCGCTTACGTTCAGTATACCGTTGGCATCTATGTCAAAGGTTACTTCTATCTGAGGAACGCCGCGCGGAGCAGGTGGTATGCCATCCAGTATGAAATGTCCCAGCGTTTTGTTGTCTTTCGCCATGGGGCGTTCACCCTGTATTACATTTATTTCCACGCTTGGCTGGTTATCAGCAGCGGTTGAGAATGTTTCGCTCTTCTTAGTAGGAATGGTAGTATTGGCCTCTATCAGTTTGGTCATCACGCCACCCATAGTTTCTATACCCAGGCTCAGCGGAGTTACGTCCAGCAGCAGTACATCTTTTACATCGCCGGTCAGTACACCACCCTGTATAGCGGCACCTATAGCCACCACCTCGTCGGGGTTTACACTCTTATTGGGCTTTTTACCAAAGAACTTCTCTACTACTTCCTGTATTTTAGGTATACGGGTAGACCCACCTACCAGTATCACTTCGTCTATATCAGCAGCTGTCATGCCGGCATCTTTCAATGCCTTCTGGCAAGGCTCCAGCGTACGCTGTACCAGGCTGTCAGCCAGTGATTCAAATTTTGAGCGGCTCAGCTTGCGTACCAGGTGCTTAGGTACACCGTCTACAGCTGTTATATACGGCAGGTTGATTTCTGTTTCCTGCGAAGAAGACAATTCGATTTTGGCTTTTTCAGATGCCTCTTTCAGGCGCTGCCATGCCATCGGGTCTTTGCGCAGGTCTACAGCTTCGTCTTTCTTAAACTCGTCTGCCAGCCAGTCCATCACCACTTTATCAAAGTCGTCACCACCCAGGTGTGTATCACCGTTGGTAGACTTCACTTCGAATATACCGTCGCCCAGTTCCAGAACGGATACGTCAAACGTACCGCCACCCAGGTCGAACACTACTATTTTACTGTCTTTATGTTGCTTGTCCAGGCCATATGCCAGCGCCGCAGCCGTAGGCTCGTTGATGATACGGCGTATGGTGAGGCCCGCTATTTCGCCTGCTTCTTTGGTAGCCTGGCGTTGTGCATCATTAAAATATGCAGGTACGGTTACCACCGCCTCTGTCACGTCCTGGCCCAGGAACTCTTCGGCTGTTTTCTTCATTTTCTGAAGAATCATGGCAGAAATTTCCTGCGGTGTGTACATGCGGCCGTCAATATCTACACGGGGCGTATTGTTATCCCCCTTCATCACTTTATAAGCAGCATGTTCCATTTCGCTGCCTATCTCATCAAACCTGCGGCCCATAAAACGCTTGATGGACATGATAGTGTTTTGCGGATTTGTAATGGCCTGGCGCTTGGCAGGGTCTCCCACTTTACGCTCACCGTTTTTCAAAAATGCCACTACCGATGGTGTGGTACGGCGGCCTTCATCGTTAGCAATCACTACCGGTTCGTTCCCTTCCATTACAGCCACGCAAGAGTTGGTGGTTCCCAGGTCTATTCCAATAATTTTTCCCATAATATATTTTCCTTATTAGTAATTAGTAATTTCAGCTTTACGCTTATTGTCCTTATGTCAATAGATATGCCAGTCCCTTAGTTTCGGCAATAATGTCAGCCATACTGTCAATATGAAATAAAAATGCCTTCATGTTGGTACATAAAGGCATTATAAATATGCTTTAAGTGTAATATTGTCAATCGGTAGTAACCCCTGTGATACGCAAAGATTCTGTAATGCGGCCACCTTTCAGCGAGTCCATCGTCAGGCTGGAAATCGGGGCATTGTACATAACCCTCATACCCCGCGACCCCAGTATGCCAATTATATCCGTACCCTGGAAGTTAGTATAGTTGGGCTGAATATTATCTCCTGTCAGGCCGCCTGTTTGTCCCTGGTTGATAATAGTGTAATAATAAATCTCAGGGCTACCTGCATATACAAATATATCACAGCTATCCATCAGGCGCTCTACATTAGGCGGCGCGGCACCCATCGAAGAGTTGAGGAAGCCATAAATATTAGTATTAAGTGTACCCAATTCTACCCTGGTGCCAGCCTTGGTAGCGCTCATATCACTGGCAAATGCGTAATCCAGTTGTTTCCTTACCTTCTCATTGGTTACCACGTTGCGCTCTACATAATTGAAACGTATATACCCTTCCAGCATCCTGCCATGACGCGGCATGAACGGGGAAATGCGGAATTGGGAAGTGGAGGTGGTTTTTGAGAATTCCACGGCAAAGCTGCTGGTTTGAAATTCCGGTATATAGAAACCATCAAACACCCTGTTTGAATCGCTGTTGATTACCCCAACGAAATCAGAAGAGTCAATATGGCCGGTCTCCTTGTTATTAATTGCCAGCCTGTACCATAGCCTGGGGTTCAGGTCGTTTTTTACAAATTTGTATGCGTAGTTGGGACTGGTAAAAAACTGCTGGTCGTTGATGGGGGTTCTTTTCTGATAGCCCTCATTATTCAGGTCAACTCGATATAATAATATACTATCCAATACTTTAGTTTGTGTGGAGTCGTATTCATACAGTTTCACCTCCAGGTTGCGGTAAAAACTGCTGTCCGGTTCTTTTGACATGGTAATGGCGCTTTTATGCTCATCCATAAACGCCTTTTGTATACGTATGTAGTGAGCAGTATCACCCATGTCCAATATGCCGGTTATTACAGTCACTTGCCTGTATGGCGCAGCCACAGTGAAGTCTTCTGAGCAACTATTCAGCCCCAGTATAAAAAAACAACCAACAGCGGTTAATAATAATCTCATTACGGTTAGGTTATAAATCTTGTTTAAAAGCGAACAAAGATAAAATAATAGGGCAAAGAAAGCTAAAACAGCTCTTAAAAGGCGCTTTTTTGATATAGCGCTGACAATGCACCATATTATCAGCATAATGTCATACTAATGAAATTTATTTGTCATGGTGATAACCAGGGGCTAATAAATAGTATGTCTTCAGCTAAAAAGCACTTAACAAAACTTAAGGGGTGGTTAATTTTTCGGGTTGGATTACTTATCTTTACCTCTTAACTCTAAAAACTTAAATATGAAGCGTATTTACTTACTTATTGCATTTTTTGCACTTATGGCAACAAATAATATAGCCGAAGCTCAAAGCACTGACCTTAGGTTAAAACATGCCATTATCTCTGACACAATGCTTTATAACGGCCCAACCGCCCACATCATCAGGTGGAGGTTCATTAACAACGGCCCGACTGCATTAGTACAGGCAACAGACACCCTGGTTTTAGCAAGGGCATACACATCAGGTGGCAGCAACAGGATAAGGCTGACTTTACCTGCAAATGGTATTCCAGTAGGAGATTCTGCAACATGGGCTGATACAGTTAGCTGGACTTCTGCACCCGGTACAAACCCGTACAATTGGTGCGATACAGTTAGTGTTTTCAGGAGTGGTGTAGCTATGACTGATACCGATCCAAACAACAACAGGATTTGTAAGACTATCCCTTTCAAACAAGATCCTGCATCTGTTGAGAATGTAGTAGCTGAAAATTCTATGAAGCTGTATCCTAATCCGGCTACTAACAACCTGACTATTAACTACAACCTGCGCAACAATGCCGATGAAACTTCGATCAAGATCATCAGCCTTGTAGGACAGACTGTTTATCAGCAGGACGTAACCGACAACACTTCAGGTTCTAAACAAGTAAACATCAATATATCTAACCTGAATGCAGGCGTTTATATTGCTGAACTGAATGTAAACGGTTCTAAAGCAGTAAGTAAGTTCTCTATCGTGAAGTAACATTTACTGAAATCATAAAAAGGGAAGGGGCTGAATTATCAGCCCCTTCCCTTTTTATATACATTGAGGAATTATTGCCCGATAGTGGCCTTATTCACCCCTGTTGCAGTATTAGTTCTTATTTGATTAACGTCTCCTGCCGGTTCTGCTGATTGTGTAGCAGAGGATGCACTTGTTGTACCTGTTGCGCTACCACCGGTCATATGCGGTGCAGAGTTTGTCTTTGTGTCATCTCCCGCCACTATTGCAGTACCCTTACAACCTTGTAAGATGACAAAGTTAATCGCCAGTACCGGCAGCAAATAAGTTATTCTTTTCATATTGTCTTGTTTATGCTATAAAGGCAAATATCGTGCTAAAAAGTATAAAGCCTCACTTTTTGTAAATGCACAATAGTTAAAGGGAGGTGAATTTTCTTAATTTGCACTTATGATTTTTTCGTCGAGGTTGATAGAGGATGCGGTCAATGAATTTGCCAAATTGCCGGGGATAGGTAAAAAAACCGCCCTGCGCATGGTGTTGCAATTGCTGAAGAAGGATACCGCAGAAGTGGATGCTTTTACGGGGGCAATATCGAAGATGCGGCACGAAATACAGTTTTGCAAAAGCTGCCATAATGTGGCAGACAGGGAAATATGCGATATATGCGCCAACAGGGCACGCAACCATGCACAGGTATGCGTGGTAGAAAATATTCGTGATGTAATAGCTATCGAAAGCACGCAACAATACAACGGGCTATACCACCTGCTGGGTGGCATACTTTCTCCATTAGATGGCATTGGCCCGGAGCAATTGAATATATCCACCCTGCGCGAGCGTGTAGAGAAAAATGGCGTGGAAGAACTCATCATGGCGCTAAGCCCTACTATTGAAGGGGACACTACCGTGTATTATATAGCCAAGCAAATGTCAGGATTGCCGGTCCAGATTACCACCATCGCACGCGGCATCGCCTTTGGCGGCGAGCTGGAATATGCTGATGAGATGACGCTGGCCCGCAGTATAGCCAAACGCCTGCCTATAGAGAATTATGTGAGTCTGAAATCTTAGTCGAAAGTCGTAAGGGGATGAGTCGTGAGTCAGGTTAGCCACAGAAACGAGAGGCATAGAGATTTTATTTTTACTCCTGCTTTGCGCGTCCATGGTTAAAATATTATACATCACTTACTTCAAAAACCGCCCAACAATCATTTTGCCCACTACCTTGTCGATAGGCAGCGTAAAAGTTTCGGGTGTAATATCTTCCAGTTTTATCCAGTGCGTATATTCTTCAGGATTGGTATTGATGATATAAGGGTCTGGATGTTTTGCCTTAATTAAGTAATAGATACTTACCACTTGCGACTTATCGAAAACCGATTCCTGGAAGAAATCCGTGGTGTAAAAATGTTCCAGCACTTTTATTTCCAGGTTCAGCTCTTCTTTCCACTCGCGGTGCAGGCAGGCAAGCGTACCCTCTCCATATTCCAACCCGCCACCGGGAAACTTCAAATACTTTTTCCCGCGGATGGTTTCTTCATTCACCAACACACGCTCCGCCTCTATCCATATACCGTATACCCTGATGTTGAAACGCCCTTCGCCCTTCATCAGAACCAGCGCTTTTTGTTGAAGTAGAGTGTCATGACCACCGATGTAAGCAGCGCCAGCACAATAGGCACATAAAAGCTGTACATGCCCTCCTGGTAAGGTATGGGTACGTTCATGCCATAAAAACTGGCTATCAGCGTTGGCAGCGAGATAAGTATCGTGATACTGGTGAGCCGCTTCATCACCAGGTTCATATTATTGTTGATGATGCTGGCGAAGGCATCCATTGTACTGCTTAAGATGTTGGTATAAGTATTCGCCATCTCCAGGGCTTGCGAGAATTCAATCACCAGGTCAGACAATAGTTCGCGCTCTTCTTCGTTGCAGTTCAGGAAGTTGGTACGTTCCATTTTCATCAGCAGCAGTTCATTACTGCGTAGCGCTGTTACAAAGTACACCAGGCTTTTCTGCACCCTCATCAGGTACAGCAGTTCCTCGTTACGGTTGCTGTCGTACAGTTTCTGCTCCAGTATATTGCGGCGGTGGTTGATTTCTTTCAGTACTTCTATAAAGTCCATCACCACCTTTTCAAATATCTTCAGCACCATCATGTTGGGGCGCTCGGGGTGGCGCTTGGCAAAGGTGTTGAGGAAACGGCGGATGGCTACGTTTTCAAAAGAGTTAACGGTAATTACCTGGTTGCGCTCGGTAATGATGATAGAAATGGGGATGGTAACATAATCAGCATCACTTTCGTTGAGCGATTTGTTTTCTACCGGGGTTTTCAGGATAATGAGTTTCACCCCATCCTCTTCTTCGTAACGCGCCCGCTCTTCTATATCCAGCGTATCTGTCAGCAGGTCGCGGGGTATTTTCAGGGTTTCAGACAGGTTGTTGATTTCATTTTCCTGGAATGGCGGGGTCACATTGATCCAGTTGGCGCCGTCCGGCCCCTGAACCTCCTGTGTCTGGCGATTGATATTTTTGTAGTACTGTACCATTCCATACCCCGTTATCCGGCTTCGCAAAGGTAGCTTCTATCTGTCAGAATATAAACCTTTTATATGCCTTGGGCGCTATTAATTTAATAAATGATAATCAGTCGGGGTTTATTAATTTTGCATCCTTATTCAAATACAGAAAAAATGAATCCGCAAAGAAGATTAATGACAATGGATGAGTTCACCATCCAGGAAACCAGGAAGTTTCCTAATGCCACAGGCGAACTGTCGTCGATACTCCGCGACATAGGGCTTGCCTGCAAAATCATCAATAAGCAGGTGTTGAAAGCCGGACTTGTAGATATACTGGGCGCACACGGCGCTACCAACGTGCAGGGAGAGGAACAGATGAAACTGGACGTATTTGCGGATGAAACACTCATCAATGTCTTGAAAAACAGCTCGGATTGTGCAGGCGTGGCTTCAGAAGAGAACGACACCTTCATAGCCTTCGACGATGAATACTCGGTTAACTCAAAATACGTGGTATTGTTCGACCCGCTGGACGGCTCGTCTAATATTGATGTGAACGCTTCTATCGGTACTATCTTCTCGATATACAAGCGGGTGAGCGAGCTGGGCAAGCCTTGTACGGAAGCAGATTTCCTGCAGCCCGGTAATATGCTGATGGCGGCGGGATATGTGATATATGGCAGCAGCACCATGCTGGTATATGCTACCAAACTGGGTGTAAACGGTTTTACCCTCGAGCCTTCTATAGGTGAATTCTGCTTATCACATCCTGCAATGAAATGCCCTGAAAAAGGCAAGATATACTCCATCAACCAGGGCAATACCTGCAAGTATGACGATGGTATGAAGGCTTTCCTGGATTACTGCATGGAAGACAATAAAGAAGATGGCAGGCCCTATTCGCACCGTTATATTGGCTCGATGGTAGCCGATATGCACCGCACATTGATAAAAGGGGGCATATTCATTTACCCTGCTGATAAAAAGAATGCAAACGGCAAGCTGCGCCTGCAATACGAATGCAATCCTATGAGCTTCCTGATGGAAGCCGCGGGCGGGATAGCTACCACCGGCAAGGGGCGGATACTGGATGTACAACCAACTGAACTGCACCAACGCGTACCCATTTTTATCGGTTCGAAAAGCATGGTAGAAAAGGCAGTGAGCTTTGCAGGCAGCAATGTCCCCGCATAACAAATACAAATTATTCCGGCACGATACCCTGCTTTTAACCGGCAGGGTATTTTTTTTGTATTGTGATTCCTTATTTAGATATTTGCCTAAATACCTAAATAATGAACAACCTGTTTAAGGCTTTGAATGACCAGACCAGGAGAGAAATACTGGAACTGCTGAAAGACAGTAACCTGACTGCAGGTGAAATAGCTGGCTACTTTGACATATCGAAACCCAGCATATCGCACCATCTTGACCTGCTGAAACAGGCCGGTTTGATAGAGGCAGAAAAAAACGGCCAGTTCATCACCTACTCGCTAAACACCACAGTAGTGGAAGAAATATTGAAATGGGTATTGCAGTTCAAAACAGTAAGCAGTAGTACTAAATTCAAAACGCATGGCATCAGAAAATCCATTTAAGCATTGGTTGGCCGGGGTGGCGACGGGTATACCTTTGGTGTACCTGTTGCTGCAATGGAAAGCAATGCCCGTGCAACTGGCCCTGCACTTCGGCCGTGATGGCAAGCCCGACAGGTATGGCGGCAAGGCGGAATTACTGGTGAGTATAGTGCTGGTAGCTGTAACAGGCTTAATCAGTTATGCACTGATTACCAATGTACATAAACTGGACAAAAAGAAATTCAAAGACGGTAAGCCACCAGTGTTTGATACTATTGCACTAGGCACAGTTATTTTCCTCTCTGTGCTGAACCTGGCCATAATTGTTAATAGTATGAACCCTGAAATGGTATTACTGGATAAGGTGGTAATGCCTGCCATTGGCCTGTTCTTTGTGTTCATAGGCAACATCATGTACAATATCAAACCCAACAGATTTGTAGGTGTACGCATACCCTGGACATTAAAGGATGATGACAACTGGAAAAAGACGCACAGGGTATCGGCCAAACTGTTTTTTGTGGGCGGTGTGCTGATTACTATAGTTGCCCTCGCACTCGACACTGCTGTCGCAGCAATGTTTATGACGGGAGTATCCCTGTTGATAGCCATTGTTTCTATATGCTATTCATATATCTATTACAAAAACGCAAAAAAAGAAAACGTACAATAATAATGAGAACAGTATCTGCAACAGTAATGTGTATGCTATTTGCTTGTTACGCTTATGCACAACAAAACTTTGACGGCACATGGCAGGGAGCGCTAAACGGCGTACAGAACCTGAGGATGGCGTTTAATATCTCAGGGCAGAAAACCGGGAACCCTGCTGCAACTATGGATGTGCCCGCACAGGGGGCAAAGGATATCCCCTGCGACACCGTGATGATTAACGGCGACAGCATACATATTAAAGTAGTAAAAGTAAACGGACGCTACGACGGCAAATTGGGTGGGGTGAACAGTATAGACGGGCAATGGACACAAAACGGAATGTCGGTACGGCTGAACCTGGAACGGACCGAAGGCCGGATACAGTTGAACCGTCCCCAAACACCTAAGGCCCCCTTCTCCTACAATAGTGACGATGTATTGTTTTACAATGAGAACAAAAGCATACAGTATGGCGCTACCATCACTACACCACGCGATGACAAGCAGCACCCTGCCCTTATACTCATATCAGGCTCCGGGCCGCAAAACCGGGATGAGGAACTATTTCAGCACAAGCCATTCGCCGTAGTGGCCGACCACCTGACAAAAAACGGCTATGTGGTATTGCGCGTAGATGACCGTGGAGTTGGCAAAACAACAGGTGACCGTAGCAAAGCGACTTCAGAAGACTTTGCAGATGACGTGATGGCTGCTATTGAATACCTGAAAAAGAGGGAAGAGGTAGATAAGAAAAAAATAGGTTTGTACGGGCATAGCGAGGGCGGGCTGATAGCTCAACTGGTAGCTGCGCGCAGCAAAGACGTAGATTTTATCGTACTGATGGCGGCGCCGGGTGTGCAAGTGATACAGGCTATGGCCGAACAAAATGTGGCCTTAATGAAAACCATGAGATTGTCTGAAGAAAAGGCGAATCAATATGGCGAGTTATATACGTCTATTATGAAAGGCCTGACAACAGCAACCAGCCGTGACGCAGCTGACAAGAATGTGAACAAAGTACTGAATGACTGGATGGCAAGAACAGACAAAACAACCGTACAGGCTACTACAGGCATAACCGATGAAGAGTCCAGGGAGAAATTCGGTTATGAGTTTATCAAGCTGTATGATAACAAGTGGATGATGTACTTCATGCAATACGACCCCAAACCCGTACTGGAAAAACTGGACTGTAAGGTACTGGCACTAAACGGCGATAAAGATATACAAGTCATCAGCCGCAGCAACCTGGAAGGCATTACAAAAGCCCTTGCCAACAGCAAATCGAAAGTGCATGAAGTACGTGAAATAGAAGGGGTTAACCATCTCTTCCAGGAATGTAACACCTGCACAGCACAGGAGTACGGGCAACTGGAACAAACCATCAAACCCGAAGTACTGGAAATAGTAACCACCTGGCTGAACCAGCATGTGAAGTAAACAATTTTATAAAGTTTTTAAGTATTCAATCACGGCCTCTCTTTCGCTTTGCGTCAACGCATCGCCGAAGTAGTGGCCGTGATTGCCATACCCGGGCAGTGTAGTATTATACACTTTTCTTCTTTCGGGCTCATTGTGCTCTTTGTATATCCAACCTAATGCCCGGTAGTCATACTCAGGATTCTTGAAGTCCCGGCTCCAGTATGCGGGGCGTAGCTTGCTGTTGAGCATGGCCTCTATGGTAGGCACCGAGCCATTGTGCATATAGGGTGCTGTAGCCCAAACCCCATCCAGCGGCGGAGCTATGTAGCCGTTAAAGGGTACCAGTTGCGCAGGATTATCACCTTGTACAAACCAACTGTTATTGAACCAGTCTATAAATTGTTTATTCTTCATTATCTGCCCGCAGAGCATAGAGTCCGTTTGTACAACAGCGGCGGGTATCAGCAGGTTGGGATAGGTTTCCTCTTTGCCATAGGTGCCGTGGCAACTGCTGCAATTATCGTTGAATACAGCACGGCCTTTCTTCGCAGCCTTACGGTCTATCTCATGCGTGTATGGCGGCGCTTCAAGTGAACGTATATAGGCCAGCACATCGCTGAAGTGCGAACTAACCTCGCGTGCTTCTGTTGTATCGGTTACCGTCAGCAGGTTCGACAACATCATGAACTGCGCAAAATCGCCCCTGCCGAAGCCTGTATAAAACATAGCATTCTTCTTTTTCATCAGCCACCATGCAGGCACATCTGTTGGTATTACCTCGTCTGGTATAACCAGCATTGCGCTATCACTCCATTGCAGTGTCCTGGGATTTCGGTGCGCAGCCAATACAGCGGCCAGCCTGTCAGCGGTGTTTACCCCCCGCACTTCAGTTTCCATCAGCGGATAAGTAGTGGCAAACGCGGTGAGGAAAGGTGCTGCTGCTTCGTACTGTTTGGGTGCCATTGTACGCAACATATTGATACGCCCGCTGAAGTCTGTACGTGTAGTATTACTGAAGTCTACCGAAGTATTGCCCAAGCCTATTACCAGTTGGCCCTCAAACTCCGCAGCATGGCATTGCAGGCAGGTGGGTATCACCATTTCTACGCCCATATGCTCTATCACATTATACCCATACCCTACTGTGGCATTCTTGCCGGTGCGTTGCAGCTTGTTATCCTTGTCCTTACCACTGTTCATCACAAACACACCATAGGGCAACCCGCTCTTCAGGAAATCGCCGGTGGTCAGGTATTCATACCCCCTGGTGGCATCTCCGCTGCGCTGCTCGCTTGCAGGTATGGGCACGGCATAGCTATCGCCGGGCGGTGCATACCCCACAGCCAGCAGGCAATACAATGCAATAAGAGCAACCAGTGATTTCTGTTTCATGAGCCCGGTACCGGATTACTGATAAAGTTAGGTAAAGGGTATTAATAAAAAATAAGCCCGTCCGGGTATAATGGACGGGCTGTATATAATGTAAGCCGGGCGATTATTTACCCTCTATTTTCACTTTGTCGTTCAGGTCAACATCTACCAATACGCGGCCGCAATGCTCGCACACGATGATTTTCTTGTGCTGGCGTATTTCTGACTGGCGCTGGGGCGGAATGATATTAAAGCAACCACCACAGGAATCGCGCATGATGGGCACTACTGCCAAACCATTGTGGTAACTGCCACGGATACGCTCATAAGCTGTAAGCAGGCGGGGTTCCACTTTTTCTTTAGCCTCGGCAGATTTGTCTATCAGTACTTTCTCTTCCTTACCGGTTTCGTTGATGATTTTCTCCAGCTCCGCTTTCTTCTCTTTCAGTTGTTCTTCTACTTCCCTTATTTTAGCCTGGGTAGACTCTTTAGCCGCATTGCGGTCTTTCAGTTCGTAGCCAGCATCCTTGATGTGTTTGTCGTTCAGCTTCACTTCCAGCTCCTGCATTTCCAGCTCTTTGTTGATGGCTTCAAACTCGCGGCTGTTCTTTACATTCTCCTGCTGCTTTTCGTATTTCTTTATCAGCTCCTGGGCTTCTTTCTTAGCATCAGTTTTCTGCTTTACGAAGCTGTTGATGCTTTCTATTTCAGCATCTATGTTGTTGATACGTGTTTGCAGGCCTTCTATCTCGTCTTCCAGGTCTTTCACTTCCATTGGCAGCTCACCCTGTAGGGTTTTGATTTCATCTATCTTAGAATCAATCTTTTGCAAAGTAAGGACTGCTACCAGCTTTTCCTCAACCGAGAATTCTTTAACTTTTGCCATATATTTTTAAAAATAATAATTTACCGGATTTGTAGATAAATTTGATAAAAGAGTGGCAAAATTAGGAAATTTTCTATTAATAATATCCAGGAATATTTCCGAGGTGTATTGCTCGCTTTCGTAGTGGCCTATGTCGGCTACCACAATCTTGCCATCGGCGTCAAAAAACTGGTGGTATTTGAAGTCAGCAGTAATGAAGATGTCAGCCCCGGCGCGTATGGCATCTTTGAGCAGAAAGCTGCCGGAGCCCCCGCAGACGGCTACTTTTTTCACTTTCTTCCCCAATAATGCGGTATGCCTGATGCACTCTGCTTTCATATTATCTTTAATGTGTTGCAAAAAAACCGCTTCTTCCATGGCCTCGGTAAGCTCGCCCACAATACCTGCACCCAGGTCCTGGTTAACATTGGTGATGGGTATTATTTCATAAGCTACCTCCTCGTATGGGTGGGCGGCAACCAGCGCCTTCAGCACCTGTGAGAATTTCCCTTTGTCTACCAATACCTCAATTTTCATTTCTGCTACCTCCTCCCTGGGGCCACCTGCCTGCCCTATTGCAGGGTTAGCGCCCTGCCCGGGACGGAATGTGCCTTTGCCGGGCGTATTGAAACTACATTCATCATACTTGCCAATCTCACCCGCGCCTGCGGCAAACATTGCATCGCGTACAGATGTTGCAGTGTCTACAGGGGCGTAGGTATATAGCTTGAACAGGCTATCGCCCATGGGAGCGAGTATGGATGTATTCAGCAAACCCAGCTTCTCCGCAATTTTGGCATTTACACCGTTGCGCACATTATCCAGGTTGGTATGGCAGGCATAAATGCTGATGTCATTTTTAATAGCCTTCATCACAATACGCTCTATATAGTTACGTCCGCTTACCTGTTTCAGCCCGCTGAACAACAGGGGGTGGTGCGCCACTATCATATTGGCACCGCGTTGTATAGCCTCGTCCAGCACAGCCTCGGTGGCATCCAGGCTGATGAGCACGGCCTTCACTTCTGCCTGCCTGTCGCCTATCTGCAGGCCACTGTTGTCGTAACCCTCCTGGTAGGCTGGCGGTGCGTACGCCTCTATAGCTTGTATAATGTCTTGTACCTGCATAATGCATCAAAAATATAAAGTCGTAGCCTAAAACAGGCTAAATGGCCAGATTGTTCCAAAATGATGCCGGAAAATGAGAAAAGTGTACGTCGCGAGGCTCCCCTTATCCCCCCTCCCGCCACGGCGGGATAAATTCCGGGGAAGACTAATCATTCATTATTTTGTTCCCAAATGATGCCGGGAAATTGAAAAATGTAAAATTGGCATCAGTTTTAAAATAACTCGTTGATTGTCAATTCTCAATTTTGCTCCAAATGTGCGGAAGTTGTTCCCATCGGAACAAAACCCAGCAGCCGGATAATTTGCGGGGTTGTGAGGAATTGTTATGTTTCCATGTCAAAGAGCTTAAATACCTGCCTGATTTACAAGGGCATTATTAAATATAAATTTACGTAAATTTGTTGTATTTAACAACTTTATATTGATTAAATGCAGACCGGCTTTGCCATGTATCCTGTCACGGCTAAAGCCTGTTATGTAGATTTTCTCCCCATGCTGAAGCATGGGGTTAGTAGTTATTCCAGCTATTAAAAATATACCATAATGTTGCCCGGCAGGTAGTTACTACCTGCTTGTAAATACCGGCAATAAGACAGAAGTGCACAGAGCAGTGCTATATCATTTAAAAAGTGCGGTAAACCCGGTGCCGCACGAAGATTGGTGCTGAGAAGGGAGATAATACCCACAAACCCGTATCCTATCACACCGCATTATTCCCTATCTTGCCACACCCTTATGCAGAAACCAGAGTTGAAACCATATTATGACGTGGTGGTGATAGGCGCCGGTGTGGGCGGACTGACCGCGGCAGCTTTGCTGAGCAAGGCGGGTTTCAGCGTATGCGTACTGGAAAAAGAGCCCCATGCAGGGGGCTACCTGGCAGGGTTTCGCCGTAAAGATTTCCGCTTTGACACCGCTATACACTGGCTGAACCAATACGGGCCAGATGGCCTGGTGACCAAGGTGTTTGACATGATAGGCAACGACTACCCAAGGGCTATGGTGCAAAGCAAGATTAAGCGGTACAAAGGCGACAACTTCGACTACCTGCTGACAGCTAACCCTGACGAGCTGCGCGACCAACTCATCAAAGAATTTCCGGCAAGCAAAGATGGCATTATCCGATTTTTTAAGGCAGCAAAGAAGATAGGCCACTCGTTTAAAAACTTCGGCAATATATTCCGCTCTGAAGAAACGATGGCACCCATAGAGCGCATGACCAATAAACTGCGCCTGCTGAAGTTTGCCCTGCCATTTATACCCTACATCACCTACAGTGGCGATAAGGGCATGAAGAGGGGGCTGAATAAATTTTTTAAAGACAAAAAGCTGCATGATATTTTTTCGTCGGAAGGAGAACTGCTGGGCTGCCTTGTACCTATAGGCTGGGCTTATTACCGGGACTTTCAGAGCCCACCGCCGGGAGGCGGGCAGGTGATACCCGAATGGCTGCAACATATCATAGAATATTACGGCAACGAGCTATACTTTAAATGTAATGTGCAGGAGATACTGCTGGACGGCAATACGGCCAAAGGCGTAAGGCTGGAACACCGGGGAGAAGAATACACTGTAAACAGCAAATATGTAATAGCCGCCTGCGACGTGGAAGCATTGTACGAAAAAATGCTGCCCGCACATATAGTGCCTCCCAAACTGAAAAAGAAACTGCGCGAGGCTGAACTCTATGCATCATCGGTAACCATATCGGTAGCGTTGGACTGCCCTACCGAAACATTAGGCTTTGGCGAAGAGATGGTACACCTGGCCAGCGAAGCTCATACACGCGATGAACACAGCAGCGGCGACCCCGCCAAGAGTGAGCTCATTATACTGGCCCCATCGTGCAGGGACAAGACACTGGCACCGGAAGGCTGCGGCACGCTTACCCTGTTTATGCCCGCGCTGATGCACCAGTACAGCGAGTGGCAAACAGAAAAGGACGACAAAGGCAACTACGTACGCGGCGAGGCCTACAAAAAGAATAAAACATCAATAGCTGAGGTAATTATTGACCGTATAGAGCAGCAGGTAGCACCCGGCCTGCGCAGCCATATATTATTTTACGACGTAGCCACGCCCGTGACCCACTGGCGATACACCGGCAATAAAGGGGGCACTATGATGGGCGCCCGCCCCGGCAAAAAGAATATGCAAAGCAAAGTAGCGCACTACCAAACCCCGGTAAAGAACCTGCTGCTGGGCGGGCATTGGGCAGAGCTGGGCGGTGGTGTGCCCATTGCTACAAAGGCAGGCGCCAACTCGGCATTGATGATATTCAGGAAAGAAAAAAAGGCGATATTCAACAGCATGGCGGCGTATATGGACGGTAAAACAGACCTGGCTGAACTATTGGCTAACCCCGGCTTCAAACCTTATGAGGGCTACTGGACGCCCGAACCAACCCCCGCGCAGAAAAAAGCAGTGCGGGAAGCTGCAACGGGTGAATGATTTTATAACTATTTTTATTCCCACTCATGAACAACCTTTTCCGTTCATACATATCCTTTAACCGTACCGAAAGGATGGGTATCATCGCCCTGCTGGCGGTAATTATCCTATTGATAGCGGTAAGGGCTACTATGCACCTATGGGTTAAGCAACCGGAAATACAGGCGGAACAGGTGATAATTGCCAGTAAACAAATAAACAAGCAATCAGAGCAACAGATACTGGCATTATCACCCGGCGAAAAAATCAACCTGAATACGGCGGACTCACTTACCTTAATATCATTGCCCGGTATAGGCAAGGGACTGTCGCACCGGATACTGGAACGCAGGCGGCAGTTGGGCAGGTTCACAGATATGCAACAAGTATATGATGTCTATCATTTCAACGAAAAAACAAAGGAAATGCTGGACGAAAGGACAACAATTGAATAAATACCACATATTACGCACAAAAGACTGGCGAAAAGTTCGTAAAATTGCCGAAATTTTGTAGGTTAATAAGCACATGGATTTTCAATACACTGATACCCAACTGCAAATCGCCGATATGGTTCGCGATTTTGCCAACAAGCACATCCGTCCTGATATGATGAAGTGGGACGAAGAACAGATATTTCCTGTAGACCTCTTTAAAAAAATGGGTGAACTGGGCCTGATGGGCGTACTGGTACCTACAGAGTACGGCGGTTCTGGACTGGGCTATTTTGAATACGTAACAGTCATCAGCGAGATAGCCAAGGTTTGCGGTTCGATAGGGCTGTCTACCGCGGCGCATAACTCGCTGTGTACGGGGCATATCCTTACATTCGGCAACGAAGAACAAAAGAAAAAATACCTGCCCAAGCTGGCCACCGGTGAGTGGATAGGCGCCTGGGGGCTGACAGAAGCCAATACGGGCAGTGATGCCGGCAATATGCGCTGCACAGCCGTAAAAGACGGCGATGGGTGGATACTGAACGGGACTAAAAACTGGATAACACATGGCAAGAGCGGCAATGTAGCCGTAGTGCTGGCACGCACAGGCGAGCCACGCACCAAAAGCAATATAACCGCTTTCATAATAGAGGCGGGCACTCCGGGTTTTACAGCCGGTAAAAAAGAGAATAAACTGGGCATGCGTGCCTCTGAAACCACGGAACTGGTATTTGACAATTGCCGTATATCCGACAGCCAGCGTATGGGCGAGGTGGGCGATGGTTTCCGCCAGGCTATGAAAGTGCTGGATGGCGGACGCATCTCTATAGCTGCACTGGCATTGGGCATGGCACAGGGTGCTTACGAAGCTTCTTTAAAATACTCCAAAGAGCGTGAGCAGTTCGACCAACCCATATCCAACTTCCAGGCAATCGCCTTCAAGCTGGCTGATATGTATGCTAAAATAAGCGCGGCAGAAGCATTGATATACCAGGCAGCCGATATGAAAAACCGTGGCGAGAAGATGACTAAAGAGTCGGCCATGGCTAAATACTATGCATCGGAAATAAGCGTACAGATTGCAACAGATGCCATACAGATATTTGGCGGATATGGCTATACCAAAGATTTTCCTGTAGAGAAATACTACCGCGACAGCAAACTGTGTACAATAGGCGAAGGCACATCGGAAATACAGAAGCTGGTGATATCGAGAGATATCCTGACATCATAAAAAACGCCCCGCGATGCGGGGCGTTTTTAGTTAAACTATTTTTATTGCCTTTGCTTCTGCATGATTACCCATTCAATATCATCTACCCCATATCCCTCGTTATTCTCCAGTACGCAGCTCTCCATGTTCAACTCATATATCCTCATATCCGAAGTGTCGGCACCATATTCATCATTAAATATTATACGGATATCTTCCTCATTATTTTCCAGCTTCCAGGTAAAATCTTCAGTTTCTGTACTCGAGTCGTAATAGAAATACCAACTGGTATAGCCCGTACCATTGGCGTTAAAGATGATAGAAAGTTCGTCGTCGTTACCTGCAGACTCTTTTTCCTGTTCATCCAATATTTTATTCCTGTTGTCGTCGTAAGCAAAATGCGTAACCCGCCATTTGCCCGACAGATACTCGGTGGTTGTGGGCACGATATCCGGCTTTTCTTTTTTGCATGATGTAAAGAAAAGACCTGAAAGTAACATGATTGTAAGTGCGGAAAAAAATCGCTTTGTCATAAAAAATTTTGGTTTGTTATAAAAATCAATACGGGGTTAATTAATATGCCAAAAAAAAAGGGCAACTATATAACGTTGCCCTTGGTTGAATATTATAACAATAGTATTAATAATCCCCAAGTGTTTCTTCCAGTTGAGCCAGCGCTTTCTCCAGTTGCTCATCGTTGGGGGCTATGCCATGCCATTCGTGGCTTCCTTCCATGAAGTCGACACCGTGGCCCATACCGGTCTTCATCAATATCATTATGGGCTTGCCTTTTCCTGTTTCGGCTTTAGCAGCTTCCAGTGTACTTACCACGGCAGCCATATCGTTACCATTATCCAGGTTGATGACATGCCAGCCAAAGGCTTCAAACTTAGGCTTCAGGTCGCCCAAGCCCATTACTTTATCGGTAGGGCCGTCTATCTGCTGGCCGTTCCAGTCTACCGTAGCTATGAGATTATCTATTTTGTGATGCGCGGCAAACATGATGGCTTCCCAGTTTTGCCCTTCCTGCAACTCGCCATCGCCGTGCAGTGAATATACCAGGTGCTTATCGCCATTCAGCTTTTTGGCTAAAGCCGCCCCGCAGGCCACGCTCATGCCCTGCCCCAGCGAACCACTGGCTATGCGCACACCGGGCAGCCCTTCGTGCGTAGTAGGGTGGCCCTGCAGCCTTGAGTCTATTTTGCGGAATGTATTCAGTTCTTCTTTGGGGAAATACCCTGCATGTGCCAGCACACTGTAAAACACCGGCGAAATGTGGCCGTTGGAAAGGAAAAATATATCCTCATTTTTCCCGTCCATGTCAAATGATGCGCTGTTGTATTCCATCATATGGTTGTACAAAGCCACCATATATTCAGTGCATCCCAGCGAACCGCCCGGGTGGCCGCTTTGCACTGCATGTACCATACGTACTATATCGCGGCGCACCTGCGAAGCCAGCTTTTTTAATTCTTCTAACTGCATTGGTATTATTTCAGGGCTCAAAAGTAATGGATAGCCCCGACTTTTCAGAGAAAAAATACAGGCTGTGGCACAACCTGTGTATATTGCGAATACTGTAAAAATGAATAAGGCTCAGCTACAATACTTTACCCGCCAACTGATGCATTGGCACGCTACGCACAACGATCGCAGCCTGCCCTGGAAGGAGGAAAAAGACCCTTACAAAATATGGTTGTCTGAAATAATATTACAACAAACCAGGGCGCAGCAGGGATTGCCTTACTATGAGAAATTCATAGAAGCCTACCCCAACATACAGGATATGGCAGCCACTGAAGACGAAACAGTGTTCCGGCTGTGGCAGGGGCTGGGATATTATAACCGGTGCCGGAACATGCTGGCCACCGCCCGCTATATTACCAGAGAGTTGAAAGGTAAATTCCCGGATAGTTATGAAGCTATACTTGGGCTAAAAGGCATAGGGCCATATACGGCGGCCGCTATCGCTTCATTTGCCTACGGGCTGCCACATGCCGTGGTGGATGGTAATGTGTACCGGGTGTTGTCCCGCTATTTTGGCATAGACACGCCTATAGACAGTACACTGGGCAAAAAGGAATTCACTGAGCTGGCCAACCAACTGCTGGATAAAACAGACAGCGCAGGTTACAACCAGGCCATTATGGACCTGGGGGCCACCGTTTGCAAACCCGCCTCACCCGACTGCGGCAACTGCCCTTTGCAAAAGAAATGCTTTGCCTACGAACAAGGCCTGATTAATGACCTGCCGGTGAAGAGCAAAAAGCTCAAAGTACGCACCAGGTATTTCCATTATATACTCTTTTTACACAACGGAAACATCTGGATACACAAACGTACCGGTAATGATATATGGCAAAACTTATATGAGCCTTACCTGGTGGAGCATGAACATGCGCTGACAGCCGCCGGGTTGATAAAACATGAGCAATTGCAGTCTATACAGCTACAACAAGGCAAGCCGGTATTTGCAGGCAAATTGTCCCAGAGGCTTACCCACCGTATAATAGAAACCCATTTTTACCTGTGTGAGGCCAAACAAACACCCAAAGGATTGCCCGAAGACGGCAAATGGGTACCTAAACAGGAGCTGGACAAGTACGCTTTTCCCAAGTCGGTTATTTCATTTTTTGAAAAAAATGCATACTTTTATTAATATGGGAATACATTTTGATAAATGGCAATAAATAAGATACTATGAGAGGCGTTAACAAAGTGACATTGATAGGCAATTTGGGTAAAGATCCGGACTTACAATATTTGGAGGGAAATATAGCTGTGGCAAAATTTCCGCTGGCCACTACCGAAACATTTAAAGACAAAACAGGCAATCTTGTATCGCAGACAGAATGGCATACCGTAGTGCTGTGGCGGGGGCTGGCAGAACTGGCGCAGAAATACCTGCACAAGGGCAGCCTGGTATATATAGAAGGCCGCCTGCGCACACGCAGTTGGGAAGACAAAGACAAAAACCGAAGGTTCAGCACCGAAATAGTGGGCGATAACCTGGTGATGCTGGACAAACGCAGGGACGGCAATGGGGATGATACCACCATTGAAACCCCGCATACCGCCACAGACAGCTTTAACGAGCAAGACCTGAGCTACAACCAGGGCGAGGGTGACAAAGACAATCTGCCATTCTGATAAAGAAATTAACCGTAAAGCAAGGGGAAGAGTTGTTTTAATTCTGTCCCTTTCTTTATTTTTGAATAGAACCAAACTGTAATTTTACTTGGGAAGTCCTGCTGACGCTGATCCGAACCTGAATTCTTTATTATTAGTGGCATCTAACGAGGCATTTTCAGCTTCTACTGTCACTATACTTATTATCATTATACTCATACAACTGCTGATGACCGCCATTACCTCGGGGTCAGAAACAGCTTATTTTTCTTTGAGCGCAAAGGATATTACCTACCTGAAAACCAAAGAAACCGGCTCTGCCAGGCAAACCATCCGCCTGCTGGACCACCCCAAGATGCTGTTGGCGACTATTCTTATAGGCAATAATTTCATCAATATATCTATAGTAATAACCATGAAGCTGCTGATGGACAAGCTGCTGCCGGGCCTGGACAGCACCAACCTGTTTATTGTCAATGCTGTTGTGGTCACTTTTTTGCTGGTCCTTTTTGGCGAGGTATTGCCTAAGGTATATGCGACGCAAAATAACATGCGCATGGCGCTTTTTGCGGCACCTGTATTACATATTTTATCGGGAATATTCAGGCCCGTAAGCAAGCTGCTGGTATCGTCTACCAGTTATATTGAGCGGCGCATAGCCAGCAAGCCATCGCCCGCTATGAGCGGCAAAGACTTTGAACACGCCATAGAACTGACTGTGGGCCATACAGCCACCAAGCAGGAAGTCAATATATTCAAAGGCATCCTGAAATTCAGCAATATCAATGTAACGCAAATCATGCGTACCCGTATGGATGTTGGCGGTATACCCTACGACAGCAGTTTTAGCGAAGTGCAACAGATAGCTATAGAACTGGGATACTCCCGTATGCCCGTGTATAAAGACAGCCTGGATAAAATAATAGGTATTATACACACCAAAGACTTCTTGCCCTACATGGACGAGCCGGACTTTTCCTGGCACAAACTGATGCGGCCGCCCTACTATGTGCACGAGGGCAAAATGATAGAAGACCTGCTGAAAGAATTCCAACAGAAACGCATACACTTTGCCGTAGTGGTAGATGAGTTTGGCGGCACCTCAGGCATTGTTACACTGGAGGATATTATGGAAGAAATCATCGGGGACATAAAAGACGAGTTTGACGATGATGAGCACCAGTACAAAAAGATAGACGACAACAACTACATATTTGAAGGCAAAACTCTGATTAACGATGTTTGCCGGATCATCAGCATTCCTTCGGATACTTTTGAAGATGTGCGTGAAGAAAGTGACTCAATAGCGGGGCTGGTATTGGAGCTCTCAGGCAAGTTTCCTGCGGTGAATGAAACTATCAGCTACCAAAATTATGATTTCACAGTACTGAACCTGGACAAAATGCGTATACAAAGGGTAAAAATAGCCATCAACCGCCCGCTTGAGGAGAACCAGGAACAATAAATAAATGCGCCCGGCATTGCTGCACAGGCGCATTATCAACTAACCATTTCCTTTTATTGCTTTACAAACTTTGCGTACATCATTGTATTATCCGCGGGATTGTGCAGGGTCAGCAGGTAATTACCCGCAGGCAGTTCGCTTATGTCTATTGTATTATTCCCGCCGTTCATGCCTTCTTCTTTCATCACCACCTGCCCCATAGTGTTGGTTACCCGCATTGAAGAATAACCATTTCCCACCTCGAAACTGATATTATTATGAGCAGGGTTAGGGGCCAGCACAAGCTGCCTGCTGTTGCTGATAACGCCGGATACTGAAGCCGGGTCATACTCTTCATAATACAAGGTATTCTGGTCGTACGGCGTGGTGCTGTATTGTCCGTTGCCTACATACAGATATCCATTCGTCTTCACCATCAACCCATGCGTATCGTACTGATATACATCCCGCTCAATTGTATCCCACTGGTTGATGTGGCGGTATATGATGTAAGTATCCGGCTGCCCCTGTGTGTTGAGGCTGTATTCCAGTATTTCATAGTCGTCCCATGCCTGCAGTGTATCTACCCATGAGGCAGTGCGATGGTGTACAGGGTGAACTGCATTGCCTGTATATGCAAAGCTGTCAAAACCGTTATTCATCAGGCCGTTGCCGAAATCGTAAGCATCCTTTTCCGTCAACACTCTGCCAAGTGTATCATAGGTATAAAGCGCCTGGTAGAAGAGTTGCAGTGAGGATCCGCCCATCAGCGAATAAGACTCATATTTCACCATATTCCCGCCGGCATCATAGGTGTACACCCTCCTGCCTGTCTGTACACCTGTGGCTATTGTTACCGTACTATCCTGCACCCTTCTTCCATTACCATCGTATAAGATATACATGCGGGTTTTAGCCATTAAGGCCGTGCCTCCAAATGTATCGGATGTTGTTATCGTTACCAGCTTATTACTGCTATTGTATGTTCCCTCGTGCTGCAGCATAAAATAAGGGGACATATATAAATGCTTCGTTGTGTTGTTAGCCGCATCGTATGCATATACAGACGTACCGTCCCATAGCAGGCTACCGTTATCGTACCAACCGATGGATGTGTCGCACAATATAGTCTTTCCATAATCCCTCGCTACCATCGAATAATTATCATAGTATGACTCCGGCATTACATTGTGCGTAGAACCTCTTCCGTTGGAATAAATATGGGAATTAGTGTCTATCAATACACCATTGGCAGAGTAAGTTGTAGCTACCAGCCGCCTCATGGTAGCTGTGCCTTTGGCGGCCGTTCTTGTATTTTGTTTCTGCCAGGCCATTTCATGAGCCAGTTTATGTTCCTCATGCACATAAGCCTTCTTCTTGTTCAGCGGCGCAGCATAGGAAATTGTAGCACCAGCCATCATCATTGTTAGTAATACTTGTTTCATATAGTCTATGTAGTTTTCACCAAATAGACTTAAAAAAACAATTCATTGTATTTGTGTTATTGTTTTTTAGCCATGTTCTGACAATGATTTTACAGAAGCGGCCTGTATTTACAATCACATGACCATCAGGCATTTGAATAGAGACTTAACCATGACAATAAAAAAGCAGCCTGCTATTTATTCCGCTCGCTGGGAGGTGGCACAAACAGCCATTGCAGCTCGAAGCCATACTCCATATGAGAACCAAGTTCGTCTACCACTTCGCGGCCTTCGCCCCGCTGGCGGGCATAATTAGTTACTTTCAATTTCACACCGGGATATTTTTCGCTGGCGTACAGGGTAGCTACATTGTTAGAAGTACTCATCGTTTTAGTAGCTTTCACATACCCGAAACCTTCGTCTTTAAATTGCTGCAACAACCTGTCGCGTTCCGTATCGCTCCCGGTCAGGTAATTGAGCGTAATGCTGTAGTCAGCTTTTATCAACGTCATTTCCAGCCTGTTGGCTTTGGCAATATGCTGGTTGCTTTCGTTCTGGTAAATATCCTTACTGGCGAACTTATATGTTTTGAATGCGTCAGTTTCATTGTTATACTCTATTTCATAACCGGTAGCTTCTGCCCTGGTTGACAGGCATTCATAATTGATACAGCCCGCCATCTCGAGCAGTTGCGCCGCAGATAGTTGTTGCGCATCACTATATACTAATGATATGGCCGCCAACAATGTCAATACTGTCTTTTTCATAGCTCTGTTTAGTATGCTAACAACGAAACAGCCATTATGTTGAATTTTTATGAAATATTAACGGCTGGCTGCTAACTGTCGAAATATTAACATTTATCACCAGTACGTTACCGCCAAACATTTAACTTTACAACCGGAATAATAAAACAACTGAATGGAAATAGTCGTCATTATCTGCCTTATTTTGCTCAACGGCATATTCTCAATGAGTGAAATAGCCCTTGTGTCTGTGAAAAAATACAGGCTGGAAAGCGCAGCAAAAAAAGGCAATAAAAACGCGAAACGTGCCCTTGACCTTGCCAACAACCCTAACCGTTTCCTGTCCACTGTACAAATGGGTATCACACTTATTGCTATACTTACGGGTGTGTTCAGTAGCGACGATTTGCAGACGGACCTGCAAAACACACTGTCTAAAATCTCAATGTTCCAGGGCAATGAGAAAGCAATAGCCGTTACAATCATAGTTACAGTGGTTACATTCGTCACTATAGTATTCGGCGAATTAATACCTAAAAGAATAGGGCTGCTGTTCCCTGAAAAAATAGCCACATTTATGGCAGGGCCCATGAATGTACTGTCTGTTATCACACACCCATTCATCTGGCTGCTTACACGTACCAACGATTTGTTCCTGTTCCTGTTCGGCGTAAAGTCGAACAAAGAAAACCAGGTGTCAGAAGAAGAAATAAGGGCTATCATTCAGCAAAGTACCGAGGGAGGTGAAGTGCAGGAGATAGAAAGGCGTATAGTGGAGCGTGTATTCTCGCTGGGCGACAGGAGGGTGAGCGAACTGATGACGCACCGTACCAAAATAGTATGGCTGGATATTAAAGACAATAGTGAAGAACTGCGCAGAAAAATAAACAGTGAGATACACTCAGTATATCCTGTATGCGATGGCAGCCTGGACAAAATGCTGGGTATAGTGAGTATCAAAGAGCTTTTTGCAAAAGAGACCACACTGGACACCCTTGCATTGACCAAACACCTGAAAAAGCCATTGGTGTTGCACGACAATACCCCCGCCTACAGGGCGCTGGAGGGATTCAGGATTGGCAAACTGCACCATGCCATAGTGGTAGATGAATATGGCTCAATAGAGGGCGTGGTTTCTATGGACGATGTACTGGACGCACTGGTAGGGGATGTATCTGAAATGGGGCAGGAAGATTATAAAATAACGTTGAGAAAAGACAACACCTGGCTGGCCGATGCCCAGTACCCGTATTTCGAGATGCTCCACTTCTTCAACATATCCGATGACGACCTTCCCCCCAATGAGTTCAATACCATCGGCGGGCTGATACTGGACAAGCTGGGGCGCATGCCTAATATTGGTGATGAAATACAATGGCATGGATACGCCCTGGAGATAATAGACATGGACGGGCTGCGGATTGACAAAGTACTCATCAGGCAACTCACCGAAGAAGAGGAAAATGAAGCTGAAGAGTAAGCTGGCATAACGATATTTTCCTCATTATCAATTAATTACACGACAAAATTGCGGACTAAAATTTGTTAACGGCTTGTTGCCTGTTTGCAAACCGGGCGTTAACCGATGGCGTTTTTTTGGACATGGGGGCTTCGTGCCGCCATCTTTGTATCACAATAGCAAACAAACAAAACAACGTAAACAGACAAACAACAAACAAAATGAAAAAGATCGCAATTTTCGCAGCTATCCTTACTTCAATCGGTTTCGCAGCTAACGCTCAAAACCAGGCTAACCAATCAAGCTCTGCTTCTCAAACAGTGCAACTGTCCCTGAGCAATGCGATAGAAATCACTTTTACAGGTAACAACAGCGCTACCGGTGCTGACGTAACCATCC
>CAZEZM010000023.1:0-65627 GCA_964515955.1 uncultured Flavipsychrobacter sp. | reverse complement strand
GTACTTACTAGTTCATCAGGCTTAAGTCGGTTGGCTTCAATATAGAAAAAAGGATTATTCATTTGGCAAATTATCTTTTAACTTATCTAACAGGTTATCAATACTGTAGTCTGTATTTATTTCTCCCATGCTTTTTGACTCAAAGGTCAAATCAGAAAATTCAAGTGGCTCAATGTCCAATGTCTCTTCCACTCCGTTTATTGTAAAAAAATACTGGACAGAAACTTTACTATATTGCGACAATAGAACGCTGTAGTGTCGGCAGTAGGTCCTTTCTTTATTTATTTTTTCAATTCTCTTGACTGTAAATTCAAGATGCTCTCGAGCATATTTCAATTTATCTTCTATTGTCTTTCCTCTGTCTGTTGCGATGTGATAGTTTATTGCCAGCCTTCTATCTTTTTTATTGATGTTGCACGTGAAAGAATATGAATTACTATGATGCTTATACGCATCTAAATCTTTTATCAATCCGTTTAGTAACATATAAGCGGATGTTCTCTGGGGTCCTTCAGCCAGTTCATCAGCAAACCTCAAAATCGCAGCAATTTCAGCATACCTAATCGGTGTATTATGAAATGCAAAAAACGATGGAGATGTCAAATCCGAAATTGTATCATCTGGATTGCTCTTATTTCTGGTTGATTTCCCGCTATGCACACTTGCAATGTTGCTTACAATAACTTTCTCTTCTTTAAAACGCGGATTGCGTGTTGTATCTCTCACAAACTCATATATCTTTTGAATTACATCTTTTTTAAAGTGCCCCTCTCTCCCATGAATATTACCTACATCATGAAATAAAATACACAAACAAAGAATATATAATTCTAAAGCACTCATATTATCGCAATCATCTCCTAGCAGGTAGTAAGCGTTATCTAGTACATTTCTAATGTGCCTTTCAGAATGATCAGTTAAACCATTTTCAATACGCTTAATTTCTTCAAGAATATTCTCCAACAATTTGTTTCGAGCGTCTTTGTAATCAGTAATATATGTACTCGCCTTTGATTCACCGTACTCACGAATCAATGCGTTATACATCTTTGTTTCCAATTTTGTGTCGTTTGAAATAGGTATACTCATCTATTCATATTTGCAATTGCCTCAAAAATTCTTTTTGCCAGCATAGGTGGCACGGAATTACCAACCTGCTGTTGCTGAAAACCTATGCTACCAGTAAATTGGAAGCTGTCCGGAAACGATTGTATCCTTGCTGCCTCACGCACACTCAAGCCTCTGTTCTCAGTGGGATGGACTAGCATGTTCTTCCTGTAATTACCAATAACCACGGATGGCATGTCCGCCCTTAACCTATGATAAATGCCTGTATGGCACCGGGTATAATCTTTGTAGTTCTTCATGAGTCGCGCTGGGATATCCTCCCAATTACCGCCTTGTGGTATATGTTCATACCGTTTAACAACTAAAGGTGCATTCCTGGTTACCAGGTTATTGAATGCCTTTTTCGATGATTTACGGATATGCTTTTGGTATTTAGTACTTGCATTTCGCGCGTACTCCAACTCATGATAGTTAGCGCCGTTTTCCAACATTGGTAAATCAGATATCGCTTGCTCAACAGTTACATGCTTTTTACATGTCGGTTCAGGAAAATGAAAATTAGTTCCATGCAACGACCCTACAATGAACACACGGTTCCGTACCTGTGGTACGCCATAATCCGCTGCGTTCAAAACAGCATAGCTGGTTGTATATCCTGCCGCTTTCAGGTGTTTGTTTATTTCATCAAAGAAGTATCCGTTCTCTGTTTCAAGTATGCCCTTTACATTTTCTACAATTACCCAGTCGGGCATAATACCTTTTACTATGCGCAGGTAATCTTTAAATAACCAATTATTGACATTATTACCATTTCTTGTCTTTTGGTTGGATGTTGAAAAACCCTGGCAAGGCGGTCCACCAAACAAAATGCGGGTACCCTTTTTTTCTTTCTCTGGTAGTATATCCGTAGGCTTCACCTTACGGATATCATCGTTTATCATCTTTGTACCGGGGTGGTTTAACTCATAGGTTTGAGCCGCATACTTATCAATTTCAACAGCAACTTTTACGTCCACGCCGCTTTGTATAGCACCGATGGACATACCACCGGCACCGGAAAACAGGTCTATCCCGATGATTTTTTTGGACATATGGGCTGCAAAAGTACTGATTAACAATATATAAAATACGTATCTCAAAACAAAGTATATCCCTTATTAATCTGAACTGACAAACGTATAAAAACATTTTCTATTCCACAAAGGGGAAAAACACTGTTATTTGATAAAATAATAATATGTTTTAAAGATTGGAATAATGGAATAATTTACGTATTTTTGTAGTAGTAAAAAATATACAATGAAACACCCAACACCCCACACCAACCACATTTCATCCCCCGCACACCACGGGGGATTTTTTATTACCCCCACCCTCCCGAAAAAAACACGTACAGAGTTAACAAAAGTTAACAAACTAATGCTAACACAATCATTACCAACAACTTGCAAAGACACAATATTCCCAATAGTTAAACCCGCTCATGCAGTGGTTAACATTTTTGCCGAAATAATGCAATTAGATACGAACTCAAACCATAAAAAATCAGCGTACCACTGCCCGGCAGAGCCGACATTCTGTAGTCTATCAGGGTACGGTCCCGCCCCTTTGAAGCTTAAGGGGCGGGGCTCCTTTTCTTTGCTTCGTTTCTTTTGGAGAAGCAACAAGCGTAGCGACTCATTGAGACAACTAAAGAAACAAAATGAACGAAATAAAAGAAATGAAGAGAAGCTGAGTAGGGGCTTAAAGACCAAGATGGTAGTCAAATTGTCGGATCGGCCTATTAAGCTACCTATGTTACATACAATTCTATATACATTTTCTTATCTTGTTAGATTAAATATCATGCCGAATATGAAGAGAATCTTTACACTCCTGTTTACAGCACTCTCCGCTACTGCCCTGGCGCAAAACGCCTATTACTCAGTACGCACAGAGGCAGTGGTTCAGAAATCGCCCGCACAGGTGCAGTTGAAATGGGAAATGCCTCCTGCCAAAACCAACGGTAATATTACTATATACAGGAAAACACAGTCGGCTACAGCCTGGGGCACTGCCATCGCGCAGATAGCCGGCAGCAGTACATCCTACAACGATAATAATGTATCCGCCGGCTCTGCCTACGAATATGTGGTGGTGAAAGACGACACTACCCAGCCCTACGGTTATATCTTCGCCGGTATAGAGCAGCCCGCCATACACAGCCGCGGCGCGCTCATCCTGCTGGTAGACGATGCATTCAGCACTACCTGCAGTACGGAAATAGCTACACTGGTAAAAGACCTTAGCGGCGACGGCTGGGAGGTGATACGCAAAGATTATCCCCGCACTGCAACGGTGGCTACGGTAAAAGCCTTTATCCTTTCCACTGCGCAGGCAAATACCAACCTGGAAGGGATATATATACTGGGCCATATAGCCGTACCCTACAGCGGCGACCTGAACCCCGATGCCCACCCCGACCATAAGGGCGCATGGCCTGCCGACCTGTACTATGGCGACCTGGACGGCACCTGGACAGATGGCAGTATCAACAATACAACTTCGGGCAACAGCCTGAACCACAACACACCCGGCGACGGCAAGTTTGACAACAGCTACATAGCCAGTGATATAGAGCTACAGGTAGGACGCGTGGATTTTTATGATATGCCCGCCTTTGGCAAAACGGAGGAGCAGATGATGAAAAGCTACCTGAACAAGGCTCACCAATACAAAACAGGCGCATTGGCTGTTACAAAACGAGCATTGGTAGATGACAACTTCCCGGGCATGCAGGAAGGTTTTGCCGGCAATGGCTGGCGCAACTTCGCCCCACTGGTAGGTAGCAACAACGTGGAGGAAAAAGATTTTATCGGGACGCTCAATACACAGTTTTACCAATGGGCTTATGGCTGCGGTGGCGGTTCGTACACCAGTTGCGGCGGTATCGGCACTACAGCCAATATCGCTGCCAACGATATGAAGGCCATCTTCACCCCCCTGTTCGGCAGCTACTTCGGCGACTGGAATTATAAAAACAATTTCCTGCGCGCGCCCCTCTGTGCCGATGAGCCTTCGCTGGCCAGTTTCTGGGCGGGCAGGCCCAACTGGTTCCTGCACCACATGGCCCTGGGCGAGCCAATCGGCTACGCTACCCGCATTACGCAAAACAACACAATAAGCCTCTACCCTACGCCTAATACCAATCCGGCAATGACAAGAATGGTCACTATTGCGCTAATGGGCGACCCTACCCTGCGTACAGAATATGTGAAGCCCGTGCCATCCATCACACTGGGCGGTGACAGTACAAAGGGCGCTGTAGTATCCTGGACCGCCAGCCCCGAAGCAGGTGTAGCAGGTTACTATGTGTACAGGGCAACGTCAGAGTTTGGCGAGTACAAGCAGCGCTCAGGCATGGTTTCCGGCACCACTTATACCGATTCATTTGGCGCTCCGGGTACTTATTGGTATATGGTACGCGCTACCAGGCTGCAATCCACCCCATCAGGTACTTATTACAATATGAGCCTCGGCACATCGGCTTCCGGCACTTTCCAATATCCCTTCTTCGATGTGGGTGTACCTGCCATCGCTGCTATTGCTGAAATTCAGCTCTACCCCAATCCCGCCAAAGAATCTGTTCAGCTCAGCATCAGCGCAACACAAAGCACAACGGCCACTATCCTCATTACCGACCTTCAAGGCAAGGTGATGACAAAAACGGAAATGCAGCTGACCACGGGTAATAACCTGGAACAAATAGATATCAGCACGCTGTCTGCAGGTATGTATATGGTGCAGGTGCAGGCGGGCAACAGCCGTAAAACATTAAAACTGGCCCGGACATATTAAAAGCAGGTATTAACAGGTAATTTGATTTTTTATTACATTTGAGAACAGTTAAAACATCAGCTAAACGCATTACAATAAATATGAAAAAAATAGTACTGTTTATCAGCGCGGGTATAATTATCAGTAGTGTATTCCCATCGTGCAACAAATCGTACAACTGCGAGTGCACTAATATAAGAGGAGAAAAAGAAAACCATAATATTATTGCAACCAACCGGTCAGAGGCTCAGAAAAACTGTGATGAATTCGGCCTGGTAGGGCACTGCGAAATAAAATAGCAAAGAATTTTAAAACCCCGCTTTTTGCGGGGTTTTAAGTCAATAACCCTTCCGTAAATTGCTCTATGAGACTGTTGATTGCCCTGGTGCTTGCACTTACGCAGATACATTGTTTTGCCCAGGATATTATAAAAATATATTTCGACCTGGGTATACCCACATTGAATAAGTCGGCTAAGCAACAATTAGATTCCCTGGCTTATTATGATATCTTGCTCCCCAACAAGAACTACGGCATCATCGGTTATGCCGATTACCTGGGCAGCGAAGAGTCCAATGTTACCCTCTCCCAAAACAGGGCGAATGCTGTGCAGGAATACCTGCAAGGCCTGGGCATCAAGCAGGAAAATATTGAAACCGTAACCGGCAAAGGTGAAATCAATCGTGACTTAGCATCAGCCGATGGCTACCCCCAGGACAGACGGGTGGATATTGTATTAGGTGGGTTTAAGGAAACTGCACAACTACCATCACCACAACAACAGAGGCCTGTGCAGCCCCTTCCACCCAATCAACCGGTAGCAGCCCTACACAGGCAGAAAATTGATATCAGTAAGCTGCAAACGGGTGATGTCTTTGACCTGGAAAACATATTCTTTAAGAGTGGCTCTACAGTAATGATAGAACATTCGCTGCCCGCGCTGGAAGCACTGCTGGAAATGATGGAACAAAATGCACAAGTAAAAATAAGAATAGAAGGGCATGTGCATTGTTATAGTTACAATACCAATTACACGGAACATTTTGTTTCACCAACAGGTGATAAAACAATTGAGGGAATCTCAAAAGCTCCGAAAGCTGCATCCGTTGTAGACACCGCAACTCATAACGAGACAACCCACAAATGGCAAAACATAGCGGCTAAGGAGTTGTCAATGGCGCGTGCCAGGGTAGTGCGAGATTATCTGGTAGAACATGGAATTGACTCCGGGCGCCTGCAATATGCAGGATTAGGCTGTAAGGGTATGTCGGAGCATAAGGATAACAGGCGGGTAGCTGTAAGAATACTGGAGAAATAACGTTTAGAGTATGATGAAGTACATTATCATTTGCATATTGCTCCTTACCACAAAGGTTACCCTTGCAGGTCATGGAGATACTATCAAGGTTTATTTCGACCTGGGCATACCCACATTGAATAAGTCAGCTATGCAACAATTAGATTCCCTGGCTTATTATGATATCTTGCTCCCCAACAAGAACTACGGCATCATCGGTTATGCCGATTACCTGGGCAGCGAAGAGTCCAATGTTACCCTCTCCCAAAACAGGGCGAATGCTGTGCAGGAATACCTGCAAGGCCTGGGCATCAAGCAGGAAAATATTGAAACCGTAACCGGCAAAGGTGAAATCAACCGTGACTTAGCATCAAGCGAGGGCTACCCCCAGGACAGACGGGTGGATATTGTATTAGGTGGGTTTAAGAAACAGAAACCTGCCCCGGAACCACCAAAGCCTAAACCAGCAGTAATAGAAGCTCCCGCACCGAAAATTGACATCACTAACATAAAAAAAGATGAGACAATTAGATTGGATAATATCCTCTTCCTGCCCGGCAGCCACAGCATCAGGGAGGGGTCTGAAGAAGCATTGTTTCATTTGTATATCGTGATGAAAGACCACCCTACCCTGAAAATCAGGCTGGAAGGCCATATTTGCTGTCTGAAAAACACTACCCACGACGGCTACGATTACGACACCCAGGAATACCGCTTGTCTGAAAACAGGGCAAAAGCTGTATATGACTACCTGGTGGAAAAAGGAATAGATGAAGAGCGGATGCAGTATAAAGGCTTCGGGTTATCCAAACCACTTGCCTGGCCCGAGCGCTCTTTTGCCGACGAAAACATGAACCGCCGCGTGGAAATAAGAATACTGGAAAAGTAACTTACTATTTACCCGCAGAGGCCATCTCCGAAGGCGCATACCCAAACTGCGCCTTAAACGAGCGGCTGAAATAGGACAGGTTGTTGAAACCCGTCTTGTATGCAATCTCAGAGATATTGTATTGCTTGCCCTGCATCATCTTATACGCCTCGTGCAGGCGAATGGAGCGGATGAACTCTACAGGCGTCATACCGGTTGCGGTTTTTATCTCCTTCTGCAGCCTGTTTCTGCCCATACCCAATGACGCGCCGAGTGTATTTACATTCAGTTCCTCATCATCTATATTGGCCAGTATATAATCCATGCACTGTTTCACTATTGGGTTTTCATCATGTTCTGCAATATCATTATCTGGCTCTGCCGTACGTATAGCGCTGTTGCCTTCAGGCATATACCTCAGGTAAAACTTATCCCTCAGCTTCTTCCTTTGCTTCAATACGTTTTCAACTACTGCCAATAGTTCATCCACCTTAAAAGGCTTGGGGATATAGTTGTCAGCGCCGGCCTGGTAAAGGTCTATACGGTCGTCCACCTGGTTCTTGGCAGTCAGTACAATAATGGGTATATGCCCTATACTATCCGATTCTTTGATGTACCCTACCAACTCCTCGCCCGACATTTCCGGCATCATCAGGTCGGTTATTACAAGGTCAGGCATATGCTGTTCTACCAACCTCAGGGCTTCCCGGCCATTGTACGCACGCAGGCAACGATAGTTATCATGTTGCAGGCTCTGGGCTATAAATTCATTCAGCTCCACATGGTCTTCTGCTATTACCACCAATGGCAGTTTGTCATCCACCATTGCCGCCCCGTCAATAAGCAGCTCATCTGCAGTATATTCAATAAGATGCCCCGGAATGGTCAGCGTAAACACTGCCCCCTTGCCGGGCATAGAATCAATACCTACCGTTCCCTTTAGCTGTGTCATATACTCCTTCACCAGCGACAATCCAATGCCTGTGCCCTTATGGTTGTTCACGTCTATTTTATAAAACCTGTCAAATATCTTTCTATGCTCGTCGGGGTGTATGCCCACACCATCATCGGCTATACTTATACTAACTGTATTATCTTCAAATCGCTTTGCGGTAATGGTTATTCTTGCCGATGCATATTTAAAAGCATTCTGCAAAAGGTTGTGTATACATTGCGAAAGCTTGAAACTATCAGTTGTCAGCAACAAACCACCTTCTGCCTCTATTTTGAACGCAATTGAATTCTCTTCGGCGAGAGGGGTATATTGCGTTTCAATATCGCCCAGCATCCTGTCCAGGTCTACGGTTTCTTTATATACCTTTTCTATCCCCTGCTCTATTTTGTTCAGTTGCAGCAGTTGCTCCACCATAGCCATCAGGTGGTCGGTGTTTTTAATAATATATCCGGCCTGCTTCTTAATAAAGTCATTGTCCGACGTCTTGAACATCTGGTTGGCAGGGCCCAGTATCAATGACAAAGGGGTCTTCAGGTCGTGAGATATGTTGGTGATGAACTTATTTTTCAGTTGCTCCAGTTCACGCATCTTCGCAACTTCCAGCTTATTCTTTTCAGCCTCCAATATCTGCCTGCGCACTTCATGCTGGGCCGCTTTAATACTGCAAAACGCGGCAATGATATTAAAAAGTTGCATGTGGGTATGCTTGTAAAAGCCCTTCTGCGAATGTTCAGAATCAATCACGCCAAATACCTCATCACCTATTAATATAGGTACGGCAAGCTCTGAAAAGCGTACCGCATCGTCCACTATATAATCGGGATTGCTGGATGTATCTTCTACCAGTACCGGTTTCCTGGTGCTGAACACTGTACCTACTATACCTTGGCCGGGTTCTATTTCAATTGGGTTGTGTACCTTCTGGCCACTCAGGTTCTTTTGCCCGTATGCAGCTACCTGCACCAGCCTGTTCTTATCCTTATCGTACAGGTATATGATGAAATCTTCCAGTCCCAACACGGGTATGCAGGTAGCAGTCACATCCCACATGGCTTCTTTTATGGGTTTGTCCAGCATCAGTATACCGGACAAGCTGCTGCTCAATTCAGAAATTTTATTGAAATGCCTTTCAAAAAAATCCATACGGTGTTTGCCATGCCTGAAATCAATAATCAGCAGGTAGCTGTTGCATAGTACCGTTACCACACCCATAATCATTAACGGTATGGTATTATGTGTATATACCTGGGGGTGCAAGTAGGATATGACAATACTTACAGCCAGGGTAACCACCGTGGATAACATAGCCATAGCAAAATCGGCGAAGCTGATATAATCCCTGCGTTCCAGTATATACATAGCGGCCGACCAACTGCTGATGACTATCATCTCCTCTTTACCACTGCCATACATCCACCCCCCCAGCACCAGCAATGCCATGGCTGTATAGAATACGCCCCACGACAATGGTACCTGGAGCTTTTCTTTGCCGATGCCCCAGCTTACAAATACGAACAACAACACGGCCGATAGTAAACTACTATCGGCCCATGTCAGTTGTGTCAATGACTTGCCAGGCAATACCGTCGCCAGTACCTGGAAAAGCAACATAGCCCCCATCCACTCCTTCATGCGTTTAGGGGTGCCGCCGGGATTTATGGATTTCTTTAAATATTCAGCTACTGCATTTGCCACAGGCTACCTGTTTAATATTATTTTCCTGTTTTCAACTCCGTCCGCAAAACTTATACTAATATAATATAAACCATTGGGTATATGGACGGGTATGCTATAACTATCCTGTACATTGTGCCAGCCTGCCACTTGTTTGCCTGATATATCAAAGACGTAGACCGCATTCACCTCATGGCTGCCATCGGCATTTATACTAAATGTTCCTGTAGATGGGTTGGGGTAAACATGAGTATTATAGGATGTACCCGCAATATTCTTTACTGAATTGACAGGCGGTGGCTCATTCTTAAGCCTCGTTACAAACACACCATATTTGAAAGCTGAATCAAGATATACGCCACTCAATACCAACTGGCTGTCCGACTGCATTACTATGTGTTCAAACCCAAACTCAGCCGCACTGTCAGGTAGCGGGGCTATATTGTAACCTTTGCCGTGATAATTTGTGCTGATATTCCCGTTCTTCTCAAATATGGCTGTAAAACCGTATGTACCAACGCCTATTGTTTCTTTTGCGCCTGCTACAAATATCCTGCCGTCTGGCAGCACATGCATGGCTTTGATGGTCTGTTCTGTTTGCGCAGCCATGTTCAGCGATACTTTTCCGTTACCGCTGCCGAATACTGAGTTCAGTTTACCATCGCTGTCTATCTTCAACATCAGGGCTACATTAAAGGAGTTTACCTCGTGATACCCTCCCCAGAAGATACTGTTGTCAGGCGCTGTTTTTACACAAGTCAGCCTGGTGAATCCCACCTCTGTATGCTGGTAATACCCATTATTGCCAAAGGTCACATCAATTTTCCCGTTGGCTTTCATTTTGCACATATACATCTTGGTAACGAATGCCTGTGTTTGTGTACGGCCTACAGCTATGATACTGCCGTCTTTTGCTATGTCAAAGTCGTACAGCGTTTCCATATCACCGTTATTAGGGTCTATCGTGGTAAAACCCATAGTGCCGAAGGCCTGGTCCAGCGTACCGTCCATATTCATCCTGATGATATAGGCATCCGTGTATTTGCCGTTCACTAAGCTGTGGCTGCCTATGTATACTTTATTGTCCTTCACTATCATTTTTACCATCCCATCGCTGCCTGTCATGTTAAAATGGCTCATACCATTGTTGCTGAAGCTCGCATCAATAGTGCCGTCCGCATTCAGGCGCATCAGGAAGATATCCATGTCGTTCATACCCGTCATAGAGCCGCATACCAGCATCTTACCATCAGGTAGTTGGTAGATACTTTCAGCCCTGTCGTTGGCGCCCAGCAGCGGGTCCAGTATCACCTGGCTGTTGGTGCCGAATGAAGCCACATTATTGCCTTTATTGTCTTTTTTAATTACAAACAGGTTTTCATCGCTGCCATCTACATACCCCGTCATGAGGATGGTATCATTATTACCCAAACAAATGCCCCCATAGTTGTTCTGGTTAGCAGACGGTATATGCAATGCATAGCCGTTCTTTCCATAAGTTGAATCGATACCCACGGGCTTTTGTGCAAAACCGGCGATACCGGCCAGTAGTACAATTGCTGTGAGCGTAATCAGTTTTTTCATAGAATTACAGTTTTAAATATTTTGATGAATAATTATTGTAAGTAGTTGTAAGCTTATCGTTGCAGAAAAACCTTTTCAACATACATCCCGTCGGCACCGCTCAGTACCAGGTAATACAATCCTGTAGGGACATGAGCAGGAAATTGGTAGGTCATATCGGCCCCTATCTGTGCTTGATCCATTAAGATACCCGCTGAGTTCACCACCTTTATGTTGTTCAACTCGATATCGCTGTTCAACCTTACCGCTCCGTTTGTAGGATTGGGGTACACGTTCACTTCGTTGCTGCCTGCAATCACTTCACTGATATTGACACTGGGAGGTAGATACTTTTTCAGTTTTCTCAATACTACCTGGTCTGTACCCTTATTATCATCTATCGCCTCACCAACCAGCACAACGCTTCCACCACTATGCATAACGATGCCGTCTAAAGTAGGTGTATTATAACCGGATGGGGCTGCGTAGTACTCATATCCATTACCAAAATAATGGGTGTTTAAGGAACCATTGTTCTTATACACCACCGATAATGCATACCTGTTGGTATTTTCATCAATATAGGTACCCACCAGGTAAATGGTTGTATCGTTTACGAACCTGATATTCGTGAAACGCTCATTTTCGGCTTTGGCAGTTACATTAAAAAATGCCTTTCCATTACCACTGGCAAACGTATTGTCCAGCTGTCCCGACGGGGTTAGTTTTACTATCACAGCTGCATCTCCTCCCATCTTTTCAAACCCTCCTAGATATATGCTGCCATCGGGGTCCAGGTCCATTGCATTAAGGGCTACTGAGCTATTGACTGTATTATAAAGATATGTGCCGCTGGTGCCGAAGGAATTCACTTTATAACCGGTGGAGTCCAGTTTCTGTACAAACTGGTAAGTCTTCACACCATCAAAGGTGGTACCCAAAACAAGTATGTCTTTATTCGGCGTTATCTCAAAATCCCTGAAATATTCTTTATCGTTACCGCTGATATTTATTACCTCAAACCCAAACATACCGAAGTCTCCATAGTGGTTGCCATCTTCTTCAAGTGCTGCGAAATAGACAAACGAACTATTGTTGATAGTGGCACTGCATGCCACGTATATAATATCATCGTGCCATTTTATCATTCGCGCTGTGTTGTTATTGCCTATCCACACAAATGTCATCCAGCCTTTCTGGTTGAATGTTGAATCCAATGTACCATCCGGGTTCAGGCGCATCACCAGGCACTGCGAGTAAGTCTGTCCGTCAGTTCTGCCGCAAAGCAGTATTTTTCCGTCAGGCTGCACGTCCATGTGGTACACCTGGTCGTTGGCGCCTATCTGGGGGTCATATACCACCTTGCCCGTGCCAAAAAAACTGCTGTCAGGTTTGCCGTTTTTGTCCACTTTCAATACAAATATGTCGTCGTTGGCACCGTCAGTAGTGCCGGCTACCAGCGTACCGTCATTTGTGCTTACCACGGCGTTTCCTACATTATTATTAACCGTAGCAGAGGGTGAATATATGCCCACCCCGTTATTGCCGAAGGTGGAATCCACCATATCCGGCAACTGGCCATCAGCTGTCATGGCCCCCATTCCCCCGATAAGTAATAGTAACTTTTTCATAAGATTGAATTTTCTGCAAATATGCAGGCAGGCGGGCTGGAGGGCTTTTCACATACAGCCCCGATGTTTGTACAAAATGCACAGCTGTGCGTTTTGTGCATGAAAAGTGCAGAAAGTGTCAGGAGGTACAGCAATCAGGCCTTATATCTATAGAAACCTACAAAACTCCCCGCCTGCCTGTCCCGCCCGTGCGGGGTTTTTAGGCGGGGACATTTTCTTATGCCTTTGGGGTATAAGAAAATTGGGGCGGTTAACTCGCGCAGGATATAAACGATGGCCCACCGGAATGGCCTTTGCAACGCCATTAATATGGATGCCAGAAGTTACTTCTTGCTCTTCCCGTCCGGGAAATAATAATTATATACCATCTTCCCCAGCGTTTCGTTCACATTACGGATGCCGTGGTGGTCCAGCCATTGCTTAAAATCATCCGGACTGTCGGTTACAAATCGTATTATTTCTTCATTCTTCAGGCTGATGATAAAAGTGTCTATGCTAAAAATGTAGGCGGAGAGCTCCGCCGCCTCATGGGCAAAGCCCGGGAAATGATTGGTGATTGTATTCATGGAAAAACTATTTCAGGCGAATTTACTATAAAATTCACAAATGAATACATATGTATTCATTTGTTTTTAGCAAATCTTGCCAGTTTTATGCATGGCGAGGTCGTTGGAAATAAGAACAGGCGAAGTAATAAGGGAATTGAGATTAGCTAAAGGTATGTCTCAGCAGGAACTGGCCAATGAATGCGAAATGGAGCGTACACATATCTCCGCCCTAGAGCGTGCGTTGAGAACACCGTCACTACCTACCATTTTTAAGCTCTCTGAAGTTTTAGGCATCAAGCCATCTGAATTTGTAAGGCTGATAGAGGAAAGAAAGTAGAACTCAGGTTGAACCTTGTTTTATTTATAACCACAGTTCACGAATCAGGGTTGTTAACTTGCTTTCAAATAGCATAAAACAAGTAGGGAATTGTATAAACTTTAAGGTGGGTAAATCAATGTCTATATATGAATATAAAAAAGCTAACAACAAAAGCAACGCGAAAAACACTCTTGAATAGCTCTTGTCGCTTGTATTACATTTGTAAGATAGATTTTGAGATAAACTGAGGTTGCAATTTAATGATAACTAAACTGTAAATAGCAAATGGGCAAACAAAATATAACTTTCTTACTCGGTGCTGGAGCTTCTAAGAATGCGTGTATGCCAGTATGCAATGACATTGGAAATCCTTCTTACTATGAATTCCTAAAGAAAATTTATGGTGATTTACCCGTTCCAGGAATTGAAAATTTTGACGAAATAAGTAGTCAAATTCAAAACTTGAAACATAGTTTTGAGGAGCACTTAGCATACTCATATCAAGTAGACAGGGACTTATATCTGAAGTTGATTTATTTTTATCAAGCAACTCTTAGTGCTGGTGAGTCGGCAGGAGGAATTTGTACTAACCCTTTGACTGGTAAGGTCTATGCTAATTATTATCGGCTATTTGCTGAAATTCTCACGGCAGGTACGATGAATACTTCCGTAATCAGTTTCAATCATGATTTGTGGATTGAACATTCATTATCGTGGCAAGATTTTCACTATGGTACAATTTCTGAAAATGCATGGGGTTGTGTTTTTTTGGGGGATTGCGTCAAAGACCGAGCATATTTCAAGAAAGAGAACACACTTACGTTACTAAAACTTCATGGTAGTTTCAATTATCTTGCCTGTGAAAAATGTAGAACCTTAGTGGTGGGTGAAGACTACATTTGGCATCATTTCCCTTTTTGTAAGTGTCCGAAATGCGGAGAATCTGGGTATGTTTATCCATATTATGTTCCACCATTAAAAAATAAGTCAGTTACAAAATTTGAAAATATTTGGGATGATGCAGCCAGAAAATTAAAAGAAACAGATTATCTGATAGTAGCAGGATACTCGCTCCCCGACTATGACTATGCTTCTAAGGACTTACTTGCAAACAATTTAAATGAATTTGCAGAAGTTGTAATTGTAGATAAATATGCCAAAGAAATATCAAAACGATACAAATTTCTAAAATGTAAAGCATTATTGTACATTGACATGGAATTTGAACAAGCAGTTTATTCATTAGCCAATGGAACCTTTACAAATTACATGAGGTATGTTGGAGAAAATTAAAAGCATTCAAACCAGTAAAAAAGGAATTCAACAGAAATGAATTTCCCCAATCTGGCACAAGTGTTCTCCACTTGTGCCACGTTCGGCGTAGTCTCCAACTACGTCGCCGTGGAGGCAAATCTCCTGATTTGCGCCATGCAGTCTTAAGTTGCCGGACTAACCAACATCATCTGTATATATCGTCTATAGAAAAATCTCTTTTCTCCTTTTTGAAGAATTCTGTGTGGTCTTCCTGGTCAAAGAACTCCCAAACTGCGATATATGGGTCAGCGAATTCAATGCGGGGGATACCCCACAATATATTATGGTCAACATGGCACCTGATAAAGTAAATTTTACCGGGCTCGATTTTAAAATCAATCTTCCTGCCTATGTCCGTCCATATTTTCACATTCCCTGGTTTACTCAGCTTCATGGTATGTCTCAGGCCGTTGAGTGCAGAATATATATGCTTATTGTCTATAAAAATGGGAACCGACACTGCAGGCGAGTTAGTGGTATATTCCCTGTAGATGCACAATAATGCATATGTTGCAGTATCCGGCAACATGGTGGCAAAAATCGAGTCTGTGGCTGCCTCTACCGGCTTCCTGAAAGTTGATAAATCAGCAGCATAGTACACATCTGCGGATAAGCGGTAACAACTGCTCCAACTGTTCGGGCGTTTCATCTTCGTTATCTTGATGATATTCCCGCCCAGCAGGGCGGCTTCTTCTTTTGCTATCGAAATGGTTTTTTCGTAATTACAATCAGAACGCCAGCGGTCACCCACTGTAATACTGCCCAACGGCACAAGTCCTTCAGGCGGGCCCATCTCCTCCCGTAACACCAGCCACGTACTATCCGGCACATATTGTGCAAAAGCCGGTGCGGCGAACAGGAAACAAAAAACGATAGCAATAGAGGTAGTTTTCATAATGGCGCAAGATAAATATTAATTAATTTCCGCAGTCTGGAGTTTATGCACCGGTCTGATGCATCTTACCTTTGACCGGTTCACAAAATGTCTTGCAGAACATCCTGAACGGCAAGTATTACTTTCTGCATTTAATTAAGAAAAATGGATAATTCTCCTCAACCTCTGTTATCTCAAACAGGCCTGCCTCAGAAAATTCGGCATGTATAGATTCCCGGTCGTAGAAATACATACTGACTCCTTCTAATATCTCGTAACGGTCACTGCTGATAAATTTCCCCTGCCCATAGGTGGGCGCCTCCTTTGAAACGACCGTAAAAACCATGTAGCCACCATCTGCTAACTGGTTATAGCAATCACGGATAAGTTTTTTTCTTTCAGCTTCTCCCAAAAGGTGAATTAAAGCATAACAAAAAATTCCATCGTATTGGCTGGTATCAAAAGGCATATCGGTTACTGATCCTTGAAATATGGTCATGCTGTTGCCATAGTGCTTTCTCGCCATGTTGATAGCGGTGGCCGATATTTCGATGCCCGTTACAGTCATTCCCGCTTCTACTAATACCCGGGCATTTCGCCCATAGCCAATTCCGGGTATTAAAACATTCCTGGTTGATTTTTCAACAAAAAAATCGCGGGTTAGTATGGCAGAGTTCGCCGGCTCGTAGCCCCACATCTCCTTTTTTTCGTTGAAGGCTTGTTCCCAAAATTCCGGCTTTCCATTTCCATCGTCCATTACCACAAAGATAGAGGATATGATAAAGTGCCTGCACATCTGGCACATGTGTTTTCTCCTCGTGACTACAAAAACCTGCAAGTCTTTTTGAAAAGCATCCATCAACTTTTATTTAGCAATCAAAGATTCACTGCCCGGCAGCGCAGTAGCAGTGTCGTCCCATCAGGGAAGCAACCCGTCCCTTTGAAGCTTAAGGGACGGGGCTCTTTTTCTTTGGTTACTTTCTTTTGGAGAAGCAACAAGCGTAGCGACTCATTGAGGCAACTGAAAAATAATATTGAACGAAATAAAAGAAAGTGACAAACGCTGAATAGGGAATAAAAAAGCATCATCATTAAGCAAAATGATCGAGAGTGTTCTGTAAATAGCAACCCTTCCTGGTCCTCGTTTATAAACGAGGACCTACCGGTATAGCGTTTGCAACGCCAGCACTACACGAACTAAATTATACAGTTTCATTATTTTAACGTATATTTGTTGTAAATCCCGTTCGTACGGGGCTATGTTAGCCCCGGCTACCTGTTTTGAGTAATTCGGAATCCGGGGTTGTAAATAACCTAGTACAGGGGCTATCCCATTCCGGTATATCAGCCAACCTGCCCCTGCCGACGACACGTAAAACCACTATCAATATGAAAACCCTCGCAAACAACCACGCCGGTATATTGTTACAGGATTCTCCCAACTCTTCCAGGACGAGCCAAAAAAAATTAATCGAGGAACATGGGAACATTTTGGAACAAAATCACCAACCTCCTCACAACCAATTACTTACAAAAACCGATGTATCTTTTTTTGAGAAATCCGGCAACATTTTGGGAACAAAAAAGACATTTCAGCACAAAAACAGCAGACTTCTCCCAAATGTCACGACTCCATTGTGCAATACACTTGATAAAAAACTCACGGCTTATTACTTAATACTCACTAGCTATAACTTTCACCATTATTATTAATATATTCGTCCGTCAAAAAAAATTAAAACCACGTATTATATATGTTATCGGATATCGAAATCTCAAGGGCAGCCAAACTGAAACCCATTACAGAAATAGCAGAGCAACTGGGTATCAATGCTGAAGACATCATTCCTTATGGCAGGACAAAGGCAAAAGTGCCCCTGACCTACCTCAACGAGGAAAATATCAAAAAGTGTAACCTGATACTGGTAACAGCCATCACCCCCAACAAGGCTGGCGTGGGCAAAACCGTTACCAGCGTGGCCACCTCACTGGGCCTGAACTATATTGGCAAAAAAGCAGCCGTAGCCCTGCGCGAGCCCAGCCTGGGCCCCTGCTTCGGTATGAAGGGCGGTGCCGCAGGTGGTGGGTACAGCCAGGTGCTGCCTATGGAAGATATCAACCTGCACTTTACAGGCGATATGCACGCCATTACCTGTGCCAACAATATGATATCCGCCCTGCTGGACAACTATCAATATAATAACAGGAATACAGACAAGGCGCTGGACCGTATAGTATGGCGCCGCGTGCTGGATGTAAACGACCGCTCGCTGCGTTATATGGTCAGCGGCCTGGGTGGCAGCGCCAATGGCATACCACAGGAGATGGGTTTTGACATTACCCCCGCATCCGAAATCATGGCACTGTTCTGCCTGTCTGCCAGTGTAGAAGACCTGCAGGCGCGCATCGAGCGCATAGTGCTGGGTTATAGGGGTAAAGAACCTTTTACGGTAAAAGACCTCGGTGTGGCAGAATCGATAGTTGTGTTGCTGAGGGAAGCTATACTGCCCAACCTGGTGCAGACTACTGAGAATACCCCCGCATTCATACACGGCGGGCCATTTGCCAACATCGCGCATGGCTGTAACTCTATTCTGGCTACTAAAATGGCTATGAGCTGCAATGACTATGTGGTAACAGAATCAGGCTTCGGCAGCGACCTGGGTGCGGAAAAGTTCCTCGACATCAAATGCCGCATATCAGGCCTGAGGCCAAAAGCTACCATCATAGTGGTGACTACCGCCGCGCTGAAACTGCATGGTGGCGTACATGCCGACGACATCAAAAAGCCCAACCTGGATGCTATGAAAGCCGGCCTGCCCAACCTGCAAAGGCATATCGAAAACATGAAAAACTTCGGCCAGAGCGTGATCGTATCTTTCAACAAGTTCCACTTTGACACAGAGGAAGAGGTAAGCCACCTGGAACAGTGGTGTGGTAGTCATGGTGTGGCTTTTGCCATCAACAACGGTTTTGCAGAGGGCGGCAAAGGTGCGGCAGCATTGGCTGAAAAAGTGGTGGAAGTGGTAGAAAACAAACCATCCATAGACATCAACTTCACCTACGAAGATGATGACAGCCTGCGCACAAAAATTGAGAAGATAGCTACCAAGATATACAGGGCCAAGGGTGTAACTTTTGGGGCAGGTACGCTTACCAGGCTCAAGTCGTTTGAAGAGGCGGGCTGGGGCAAGTTGCCTGTTTGTATCGCCAAAACGCAATACTCCTTCAGCGACGACCCCAAAAAGGTATGCGCGCCCGAAGGGTTTAATATCACTATCCGCGACGTGGTTATCAATGCCGGGGCGGGCTTTATAGTAGCCGTGGCAGGCGATATTATGCGTATGCCGGGGTTGCCCAAAGACCCGCAGGCCAACCATATAAAACTGGTGAACGGCGAGATAGAAGGATTGAGCTAACATATAGTTTTTAAATATTAAGGGCGGTAAACCGCCCTTAATATTTTCAGGGCCCTTGTTAACGCAAATGTTATTGTTTAAGGTAATATAGCTGCAATCTTTAATGCTGTTTTAATTTGGTCGGCTATTGCTATACAATGATAAAACCACTTACCTCGCTGCGTTTTTTCTTTGCCTTAATGGTGTTCCTAAGCCATTTGTGGTTCTTACAGGACGATTCACCTTTTTACAAACAATTGTATGATGATATTTTTTATGAAGGCTATATAGGGGTTAGCTTCTTTTTTATTCTCAGCGGTTTTGTACTGGGTTATAGTTATCACGACAAGATACTGGAAGGCAAGGTGAAGTTCGGGCAATTCTGGCTGGCCAGGTTTGCCCGTATATACCCGCTGCACCTGCTTACCCTGTTGATAGCCATCCCCCTGTCGTTCAAAGGGGACGCCACCGAATGGATCAACCGCTTTGTGCTGAATATCTTCCTGATACAAAGCTTCGTACCTTCTGACGATATTTATTTCTACTTCAATTCCGTGTCGTGGAGTATATCAGACGAGTGGTTCTTTTATGTTATGTTCCCCTTCCTGGTATTCCTGATGCTGCGCAGGAGGTACTTAAAGTTCCTGCCGATATTGATATTGATGATACCTATCTCCCTGCTGCTGGTGAAAGAGTCGTACCATGAAAAGTATTTCTACATCAATCCGCTGTTGCGTATCGGGGATTTCATTATTGGTAAATTATTGTACCGGCTATACCGCAAAAGAAAAGACATTGAACTGCTGAATAACCGGGGTGTTGCCAATATAGCCGAAGTCGGCTCGCTCTTATTCCTGGCTTTTTTCCTTTATTTCCACGACCAGGTACCACAGGGCTTCAGGTATTCTTGTTATTACTGGCCGCCTATGATATTCCTGATATATACATTTGCCTATGCCAGGGGATTTATATCAGATATATTGTCCAACAGTACCCTGGTTTTCCTGGGCGAAATAAGTTTCGGTTTTTATATGATACATATGCTGGTACTGCGCTACTATCAATATCTGCCGTTGAAACTACAGTTCCTGAAGGCAATACTACCTGCCAACCACAATGCAGTTTTTATCATTTTCGCTATATCACTGGCCGTGAGCATTATTTTATATAAGTGGTTTGAACTGCCTGCCAGCCGTTTCATCAAAAGGAAACTGGGGCCCAAAATATAACTGTAATACTCCTGCACAAAAGCAAACAGGTAGCCAGGACAACATAATGCAGCCTGCGAAAGGTATTTCACAGGCTACAATTTTACGGAAAACCGTCAGGCTCTTCTAATAACCCCTAAAACAAGGGAAATAATAGCTATTACCAGCAACAGATGTATTATCTGGCCCGCACTGTAAAAAAAGAATCCAAGTATCCATCCTATGACCAGGATAACGGCTATCAAATACAATATAGATCTCATAAAAGTTAGGTTTTATACATATATAACACCAAAACGGATAATTGGTTCTGAAAAAACTTGTTAAAGCCAAATTCTATATCCTATATGAAATCCGGTGGGAGATGATTATTTTCATGTAATAAATTATACAGTATGAAGAAACTCACATTTATCCTGGCAACCATAATATTGATAGCCATGATAACAGAAAGCTGCCATAAACCACCTATCAGCACAGGTCATAAAAGTTTCAAGCAAAGCAGGAAAAACAGGTAATGCCCCATACCTTACCGAGCCTGCCGGCTTTTTCCATACAGAAAAGGCCAACATGTACGGCTAACTATTTGTTTAAACAGCTTTTTAGATTATTTTAGCTTCAAATCAATGATACTCACAATGAGAAATAAAGCAGCCTGGTGTTTATTGGCCGTATTTTTATTGTCTTACCTGCCTGCTGAGGCGCAGTTTTTATCTACCCTGAACAGGTACGGAAAAACTGAGAAGAAGGAAAAGAGGTTTGACATGAAGTTGCACAAACGCCTGTACCTGGGCGTGTATGGCTGGCATTTCATGAATAATCCTATGAATATCAGGGTACGGGATATTAAATACTACGATGAGCAGGATTTTAATACAAAAATGTATGGTAATGAATTAGACACATCCTTTACTATAGGTGCCCGCCTTACCAAATCTTTATCGGGCTACCTGGGCGTATCTGTTCCGCTGGCTATGCCTAACAATAAAAGCATGTTTTGCCTGGATATAGAAGCTAATATACTGACGGGGGCTCTTTCATATGACACGGTACGTGTGCCACTGGTGTATAAGGACCTGCTGCTTGCGGAAACAATACCTTTTATGATGGCATCATTACCTGTCAGTTTCAACTATAAGTTTGGAGGTGATGCATCACTCAGCAAAGACCACCGGACTTTACTATCTGCAGGAGCAGGTATTGCAACATCATATATTACTGTAGATGACGGTACCGGGTCAGAAGCCTTAATTAAAGCCGTGCCTTTTGTAAAAGCAGAAGTCGGATTTGTAGTTGGCATCGCGGTAAAACTAAGGGGAACTGCTTACCTGGGCAATTACAACATGATTGATTATAGCTCTCCTGAATTGACGACTGCCACAGGTATAATACAAAGGCAATATTCAGGCCAGCTGGGCTACAATCTTTCTGTAATCCTGATGCCTTTGTCAATAGGATGGGATAAACCCTATGTACGTTAACAATTAATAGATTTTCCGGCCAGGTAGTATACCGGGCCATTAATATAATAGCAAAACGATTGATTTTCATGAGGCAAAAATTCATATTATTTGCAGCCATTTCAATAGCATTCTGCTCTTGCAGTACGTACAATGCACCTACATATGTAGAACCGGCAAACCCAGCTGACACAACAGGGATTGACCCTAACAAACCTGGCCATCCTGCTTTTATACTGTATTCTGAAAACGGAGTTATACATGGCGGCGACCCGCTAACCTCTAAAATACTGGAAGCGAAAAAGGTAAAGGCAGGCACCAATACAAAGCTTGATCTCAAAATGCAGTTCCTGCGCTACGGTCAGCCACACACAGTTACATTAACTATTCCCGATTACCAGGGAGTAGGTAAATATGGTAAAGATCAGAAAAATGAGTTTGCTGATATTACCATGCAAATTATAAAGAATACCGCTCCTGATTCTACGTGGTTCGGCGATAAAAATGGTCTGGAACTTACTGTTGTAAGGGACAATGCAAAATATATAGAAATTGACTTTGCCGGTGCTTTTGACATATTCCGCCCCTCAGTAAGCGGCAGTGCAGGCACACAGGGACTATATAATGGCAAATGGTATATGAGGTGGGAATTATAACCCATTCGATTATATTTTTAGAAACCGGCTAATTTAGCCGGTTTTTTTGTGCAGGAAATACGGGTTTTGGTGTATGTGCATGGCAGTATATATAGATATTTTTGTAAAAACTAACTATATGAAAAAAGCAATTCTGTTATTCGTGTTACCCATATTAGCGTTTTCGTGCAAAAAGTCAGACACCACGCCGGCAAACAACAACAACAATAATAACAATAGCGGCTGTGGCGACGGGTTTATCTGCTTTAAACTGGATGGTAGCAGTATATCCAAACAAGGTGGTGGTTATGAGCTCGCAGACACCTTTCTTTTCGTAAAATATGAGGAAGGTGTAAAACAATTATCTATAGATATATTCGGCAAGACTACCGGCAACTACACGGTAACCAATAAACGTAAAACAGGCAATGGCCGCATCTATTACTTTCCTACGGCAAGCAGTTCCGACACATTTTTCATGGCAGAAACAGGTAGCCTGAACATCAGTACCTACGATGCATCCGCCAAAAAAATATCCGGCACTTTCTCCGGAACATTATATAACTATAAAGGGGATACAGAAACATTCCTGAAAACAGACTCAGTAGTAATAAAAGACGGGGAATTCACTAATATATCTGTGCCTAAACAATAAACCTGCCTCTATACTGGGTGTTGTAAGGCTAAACAGGGATTATCCTATACTGGCTATTAGCCTGATATACCTTACATTTACACTGTATTAGAGATGAAGCCAACAACAAAAAAACGCGGGTGGTTAACCTTAGCTATCGTGCTGATAGCCATATCCGGGTACCTGGTATACAAATACGCTTACCTGGTATACCAGGACTATGATTATTATGCCTACTATGACGATATACATGCATTGCAAATAGCCAACCCGGTATACGTAAACGGGGTGAAGGTGGGAGAAGTAAGCAAGATAAAACTAAATGGCGATCAAAAAGTAAGGGTAACATTGTCTATAGATAAAACGACGAAATTACCGTTAGGCACTACTGCGGTATTGGCATCAAATAATTTAAGGGGCGATAAAATGGTATACCTGGAGATGGGGAAAGGGCCCGGTTTACACAAACATAAGAACGTCATATTTGCCAAGTATGATACTACAGTAATGGACATGAGTGACCAGATAAGCCCGATTGTTGAATCAGCCAAGTATATATTGAATACTGCTGATAAAAATTTCTCAGCTTTTAACCGGAAACTAGACAAGGGATGGGTAGACCAAACGCAAAAAGACGTGCTGGGCGTAGAACAAAACATGTATAAGTACCGCTCGCAACTGTCAAAAATTCAAGTGAACACAAACGAGGTAATCAGCACAATAAAAAAATTCAGGCAGGCTACTGATGCTGCAACTGCAGACCGGCAAAAACTCAGCACCACTATTAAAAATACTGAAGCTCAAACTGCATCATGGGCTGTTGCTCCTATCAAAGCTGATTTGGATAGTCTGCAGATGACTACCCGCAGCATACAAAGGCAGGCAGCCGACCTGGAAAACAGTGATGCCGGAAAAGAAATGCTTGATAAAGGCAAAATGTATAAGGATATAACTAAGACTGCGGAAAACCTGAACAATGACCTTATAGAAATGAAGACGGATGCCGGCGAATAAGCTTAATCAATAAGATACATCAGCCTTAGACTGAACAAGTCGTTAAACTGTGCATAGGAGTTTTGCCAGACAGGTATGTTCTGAGGCTTTCGAATGGAGCTTAATGAACGTTGGTACCGCCCCATAATAAACCAACCATTGCCTATCTGAAGTGCCCCACCAATTACAAAATTTATGTCGCTGCTGTTGAATGTAGTGGTAGCGGGGTCGATCTTTACCGGCTGGTCTGTATATATTTCTTCTTTTGAATTGATGAGTTGGGAATACGCGGCACCGGCACCTATATGCCACCGGGATGTAAATGTATAATGGAGCATTAGCGGGATTTCTACATAGTTAAGGTCCAGCCAGTAACGTTCAAAAAAATCGCCGGTATACATTGAGTTTTTTAACGCTACCCCCCTACTCCCTTTCATACTATACAGTAGTTCAATATTAGTGAGTAGTTTGGGAAGGAGCCGTACATATACTGTACCGCCGCCAACTATACCTGCTTTTTTATATCCTGCATAACTGTCACCGTCAACTGTTGAGAAGTTGCCCCCTGCGGTGAAACCTCCATAGAATACCTGTTCTTTATCAGGAGAAAAGAAATGGCTTTTTTCATATCTGCTGTCTGCAACATCCTGCCCATATAAGCACGATGAGGAGATACACAACACACAAACTACACTCAATATCAGCAGACCATCTTTCATATCAGTATCTAACTCACTAATTTGACTTCTTATTATATTTCAGCCCAAATAAATACACCAAACGCAGGGATATCACCCTGTTATACTGCTCCCTTCCGAAGTATTTCGGCATTTCCCCTTCGCCCCTAACCGGGATGATGGAATACTGAAACCTCGGGTTTATGTAGAGACCTTGCCAGACCCTTATTTTACCATCCAGTATAAAATCCAGTGCATGTTTTCTGAATGGGTACTTTGTCTGATCAAAATTTTGTGTTGGGTAAGTTGTTGCCTTTTCGGTACTCTTTACCAATCTGGCGTAGGACAAACCCACGCCAATGTGGTTTTTGCCGGGAAAGAAATAATGTAACATCACGGGCACTTCTGCATAGGTTAGGCTCGTACGGTAATTACTGACAAAAATTCCTTTTTCCCCTAAGTCACTCGCCTCTTTGCCATAGGCTCCTCGCTGTGTATATAATATTTCAATACTTGCTGCCAGTTCTGTACTCACCCTGGTATACACTATTCCGCCGACATTTAAACCGGCTTTGTCAAAACCCTTATAATTATCCCCGTCTATCTGCGAAAAATTAGCCCCTGCTACTAAACCGCCAAAAAAAGTCCGTTCATTATCCACATAAAAATTTTGCGCCCGTGCAGTTGTGGCAACAACACTTAGCATGCAGCAGATAACAACATTATATATAACTCGCCTGTTAGTTTTATACACCATAAATAAGTAAATTAAAATAGATACATAACCCTAAAGGACCATAGATTATTGTATTGTCCTTTAGCACCAATCCGTCCCAGGTCGGGGTACCAGGTATCCCTTACCGACAATATTGAATACTGATAACGGATATTCAGGAAGAAGCCTTTTAACAAATGCAGATTTACACCCGCTATGGCATTAATATCATATTTTCTGAAAGGATAATCATCAGGGTTGTATGTAGCAGGCAGTGCAGGTGTTGTTGTGGTAGTTTCCGTCTGGCTGATTAGCTGTGAATAAGAAAGCCCGAGACCAAAATGACTTTTGCGTTTGTCGAAATAGTTGAGCATTACGGGTACCTCCATATAATTCAGCTTTACTTTATAACTATTTACCCTGACGTTGATAGCATTCTTTTCTGTATTTGATACAGCTCCTTTTTGGGTATATAACAGTTCGAGGCTGGGGGCTATACGCGGCGCTACCCGGGCATAGACGATACCGCCCCCTGTTAAGCCTATATTATGGTATCCGGCAAAATTATCACCATCCAACTGTGAAAATACCGCTCCTAATGACAACCCACCATAAAACGTCCTTTCATCTTCCTTATAATAACTTTGAGCATTTGTTACTAAAGCCAGCCCTAAAACCACTATTAATAGCGTTATTTTTCTAATTTTGAGCATCGAAACCGGATTTTGCTAATGAGCTTCAAATATACTGCAAACACCCTTAAAAAAATGGAACAGCTTTTCGAGGAAGCTAACTTTACCATTCGTTTTGAAAAGGGGAATTTCAACTCCGGGTACTGTATACTCGAGGACAGGCGTGTAGCCGTTATTAACAAATTCCTGGATATGGAAGGACGTATCAATGCACTGCTGGAAATCCTACCCACCATTTCTGTAAAAGAAGAAGAACTGAGTACAGAAATGCAGAAATGGTATAAACAGCTGCAAAGCATCAACCCCGGCAACAATTCATCCGTACAATCTGAAATTGAACTCTGATCGTGAAAGTTACATTTTTAGGTACCGGCACATCGCAAGGTGTACCGCTCATCGGTTGCAATTGCGAAGTATGTACATCGAAAGACAAAAGGGATAACAGGCTGCGTTCATCGGTATGGATACAAACCGACGAGACAAGTGTAGTAATAGATTCGGGCCCCGACTTCCGCTACCAGATGCTGCGCGCAGGTGTAACTAAGCTGGACGCCATAGTATATACCCATGGCCACAAAGACCATGTAGCCGGCATGGATGATGTGAGGGCTTATAATTTCTTCACCAACCAACCTGTGGAATTGTACGCTACCGAAGAAACCCAGCAAACACTGAAAAGGGAGTTTTCCTATGTATTCAGCGGAGATACGTACCCGGGGATTCCTAAAGTAAACCTGGCTACAATACATGCCGATGCGCCGTTTACCATCAACGGGCTGGAATTCGTACCCATACTGGTAAAGCACATGTATATGGATGTACTGGGTTTCCGTATAGGCGACTTTACATATATTACAGATGCCAACTACATAGCACCTTCTGAATTGAATAAGATAGCAGGCAGTAAGGTGTTGGTTTTAAATGCTTTAAGGCATGCAAAACACCCCTCTCATTTCACATTGGAAGAAGCTATAGAAGTAGCGAAAAGCACAGGCGTAGAAAACACTTATTTTACTCATATCAGCCATCAATTAGGAAAACATTCAGATATAGAAGACCAACTACCCGGGGGCATACACCTGTCTTACGATGGATTGACGCTGGAATTCTGATAACATCATTATCTTAGCAACATAACAGCCAACAGCAATAAAATATGAAGCAACTGATAACCACATTTTTAGCATTTACCCTGTGCCTTGGTACCGCCCGGGCGCAATACGCCAATGAAAAGATAAAAGCCGGGCAGGATGCACCCGAACTGGCCTTCCCTACCCCTAAAGGCGACACAATCAGGCTATCGGACATTTACCAAAACAGGTATGTGCTGATAGACTTCTGGGCAAGCTGGTGCGGGCCCTGCCGCAGGGCCAACCCCAGGCTGGTAAAAATGTATCGTGAGTACAAAGACAAGAAGTACGAAGGGGCCAAAAAAGGCTTTACCGTATTAAGTGTGTCGCTGGACCAGGATAAAGGAAAATGGGAGCAGGCGATAGCCAAAGACAGCCTTGAATGGGAATACCATATGAGCGATCTTGGCGGCTGGAATGCTGAACCCGCGCAGATTTACGGGGTAAGTTTCGTGCCGCAGGCGGTGCTGATAGGCCCCGATGGCAAGGTAATAGCGACCTATAATTTTGCTGAAGAAGCTGAAGGTGAGCTGAAAAAGAGGGTAAAAACCCGTAAAAAGAAGCGTGCTTAACATGATTTTTTTGCCGGATATTAAAAAAAACATACCTTTGCACACTCTGTAAAATCGCATGGCCAAATCCATGCACAAAAAACTAAATAATGAAAAAAGGCATACATCCCGAAAGTTATCGCTTGGTAGTATTCAAAGACATGTCTAACGACTATACGTTCGTAACACGCTCTACTACCCCTTCTAAAGAAACAATCGTTTGGGAAGACGGTAAAGAATACCCCCTGGTAAAGGTGGAGATTTCTCACAAGTCGCACCCTTTCTATACAGGCAAATCAATGTTTGTTGATACCGCTGGCCGTATCGATAAATTCAAGAAGCGTTACGAGAAGAAGAAATAATCTTCATTCACATAATTTGCATTACGCATCAAAAATCCCGACTTTTGTCGGGATTTTTCCTTTATGAGCATTATCTTATTCGACGATAACGTCCGCTACATTCTTCTGCCGTTTACACATACACGTCCTGTAGCAGATATCCGTTGCGGCATTATGACCATGAGGGAAAGATGGGAGTATTTCACGGGCGAGCTAACGGGTACGCTCTCAGCACCCTACCTCCAGGAAGTATACCCATTAAACGGCAGTAATGATAACCTGTTTATAAACGGCAGCATATTTGCCACTGCTGAGTTGTTTGCCGTTATATCAACCCTGCAACCCATGCAGCAACTGGTGCAGGGTGACACCATAATAGCTGCCAGGGTAACAGATGCTGAAGTGCATTTCGGCACACAGTTGAGTATACCCGTCACACTGAAAGAAATCAATTATACAGCACCTGTGCAGCGCCTGCAACATATTTGGGACATTTTCTCACTCAACGAAGGCGCAATAGTTGCAGACTACAACCTGCTGACAAAAGACAAAACCAGCCAGCCAGTACCGGACGGTGTAATGGTAAAAAATGCAGCAACCCTTTTCATTGAAGAAGGCGCAATCATCAACCCCGGCTGCATCATCAATGCCGAAGGGCCCGTTTACATAGGCAAAGGCGCCGAAGTACTGGAGGGAGTGATGATAAGGGGACCATTGGCCATATGCGAACAAGCAGTAGTGAAAATGGGTGCGAAACTATACAGGGGCACTACTATCGGCCCCGGCTGCAAAGTAGGCGGCGAAATAAGCAATGTGGTATTTTTTGCCAACAGCAACAAGGCACACGATGGCTACCTGGGCAACTCCGTAATAGGTGAATGGTGTAACCTGGGCGCTGACACTAACTGCTCCAACCTCAAGAATAATTACGATACAATAAAGATTTGGGATGAACATAATTTCAAATCGGTGCAAACAGGTTTGACCTTTTGCGGACTGATGATGGGCGACCATTCAAAGTGTGGCATTAATACCATGTTCAACACGGGCACAGTAGTAGGGGTTTCAGCTAATATATATGGCGGTAGTTTCCCTGAAAAATTCATCCCCTCTTTTACCTGGGGTGGCAGCGACGGATTAACAACATACAGGCTGGAACGCGCACTTGAAACCGCTAACAGGATGTTGCAAAGGAGGGGCAAAACATTATCTGCTGAAGAAATAAAAATGTACACACATATCTTTGAGCGTACGCAGGAGCAAAGAGATATGTTTGCCAATAAATAATTTTCAAAATCAATTAATAGATTATGCGTAAAAAAATAGTTGCAGGAAACTGGAAAATGAACCTTGATATAGAAAAAGGAAAAAAACTGGTGAATGAGATATTGATGAACATGCCGGAACTGGACGAAAACCACAAAGTAGTCATTTGCCCGCCATTCATACACCTGCAGCAAATAGCCCAGCTAACCGTATCAGCTAACCATGTATTTACAGGTGCGCAAAATTGCCATACCGAAGCTTCTGGGGCATATACAGGCGAGATATCTGCCGATATGATAAAGAGTACGGGCGCTATGTATGTAATACTCGGCCACTCAGAACGCAGGGAGTATTTTAACGAGAACAACGAAATGCTGGCAAAGAAGGTAGACACAGCCCTTGCCAACAACCTGGAAGTAATATTCTGCTGCGGTGAGCCCCTGGAGATAAGAGATAACGGCACTCAAAACAGCTATGTTGAAGAGCAAATCAAAGCCGGGCTTTTTCACCTGGAGGCTGACAGGATAAAACACATAACCATAGCTTACGAGCCCATCTGGGCCATTGGCACAGGCCGCACGGCTACATCAGAACAGGCGCAGGATATGCACGCCCACATACGCAGTGTATTGGCGGCCAAATATGGCAATGATGTTGCAAATGAAACCAGCATATTATACGGGGGCAGTTGCAAACCCTCTAATGCCGCTGAACTATTCGCCTGTGCGGATGTGGATGGCGGACTGATTGGAGGGGCCTCCCTGGTGGCTGCAGACTTTCACGGAATAATAAATGCGATGGTAGCCCAATAAATTTTCAAGAAAATTTTGAGATAAAAAACGGAGTTCCTATCTTTGCAATCCCAAAACGGGAAATGCCGCGTTGGTCAAGGGGTTAAGACGCCTCCCTTTCACGGAGGAATCACGGGTTCGATTCCCGTACGTGGTACATCAAAGCGGGAAACCGCTACAGGCCTCATACTTGGAAAAGTTGCACAATAACGTGCACAGTAAAAAACTTTTCAAAGATATGAGGCCTTTTTTTCAACCCGCAAAATTATACGCCCCCAATACCGGCACATGGCGTATCTCCTGGTACAATGTTCACCCCGTAACCGGCGAACTGGCCAGGGTACAAAAGACTTTCAACCTGAACAGGATAGGATGCCCTATTGAGCGGCGCATAGAGGCTACAAAGTATATGAAGATGCTGAATGAGATATTGCGGCGGGGCTTCAATTACTTCAAAGATATACAGGGCCTTACTGAGCCGGGCGGCGAAGATGGCACAAACATATACCAGCTAATGCATGATATGCTGCCTGTGCGCTGCGCAGGTAAAAAGCCCCGTACCATACTGAGCTATAGCAGCTACAACAATGTTTTCTGCCAATGGCTACTGGATAATAAGCTGGCCGATGTAAAGGCCGATAAATTCAGCGCGGGGCTATTTCAAAAGTTCATCAATCATAAGGTACAGGAAGGCTGCGGAAACAGGAATATCAATGATTATATCAGCTTTGTAAAAGCCAGCTACGACAAGGCCATATACCTGGGCCTGGTAGATGTCAATCCGCTGAATAAAATACAGTACCTGCCCGATGTAGAAAGTAGCCGGTTTGAGGTATTGACAGCTGATGAATTGCAGCGCGTAGCGGCCTGCCTGAAAAGTAAGCATATGCGCTATTACATCTATACCAAATTTACGGCTATGGAATTTATACGGCCCTATCATATCGCATTCATCAAATCCGCGGATATAGATTATCAGAATAATACCATCCGCATTAATGCTGATAGCAGCAAAAACAGGAAGGTAAAGTATAAGCAGCTGATGCCCGATGTAAAGGCCCTGCTGCTACAGCATGAATATCACCTGCTACCGGGGCATTTTTATATTTTCAGTAAGAATTTTGAGCCCGCGCAAAAATTATATCCATCGCTGAGTAAAAGAAGCGCCGAGGTGTGGCGGCAACTGGTGATAAAAGGGCTGGGCATCGACAAAAAAATGTATGCGCTGAAGCATACGGCGGGCCAGTTTTACGTAAATGCCAATGATACAATAGATGCGGGCTGGCTGCAACATCATATGGAGCATAGCAGCCTGACCGAAACAGAAGCATACATACATAAGCGCAAGACAAAGCGGCTGAATATGGATGATGTGAAGCTGATACAATATTAATAAGATGCATTGTATAGCCAGCTTTGTAATTTTCTTACTTCAGCGCCTTTTTGCTCATTCAACCTGCATTTGCGCCTTAATGAAGTGCATCTTTTGCTGTACAGTTGAAAAATCCTGTTTTTAAATCTTTGATAATTCATACCTAATCTACTTTACCTGTTGTTTTGATAATCCATTGTACCTGATGACCGCTTCCCTTTAGCGGCTGACTTTTGTATTCTATGGTAAATACATCATCTGCCAGCGCATCATACAGCAGGTTGTACTGCTTATCATTTACCAGCCCCTGGTTGTGGCAGGCTTCCAGTTCCCGGTAGTACAGCTGCTTTTGTGCATCGCGCTTTGCCATTCTGTTTTTCTCCAAATGTACGGCATAGATACAAATGACTGCAATGGCCGATACAGTAATAACCGTCTGTGCCAGTTCTTTAATTATCTGTGCGGGGCGGGGCATCTTGCTTATGTTTTTCAAGCTGTTCAATCTTATCTTTCAGCCTTTTATTTTCGGCAGTCAGAAAAGCATTTGCCATTTCCCTAATCGTATTCATTTCATGGCACATACCAGCCTGTTGATGTATGCAGTCGACTGGCTTCTTTTCCTTTTTCGTATTATATTCAGGATATAAAAACAAGCCGTGACAAATCATGTGCGGTATCAAAAATGCAAAGAAAACAATAGCAGCCGTCTGTGCTGTTTTGCTTGCAATTTCAAGTTTTGGCATATCCCATATGCCCATAATACCGTAAACAAACAATGCTATAAAAAGCAATCCTACTGTAATTCTGAAACCATATTTGATTATTATCATACTATGCCAATTTTATTAAACGTTTCAACATCTTACGTGCTTTAGGGGCGCGGCATTATAGCTGGTTCAATCTGTCAATCAAAAAAGGATACAAATAAAGCCTACCTATCTCAGCGCCAAATGCAGTAACAAGCATCCCCGGGCCGGTGCCTATAAGGACAAACATATAAATTTCAAGAACGTGGCTTTTTTTTGTACCACGGACGTAATATTCAATAACAGCAGCTATTCCAACAAAAAACAAAAGCATACACAAGAAGCACATTAAATAGCCTATTGGGGGGAAAATAGCGGATATATACATCCATTTTAAAAATTCTCTGTATGTCAAATCTGTTTTTATCATACTATGCCAATTTTATATACTCGTTCAATTCATTCAAAATTCTATTGTATGCAGCCCTTTTAAGATTTAGGTTATTAATCAGCGATGCTTCATAAAACCAGTCACGATAATATTGCAGCCGCATCATGCCTATTCTATCGTAAATAGGGGTATTCATACGTACTTCAGCCAGTTTATATGCAATGCGATAAGTTCCGTAAGTACAATGTTTACTCCTGTTCTTTTTATCAGGTAAAAAATTTCTCATTTCTACAGCCCTACGGTCTATATAATCAGTAATTGCAAATAATAATCCTACGGACTTTTCCATCATGCCAATTTTATATACTCGTGATAATATTTATTGCCTGCTGCTACCTGTTTTTCTATACGTTCAATAGCCGGTACCAGCTTGGGGCCTGCGGGCAGGGCTGATAGCTTGCTTTTTATGTTCTCGTTGGTATGGAATAGTATCAGCCAGTCCAGCCCTTCGTACATTTCTATAGGTGTATATTTCAGGCTGTGGTAGATGTAGTACACATCCAGGCCGTGGTGGCGGCTCATGGTCAGCAGCTTTACCGCTTCGGGGCTTAGGGTATGCCTTTCAAATAGCTTGGCATCATCAATAATAACAAAGCCGTTGAAAAAATGCTCTGTTATCTCATTCAGAAAATCTGCATAGCCGATACTGCCGCTGCCTATCTTGGCCAGCCCGCCCTTATAGTCGCTCAGCTTCTGTATCTCTTTAAATTGGGCAAATGCGGCATCATGTATATTCATCTGCACCTTGTACAAAATGCCATTTTTGCGCCCGGTGGCTGCATTGGTCACAATCCTGCATGCCTCGGTACTTTTACCATGGCCACGCGCCCCTACAATGGCTGTATTTTTCGCTTCGCGGTATTGGCTCATGTCGGTTAATCAGGATTATTTGTATTCAGTCCACGTTCTGCCATCCATTGCTGGCTCACTTTCAATATTTCAGCCACTTTTTGCCAGTCGCCCATCTTCAGCACAATGCCGCGTATGGCTGCTGTATCTGATAAATCTACGCGCTCACAATTCGGGTCGCCTTTTTTCAGGTATTGTGTCTTTTGCCCAGGTATCAGCCGGGTGTACATATAGGTGCCGTCATTGTGAATATCAAACCTTGTACGGGTGCCCTTGCTATTGGCTACGGGGCCTGCATTGGCTTTGTTGCTAAAAAAATCGGGCATGGCATCTGTAGCCGGGGCGGGCTGCTTCCTGATGCGGGCATTGCGCAGGTTTTCCGTCCTTATCTGCTCGGCGCGCATTACCATAGGTACGTATATCATGGCATTCAGCGCTATGTATTGCGTACCGCCGTCCATTTCTTCAATGAATTTCACCTTCATTTTTGCCGCGGCTTTGGCCAGGCGCTGTACCTGTTCTTCATCCAGCGTGTAATTTTTGGCAGGTATGCCGCTACGCATGGCCAGCAATGCAGCCAGCGCGGTATTTTTTACCTCTTCCATAAACAGGTAATTGTCCATTACATCAGCAGGCGGCGGGCTGTTGGGCTGTACGCCGGGCTGCGGGGCGGGCTCATCTTTTGGAAAGAAGCTGCGGGGCTGGTCTGTACTGCCCGCGCTCGCCCCTGCCCCTGAAGGGGTGCCCTGTGCAGTTGTTTCCGGCTGTGCTTCAGGTACCGGGGTATCTTTTTTGCCGGTGATATTTTTCAGGAAATCCTTACCGAAAAAATCCTTTATATCCTTTGCCGGGGTGCCCTCGCTGGCAGGGGCTGTACTATCGGGCGGGGGCACGTCTGCGCCGGGCGCTGAGCCGGGTACTGTTGCCGGTTTGGGCGGCAAGGTGTGCAATTCCTTAAAAAATTCACTCTGCCCGGGGTTAGCCTCAGCTGGTGCAGCCGGTTGTGGCTGTACTGCAGGCTGGTTATTATCGACTGTAGACGTATTATTCTGCATCTTTACCAGGTTTTAAATCTTCCAATTTTTCGATTTCAGTATCATCATCATCTTGCCCATGGTCCGGCTGGTCATTTTCGGCTGTAGGTGCCGGAAGGCCAGCGCGCTCCCCCTCCCCTAAAGGGGCGGCTATGCTTCGGGGCTGTACTTCGCCTGCTGGCTGCGCCAATTTTTCTTTCAGCCCCTGTTCCATTGCTGATAAAAATGCAATACGGTCTTCGCTTTCTTCCAGTTTTTCTTCCAGTTCAGCAATCTTTGCATCCTGCGCTGTCATTGCATTAAACAGGGAAATAACAAACGGTATAACCTGTGCTTTGTCAACCGTCATAAGGTTAATAGTATTGACAATTGCAGGCGGTTCGTTGCCTGCAATATCATTCTTTATAAAATCCAGCAGCAGGGCACCTGGTTGAGGCCTTAACAGGATGGTCAGGTATTTACCAGCGCCTAATGCTTCGCATTCAGATATATACTTTTCAAGTATTGCCCGCTGTACATTCTGTATTTTTTCATCAGTAATGTACTTATTAGCTAATGCCTCAACCTGTTCACTTGCCGGTGCTTTTTTATTGACAAAAACGTCAAAGCCAACATCTATAAGGTCTTCATATCCTGATGGAATGAACTGTTTAATCACTGATTTTATCATTGTCTGTATTGTTTATGTTGTGAGAAATTGAGATTGTAAAGCCCTTCACGCGGGTATTACGCCCCCTGGTAAGGCGGTGCTGGTGCAGGATGATGTGCTGCATATCATTAATGCAATTGATGCAGCTTTCTATTGTCTTATGGTCGTACCAGTAGCTGTGCTTTTTGTGCAGGGCTTTTTTCAGTGACAGGATGGTATATTTTTTATCGGGGGATGCCAGCATTATATCTACCACAGAAAGGGGTAAATGCTTATGCCCATAGGCTTTTGCGGCTCTTGCAAATATTTTTGTTGTTGAATTTTCGGGCTTTTGCAGCATGTTTTTTGCTGTTTTGCCCGGGCTTTTTTATTGGCAGGAATGTTAAACAAAAGTAAAAAGAAAAAAGAAAAAGTGAACATCATACAACAATATTTATAAAAAAAAAACCGCCGTAGGCTATGAATAACCGGGCGGAAAAAACGTACTATGAGAAACCTATGTTATTGCTGCTTCAGCTTTATATCAATCCTTGTTTCGCGGATGGCATAATAATGATAGATGATAGTGGCCAGCGCCGCTATGATGATGATAATTGTCTGTACGTGCTTCAGTGTAATATTTTTCATGTAAACCTGATGTTTTTGCCTGTAGTACCGGCATCAAAGCGGATATCTTTATCCGGCTTTACGGGCATGTTGTAAAATGGCTCTGCCTTGCCGGTGGTTGAAGGTTCAAAGCGCATATCCTTTGTTTTGGGCTCCATGCCTATGAAGCGAAGGGCCTTATCTACCGGGTTGCTTTCTTCGCCTGGCATATCCTGCGCTGCATACTTTTTGTACAGCCACCAGCCCAGCAATGCCAGGGCTACAAGTACCAGCGATATGACCAATTTCTTTTTCCTGCTCATTGCTTACCTATCAATATGCCCGCCCCTGTGCCTAACAGGAAGGCAAAGGCCCTTGTTTCATAAAATTTTTTGGGCGGCTGCTGTATCACAAATGTCTGCATACCTGTTATGGTAGTATTGGGCGTAAGGCTGGTGGCATCTACAATCAGCCGCTTTTGCTTAAACAGGCCCTGCCGCTGCCATTTGGTGGTATGGCTCAGGTGCAGGCGAAAATTGTAATTGATATCTGCCTGATGATTATACAGCAGCCCTGTCACATTCAGCGCGCCATCATCAAAATTGAATATCTGCCCCTGCAATGTATCGGTATAGCTGATAATGACTGTATCTCTCAGCCGTACCGTATCGCGGTTGGCTGTGGCTGTATGGACCGTAGAATGTTGTACCAGGTCTTTTGCCTTAGTGCTGCGGGCTACGCTCTGTACAATGCTATCTGCAATATGTTTGTACAGCCGGGCCGGTATCTGAAGTACAGCCTTGGTAGCATGTACGGTCCCGTCCTTTGCCTTGTAATATTGTATGCTGTCCTGCAACTGATGATGCAGGCCTATGTACTGCTTTTCCCTTTTGCCCCAGGCATACCAGCCATAAATGACTACAGCGGCCAGCAGGGCCGCAATGTAGAAAAATATGTTTTTGTACCAGGTCATACAGTTACCAACCTTTTACTTTACGCTCCCGCATATTTGCAGTTAAACGTAATATCTTATCAAGGTTACTTTTTGCAGTTGGGAAGCCGAGCCCTGCTAACTTGTAAATAGGGCTTTTTGTATCATCTACCATCCTGACAGTTTTGTCATTCAATGGTGCAGACGTTTGCTTGTATATATCAAGTCTCATGTAAATGCCATCACTTGACTTCCATATCCTTAAATTGGTATCGCGGCCCTCAACTGCAAGCTGTAATTCTTTACCGCTTTCAATAATATCACGCCTGTTATCCAATTTGGTAGGCTTATCTTTCGGTTTTTCAGTCCCGAAAATATCATCAATGAATTTTTCTATACCGGTTTTCTTTGCCATAGATATTGATTTTTACTGTGCTACTTCTTCCAGCTTGCCTATCAGCTTGCGGTACTGGTTGCTGCTGTCGCAATAACATGCCTGGTATTGCTTGCCAGTTTTGCCGCTGGTTACGGTTATACGGTCGCAATGTGGCTTGCAGTCAGTTGTCAGCCCCTTTTGAATTGTCTGGCAAGATGCCATGCTGAATAATACAGCGCCGAGAATGTTTATTTTTTTCATATTGTCAGATTTTATTTTGATTCAAGTTTTACCAGCCTTGTATGATGTATGCTTTGCATCCTGCTCAGCTCAGATACCGCCTGTTTGCCTTCTTTTATTTCATCGGTATGCCGGTCTAATGTGTAGGATTGCTGTTGTACGGTGCTCATTATCTTATTGGCATACTGGGCTACCTTCCATACAATGGTAGCTGTACTGGCCGCTACAGTCATTATAATGCCCAGTGTACTGTTATCCTGCAAAATTTGTCCTATACCAGCCATTAACGTACCGCTTTTGTTTTGATACCAAAGAAAGGGGCTATACCCGCTACCAGCGCTGTTAATGTGCCGGTAGCCAGCAATACTTCAGGCTTTGTGCTTTCAGGTATCAGGGTGGTAGCATACGCCCAGTTGCTGAATACGCCAGCTACTACCATATATGCAGCCACTGCTTTTTTTACCCAGGCGGGCGTTGGCTGGCTAATTTGGCCTAATCCTATCACGGTGTATTTTTTGTACTGTATCATATCAATAAAAATTTATGGTAGCGGCATTGCCGGTGCCTTTTATGGTATCCTGGTTGTTTTGCATCCATGGCAGGGGGTCGGATATTACGCCGGTATTGCCCGCGTTGGGGTCGTAAACCGGCAGGAATGCGCCGCCTGTATTGCCGGTACTGCCGGTAGCGGTGCCGGTACTGTTGCCCGGTGTGGTGCCTACAGGTTCGCCGGGGGCTATGCCATTAGTCGGTTGCTCAGGGTTTGCGCCCCAGTTTACCGGCTCTGTATTGGCGGGCGTACCTATGGTATTGTTAGCCCTGCGCCTGATGTATATGATATAGCCCACTGCCAATAAAAGCAGCAGTACAGGCCAGTATTTTTTTATCCATTTTTGCATAATTCTACTTTTTTAACTGTTGATGCCCGCCGCCCTGGTGAATGCTATGTATAAGCCCGCCCCTATTAGCAAGAATGCAATGCTGATTAATATTGTCTGGTCGCCCCTCATTGGATTTTTTTTTTGATGGTTGCCTTTACTTCAGCCGGTACGTCCCGCAATATGCGCTCCTGTATCTCCCATTTTTCCAGCTTGCCGTCTTTGTCCAGGTCCAGCCCGCGGTTAGCTGCATATACATGGTCAGGATAGATATAATTCATATCCTGCTTTATGCTGAAGGGATAGAATACAGCGAGGTAGAGGTCAACCAGGTTTTTGTACGGGCCGAATTGCTTCAGGTACTTATATACATAATCCAGCTGCTGTACGTTGGTCATTTCCTTTAGTTCAGCAGTACTGGTGCCCAGGCTCTTTGCCGTACTTTCCAAAAATTGTATCAGCCCAGTAGCGGTACTGCCAGTATTGCGGATAGAGGGGCTGAATGTTCCACCCGTTTCAAAATTCATAACAATCATCAGCCAGTCGGGCGGTATGCCCAGCAGGCTGCTGATGTCCCTTACCTTTTGCTGGAAGGCATCGCGGTTGATTAATATTTTATTGGCGAATAGTAGCATATGCTATGATGATTTAAGCAAACGGCCATTTAATTTTTGCAGCGGCAAGTGATATCTCGTACATACCTGTCAGGCTGTACAGCTTCGCTTCTGTTTTAGGGCCGAACTTGCCATCCACTTTAAAATCAGCTTCAGGTTGTACGGCTTTCATCATACGCTGCAATTCTTTTACCTCGGCATTGTTGCTGATGTAGCCCATGCCCTTGCGCAGTACCAGGTTCATTTGCAGGGCCTTGCTGCCGCCTACGTTTACGCCGCCTGTATTGCTCCAGCTGGTACCTGTACCGCCTGTATTGCTGCCGGTGTTGTTGCCTGAAGGCTGGCCGGTATTGTCTGTACCCGCAGCCTCTGCCCTGGTACGGCGTACCAGTATAACAGTACCTACCACAGCGCCCAGCGCCAGCATGGTGAGTATAAATATGTTTGTTCCTTTCATAGCTTTTATTTTGTTGCCAGTTTTTTTATCAGTACAATGCCCGCTGCCATTACCAGTACGGCAATCACCAGCTTTACAATTGTGCTGTTTTCTACTTTTACATTTATATCTGCGCCCAGTAAGCTGTTCATATCTATTGAGTATTATATTTTCCAAATCCCGCAGCTACAATCCACAGGTTTGCATAATTGCCGAATACTGTTTGTTCAATATTTATTGGTATATCTGCATTGCCCAGGTTGAAATTGACTGTAAGGTTATGTGGCAACTGGAATACCTGCGTACCGTCCAATTTGTAAAACCGGGTACGGCTCCATGTTTTGCTCATGTATTCCGTCTGCGGGTACAGCACATGCCCCGCCTGCCCGTTGTTGCCCTGCACAAACAGCATAGGTATGCCGGTTGTTTCAATGACGTTATGCGTCTTTATATCAAGGTAGCCATTGGTAAAGGTTACATCAAACGGGGTGCTGTTGAGCGTTGCAAAGCGCGGTGTATATGCCTCCTGTATAAATTTATTCTGTACGCTATCCCAACGTACAAAGCCGCATAAGCAGCCGGGGCGGCTCATGGTAAATTTCAGGATGTTCTGCCCTACTGATGCGCCAATTTTATACCCGCCCGGCACAAGTGCAGGCGAACCCGCTTTGCCAAACATAAGCTGCGTAATGCCATTGGTACTTTCATCTATAGCGGCATAGCCCAGGGTTACATATTTGAAGGTATCTGACAACTTTACAAAAAGCGTTGGGCCTATTATCCATACACTGTCAATATTCAACGTCTTATGCGTAGCATCATCAATTTTTTCAGGGTACGTCCTGTTATTTACAGTATCGCGCTTCAGGTAGATACCGCCGCCGCAAAGCGTATAATGACTGTCTACAGGGGCAAAGTAGGTATTCGCAGTGCCGATATTACACACAGGCTGCGCCTGCATGATGGCAGGCAGTAAGAATGATAATATGAATAGTATTTTTTTCATGCTATGCTATTAAAATTTGTTCCAGGTGGCGGCGGTACTGTCGTACCACCAGTAGCCCTTGGATGTTATTTGTACGCCGTTGCCATCGCTGGTGCATATCTGCATCAGGTCGGGCTTATCGCTTATGGCCTCCGCTTCCGCTCCTGTCATTTTAGGTACGGGCCTTGCGCCCTTAGTGGTACTTTTTACATCAAATACCAGGGCGCTACGCACCTCGGGCGTTTGCCCCAGGAAGCCGATACCTACAGCGCCGCGGTAGTCCACAAAAAAGTAATTGTTATTGCTGCCTATGTTCTGGTCGGTTGCACGGAAAGTAGTACCGCCGGTAGTGCCACGGGTAACGGTCAATGTATGCCCGGCATTGTTGATGGTACCGAATACAACCGCGCTGCCGGTAGGGGCATTGCTATATACGCCGTTGCCGCTGTTGTTGAGCAATGCGGCATTAACCGTACCGCTGAAGGCTGCATCGCCGGTTACTTTCAGCTCATAAGTAGCATCGCGCGTGGCACCGTTCAGCATCAGGGCGGGCAAAAAGCCTACGGCTGAACTATCGAAACATGCCAGCTTGCTGCTGTTGCGCCACAGTTGCAGGTAATCGCCCGGCTTAGCGGTAAATGTATCACGTACAATCAATGCACGGCTGGCGCGCATGGCACCGCTTACGTTGGCGGTATCTTCGCCGTTGCGGTTGCCAAAATAGGGCAACTGCCGCCCGGCAAATGATACCAGTAGAATAAACATTAATACAGCCACTGCTGATATGCTTATTTTGCCCCATGTGCCCAGGGGCGATTTTGCCTGCTCTTGTATGTTTTTTTCCTGTTTCATTATGCGGTAAATATTACTACTACGTCATTTTCAACAAATGCACCGGCTGTTGGCCCTATGGTTCCTGTCACATCATCGTGCGTGATGTTGGCGCCGGTATAATTCACGTTATTAATCACCATCAGTGTCACTGTTTTATCAATCAGCCAGTCGTCCTGGAAGGTTGCACCCGCCGCTTTTTCATCTTCAGCAGCCGGGGCTGCTACTATGTAGAATACCTTGCTGAAGGTGAGGCCGCTGCTGCCGCCCGCGCTGATGATGCCCGCAAATGCATAGGCTGTGCACCAGGTAAGCAGGTCGTTGAAGCTGGCAAAGGGGTTGCCGGTAGATGCATCGGTATAATCAGCATAGCCCAGCGTACCGAAGCCTTCGGCCTCGCTGCGGTATGCGCTTGCAAAGCGGAATGAGCATGTACCGTCTGTACTGTTCAGAAACGGTATCAAATGGCCCCGCTGATAAGGGATGCCATCTACTAAAAAACATGAATCATTACCCGCTGCCAGTATCATTATGCGTTCAATTTTTTTACCAGTGATATAATCATCAATACCAGGGCTATTACCAGCAGCCAGCTGATGAGCCTTTGCAGGCGGCAAGCCGGGCAATCGCAACCGCCCGTTATCATCATATCGCGCCGCCCGCCGGTCACAGTCATTTGCGGCTGTCCTGCAGGCAGGTTATTAGCGGCTGTATTGTTCCATTGTATCATATAAATCAGTGGTTAGATGTTAGTAATCAGTTGTTAGTACAGGCCCATATCCTTTAGCCTGTGTTCCAGTTTGCGGGCATCCGTCCAGAAGGCGAATAAATCATCTTCTATCATCTGCGCCAGGCTTTCGCCGTGTACGCTGTAATACCTGCGGTTGAATGCATTGTTGATAGCTATCAGCTGGCTGTCATTCATTTTCATTACCTGGCTGTACAGTTCCAGCTTATGCGTAGCCCAGCTGGCCCCGTCCAGGTCTTCAAACAGCTTAAAAGCCCATTCGTCAGGATTGAAGCCTGATGGCAGGTACCCGCCCTGTTGGGGGTCTATGGGTTTTTCTGCGGGTTTTACGCCGGCTGCTTCTGCCAGCTTCAGGGTATTGCGGCTGATGAGCCATGTAATGAACCAGGTAGCCAGTATTACAACAACCAGTATTTTCCAGCCGGTATTACGGCGGTAGGCCATATAGCCAGCCGCGCCCGCTGCCGCCAGCGGTACGTAGGTATTGATTGCTTTTTTGCCTTCTGCGCTTACTATCATAGCTTGTTTTGTTGTGTCCATTTCAGCACATCAAAAATGTTGTATGCTCCCTGTGTTACCTGTGCATGCGGCTGTTTGAACTTATATTTATAATCGGGGTTGGCATATGCGCGGGCATATACCGCCATCAGCGCCCCGGTTTTGGTAGTACGGCCGTCTACTTTGTAATAGGGGTCTATATCACCGCTTTCGTATGCCTCGCGGGCCAGGTCGCCCAGCCAGCCGCGTACGGCCTGCTGGTCTATATTATTCATCAGGTAATCATACAGCGCATTATATTGCTGCTCGTCCAGCGTACTGGTACTGCCTGATAATTTGTTCTTGCGAAAAACAAAGTACCACAGGGCCAGCGCCGCTATAGCTACGATAATGACAATACTGATGATTTTTTTCTTTTTCATATACCTGCGGTATATAGTCGTAAGTATTAAGTAATAAGTAGTAAGGGCCGCAATAGCAGCAACTGAGGATTATGCACCCTCAGTTGTTGCCGGTACGGTGGCTGCTGCGCCGCCTAATTTGTTGCCCCATTTTTGCCATGCGAGGATGGCAACAATTATTACTACGGCTGTCAGTACCCATTGATTTGTTGCGAACTTCATAATTTGTCTGTTTTGCTTGTTTATAAAAAAGTTGTTATGATAAAATCCATGCTATCACAATCAGCGCTACCAGCACGACTATGATGATGGTAAATATTTTGTTGTTGTCGCCGCCCATCAATTCGTTGCTGGCGGCGTTAAATAATTCCTGCTCCTGCTGGTACTTTATTTGCTGCGCCTCTGTTATCTGCTGCTGGTACTGGGCAGATACTTCGCTCCTGCATCCCGGCTCGTAGCTTTGGCGGCTGCGCATCCAGGCGAATTTGAAAAATGGCTGATTGCGCTTGCGCTCCACACATTGGGCGGTTTCTTCGTCAATTTTCCTGTATATATCTTCCAGTGCAATATTCATTTCTTCCTTTTTTTCAATGCATACCAAAATATCAGGGCCAGCAGTATCACCGAGAATATGAGCACGGCGGTAAGTATCTGCGCATCCTTTTCATTGTCTGCATTCAGAAAGTTGAAGATGCCGGCTGTACGGCCTTCCCTCATCGCTTCGCGCTCTGCCTGTAGCTGCTCTTTCAGCATCAGGCCATCTTTGCGGGCTTTATCGGCTTTTACCCCCGCCCCTACCGCGCTGCCTACCAGTGCTATTATGGCCCCTATTATCGGCATCTGTTCAAAGAACTTTTATACAATTGAGGTATTAAATTCCCAGCCCTGCTGCTGCCTGGTATTGAACCAGTTGCTGAAAGACTGCCCGGATTGCCTGAGCACACCGAAATTTGCGCCAAAAGTGCTGCCGAAGCCGCCGCCCTGGTCTGTAGCTTCAGTACCGTCATTACCGGCTGTACCAGCTGTGCCGCCGTTCGATTTTTTGCTGAATAGCATCAGGGCTACCAGCCCCAGTACCGCAATGCCTATGATGATGTATATACCCTTCATGCTTATTTCATTTTTTTAATTACCAGCCAAATACCAATAGCGGCCAGCAGTACTACCGCTACCGCTATTACAATGCCTGTATTGCTTACGCGGCCATCGCTCCACGCCCTGGGCTGCGGCCCGGCGGGTGCGGTATCAGGTATAGCCTGCCCGCTGTTGGGGTCGTTGCCTGCCTGCTGCACGGTACCTGTATTGGTAACGGCTGCTGTAGCATCGGGGGGCGGAAGTGTCATTACCAGGGCCATCGCTGCTTATTTCTTTTTACGAAAAACAAAGAACAAAGCCACCAGTACGCCCAGTACCAGCAGTATGAGCAATACCGGGCTAATGGCACGGCGTACGCTGCCGGTAGGTACGCCGCCGGTACTCATCAACGTCATGGGGTTGTACCACTGGGCCTGCTGCCTGGCTATTTCTTCCTGTGCGCGGGCCTGCCTGTTGGCTGCCAGCGTAGCGCCGCCGAATTGAAACAATGAAGGCAGGGTTTGCCCGAAGATTGTTTCCCATATACTGTTGCTGCTGCTGACAGTACCTACATCCGAGCTCAGAAAGTCGGATGATTTAATATTGTTGCCTATGCTGAAAGATGTTCCTCCCATAAAGATTTAAATGTTACTGCTTAACAATTTTCTTACCGCCTGCGCCGCTTCCATATCCCGGGTGAGGTCTGCATCGGGCGTAGATGCCGCGAACAGCTTTGCAAATTGCATAGGGTTGCCGCTTCTTACAGCAGCTTCATTCAGCAATTGCGACATCTTCAGCCTGCTGCTTTCCGACCTTTCGTAGCCATTAGTCCAGCTGGCGCCCAGCAGCTTGTTGGCCTTCATAAAGTCGTATACTCCGCGTGGGTTCATAGCTATTTCCAGCGCTATCACTCGCTGGTACTGCTTTGCAGGGTCGCCCTTTTTTACCCATGTATTTATATCTGCTACTGTAGCCATGATATGTATTGATTTTTAGAACAAAGGGCAGGCATTCAGTAGCCTGCCCTTTATATATTATCTGTATGGAAAACCTGCTCGGAATTATGCAGCTGATATAGCTTTCTTAAACTCCTCAAAATCGTAGATGAAAGTGATGCTCACGGCTGCATTTTTGATCACTTCCACTGTCATTACCGTACGAGGGGTAACAAAGAAAGGATTGTCTGCAATTGTCAGCGTAGTAGATACGCCGCCGCCGCTGTCTGTCTTGTACTTATTCAGCCTGATAGTCTGCGTAGGTCCGGCTTGGTTGTTCATCTGGCGCTCGTACAGGTCTATCTTCCTTGTACCGCTGAAGTGCGTAGTAGTAGTACTTTCCAGTACAACCTCTGTTACGTTGATAGCCGTATCGCGAAAGGCGTTTTGCAGCTCTGTATAATTATCATAATCGCCGCTGATAGTAATACCTGCGGGCAATGCATCTGAGCTGCCGCCGCCGGTACCACGTATAATGGGCACGGTTGTTACCGCTGCTGTACCTGCATCGTTGTCTGCTGTGAGGGTAATTGTAAAGGACTTTGTGCCCTGGAAATTATTACCGCCTGCGCCTAATTGTACCATATTTAAAAATGTTTGTTTTGTTTGAAATTGAAATCAAACACAAACTTCTATCAGCAGGCAGGCGATACCTATACTTGGGCAGTAGTTCCCAAGTATTGGATAATTCAAATATTTATGATTGTGGATTTGTGATTGTAGATGATGGTACCTTACAGATATACCAGGCTGTGCCTGCAGGTACAGATATTAATGATTAATGCCTGCGCGCTCCCCCTGGCCCCTCCAGCCGATTGCGGGATAAATTCCGGGGTGAACCTGCCCTGCTCTTTGTCATAGACGGAATTGATGCAGCAGGTATAATTCAGCGATTTTTTATAGGAAATGCAGCCGCAATGGGAAATGACGTTACAATTGTTACACTCTGTTACAAAGTTGATATTCAGCCTGTTGCAAGTGTAACAATCTGTAACAACTTTGTTAATGAATTGTCATAGCGTTACATTATTTAATATGATTTGTAACATTATTCAGCCTGTTACAGCTCGATGTTACAAAATTGATAGATTGAGGCTTATAAATGATTAGCTACTTTAATAACATTGGCTAATTTATTGATATTCAACATTGTAACATTGTTACATTTTTATCAAAAATCTATTAAAATTAAAGTGCTGATAATCAATGATGTAACGTTGTAACACTTGTAACGTCCAAAAGTCAGTAAATTATTTTTGCTATAGACACAATCTATATTATAATGACAAATTGACGTGATTTTAATTAGGTTTTCGGGCCGCTTTTGCGCACCTCCTCCTACTACCTCTCAGGGCGGCGGCTTGTGGTAAAAAGATGCGAATGATGCCCAGGCAAAGCCAAAGGAAAAGGGGGCTAATGATGTTGTTGCTGCCAGCTGATGAAGCCCGCTACAGTGCGATATTTGCGGGCTGGATGTACTGTTGTGCAGGATATGCAGCTGTACAGGGCATAAAAAGCCCGCCCGGATGACCTGGTCGGACGGGCAATGCCCGGCTGAGAACAGCCAGGCATTTTTCAAACCTCATACGTGAAAAGAAGGTTAGCCGGTGGACTGTACCGGCTTTGAAAAATAGAATGTATGGCGTAGCCACTGTACCAGGGCTATGATGTGATTGCGCAGTGGGCGGCGGTATAGGGATATTTGCTGAGGATAGAAGCTGAAGTATATACCGGGCGAAAATTCCAGCAATACATAACCTTTCTCATGGTCGATATGCCCCACATAATACAGCTGGCCCTGTACCGATGGTTTAAATTGTCTTTGATTATAAGTTGAATACTTGTCTTGGTAATCATCTTTCAGCATATAATTATATACCAGGTAATGCTCACCTACATTGAGCGCGGTTACAATATCGCCGGGGTAGTATGTTTTGCGCATTATGCTGAATTTTAGATTTTATTTCTTTGGTCTTTTGCAGCGCGCCATTCTTCCAGCTGCTTATCCCACTTGCTGCGGTGCTGCTGCTGGCGCTGCTTTTCTTTTCTGTTTTCCATTATCACATACGGGATGAATAATAACAGGCCTAATGCTACAGGTATCCATATAGGGGAAAGTACCCATAGCCATGACCAGGCAATGACTTTTGTCAACTTGAGAATAATGAAGGCAAGGGCCAATAAGCCCAGGAAGCCGATACTGTTTGAATTACTGTTGTTGTTGCTCATTGTATATTGTTTTAGATGTTTATCCATTTATGCACCGCTTTCAGGTAGCGGTTACACATTAATTTTATTTCATGTTCTGTAGGCAGGTAGCCCGGATATTCAAAGCTGGTACGGTAGCTGGCATTTTTCATTATATGGGCTGTGAGGGTAATTACTGTTACCTGCCTATCATTTCGCGGCGGGTAAATATCAAATTCTACCGTGCCCAGGCTGTTGATGTAGGTACCGCCCCAGTAGTACAAATTGCCCTCATCATCTTTGTGCTGCTGTTCCTTAAATTTTGGATAGTACCCGCAGTTGCATTGTATGTTGAAGTTCATGCTACTTTATTTTTATGGTCAATGAATAATGCCAATACTTCAGCTGGTGACATCCGCTTTAGCAGGAAATCTGCTAATCCTTTTACCCACAGGCTATAGGGCTGCGATGTTGGCAATTCCTGCCCTATTTCTATATACATCACATGAGGTACAGCAAAATCTACAGTATTTACATCCAGCACAAAGAATACGCGACTGTTATCTGCCGTGCGGTAGTGGCTGAATTTCTGCACTACCGGCGGTACGTATGGCTGTATGTTGCCGAGGGGGTTGTATGCTTTTCTATGTTCCATAATATTTTGATTTATGATTGATAATTAAGGCTGTCAAATATTTTGATGCATTCATACAGGTAACAGGTTATTTCGGGAAGTACGGTATCTCCAATTGCTTCAATTCTATTTTTGTCCAATCCTTCGGAAAACCTGCCATCCACTCGTAAAAGTGAACTGTCTGTGTTCCGGTCAATCCGTTGTACCTGCACTGGTATATAAGCTTGTTTTGGCCACCTCTTTTTAGGTACTTCATCAATACTTCTGAACAATACAGACGGCCATTTAAGTCGCTTTTCTGAGGTGTAGGCAATGATGAATAGCCGCTCTCTTTTGTGCCGGTAGCCAAATTCACGAGCTGATATACATTTCCATTGTGCATCATACCCGCTTTGGGCAAGGTCATATAGGATATACTCCAGCCCTGAGATGCGCAAGAAAGGGCTGTTTTCAATGATGATATACCGGGGCCTGCTTTCATAGATAATTCTGTAAAATTCTGTCCACAAGCTGGAACGGTCGCCTGCAATTCCGTCCCTTCTTCCAGCGGCCGATATATTCTGACAAGGAAATCCGCCGGTGATAATATCCACATAGGGCAGGTTCGTACAAGATTGGATTTTGCCATACAATTTTACTTTTGGAAAATGCTGATTCAATATTTGTTGCCTGTATTTATTCCCCTCTACCGCCCATTTTGTGCGTATGCCGGCTCTCTGGGCCCCGAGGCTAAAACCGCCGATGCCGTCGAATAAACCGCCGTGTGTTAGTGTCCGTGCCATAATCAAAAAATGTCAAATACTTTGTTATCCTTATTACCTTCCCCTGCCCCATCAGCGCCGGGCATTTCTACCAGGTGGCCGCTGCCGGGGGCTATTAGTTCTCGCTTAAATTCGTAGGCACGGCCATGAAAGGGCCTGCTAACGGTACGTACTACCTGCCCGCTGCCGCCCGGTACTGCATTGGGTGCATATTCCAGCACGGGAAAGGTGCCGCGCATGGGGTCGGTAGCTTTGTAGCCCGCTTTCTGCAACTGTGTACGTATGTAGGCTATATCATTGGGCCGCTTCAAAAATTCGGCTATATCAGCAGCAGGCATGTATATGCTCTGTACCTTTTCGTCACATGCATAAAACAGGCTTTCCAGCTTGTTGTACAGTATCTTCAGTATCTGCGGCTGGCTGTTTTTTATTACATTTTCCAGCGCTTTTGTACGCAGGTATTCGGGCCTGAACCAGTGCCTGAATTGCTTCTCTGTTGCCATCTTGCGGCGGTTGATGAAGTCCAGAAAGGCGGGCAATTCATCGGCAAGTATATCATCCATATCATTGATGCGCTCTGCATCGGGTATCACAGGCACTTTCAGTACCCAGTAGCGTACATCATTGTCTGTTATGGGCAGGAAATTGTCCTCGTTGTTGGTACAGAAGATGAATTTTCCAAAAAAATCTATCTCTACCTGGTCGCGCCCTTTGGCATTCATCATAATTTTGTTGCCGGTGCTCAGGGCCTTTACTTTCTCAACAACAATATCTTTATCAATCTTTGTTTCTTCGCACATAATCAGCAGCTTATTGGCCCAATGGCTGTTAAACCCGCTGGCAAGGTCTTCATTACTTACAATGGCGCTGTTGTAGCCAAATACGTACTTCAGGTATTTTACAAAGGTTGATTTACCAGTATTATTTTCACTTGATACCAGGCAAAGGATAGGCAGTATCTGCTGCGGATAGCGGTACAGCAGGGTAAAGTAATCCAGCCCCAGTTCGTAGCTCTTTACCGTCTTTTGCTGGCCTGCTTTATTGGTAATAATTATCTCCTGTTCGCCAAATATGTGCTTAAAAAATTTCAGGGTGATTTCGCAGTCCCCCTCTTCGGGCTGGTGCTCAAATGGATAGTAGCTATTAAAACAGTTATGTATTACCTGCTGGTAATTGATATGGTCGGGCACGGGGCGAAAGGCGTTGTACTTCTGTATATGCTTAAAAATGCTTTTGGTATGGTCGTCGGTAATTGTCTGCTTATCCCGTTTATCCCATATTTTTTGAATGTTCCCTTTGATGTCGGGCACTTCTATATGTTCAAAATAATGGTCGCCTACGCGGATGTAATTGCCTGCCGCCTTGGGTATGATGATTTCGCATTTCCCCTCGTCTGCATTGTACTTATGCAGCGTACCATTGAATTTGAACTGGGCATTTTTTATCTCGGGCCGTTGCTCTGCATAAAAGTGGTAGAAATTGTCCACGCTATCCAGGTGGAAATACTTGCGCACCTTGCCTATATTGTAGCTGATGTTTGTCTTTACAAAGTAGGTGCCATTGTACCAGCCGGTACTTATCTTATCAAAGCTGTGGGCCTCGTCCGTAATATCTTCCAGCTTGCCGGGCAGGGCGCAAAGTAAATCATCCAGCCCCTTTGGCTTGCCTTCTATTTCATCGCTGTTGATATGGGCAAAATACCGGATGCAGCTTTCATCGAGCGAGCTGGTAAGGTCGGCAAATTGTGCTACGGTATTAAAAAAGTTGCGGGGCCGCTGGTACAGGTCTATGCCGTCTGTTATTTCTTTGGCGGTCAGGTTGCGGCAGTCGCCATCTACCAGCCATACCAGGCGCTGTACCTTGCAGGTTTGTATCAGCTTCAGCACATCGCCATACAGCTTGCCGGTTTCCCTGTCCTTCATGCAGGTGATGGACGGCACCCCTACGCAGGCTATACCGTGCATACATGCCTTGAATGCCTTGAAATAGCCCTCTGTAATGTACAGTACTGGTATCTGCTCCTGTGCATCATAAGCGCGCAGCAGCGCCGGGGGAAAAAATGGAAGCGTAGCCTGGCCTTTGGGCATCAGGTATTTTATGGTATCGCCGTTGGGCTTTACAATGGGCTGCTGTAGCCGGGTGATGCTGTAATCCTTTTTGATGTTGCTGCCATCTTTGCCTATGCGAATGGTACGGCGCTCCAGGTTGTACAGCAGTATCTCTATTCCTTTGGCTGTTTCGGTAAATATGGGCCGGGGCAGCAGTACGTCCTTACCTGTTTTTGCATCGAATGCCCAAAGGTCTATGCTGTTATGCTCAGGCGTTACGCCCAGGGCATCCATGCGCTGCTGATATGTGGGGGTTTGTTCCAATTTTAGTAGTAAGTGGTTAGTAGTAAGTTGTGGGGGGGGGTGAGTACTAATTGTTTTTGTCTATCAGGCCATTTTCTAAGGTTTCAGTAAGTGTGGCTACTGATTTTTTCAATTCAGCGATACCTATATTTAATTTTTCCAGTATTTCTGCGTTAATCAATAATCCAGCTGGCGCTTCATGTCCTGGTGTTTCTGTATAATTGGTACTTTTTAAAAATTGTATGCTTTTGATGAATGTCTTTAAAGGAAAATGTTTATCGGCAATAGCTCTGAATTCTTGCATTTTTTCAAGACTTTCATGTGACACTTTTTGCAAGGCGTAATATTTTTGTTCATCATCTGCTTTAAATGTTGATTGATGCCAATATTCAACGATAGCCAGCATGTTATAATTTAGTTCTATAAAGTGTTTCATTTTTTTCAATTTTTTTGAGGTTAAAGAATATTGGCGGCGGCGGCCATTGTGGCGAGTGCCAATAAGTAGTAAGCGATTATTTTATTGCTCATTTGTGATGTATGATTTATCCGGTTACAAATGGATCGACAGATATTATTTTTACCCTGAAACAGTTATCAGCAGCAGGGCGCAAAGTCAATTCACGGCCTACATTGTCGCGGATGAAAGAAAACATCAGTTCCTTATCCTGTTTAATGTCAATAACAGCCCTATCTCCATCATCCCAGGTTATTATTATTTTCTTATCGCTGGTTTGAAGTATGTAGTCATTTTGTTTGCTCATAGCTCATATTCATTTGTGCCCAGTGGTACCGGGTAATTATGCAATACAGATAGTACGTAGATGTTGAGGCCGTTGGCATCGCGGCTTCCGGTTATACGGCGGTGCGTGATGCTGGTAGGGTATGATGCGCCCGCCGTCCAGCCATGTATGCGGCAGTGGGGGCCGTCTTTTATGATTACCTGGGCGGGGTTGTACTCGGGCGTGGGCTTGGGGCGTACGGGGCATAGCAATTGCCTGCGTAGCTCCATTACAGATACATGATGCGATATGCCCGCCAGCTTTACACATGCTATGCCGCAGATATTGCGGGGGGCTTCTGTTATTACGGTATCTATGCCGTCATAATTCACTTTGTCGCCTACGGCCATTTGCTGAAATACTTCTACTCTGTCGCGCATGGCCTACTTATTTACAGGTTGCTGGAAATTGATAACGGCCTGCTGCCCCTGCTGCTGCACCTGGTAGCCTATCAATATGCTGAGGTCTACAGCCTGCATTTCGGCATAATAAATCAGTGCTTTGGTACCGTCAATTTTGGTGCGTATCTGCTTTATTTTATCGGTTTGGAATAGTACCAGTTCGGGGCTGGTGTTTTTTGAGAAATAGAAGGCATATAATGCCCAGCGTAGCTGTAGCCGCAGGCCATCCAGGTGGCTGTATAGCTGTGGTAATGTTTTTTGCATTGTATGAGGTTTGATGCCCCGGGCGGGGCGGTTAACAATAGGTGTGCTTTTTACTTTTTGCTTTGGGGCGGTAGGCCGGGGGCAAAGCTGATAAGGCTGTATGTCCTTAAGCGCTTACATTCCCCCTTGTGCCGCCCTGCCCTGTCAGTCGGGCTTCTGTTTGTCAACCCGCTTGCGCGGTGCCGGTTTTCGCTATGCAGCTTTTCCATTTGTTGTAGCTTCCCTGCACTCACGCTACTGAAATCCGAGCTACTAACCGGCGCTCTCTATAATGGATTATCTTACTTATGCCCGGCAATCTCCCAATAGCTGTGCTCTGCGGGCTTGCGGGTGTCCAGTCGGTGGAATGTTTGTACTGTACGGCCCATGGTGGCAACATATATATCGCTGAGGCCGGTACTGCTGTTGTGGCGCTCAAACTGGCCAATAAATAGCTCACCTTCAGCATTGCGGTACCTTACAGCTATTCCCGTCATTACTTCAGGCTCTTCATTCAGTACGGTAAACATTTGCTTATAGGCTGCATCTACATTGTGGGGCATGCCGGGTATAGCGGCGGGCTGTGCAGCTTTTTCTTCTGCCGCGGGCTGCTCCGGGGCTGGCTCAGCTGCGGGTGCAGTTGTTTCTGCCTGTGCTGCGGGCGCTGTATCAGCTGCGGGCTGCTGTAGTGGTACTTTTTTTTCCTTTTTCGGCGTTTTTTTCGTTGTTGCCATTGCTGGAAGTTTTTAGATTATGAAATGTTAAAATATTTGCAAATGCCTGTGCCTAAATGCTTTTTAAGGTTTTGATAGGCTTTCATTTCCGACTTTAGCGGGCGGTATGGTGGCAATGTGGCGGCTGTTTTTTCGGGCTGTTTTTTCGTTTTTTTCATGTTCAACAAAAGATTTGGTAATTTTCCCCCGCTGATAAAGCAAAGCCCCCTGGATTGCTCCAGGAGGCTGTACAAATACTTAGTGCTACCAACACTTAAAAAGAATATTTGCTTGCAGTTACCAGTTCCTGCCAGGAGCCCGGTACTATTTTTATGTACTGTGAGTAACGATTTTGGAAAGATTGATGTTTGCATCTTCAGCAAGTATTGATTTTTAAAGTTTGGTAGCTTCTGAATGCAAATAAAGCAAAAGGTTTATTATAAACCAATAGGTTTATGCAAAAAATTTGTTAATGACAGGGGAAGATTTACGCAACAAATTGAAATCCATCACGATAGATGGGAAAAAAATTGTACTGAAAGACCTTGCTGAAAAGCTGGATATGTCGCCGCAGCTGCTGAATAAGCGGCTGGATGTGCAGGATATAGGTACGGGCTTCCTGCAAAGTATAGCGGATGCCCTCAATATACCTATCAGTTTATTGCTGGAAGGCCCCGCCCTGCTGAATGATGGCGGTACTGATTATAAAACAAAGGATAAAATAATAGCTGAGCATGACAGGAAGCTGAAGGAAATACAGCAACAACTGGCTGATATCAGCAAAAAACTGGACAAAAACAACCCGTGAAAAATACCCCTGCAACCCGTGAAAAATACCTTATCAACTGAAAAAAATGATTATGTAGGTTTGAATTAAATCCCCCTTGTAACATGAGCATTTTAATACTGCAAATCTATTGCCTGGCTTTAAAAGTTGTAATCATTGCAGCAGGTATCGAAATTGTACGGCTGCGCCGGTCTAACAAGTTTTACAGGTCATACATCAGCCGGAAAAATGTAGAACTGAGCACGGTACAGCAGCAGATAGCCGATATTGAAAAGAAAGTTGAAGATATTACCTCGTCGAAGCCTTAACACGCCTGTATTCATCGGCACATATCAGCAGCACAATCACCGCAATTGCTGCCTCCATCCATTCAAATTTTGTGGGATTAAGTATTAATTCATCTACCAGGTTATTGATTGATACCCCAAAGAAAAAAATTGCCGGTATGCGCTGGTAATGCTTCGTCACTTTTACAGCAAATAAGCCTATGATGCACCAGCTGAGGGCATCAAACAGAAAATATCCGTTGCCGGGGCTTAGCTGCCTGTGCGCAGCATCTGAAAATACGGTTGCCAGCAGCTTAATATCCCGGCTGTACAGGTAGCCGGCTATGCTGTTGTATATATTGCCCAGGGGATAGGTAAAGCCTTCAGGCAAAAAGCGGCCGGCAGTATTGACAATTACGGTCAATACTACCAGCCATGCATAATTTTTGAATAAATTTCTCATATTAAGAGGGGCGGCGCGGTGGCCTTCCGCCTATAAAATCAACCGCAGTATATAGCTGTATCGGCCCGCCGTTTACGCTGGCATTCATTGTGGGCATTGACGCTGCATCATCTATATTCATACAGGCATCTGCCACATCATCAGGGTCGAGCGCTGTAAAATAAATTTCAGGCTGCTCTGCCTCCAACTGTGCCCAGGATTGGTTAATAATTTCGCCGTTTATTTCCTGCACTTGCAGGTTGTCAGGGCCTACCATAAATGCAACTTGTTTGCTCATTGTATAGGTTTTTGTGAGTGGCTAAGCTAATACATATGAACAGATGCTGCAAGGATGCTCATACAGAATTAACAAAAATGCCTGTTTTTCACTCCCTATCCTGCCACATCTTCCGTATTTTTATCATTGAAAAAAAATATTTCTATGAAAAAAGTCCTGTTAATGCTATGCATCGCCTGCAGTACAGTCGCAACCGCCCAGGTAAAGTACATACCGCTGAATGGCGATAATACAGAATACCCCGACCTTGAAAAAAAAGATGTACAGGTATTTATGAGCAAAGAAAGTATCAGCCGTAAATACAAAGAATTGGGGCTGATTGTCTGTAAAGTAGATAGCGATAAGCGCACATTTAAAAAAGCCAAAAAGCGCGCCGCCGCCCATGGTGCTAATGCCATGTACCTGCTGGCAGAAAAGGATAAAAGCGGTACGGATAAGGTATTGAATAACCTGCTGCTGACCAATTATAAGGACGTAACAAAATTTGTAGCTATTCGCCTGGAATAAGCCAAAAACCTGCAAAAATGAAAATACTTAGTGCTACCATTATATTGCTGCTGATGCAGATTGCCTGCCATGCCCAGGCTACCAGCCTGTTAAATAGCGCCTACAAGCTAAACAGCATTTCCCGCTCTGACCTGGGCATAGGTATAAGCCGCAACTGCCACAATGTTTTTATCCCCTACGGTACCTCACAGCTTATTATGTCTATAGGCACCAGCAAGGGCGAATATCCCCCGGCTGTATCGCTCACGGCCCAGGTACTGGATTATTACAGTACTGCGGGCGTTCCTGTATTCCAGGCGCTGTTTAGCAGCCTGCAAGGCGGTAGCGGGCAGGCATCGCTGAGCATGTATGTATATGACCATCCGCAATGCGCGGGCCTGTTCCTTAATTACGCCGCCCGGCAATGCCGGCCTATAGATGTGACTGAAAATACAATTGGCGGTATCTTCTATTTTTCGCAGCCGGTACTGAATATGATGCGGGGAAAAAATTGCAGCTTCTGCATTATGAACAATGAAGACCTGAGCGCGAATTATTACCAGGTAGAACTTACAGCCATAGAATGAACAATCTTGCACAATAACTTGCACAAAAAGCCCGGTTATCAATAAAAAAATTATTTGTACATGCTTAATAGTCTGAAACATGCAGCCAGCAAAGGAAAAAGGTAACATCCCGTACGTGGTACGAAAAATGGGTAACTTATCAAAGTTGCCCATTTTTATTTTTAGCTGTTACTTTGCAGCAACTGGCCTCGTAGTACAATTCCCGCCCGGATGAACGCTGTTCGGACGGGGATAGTATAAGAGTCCGGCGTTTTTTAATGGCCTCGTAGTACAATGCCCGCCCGGATGAACGCCGTTCGGACGGGGATAGTATAAGAGTCCGAAGTTTTTAAATGGCCTCGTAGTACAATGGATAGTATAAGAGTTTCCGAAGCTCCAGATTCAGGTTCGATTCCTGACGAGGCCACTACTACTTTACATTATTGTGTCAGGCAGAAAAGTTCCTGTCGAGGCTACTACTACTTTACATTATTGTGTCAGGCAGAAAAGTTCCTGACGAGGCCACTACTACTTTACATTACTGTGTCAGGTAGAAAAGTTCCTGACGAGGCCGCTAATCCTATTTAAGACTTGTCAGTTCATTCTCTTTGCTGACTATTTCTCTTATCACATCATCCAAATCTTCAGCGGACTCTGCAATGCCATCTATTATCGTGATATTGCCGGCATCTGTATAGTCACGCCTATTCAACATCTGCGATAAACCCAAAATCGTAGCTACATGCCCTCGAATATCATGCGAGTGTTTATGCGCCATTTCTTCCAATATCTTATTGCGTGCGCTTATTTCCATATTCTGGTTCAATATGGTTTCGAGGTGCAGTTTCTTTTCGCCTGTTAATAGCCTGTTAGACCTCCTGTATGACATGATGTACTTAACTGTAATTATCAGCCCAACAACCAGCAAAATAATTCCTGACGCATAAAGCACCTGCATTGTGCGCCTTCTTTTTATTTCCAGTTGCGCTATTTGTATCTGCTTGTTCTTTAGCTGCAGGTCCTTTTCCTGCAGCGCCATCTCCCTTTTGTTTTCCAGGTTGGCTATTTCCAATTTCGACTGAACAGAATACACCGTATCCTTAATATCAGTAAGCATTTTCTGATACTTATGTGCCTTCCGGTAATCTCCTGAAAGCGCATAGGATTCTGCCAGGTATTTTATAAACTCAGCAGCGGGTGCCAATGCTTCTGTTTCCAGGCACAAGCTTACCGCCCTATCCAGGTGTTCTATTGCATGTTGTATATGAATTGCCTGCCCTGTTTTTAGAGCCAGTGAGTAATATGTTTCGCCGAGGTTACCCGAGTTAATGGCGATACTGGTTTTGCTACCCAGCTCTTCGCTGATGCTTAATGCTTCATGTTGTTTTGCAACCGCTTCGTGCAGCTTACCCATATGCAGGTACACTATGCCTATATTGGCCAGGTTTACCTGCATACCAAATTTATTATCTCTCAGTTTATTAGCTTCGTATGCCGATAAATGATATTCCAGCGCCTGCGTGTACTTGCCTTGTGCATCGTACACTATACCCATATTGCCCAGGTTGCGCGCTAAACCTGTAGCATCATTCAGCTCTTTATTCAGTGCTGTGGCTTTCTCGTAATATTCTACCGTCCTGTCAAAATCGTGCTGCTCTTTGTATAGGGTGCCAATATTTTCCAGCGTAACAGCTGCACCTCTTTTGTTACCTGTTTCTTCCATTACAGCCAGTGCCCGCATATAATAATCCAAAGCCTTAGCATAGCTGCTTTGCTGGTGATATACCAATGCTATATTAGATAAAACTGCCGCCTCACTGTTTTTAGCATCCAGCTTTCTGTATATCTCCAGCGCTTTTACATAATACTCTAACGCCTTATACCTGTCTGACATGGCGTTATAATTGATACCCATATCAGAGTGAGCCGCTGCCCTGCCCCTGTCCCAACCCAATTCATTAGCCAGGCTCAGTGCCTGCCCGGCAAAATAGAGGCCTGAATCAGGATTAATATTCGCATAGGTATATGAGAGTAAATCGTATAGCCTTACTAATGAAGTATCCTTTTTTGCTACATTGATTGCATTTAAAAGGGAATCTGCCAGTGAACGTCCTTGTTTCTGACTATAGGATAAAATAGGTATTAATAACAACAATGTTAGTATACTTGTCCTCACTACACTGTTTAAGTTTTAACGTGATAAGAACTGCTAAGGTAAAACAAAATAAGTATGTTGAGGAGGTATATTAATGAAAAGCATTCCACATAATCGTAGTATTTTTAATTGTATAAATTAAGATGTTCTGTAAAACAGAGCATCTGGTATAATACGTTATGTATGAAACTCATACCCCTTATATGTTTATGTACGTTATCAATAACATCATACAGCCAGGAAATAACCGGCAGGTGGATGGGGAATTACGGAAAGAATTTATTTGATGCAGATGTAAATAAGCTGGTGGTTGATATCGAATTATATAACGACTCCCTTATAAAAGGTACTTCGCACCTGCACTACGGCAAAGACCATTATGAATACTATGTAATAAACGGGGTGTACAGAAAACAGGATTCCACCATATATTTCTCTGAAGACAAAGAAATTGATGTAAATGTAGGTATGCTTACCACTACGGTGATGGGCAACTATACTATGAAACTAAAAATGTATGACACTGCCATGCGTTTCGAGGGTAAATGGAGACAAAACGGTGAGGGCTTGTTAACGAAAATGGCAACAAGAGTGTGGTTGGAAAAAATTCCAAAAAAAATCCAACCACCGGTGCCGGCAACTGTCGCAAATACTCCTGAACGTAAAATACCCATAAACAGTCCGGACAACAAAAAAGACTCGCGTGAAACCATCATACAGCGGCAGACAGAGATTGACACGATTGAGCAGGACTCTATCAGGATAGATATAATAGACAACGCCCGTATTGACAATGACGTAATCTCACTCTACCTGGATGATAGCCTGGTCATTCACAAACAAGCAATTTCAAAAGAACCAATAACATTTTATATTTTCCTGGACAGGTATCATACTTTTCGCAGTATTAGACTGGTAGCTGAAAGTTATGGTTCTATGCCGCCATGTACGGCACATATGCGGGTTACTACCTGCAAGTCCTTCCATTCATTCGACTTGCGCAGCACATACCAATCAGATGCTGTGGCAGAGTTCTATTTAAAAGGTACCCGTAATGATTAGTCCAGCAATTCCGTAATCACCTGCCCTACACAGCCGTTAGGCATTTGTATATGCAACAATGCCGCCAATGTTGGCGCTATATCGGTCATATTCACAGTACGGTGTGTTTGCCCTTTTTTAATACCTGCCCCATACCACAATAGCGGTATATGCGTATCATAAGGGTTCCACGAGCCGTGCGTTGTGCCTGTTTTGCCATGCCCGCTATACCAGCCCGGCTTCATTATTATTTGCAGGCTACCGCATCGCTCCCTGTTGTACCCGTTAATTATCATCGTGCGGATAGGCTCCGGTATTACCGCATCATCCATGTCTTCCATATCCGCAACATAGGCCACTCCATCTTGTTTGTACAGCCAATCTGTTACCAGTTGTTTCAGTTCTTCTTTGTCAGCATCAGCTATTCTCTTTTCATTAAAATATACCTGGTAATTATACAGCGCCTGTATCAACGAATCATTCCCTGTTTTTACCTCCAGGTATTCGTTCAGCCTGTCGGTAGCTTCAGCCTGTGTTTCGCTGCCTGCGGGTATGTTCATACTCTTCATATACCCGGCGTTGTGTGCGGCTCCATGATCGGCCGTCAGGAACACGGTGTATTGCCCTTTGCCGACATGTTTATCAAGATATGCCAGGAAGGAGGCCAATTCCTTATCCCACCTCAGGTACATATCTTCCATTTCCAATGCATCGGGGCCATAGTTATGCCCTGCATAGTCGGGCGTAGAAAATGTAACGCATAAAAAATCGGTAACATTGTCTGAGCCCAACTGTTCACCTTTAATACATGCTTTAGCTGCTTTGAATGTGAGCGTATTGCCTGCAGGCATGTAGCGGATGCCATAGTAGCCTTTGTTTTTATAAACAGGTGTTTTGTGCGGGAAAACAGGGGCGGTTTCACCGGGCAATTTACCCTCCCAATCTGTGTTGTCGGCGGTGCTATTTGTGTAGGTATTCAAAGGATACAACAGTTCCCAATTACTGTTCATGAATGTATCGGCCCAGCGGCGGTTATTGAATTTAAACAGCCAGTCGGGCAATTGCTGCATATAATAGCTGCTGGTGATAAAGTTGCCCGTACTGTCATCAAACCAGAATGCACCATCCGCACTATGGCCTGCCGGCAAAATGCTGCCCCTGTCTTTTATTCCTATCCCAAATACTTTTGCCTTGCTTTGAGTGGCTATTTTCAATTCATCGGTAATAGTAGTGGTGTACATATTAGCGGGGCTCATCAATCCTGCTTTCCTGCTTCCCCCTACCGTTTGTACGGTTTTGTCTTCTGCACAGTACACAAACCTGCCTGTTTCTTTATCTACCCAATCGTTGGCGGCAATACCATGTATGGAAGGTACGCTGCCTGTATATATCGTTGCATGGCCCGGCCCTGTAAAAGATGGCAAGTAATTTATCATGGTATTCTGACAATTAAAACCCTCCTTCATCATCCTTTTAATCCCGTCTTCGCCGTATTTTTCATAATATTTATACAAATAATCCCACCTCATCTGGTCTGCAACGATACCCACCACCAATTTTGGACGAGAAATAGGCTCTTGCCCTTGCGCGGATAATACTACCACATGCAAAAAAACACATATATAGAACAATATTTTTTTCATATTTCAGAGGTTTCTGCCGACAAAAATGGTGATTACAGGCTATATATACCACTATGAACCAACAATATTTTCATTAATTTTGCCCGCGATCTGGAACCCATAGTATTTATTAAATAACAGAAAGACATATATGGATTTATTTGCCAAGTTTGAGAATAAGCTGGGACCAATAGGTGACCATGCAGACAAAGTGCCGGGATATTTCTCTTTCCCTAAACTGGAAGGAGAGATTGGTAACCACATGCAGTTTAGAGGAAGAGACGTAATTGTATGGAGCCTGAACAACTATTTGGGGTTGGCTAACCACCCCGAAGTGAGAAAAGCTGATGCTGATGCAGCCAGGGATTTTGGATTGGCTATGCCTATGGGCGCCCGCATGATGAGCGGGAACTCTAATTATCACGAAGAGTTTGAAAAGCAACTTGCGGAGTTTGTGGGCAAAGAAGATGCCATGTTGCTGAACTACGGTTACCAGGGTATGGTGTCTGCCATTGACATATTAGTTGGCCGCCACGATGTGATTGTATATGATGCGGAGTCTCATGCCTGTATTTTAGATGGTGTGCGTTTGCATGCCGGTAAGCGTTTTGTATTTAAGCATAACGATGTAGCTGATTGCGAAAAACAACTGGCCCGTGCCAAAGCCCTGGCTGACCAGTTTGGCGGAGGTATCCTGGTAATAACAGAAGGTGTATTTGGTATGTCGGGCAACCAGGGTAAGGTGGCTGAAATCATCAAGCTGAAAGAAAAATATGAGTTCCGCTTATTTGTTGATGACGCACACGGCTTTGGCACTATCGGTGCAAAAGGTGCTGGTGTAGGCGAAGAGCAGAACTGTACAGAAGGTATAGATATCTACTTCTCTACATTCGCAAAATCAATGGCAAGCATAGGTGGTTTTATAGCCGGGGATACTAAGATTTTAAAGTTCATGCGTTATAATATGCGCTCCCAGATATTTGCCAAGACCATGCCGCTGCCATTGGTAATAGGTAATATGAAAAGGCTGGAACTGATACGCAAACACCCGGAATTAAAAGAAAAACTGTGGCATAACGTACGCCGCCTGCAAAACGGCCTTAAAGAAAGAGGATTTGATATAGGCAAGACCAATACGCCTGTAACACCTGTTTTCCTGCACGGAAACCTGAGCCTGTATGAAACAACACAGTTAATATACGACCTGCGCGAAAACTACCACATCTTCTGTTCAGTAGTACTCTATCCTATAGTGCCTAAAGGCCAGATAATGCTGCGACTGATACCAACAGCAGTGCATACTGACGAAGATATAGATCTGACGCTGAAAGCCTTTACAGATGTACGCGCCAAATTAGAAGCGAAGGCTTATCCACAGGAATTGCCGCCACAACTAATGGTAAAAGACACTATACAGGAAACAGCGTAAGGCTAAAAACAAACTGAAAGAGTAATAGGGACAGGCTGCCGCAAGGCGGCCTGTTTTGTTAGCGGTCGTTCTGTATCAGCATGCGGAACAACCATATAACCAGCATAACTAACAAGTCAATTATTAACAGGCTCAACGGAAATAATGTGTATACGCCCGGGAAGTATACTTTATCAATAAAATAGTCGGCAACCAGGCCTACGATGGTAAGAATAGCTAATGCTATCGCTAATTTTCTCAGGTTAATCAACGCCTTGTCCATATACAGAACCAAGATAGTGAAAAGAACGGATGTGATATTATCAAACTTTACGCTTAGTTTTGAGGCCTATGAAACCGACTTTTATTTTCATATTGGCCTGCGTAATTCTTATGTCTTGTAAGCCGGAAGTGTACACACCGAAGCCTCGCGGATACTTTCATATAGAACTGCCAAAAGAAAGAGCATACCGCAGCTTCGACAGCAGTGGTTTCCCTTATCGTTTTGAATATCCGGTATATGCTAAAATTGTTACCAATCCTGATTTTTTTGGCGACAAACCCGAAAATCCATACTGGATAAATATTGATTTCCCCGGCATAGGTGGCAAAATATACTTAAGCTACAAACACATTACCGAAGACAATCCTGTCGGCAGGCTCAACGAAGACTATTACCATATGACATACACTGCCCATGATAAAAAGGCAGACTATATACAAGATTTATACTTTAATGCACCCGAAAAAAAAGTCTATACAGGCTTGTCTAACGTAACAGGAGATGCCGCATCGGCCTACCAGTTTTTCGCTACCGACTCAACTAAGCACTATATAAGGGGTGCGCTGTATTTTGAAGCGACACCTAACGCGGATTCTTTACAACCATTGAACGACTTCCTGAAACAGGATATCGTGCACCTATTGGAAACACTTGAATGGAAGTAACCAGCCTAAACGGGCATATTGATATAGAAAGTAGTACCCTTCCCTTCCACACTCTCAAACCATATCTTACCCCCATGGGCTTCCACTATTTGCAGGGAGATGGACAGCCCCAGGCCAAATGGCTGTTCGCCCAAAGTGCCGTATCGCTTGGCTTCTGAAAACAGGTCGAAAACCTTATCTTTCAGATTATCAGGGATACCAATGCCGCAGTCTTCCACTTCAATGCTGAAATTATCATTATCCTTTTTCAACCTGACTTTTATCTCACCGGCCACCGGGCTGAATTTGATAGCATTGTTCACCAGGTTGCCCACCACACGCAGCAATTTTTCCTTGTTCACATGTGCTGATATATGATTGCCCGGTGCTTCAAATGTAATTTTTTGTTCCTTCTCCGCTGCCTTGAATTGAAGTAACCTGATTCTTTCACCCACTTCCGCGGTAATATCTGTTAACTCTGTTTCCAGTTTTTCTTTGCTCAGGGTGGCTACTTCCAGCAGGTCCTTGGTCAGGTTTAGCGCCTGTTCGCCCGATTTCCGCATGAGGTGCAGGTATTCTTTCTGTTCGTCGGTAGGATCTTTCATGGTGGCTTCGAATATTTCAAGCAGCGCCAGGGCTGAGTTGACAGGGCTTCGCATGTCATGCGATACTGCTTTTAGTATCCTGTCCTTTTCTCCTGTAGCCTTTTCCAGCCTGTTGAGTGTCTCTTCCAGTTGCGTTTTTTGTTTGTTTACAAAACTGTTCATATACGTGAGCTCGGCCACGTGCCGCCTCGACTTTCGCCAGTTATTAATGGCGGTGACCGTCACTACAATACCTAATACCGATAAACAAATAACTATGACGAGGTATAACTTGCGTTTTTCAGCACTCTCTTTCAGGTCGGCGATAATATTCCTGTTATCTATATTCTGTACATAACTATCAATGGCCGCCATCGAAAAAGTTTCTTTCTTAGCAGCCAGCGAGTCCTGGTAACGCACATAATCCTGGTAGTAGTTATATGCATACTTATAATCTCCTGTACGCGAAGCATAGTCGGACATTGTCTTGAACCAGCGGATTTGCACACTCATGTCCTTCAACGTGTCGCCCAGTGCAGCTACTCGATTGAGTACCGTTTTTGCTTCAGCCAGGCGACCGGTATTTATGTAAAGGCCGGCCAGTTTCAATCTTGTGTACTGTGCGTCAACCGGCTCATTGCCATTGCGTTCGCATATGGCAATGCTTTCCCTCATCAGGGCCTCGGCTGTATCTGTATTGCCCAGACGTGCGTGCACCCCACCCAGGTTGCCCTTAATGACAGCCGCGGCTATGCCGAGTAAAAGGTCGTTAACCCCCGGGTATTTATTTTTTATCCTGTTTACCTCGGTAAGGGCACTACGATAGTAATATACAGCGCTGTCGTACGCGCCCAGCCGCTCATAACACAAGCCTATATTGTTTTTTGCCTGCTGTATGCGGTAGCTGTACCGGAATTTTGCATCGCAATAGCTATTGTTATGCAAAGAACGATGGAAATATTCTACGGCATCCTTATAATGAGCATTGCTGAACACGATAATGCCCATCCTCATGTTGTAGTAAGCAATGAAACATTTTTCATCCAGTTTTTTGCTCAGTGACAGTGCCTTATAATAATATTCATAAGCCGTATTGACATTATTCAGCAGGTAACTGATATCAGCCTTATAGTAATATACAGATATAAAATTTTCAGGTGTAAATTTGCTGGTAGGATGAGCTTCCAATAACGAAATCAGGCTATCTGCATACACTTCAGCCTTCTGTAGTTTTCCCGAGCGGGAAAAGTGGTCGCAATACATATATAACACGTTGAACCGGTCGCGCAGGCTTTTGGTATAATAGATGCTACGCAGGCTGTCTATGTATTTCGTTCCTGCTTCGTGCCCCTGCTGTATCCTGATATGATGGAGCGTTATGTCCGCAGTATCCACATAGCTGAATATAAGGGGTTCGGCATATTTATCCTTTGGCCCGCAACCTGCCCAGACAACGGCAAAACAAAGCATAAGGACAAATGTTATATGATAGTATGACAGGCCGCAATCAGCAGCGCTACGACGGGTTTTCACAAAATTCAACAGCATGCAATACTTTATTTGGGCAATTAGGCTGCTAAAATATAATATTGGTTTCAATATCTCCCTATCAGTTGATAGTGAGTTAGTCATAACCTTTACATAAGGTCATGAATTATCCCATTAGGAATTATCAAAAATCGCCGCGGTTTATTATCTTTGCATCCTTTCTGAACGATGGCCTCGTAGTTCAATGGATAGAATAGAAGTTTCCTAAACTTTAGATACAGGTTCGATTCCTGTCGAGGCTACTACTTTTTTACATTATTGCAACAGGGAGAAAGTTCCTGTCGAGGCTACTACTTTTTTACATTATTGCAACAGGG
>CAZEZM010000022.1:0-67754 GCA_964515955.1 uncultured Flavipsychrobacter sp. | reverse complement strand
GAATGCCGCCCTGTCACGGCGGAGGTCGCGGGTTCGAGTCCCGTCCGGTCCGCAAAAAGCTCTCAGAAATGAGGGCTTTTATGCTTTAGAATAATTTTATACGGCAATTACCTATTTATCTATGCCGTCCCCTTCAATATCTTGTTCCAGTACATCCAGGGCAGTACATATTTTTTCAGCGCCCACATACTCCAGCGCGGCTTACTCTGGTCGAAGGGAAATGTTTCGGTACGCTTATTATCATAGTCAAACTCTGCCAGTATCAGTTTTCCGTACCCCACTATCAGCGGGCAACTGCCATAGCCATTATATGTAGCAGGTAAAGACTGCGCTGCAAGTGCCGCCAGCACATTAGCCACCACTACCGGCGCCTGCTTCCTTACCGCAGCCCCTGTTTTTGAGTTGGGCGTACTACCCGCATCACCCAGTCCGAATACATTGGGGTATTTAGTATGTTGTAATGTGTATTTATCCAGGTCTATCCACCCTGCCTCGTTGGCCAGGGGGCTGTTTTTAATAAAATCAGGTGCGCTCTGCGGAGGGGTTACATGTATCATATCAAACTCCTTCTCCACCATTGTAATCGTTCCATCGGGTGCTGTCACTTTAAAAGTTGCTTTATGTGCGGGGCCGTCAATAGCTACCAGGTCGTGTTTGAAGTGGAGTTGTATCCCATATTTATCCACCATTTTCAGCAATTCATCAGCATAATCTTTAATGCCAAAAATGACACTTCCCGCAGTTACAAATTCTACTGTCACATCATTTACATGATGCTTCTGCAGGTAATCGGCAGAGAGGTACATGACTTTCTGCGGTGCACCACCACACTTCACAGGCGTACCTGGGGCTGTGAACAATGCTTTTTGCCCCGGCTTTAACGACCTTAATACTTCGTAGGTATAAGGTGCGGTATCAAAAGTATAATTGCTGGTTACGCCATTTTTGCCCAAAGTTTCTTTAAGGCCCTTTACTGGGTCCCAGTTGAGCTGGATGCCCGGACAAACTATTAAGAAACTGTACATATACTGCTCGCCTTTTTTCGTCGTCAGCATATTCTGTTCGGGCTGGAAAGTCGCCACAGCATCTTTCAGCCATATTACCCCTGCCGGCATTACAGAAGCTTCTGTTCTTACTGTGTCGTTAATATCAAACACACCCCCACCTACCAACGACCATGCTGGCTGGTAATAATGTTTCTCAGAAGGCTCTATGACCGCTATCTCAATTTGAGGATTTTTACGCTTTAATTGTGCTGCTACAGAAATTCCTGCATTCCCTCCGCCTACTATTATTACCTGGTAGCTTTTCATAACCTAACCTTTATTTTCGCTAAGCTACCTTTATACTATCGCTTTATCTGTGACCTTAGTTACTTCGCATGCTGACATTTGTCATCGGCCGGGTTATCCCTTTTTAGCCTTATGAACATTATGCGCTTCTTCAATTGTATGAGTTGTTAACAGGTTCCGTTCTTTAGCTGCCAGTTTAGATAGCCGGACATAAAAACTCTTAATTGTATCTATTTCCTCCTCTGTCAGATCTTCTATGTCTATCAGCCTGTTGCTGGCGCCCCTTGTTGCAGCTATCAGTTCGTTCAACTTCAGGTGCAAGGCTACAGTTTCTTTGTTTTGCGACTGCTGTATCACAAATACCATAAGGAATGTAATAATCGTAGTGCCCGTATTAATGACTAATTGCCAGGTGTCTGAAAAGCCAAAGAGCGGACCGGTTAGGGCCCATACCAATATCACCACCAAAGCGATAAAAAAACTTGCCGGCCGGCCTGTGGCTTTCGTTACTGTGGAAGCAAACGTGTCGAAAAATGTCCTGAATCCTTTTTGTTTCTTCTTTTTCATGCAGTGTGTTTTTACTTGTATTGTTATAACAATGGGATATAAAATAGTGTTGCAAAGATTACTTTTTCAGCCTGTGCATTTTTCGCCCTTTTTCCAACCTGGTCTCAATTATGCCTTCCGCCTCCATGTGCTGCTTTACACTTACGGTAAACCATTCTATGGAGCCGGTAAAATCCGGGGAATTAGTTTTGACATAATGCCTCACTTCCCGCGCCATATCAGCAAAGCTAAGCGGCTGATGTTGTTGCAGCACTTTTACTATAGCATCACTGATGAGCATATAGGTGCCCATACTGATACGAGGGGCGTTTTTACCCGCAGGATGAAGCAATTGTATCTTCTCATTTTCAGCCATATCATTTATTTTCTGCGATATTAAGAACATTATAAATATCAATTAACTAAACGTTACCATAAACTATGGTCTTATTGCCTTAAATCATATTTCTTATTAGTACCTTTGCGCCGCTATGCAAATTCATGTAATGAAGTCGAAACTGCACCATGTGACGGTGACGGAGGCTAACCTGCACTATATGGGTAGTATCACTATTGATGAAGACCTGATGGAAGCAGCCAGCCTGCTGGAACATGAGAAGGTGCAGGTGCTGAATATGGCGAATGGTGAGCGCCTGGAGACCTATGTAATAAAGGGCACCCGTGGCAGCGGCATGATATGTATGAACGGGCCTGCATCTTATAAGGTAAAGGCCGGGGATACTGTAATTGTAGTATCTTATGCCATTATGGATATAGAAGAAGCTAAGAACCATACACCCATAGTTATTTTCCCCAAAACCGGCAATAAGCTCTAAACCAATCGCTTATGAATAAAAAAGTCCTGCTCACGGTATTGCAGTATGTTATTTTCCTTGGGCTGGGCATAGCTATTATCCTGTATATGTCAGGCAAATTGTCTGACGAGGATAAGGCAGCGATGATGGGTGCGATAAAGGGCGTGAGGATATGGCTGCTGGTGCCTATTTTTCTTATTGGTTTCTTATCCCATTATTTCCGTGCGCTGCGCTGGAAGCTGTTGCTGGAGCAGGTACATATCAAAGCATCTACCACCAACACCACCTTTGCTGTACTGATAGGCTATATTACCAACCTGGTACTGCCCCGCGCAGGCGAGGTGGCCAAATGCACCGTACTGGCCCGCTACGAAAAGGTACCTGCTGACAAGATGATAGGCACCATTGTAGCCGAAAGGGCTTTTGACATGGTTTGCCTGGTAATCATCACAGTAGCGGCATTCCTCTTCCAGGCCAGCTATATAGGCGATTATGCCGAAGGATTGTTCGGTACCATGTCGACCAATGCAAAGGGTGTGGCTGCCACTATCTACTTTAAGATATTCCTGGCAGTGGCCTTTGCCGGATTAATTGCTTTTATACTACTGCTCAAGCGTATCAGGCAAACCAAGGTGGGCCAGTTCATCAAAGGGCTGGGCGATGGCATTAAATCCATCTTCAAACTAAAGAAGCGTGGCATGTTCCTGCTATACACCCTGCTGATATGGGGTTCGTACTGGTTCCTGCTGGTGCTGGGCTTCTGGAGTATGGACCAACTCGATCACCTGACCGGCCTTTGCGCCCTGGTAGTGCTGGTATTCGGCAGCATAGGCATGATTGCCACACAGGGCGGTATCGGCGCATACCCCTACCTGGTAGGAAAAATACTGATGTACTATGGCATAGCCGAGGCACACGGGCTGGCATTCGGCTGGGTGTCGTGGACGGTACAAACAGGGGTTGTCGTATTTTTAGGGGTGGCGGCACTGATATTATTGCCCATATACAACAATAAGAAATTGAAAAATGGATAAGCTGCAGTGGATACATAACAAAATGCGTGACCGGGAGCAATTGCTGAGGCAATGTAATATCTGGCGCTCTTTTGGTAAAAAGATAGTATTTACCAACGGCTGCTTTGATATATTGCACCACGGCCACCTGCACCTGGTAGCTGCCGCTGCCAACCTGGGCAACGTACTGGTGGTGGGCATCAACTCAGACAGTTCTGTAAAGAGGCTGAAAGGGGAAGACCGCCCTATCAACCACGAGCAGGAAAGAATGTTCCAGATGGCATCACTCTTATGCACCGATGCCGTATGCCTGTTTGAAGAAAATACTCCCGAAGAACTGATAAAGACTATCAGGCCAGATGTACTGGTAAAAGGCGGCGACTATACCATCGACAAGATAGTAGGGGCTGAATTTGTACGGGGCTATGGTGGTAGTGTTGAAATCATTCCCTTTGTAGATGGCCACTCTACAAGTGCCATTATCAACAGTATTAAGAAATTGTAAATTTTGCGTTTCGTATCTTGCCTGTATCGCTTCTGAAAGATGCAGCGGTTAGTTTTGCGTCACTGTAAAACAAAACATTGTATTTGTGAAATCGAATAAGCATACTATAGCAAGGGATATCAGCTGGCTGGCCTTCAACGCGCGCGTGTTGCAGGAGGCAAAGGACCCTAAGAATTATATATACGACAGGCTGCGTTTTATAGGTATATTTTCCAACAACCTCGACGAGTTTTTCAGGGTACGCGTAGCTACGCTCAACAGGATGGTACGCCTGGGCAAAACCGCCAAAGTGCACCTGGAACAGAGCCCTGACAAAATACTGGCGCGCATACAACAGGTAGTGATGCACCAGCAAACCATTTTCGATGAAACCTTTAATGAAATAATACAGGTACTGCAAAGCAAAAAGATATTCATCAAAACAGAATTGCAGCTCAGTAAAGAGCAGAAAGATTTTGTCACCAACTACTTCAACGACAAAGTACGCACGCAGATCATCCCGCTGATGATTGAGAGTATACCACACATGCCCCTGCTCAGGGATAAATCGATATACATGGCATGTGTGCTGGGCAATACCAACAACCCCATGCTGCAGCGCTATGCATTGATAGAGATACCCACCCGCGTACTGCCAAGGTTCATTATTATGCCATCTAAAAAAGGACAGCATGACATCATACTACTTGAAGATATTATCCGTTACAACCTGCCGCACCTGTTCGCACCGTTCGGGTTCAACCGTTTCCTGGGTTATATTATCAAGGTAACGCGCGACGCGGAGCTGGATATAGACAACGACATCAACACCAGTGTAATAGATAAGATTGAAAAAGGGCTGAAAAACCGCAAACGCGGCCGCGCCACCCGTTTCGTCTTCGACCGCAGTATAGATGCCAACCTGCTGGACTACCTGATAAAAAGGCTGAGCCTGTCGAAAAAAGATAACCTGATACCCGGCAGCCGCATACACAACTTCAAAGATTTCATGGACTTTCCCCAAGGTGTTTTTGAAGACATCAACCCACGCCCTAATGCATTTGTCCCCCCCCTTCTGCAGCAGCCCTGCCGTATTATGCAAGTGATGGACAAAAGGGACGTAATGCTCAACTTCCCCTACCACTCCTTCGACCCCATTATAGACCTGCTGCGCGAAGCTGCCATAGACCCCTTTGTACAAAGCATAAAAATAACCTGCTACCGACTGGCAAAAGACTCAAAGATTGTCAATGCACTGGTAAACGCCGTACGCAATGGCAAAGAAGTAACTGTGGTGCTGGAACTCCGCGCCCGGTTTGACGAAGAGGCCAACCTGCAATGGAAAGCCCGGTTGGAAGAGGAAGGCGTGCGTGTATTCATAGGCCTGCCTGATATGAAGGTGCATGCCAAGATATGCGTGATTAAAAAACGCGAATTCAAGAAGATAAAGCAATACGGTTTTGTTTCTACCGGCAACCTGAATGAGAATACCGCACGCTACTACGGCGACCATTGCCTGCTGACCACCAACCGGAATATCATTGCCGATATCAACCGCATGTTTACTTTCATGGAGGCCCCGGTACAAAACTTTGCACTGCTGAGCAAGTGTAAGACACTACCTGTAGCCCCTGTCAATATGCGCCTGTTTTTTATTGACCTGATTGACAAAGAAATAAGGGCGGCAAAGAAAAAGCATGATGCGAAAATTACCGTGAAGCTCAACAGCCTGGTAGATGAACTGCTCATCAACAAACTGTATGAGGCTGCCAAAGCCGGGGTGGACGTGCAACTGATAGTGAGGGGCAGTTGCTGTGCCTATACCAGCCAAAAAACCTTTAAAAAACCCATACACGCCATCAGCATTATTGATGAGTACCTGGAACACGCCCGTGTATTCGTGTTTCACAATGGGGGGCAGCCTAAAGTATATATATCATCGGCCGACTGGATGATACGCAACCTGGACCACCGTATAGAAGCCGCCTGCCCTATACTTGATAAGGATATACAACAGGAATTAATCCACATCTTAAATATTCAGCTTTCAGGAAACGTAAAAGCCCGTATATTAGATAACGAACAGAAGAACGAATATGTGGCACGCAAAAGGGGCGAACCTGTAGTACGCTCGCAGATGGCCATATACGAGTTCCTGCATAAGAAAAAATATACAGGTTGATATTAGCTGCTATAGATATTGGGTCGAACGCCGCGAGGTTGCTGATTGCCGAGGCATCAGTGTACAAAGACGGCACAGTCGACTACACCAAGCTGACACTGCTGCGCATACCATTGCGACTGGGTTTTGATGTGTTCAGCACAGGATTGATTTCCGACAAAAAGAAGAAAAAGCTACAGGACACTATCAGGATATACAAAATGCTGATGGACATCTACGAAGTGCAATCTTATAAAGCCTGCGCCACATCGGCCATGCGCGATGCCACCAACGGCAGGGAAATCATGAAGGAAATCAAAGCCGATACGGGTATTGAGATAGATATCATCACCGGTATGGAGGAAGCCACCATACTGTACGAAACCCATATAGCCGATAACCTGAACAACGTCAACTCTTACCTGTATATAGATGTAGGCGGTGGTAGTACTGAAGTAACCCTCTTTGCCGGGGGGCAAACGGTTTTCAAAGAATCATTTAACATAGGCACCATCAGGATGCTGAACGAGCAAGTGACGGAAGAACAGTGGGAGCATATGAAGTGGTACATTAAAACCCATGTGAAAGACTACCAGCCGCTGGAAGCCATAGGCACCGGCGGTAATATCAATAAGATTTTTTCCCTCTCCAAACGCAAGGAGGGCAAACCCCTGCCGCTGGAACTGATAAAAGACTACCACAAAGAACTGAGCGCCAGCACGGTTGAAGAGCGCATGCACCTGTACAACCTCCGCTCAGACCGTGCCGATGTAATCGTACCTGCCTTACAAATCTACTCATCCATCATGCGCTGGGCCGGGGCAGAGGAAATATACGTACCCAAGATAGGCCTGGCCGATGGGTTGATCAGGGTGCTATATGCTCAAATGAATGAATCTGCGGGTTGAACATAATTAACCGTAAGTCACGCATGCCCGTTTCTCCTAATTTCTTAGCTTGCATACCATATGCGCCTGTATATTAAAAATATGGTTTGCAACCGCTGCAAAATGGTGGTGGAAAATGAACTGAAACGCATTGGCCTGCACCCGCATGCCGTAGGCCTGGGCGAAGTGGATATAGAGGAAGAGCAACTGACCGGCTTGCAGCTGGCGGAAATAGATGCCACACTCAGGCCCCTCGGTTTTGAGTTGATAGATGACCGTAAAAGCCGCATCATAGAAAAAATAAAAGGCGCTGTAATAGAACTGGTTCATAATACTGATGCTGATAAACCCCGTCTCAAACACAGCGAATACCTGGCGCAATTGCTGCATTACGATTATAGTTACCTCAGCAAACTTTTTTCGGAAGTAGAAGGTATTACGATTGAACAATACATCATACAGCAGAAAATAGAAAAAGTGAAAGAGTTGCTGGTGTATGACGAATTATCCCTCAGCGAAATAGCCTTTCAGCTGGATTACAGCAGTGTGGCACACCTGTCGGCACAATTCAAAAAAGTGACAGGCCTCACGCCCAGCTTCTTCAAAAACATGACACAACGCCCCCGCAAGCCACTGGACGAGGTAGGCAACAAGAATATGTAAATCTTATACAAGATTGTGTAACAGTCACCGCATCGGTGTAGGGTAATTTTGCAATATAAAATTATCCGACATGACACATGAGTATAACATTACGGGCATGACATGCACCAGCTGTGTAGCCAAAGTAAAAACAGAATTATTGAAACTGGGCGATGTACTGAGCGCCGATGTGCAATTGCAATCTCCACAGGCAAAAGTGACTATGCAAAAGCATATTCCGGTAGCTACACTGCAACAGGCTATATCCAAAGCAGGCAGGTACACCATTACAGAAGCGGGCCCCATGCAACATAATATGGACAGTACCGCAGAAGAACAGGGTGATGCCTATTATCCTATCTTCCTGATATTCGGGTATATAACCTGTATCACTTTGCTGGTACAAGTTGCACAGGGAAGTTTCCATTGGATGCATTGGATGGGCCATTTTATGGCGGGGTTCTTTTTAGTGTTCTCTTTCTTCAAACTGATGAACCTGAAAGGGTTTGCAGAAGGCTACAGCATGTACGACGTGGTGGCTAAACGTTTTCCGGGGTATGGATATGTTTACCCGTTTATTGAACTGGCGTTGGGTATTGCGTTTTTGACAGGTTTTTCTCCTGTACTCACCAACTGGGTTACCCTTATCGTCATGACAGTCAGTACAATAGGTGTAGTACAGAACCTGATGAAAAAATCACCTTTCCAGTGCGCCTGCCTGGGCACGGTTATCAAACTGCCGCTGAGTAAGGTGACACTATTTGAAGATGTACTGATGGTTCTGATGAGCGCAGCAATGCTGGTCAACTTAATGTGATAAAAAACTGTTTAAATAACTAAAATGAAAAAGATTCTCTTATCGATTATAATAGTTCTCGGCGCTGTGTGCGCGCAAGCGCAGCACGACCATCATATGCCGGATACTGCTAAGAGGCAGGACACAACAAAGCAAAAAGAAGATCACAGCGCGCACACGGCGATGAATAATATGAGCCATGCCTTCTCGCTCAACCTGCCTATGAACAGAAATGGTTCAGGAACGGGCTGGCTGCCCGATGCATCGCCTATGTATGGCTATATGTTTCATGCGCGTAAGTGGATGTTTATGCTCCACGGCAACGTATTCCTGCGGTATAACAACCAGGACTTTAACAATGTCGGCACCCGTGGCGACACACAGGTAGACCTACCCAACTGGATAATGGGTATGGGCCAGCGCAGAGTGGGCAAAAATGGTTTGTTTCATTTCAACATTATGATGTCGGCCGATGCCCTGGTGACGGGTGGCAATGGTTATCCATTGCTTTTTCAAACCGGGGAAACATGGCAGGGCAAACCCCTGATTGACAGGCAGCACCCGCACGACTTATTCTCAGAATTATCAGTAAGTTATTCGCATGCATTTTCTAAAAAGCTGGATGTATTTGCGTACCTGGCCTATCCCGGCGAACCTGCACTTGGTGCCGTAGCATTCATGCACCGTCCGTCGGCCCTGAACAATCCTGACGCACCATTAAGCCACCACTGGGTAGATGCCACGCATATTACCTTTGGTGTAGCGACATTGGGTGTGCGGTATGGCAAGTTCAGGTTGGAAGGCTCATCCTTTACCGGACGTGAACCCAATGAACAGCGTTTTGACTTTGACCAGCCCCGCTTCGATTCGCGCAGCGCGAGGTTATCGTTCAACCCCGACAGGCATTGGGCATTGCAGGTATCTCATGCCTTTATAGAAAGTCCTGAAGAACTGCACGCAAATGAAGATGTGTACCGTACTACCGCATCCGCTGTGTATAGCAAGCAGTGGAGGAACAACCTGTTCTTCAATGCTACAGCCCTATGGGGACTGAACAAGACCAAACATTTTGACGGTGAACATGCCGCCCTGGCAGAGGCTTCATTATATATCAACCGCCTGGCAGTATACGGCAGGTACGAGTGGGTGCAGAAATCGGGTGAGGAATTGGGATTGCCTGAGCCACAGTTCAACCATCACGATCTGTTTCTGGTAAATGCAATGACCCTGGGCGCTGCTTATGACGTTGTTAAGATTAAACCTGTACGACTGGCAGCAGGTGCGCAGTTCAGTTTTTACACTGCTGATAACAGGCTGGATGTGCTTTACGGTAAGAACCCTATGTCGTTTGAAGTATACCTGAGGCTGTATCCTGAGCTGATGGGGATGTAGTAGCAACGCCGGTATCAATGACAATACTCATTGTTCTCATCAAAGCTTAAAACGAGCTTCGTGGCATGGCTATTCGTCCGGCATCGAAGCTCGTTCTGATTAAAAGCATCCATACCCTGATATGGGTAATCATGGTAGGCATTATCAGTTATGTGGTGTATAGCGGTGTATCGGGCGATATTACTGTTTACTCGTGGCTGGCAGTTGCTGCGGTCATAATTGAGGGTTTAGTATTATGGTTGTTCAAAGGCAAATGCCCGTTGACGGTATGGGCCAGAAATTATTCCGACTCACAAAAAGACAATTTTGATATTTATCTGCCCGAATGGCTGGCGAAGTATAATAAGCTGATATTTACTACGGTATTTGTGCTGGGATTGGTTTTGATGTTATGGCGGTATTTTTAAACATCACCCCAACTCAAAACTCGTAATCCCAAACACTTTATTCATAACCACTTTCGGGGGCGGGCCATAATACATACGTGCGCATTCAAATACATATTCTGCTTCGTATTTGTTCACCAATTGTATAGCAGCATCGTTACAAACAGGTATGTCTATATATAGTTGTTCACCTTGCACAGCATTGAGGCAGGATTTGTATAGTTCTTCGGCTATTATAGTATTGTCGGCAAACAAAGGGGCTATCTTATAACCATTGATAAGTTTCCGCACTACGGCAAAGCCCCGCAACATATCATCTTCAGCATATTTGAATGTTTTATTTCCGGGCAGGAATAACCAGAGTTGCATAAACTGCGGTCTTGGGAAACCAAAACAAGCAGCATCGTAAGCCAATACGGTATCTAAGTCAGTTTCAGTTATCGGTGTGATATTTTTGTGTACTTCATAGGCCGCACCTGTCCTTACATACCGCTCATCGCGGAATGCGATTTCAAAGCCCCCCTTGTTATAAAACGGTTGCATAGCTACTACACCATCCATACCTATAGTGGCACCTTTGTCCAGCCTTGATAATAATGTATCTCGCCGTTGGTACCATAGCTGCCTGCCGATACCTGTCGAGCGATATTCCGGCTTCACGATGAACAAACCCATAAAACCGAATTGGCCGTTGTAAGAAACGATAGAACCGCCTGCTACTAATTCGCCATTATGATAATAGCCGTAAAACCCTCCGGGGTCGGTAGCGAAAAATATTTCTGCATCGTAGGGCCCGGGGTTCCAGCCTTCGCTTTCTGCCCAGCCTACTAATGTTTTGAGGCCATCGAGGTTAAGTTGTTGGAATTGTAATTTGCCTAAGTCCATCGCTATAAAAATACGATATATAGACCAGCCCATTATTCATTTCTTTCTGCTCATCATCGCTTATATTTGCCCCGATGCAATCATCTCACCCCATAGGTATATTCGATTCAGGTTTTGGCGGGCTTACAGTGTTCAAGGCTATCAAAGAAAGGCTGCCGCAATACGATTACCTGTACCTGGGCGACAATGCGCGCGCACCCTATGGCGACCGCTCGCTGGACATAGTATATGAATATACTCTTGAGGCGGTTGAGTGGATGTTCAGGATGGGTTGCCCGCTCATTATATTGGCGTGCAATACCGCATCGGCCGAGGCACTGAGGAAGATACAGATGAACGACCTGCCCCGTATGGGCGCGGAAAAGCGGGTGCTGGGTGTGATACGCCCTACAGCAGAAATAATAGGACAATACACTAAGAATAATGCTGTGGGTGTATTGGGCACGCACGGCACCATTTCCAGTTATATATACCCGGTAGAAATCAATGAATTTTTTCCTGGTATACAGGTGTATCAGCACGCATGTCCCATGTGGGTGCCTATGATAGAAAACAACGAACATCACAGCGCCGCGGCCGAACATTTTGTAAAACAGGACCTGGATAAACTATTGCAGCAATCGGATAAGATAGATACCATACTGCTAGGCTGCACGCATTATCCCCTGCTGATGGATATGATAAAAAGGAACCTGCCGCCCGGCATACAAGTGGTAACACAAGGTGAAATTGTTGCCGACAGCCTGGCTGAATACCTGCAACGGCATACGGAAATTGAAGCGCAATTATCACGTGGGGGTGGGGTCAGTTTTTATACTACCGACTCCACCACACAGTTTGATAAACACGGCACTACCTTCTTTGGTGAAGAAGTGCACTCGCAGCATGTGAGGTTATAATTAATTTCCGGCTACTGATTTCTCGAATACTTTTTCTGCATTGCCATTGCGGTTGCGCGCTTCTTTAGCGGCGGCAACAAAGGCCACGAACAACGGGTGCGGATTTTCTACCGTACTCTTATATTCGGGGTGAAACTGTACACCTACGAAGTATGGATGGTCGGGCAGTTCCACTATTTCCACAAGTCCTGTAGCGGGGTTGATGCCGGTAGCTTTCATGCCGGCTTTTTCAAACGCTTCCAGGTATTCGCTGTTGAACTCGTAGCGGTGGCGGTGGCGCTCTGAGATTTCTGGTTTACCATATATAGCGGCCACTTTCGAGCCTTCTTTCAGTTTGCACTCATAAGCGCCCAGCCTCATAGTGCCGCCCATTTGCGTAATGTTCTTCTGCTCTTCCATCATGCAGATAACAGCATGGTTGGTATCGTCATTCATCTCGGTAGAATGTGCCTGTTGCATACCCAGCACGTTACGGGCAAATTCAACGCAGGCCATTTGCATACCCAGGCATATACCAAAGAAAGGAACCTTATGTTCGCGGGCGTAGCGGATAGCGTCTATTTTACCATCTATACCCCTGTTGCCAAAGCCGGGGGCTACCAGTACAGCATCCAGGTTACGCAGCTTTTCGGCGGCGTTTTTTGGCGTCAGGTCTTCAGAATGTATATTGCGTACTTCTACTTTGCACTCATTCATTGCGCCGGCATGTATCAATGCTTCCAGTATTGATTTGTAGGCATCCTGCAACTCAACGTATTTGCCTATCAGGCCTATCACTACTTTCGATTTTGGGTAGCGCAGTTTGTTCAGGAACTCCTTCCAGCGTGTCAGGTCGGGGTCGGTCCCCATTGGCAATTCCATTTTCTTCAGGCATATTTCATCCAGTTGCTCACGCATCATTTCCAGCGGAACGCTGTATATAGTATCCGCATCCATAGCCTCTATCACCGCATCCTGTGTTACGTTGCAAAACAGGGCAACTTTACGCTTCAATTCTTTATTCAGAGGTTCTTCAGTACGGCAAACCAGTATATCAGGGTTCAGCCCGTTTTCACTCATCATTTTCACCGAGTGCTGTGTGGGCTTGGTTTTCAACTCTTTCGCGGCTTTCAGGTAAGGTATCAGCGTCAGGTGTACTACTAAACAATTCTCATCACCCATTTCCCATTTCAGCTGGCGTACCGCCTCTATATAGGGCAGCGATTCTATGTCGCCTACCGTACCACCCAGCTCGGTGATAACTATATCAAATTCATTTTTTTCGCCCAACAGGGTAATGCGGCGCTTGATTTCGTCGGTAATATGCGGTATCACTTGCACGGTTTTACCCAAGTAAGCGCCCTCGCGCTCTTTATTAATTACATATTGATATATACGCCCTGTAGTTACGTTGTTGGCCTGCGATGTAAACGTATTCAGGAAACGTTCGTAGTGGCCCAGGTCCAGGTCGGTTTCGGCACCGTCTTCGGTTACATAACATTCGCCGTGTTCGTATGGGTTCAGGGTGCCGGGGTCAACGTTGATATAGGGGTCAAATTTTTGGATGGTGGTGCTGTAGCCTCTCGCCTGCAGCAGTTTTGCCAGCGAGGCAGCAATAATTCCTTTACCTAATGAAGAGGTAACACCTCCGGTCACAAAAATGTACTTAGTCATAACGCTCCTGATTTTTTTCAGACCGTTTATCCAGCTATATATCCAATAAAATATGGGGAATTGCTCAATCGGTCACACAAAGTTAAGAAAGAATAACAGAAGCAAAAATTAATTTCAATACCATATCTGCCCACATATTTTCCCCAAACTACATGCCTTAGTAATATGTGATTGCGGCAGATAACTTTACATTTGCACCAAATATCGTATATGCATTTCGATAAGACGGGTTACAGCACGGAGCAACTGGTTGAGTTATATACACATATGCTGCGCCCTCGCATGATTGAGGAAAAAATGCTGGTATTGCTGCGCCAGGGCAAAATAAGTAAATGGTTCAGCGGTATAGGACAGGAAGCCATAGCAGTAGGCGCCACCCTGGCTATGGACAGTGATGAATACATCATGCCCCTGCACCGCAACCTGGGTGTATTCACCGCGCGTAATGTACCCTTCGATAAGCTCTTCCTGCAGTGGCAGGGGAAGAAAGACGGTTTCAGCAAGGGGCGGGAACGGTCGTTCCACTTCGGCACCAACGATTATCATATATGCGGTATGATATCTCACCTGGGCCCGCAGATGGCTATTGCCGATGGCGTAGCGCTGGCGCACAAATTGAAAAAAGAAGAGAAGATAGCCCTGGCATTTACCGGAGATGGTGGCACCAGCGAGGGTGATTTCCACGAGGCCTGTAACGTGGCTGCTGTATGGGGGCTGCCGGTCATATTCCTGATAGAGAACAATGGCTATGGCCTGAGTACGCCTGTAAATGAACAATACGCCTGCAAACACCTGGCTGATAAAGCTATAGGCTATGGTATGGTGGGTATTACGATAGATGGTAATAATATACTGGAAGTACATAAGGCTGTGAGTGAGGCACGCAAGTATTGCATCCGCGAGCAGAAGCCTATGCTGATAGAGTGCATGACCTTCCGTATGCGGGGGCATGAAGAGGCCAGCGGGGTGAAGTATGTACCTAAAGAGCTGTTTGAAGAATGGGGCAAGAAAGACCCTGTACTCCGCTTTGAAGAATACCTGCTGGAACATGAAGTATTGAACCATTTCCTCATAAAAGAGATAAAAGAGAAAATAAAGATCGAAATAGATGCCGGTGTACAGAAAGGATTTGTAGCGCCACCTATAGAGCCCGATACGGAAGAGGAAATGGGTGATATATACGCACCATTTGACAATACAGCCATAGCACCGGCTACAGATGCGAAGTCTGAAAAGAAGTTTATACAGGCGATAAGCGACGGGCTAAGGCAGAGTATGGAAAAGCACCCCAACCTGGTGCTGATGGGGCAGGATATAGCCGAATATGGCGGCGCTTTTAAAGTGACCGAAGGGTTCATAGAAGAGTTTGGCAAAGAACGGGTGCGCAATACACCTATATGCGAGAGTGCCATAGTTGGCGCTGCTCTGGGCCTTTCATTAAAAGGGCATAAGGCCATGATGGAAATGCAGTTCGCCGACTTCGTGACCGTGGGCTTCAACCAGATAATAAATAACCTGGCCAAGATATACTACCGCTGGGGGCAGAACGCCGATGTGGTGGTACGTATGCCCACAGGTGCAGGGGTAGGCGCGGGGCCTTTCCACTCGCAGAGCAACGAGGCATGGTTTACGCATACACCGGGATTGAAGGTGCTGTACCCATCTACCCCGGAAGATGCCAAGGGCTTGCTGATAGCAGCTATCAACGATCCCAACCCTGTCATGTTCTTCGAGCATAAAGCCCTGTACCGCAGCATCAGCGGTATGGTACCCGATGATTATTATACCATTGAGATAGGCAAGGCACGCACTGTGCAGGAAGGTGAGGATATCAGCATCATCACTTACGGCAGCGGTGTGCATTGGGCTACGCAGTACGCCACCCAACACCCGGACATATCTTTCGACATCATAGACCTGCGCACCCTGCTACCGCTGGATTATGAGGCTATACGCGCATCGGTAGAACGCACGGGCAAGGTGCTGGTACTGCACGAGGATACGCTCTTTGGTGGCATCGGCGGCGAAATCAGCGCATGGATAACGGAACATTGCTTCTCACTGCTGGACGCACCCATAGTACGTTGCGGCAGCTTAGATACTCCTGTGCCCTTTGCCATAGAGCTGGAACAGAACTTCCTGGCGAAGAGCAGGCTGGATGAGTGCGTACAGAAACTGATGAATTATTAAAGGTCATTAATATAACCCGTAAAACCCGCCGTGTTTATTAACTTAGCAATGAATAGCAGCATATGAAAGCAGGTTTACCCATATACATACTACTATTATTATTGCCGGCACTCAGCGCCTGCAACGACAGTGATAACCCTACAGGACAGGCGCCACCTATTAAGATGGGCGACCCGGCTACCATCGTAACAGAAACCGACTCTCAATACCTGGCCGATGTAGTAGCCGACCTGAAGATGAATACAGGCCGCCCTGTGACGATTGCTTCTACCAAGCCTGACACCACACCCGCCGCTGTTGATACAGCTAAGGTTGCCGCACCTGTTACAGAAACTGCCGCAGCGCAACCAACAGGCAAGGGTCTCAGAGTGCCTTTCCCACAGGTGGAGTTTTTCATTCCAAACATAGCTACCAAAACTTATAAAGAACCAAACCTGGAAACCGACTACGGCGCCAGCTACGAAATAACTGAAGGCACCCTTGCCGGTAATAAAATATACATTAAAGGGGGCAATATTGAAGATGTATATATGCGCTACCAGACCATTATAGTAGCGCGCAACAAACAAGGCACACTGCCGCTGGAATCGCTGCGGAAACTCACTGACTGGAAGAAGCAGAAGGGCAACAACGGTGTGTATGAAATAGCCGGGCTGGAACCTAACAAACTGGAAGGCCTGAAAGTATCCAACAAAGCCATACGCAATGCCGTGAGCCGTGATGCCAAAAGCCGCAACTGGTCGCGGAGCGGGGTGCAGCAATGGTTGAGCAGTGTGCGCAATGTAAAGAACAGCACACAGAAGCCATTGCATACAGAACTACGCTCTGTGATGTGGAAGGTGACGGGTAAAGATGCTAACGGCAGGCCTTTCCAACGGCAGCTACGGATTGATGTGCCGATAGCGCCGTAGGCTGATTTAGTTGTTAGGGGTTTGTAGTCAGCTATTAGTGACAGGTTCATGGTTTTCATTTTTTATATCTCAGCTATACACTTCAGCTCTATGGCTATGGGTGTGGGCAGTGAGCTAATCTCTACCGTGGTGCGGCAGGGCTGGTTGTCTTTGAAGTACTCGGCATATACACGGTTGTAGGTAGCGAAGTCACGTTTCATGTTTACGAGGAACACGGTTACGTCAACCAGCTTGTCCCAACTGCTTCCACTTTCTTCCAATACTATGCGCACATTGTCGAACACGTTGCGGCACTGGGCTTCAAAATCGAATTCCAGGAAGTTGCCGTTTTTATCCAGCTTCAGTCCCGGCACTACCATTTCGCCATCGCCGGCCATACGGGGGCCTATGCCTGATAAGAATAATAGATTGCCCACTTTGCGCGCATGGGGGTATAGCCCTACGGGCTTCGGCGCTTTATCTGTTGAAATTTTTTCGCTCATAATTTAAATCATAGGTTAGCAAATCTTTCTTGTTATTTCTTTTTGTACTGTAAAGATACCCAAGGGGTAAAACAGTAACTGCGTTATTGTTTTTATATTCCGGCGTGGATAATTGTTTAGTATCACATACCAATGTGCGACAACCGAAACGGTAAAAAACAGCGCGGTGGTGTATATGGCGATGTAATATAGAGGTATCATGAAAAAGAGTATCCTGGCAAAAAATGACATTGATAATACCATAATTGTCAAGTCACATATCAATAATGATACCATTACAATAATATTTACTATGGTATTATTTTTGCCAAAGTACTTGCCCCGATAGTATTTTGTGCTTTTTAATGATACATAGCTAATCCATAGCCAATAAAATAGCGCATAATAGAACATCCCGAATGCCAAGTCGGAATATAGCCACAACAGTGTGTATATGAAGGTCATGCTAAATAGTACTGTTGCCATTTCTATTACAATTCCACACAAACATTTTTAGGTTCGGTGAAGAACTTGAGCGCTTCCCAACCGCCTTCTCGTCCCACACCTGAGTTTTTAAATCCGCCGAAGGGGGTACGCAAATCGCGGAACAGCCAGCAGTTTACCCAGATGATGCCGCTCCTCACATTCATGGCCACACGGTTGGCGCGGGTGATGTCCTGCGTCCAGATGGTGGCAGCTAATCCATAGTCGCTGGTGTTGGCCAGTTCCAGGGCTTCCTCTTCGGTACGGAAAGATTGTATCGTCACCACCGGGCCGAATATCTCTTCCATATTGGTGCGGCATACAGGACCCAGCCCTTCTATAATAGTAGGTTGTATGAAGTAGCCGTTTTCACAGCGCCCTTCACCTTTTACCGCTTCGCCACCCAGCAATATAGTTCCGCCTTCTTCTTTGGCCAGTTCTATAGCGGCCAGTACTTTATTGTAGTGCATTTTACTCACCACAGCGCCCTGTTTGCTCTCATCCAGCAGGGGGTCGCCGGGAATGAGTTTTGATGCCCGTTCTACAAACTCAGCTTTGAATTTTTCATAAATGCTTTCTTCTACCAACACACGGCTGCCGCATAGGCATATCTGCCCCTGGTTGGCAAAGGATGATTGCAATGTTGTGCGCATCATCTTGTCCCAATCGCAATCGGCGAAGATGATATTGGGGTTTTTACCACCCAGCTCCAGCGATACTTTTTTGAACATAGGCCCTGCCGTTGCGGCTATATCCCTGCCGGCACGTGTGCTGCCCGTAAAGGATATGGCTTTTATCTCGGGGTGCGCTACTATGGCGCTGCCGCAATTAGGCCCGTTTCCGTGAATGATATTGAGTACACCGGCGGGCAGTCCCGCTTCTTTACATATTACGCTGAGCAGGTAGCCCGTCATGGGGGTTACTTCGCTGGGCTTGGCTACTACGCAATTACCAGCCGCCAGCGCGGGGGCAATCTTCCAGGTAAAGAGGTAGAGCGGCAGGTTCCATGGGGAAATGCAGCCTACCACGCCTATCGGTTGGCGCAGGGTGTAGTTAATAGCACGGTCCTCGGTCATGTGGCTCTCTGACGAGAAGTGCATGAGCCCCGTGGCAAAGAACCTGAAATTGCTGGACGCACGGGGTATATCCACTCTCTTGCTCAGCCATAGTGGCTTGCCGTTGTCGTTGGTTTCGGCGAGCGCCAGTGTGTCCAGGTTGGCATCTATCAGTTCGGCTATTTTGTTCAGTATTTTAAAGCGTTCCTCGGCGGGGGTGGTACTCCATACCGGAAATGCGGCTTTGGCTGCGCCTACGGCTTCTTCCACATCCAGCATATCGCTGTCGGGGGCGTAGCTATATACTTCTCCCGTAGCGGGATTGATATTATCCATATACTTACCGTTGAGCGGGCGTTGCAGTTCGCCGCCTATGTAGTTGGCTATATATTCGGGGGCATTGAGATTCATGGTGCAAAGATAGTTTTTTAGTCGTGAGTGATGAGTCGTGAGTCGTGAGCGGCTATGTCATTAATAGCGGTAAAATTGTTAACCGGTGATTTTGCAGGTTTAACTGAAAGCAATAACGCTGTTTTACAAGTAGTTGATTGACAATACACTACCACATGTTTGTTAAGTTTTGTTAACCCCGGGTGTATTTTTCCCGAAGAAGTAGTCGTAATAAAAATCCCCAACTGCGGGTTGGGGAAGGTACTTGTTGCATAATTAGTTTGCAGCGGCAGAATATATGGTGTTCTTATCATATGGCGATTGCGTATGGCATTATAGTTTTTATTGTTTCCATGATTATTTTTCAATAGCAAAAATACGAAATAATAACATAAAAAGGTATTAAAATATTGAAAAATACAGCTGTTGGAAACCGAAGCTATACATCCTGATTGTCTACCTGCGATACTGTAGCGTAAGCAAAAAATAGGCCTGTTTGTTTTTTTGTGTGAAACTTATAGTTTTACGCCCTCTAAAAAACAGTACCCTAAAATGAACATCCGGATAATAGCCACCCTATTGCTGATGGCGACGTGCCTCAAAACTTCTGCATCAGTAGGTTTAAAGCTTGCACATTTTGACCCGCGTGGCGATATGGGCCAATATTTTAAAAACAGTGTATCGTACGAGGCCTATTTCAGCAAGGATTATGGTGATAGCCCGTTAAGGGGCAGGATAGGCCTGTTTTACGCCAATATGAAGCCAAGGCTGGACAGTTTTCCCGTGTACGATGTGCGGATAGACTACAGTACCAGCACTAATACCGTAATGCCCGGCTATTTAGTGTATCACAGGTACCGCATATTTGGTATGTATATCGACCAATCGATACGGGTGTTCAAGACCAAAAACTTCTCAGCCTACGCCGGTGTAGGCCTGGCGGTAGGCTACCTGGAGGAAGTATATGATTATGGCATAGAAAGCTCGATAATATCCAACGGTGCCGACCATACTTATCAAATAGGTGGCCTAAGAACTTGTGCACAGGCGGCATACATGCTCACAGGAAATATCCAGCTATGCGCCGAGCTGATGCACAACTGGCTGACGGATACCAAGTGGAGCGGCAACTACACCCACAATACAATAGGCGTAGGATTTTACTATTATTTCAACTCACAGAAAGATTAAGGATGAACAAACCATTATACATCGCCCTTTTCATCAGCATCTTGCTCGCAGGATGTAAAAAAGTAGAAAAAGACGTACGAGATTATTACCCGGAGGTAAAAACCACCTCGGTAGAACAATTGCCCGATGGCACTGTGAAGGTGACGGGGGAGATAATATCCGCAGGCAATACTGAAATATACTACGCCGGTTTTTGCATGGATACCATTCCTATGCCGGCCATGCTGAGCAACCAGAAAGAAGTATCATTCCTGGAAGGTAATAGATTCAGTATTATATACGATGAGCTGAACAAAACACAGAAATACTATTTCAGGGCATGGGCGGCCAATGGCAATGGTTATGATATAGCCGACAACGATGTGTCCATAGACAGTGTGACCATCAGCTCATCCATCATACCCTGCAGCCCGGGTATGGATACCATCACATTTACCTACGGCACGTCGGTAAGGCACGAACCCTACCTGAGCATAAGCGATATAGAGCAAGGGCAGGGATGGAATATTAACATGTATACCTACCAGAGTTCTTCTATATACCTGACCTTTGCCCGCAAGCCTATAAGCGGTGTATATGAAATCGTGAGTGATATATCGGGCAATACCTTTACAGCAGAAATGATGGTGGATGGCTACCAGGCAGATGCCGGGGCCAAAGTGTATGTACGAGAAATAGACGCCAATGAAATAGAGGTAACTATTTGTGAAGCTAAAGTGTACGACGACTTGTTCAGGAAGAACACCATCACCACCAGGTTCAGGGCGAGTTATTAATCCAAGGCTGCCCTGTGCTATCCTGATAAAAATGGATGTGCGTATTATGGCTGTATTGAAAAAGCTTATCAGCACCTTATACTATTATGGTTGTAACTTAGTATAAGGATGACAGGCATATTATTTACAAAGTTTACTGAGCAGGAAGGTAAGCCTCCTTTTGAGAAGTTGCTGGACGTTTTTATGGAACTGCTGCAGTTTACCAATGGCGATGCCACGGAGGCGCTGGACTGGCTGACACAATTGGACAGGGAGTACAAACTGACCAGTGATGACTATGGTATTGGGGATTTTATAGAAGAACTGAAAGAAAAAGGCTACCTGCGCGAGAACGCTGATGACGGTGCATATGCCATTACCGGGAAGACGGAACAAACCATACGCAAACGCTCGCTGGAAGAAGTGTTCGGCAAGCTGAAGAAAGGCAAGAAGGGCAATCATAACACTTTTAAAACAGGGAACGGTGACGAACTGAACCCCGAAACCCGCCCTTACGAATTTGGCGACAGCCTGGATGCCATCAACTATTCGGGCAGTATCCGCAATTCTTATATCAATCGTGGGATAGACGAGCTGAATATGCACCAGGAGGACCTGGAGATACACGAGATGGATTTCAAAACACAGACATCCACCGTGCTGATGATAGATATATCGCACTCCATGATACTGTATGGCGAAGACAGGATAACACCCGCCAAAAAGGTAGCGATGGCGCTGAGCGAACTTATAACCACCCGCTACCCAAAAGATACGCTGGACATTGTAGCCTTTGGCAATGATGCCTGGCAGATAGAAATGAAAGACCTGCCCTACCTGCAGGTGGGCCCTTACCATACCAATACTGTAGCCGGGCTGGAACTGGCGATGGATATACTGCGCCGCCGCAAAAACCCCAACAAGCAGATATTTATGATAACCGACGGCAAACCGACCTGCCTGAAAATAGGGAACAAATACTACAAGAACAGCTTTGGGATAGACAGTAAAATACTGAACAAGACATTGAACCTGGCGGGACAGTTGCGGAGGTTGAAAATACCGGTGATTACCTTCATGATAGCCAACGACCCCTACCTGCAATCATTTGTGCGCAACTTTACCGAGGTGAATAATGGCAAAGCATTCTACTCCAGCCTGGACGGGCTGGGCAACTTCATATTTGAAGATTACGAAAACAATAAGAAGAAACGTATGCGCTGAGCCTTAGCTCACCAAGGTGCCTACCGCCTTGCCGCTCACCACATTGGCCAGGTTGCCGGGCGTATTCATATCAAATACAATAATCGGCAGGTTATTTTCCTGGCACAAGGTAAAGGCGGTCATATCCATTACTTTCAGCCCTTTGCTGATGACGTCGCTGAAAGAAAGCTTGTCGTAGCGGGTGGCGGTTGCATCCTTCTCGGGGTCTGCGGTATAGATGCCATCTACGCGGGTGCCTTTCAGTATCACATCCGCTTTTATCTCAATAGCCCTCAGTGAGCCCGCTGTATCTGTTGTAAAATAGGGATTGCCTGTACCTGCGCCGAATATCACTACTCTGCCCTTTTCTAAGTGGCGTATAGCGCGCCTGCGTATATAAGGTTCTGCTATCTGCTCCAGCTTGATGGCGCTTTGCAGGCGGGTAATAACGCCTATCCTTTCCAAAGCAGCCTGCAATGCCATACCATTAATCAAAGTAGCCAGCATACCCATATAATCGCCCTGTGCGCGTTCTATGCCTGTTTCAGCCTCATTCATGCCCCGGTAGATGTTGCCGCCGCCTATTACCACCGCTACCTGCACACCGAGGTCGGTAATGGTTTTGATGTCCTGTGCGTACTGGTCCAGCATTTTGGGGTCGATGCCATATTTGCTGTCGCCCAATAATGATTCACCTGATAATTTGAGCAGTATGCGGCTGTACTTAGGAAGCATGGATATCTGTTTTGGAATTGAGTGCAAAGAAAGAAAAAACTTTGCTTTTTTCTGACAGTATTTCATAGGAAAATAGATAGTTTTATGCCCATACCTATTAAACTACTTATATGAACCTACCCGATTCATGGCTGTTATATATCGGAATATTCCTTATTCTACTTTCAACCGTTCTGATATTCAATAAAAAACAAGGTTATGCTATATTCATATTATTCTTAGCTGCATTTTGCATCCGGCTTTTCATGGCGCACCTCGACCCTTTTCTCTACGACTGGGATGAAAAATACCATGCTTTAGTAGCCAGGAATATGATGGATAATCCATTTAAACCCATGTTAAAGACGGAAATACTTATACCCTACTATAAAACCAATTGGTGTTGCAATCATATATGGCTGCACAAACAACCTTTATTTATGTGGCAAATGGCGTTGAGTATGAAATTATTCGGCGTTTCAGAATTTGCTATCCGTTACCCGAGTGTGTTAATGGGCGCATTGATGGTGCCCATCATTTTTAGAATAAGCATATTGCTCACAGGCAATCAATTAACAAGTTTTGGCGCAGCACTATTGATGTGTTGTTCGTATTTCCAATTGCAACTCACATCCGGATATGAAGGGATGGACCATAATGACATTGCATTCGGCTTTTATGTTTTGGCAAGTATATGGGCATATGCCGAGTATATGAATAAGCGAAGGCTGTTGTGGGTAATATTGATTGGTGTATTTGCGGGGGCAACTATCTTAAATAAATGGCTTACCGGGTTACTGGTATTTTCAGCATGGGGCATCTACATTCTGCTGAATATAAGAAACAGAGAGTGTAAACGTGAAACTATCGACTTGTTGATATCCTTTTGTGTTTATCTTGTTGTTTTTCTACCCTGGCAATTATATATCATTCATGCATTTCCTGAAATAGCTATGCATGAATATGCCTACAATGCAAAACATCTTTCTGAAGCCGTAGAGGGGCACGGCGGACATAACGAGTTCTACCTCAACAGGTTTAGCTGGTATTTTGGCAATTACACATGGGGTCTGGTTCTTGCGGGTTTCTTATTCTCAGTTTTCGATAAAAAGTTAACCGGCAGGTTGAACCTATCGTTGGCAATATACTTGTGTATCACATACTTATTTTTCTCCCTGGTAGTCAAAACCAAAATGATTGGGTATTTCTTCGTGGTAGCCCCTATCGGGTATATATACATGGCTAATTCCCTGGCTAAAATCAGTATAATTCCTAAAGCAGGTAAAATATTATTCGTCCCGGTATTGTTACTTTCTGCATTCCACCTGTTAAATTTAGGGGAAATACGCAGGCAACATGACCCGGGAAACATTTGGCGACAGAACAAAATACATAATACGGAAGTGTACAAACAGGCATATCAATATTTACCTAAGGATGTGGATATAGTTATGAACCTGGGTACATTCAGTGATGTAGAATTCATGTTTTACAATCCCGGCATTAATGCTTTTCATTATTGTTTTACCGAAGTTGAAATGGAACAAATACTAAAACAGGGAAAGAAAATTGCGGCTTTTAATAACCGGCATGCAACCAGGCTCAATGATTGCATTAAGGGATATGCAGGGATACATGTAATTGATATTGAATTAAAGCCTACCGATAAACGGCAATAGATGTACAAAAAATTATACTACACGGGTTTCCTGGCATATGCCTGCCTGCTGGCGCTGGCGGTAGTGTTTTATAAGGAACGTACCATACTGCTGGACAACTCCCTGTTGCTGTTTGAAATGCTGAAGGATGGCAGCTTCTCCATTGGCCGCAACCGGATTATCGGGATATTTCCGCAACTATTACCCCTGCTGGCCACCAAGCTTGCCTTATCGCTCAAATGGGTGATGATCAGTTATTCGGTGGGTTATATGCTCTATCATGTTGTATGTTATGCATTGTGTGGCTTGTTGAAGAATTACAGGATGGGCATTGCCTTGCTGCTGGTCAATACACTGATTGTAGCACATACATTTTTCTGGCACCTGTCAGAGCTGGGGCTGGGTATCTCTTTAATGTTCCCGCTATTTGCGCTGATTGTTGATGCACAGCACAGGTTGTCCAAACCTGCAGTATATACATTGCTAACGGCGGGGACTGTTATACTGGTGTTCTCTCATCCACTCATTATATTTCCCTTCTACTTTATGTGCGCCTTTGCATGGATGAGCAAGGGCCTGAATACTGACAGGCGTTTGCTGGCTGGCATCACAGTATTATTTACGCTTATCTTCCTGGCAAAGACATTTCTGCTGCCCGACAGCTATGAAAACAACTCTATGGGCCAACTGGTCAATTTCAAATGGTACTATCCTTATTACTTCAGGGTGTATTCCAATATCCGTTTTGTGGACAACTGGTTGTATGTGTATTATTGGCTGCCTGTATTTTATATTGCTGCACTTGTTTTCTATGCCGTGAAAAGAAGGTGGATGTTATTCCTGCTGGTGCTGCTGGGCTGCTTTGTTTATTCGCAGATAGTGAATATCTCTTATCCCGACTATGAAACAACCTACGATTTCCACTGGGAGTATATGTACACAACATTGTCCCTGTTCCTGGCATTGCCCATGGTGTACGATGTATTTCCAATCATCAGTAAGAGAAAGTTTATTGTCCCTGCAATCGTAGGACTGGTAGTCATCACCGCATTGCTGCGTATAAACATGATACGTAAAGATTACCGGGGTAGGGTAGACTGGTACAGGGGGTACATAGATAAATACGGCAAAGAAAAAATGATGGTAGGCCTGCACGGCAAACCTATGGGCAGCCTGTTGATAGAATGGGCATCGCCTTACGAGTTCTGGCTATTGTCAACAGTAGAAAGAGATACCACGGCATCCATCATCATTCACAAAAACGTAGATGAAATAGGCTGGGCATGGGACCAGTACCGTGGCTTCGTAACCACATGGGGTGTATATCCTTACAAAGACCTCAACCCCAAGTACTTCAAATTCAGGGATACCAGCACACATTATAGTGTATATAAAGACAGGTGATTATTCTTCGAAAGAATATACTTCAATTTCGTCAAGTTTCAATGTCGTGCCGCTGCCAGGGTTCCAAAACAATATGTACACCGAGTCAAATTCTTGTTGGGGTATTTTCACGTCGATATAAATCTCTGTCGGCTCATTTTCTTTCGCAAACCTGTGCAGCCTTATCATATTTGTTTTTATTTTTTCACCCCTGTTTTGAAAACCAACAACAAACTGTAACATTTTCCAGTATTCCCATTCATCATCCAAAGCATTTATAGTCACTTGTGCACGCAACCAATCAGCATTACTTTTTGCAAAACTGAATCTAAATTCGGGAGAATACTCCCTGTATGGATGAAAATATAATGACCGGCTACCTGATATGGGGTTTTCACCTGATGCCGTTGTATCATCCTCAAAACCATAACTGTATATGAGTTGCATGTTTCTCGGTTCTCCCTTAAACAGTTCATCAGTATCCTTCAGCTTATTGGTTTCATCAGACACTTTAAACCTCCCCACCACAGCCCAATAATAAGCTTTGGTCATTCCTACCGGGTCGTACAATCCATTGCCGGCATGTGCATGATATGTAAACCAGATATTGACGTAAGCGAACACAACCATTACCGCAAACACAGGCCATTTTATCCATTTTGTATGCAGTAGCCATTCTACCAACGCCGCTATCATAAAAAAGGCTACTGCATAACTCTGCACCATAGCCCGGCCACCCATACCCCCATACCACCACACATCCCATGCGGCCACTATATAGTAATTCAGCAAAAAGAAACTAATAATAGCTACTTTGTTTTTGCCCCTCAACAAATACACTATCAGCCCGGCGAAAACAAAAAACATCAACGGCGTATATACCAGCCAACCGCTGCGGTAACTGAAAGAATAGTCAAAAAAATGCGGGTGTTTCCATGAAAAGCCTTTATCACCATAACTGTATACAAATGGCTCACCTGTCACGTACAGCCAGTAAACTATTTGCACTGAGCCCACCAACCCCACACAGAGTGCGGCCAGCAATACAGGCCTGTAATGTTTCAACAGGAAACTAAACCTGCCCTTTATAGCACCGGGCGATATGCTTTCCATACCCCATAGCAGGGGTATCACCAGCGCTATCATTTCAGAAGGTCGGATGAGTATTGCCAGCCCTGTTAGTAAGCCTACCCTTATAGCGTATTTATTATTAGGGGTTGCATAAAAATTTCCAGCATTCAGCATCAGCAGTGTGTAGATGGTGAAGAGCCAGCTATGAGTAAGTGTTACATCTACACCCGTATAGTTCAGGTAGTTGGTGCCGAAGACCAGAAGCAATAACGAGATAGCCGTTGTTTTATCGCTGAAATAGCGCAGTAATAACTTCCTGAAATACCAGAGCCCCACCAAAGCCGCCAACAGGCTCCACAGCTGCACCGCCACCTGGTAGGGCAACGAAAAACCATCTGCAGGATAACCCAATGGTTTTGCCAAAGTATGAGCTATTGCAAAAGCAGGGAGATGCATCAGTGCCAGCCCTGCACTGTATGTGATTACCCTGTTCCCGCTTTCATGTACAAATGATTGCTCGAAGCTCGGCGTGAAGCCGTATTTATCAATAATGCTATCACCAAACTCCTGTTTCTTCAGGTCGTGGTAAATAAATGTTGCAGGCAGGTACCAGTAATAGGTCGCCGCATCCCAGCCCAGGCTGGTTTCCGGCCCTTTGTTGTTCCATTTGGGATAAAACACAAAAGCCGCGTAGAGTATTAGCGCGGTACATAGTATATAGGAGATTCGTGATAACATAGGATTGACAAAAAAGTAAGATACAACAAAAAAGCCACCACGCTAAAGCGTGGTGGCTTAACCTGTAAATTATTTAGTACTTATTCAAAAGGCATTTTTACCACTTTGGCTTTCACCGCTTTGTCGCGAATCATAATGTTGATTTCGCTGCCTTCTGTAGCCAGGTCTTTGCGCACATAACCCATACCTATAGCCTTGTTCAGGCTGGGCGACTGTGTGCCAGATGTTACAAAACCTATTTCTTCGCCTGCACTGTTCTGTATTTTATAATGGTGGCGGGGTATGCCTTTGTCCACCATTTCAAAGCCCACCAGTTTGCGGCTCACACCATTCGCTTTCTGCGCTTCGAATATTTCTTTAGATGTAAAGTCCTTTGTGAATTTGGTAATCCAGCCCAGGCCTGCCTCCAGCGGAGAAGTAGTATCGTCTATATCATTGCCATACAGGCAGAAGCCCATTTCCAGGCGCAGCGTATCGCGCGCACCCAGGCCTATAGGTTTCATTCCTTTCGGTCCGCCCACGCCAAATACGGCATCCCATATTTTATCGCCCGCACCGTCCTGGTCTTCAAAATATATTTCTACACCACCCGCGCCTGTATAACCTGTCGCGCTTACCACCACGTTATCTACTCCTGCAAACTTGCCTTTCACAAAAGTGTAGTATTTCAGGTTGGTGATGTCCATATCGGTCAACTCCTGCATATACTCTACCGCCTTGGGGCCCTGCACTGCCAGCAGGCCTGTTTTGTCAGAGATGTTGTGCATCTCTACGCCTTTGGTATTGTGCTTGCTTATCCAGTCCCAGTCTTTTTCTATGTTCGATGCATTCACCACCAGCATATACACGTTGTTGGGCTCTATGGCATACACCAGCAGGTCGTCCACTATACCACCCTGCTCGTTGGGCAGGCAACTGTATTGTGCTTTTCCGGCCTCATTCAGCTTGCTGGCATCGTTGCTCGTTACACGCTGTATCAGGTCCAGCGCATCGGGGCCCTTCAGTATAAACTCACCCATATGGCTCACATCAAACACACCCGCATTTTTGCGTACGGTAGCATGTTCATCGTTGATGCCGGTGTAAGAAATGGGCATATTGTAACCTGCAAATTCGGCCATCTTGGCGCCCAGCGCAATATGCTTATCAGTAAATGGAGTATTCTTCATAGTTTCATATTAATGGGCGCAAAGATAAGATTTGCACAGAGAAATAACAGTAAATGCTTTGTATTACAGCATTATATTATTGATTATATAACGAATTTATTATCTTAATCCTTTCATGGCAACAACGAAAAAACCAATTTACCTGGAGCACCTGTCGAAAGACAGGAAACTGGCGCCGCTGCTGAAAGCGCAGCCCGCTAAGAAAGTGGCGCGCCGTAAAAACGTATGCCTGCACCTGATGGCTTCTATCATGAGCCAGCAGTTGTCCACCAAAGTAGCCAAAGTGATTTATCACCGTTTCCTGGACCTATATAACAAAGAAGAACCCACGGCACAACAGGTAGCTGACACCAAGGCTGAAAAGCTGCGGGCCATAGGCCTGTCCAATGCCAAGGTGAGTTATATACAAAACATAGCCCGCTATGCGCTGGAGCATGGTATGGACGATAAGAAGCTGTACAAAATGAGTAACGAGGAGGTGATGGACTTCCTGCTGCCGATAAAAGGCGTGGGCAGGTGGACGGTAGAGATGCAACTGATGTTCGCCCTTGGGCGGGAAGATGTGTTTGCCGTAGACGACCTGGGCATACAGCAGGCCATGATACAACTCTATAAACTCGACCCCACCGACAAAAAACATCTGAGGGAAAGGATGCTGAAGATTTCAGCCAAGTGGAGCCCCTACCGCACGTACGCATGCCTGTACCTGTGGGGGCACAAGGATGGCGCCTGAACATAGGTACTAAGAAAAACACTATATATGTTTTACTGCCCCTTTCGTTTCCTGCTCGCAGCAGGACTCATACTCCTGCATATAACCACCACGGCTACCGAAGCCAGCGAAGCCGCCCTACGCAAACATGTCATCAAACTCACCACCGGGCAGGGCCACCGCAACTACAAAGACACGGTAGCGCTCAATCGCACCGCAGCTTATATTCATAAAGAATTTTCTGAAGTCACTAAGGAAGCCTATAGGCAGGGGTTTACGGTGAATGGCGTACGCTATTATAATGTGTATGCCACATTCGGCCCGGCCAATGCGCCGCGTGTTATAATAGGTGCGCATTACGATGTGCAGGGCGAGAAACCCGGTGCAGACGATAATGCCAGCGGAGTAGCAGGTTTATTAGAACTTGCCCGCATGCTTGCAGAAACCGATAAAAGCAAATGGGAGATGCGTGTAGACCTGGTAGCCTACAGCCTGGAAGAACCGCCCTACTTTGGCACCCAACACATGGGCAGCTCTGTACACGCTACGGCGTTGTTCAACAACAAAACACCTGTGGTGGGTATGGTGAGCCTGGAGATGATTGGCTACTATGATGATAAAAAAGGTTCACAGGATTATCCCCTAGGCATCATGAAAATGTTTTACGGCAGCCGTGGCGATTATATCACGGTAGTGCGCAAAACATTTGACAAACGTTTCTCCCGCCTGTTTACCCGAAAATTTCGCAGGGGCGGCGGTGTGGATGTAAAAGTGTTTAAAGGGCCGAGGTGGATACAGGGTATAGACTACAGCGACCACCGCAACTACTGGCTGTACAAATGGCCTGCGCTGATGATAACCGACGGCGCTTTCTACCGCAACAAAAACTACCATACCGAAGACGACAAACCCGAAACGCTGGACTACCTGCGCATGAGTTCAGTGGTAAACAGAGTGTATAAAGCTGTGGTGGCGATTGTGGGGTGAGGGTTCCAATAGTATTACAGGTTCAAACCATTGATAGTATCAAATGATACTATCAAAATATAAAACTAATTGTAGGAATAAGGTTAACAAAACTCTATATGTAGCCGATTACGGTAAAAAAAAACCGCCCCTTAACAGGGGCGGAATCGTATTACGCATTAATCACTAACAACTCATCTTAGCTGCAACCTGTGGTAGTACCGCAGTTAGGGCACATATAGCACGTGCCGTTGCGCAGGGTAATGTTGCCACAGTTGCGGCATACGGGCGCATCAGCGCTGGTACCCATCATCTTTTTTATGTCTGCAGTATTTTGTGCGGCCACGCTTACCGGCTTGGGGGCGGGGTTTACATTCTTCTGCTTTTGGGTAGCGGGCGGTGTTATGCGCACCTGCGACAATTCCTGTTTAGCAACTGCATCTTCCGCCGCCTGCCTTTCCGGGTCTTGTACGTGTACCAGGTCGGTACGGTCAAGATATTCGTACGCCAGCAGCCGGAAGATAAAGTCGAGCACCGAAGTAGCCGATTTGATATTCGGGTGGTCAACAATACCCGCAGGCTCGAAGCGTGTGAAGGTGAATTTATCTACATATTCCTCCAGTGGCACGCCATACTGCAGGCCTACTGATACTGCTATCGCAAAGCTGTTCATCAGGCTACGCATAGTGGCACCTTCTTTGGCCATATCCAGGAATATCTCGCCCAGCGTACCATCGTTGTACTCACCCGTACGTACGAACAATGGTTGCCCGCCTACTTTGGCTTTGATGGTATAGCCGCGGCGTTTGGCAGGCAGTTGCTTACGCTCTACTATACGGCTCAGTTCGCGTTTCAGTTGTGTATCTGGGCTGGCCTGTACACGCTTGTTCACTTCTTCCAGCAGTTCTTCTACTGTCAGTTTGCTCATGTCTACTATCTGGCTTTCTTCAGCCGCAGCAGATGTATCTTCTTTTGCTTCTTTCTTCTTCTTGTCGCTCTTGTTGCTCAACGGCTGGCTCAGTTTCGAACCGTCGCGGTACAGGGCGCAGGCTTTGATGCCCAGCTGCCAGCTCAGGTAGTAGCAATCTTTTATTTCGTCAACGGTAGCCTCGTGGGGCAGGTTGATGGTTTTAGATATAGCACCGCTGATGAAAGGCTGTGTAGCACCCATCATGCGTATGTGGCCATGCGCATGTATGAAGCGCTCACCTTTTTTGCCGCACTTGTTAGCGCAGTCAAATACAGGCAGGTGTTCTTGCTTCAGGTGAGGTGCGCCCTCTACCATCATGGTACCACACACGTAATCATTGGCAGCGTCTATTTCTTCGTCGGTAAAGCCGAGTTCTTCCAACAGGTTGAAATCGGGCGCGAAGTATTGCTCCGGTTCGAAGCCGAGGCGTTTCAGGCACTCTTCACCCAGGTTGTATGCGTTGAATACGAAACCTATTTCGAATGCGCTCTCTACTGCGTTGTCCAGTTTCTTCAGCTCTTCGGCTATAAAGCCTTTTTCGCTCAGGCTCTGGTGGTTGATATAAGGCGCGCCGGCAAATGTAGCATGGCCTTTAGCGTATTTTACTATGTCGTCTATCTGCTGTGCATTGTAACCCAAATGTTTCAGCGCCTGCGGTATAGACTGGTTAATGATTTTGAAATAACCACCACCGGAGAGTTTCTTGAACTTCACCAATGCGAAGTCAGGCTCGATACCTGTAGTATCGCAATCCATCACCAGGCCAATAGTGCCGGTAGGCGCTATCACAGTAGCCTGCGCGTTGCGGTAGCCATGCTGTTCGCCTAGTTGCACGGCATCATCCCATGCTTTGGTAGCTGCTTTCAGCATATAGTCGGGGCAATACTTGGCGTTGATACCCATGGGTTTTGTTTCCAGCCCTTCGTATGCTTCCGCGGCATCGTAAGCGGCGGCACGGTGGTTGCGCATTACACGCAGCATGTGCTCACGGTTTTCTTTATAACGGGGGAATGCACCCAGCGCTTCCGCCATCTCTGCCGATGTGCGGTAGGCAACACCGGTCATAATAGCAGTGATTGCGCCACCGATTGCACGGGCTTCTTCACTGTCGTAAGGTATGCCGCTCACCATCAGCATAGAGCCCAGGTTGGCATAACCCAAACCAAGCGTACGGTAGTCGTAGCTCAGTTGCGCCACTTCAGGCGAAGGGAACTGTGCCATCAGTACCGATACTTCCAGCACTACCGTCCACAGGCGTACCATATATTCAAAACCTTCTACGTCAAACCTGCAGGTGTCTTCGTCAAAATAACGGCGCAGGTTCAGCGATGCCAGGTTACATGCCGTGTTATCCAGGAACATGTATTCAGAGCATGGGTTGGATGCGCGTATCGGGCCACCTTCAGGGCATGTATGCCATTCGTTGATGGTAGTATCGTATTGCGTACCGGGGTCAGCGCAGCGCCATGCAGCGTAAGCTACTTTATCCCATATTTGTTTAGCAGGCATTTTCCTCATTACCTTGCCATCTGTACGGGCTACCATTTCCCAATCCTCGTTGTTGGCCAGTCGGCGGAAGAATTCGTTAGGGATACGTATAGAGTTATTAGAGTTCTGGCCGGAAACCGTGCGATAAGCTTCCCCTTCATAGTCAGATGCATAACCTGCTGCTATCAACGCAGCTACTTTCTGCTCTTCTTCTACTTTCCAGTCAATGAAGTTAATTACCTCGGGGTGGTCCAGGTCGAGGCATACCATTTTGGCTGCACGGCGGGTAGTACCACCGCTTTTAATAGCACCCGCTGCGCGGTCGCCTATTTTCAAAAAGCTCATCAGGCCGCTGGATGTACCGCCGCCGCTCAGCTTTTCGCCTTCTGCACGAATGTTGGAGAAGTTGGTACCTACGCCCGAACCGTATTTGAATATACGGGCCTCACGTACCCACAGGTCCATGATACCGCCTTCGTTCACCAGGTCGTCGCTGGTGCTTAATATAAAACATGCGTGCGGCTGGGGACGCTCGTAAGCGTTTTGAGAACGCTCCAGCTTGCCGGTTATGGGGTCAACATAATAGTGCCCCTGTGCTTTGCCGTCTATGCCATAGCTGCTGAACAGGCCGGTATTGAACCACTGGGGCGAGTTAGGCGCGCAACCCTGGTTTAAGATACTGTGTACCAGCTCGTCGTAAAATACCTGTGCATCGTCTTTACTGGCGAAGTACCCGTATTTTTCGCCCCAACCGCGCCAGCAGTCGGCCAGGCGGTGTGCTACTTGTTTAATAGAAGTTTCCCTGCCCAGGCTGCCATCCGGCTGGGGAACACCTGCTTTGCGGAAGTATTTTTGAGCCAGTATATCCGTAGCTATCTGCGACCAATGCTTGGGCACCTCCACATTAGTCATTTCAAATACCTTTTCCCCGTTGGGGTTACGGATTACAGAAGTACGGTAGTCGTACTCGAACATTTCGTAAGGGGTCACCCCGTCCTTGGTGTAGTGACGGGAGAAAGTTAACCCTTTACCAGACTTATTTTTAGTTGCAGCCATGGGTATCAAATATTTTGTGTTATGTAAAAGTTAATCGTTAGAAAAAATCCTCGGACAACGAAAGTATCCAAAAGAACCTGTGAAGGGAAAAATAAAAACTCACCAATTGTGGAAAAACAAAGTGGATAATTCAGATTATTGATTATCAATCGTTTTTGTCTATCCCTGCACCCCTCATCATCTCCAACGCTTGACTTTCTGAATGTTTTTCGATATATTTTAAAAGCCTTACAAAAATACGATTTTTTTAAGAGGCGGTAAAATAAAAAACCCGCACTAAGTGCGGGTTACAAGGCCTTTATAATACCTCTACCTGGTTGCGTAGCAGGTCTTCAAATTCATCCCGCTCACGAACCAGGAACGCTTTTCCGTCCTTTATCATCACTTCGGCGGGCTTCAGCCTCGAGTTGAAATTGCTGCTCATCTCGAAACAATAGGCGCCGGCATTGTGGAAAACAAGTAAATCGTTCTCCCTTACTTCGTTCAATACACGGTCCCAAGCAAAGGTGTCTGTTTCGCAGATATTACCTACTACAGTATATATGCGTTTTACACCATTGGTATTGGTTATATTGGTTATCTTATGATAGGCATCGTAAAACATAGGGCGTATCAGGTGATTGAAACCTGAATTGACACCTACAAACACGGTAGCCGGGGTTTGTTTTATTACATTGGTCTTTACTATGAAGCTACCCGCTTCGCTCACTAAATATTTACCGGGCTCAAACCATATCTCCAGCGGGCGGCCGTATTCTGTTTCATATTCTTTTACTGCATCTGTCAGTTGTCGGCCCAATGTGTCCACGTCTGTTTCAATTTCATCATCGCGGTAAGGCACTTTGAAACCGCTGCCCAGGTCCAGGTATTCCAGGCTATCGAAATGGCGGGCTATTTCAAACATCACCTCCAGCCCGCGCAGGAACACGGCTGCGTCTTTTATCTCGCTGCCGGTGTGCATGTGCAGCCCCTTTACGTTCAGTTTGGTAGTCTTTACCACGCGCTCTATATGGCGCATCTGGTGGATGGATATACCAAACTTGCTGTCTATATGCCCGGTAGATATTTTGTAGTTGCCACCCGCTTCTATATGGGGGTTGATACGGATACATATAGGATATGAACCGCCAAACTTGTGGCCAAACAGTTCCAGTATAGATATATTATCTATGTTGATGTTCACGCCCAGTTCCGTACCCTGCACTATTTCGTCAAAGTCTACACAGTTGGGGGTAAACAAAATGTCTTTGGGTTCAAAACCGGCTTTCAACGCCAGCTTCACTTCGTATATACTTACACAGTCTATTGACGAACCGAGGCTCTTCAGGTACTTCAGCACGTTGATATTTGTGAGCGCTTTGCAGGCATAGAATATCCTGGTAGGATGGCCTTTGAAGGCATCCTTCAGCTTATTGTATTGCTGCGCTATCTTCTCAGCATGATACACATAAGTGGGTGTGCCAAATTCGCGGGCTACCGCTATCAACTGTTCATTCGTTATTGGTTCGTACATAAACTATGTATAAATAAGGGGTGCAAAAATAGAAAAACAGCAGGTTTAATGCGTTTTGCTTGCTGTTTTTTTATTGTATGGATTTTTTATCAGTCTTTCCCTTTGATAATCTCCTCTACTACACCCGGATCCAGCAGTGTGGCAGTGTCGCCCAGGTTTTGGGTTTCACCCTCGGCTATTTTGCGCAGTATGCGCCGCATTATTTTGCCGCTACGGGTTTTAGGCAGCCCGCTTACAAACTGTATTTTATCGGGCCGGGCTATAGGGCCTATGATGCGTGATACGGTGTGCGCTATATCATTACGCATATGGGCTTCGTCTACATGTATATGATTAGCCACTACGTAGGCGTATATACCCGTTCCTTTTACATCATGCGGGTAGCCCACTACTGCACTTTCAATCACCCCCTCGTGCATATTGATGGCGTTCTCTACCTCGGCCGTGCCAATGCGGTGACCGCTTACGTTCATCACATCATCTACTCTGCCCGTGATGCGGTAGTTGCCTTTATCGTCGCGCAGGCAGCCGTCACCTGTAAAATATTTGCCGGGGTAGGTGGTAAAATAGGCCTGCTTACACCGCTCATGGTCGCCCCATGTAGTGCGTATCATCCCCGGCCAGGGAAATGTGATGCACAGATTGCCGGTGGTATTGTTTTCAGTTATTTCGTTGCTGCTGCCATCCAGCAGCAGGGGTTGTATGCCGGGCAGTGGCAGGGTAGCGTGTGCAGGCTTGGCGGGTGTTACACCTGCCAGGTTCGATATCATGATGCCGCCCGTTTCTGTCTGCCACCATGTATCCACTATCGGGCATCTCCCTTTGCCAATATATTTATCAAACCAGTGCCAGGCCTCTTCATTAATGGGTTCGCCCACGCTGCCCAGCACTTTCAGGCTGCTGAGGTCGTGCCCTTCTACATATTGCAGTCCGGATGCCATCAGGCTGCGTATAGCAGTTGGGGCTGTGTACAGTATGTTCACCTTGTATTTATCCACTATGTCCCAGAAGCGACCTGCATCGGGCCAGGTGGGTATGCCTTCAAACATGAGGGTAGTAGCCCCCGCCGCCAGTGGGCCGTAAATGATATAGCTATGTCCTGTTATCCAGCCTATATCCGCCGTGCAGAAGTATATATCTCCCGGCTTGTATTGAAATACGTTGACAAAAGAATAAGTGGTGTACACCATATAACCCCCTGTGGTATGCACTACACCTTTGGGCTTGCCTGTTGAGCCCGATGTATATAAGATAAAGAGCGGGTCTTCTGCATCCATTTCTTCTGCGGTGTATTCATCATCCTGCACTTTGGCCATTTCATCCTGCCACCACACGTCCCTTCCGTGTATCATGCTTACCGGGCATTGGGTACGCTCATATACGATTACCCTTTTTACAAAACGGCATTGAGATAAAGCATCATCCACTATTTCTTTCAACGCTATTTCTTTATTGCCGCGATAAGCGCCATCACAGGTGATGATATATTCAGCATGTGCGTCCTGCACCCTGTCGGCTATACTTTGTGCGCTGAAACCACCGAATATGACTGAATGAATAGCGCCTATACGTGCGCATGCCAGCACTGTTATAGCCAGTTCCGGCACCATACCCATATAGATGCACACACGGTCGCCTTTTTGCACGCCATTGTTCTTCAGTACATGTGCAAAACGGTTTACTTCTTTGTGCAGTTCCCTGTACGATATTCTACGTTCTTTTTCATCCGGGTTATTCGGCTCCCAGATAATAGCGGTCTGTTCACCATGTGTTGCCAGGTGCCTGTCTAAACAGTTCTCTGTTATGTTTAACTTGCCATTAATGAACCACTTCACTTCCGGCTGTTCAAAATTCCATTCTAATACTTTATCCCATGATTTCCTCCATACAAATTGCTCAGCTATTTCGGCCCAGAATGCTTCAGGGTCTTCAATGCCGGCAGCGTATTGCACTATATACTCTTCTATTGTTTTTACCTGGTATGGATATGTCATGAATATTGTATTAAAGTATAATTAAACTACCAAAATTCCCGCTTATGTTCAAAATAAGACCAACTATAAAGTTTTATTAACCGTCTGCCAATGATTGACCGCTATATTTTAAGAATTCCTTAACTTTAATATACGAAAATCATTATAACACCTGCGCTAACGATATGAAAAGACTTTTTCAATTAATACTCCTGCTCTTTCCACTCTTATTGAGTGAGAAAATATATGCCCAGTTAAACCCCAAATTCAGTGCAACACCTACCTCAGGCTGCGCCCCCTTATCTGTCCAGTTCAACAGCGAGGAAGACGGTTATACGCACAACTGGGATTTTGGTAACGGGCCTGTTGTCAACAACGGGCCTTCTGACCCTACAAGGCATTACACAGTTCCCGGTACTTATACAGTAACTCATACTATCATCGGACCGGGTGGCCCGAAAAGCGAATCAAAAACCATAACAGTCTTCGCATCGCCAACTGTAGATTTTTCGGCATCGGCCACAACGGTATGCCCCGGCACCACTGTTACCTTTACTTTCACAGGCAGCCTCGGCGTAACGGGCACCGCAAATTACAAATGGGTATTTGGAAATGATGCAACACCTAATATTGCATCCGGCACAAATATGAGTACCGCCACAGCCACTTATAACACACCCGGCACTTATAATGTTACACTTGAGGTAACCAACAATAAAGACTGTTACAACTCCATTACTAAAAAACTATACATCACAGTAAAAGAAAACCCTACTATCAACTTTACCGCCAGCCAAACTGATTTTTGTACCGATACAGCCTCGGTAACCTTTACCCCTGTTATCACCGGGGGGGCGCCCGGCCCATACATACACTCATGGGAGTTTGGCGGGCCAGGCAATCCTACCAGTAACCTGCCATCTCCTACACATACATATCCTGGTCCCAGGCCCGCACAGTATACGGTTAAACTTACTGTACAATCCTCTAACGGCTGCTCTACCTCGCTGACTAAAAACAATTATATAAAGCTGCACAAACCTGATGCTTCCTTTACAGGCCCGACAGAAGCATGTGTATACACCACTGTCAATTTTACCAATACTTCTACACCACCCGGTGCGGGGTCTACCTGGAATTTCGGAGACGGTTCGGGCAATCAACCGGGAGTACACGGCTCACATATATACACCACGGCAGGAACCTATCCTGTCAAACTGGAAACATCCATCGGCGGTTGTTTGGACACGGTTACTAAAACAATACTTATACGGGCCCAACCCAATCCGAAGATTGTTACTAACCCTGATTCTGTGTGCCCCGCACCGCAACTGGTATGTTACAGTACCCAGCCGCTTATGGCATCTTACGACTGGAATATTGAAAACGAAAACGGCATTAGCACCCACACCACGCCCAGCCCCTGTGTATTGTTTGGCAAAAACGGCTGCTGGCCTACGTTGTTGAGGGTTGTCGACAGTTTCGGCTGTAAAGACACTATACTTCATACTTTGGTTATTCACGAATTGAACATCGTTTCCCGGATCAATAACAAGTATACCCCTTACCCGGGTTTTGCAGACTCAGGCTGCGTGTCCTTCAACGCTGCGTTTACAGTTAATATATTCAAAGGCGACCCCGCACTCTACCCATGCAGTGATACAAGTCGTATTTATCCTTATGGCATAAAAAAGGTAAAGTGGAAATTTGGCACAGGTGACTCCTCCATTTCCCAACATCCTGTATATACCTATACAGATAGCGGCTACTACAAAATAACAGTTGAGGTAGAAACGAATAACGGATGTATAGTACGCGACAGCATGAGGATAAAAGTCGGGTATAAGCCGATAATAGACTCCCTTGTAGCCTCCGATACCGTCATATGCCCCAGGAGCGCGGTATTTTTCACAGGGCATGTACGGGGATATGACACATTATTATTCTGGTGGGATTTTGGTGATTTCAAAACACGCACCAGGGTGCGGGACTCTACTTTCACCCACCTTTATTTTGGCGGCCCGCCCTGTATAGACTCACACACAGTGAAACTCGTTGCCTCTCACAAAGGTTGCGTGTCAGACACTTTCAAGAAGAATAAGTACATAGTGATGCTGCCCCCCTGCGCTGAGTTTGAATGGGATATTGATACTTGCTCTAAGCCTCTTACTGTAAGATTTACCAATAAGTCTAAAGGTGACTCCAGCTGGCTATGGAAATTCGGGGATGGAAACACATCAACCACCCGCAACCCCATACATACATACGCTACCAAGGGTTATTATAACGTGCAACTAATAGTGCATAACGATAGTACCAACTGCTACGACACCATGACAAAACGGATATTCTTTGGTGAAAATGCGCCTGACGTTATAGCCAATAAAAACACACTCTGCGTCGGTGATTCAGTGGATTTCTGGGCTTACCAGACGGGAGACAGCAGCCTGGCTATTTTTACCTGGTACATAGACAGCGTGCAGGTTGCGGCTCACCAGGATGCCCTGACGTATATATTTACCAAACCAGGCCTGTACACCATAATGGTAACCGCATATAGCCTGAATACAAAATGTACGGATACGGTAATTAAAACCGACTGGATAACTGTGGGTGGGCCAACCGCCGGTTTTGTTACTGCGGACAGCTTTGTGTGCAATCCCGCCACGGTCCAATTCACAGACACATCGTATGCCGGCGAGAACACCACCATATCCAGACGCAGCTGGTATTTCGGCACATCGGCCAATGATACGCTCACTGCAACCGGGGTAAATGTAAGCAAGGTATATGCTACTACCGGCGATTTCGATGTCTCGCTAATTATTACTGACAACCTGGGTTGCAAAGACACCGCATATTACCCTGTGTACGTTCATGTGCTGAAACCTGACGCGCTATTTAGCGCTCCATCGCCCACATGTGTAGGACAAGAGATTTCGTTCACTAACGCATCTGTCAATTCGGTAAAGAACTTCTGGTTGTTTGGCGATGGCAATACTGATACCGTGCTCAACCCCAAACATACTTATACCACGATGGGCGTATTCAATGCCCAATTAATAGTTACGGATTCATTAGGGTGCAAAGACACGTCCAATTTGGTGCCTATCACTACCACCAAACCCATAGCAAATTTCACTATGTCCGATTCGATGGCGGTATGTGCACCACTGATTGTCAGCTTTGACGGCAGGAGCTCACAAAGACAGAAAAAATACGAATGGCATTTTGACGACGGAGCCAGTCCCGGTACGAAGAATACACACACCGTAGTGTATAATGACGTGAAGGAATACCAGGTAAAATTAATTGTAACGGACAGCCTGGGCTGTAAAGACAGCATTACTAAACCAATACAGGTACTAGGATATGCAGGTGCATTCAGCTATACCCCTATAGAAGGTTGTGTACCTCTTACTGTCGACTTCTCATCAAAAATAAAAGGCAATATACCTACCATCATCTGGGACTTTGGTGACGGTAACTCTTTGCTGGGCAGCTACCTGCAGCCACAGGTGACATATACCTACACGCAGCCAGGCAGATACCTGCCCAGGATGATATTTAATAATGGCCTCGGCTGCAAAACAAGCAGCGACGGGCTGGATACCATACTGGTAGATGCGGCAATAGCAGACTTTGAAACAGGCCCTGCCTGTCAGTATTCCATGGTTGAGTTCATCAACAAATCGGTAGGTGTTATCTCTCCGCTCACCGTCACCAACTGGACGTTTGACGATGGTACATTCAGCGCATTGAACAACCCCAAGCGCAAATATGGCCCTCCGGGTAAATACCCTGTGAAATTGTATGTGAAGAATGCTAACGGTTGCGAGGATTCAATAGACAAAGAACTGACCATCAATGTGCCTATAGAGGTGAGCGCCGGCGGAGATACAATTATTTGCCTGACCGATTCAGCACAGTTGTTCCCTACAGGAGGGGTGTCTTATCTGTGGTCGCCGGGGGTTACGCTCAGTTGCACTGATTGCGCCAACCCTTACGCTTTCCCTAAGGTAAAAACAGTGTACACGGTTATCAGTACCGATATTAATGGCTGCCACGATACAGGCTATGCCCAGGTAGACATCAAGACACATGTGGTGAGCATAGTGGGCAACGGGGGAGAAATATGCCAGGGCGAAGTATTCGACCTCAATGTCTCCGGCGCACGTACTTATATATGGTCGCCGGCAGCTAACCTGGATAACTATACCAGCGCCACCCCCAAGGCTTCTCCATGGGAAACCACTAAATACAGGGTGATAGCTTATGAAGGAAGTTGTATACCCGATACCAGCCATGTAGACCTAGTGGTACACCCCAAACCGACTGTAACCGTGCGGGGAGAACAGACAATAGTAGCCGGTACAAGTGCCGACCTGCTGGCATCCGGGGAATATATTTCGCGCTTCCTCTGGTCGCCGGCCGCTACGCTGTCTTGCAAAGATTGCTCTAATCCTATAGCATCTCCGTTTAAAACCACTACCTATACGGTGAAGGTGTTTACTAAATTCGATTGCGTGGATTCTGCTGATGTGACTATAACAGTCTTATGCGATAAAAGCCAGCTCTTCATACCCAATACCTTTACGCCGAATGGTGATGGAATAAACGATATATTTATGGTGAGGGGCACAGGCATTACCACACTACAGGCCTTCAGGGTGTACAACCGTTGGGGACAGGTGATGTATGAGCGTACGAATGTACCAGTAAACGACAAGACATATGGCTGGGATGGCAACTTCAACGGCACGCAGCTGCCACCCGACGTGTATGTATGGACAGTGGAAGCTTTTTGCGAAAACGGCGACCTGCTGAAATTGAAAGGTGATGTAACTATTATCCGTTAACCCATTGATGTAGGAAGTAGCATGAAGAATAGAATAAGAAAGGCCGGTTATGCACTAATGCTGTTGTTGGCACAACAGGCACAAGGGCAGGATATACACTTCTCGCAGTTTTACGAAACATCTATACTGCGCAACCCCGCACTTACGGGCATATTCACCGGCGACTATAAAGTAGGCGTGGTGTACCGCAACCAGTGGAGCAGTATCAGCAAGCCATTCCAGACGGCGGTGGTAAATGCTGAAACCCGGATACCGGTGCGCGGAGAAGCTAATGACTTTGTGAGCGTGGGGCTACTGGCGTATTACGACAAGGCGGGCAGCATCAGCCTGCAAACCACCAGCCTGTACCCGGCCATCAATTACAACAAGTCGCTGAGCAGGGAGCAGAATACATTTTTATCTGTTGGTTTTACGGGCGGTTTTATCCAGCGTAGCTTCGATCCGTCCAAAGCCACTTTCGACAACCAGTTTCAAAACGGGGAATACGACCCTGCCAATCCTACCGGTGAGGTGCTGCCCGACCCCAGTTTTACGCAATGGGACATTGGGTCCGGCATCAGCCTGAACGGCACCACAGGACAGGACAACAACGTGAATTATATAGTGGGCGTTTCAGGTTATCACTTCTCAAGGCCCAGGTATTCTTTTTACAGCGACAGGAACATCAACATAGGCATACGCTGGAATGCCAATGCCGGTGTGAGTGTGCAGGCCAGTGAAGTGTTCAGCTACCAGCTACACGCCAACTTTACGCAGCAAGGCACTTATACCGAGATAATAGGGGGTGGGTTGATTGGCTGGAATAAAATGCCCCCCAGTTCTACAGCTATATTATTCTCCATATTCGGTGGTGTGTTTTATCGCGTGGGCGATGCAATTATACCCACGGTAAAGCTCCGTTACAAAGACTTATCTGTAGGGGTAAGCTATGATGCCAACCTGTCTAAACTGACGGAAGCCAGTAACCTGCGCGGGGGCTTCGAATTAACACTGTCAAAAACAGGGCTCTTCCGCGACCCTTTGTATGAAAAGAGCCGCACCCTCTGCCCGCATTTTTATTAATCCAATCGTTCAGATAAAAACACCCGCGAAATTCGCGGGTGTTTTCTTATTAGCTTATTAATCGGCCGATTAGTACCCCATGCCCATACCACCCGGCATTCCGCCGTGGTCATGGCCATGAGCTTCTTTGGGCTCAGGTTTGTCAGCTATCACGCACTCAGTGGTCAGCAGCATGCTGGCTATAGACGCTGCATTTTCCAATGCTACGCGGCCTACTTTAGTCGGGTCTATTACACCCGCAGCCATCATGTTTTCATACACTTCTGTACGAGCGTTGAAACCGTAGTCGCCCTTGCCTTCCCTCACTTTCTGCACTACTACAGAACCTTCCATACCTGCATTCTCCACTATCGTACGCAGCGGGGCTTCCAGCGCACGGCGGATAATCTGGATACCTGTGTTCTCATCAGCATTCTCGCCTTTCAAGTCGGCCAGGCTGTCGATAGCACGGATGAAAGCTACGCCACCGCCGGGTATGATACCTTCTTCTACCGCAGCACGTGTGGCGTGCAGCGCATCGTCTACGCGGTCTTTCTTTTCTTTCATTTCTACCTCGGTAGAAGCACCTACATACAATACTGCCACACCACCACTCAGCTTAGCCAGGCGCTCCTGCAGTTTCTCACGGTCGTAGTCGCTGGTAGTTGATTCTATCTGGGATTTGATTTGGTTTACGCGCATATCGATGTTCTCTTTCGCGCCCTTACCACCTACTATAGTAGTATTGTCTTTGTCTAATGTTACGCTCTCAGCTTGTCCCAAGTACTGGATAGTTGCGTTTTCCAGTTTGTAGCCCTGCTCTTCGCTGATAACAGTACCGCCTGTCAGTACAGCTATATCCTGCAGCATTTCCTTACGACGGTCGCCAAAGCCAGGGGCTTTTACAGCGGCTATCTTCAGGGAGCCACGCAGTTTGTTCACCACTAATGTAGCCAGCGCTTCGCCATCTACGTCTTCAGCTATTATCAGCAGCGGACGGCCGGTTTGTACTGTTGCTTCCAGCAGGGGCAGTATATCCTTCATTGTGCTGATTTTCTTTTCGTAAATCAGGATGTAAGGATTGTCCAGTTCAGCGTTCATTTTCTCTGTGTTGGTCACAAAGTATGGGCTCAGGTAACCACGGTCAAACTGCATACCTTCTACCACTTCTACAGTAGTGTCCGTGCCTTTCGCTTCTTCTACAGTTATCACACCTTCGTTGCCCACCTTAGCCATTGCCTCGGCTATCAGCTTGCCTATTGTATTATCGCTGTTGGCCGATATAGTTGCTACCTGCTCTATTTTCTTATTATCGTTGCCTACTTTGGTAGACTGTGCTTTCAGGTTTTCCACCACGGTAGTTACGGCTTTGTCTATACCGCGCTTCAGGTCCATGGGGTTTGCGCCTGCCGCTACGTTCTTCAGCCCTTCGCTGATGATGGACTGGGCCAGTACGGTAGCGGTAGTAGTACCATCGCCCGCTACGTCAGCGGTTTTCGATGCTACTTCTTTCACCATCTGGGCGCCCATATTTTCTATAGCGTCTTCCAGTTCTATTTCTTTAGCTACAGTTACACCGTCTTTTGTTACGGCTGGTGCGCCGAATTTTTTCTCTATCACTACATTGCGGCCTTTTGGTCCCAATGTCACTTTCACGGCGTTGGCCAATGCATCAACACCGGCTTTCATTTTGTTGCGCGCACTGGTATTGAAAAATAATTGCTTTGACATAATCTATTCAGTTTTTTTTACTGTTTACGAATTTGGTTTAAATCCCGTTACATCCCCTTTAGGGGACAGAGGGGTGAATTATATTACGGCAAGAATATCGCTCTCACGCATGATGAGATAGTCAGTGCCTTCCAGCGAAATCTCCGTACCGGCATATTTGCCGTACAGTACTGTGTCGCCGGCCTTAACGCTCATGGGCTCGTCTTTCTTGCCCGGGCCTGCAGCCACTACTACACCACGCTGTGGTTTTTCCTTTGCCGAATCGGGGATGATGATACCGCTTGCTGTTTTCTCTTCTGCTGCGGCCGGTTCTACGATCACCCTGTCATGAAGGGGAGTAATGTTTACTTTCTTAGCCATAGTTTATTGATATTTAAATATTTACTTATTTGGTTACAATTCTTACGAGCATGTTTTGTGCCATTTGGCGGGGGGAGGGCAAAGTTGCGCCATTTTTTCAGCAATACCATATAATTTTTACTAATAACTGCATTTTTTGTCAGGGAAATTTTTTCAGCCTGCCAATCAATTTGACAGGGGCGTTTTCCCTTATCTTTATCGCAAAAAAAGGAACTATGTCTATTCAAATCGGCCAGCAGGCGCCCGACTTTACACTGCGGGACACGGAAAAGAACAAGGTAACCCTCAGCGAACAGCGGGGTAAAAACGTATTGCTGCTGTTTTACCCCCTGGCTTTTACCAGCACCTGCACCAAAGAGCTCTGCGGGGTAAGGGACAACCTGGCTTTTTACAACAATGCCAATGCCCAGGTGTACGGTATATCTGTAGATTCCCTGTTTGCCAACGGCAAGTTCAAAGAAGAACAGAACCTCAACTTCCCCCTCCTCAGCGATTTTAATAAAGATGCCTCCACCGCTTACGACACTATATACGCTGAATGGTTTAATGATATGAAAGGTGTTTCCAAACGTTCCGCCTTTGTGATAGACAAAGAAGGCATCGTCCGCTATGCTGAAGTACTGGAAAACGCCAGTGATGTGCCGGACTTTGATGCGATTAATGCTTGCCTGCAAGGGTTGAATTAAGCCTTGCCGGATGTTTTTACAGGTAGGCTGTATGCTTACAAGCTGCATCGTGTATCTTTTTCAGGGAAATACATTTTGCCGAATGTGCTGTATTGTGGCTGGCTGAGTGTACGACTCCGCTCTTCAGCCAGAACACGGTCCATTTCGCCTATTTCCTCGTCAGTAAGTATATGCGGTGGCGGGGCGGTGGCTTCGGCACGCTTGTGCTGACTATACCAACTGGCATGCAACAGGTCTTCTTCGCTGAGTTTGCGTTTCTCCAGGATGTGCAGGTAGGTAGGGTACAGTGGCGACTGCGGTGAAACAGGTATTTTTTCCTGCGCGGGTACGAGACTTGTGTTTTGTGCCCCGCGCGAGTGGACCCCTAAATCCCCAGGATGGGGACTTGTGTATTGTGTACCAAGTGTTGCCGAAGGGTTGCCATTTTCGGTGTTTTTTTCCTGCGCGAGTGTCCCTCGCGAGTCAACCTCCCCCGAATGGCTCATGCCTGTCGGCATCTCTCCATTCTCCTCTCCTAAATCCCGCACGGGCGGGACAGGCAGCGGGGGAGTCTCTTCTTTTGTTCCGGATTTAATTTTTTCGCTTTTCGCGGCAGCATCACTATGCCGGGGGGAAGGTCGGTATTGATGGGGGCGGCGGGGTCGTCGCAGGGGCGACCGTCTATATAGATGTTGAACTGTGATAATACGGGGTCGGTAAAGTTGCGGGTGCGGTTGCAGGCTTCTTCCAGTTTCGCATCTGTTTCTATGGCCCTGATCATATCGCGCGGGCGGGGGTCTTCAAACAACATGCGGTAGCTGTCGCCGTCTTTTACATAGCGGCATACTTTTACTTCGCACAGGGCTATGCGGGCGAGTACCTCGCGTCGCTTCATCATACTGAGCAGGGGCGTTCTCTGCTCTTCGGTATAGAGCCTGTACGCTTCGGTATACGCCTGGTGGCGAATGGTGGCTACGGCGTCTTCTATTTCTGCCGCCATTTCGGGGTGGCGGCGCAGCAGGCGGTCTGCGGCTTTGCGGGCGCTGTCGCCGCCTTTGTTGCCGGGGTTTGCTTTTTGCCAGGCGAGCTCTTTGTCGCCGTGTTTTACCATCTCGAGGATGAAGGTTTGGTGTCTTTGGTTCATGGCTTGATTGATTAAAAGTTATTGTTACAAATGCTATTAAGATTAAAAACTTGAATTGAATGTTGAATCTCTCATCAGCTTCCTTTACTTTCTTTTGCTTCTCCAAAAGAAAGTAACAAAGAAAAAGAGCCCCGCCCCTTAAGCTTCAAAGGGACGGGATGTTACCTTGATAGACTTCGGTTCTTCGGCGCTGCCGGGCTTAGAATGGCTACTGTTTTGTGCAGATACGGGTTTGTAGTTGTTTCGTGGTTCATGGTGGAATAGTTTAGCCCTTCAGGCCTCCCTCCCTACGGTTGGGACACGCAAAGGGAGGGGTGCGCGACAGGGTGTTGTTTGCAATAAATATTAATAGCTAAATTACATAAAATATGTGATTATGGCAAATTTATTTATTAGTATAAGCGAGACGCTTAGTTTATCCTGGGTCCGAGCGAGATGCTCAGACCAGTGGAGGGACCAGTAAATTGACGAATGTGAGATTTCTGATTATTAAATGATACTGTTATGAAACACTTTCTGTCCAATAATAGGTTATTGACCTCTCAAACTAAACTTGCAGATAAAAAATCCGGAATATAAATAATCCCCTCACTGGTCCGAGCGTCTCGCTCGGACCCAAGATAAAACAAGCGTCCGCTTGACCCACTAATCAATAAGCACTACATCCAGCATGCCTTTCCCGCCAATATAGTCGTACGCACTGCTCCACAACCAATGATGCGCTTCAGCTACAAAACCTGCACGTACAGGATTATCGTGCAGATAGTTTAGCCGTTGTGTAATCATTTCGCCTGTTGAAAGTTCAATAGGATGATTGTGCTGCTGCCAGAACTGCCAGTCTTTATTATTCGCCTTGTGTTTGCCGGCACTTGTAAACATCCACATCATCCAATTCCGGCGACTTTCATTAGGATGTGATTCTAACAATAACCTGACTTGACGGGAGGTATAGCTTTTTAGGTCCCGCATAATATCCTCTAACTTTTGCTCATCCTCTCTGCCGATTATCAAATGAACATGATTGGTCATAACTACCCATGCATGCAGTACCAACCCTTTGTTTTGCTGACTGTACCTCAAGCTATCAACAATAATTTGCCGGTATTCATCACGTGTGAATATGTCAATCCAGTTCACGACCGTCATAGTGACGAAGTATGGATAGTCCTGGTCGTGGAAACGGTACTTTCTTCCCATAACTGAAAATAATAATTTTTTATTTGTAAGCGGGACGCTTGCTTTATCTTGGGTCTGAGCGGGATGCTCAGACCAGTAGTGGGTTTTATCTGTAAGCGAGACACTTACTTTATCTTGGGTCTGAGCGAGACGCTCAGACCAGTGGGGACCAGTGGGGAGACGCTCGGACCAGTATATGTATTGTGTTTGCACTTCCTTTTGCTCTATTAACGCTTTACACCTATTAACCTCTTTACCAATTTCTTTGGATAACGATGCGTACATTTGCGGACGTTGAATAATATGATTTTTGAACTATGGCAATGATTGAAAAAATAAAAAGGAGTTTTTTACCCGAAGATTATCAACTGACGGACTGGGCATCGCTGGAGCCTTACCTGGAGGATTTGAAAAACCGCAAGCTGGACAGCAGGGAAGCGCTGCAACAGTGGATGAAGGATGTGAGCGAGGTAGAAGCTGTGATAGGCGAAGACGCAGCATGGAGGCAGATAAAAATGACGCTGGACACGACGGACAAAGTGGTGGAAGAAGCGTTTACCTACTTCTGCATGGAGATAGAGCCCAAGATGAAGCCCTACTTCTTTGCGCTGAACAAAAAACTGCTGGACTGCCTTTATACGCAGGAGCTGGATAAAGATATATACTACCCCTACCTGCGCAGCGTGAAGAACGCCGTAGAGTTGTACCGCGAAGAGAATGTGCCGCTGGAGGCGGAGATGAGCGTACTGGCGCAGCAATACGGTGTGATATCGGGCAAGATGACAATAGAGCACGAGGGCAAGGAATATACCCTGCAGCAGGCGGCAAAATTTTTGCAGAAGCCTGACAGGGAAGTGAGGGAAACAATATTCCGCAAGGTAGCGGTACGCCGTATGCAGGATATTGATGAACTGAACGAACTGTTTAACAAGCTACTGGCGCTGAGGCAACAGGTGGCGAAGAATGCGGGCTTTGATAATTACAGGGATTATAAGTTCAGGGCGCTGGGGCGTTTTGACTATACGCCGGAGGATTGCTTCGCTTTTCACGATGCGGTGCGCGAGCATATACTGCCGCTGAACGCTATGCTGAGCGAACACCGACGCAAGCGCCTGGGACTCGAAAAAATGCGCCCATGGGATAGCAGCGCTGAGCCTGTAGGTACAGAGCCATTGCAACCGTTTGAGACGGGCGTTGAACTGTCTGACAAATCGGTACAGGTATTTGGCAGGCTGGGAGACTACTTTAAAAGTTGCCTGCAAACCATGACCGAAATGAAGCGCCTGGACCTGGAAAGCCGCAAGGGTAAAGCGCCGGGCGGTTATAACTGTCCCCTGCCGGAAACGGGCGTGCCGTTTATATTCATGAACGCAGCGGGTACCATCGGCGATTTAATCACGATGATGCACGAGGGTGGCCACGCGGTACATTCTTTCCTCTCGCACGAGTTGCCCTTATCGTCGCTGAAGGAATACCCGATGGAGATAGCTGAACTGGCGAGTATGAGCATGGAACTGTTCAGCATGGAGCATTGGGATGTATTCTTCACCGATACAGATGAACTGAAACGCGCACAGGTAGAAGAACTGGAGCGTGTCATCAGCGTACTACCGTGGATAGCTACGATAGATAAATTTCAGCACTGGCTGTACACCCACCCCGGCCATACCAACGAAGAGCGCACTGCGGAATGGTTGAAAATAATGGACGAGTTCAGCACCCACCAGACGGACTGGAGTGGATTTGAAGAATACCGCGCAGTGTTCTGGCAAAAGCAGTTGCACCTGTACGAAGTACCGTTCTACTACATCGAGTACGGCATAGCGCAACTGGGTGCTATAGCTATGTGGCGCCAGTACCGCGGCAATAAGCAACAGGCATTGGAGAACTACAAAAAAGCGTTGGCACAGGGCTATACCAAAACATTACCCCAACTGTACGAAACAGCAGGTATACAGTTCAACTTCTCGCCGGCTTATGTAGCAGAGCTGGGGCAGTTTGTAAAAGAGCGGTTGAACGAGATGGGGGTGAGTTAAAATATGCTAATGCGATAATGCGGCAATGTGCTAATTGAATTAGGCGGTTAGATAATGAAGTGTGGTCAGGTGTTACCGCCTGACTACTTTTTTTATAAGTGCATAAGTTTCCAACGCGAAGTTGCCCCCGGCCCTCCCGCTGATAGCGGGATAAATTCCAGGAGATGTTATGTGTGCGCAAAGAGAAATACATGTTTCATCCACGCGAGACCTCCAGTGTTGGGAATTAAAAATATGAATCTCCCCTTTAGGGGGATAGGGGGAAAAGTTCCGCTGCCTGTGCTAGTGATTCCGGCTTACCCACATCGAGGAAGATATCGCCTGTATGGTCGTAGCCTTTCACCCTCTCGGTAGTGGCGAAGTGCAGGTACAGGTCTATAATAGAAAATTTCCCGTCGAAGGGCATTTGCAGTATGGCGGGTGAAAGTACCTGTATGCCTGAGAAGGCAAATGGTGTTACCATCCTGTCGGCATGCACCAGCTTCTGTTCATTGGTCTTATTATTGCGCCAGCCGCATAGCTGCATGTGATTATCAAACAGCAACTCGCGTGAAGAACTGCGCTGCATCACCGCCAGTGTGGCCATAGCCTCAGATGACTCGTGTGCAGCTATCATTTTATCCAGCGCCAGGTTGGTGAGTACGTCCACGTTCATCACGACAAAGCTGCCATCGGCTCTGAAGTGGTGCGCAGCTTTCTTCAGCCCCCCACCCGTCTCCAGCACTTCGTCCCGCTCGTCGGATATGGTGTAGTTGCTGCCGAAGCCATTGTTGTCTGCCAGTACCTGTTCTACCTGGTCAGCAAAGTGATGTACGTTCACCACCACATCGGTAATGCCGTAACGCTGCAGGTAGCGGATGCTGTGCTCCAGCAGGGTTTTGCCATTCACCACGGCCAATGCTTTAGGGTGCTTGTCTGTAAATGGTTTCAACCTTGTGCCGAGCCCGGCTGCGAATAACATAGCCCTCATATGGCAAAGATAATAATTGAGACGTTGTGCAATTGAGTAATTGAGCAATTAAACATACCTTTGCAACGCAAAAAAACGATATACATTATGTCTTTAATGGTAGTAGGCTCTATGGCCTTCGACGCACTGGAAACCCCATTCGGAAAAGTAGACCGCATCATAGGCGGCTCTGCCACTTATGCTGCATGGGCGGCTTCCAACTTCACCAACGATATTAAACAGGTATCCATCATAGGCGGAGATTTTCCGCAGGAGGAAATCAGCAAACTGGAAGACCGCGGTGTAGATTTTGAAGGCGTGGAAGTGGTGAAAGACGGTAAGAGCTTCTTCTGGAGCGGCCGCTATCATATGGATATGAACACGCGTGATACGTTGGTGACCGAGCTGAACGTATTAGAGCATTTCAACCCGCAGATACCTGAGAACTTTAAAGAGAGTGAATTCCTGTTTTTGGGCAACCTGGTGCCAGCCGTGCAGGCGAGCGTCATCAGCCAGATGAAAGAGCGTCCTAAACTGATAGTAATGGACACTATGAACTTCTGGATGGATGTAGCGCTGGACGACCTGAAGAAGACCATGAGCATGGTAGATGTAATCATGGTGAACGACAGCGAGGCGCGTCAGCTGAGCGGTGAATATTCGTTGGTAAAAGCAGCCCTGAAGATACAGGCAATGGGGCCTAAATATGTCATCATAAAAAAGGGTGAGCATGGTGCGCTGTTGTTTCATGGCAAGCATGTATTCTTCGCCCCTGCCCTGCCGCTGGAAGATGTGTTTGACCCCACAGGTGCCGGCGACACCTTCGCGGGGGGCTTTATGGGCCATATAGCGCGCACCAAAGACGTATCTTTTGAAAATATGAAGACGGCCATTATCGTAGGTTCTGCCCTCGCTTCTTTCTGTGTAGAGAAATTTGGCCCCCTGCGCCTGCAGGAGATAGAACCTGCTGATATCGAAGCCCGCATACAGGAGTTTGTAGAGCTGGTGAACTTTGATATTGTAATTAGTAATTAGTAGTTAGTAATAAATAGGTTTTGTATAAATATTCAGGGGCGCTTGTTGCGCCCCTTTTTGTTGATGTCTTAGCCGGTTATTATTTGCCGCCCGCTATTCCGTTGCGGTGTATCATTATATCGCGGTCGAAGAGATAGATGCCGCTCTTGTCATCACCTACCAGTTCCAGTTTATCGTTCAGTGTGCGCGCCAGGCGTTCTTCTTCTATCTGCTCAGATACATACCATTGCAGGAAGTTGTGCGTGGCGAAGTCGCGCTCGTCCAGCGCCAGGCCCACCAGTTGGTTGATGCTCTCAGATACCATCACCTCGTGCTTCAGAAATTCTTCGAATACTTTTTGCAAAGAAGTAAAGGTAATAATAGGCTGTGGCAACGCAGGCACCATTGCAAAGCCCCCGCGCTCGTTGACATAACGTATCAGCTTGAGCATGTGCACGCGCTCCTCGTTGGATTGCTGGTAGAAGAACTCTGTAACGCCATCGAGGCCGGGCTGTATCTCCGCCCAGGACGCCATAGCCAGGTATGCCTGCGAGGAGGTGGCTTCCATAGCTACCTGATTGTTCAGCGCCTCTTGTATTGTTTTAGATAACATATTGCGTGTATTAGGTTATTCAATTTACGAAACTTATGCTGCAATATTGCCGTAAATAAAAAAGCAGCGTACGGTTGTGTACGCTGCCCGGTTATCAATAGCTTATCTTATTTCTTGCTGTACTCCTTTATTTTGGCAAACAGTTCGTTTTCGCTGCCTTCTTCATAACCCTGGTGGGTGTACACTACTTTGCCGTTTTTGTCTACGATGATGGTAAAGGGCACGGTGCGGAAGTTGAGCGAACGCATCAGGTCGGAGTTGGTATCTATATAATAAGGGAAGTCCCAGCCCTGCGACTTGGCATAGCTGCGCACCAGGCTCTCGGCACGTGCTTCGTCTACCGATACGGTCATATAGTTGAAATCGGCTTCTTTCTTCCACGCATCCATGCTCTTGCGCACATTCTTGATTTCCTTTTTGCAAGGCACGCACCAGGTGGCCCAGAAGTTTACCAAAGTCACTTTGCCCGGCTCGAAAGTCTTATTAAAAGCTACTTTTTTATTCGTATTAATATCTTTCACCTGTGTATTGGGCAGGTCAGAGCTTTGCGCCATAGCAGCAGCAGAAACCATCAAAGTCATCGCCGCCAGAATAAGTTTTTTCATATATATGCGTCTATTTTATAAAGAATGTACTAAAATCTTGCCAAAGTATGCCAAAGGTTCTAAATTCGGAAAATTTTATAATAATCCAATACCGGATGATGAAAAGATTTAGCGCTTTCTTAACACTACTCTCATTAATTACTGTTACAAAAATAAACGCGCAAGACTGGGGCACTCTTTCGGGCGACCTGATGACTACGGTTAATTTTTTCCAGAGAGATACGGCTATCAATGCCGCCAACAACCCGCTGTATGACAACTACCTGAGCGGTGGTGAAGCATGGATGGGTTTGCGATATTACAAAGATGGTTTTACTGCCAACCTGCGTGTAGATGCATTCCATAATTCCAACCTGTATAATCCTATACAGGCGCTGAACGGTTTTGGTATAGGTGCATGGAGCCTGAGCAAGGATTTTGAAAAGCTGACCATTACAGCTGGATATGTGTATGACCAGATAGGCTCGGGTATATTATTCAGGTCGTATGAAGACAGGGGACTGCTGATAGACAACGCACTCGTGGGCCTGCACCTGAAGTACAGGCTTAATGACAACTTCACCATGAAGGCATTTACCGGCCAATCGAAAAATGTATTTGAAAGATATAAGCCTATTATCAAAGGTTTCAATGCAGAAGGAAGTTTCAGCATAGGTGATAAGATATTCCTGACACCTGGTGCGGGTGCGCTTAACAGGACCTTTGACCAGGACAATATGGACCAGATAGTGTCTACTATCAACAGCCAGGATTTAACAACACGTTTCGTACCCAGGTACAATATGTATGCCTTTACCGTGTATAACAACCTGGTAGTAGGTAATGTAAACTGGTTCATAGAAGGCGCTTATAAAACGTCGGATGTAATATCAGACGGACTGTTGAAACAGAAGCCGGGCAATGTATTGTTTACCACGCTGGGCTGGGCACGCAAAGGCATAGCAGTGAACCTGACCGGTAAGCGCACTGAAAACTTTGAGATGCGCACATCGCCCAACGAGGTGCTGATACGCGGCCTGATGAACTGGCAGCCTATAGTAGCCCGCCTGCGTCCTCAAAGGCTGATGGCGAGGTATACACCCGCATCGCTGAACCTATCTGAAATGGCAGGTGGTATAGACGTACTGCTGAACCCGCAGGATGAACTGGACATCACACTGAACTACACACATATCAACACACTGAACGAAGTAAAACTATACCGGGAAGTATATGCGGAAGTAGAATACAGGGGTTGGGAAGATGTGAAACTGCAAGTGGGTACACAGTACATGGAGTACAACCAGGAACTTTACCAGATAAAACCTTTGGTACCGATGGTAATAGCATGGACGCCTTTCTTCGAGGTGACTTATATTTTCAACGATAAGATGTCTATACGTACCGAGTGGGAATACCAGCACACTGAGCAGGACTTTGGTTCCTGGATATTCGGGTTGGTTGAATTCAACATAGCACCCAAATGGTCATTCGCAGTATCTGATATGTATAACCCCTCACCCGGCCCGTCGGCCACAACCGGCAGCCAGCACTACTACAACATATTTGCAGCACATACAATTGGTGCGCACAGGTTTACTGCCAGCTATGTGAAGCAGGTGGAAGGTATCAACTGTACCGGTGGTGTATGCCGTTACGAGCCAGCCTTCAGCGGTGTGCGCCTGGGTTTAACTTCCAGCTTCTAAGACAATTAATTATACTAATTTCACAAGGCGGTTCTGAAAAGGCCGCCTTTCTTTATAAATGCTATTGTGATGTTGCATACAGACTTCCTGGTAATCGGCTCCGGCATAGCGGGGCTGACCTTTGCGGTAAAAACAGCCCAACGTTTTCCTGACAAGAATATTACTATACTCACCAAAGTAAACACAGACGAAACCAATACGAAATATGCGCAGGGGGGTATAGCTGTAGTGAACGACATGGAGCGCGACAGTTTTGACAAACATATACAAGACACGTTGACATCGGGCGACGGGCTGTGCAATGAAGACATAGTGCGTATGGTAATAGAAGAAGGCCCCGCACGTGTACAGGAAATAATAGACTGGGGCACCAACTTTGACAAAACAGAAGCGGGAGAATACAAACGCGGTAAAGAAGGAGGCCACTCAGAATACAGGATACTACACCACAAAGACGTAACCGGTAACGAAATGGAGCGCGCCCTGATAGCTGAAGCTGCGCGGCACCCCAATATACAGATACATAACTACTGGCATGTGGTGGATATCATTACCCAGCACCATATGGGGCATTTGGTTACCAAGTCGACGCCGGGTATAGAATGCTATGGCGTGTATGCACTGAACCTGCAGAACAACAATATTGAAAAGATACTCGCCCGTGTAACATTAATGGCAGCAGGCGGTGTGGGGCAGGTGTACCGCACTACTACCAACCCCAAAATAGCTACAGGCGATGGTATTGCTATGGCATACCGTGCCAAGGGCCGCATAGAAAATATGGAGTTCATCCAGTTTCACCCGACGGCATTGCACGAGCCCGGCGTTAGCCCATCCTTCCTGATAACAGAGGCTGTGAGGGGAGATGGAGGCATACTAAGGAATAAAAAAGGCGAAGCCTTTATGGCGCAGTACGACCCGCGTGCCGACCTGGCGCCGCGTGATGTAGTGGCCCGTGCTATAGATAATGAAATGAAGATAAACGGTACGGAACATGTGTACCTGGACTGTCGCCATATGGACAAAGAGAAATTCCTGGCGCACTTTCCTAACATATACGCCAAGTGCAAAAGCATAGGTATAGACGTGTTTGAACAGCTGATACCAGTAGCGCCGGCAGCGCACTATTGCTGCGGGGGTATAAAGTGTGATGAATGGGGCCGGACATCTATTAAATACCTGTATGCCTGTGGCGAATGTTCGAGCACAGGGTTGCACGGCGCCAACAGGCTGGCATCCAACTCGCTGCTGGAGGCGTTGGTATTCGCACACAGGTGCGCGGAAGATGCAACAAAAAAATATGCAGACACTACCCTGCACGAAAATATACCTGACTGGAACGCCTTAGGTACGTCCTCGCCTAAAGAAATGATATTAATTACTCAAAGCCTGAAAGAGATACAGCAGGTGATGAGTGACTATGTAGGTATAGTACGCAACGATATGCGCCTGGAAAGAGCGATGCGCAGGCTGGACCTGCTGCACGAAGAAACGGAACACCTGTACAGAACGAGTACCCTATCGCCGCAACTGTGCGAGCTGCGCAACCTTATAACTATAGGCTACCTGATTGTAAAAAGCGCGCAATTCAGAAAAGAAAGCCGGGGCCTGCATTACAACCTCGACTATCCTGACAAAAGCGCGTTGGTGCAGAACATTGTATTATAAGCCATTGGCAGGAGCCGCCGCCCTTGTTTCTTTGCGCTCGCCTATCTGCTGGCGCCACATAGCATAATACAGCCCGTTATCTTCCAACAGAGACTGGTGGCTGCCTGTTTCTATTATCCTGCCCTTTTCCAGCACATATATCCTGTCGGCATGCATAATGGTAGATAACCTGTGGGCTATCATTACTGTTATATGTTCCCGTTTGGCTGTAATATTTTTTATCGTGTAAGAGATTTCCTCCTCTGTCAGTGAATCTAATGCAGATGTAGCCTCATCGAATATCATCAGTTTGGGCTGCCTCAGCAAAGCACGAGCTATAGACAAACGCTGGCGTTCACCCCCCGACAATTTCAGTCCGCCCTCGCCTATCATGGTATCAATGCCGTTTTCAGCACGCGCCAGCAAATTCACGCAGGCCGACTTATGCAATACATCCAATACCTGCTCATCAGTAGCCGATGGATTGACGAACAACAAATTTTCTTTTATAGTACCCGAAAACAACTGGGTATCCTGTGTTACGAAACCTATCTGGTGACGCAATTCGTCAAAATCAATTTCTTTATTATTGATATCGTTGTAATAAATATTCCCTTTCTTAGGCTGGTACAAACCCACCAATAGTTTGACCAGTGTAGTTTTTCCTGAACCGGAGGGGCCTACAAAGGCAATCGTATCACCTGTCTGCGCTTCAAAGGATATATCTTCCAACGCAGGGTGCATAGCCGTGTTGTGCTTAAAACTCACGTCTTCAAACCTCAACTTCCTGATACCTTGTATCTGTTTGGGTTGCAGGGGTTTTTCCTCTACCTTTTTGGCGAAGAGCGCTTTCAGATTAGCTAAGGATGCTTCCGCTTCGCGGTAAGTGAGGATGACATTGCCTAACTCCTGAAGGGGGCCGAATATGAAGAAAGTATAGAACTGCATGGTCACCATCTGTCCGAGTGTCAGTTCGTTTTGAAAAATAAAATACAGCAGGGCGAACATAATAACCTGCCTGAGAAAATTGACGAATGTACCCTGCACGAAAGAAATAGCACGGATGCTACGCACCTTCTTCAGTTCCAGGCCAAGTATTTTTATGGTTGTGGCGTTCAGCCTGCGTACCTCTTGTTGCGTGAGGCCCAGGCTTTTTACCAGTTCTATATTGCGCAACGACTCTGTAGTGGAACCCGCTAACGCCGTGGTTTCGCGCACAATGTTTTTTTGGATTACCTTAATCTTCTTACTAAGCATACTGGTGAGTATACCCAACAGCACAGCGCCACCGAGGTAAATAATCACCAACCACGAGTTGAGTGATAAAGCGTAAATAATAACAAACACGATACCGACTATTGTAGCGAACAATACGTTGACAAATACGCTGATAAACTTCTCCGTATCGGTACGCACCTTTTGCAATACCGAAAGGGTTTCGCCGCTGCGCTGGTCTTCAAACTCCTGAAAGGGCAGCCTGAGCGCATGGCGCAAACCATCTGTATATATCCTGGCGCCAAACTTCTGTATGATGACATTGACTGTATAATCCTGGAAGGCTTTGGCAATACGGGAAACCATAGCCGTACCTACCAGCAGTAGCAAGCCTACGGTAATACCCTTGAGAAATTCATCTTTAGTCCATTTGTCAGGCTGTTTGGCAAATGGGTCGATGATGTACTTACCAAATATATACGGGTCGAGCAGGGAAAACACCTGGTTGATTGCAGCAAGGAACAAGGCCAGTACTACTAACCCTTTATAACGGCTTAAATATTGAAGTAAAAGTTTCATATCAGGAACAAGATAGCTGACAAAGGTAATGGCTTATGTCCGGCTGCAATATATAGGCAGTTAAATGATTTCTATATTAATAAAAAACCCCGCTCAAAAGAGCGGGGCCTTATACCATAATATTAATGGTAAACGAAATTATCGTATGATATTGAATTGTTTATTAATTATACCCTCTGATGTGGTTGCACGCAGCATATAGTTGCCTGCAGGTAAATTAGCCACATTCATCCTATACTCCTGCTGACCCGCAGCTGTGTTGACAGTGTTAACCACCGCGCCCACGCTATTGATGATCATAAGCTCGCTGATAGCAGCGCTGCCGGTATGAATATTGATGTAATCGCTGGCGGGGTTGGGGAATACTGTAATTGTATTCTCTGCAACTGTATTGGTAACAGTAAGCGGCCATCCGAGTTGTACCGTATCCGTTCCGCACTGGTTATACATTACCAGGCGTACATACAGGTCACCATCTATAGATTTTACCGGATTATCCACGGTTGAAGTACTGCCATCGCTGAACAACCACAGGAAACCTGTTGCGCCTATCGGGCCGCTGGGATAGAACTGGTATGTATTACCATTTCTTACGAACGAGATGCCATTTGCCTTAGGCAACGGATCGATAGTCACTTCTATCTGGTCGGAGCCCTGGCAATTAGGGCCTGCATCTACATTTACCCAATATGTACCGCCATTCCTTACTTCGATTACGCGGCTCGTGTCACCTGTACTCCACAGGTATTTTGCCCCGGGATAACCAGCATCCAGTGTAGCCCATACATTCTTCACTTCGCAATAGCTGGTGTCGTTACCAAGACTAACCGAGATAGGCCCTGAAGTAACAGGAGTAATTGTTGAAGTAGTAGCACAACCGATATTTTCGACTATCACAGTATAATTACCGGATTGGTTTACGGGATATGTGTTGCCGGTAGCACCCGGTATATTGTTGCCATCCAATTGCCATTGATAGGAAACCCCCTGCGCTGTACCTGCATCCAGTGTCAGTCCGTTGCCAATACAATAAGTAAGCGGGCCATTGGAATTGATAATAGCATTAGGCGCAGCTATAGTAGTAATAGCCAGCGGAACTGATTCCACTATTTTTCCACCGTAAGTTATAGCTACGGTATAGTCCCCTGCCAGGGTAGCGTTGTAAGTAGTGGCAGACGGGCCTGAAGCACCGGGTATCTCCAATCCGTTCAAATACCACTTATAGAAATCGCCTGTTTGTGGTTCTGCACGCAGTTGTACTGAGTTGCCCACGCATATTATCACCTTGCCGCCGCTACGCACAAATGCTGACGGTATGCTGCCATTTTCCAGGCCGGTAAATGAACCGAAACGATTAAGCGCAGATGCATTTATTTCATTAGCTGCAGCATTAGATGAACTTAACAAATCGCTGTATACCATCCATGGGTGGGTAGCCACTTTTTGTGCCAGGCGCAAATCGTTTTCGTTGCCGATATCACCTAACCATATATCCATGTAATGAACTTTGAAATCATAATCGAATGCGGGTACATTGCCCATTGATTTCACATCGGTATGGAAGTACATGCTGCCAAAAGGACTGGCTGCTGCAGCCACGCCAATACCTTTTTCACCACTGTACTGGCGCACTTCCAGGTTGGCAGCAGGTGCATTATGACCCCATGTTACCCTGGCTACTTCGCGTTGCCCGAATGTAAATATCTGTGTCTGTCCGGGTGCAGGAATAGCAGGAGATACATCTGCTAGCGGCGGTGCAACCTCAGGAACAAATTCATATGCACCAATATCCGGCACACCGTCGGGGCGTGTTTCAGCCCTTGGATTATTGGCTATGTCCATCACATTATCATCCAGGTGTATACCACGGCCATTTAACGACCATGAAGCAGGGTTGTTAGGATCGGGGCGAAGGTCTGTGAGACTTGTGAAACCCGGATTGTAACTGATGGAATGATCATCCTGGTCGGAAGCCGCTTGCCATGCTGCCAATGTTTTATAAGTATTAGCCGGCGTACCGCGCTCCACCAACTGGTCTTTGCCATTATGAAGGTTATTATAATCCCATGTATTATTATAGCTGGCAGTAGTGCTGTATACATACATAGTATATCCATCACCCGTCACGTTAGAGAAAGCGTTATTGTAAGCCACGTTATTTTTGTAAGACGTAGAGCTATAATAGAACCTGGCTGCGTATGACGAAGTGGAAGTACTGTTTACACTTACACTGTTATTGACGAAATACTGGTAGTTACTATAATAATTATAAATACCATATGCAGTAGAGGTGCCGCAATCAATAGCCACGGTGTTGTTTACTATCAGGCCGGGATTGGCAGAAGTACCATCGCTATAATATGGCCTGATACCATATTTAGTACCTGTACCGGTAATCACGAATTCGTTACCGATTATTTCCAACGCGTTATCGTTGTAATAACCATACAAGCCGTAATGGGTAGTAGGCGAATTGATAGCGCTAATTTTATTGTACCTGAACTTCAGGTTGCTGGTATAATAGAAATAGGTAGAATACAAGTATGCATCTGTAATGGTATTGTTGTCAAAAACATGGTCTTTTGTGAGAGAGGCCGCGGCGGTACCTGTACCCTCCCAATATATACCATAGTAGCCCCTGTTTATCCTGTTGTTGATAAACACGTTACCAGATGCATCTCCCAATCCACCACCGTATATGCCGGCTGTATTGCTACCGGTAGCACCCGGAGAACAATTGATAGTACAGTTGAGTACGCTATCGTGTGAGGCAGAACCCGCAAAGGTTAATACCCTGCCATCATTTGTACCTGCGTCCGACTGTATAGTAACATTCTTTATCGTTATGTAAGATGCACTGTTGAGCGCAAACACATGACCTGTGGCACCCGGCAAAGCGCGGATAACCACATTAGACGGATTGCCGGTTTGAGATTTGAAAGTAATCCTGTTAGTAGCGCTTGCGCCATAAATATTATTTAGCTGAACATCGCTTGTATATGTTCCACTCTGAATATCCATAGTTACAGGGCCGCATACTCCATACTTGTTGAGTGTATTGGCGGCATCAACCACCGTAGGGAAATCACCGGTAGCACCAACTACGTATACACCGTTGAGGCCCGCCCTTGCTGCATCATTCAATGTATCGTCCGCATTTACCGTATCAGCCATACCATTAGGCAATGATGACCATGCTTTTATAGTACGGACAGCAGCACCAAAAGGAAGGTTATTACCTATTGTAACGGTGGTCTTAGCACCTGTAGCCAGGGAGCCGGTCCAATTGAAAGAGGGTTGGGGTATATTATCCAACTCCCAGTTAATAGTAGCAGATGTCAGCGTATTCAACCCGCTATTCGTAAGCTCTACCTGAACAGGGTAATTGCCTCCGCAAAAATTAACAGGGGAAATAAGAGCTGTAATACCCGCATTATTCGGTGCCAGTGGTACCAGGTCGAAACCAAAAGTGTACATAGTGGTACTGGCGCCCGAAGGGGTAGCACTGGGGAAGGGGGAATACGCCCTCCTGTTGCCGGGGCTGGCAGATTGGTTTCTTAAACCGATGCTTTGAGTAGAGCTGGTCTTCCATGCATCAACAATGAGCGGCATGCTGGGATCGTAGGGTATCGGTGTCGTTAATGTTATTTGCCACCACTGGCTGGAAGTGTAAGAAAATGTATAGGAAGATTCAGATAAGGCCGTAGCTAAGCCCGTAACCCATGAGCTGGCCGACAGGCCCGTAATGTTGGACTGGCCTATAGCCACGTTAAAATCAGTAAAAGTAGCAGTACCCGATGATGTAGGTACAAAGTAAATTTTGCTGATGGCCATGCCGGTTGGTACCGCGCCAAACTGCCCCGGCAGGTATAAGAACTGGCAACGGTAACTATTCCAGGAACTACCGTTACCGAATGGAATAACATTGCTACCGGCCGTTAATGACCCTACTGAATATTGCGGGGTTTGCGCTTGTAGTGTGCCAACGCTTAATAATAAAACGAATAGCAGTAAAGCTGAGCTTCTGATTTGCTGCAGTCTTCCGAATGTAAGTTTTGATTTCATAAATTGATTTTTTCGTTTACCTAAAACATAACGTACAATTAGCCTACCCGGCTACGCCTATACGGAATATTCTATAGTAAAGGTATCAACACGTACTTAATCAAAACCTAAACAAAGATTAAAATATGGTAAAAATTATAATTTAACTTGTTTTTAACCATTATTTACCCAACGAAAACGGGGCGAACACTGTCCGCCCCGTTAAATTATTATTTATAATATTCTTATCTCAGAATATTGAATTGCTTGGTTATCGTGCCGGTTTCTGTAGTAGCACGCAACATGTAATGGCCGTTAGCAAAAGAACTTACATTAATAGTGTGTTTAGCCGCTCCGTTATCTATCGATGAGCGATAAACCACGCTACCCATGCTGTTCAATACTTCAACAGCTTGCAGTGTAATACCTTCAGCACTGATATTCACCTGGTCTTTCGCAGGGTTAGGATATACGCTGATGTTATTGGCATCTGCTACAGCCTGTACGCCTAATGGCCAGCCCAGTTGTACTGTATCGCTACCGCATTGGTTGAACATTACTAACCTTACATACACCTCACCATTGATTACCTTAACAGGTGTATTCTGAGTAGTAGTGGTACCATCGCTGAATATCCACAGGAAGCCTTTAGCGCCTACAGCTCCACTTGGGTAGAACTGGTAAGAATTACCATTCTGTACAAATGAGATACCATTAGCCTGGGGAAGCTTGTCTATGACAACGTTGATAGTATCTGTACCCTGGCAGTTAGGACCACCATCTACTTCCACCCAATATTGTCCGTCTTTCTTCACTTCTATAATGCGGCTGGTATCACCTGTATTCCACAGGTACCTGGCACCGGGGTATCCCGCATCCAATGTTGCCCATACGTTCTTCACTTCGCAGTAGCTGGTGTCATTACCCAGGTTAACCGTAATAGGACCTGATTTCACCTCAGAAATAGTGGATGAACTTGAGCAACCAATATTCGTAACAATGACATTGTAGTTACCCGGCTGGTTCACAGGATATATATTATTAGTAGCACCCGGTATGTCTGAACCATTTAACTGCCATTGATACGTCAGGCCCTGGCCTGTACCTGCATCAAGTGTCAAGCCATTACCCACGCAATATGTAAGCGGCCTGTTTGAGCTGATAAGCGCGTTTGGCGGTGCAATTGTAGTGATGGTAACCGGTACAGACAGTATTGCTTTACCACTGAAGGTGATTTCCACACTGTAATCTCCGGCCTGGGTAGCAACATATGTCTTAGTCTGCGCACCCTCAGCACCCTGAATTGGTAAACCGTTGCGGTACCATTTGTAATAATCTCCGTTTGAAGGCTCAGCGTTTAATTGAACACTGTTACCAAAGCAGATAATGATACTGCCCTGGGGGCGAACGAATGCAGAAGGTATACTACCGTTTTCGAGGCCGGTAAAGGCGCCGAAACGGTTGAGCATAGTTGCATCGATATTATTTGTTGTTGTATTAACAGTGCTTAATGTACCGCTATACACCATCCATGGGAATGATGTAACCTTGTGTGCAAGACGTAATTCGGTTTCATTGGCAATATCGCCCAACCATATATCCATATAGTCGATATTCACGTTGAAGTCGAATGTAGTACCGCTGCTCAACGGCCTGATATCTGTATAGAAATACATGCTGCCGAAAGGATTAGCGGCAGTGGCAACACCCGGCGCTTTGGCACCGCTGTATTGACGTACTTCTACAGCAACGGCAGGCGCTTTATTACCCCATGTAATACGGCCCACTTCATTGCCGGCAAAGGTGAATATCTGGGTATCACCGGGATCAGCAGTAGCAGGAGTAGCAGTAGCCAATGGTGGCACAGATTCAGGGTCAAATTCAAATGCTCCAATATCAGGCACGCCATCGGGGCGTAATGTAACCCTGGTGTTACCGTTGATATCCTTGTCGTTGCCCAACAGGTGAACACCATGTCCATTTAATGACCAAGAAGCGGGGCTTGTTGGATCCGGGCTGCCATCGCTTTTCAACTGAGGATCGTAAGTAAGGGATTGCTGGTCCTGTCCAGATGCCGTCCTGAATGCCTGGAAAGTACCGTATGCTCCGTTATAATAATATGCATTGTTGGTGGCAGTCGCGTACCAGTTGTTATAATTGATCTGGTTGTTAGTGCCATAATTATAAATATACGTAGCATATCCGCCGCCTGTGGTGTTCACAGACAGGTTGTTAAATATTTCATTGTTGCTGTATGATGTTGAGGACATGTATATATAGTAGTTGGTACAACCTGTGCTGGTGCCGGATACATATACAGTATTGTTGTACATCTTCATCCTGTTGGGATAAGGCGTGTACATGGCGCCATATACATTCGCTCCTGTCATCCTCACTACGTTATTCGCTACCAGTGCTTTATCGCTGGTGCTGTTACCGGTTACATAATACAGCATCAAACCGTAACCATACTCAGCTGTTACCTTATTGCCCGTTATTACAGGAGACTGGTAAGGATTGTAGAGGTAAACATTATAATAAGATGAACTATTACCTATGATAGTATTATTCCTGAATTTCAGGGCATTGGTATAATCGATGTATGTGCAATAAAAATTACTCAGCGACATAGTATTGCCATCTATCACCATGTTGGGCGTGTAGCTGCCTGAATTACCATTCCAATAGAAACAATAATAACCACCAGTAAAATTATTGTTTTTAAATACCATACCAGCGTTATTGCCGGATAAGCCTGTAGTATACAAAGCAGCAGCATTACTATTGTTGTTTATGGGCTGTATGATATCACAACCAACAACACTATCATGCGCTACTTCGGCACTCATCGTAAGCACGCGGGCTGCTGCGGAGGAGGTAATAGTCAGGTTTTTAATCCTGACATATTTGGTTCCCTGCATCGACCATGTACTTCCCGCACTGGTAACTATTGCTGTATTTTTGTTGCCATTTTCTGACTGGAATGTCACCGTGTTAGTAGCGCTGACACCTACGATATTACCTAATGCCACCGGGCCCTGGTTATAAGTACCGGGGCGGATATTAAATACTACAGGCCCGCAAACACCAAACTGGTTAACAGCGTTGGCCGCAGTTACAACATCCGGAAAATCAGGCGTTGCACCGCCTACAGTGTATACACCTGCAAGGCTCGCGCCTTTTGACACTTTCAGCGTATCATCAAGATTTGCCGTATCAGCTACACCGTTAGGCATAGAAGTATATACTACGATGTTTCTGGGTACAGAACCAAAAGTTACGTTACCGAGCGTTACAATCACACTGTTGCCTAAGCCACTCATGATTGTATTAATAGGAGTAGTAACATTGACAGGAGTGCCCGGAGTACCATCTACCGACCAATGTACCTGAACACCATTTATGGTATTCGTACCGTTATTAGCTATTCTTGCTTTCACGGTATAAGTACCAGCGCAAAAACCATCTACAGGCTCTGTAATGGCAGCAGCGCTGGCATTGTTGGGTCCGGCAGGGCCCCAACCGAATATAACGTTGGGCCTGTTAGAAGAAGAAGTACCACTGGTGCTGCTTCCGCAAAGGTTACCCGCGCAATCCTGTTGCCTGTATGTGCTGGCGGTGAAACCGGGGTTAGAATAACGCACTGAGGCATTATATGTATAACCACGACAACCACTGCCTACACCGTGACATGTTTGTATTAAAATATTATCGCTACCATTCCAGAAGAAAGGCGTACCTAATGTATAAGTATTAACACCTGTAGTAGGTGCAAATGTTGTGGGTGCGGGACCGAATACCAGCGTAGATGGTGTAGGCTGATATGTTCCGGTCAATGCAGTAACTGAAGTGGTGCCTATGTACATAGACCAACCTTGAGGGTTACTACCATTGGTAGTTACTACATCCCATTTTATGGAGTAGATATAACCGGGCCCCATACCTGCTGCCAGCAGCTCTGATGCACGATATAAAAATTGTTGCTTATCACCTTCATAAAAGTCGTTGTAAGGTGTGGGGTTTCCAGTGGATGAGTTGGTAGCTGTACCTGTACCAATGGTGAAATTGGCTTGCGCGTAAGATTTATTTACAGCGCCGATACCCAGTAATAATGTCAAAAAAATGACCATTCCCGGAAGGACATTTTTACGCCCAGATGGCAATGCCCTTGAGATTGTGAAGTAGTTTTGTTTCATACCATTTAAGATTGTTTCGTTTACCATAATACATGAGTACCACATATGCGTACCCGTACCATGTATTCCAAAGATACAATAGGCCATTATATTTAACAAAAATTTTACTGTAAGGTTACATTGCAACCTTCGGTTAATATTTTCTTTATTACCGTTGTACATATATATATTTATTTCACGAGTCGGATATCCACCGGAGATTACAATAAAGAAAGGGGTGAGCAAATGCTCACCCCTTTCTTTATTGTGTTATTATTGAAGCTATCTGATTACATCGAACTGCCTGCTGGCAAC
>CAZEZM010000021.1:48057-69207 GCA_964515955.1 uncultured Flavipsychrobacter sp. | reverse complement strand
ACCACTTCTTCTATCATGCTGTAATAAGCAGGTTCTTCAAAGCAAATAACTTGCACGGGTGGTTGATTTTAAGGTATTAACTAAGATATAACAAGTGAAAATAATAAAAAGGTCGTGAAAAAATATTGACGATGAATAAAATCACTGTGATTTTTAATTTAGAGTTTAACAACCATCGTTTATTTCTTTTGCTGCAAAGAATTTTACAAGCTTATATAACCGGGCTGGTGAACATGGATAAGTAAAAAAATATGCATTTGCTATTTTGTTGTCACTGTACTGGGATGTATAACCCTATCACCTGAAGATAAAGAAAAACGATATCGTCAAGAACTATCTGTTTGTTGCGCGTCATTGCACTTTTATATATCGACCAAATATCTCTGGCTGTATATGTGATTTATGTAACTTTTGGCTGGAAGTATGTAATGATTATAAAAAATTATACTACCATATTTGGGTGTATGAATAAACATCCGTTTATGAACAGTGCAAATGAATTAAAGAAACTGGAAATTCACAACCTCAACAATCTTGTAGAGTATGTGCCGAATGAAATTATCTCCTGTTCTGTGATTAAAAAGATGACAGGGCATGTTATTATATCCTCTCTTGACAAAGGAGCAAAAATACCTGATACGGTATCGCCGTTCGATAACTACATCCATATAATTGATGGTACTGCTGAAATTATTATCAACGAGAAAAAATTCAATCTTCCGTCGGGAGATAGCATTATTATTTCTGCAAATGCCAGGTATTGTTTGAATGCCAAGGAGAAATTTAAAATGTTATCCGTTCTTATCAAAAGCGGTTATGAGGATATTTAATTCTCAAACGGCTATTGATACTGTCATTCCAATTTTATTAGGCATTCGTTGCATTCTATGGTTAATCCAAATCTTCATTGATTTTTTTTATCTTTGGTTTGGTGAAATGGTTTACGCGCATATTAAGCATTTATCTGCTTGTGTTGAGCTTTGTTCCTTGCATGGACAATGACGACTGCAAGGGCGGGGCTATTGCTTATTCGCAGCAAGTGCCACCGGCTGATAACGACCATGAGGATTTATGTACTCCATTTTGCATTTGCTCATGCTGCCACAACATTATTACATTAGCTAGTATTCAAACTGTTGATGTGGTAGGATTGCTTTTCTACGGTTCTCACCGATATAGACGGGATATTGACAGCCCGATCATGGACAGAGAGCGTGATATTTTTCAGCCGCCCCAGCTTATCCGTCAGTTAGCATAGCCACAGCTATGTCTTTTCAGGATATTCTTTCAAAAAATTACATCATTAATAAATGAGATATTATACACTGGCATTGATTGCCATGTGCATAAGCCCTGTGGCGTATGCACAAAACAGCCTTGTTGTTGCTATTACTGACAGCAAAACCAAAGAGCCTGTCATTGGAGCGACCACCCTTGTTACAGGCACATCCATAGGAACTGCATCCAATGAACAGGGCATTGCCACCCTGGCCAACATTCCAAATGGGCAACAGGTCATTCTCACCAAATATATAGGCTATGAAGACAGGGCTGATACGCTGCAATTTCCCTTCACCGCTTCCGATACATTCCGTATTGCTCTTGAACCGAATGAGGGTGAGGAACTGGAAGAAGTGACAGTCAGCACTACCCGCAGCAGCAGAACCATTGCCGACATTCCTACCCGCCTGGAATTGATCGCTGGCGAGGAACTGGAAGAAAAGGGCAATATGAAGCCCGGCGACATAAGAATGCTATTAGCCGAAAGCACAGGCATTCAGACCCAGCAAACATCAGCCACGTCCGCTAATGCTTCGATCCGCATTCAAGGCATGGATGGGCGCTATACCCAAATCCTGAAAGATGGCTTTCCGCTTTATTCCGGGGCGGCCAGCGGCCTCGGCCTGTTGCAAACCCCGCCTTTAGACCTGAAACAGGTTGAGGTCATCAAGGGTTCATCGTCCACCCTGTATGGCGGCGGCGCTATTGCTGGTCTGATCAACCTGATTTCCAAAACACCTAACAAGGAGAGGGAAACCCGCTTTCACGTTAATGGCACAAGTGCCGGGGGGCTGGATATTAATGGTTATTACGGACAACGGTTTGGTAAGATCGGCACCACGATTTTCGCATCCCGTAACAGCAATGCCGCTTATGATCCAGCAAAGCTTGGCCTGTCGGCTATCCCGAAATTTGAACGCTATACGATAAACCCCAAGCTGTTTCTTTATTTTACGAACCGCACCAGCGCGGTTATCGGGGTGAATACATCCTGGGAAGACAGGATCGGCGGAAGTATGCCCTACATAAAGGGAGAGGCGGACACTTCAAACAGCTATTTTGAGCGCAATAAGACCAACAGGATCAGCAGCCAATTTTCACTGGCGCACAAGGTTTCTGAAACCGGCGTGATAACGCTTAAGAACAGCTATAGCTACTTTGACCGCGTTATCTCCATTCCCGGCTATGAATTCAGTGGCTTGCAGAACAGTACCTTTACGGAATTAAGCTATACCACTGGCAATGAAAAAATTGACTGGGCTGGCGGCCTCAACCTGTGGACGGATGGCTTTCAGGAAAAGAAGATAACGACAGTACCTTTACGGGACTATACTCAAACTACCTTTGGCGCGTTTATTCAGAACACGGTTCAACTTCACAACAAATGGACGGTTGAAAGCGGGTTGCGTGGGGACTATGTGATAGATTACGGCTTTGCCTTCCTTCCTCGCTTATCCGTCCTATATAAGCCCAGTGCAAAAATAAGTTCTCGTCTGGGCGGCGGATTTGGCTATAAAGCGCCGACAATCTTTACGGAAGAAAGTGAACGCATCCAATACCGGAATGTTCTGGCCATCAGCCCGGACAGCAACAGCATGGAAAGAAGTTATGGCGCGAATTGGGATATTAACTACAGAACAAGTTTTGCCGATGGTGAGATAACATTCAGCATCAATCACCTGTTTTATTACACCCACCTGAACAATCCGCTCATGCTGACACCTGCCGGAGCGGGCTCATATAGATTTACGAATATCGCCGGGCATATGGACAGCAAGGGGACAGAAACCAATGTTAAGCTTGGTTATAAGGATTTCCGCCTGTTCCTGGGCTACACGTATACAGATGCATACATTCACCAAAGCGGCATCAGAACCGAAAATCCACTGACACCCAAGCACCGCATAAATTCGGTCCTGATGTATGAAGTGGAGGATAAATGGAAGATCGGCCTTGAAGCCTATTACTTCGCGCAACAGAAATTGAGTGATGGAAGCACTAGCCGGGATTATTGGTTGATGGGCTTTATGGCTGAAAAGCTTTGGGAGAAACTTTCCGTTTATATAAATTTTGAAAACTTCCTCGATGCACGGCAGACCCGCTTTGATACGATTTATACGGGAACGTTGAACCAGCCTCAATTCAGGGATATATACGCACCCCTAGACGGCTTTATCATCAATGGCGGGATTAAAGTCAGATTGTAAAATGACAACTATGGACAGTATAGAAATCTTTCTGGTTCTCAATATGTCGGAAACTGTGCAGACACAGTTTGAAAGCCAGTTAATGCCCAAATTGCAAGAACTGAAGTTCATTAAAAATCTGATGATGGTCACAGCCGATGAAAGTGGTAATGCGCGGTTAAGCTTCTCCTGCGATATCGACAATTCAGATATTGACGCGGTATTCGCATTGATTAAAAAGACAGGCTGTTTGATAGATGAGGAATTCATTCACTTTACCAGCCAGGTCAGTGGCATACATGATGCTTACGATGTCAGGGCATCAGGCGGAACTATTCAGGACGCAATGCTATTGATGGAGGGGGTCAAAAACGCTAGTATTTCAAGCACTGGCACACTCAAGATAGAAATAGACAAATTTGACTGTCAGGATTATCTTATTCGACAGGTCTTAAAGCGTCTTGCCGAATGGAAAACACCCACAAATTAAATACACAACATGAAAAAAGACACATATAAAATCACCAAAATGGACTGCCCGTCCGAGGAGCAACTCATTCGAATGAAGCTTGAGCCGCTTGCCGCCGTGAAAAAACTGATGTTTGATATTCCGGGACGGACACTCATCGTCATCCATGACAGTGATACCCAACTAATCACCCAAAGCATCGCTGATTTAAATCTAAATTCCTCTTTGATAAATTCTGATACCTTTGACACGTACACTGATGTGGCGGAAGAAATCAGCGATAAAAGGCTTTTGTGGATTGTGTTTGCCATCAATGCAGGTTTCTTTGTTATTGAAGCAGTCGCGGGGTTTATCGCTAACTCAATGGGTTTGGTTGCCGATTCTCTCGATATGCTGGCAGATGCAATCGTGTACGGCATGAGTTTGATGGTTGTAGGTAGCGTTCTTTCCAAAAAGAAAAGAGTGGCAAAATTGAGCGGATTTTTTCAGCTTGCACTTGCGGTATTTGGCTTCGCCGAAGTCCTACGCCGATTTTTGGGTTATGACGGAGCGCCAGACTTCAGGATGATGATTGGCGTGTCGCTTTTTGCATTGATCGGCAATGCGGTTTCGCTCTATCTGCTACAGAAGAAGAAAAGCAGGGAGGCACATATGGAAGCCAGTTATATTTTTACATCGAACGATGTCATTGCAAACATAGGTGTAATGCTTGCCGGGGCAATCGTATATTTCACACATTCCATCTATCCAGACCTGATAATAGGAATGATTGTTTTTCTTCTTGTTGCAAGAGGCGCGTTCAGAATTTTGAAACTGTCGAAATAATTCCTTAGCATTCTTTATAATCAGTTAGTATCGGTTTTAAAAGCTAAGCAACATTGAGAAATGTGTTTAAATACGCTGGGTCGTAAGGTGTCGCCCTTCTGACAACAGCAAAAACAGTATGAAGCATTTTATTCTTCAGGTTATTTCTAACCAGATTTTGGTGTTTCCCTTGACTTGTTTTTCGTTCAAAGTACTGTTTGGTGGCTGTGTGATGAATCAGCAATGTGCTCACACCGCGACTAAGCAACCCCTTTAACTTTTTATCTGCCTTAGAAGATATTCGTGTTTTTCCTCTAATACTGCTACCACTACTATGTTCAAATGGAGCTATTCCGCTGTAGCACGCTATTTGCCTACTATTTGAAAATAAAGTAAAGCACTCCGTTACAATAAGCAGGTATGCTGCGGTAATTATTCCAAACCCTGGCACCGATATAATAAGATTATAACATTTCGATGTCTGCTCATCGCTTTTAATAAGTGCAAGCATTAATTTTTCAACCCTTTTAATACGAAGAAGAATAAATTGTACAACTTCGGAAGTGTCCTTACACATTTCAGTACTATCCTGCTCTGCATATCCTTTGGCTTCACCTGCAGGCACTTCCAGTATAACTTTTGCCTTCACAAGTCTTTCTCGATAGGCAAATAGCATTTTCAATCTTCGCAGCAATTGCGTTGGCAGCTTATGGGGCTTCAATTCGTCAGCATATCGCATTGCAAATTTCGCGATTGTTAAGGCATCTAGTTTGTCATTCTTGCCTCGTTTAATAGCCAAGCCACTTGAAATTACACTCCCTGAGACAACACTATATTCTATTCCTTTTTCATTGAAATAGTACCATAGCGGCTGTGCATAGACCCCTGTATGTTCCATGCAAAGCAACCAGTCATCTTGCGGAGCCATCTTTTTTAGCCATAGCAAGGCTTTTCTAAAGCCCAGTTTATTATTATCAATACGGAGATGGGCAGGTTTAACCTTACCAGTGACAGAAAAGTCCAACCATTGTTTTGACACGTCAATGCCAACAAATAATGTTTTCATTATAATCAGTTTAAAAATGAATAAATAAGGTTAAGAACACTCACGCCTTTACTGGGCTTCCAATCCCGGCATTCTATTTAAGTTGTTTAACCTTTATAAAACAAAATGGTCTGATGCAACGGTTAGGCTTAAACCTGGCGACGCTCTTAGTTCACCATTATTGTTTTGAGACAAAATACTGCGAAACGAGTAGATTTCTTTGTTACCAGCTTCTTGTGCTCGATGTAAATGTAAAGGCGACGCTCCTTTCATTACCTAAATTCCTATTGAGCAAATAAAATCTCCCTGCTTAACGCAGCATATTTTATTTCAGTGGCAAGAGAAAAAAGCTAATCGCTTATATCTCTTTGGGCTGATAAATCCGTTTTATATTAGTGAGGTTGCTATGATTGTATTTGATAAGTAATCATGATGGTAAGACAAATAATTTGCATGATTTTCAGGTTAATACTATCCTGCAATACACCACCTCATATTGAATGGCATTCAACGGATAGAATCCGTCTATTTTAATCAGCCTTTGTTCAGGTCGCGTACATCATGTGCATCCAGCCAGGCTTTAAAAGTATCGGGATCTTCAGGCATGTAATTCAAAGTCTTAGTGTCATTTTTCAGAGCAATGGTAAAAAGTCCAAGTGCTCGTGAATATATGTATTTGGAAATAGCACTTGCCGGATAGTCGAACCCATCATATCTTTCTTGCTGCATGAAATAGAAGTATTGGTGAAATAGCAAAATTACAGGATTGAGTCAAAATAACATGAAATTTGTCATGTGCAGCTAAGGAATTATTACCTATGACACATCCTTTATACGTGTGTCTGGTAAGGAATAATCAGGCTGAAATGTGTTCCTTTGCCAACTTCACTCGCGATATTGATACTGCCCCCGTGCAGGTCAACCAGTTGTTCGACTATAGCCAACCCCAAACCGGTGCCGCCATATATTCTGGATGTGTCCTTATCACTTTGCTGGTATACATCGAATACGACTTTTAGCTGTTCTTCCGGGATACCTATGCCCGTGTCGCGAATATCAATGCCGATATTGACACAATCGGCATGATAGCCGAGAAGTTTGACATGTACATCAACGCCCCCTTCGGCAGTAAATTTCAAGGCATTGCCTACCAGATTGAGAATGATCTGCTGCATTCTCATTGCATCGCCCAATACTGTTGCCGGAACATTATCATCAATCTGGTATTTAAGATAGATATGCTTGTCACCAGCGATTGACTCCAGTGGATATAAAGCTTGCTTCACGGTGTCCCTGATGGAGAAGGGGACGGCCTGTATATCAAAGCTGCCGTATTTTATTTTTGAAAAATCAAGTATATCACTCACCAGTGTCAGCAGATTATTGACAGCCCCGCCGATATAATGCACGTATAATTTTTGATCCTCAGTCAGTTCGCTGCTTTCAAGTAAATCGCACAACCCAAGCACCCCATTCATCGGGGTGCGGATATCATGCGTGATATAGGCTAAAAACTGTTGCTGCATTGCGCGGGCTTCATCAGCTTCGTCTTTGGCTTTTTTCAGTTCCAGTTGCGTTTTCTTCAACTCGCTTATATCTACGGACACTCCACAGATATATTCCACGTTGCCTTTGTCGTTCAGTATCGGGTATTTCAGGACATATAGGTAAATAGTTTCCCCATCCAGCACAAAGCTGTCCTCAAAGGCATACATGCGCTTGTCCTTTATTACCAATTCGTCAAAATGTTTGTAAACGCTCAACTTGTCCTTGAAATCCTTAAATGATTCCTGCTCGGTCGAAGGCTGGGTTTTGGGCAGGTGAAACACGTTCCTGGCCTTTTTATTGACCATCAGATAGTGGCCATTCAGGTCTTTGATATACATCATATAGGGGCTTTCATCAAGCGCAGCCTGATGAAGCGTATCCATTGGATGGATAGAAGAAGATAGTGCGTTGTCGGCATGATTGCCATGCAATCCGAAACGATACCCCAAAGTTCCGGCAGCTATGGCAGCACCAAAACAACACACTATCAGCAATGATAATGAAACCTGCACACCATTTGCAAAAATCAGCAGGTAAATCATACCCAACAGCGCAACTGTTACAAGACCGGAAACGATAATCTGTGTTCTTTTTATTCTGTTACTATCAACCCCCATAAATCATGTAAAGAGCCGCAAAATAAGAACTTGCGGCATGACATCATAATATTTTGCATTTATTAAGCCTTAAATTTAACATGGCAGGATTGTTAGTCGCTTGTTAATGACTTGCAAAGCGTTTGTTATCAGAGCCATTAAAGACATTAAAGAAAAATCATCCCTGCATCTTTATGAACACAAACAAACAACCTGAATTAGCCCCGTAAGGCTGACGTACAAAACAAACAGCAAGATTACATCTAGAGGAGCCTGTTCAGGCTTCTTTTTTTATATTCAAAATATAAAAGTGGTAAGAGGCAAAAGGCTAACCCGCCTTACACCTCTTATATTGATTACAGGCAACCGCACAATGGCAATGCTGCATGTATTCCATTTGGCGCGTTCCTGCCTCATTCATCCGCATAAGGCGGATTCTTACCATTCAGCCGCACCGCACCAAACCGAATATGACGGCGTATCTCAACGCAGCCTCAGTGACGCTTGTTTCAATGACAAAGGGGGCTAAAAAGCCCCCGTTTGTTTGTTTAGTCAGCATCAAATTATCTATAAATCATCTTCTTCGCCTGTTATGCGGCAATCCTTCACAAGAGAAGAAGTGTCACTAATGTTTTTGCATCTTTCTTTTGCATCTTTTTTCTTGTAATCAAAAAGTACCCCTTGGGTTTTCTGACCATTTACAGTACATGTGCATACCCAGTCACTTTCTTTATTGCACGATGTCAAAATGATGCTGGTTGCCAGCAGTGAAAATACGATTATCGTTTTCATTATTAGTATTTTTAATGGTTAAGTTATTTGCGTGTATAGTAATAAGTTCTCACTCTTGATTTATTGTTATACAAATAGTGGGTAGAATACACTGCGATATGATTATCATCTATCTTCCGAAAGAAACCATCGGCATACATTAAGCCAGGCCCATGCTTGTACTTGAAATAACCTGATCCAACTTCAATTGACCAATCCTGTAGACCATAAATCTCACCACTGGCACTGCATGTGTCTGCACCTTCGTCTTTATAATATTTTTTATCAGCACTAAAAACATACTTGTCATCTTCATGACAGGGATAAAAGGTTCTAACATCAATCCCGTCAAATGTTGTCCCTGAATAAAGACTATCAATGGACTTTTCTAAAAACCATTTGCCGATTAACAGCTTTTCATGGTCATTCAGGACTATGCCGGGGTCTGGATTATTACCACCGGGATTAGTATTGGTTTTGCTGTCCTTTTTGGAACAGGACAGCAGTAACATAGTCGCTAAGATGCAAATCGTGAGTTGTTTCATTTATTATAATTTAAGTTGGTTACTCGTTTTTATACGTTTTACAAGCGTATGCACCGTTGTCGGATACCATTTGCTATTGCGGTATGTGGGTATCTCTAATCGGTTCAATTCATTAGCAATACTTCTGACAGTTTTGATTCCTTTTGCCTGTAAGAGCTCTATAATTGGTTTCATCTTGTCAGAAAAAACTATGGCTTTCTGCCTGTTTTCAATGGATAATACTTCACTTCCATACGTGCCGAGTTTTACACCTCTAGACTTTGCAGCTCGCAGTGCTGCAATGGTTCTTTTACTTATCTGGACCCGCTCATGTTGTGCAAAAGCAGCCATGATGTGCAGGATAAAGTCTTCTGCATAAGGATTATCCACTGCCTTGAAATCTACTTTTGACTCCATCAGTGTGGATATAAACCTCACATTCCTGGCAAGCCTATCCAGTTTGGCTATGACTAGTGTTGCTTTAAACGTTTTGCACCTTATTAGCGCCTTTGCCAAAATGGGTCGGTTACTTTTTTTTCCGGATTCTATTTCAATGAACTCTTTATCCAATACATAGCCATTAGTTCTGATAAAATCTGTTACAGACTTCTTTTGTGCCTCCAGCCCCAGACCACTTTGTCCCTGCCTTGCGGTAGATACCCGATAATACGCTACTGCTTTCTTCATGCCTGACCTCTTTAAATGCAGATATTCCCGCAGTTTCAGACAATGGAGCGTTCATAGGTAAACCAACGTTTATCTTTGTACAGATTTGGGTCTGAAAATCGGGAAACTGGATAATTGCTTGTAGAGGAAAGCCTTGTAAATCACAAGGTTGAAAGAAAGGTGAAATTTGACATTACCAGTCTAAATCAGCCATTTTGTACAACTACATACGTTGGTATGCATATGAACAAATTTCTTCTATGGAAAATATTATGACTACCTCAGTTGAAAATATTTAATTTTATTGTCTGCACTACCTTTTTGGGTGCATACTCGCTATTTTATTCCTATACTGTGAATTGATTTAAATATTTTGGTTTCCATGAAACTTTCCGATTTTGTCAGAATATATCCTTTAAGAGCCGAAAACATATCTTGGCTGTTTGGTGCCGGAACTTCAGTTGCTGCAGGATTGCCTTCCGCCTACGATTTAATTTGGGACTTTAAACGACGACTTTATTGCTCTGAACAAGGCTATAATCTAAGCCTGTATGGTAATTTATCAGATCCGTTAATCCGTAGGCAAATTCAAAATTATTTTGATGCAAAAGGGATATTTCCCCAAGAAGACAGTCCAGAAGAATATTCCAAGTATTTTGAGGCTACATATACTTCTCCCCGCAGCCGTCGGGAATATATCGAGCAGCTTTTATCTGGCTCGCAACTGACCTACGGTCATAAGGTGATTGGGACACTTCTGAAGCATGGCTGTATAAAATTGATTTTTACGACCAACTTTGATAAAGCATTTGAAGATATTGCTATTAAAGAGTTAAAAGATAGTTCAAGCTGGTTTTGCGCTACACTAGATAATTCAGAGACTGGACTACAAAGATTTCAAGCAAACAAATTTCCTTTGATTGTTAAGTTACACGGCGATTTTCAATCAGATGAATTGAAAAACACCGGCGATGAGCTAAAAATTCAAGACAGCCAGTTGCGCCAAATACTTACGCTCTCAAGTTATACTAAGGGACTTGGGATCATGGGTTATAGCGGAAGGGATGAATCCATTATGCAGGCTCTGCATTCTGCACTTGAGCAACCCAATTCCTTCCCACATGGATTGTTTTGGTTTAATCGGGCCGGTTCAGAGCCATTACCTGCTGTACAAAATTTGATTTACTCGGCGCGGCAGAAGAATATAGAAGCAGAAATAATAGACATCGAGACATTTGACACCGCTTGGGGCGATATTATCAAAAGCTTTGACAGGATTCCTGCTGCTGATATTAGCAATTTAAATCAGAATTACTTCCGTATCGCCAACCGCCCGTTACCAGGTAAGGGAAGACGGTTGCCACTGATACGGTTTAATGCCGTAAAAATTGAAAAATTTCCCGCAACAGCACGCTGTTTTAAAAGCAACGGCATCGGCAATACGAAGGAAATTAAAGAGGCGGCGCGAATGAACAACGCAAATTTACTGGCGATCAGAAAAAAGGATGGAATAGTTGGGTTCGGCGATGATACAGAATTCAAAAAAGCTTTTAGTCATTTTGGCAATTATGAACTCGATCTATACAGTATATCTGAAAAATCATTATTGTACGATGATTCTACCGTCAAAGAATTGCTAACCGATGCGTTGTGTATGGCACTTGCAAACAATCAACCGTTGATCCACCGCAAGCGCAGAACACGAAATATTATTATCCCTGACCCAAGAAAATTAGACGACCCAATTTTTCAGCCGTTAATCAATGAATTAAGGAATATAAACGGAAAAATTCCTGGCACTTCGATCGACTGGATTGCCTGTATTGATTTATCTATCCAATATAAACTCAATTCAGGTTTTTTAGTAATTACACCGGGAATCCTTGCTGCGAAAGCTGACCCAAATACTCGTCCGTTGATTGCACCATTCATAAAAGAAGCAACGGCCAGATGGTATAATGATAAATTCAATCGCTTGCTTGACGTGTGGCTCACAATTCTTTTTGGCAATAATCAAACTTTGTCTGTGCAGACTTTTGATATCAAAGAAGGCGGAGTCAATGCTTCATTCACTCTTAATAAACAAACCCTACACTCAAAGCTGTTATAATGGAACTTCACGGATACAATAATTTATTAGAACCAGAGCTTTTATTCGATACGCGTAAAGCGTCATCAAAAGACATCCACCCGTTAAGAGGATTAAAAAACTATGGCCCTTACAGTGCAGGGTTGTTTTCGATTCCAACAATACGTGTGGCCGCCATCTATCCTAACGGTACGTATCATCTGATAAAAAATTTGATAGCAGAATTTGACAAGACTTATTCACCACTTGAGCGGCAGAAATATTTACTAGACTTTACTGGCTTTTCTCAGATTTTTGGTTCTAAGCTTGAGTTAGCTAATGAAAATGTTTCTATAGCTTTTGATGGTAACAAAGTATTAGCAAGTCAAGCTCCTTATCTCGCATTAAGCGAGGAGTTAGGAAACGCAATACGCTCCATGAGCCAACGGAAGCAAGATTTTGATGTCTTAATGGTGCTACTGCCAGATGCATTTAATAATGCTCTTGAAAACCGGGAAACTGGTTTTGACTTGCACGATTTCCTGAAAGCCATCACTGCCATGCAAAGTATTCCAACGCAAATTGTTCGGGAAGAAAGTGCAATACGATATAAATGCCGATGCAGTGTGATGTGGAGATTGTCAATTGCATTGTATGTTAAGGCTGGTGGTGTCCCTTATGTTTTATCCTCAATAGATGAAGACACGGCCTTCATTGGTCTAAGTTATTCAACTAGGTACAATGAGTTTACCGGCAAGCATGATTTTTTAACCTGTTGCAGCCAGGTATTTGATTCAGATGGAACCGGCATTGAATTTATTGCATATGATGCCAATGAAATTGAATCTCGCGTGGGAGATAATCCCTTTTTAGGTCGTGCTGAAATGCGTAAGGTAATGTCTAAAAGCCTTAACCTCTATCAACGAAGACACGCCGGTAGATTGCCCAAGCGTCTAATAGTACACAAAACAACTCATTTCAAGCCACAGGAAATTGATGGTGCGTTTGATGCAATACCAAATTCTGTAAGCCTTGAATTACTTCAAATCGTGCAGGATGTGCCGTGGAAGGGTATAAAAATAGAAAAGGACTATAATAATAACTGGAAAATTCCTGGCTTTCCCTTATCTCGCGGCAGCTATTTGCAAATTGCACCTCAAGAAGTTCTTTTGTGGACACAAGGACAGGTGAATTTGGGTTCAAGCACCTTCTATAAAGAACAGAAAGGGATACCGACACCAATCGCAATCAGACGCTTTGCTGGCGATGGCGGATGGGATAAAAATTGTCAAGCTCTCTTGGGGCTAACAAAGATGAACTGGAACCATGATGGCCTGTATGACCGTCTTCCAGTTACCTTGGGATATTCGTCCGTTCTTGCCCGTACAATAAAACGGATGAATGATCTCGCCAATAAACCTTATGAGTTCCGATATTTTATGTAGTCAAACGTGTTTTACGCCAGCAGAAATAATACGCTAAAGTTGTACCTATGTTGTACCAAAGAAAAAAGCAGCTATGAATTTTCGTCATAACTGCTTGATTTTTAAGTGGTGCGGGAGGGAATTGAACCCCCGACACAAGGATTTTCAGTCCTTTGCTCTACCAACTGAGCTACCGCACCCCCTGATTTGGGATGGCAAAAATAGAACTAATCCTGAAATAACCAAAAAATCATGCAGTCTATTACAGTTTGTTGAACCTGGTACTGCTTACCTGCTCCAAACCATTAAAAACTTTTAGCAAGTATGTGCCCCGGGCCAGCGATGAAATGGCCACTGTGTTGTTGCCGGATGCTAAAGTATTGCTCATTATTTCTTGCCCGGACATGCTGAAGATGGTATACTCATATTTACCCTTGCTACGTGGTATATTATTATAAATATTTATTTCATCTCCGGCAGGGTTAGGGTACACGGCTACCAGCTCTTTATTCTTTTTCAGCAGCCTGGCTACTGAAGAATAGGTGGGGTCATATATCTCAATTATCTTATCAATTTTAGTACCGGTGCCTGACGCTGTAGAATTGCTGGTAGATACATATATCCTGCCATCGGGGTCAATACATATGGCACGTAACCTGTCGCCGCTTACCTGTGCTATGACATTGCTGTTGGTTATATCATCAAATGTGCCGTTCAGTTCCAGTTCATATAGTTTCCTGTCTTTCAGCGTAGTCATTAGTATAGAATTTTGCAGCGCGGGGAACATTGGATGGTTGTAATAGGCTATTGAGCTTACGGCCAGGGTGGGTGTCCAGGCCATAATGGGTTCTACAACATTCGAGTCGTTGCAGAAGGTTTGTTCTGCGGGAGTATTGCAATAACCATGCACGTTGGGCCAGCCATAGTTCCTGCCTTTTTCCAATATATTGAGTTCATCATCTGTAGTAGGCCCGTGTTCTGAGCTATAAAATTTCCCGTTGGCATATATTAATCCTTGTGCATTTCGGTGGCCCCAGCTCCATACGGGGCTGCCCTGCACTGGATTATCTGTTGGTACAGACCCGTCCAGGTTGATGCGCAGTGTTTTACCATTCAGGTCAGAGACATTTTGTGCGATGGGCTGGTTGGCGGCATCGCCTGTAGTGATGTAGAGTTGATTATTGACAATAGCCAGCCTGCAGCCGTTATGAATATTGGTGCCGTCAATATTGTCAAGCAATATGATAGGGTTTGCAAGTACTGTGCCGTTGTAGGTATACCGTACTATCCGCTCCTTATACGTTCCTTGCAAATAATTATACGCTACATACACATAAGGGTCTGTAGCAAAATCGGGGTGTAAGTCCATGCCCAGCATACCGCCTTCACTTTGTATAGCTGTGTTTGTTTCGTGGTACAGCGTATCTATAACGCCGGTTACAGGCTCTAACCTGCATATATAACCGTTTTTCTGCGTGAACCATATATGATCATCAGGACCGTAAACCATTTCCCATGGTATGAAAAGGTTATTAGCAACAACCCTGGTGGTCATTTGGCTATTGGCCTGCTGGCATGATGCAGCAGCTATCGCTAATATGAGTGGGAATATTCGTTTCATAATCTTTAATCTTACTTAATAAAGTTACGTATCTATTGTGTTATAACCACAGCAGGTTATTTTTGTTGTTTATGACCGTACACAGCCTTGCAACACAATTCGCAGCACAGCTACAGAACACTACTCTTACCGAGGTGGTCGCTGTAATATTCGGTATAACCAGTGTAGTACTGGCCAACCGCAACAGTGTATGGCTATACCCGGCGGGCATTGTCAGTACCTCTTTGTATCTGTACATTATGACATCAATAGGCTTGTATGCAGAAGCACTGCTGAATGGTTATTACCTGGTGATGAGTATATACGGATGGGTACGTTGGGGGATTAATAGAGAAGGTAATAATGCCGCAGCGATATCTTATTGTGATATAAAAGATTGGGTGATTACTTTCTCCATTGTGATACTGGGGTTTGCTATATTATATGTGGTGTTGGGTACATATACAGATTCGGATGTACCGTTTGCAGATGCGTTGGTTGCGGCTTTTGCATGGGCCGGCATGTGGTTGCTGGCCAGGCATAAAATTGAAAACTGGATATTGCTGAACATTTCAAACGCTATAGCGGTCCCATTGCTTGTATATAAGGGTGTACCTCTTACAGCAGTGCTTACAGTGATATTATTCGTGGTAGCCGTATCGGGTTACCTCAGGTGGAGGAAATTGTATTACTTGCAGCAGGAGCCATGAGCGAGATTAAGAAAATAGCAGTGATAGGCCCTGAGTCAACAGGGAAAAGTACCTTGTCGGCGGCATTGGCAGCAGAGTTGAACACTGTGTGGGTACCTGAATACGCCCGTAGCTACCTGGAAAAATTAGGCAGGCCGTACGAACAGTATGATTTACTGGAAATAGCCAAAGGGCAACTTGAACTGGAAGATAAACTTGCCCTAAAAGCAAATAATCTCCTTATATGCGATACAGATCTGCATGTGATTCAAGTATGGAGCCATGCCCGCTACAATAGCAGCCACAGGTTCATAACCGAGCATATCGCTAGCCGAAAATACGACATGTACCTGCTCACCAATATTGATACAATATGGGAGGAGGACCCCCTGCGGGAACACCCACTGCCCGAAGAGCGGTTATATTTCTACAACATATACAGGGATATAGTACAAAACAGCGGCCTGCCCTGGGCGGACATTAGTGGCACGCATGAAGAAAGGCTTAAAAAAGCGCTCGAAGCGATACAACAGCATATCCTTTCGTAACTTTATGATATGTTATTGCATATCCATCCTGACAATCCGCAGCAGCGGAATATTGATACCGTGGTAGATACACTGCGCAAGGGCGGTATTATCATCTATCCTACCGACACGATATACGGTATAGGATGCGATATCACCAAACCCGCAGCTATTGAACGCATAGCCCGCATAAAAGGCATTGACCCGAAGAAAGCGCAATTCTCTTTTGTATGCTCCGATCTCAGCCATATATCCGATTATACTAAAAGTATTGATACGCCTGTTTTCAGGATATTGAAGAAAACACTACCCGGGCCGTATACCTTTATATTCAAGGCCAGCAAGCAGGTGCCCAAATTGTTGCAAACGAAAAAAGACACAGTGGGTATCCGTGTGCCCGATAATAATATTTGCAGGATGATAGTAGAACAGCTGGGTAATCCTATACTCAGTACATCATTGCCTACCGATGGTGATGTTGAGTATTTTACCGACCCGGAAATCATGCATGATACATTTGGCAATTTGGTTGATATAGTTATTGATGCGGGGCATGGCAGCATTCTATCATCTACCGTTGTAGACTGTACATCAGGCGTGCCGGAACTGGTACGGCAGGGTGCAGGCGAATGGGAAAATATTTTCGGTTAATATATTCACAGGTATTTTCTTTGCATTATGTACACCAAAGACGATGAAAAGCGCCTTTACGAACAGGCCAAATCATTATTGACATCTCCGGCAGATGGCCCGGAACAGATAGAAGCGCTAAGGGATATTATCAACTATGCTGATTGGAAATACTATGTACAGGATGAGCCTGTGTTTGCCGACGTAGAATACGACAAGCTGTTTAAGCAGCTGAAACACCTGGAAGAAAAATACCCTGAACAGATTACTGCCGATTCGCCCACTCAAAGGGTGGCTATAGGGCTTAGCGAGAAATTTCCCGCCGTAAGTCACCTGGTGCCCATGCTTAGCTTAGACAATACCTACAACGCAGAAGACCTGCGTGACTGGGATAAGCGTTGTAAAGACTATGCGGGAACTGATAATATTGAGTATTGTGTAGAACCGAAATACGATGGCGCCAGCATTTCATTGATATATGAAAATGGTAAGCTTGTAAGAGCCGCCACCCGCGGAGATGGTATCATGGGAGAAGAGATAACCACCAATGCTAAAATGATACGCTCATTGCCATTATCCGCCCGATTTGACAAAGAAGATATCACCCAGATAGAGATACGCGGCGAGGTAGTGATACATAAAAAAGTATTTGCCGAGTATAACGCACAACGTGCAGCAGAAGGATTGGCACCATTAGCTAATCCGCGCAACGCCGCATCAGGCACTTTACGCATACTCGACCCGCAGGAGGTACGCAAACGTAAACTAAGCGCCATTGTATACCACATCAGCGATTATACCCTCACAGGCGAAAAGCCTAAAGCGCTGGACTCTCACTATGGTTCCCTGGAATGGTTGTACCAATTGGGCTTTCCTACACCGGTAAAGGAAATGAAGGTGTTTACAAACATCGACGCGGTCGTACAATTTTGCGATGAATTTGAAACCGGACGTGACGATTTGCCCTTTGAAGTAGATGGACTGGTAGTGAAAGTGAATAGCTTTGAGATGCAGGAAAAAATGGGCATGACATCGCACCATCCCCGTTGGGCAGTAGCCTACAAGTTCAAAGCGAGGCAGGCTACCAGTAAGTTGCTGCGCGTAGAGTTCCAGGTAGGGCGTACAGGTTCTATTACGCCGGTAGCCAAAATTGAGCCGGTACCTATAGGCGGCGTAACCGTTACATCCATTTCCCTGTTCAACGAAGATGTGGTGCGCGAAAAAGACCTGCACATAGGCGATACCGTGTTGGTAGAACGTGCTGGTGATGTAATACCCTATATCGTAAAACCATTGGCAGAACTGCGTACAGGTGAGGAACAAAAAATAGTATTCCCCACACAGTGCCCTGTATGTAGCGGTGAACTGGAAAAACCTGACGGCGAAGCGGTATGGCGTTGTGTGAATATTAACTGCCCTGCACAGGTAGTAGAGCGCATCATCCACTTTGCCAGCAAAGATGCTATGGATATCCGTAACCTGGGCGAATCGAATATCAGCAAGTTTTACGAACTGGGCCTGTTGCACAACATACCCGGCATTTATAATATTGATTGGGATGAAGTATTGAAATTGGAAGGCTTCAAAGAAAAGTCTGTAAACAACCTGAAAATGGCGGTCGAAAATTCCAGGCAACAACCTCTGAACCGCGTCATATTCGGGCTGGGCATACGCTACGTTGGTGAAACCACTGCCAAAACACTGGCTAACGCAGTTACGCATATCAAAGACCTTTATGATTGGGATGACGAGAAACTCATTTCGCTGGAAGATGTGGGCCCTAAAGTAGCCTCATCTGTAGTAGCATTCTTCCACAATTCTGAAAACAGGCATATGCTGGACGAGCTGGAAAAAGCGGGAGTCAATCTCGTCAATAAACATTCGGGGCATAAACAATCGGGGGGCGAGCTTTCAGGTAAAACCTTCCTCTTTACCGGTACACTTACACGGTTCAAGCGTAGCGAGGCCGAACAGATGGTGGAGAACAAAGGCGGCTCTATACTGGGGGGGGTAAGCAGCAAGCTGAACTACCTGGTAGTGGGTGAGGATGCAGGTTCAAAGCTGGAAAAAGCAAAAAAACTGGGGACGGTGACTATCCTTACAGAGGAGGAATTCCTGGCTATGATACAATAATGTATTAATAAGGATAAAGTCTTGCGTCTATAGTACCTTTGCACGCAATATTCAGAAAATATCACATGTCAGACAGAAGGCCATATTTAAGACTGAGCGGATTAGAACCACTGGTAGTACGACCCGAAAGTAACTTCGTGAACGTAGGTGAGCGTACAAATGTAACCGGCTCAAAGAAGTTTGCCAGGCTGATACGGGAAGAAAAATACGAAGAAGCCTTATCTGTAGCACGCCAGCAGGTAGAAAGCGGTGCACAGATACTGGACGTAAATATGGACGATGCCATGCTGGATGGTGTTAAGGTGATGACTAAGTTCATCAACCTGCTGCAAGCAGAACCGGACATCGCCAAAATTCCCATCATGCTCGACTCTTCGAAGTTTGAGATAATACACGCAGGACTCAAGTGCATCCAGGGTAAATGTATCGTTAACTCCATATCGCTGAAGGAAGGCGAAGAGAAATTCATAGAACAAGCCCGCATATGTAAGAATTTCGGCGCTTCAGTTGTAGTCATGGCTTTTGACGAACAAGGCCAGGCTGACAGCCTGCAACGCCGTGTGGATATATGTGAGCGCGCATATAAAATACTTACAGAGCAGGTAGGCTTCCATCCGGAAGATATTATATTCGACCCCAACATATTTGCTGTAGCCACCGGTATAGAAGAGCATAACGGTTATGCGCTGGAATTTATTGAAGCCACACGCATCATCAAGCAAAAGATGCCGTTGGTGAAAGTAAGCGGTGGCGTAAGTAATGTATCTTTCTCTTTCAGGGGCAATGATGTGGTGCGCGAGGCTATGCACAGCGTATTTCTGTACCATGCCATCAGGGCGGGTATGGATATGGGCATAGTAAATGCGGGGCAACTGCAGATATATGACGACATAGAACCTGAACTAAAGGAACTATGCGAAGATGTGATACTGAACCGCAACGAGGAGGCTACCGAGAAACTGATAACCTTTGCAGAAACGGTAAAGGCCAAAGACAAGCAGGAAAAGAAAACTGACGAATGGCGCCACGCACCTGTAGAAGAACGCCTGAAACACTCACTGGTACACGGCATAACTGACTATATAGATGCGGATACTGAAGAAGCCAGGCAAAAATACCCCACCCCGCTGGAGGTGATAGAAGGCCCCCTGATGGATGGTATGAATGTAGTGGGCGACCTGTTTGGCAGTGGTAAGATGTTTTTGCCGCAAGTGGTTAAAAGTGCGCGCGTGATGAAGAAAAGCGTAGCCATACTGACACCCTATATTGAGGCTGAAAAAGAAGAACGCCGCCTGGCACATGAAAAAGCCGGCACACATAATGAAGAACAAGCCGGTGCTGCCAAAATACTACTGGCTACCGTAAAAGGTGATGTGCATGATATAGGCAAAAATATAGTGGGTGTAGTGCTGGGTTGCAATGGCTACGATGTAGTAGACTTGGGTGTGATGGTGCCAGCTGATAAAATATTAGACACTGCGGAAAAAGAGAAAGCGGACATTATCGGGTTGAGCGGGTTGATAACCCCATCGCTGGATGAAATGGTGCACGTAGCCAAAGAGATGAAACGCCGCAATATGAAACAACCGTTGTTGATAGGTGGTGCTACAACATCGCGTATACATACAGCCGTAAAAATAGCCGGCGGTTATGACAATGGCGTGGTGCATGTATTGGATGCCAGCCGTAGTGTTACCGTAGCAGGCAGCTTGTTGAACAAAGAGAATAAACAGGCCTTCCTGGCAGAAGTAAATAAAGAATATGAAAAACTACGTGTTGATTTCGCCAACAAACAAACAGTAAAACAATACGTATCGTTTAGCGAAGCGCAGCACAATCCTGTAAAAATAGACTGGGACAACTATACACCACCAACCCCCACATTTACAGGTACTAAGGTGTTTGAAGATTATGACCTGGTGGAAATAAGGCAGTATATAGATTGGGGCCCATTTTTCATAGCATGGGAAATGAAAGGTAAGTTCCCGGATATACTTACCGATGAACATGCAGGTGTTGAAGCTACCAAATTATATAATGATGCCAACGCCCTGCTGGATAAGATAATAGCTGAGAAATGGCTGACCGCAAAGGGTGTGTTAGGTTTCTGGCAGGCACATAAAATCGCGCCGGATACTATTGAACTAAAAGACGATATTAAAATTTCAAACCCCTTTATCTCGATTTAC
>CAZEZM010000021.1:0-48047 GCA_964515955.1 uncultured Flavipsychrobacter sp. | reverse complement strand
CCTGGAATCGCTGAGGCAACAGCAGAAAAAAGCAGCGGGACAACCCCATTTCTCGTTGTCCGATTTCATAAAACCAGCCGAAAAAGGTACCGACTATATGGGTGCTTTTGCAGTGAGCATACATGGTATAGAGCCCCACCTGAAAAGGTTTGTAGATAATCATGATGATTATAACAAAATAATGCTGCAGGCTATGGCCGACAGGCTGGCAGAAGCCTTTGCAGAAGTGCTGCATAAACGTACCCGAACAGAATTCTGGGGTTATGTAGCAGAAGAGAACCTGAGTGCTGAAGACCTGGTAAAAGAAAAGTACCAGGGCATACGCCCGGCACCGGGCTATCCCGCCTGTCCCGACCATACTGAAAAGTACAAATTATTCGACTTGCTGAAGGCTACAGAAAATGCAGGGATACAACTTACCGAATCGCTGGCCATGTATCCCGGGGCTTCAGTATGCGGCTGGTATTTCAGCCACCCCCAGAGCACATACTTTGGCGTAGGTAAAATACAGCAGGACCAATTGGCGGACTATGCACACCGAAAAGGCATGAGCATTGAAGAAGCAACGAAATGGCTGTCACCAATACTGGAAGGATAATAAAGGATTATGAACGAGACAGAAACAGTGATGAATAGAGGTGTTGAATCAAAACCTTTGCGTGCTATTGCTACTGTAGCATCTTATTTGCTGCACCCGGTATTCTTACCCATACTTATGACATGGGTGATATACGTTGTTACTCCCATGAGTTTTGTACAATACGAGGGCAAACTATCGCTGGTGTTTATACAAATAGCGGTGGCAACCATATTCTTTCCCTTGCTGGTTGTTGCATTATTAAAAGGGCTCGGTTTTATCAGCAGCATATTCATGCGTACACAAAAGGAACGCATCATACCCCTGCTGGCTACTATGATGTGCTATTGGTGGATTAGCCATGTGTTCAAAAACCTGGATGCGCCGCTGGTCTTACAAGTGTTGTTGCGGGGCGCTTACTGGAGCATTATAGTGCTGTTTATGTGTAGTATCTTCTTTAAAATAAGCATGCACACAATGGCTGCGGGTGGCATGCTGGGTATGCTTATAGTGCTGATGATAGTTACACCGGTCAGCATGACTGTTCCCCTTATAGCGGGCATATTGATTGCAGGTGTAAGCGGTACAGCCCGTATGTTGCTGGGCGCACATACCCAGTTTGAGATATGGGCAGGCTACATACTGGGCATACTGGTGATGCTGGCGGCCTATTGGTACCTTATATAGTCATCAGTAATTGATAGTGGTCTGCTCAACAATGGCATGTATTTTATTATCCAGTTCATGGGCGGCCTCTTCTATCATCAGCAGCTTTTCTTTATCTGCTGTATAGCCGTCATTTTTTATTATGTCCATTATGCCCATGATAGAAGTCAATGGCTGCCTGATATCATGCGACTGCATATGAGCAATATTGCGCAACGATTCATTCTTTTCTTCCAATACTTTCAGGTTTTCCTGCAATATTTTTCGGCTGAGTTCCAGTTGCATCAGGAATGTTACCTGCCTGGCCATAACAGCCAATGCCTTCTGTTGTATTTTACTGATGTTGTTTGGCTTGGCGTCAAACAGGCATAAACTACCCAGGCGAAGACCGCCTTTAATAGTCAGAGGTGCGCCTGCATAAAAACGCACATGTGGGGGTTCTTGTACCAGTGGGTTATTATCAAAACGCCTGTCTTCCAGCGTATCAGGTATAATGGTCAGGCCGTCGCTCTGTATGGTGTATTGACAAAACGAAGTTTCCCTGGGCATGGCAGGGGCATCTATACCGGTACGGACTTTAACCCAATTTACCTCTTTATCCAATAAGGTAATAAGCGCCACCGGTGTGCCACACAGTTCTGCAGCAAAATTGACAATATCCTGGAATTCACTTGACTGGTCGTATTCCAAATCCAGAAATTTGTGTACCGCTTCCAGTCGAATAGCTTCTTGTTGCTGGGACATTTTTGCTGCTTTTTGTATTCTATAATACGTAAAAAACGGCATACAGGTTCATTTCACCAAAAGTTAATCGATACTTACCAACCACTCAGCCAGGGTACACGTTCTGAAATAGAAGAATATATCCCTTCCGGAACATCTGCAAGGTTGACGGGCAATTCTACAAGGCTGATAACTTTACCGTCTTTTATCTGCCAGTGTGCAGCCTTGCCTTTAGGATTGCTGTGCAGCACTACTACAGGGGTGCCATTACGCACCAATCTGCCTTTTTCATGTTGCCATTCATTGGCCCAATAATAATTCCATATAGCATCTGCTAATGAGAGCCGGACACATCCGTGAGACGCGGGCCTGCCAATAGGCAATGCATATTGGTGTACATGTACACCCCATTTCGATTGAAAGTTGAACACGTAAAACATTTCCCACTCTTCGCCCGGAGGGGCTGCATTAGAGAACCGGTGCTCGTCTTTCCAGTTGAAATTATACCGTCCCGGGGGAGTCAGGTCATTTTCCTTACCGGAGGATAATAGTCCCCACCTTACCAGTTTGCCATACTCGTATGCCCCGAATGTCTGTGTGAATTTATCGATAATGAACAGTTTAGGTATTGGTTCGGCAGACACATACAGAAATGGGTATGGGCTATAAGCCTTAAAGTCTTTGGGGAATGAATCAGGTATCAGTAGCAGCATTCCGTTTTTGAAATTATCGCCGGTTATACGGTTGCTGATTTCCACTATATATCGCCTCATTTCTCCATGCTGTCCGGGCAATGAATCAATATGTGCCAAAAATTCACCCCAGTTGCCTAACTTATTCCCTTCTATATAATCTTTATATTCATAAAGGTGCCAATCCACCTTATTAATATTTCTTACATCTGTAATTTGTCCATTTACAAGATCGTATGCTTTTTCCTGGTCCAGGTAACCTTGCGCGCTCACAAAGCCAATATTATAAAATGCAACTATCAGCAATAAAAGGTATCTCATTCAGTTATTTAACGTTAAGGGTCCAATATTAGTTTAAACATTGATACATCTGTATGATTTCTATCAGTTTATCAGCAGTTTTGATAGTACTAAATATAAGAAACTTTACCATGTATATTAGTTTTATTAACCAATAGTTATTTGCATTTGATATAACTATTATTATAATTCGTTGATGGTTTTTATGATATTATTTACTTAAATTGCCAAAGGTTAGTTAAAGCACAGTGATTTTGGCAGGTTTTTTGCTGTATTAAAACTTGCTTAATGATCTGAGGAGTTTGCCGATGAAGAATTTTTACAAAAGAGTTTTGATTACCATATTGTGCGCTTTCTCTTTGTCTGCCACTGTGCAGGCTCAGGAGCCGTTGCAGGAGGTGGTACAATATATCCGTGGCGGGAATGTTACCGGCATGGCTAAGTATTTTGACAAATCGGTTGATATAAACATCAACAACAACCAGGCCAGCTATAGTTCTTCACAGGCCGAAATCATACTGAAAGATTTCTTCAGCAAAAATGTAGTGAAAGAATTTAATGTGGCGCAGGGTGGGAATACGGGTACCAGTTCCCAGTATGCTATCGGCGACCTGTATACTTCTACAGGCTTATACCAGCTATATGTCGTCATTAAGATGACTGACAATAAATTTTTAATCAAGCAATTAAGGTTTGAAAAAATAGATAAAAAACCCGCTCAATAAAGCGGGTTTTTTATTGGATTGTATTTTGGTGTTACAGGTTCACCTGTTTGCCCTTGGGATACTTTACCGAATAGCCCAGTACCAGTTCCTTCGTTTCATTAGGTTTCAGTTGCAGCTTCCATGTTACCGCACCGGTTGTTTCGTTATAGTCACCACCTTTGTAGTCCTTGTCGCCTACTTCTATATCCTTATCATTGCTGATGGGTATTTGATCTATCACTACGATATCCACGGGTTTGTTACGTGTATTGCGTACAGATATTTTATATACAAAGGCCTCACGCACATTGGTACCGATGGTTTTTACACTGCGCAATTCTTTATCCCGCTCGCGGCGCACTACTATCTTCTTGTCACGGCCCAGGGAGAGGTTCATGGTATCTTTTACATTTCGTACATCTATATAGCCCTGGCCTACGTAAGTACCCTCGTAGAAGATATTAGTTTGCGCGGGCAACAGGTCCAGGTCTTCCCATCCTGTTATCTGCGCCTGCAGGAAAGCGTCCCTGTCAATTTTAGGCACTGCATAATAACGGTAAGTGGCAGGTAGTTCCACACTCTTGATAGCTACATTGTGCTGCTGGCCATCACTGGGTATAGTATAGGGCAGGTCTATATCAAATACGGTGTTGATGCCGCTGTTGTCTGTTTGAACATAATTGTCTAATGCTGTTGGTCCAGCATCAGCACTACCACCTTGGTATTTATCAATAAGCGGTACTTTATATTCAACTATTGTTACTTCCTCAAGAGCAGTATTATTCCGATATGCCGCAGGCTTTGGCATATAAAATTGCAAATACCATGGATTCAACAAAGGCGCTTCTGCTCCCTCATTAGGATTGCCTGTACTCAGGCTGAGTTTTATTTTATCCCATGCCACACCGCTGTTCTGGTACACATGAGCTTTGTATAGCAGCTTCACAGGGCCACCCAGCTCATCTACACGCAGGTCGTAGCTGGGTGTCCAGCCCGCATTGGGCACTACATAAGATATAGTGATGTTGGAAGCCACGGCTTTTGTGCTGTAAAACTTAACCAGCAACTGGCCGCCGGGCTGAAAACCTCTTTGCTGTTCTTCCTGCAATTGCTGGCGCAGTTTGGCAAGGCGTTCATCTGCTATCTTTAAGTTTGCTGCCAATGCGTCTTTTTCATCCAGCAGATTAGCCATGCGAGCCTTCACCAGGTCGAGCATCTTCATCAGTTCGGTGGTAGATAACCCGGTATTAGCGCCGCTAACCTGCCTGTTCTGCCTGATGATGGATACCTGTTCGTTCAGGCTTTCCATTTCATTGTTGATACCACTCCGGTTTTTCTCCAGGTAGTCAATACTGTCTTTCAAATCCTTTGCGCGGGGCGATAAATTTTCATCCCGCAAAAAGTTGTTCTGAAAAGTGGCGGACTGCACTACCACACCGCTGCCCGCACCAATGTTCAGGCTTTGCTGGTTGACATTGCCGGCTATGTTGGTAAATAAAATTTCAGATTCACCCGCAGGCAGGTTGATTTTTGTTTTGCTGAACAGCTCCGCGCCGTTCAGGAATACTGTGGCAGATTCAATATCTACTTTCTGTTTGGTTTGCGCTATGCCGGGCAGGCTGTACAGGCATAGCAGGCAACCAATGGTTATAAAATTTCTTATTGACATAAAGATAAGTTTAGTGTAAAGGTGCAACTGAACACTAAATTCCATAAAACGGTACTCAGTATTGTCAGCGCACTATCCTGATTTTGGCAAAGTTTAACATTATCTTCTTAATGCCGTTGCCATCTTTAAATTCTATAGTAGCTATCCTGTTTTGCGCACCGCCCTCTAATGCTTTTATCGTGCCGAAACCGAATTTCATATGCTCTACCGTCATACCCACTTCCATTTCCATTGGATTGTCCGCAGCAAAATTGGCGGTCGGTACATGGCTGGAGGGTTTGGGCTGGTTGATTTTTTCTGCAATCTTTTTTAAAGGTGTTTTCTCAAAGGAGCGCGCTGTTGTGCTGCCGAAACCAACAGAACCCACACCCCTGGCACTCGGCCCGGTAAACGAACGGTCAAGGTGCATCTCGGGCAGCTCGTCAATAAAACGGCTGGGCTCGTTCTGTACCAACTGGCCGAAACGGTAGCGGCTGGTAGCATAGGTTACCCATAGCCTTTCTTTGGCACGCGTGGTGGCTACATAAAACAGGCGGCGTTCCTCTTCCAGGTCATCCCTGTCGTACAGGCTCATGCTGCTGGGAAAGAGGTTTTCTTCCAGCCCCACTACAAATACGCCGGGAAACTCCAGCCCTTTGGCAGCGTGTACGGTCATTAGTTTTACCGCGTCTTTTTCCTCCTCACTTTCATCGGCATCAGTCAGTAGTGTTATTTGCTGCAGATAGCTGCCCAGTGCCTTATCTCTCAGTTCGCCTTCTTCGTCCGGTGTTTCAGTAAATTCTTTTATCGAGTTCAGTAATTCCTGTACGTTTTCATAACGTGCCAGCCCTTCTACTGATTTGTCGTTATACAGTTCCTGCACCAGGCCTGTATGCTTACCAACCGCGAACGCCACTTCGTAGGCATTATGTTTTTCCAGCATGGTGCGGAAGCTGTTGACCATCATCACGAAGTTTTCGATAGCAGCGGCGGCAGCACCTTTTAGCCCGGCATAATCAGGACGCTGCAAGGCCTCCCAGAAGGTGATATTTTGCTGGTCGGCAAATACCATGAGTCTTTCCACGCTGGTTTTGCCTATCCCACGTACCGGGTAATTGATGATGCGTTTGATATTTTCCTCGTCCTGCGAGTTGACAATGACACGCAGGTAAGACAGGTAATCTTTTATTTCTTTACGCTGGTAAAACGATACGCCTCCGTACAACTTGCAGGGTATATTCATCCTGCGCAGGCTCTCTTCAAAAGCCCGGCTCTGGGCATTGGTGCGGTACAGTATAGCGAAATCGCTGTTCTTGTAATGGTTGCGCAACTTCATTTCTGTAATGGCATCTGCTACAAATCGCCCTTCATCATTATCAGTCAGCGTGCGTACCAGTATTATTTTTTCGCCTTCCGCATTGTCCGTCCACAGCTGCTTGGGTATCTGGTTTTTGTTGTTCGATATAATATTGTTGGCAGCGTTCAATATACTCTGTGTACTGCGGTAGTTTTGTTCCAGCTTCACGATTTTCACATCATTGTAGTCGTCCTGGAATTGCAGGATGTTTTGCACCGTAGCCCCGCGAAAGGAATAGATACTTTGTGCATCATCACCCACTACGCATATATTTTCATGTACGGCGCCCAGCATTTTTATGATTTTGTACTGCGCCACGTTGGTATCCTGGTACTCGTCTATCAGTACGAACTTGAACTTGTGCTGGTATTTGGCCAGTACATCAGGAAAGCTGGTGAGCAGTATGTACATTTTGAACAGCAGGTCGTCAAAGTCCATAGCGCCGTTTTTGAAACAACGGGCCGCATACCGCGCGTATATCTCGCCGATGAGCGGGCGTGTACTGCGCGCATCCTCCTGCTGTATAAAGCTATCCAGCATATATGCCTGAGGGTCTATCAGGCTGTTTTTGGCGGCCGATATCCTGTTGTATATGTACGCTGGTTTATAATGCTTGTCATCCAGGTTCATGTCTTTCACTATGCCCTTGATGATGGACTTGGCATCATCAGTATCGTAGATGGTAAAGTTGTTGGGGTAACCCAACTTATGCGCTTCAGCCCTGAGAATACGTGCAAATACCGAGTGGAAAGTACCTATATATAAGTTACGTGCTTCGCTGTTGCCCAGTATATGCTCCACTCGCTCCTTCATTTCGGCAGCGGCCTTGTTGGTAAATGTCAGTGCCAGTATATTGAAAGCGTCCACACCGTTGCGCATCAGGTGTGCTATACGTGTAGTTAATACTTTTGTTTTTCCGCTACCCGCGCCCGCCACTATCATCAAGGGCCCCGCTATATGTTCTACTGCTTCGCGCTGTCGTTCGTTCAGCCCTTCCAGGTAATTGTGCATGTATGCAAAGTTAACTTATTTACTATTTGCCGAAGTGAAGGGCCGTGGCAGGTTATTAACATTAGTTATTTCCTGTATTTCCTTTTCATAGCCACAACTTTGTATTTTGGCTGACGTACACCAGGCCTGTGCCCAGGTATGCCGCGACGCGAGTTTGAGGTTTTGTGAGAATGTGCGGTACTTACCCTTATGCCTGAGCATAATTTAGAAAATCAATATAAAGGTAATTTTATCCCGGGGTAAATAACAGTATTATGCGAGGGGTCATATTACATTGTTAAAGAAATTAAAAATCGCGGTTTTATATTAGCATAAGTTTGCTGCAGGGTTAAATTTGCAATTACCTTCCGGTTATGATGAGGTTTCAACACATATCACACCTGTTTGCGCTGGGGTTAATACCCTTGCTCATAGCGCTGTTTGTGGCTATGGTGTATTGGCGGCGCAGCAAACTAAAGTCGCTGGGTAACGAGGTCCTCATCAGCAGGCAGGTGCTGGGGTTTATACCCGGCAGAAATACTACCCGTTTCACCTTACTGTGTATTGCCTTTGCGGTAATGGTAATAGGCTGGGCTAACCTGCAGATGGGTGCACGAACAGAAAAGGTGCAGCGCAAGGGCGTGGATGTCATCATTGCGCTGGACGTAAGTAAGAGTATGCTGGCCAAAGACATTCAGCCCGACAGGCTGACCCGCGCCAAGCAACTGGTGCAGAGTATGCTGGATAAAATGGGGTCGGATAGGGTAGGCCTTATTGTATTTGCAGGCAGATCTTACCTGCAGGTGCCGCTGACGGTTGACTACAGCGCACTGAAGATGATGCTGAGCAATGTAGACCCCGGTATGGTGCCTACACAGGGCACCGTCATCAGCGATGCGGTAGACCTGGCTATGAACTCTTTTTCGCAAAAAGAGAAAAAATACAAATCACTGGTTATTATTTCAGACGGCGAAGACCATGATGAGCAGGCGGTAGAAAAAGTAAAATCTGCTGCCGAGTCGGGTGTTATTATCCATACTGTGGGTGTTGGTTCTACACAGGGAACTACCATTTTCGACCCCGCCACACAGTCCATCAAGCTGAACGATAATGGCGACCCTGTTATCAGCCGTCTGAACCAGCGTGCGCTTGCGGATATTGCATCGGCCGGCAGGGGTACTTATGTGTACCTGAGGAATACGGGTGATGCAGCAGAGCAACTGGTAGGCGAAATAAACGGTATGGAGCAAAAAAGCCTGGGCGCAGTAGTATTTACCGATTTTAATAGCTACTTCCAATATTTCCTGGTTATCGGTTTTGCATTGCTGGTAATAGAATGGATACTACCCGGACGTAAAATAAAATCCAAAACCGAGATTGCATGAAGCTGATGAAATGGATAGGAACAATAGCGGTATGTATGGTTAGTGTTACAGCTTTGGCACAACAACCTAAGAAGGAAGTGCGTGAGGGCAATAATTTGTATAAACAGGAAAAATATAAAGAAGCCGCCGCACACTATCAGAATGCCGTACAGAAACAACCTAATTATATACCCGGCCTGTTTAACCTGGGTAATGCACAATACAAACAAAAGCAATTTGAAGCATCGCGAAAGGTATACGAGGGCACTGCCAAGACCGCTGTTGAAAAAAATGAACAGGCTGCCGCGTATTACAACATAGGCAATACCTACATGGAAGAGAAGAAATATAAAGAAGCCGTGGAGGCATATAAAAACGCCTTGCGCAAAAACCCGCAGGACGAACAAGCCAAGTATAACCTCTCTTATGCACTGGAAATGCTAAAAAATCAGCAAGGTGGAGGTGGCGATGATAAAAATAAAAACGAGGATAAAAACGACAAACAAAACCAGGATAAACAAGATAAGCAGGACGAGAATAAAGACAATAAAAACGAAGAAAACAAACAGGATAAGAAGGAAGAACAGGATCGGCAACAACAAAATCAACAGGATAAAAAAGAAGAGCAGAACGAAAAAGACAAACGCCCGCAACCACAGCCCAGCAAGCTTTCTGAGCAACAGGCTGAACAACTTTTAAATGCCCTGCAACAGGAAGAAAAGAAGCTACAGGACAAACTGAAGCAAGGAAAGGCAGTACCTGTTAAAGTAGAAAAAGACTGGTAAAATCTCTATAGGGTATATCTAAAAAGATTTGAAAGGCAACTGTTTCGCCAACAACTTATTAACATCATGTTGAAAGATTTCAAAAAAAACTTTTAATTATTTTTTTTAGTAGAAGAAATTCTTTTTAATATTGTGATAGGATTGTGCTTACTAACCCATCCTAATAGTCCGGCGGAAATAAAAAACTGCCGGACTCTTTCTTTCAGGCAAGTGCTGCCGCACATAATTTTCTATCCATGTCATTCCGGTACATAGCATTTTACAAACCATACAAGGTGCTGTCACAGTTCTCGCCCGAAGGTGATAAAGAAACATTGGCTGACTACCTGCATGGTTTACCCAAAGATGTATACCCGGTGGGTAGGTTAGATTATGATAGTGAGGGGTTACTCTTGCTCACCAATGACAAGAACCTGAACCATCAACTGACCGAACCAAAATTTGCACACCACAGAACTTACCTGGTGCAAGTAGATGGGACTATAAATGATGAAGCAATAAAACAATTAGAAGCAGGTGTAACCATCGCAATAAACGGTAAACATTATACCACCCTGCCCGCCCGCGCTGAAAAGATATTGAAAGATCCGGACGTACCGTTACGTAATCCTCCGGTAAGGTACAGGGCCAATATTCCTACCTCATGGATATCCCTCACACTTACGGAAGGCAAAAACCGGCAGGTAAGAAAAATGACAGCCATAGTAGGATTTCCTACACTTAGGCTCATCAGGTATGCTATAGGTAAAATGACGATTGACGGGCTTGAACCTGGCGGATATAAAGAATACGGACCGGAGATTAAAAACTTCTTTACAGGTGCAAAATGATGATTTAGTTTGTTATGTTTACTGTTGATATACAGGCATCAACTACAAACGAATGTCTGTTTATTATAAATAAACAATCTTACTTTCCCATCGTTATTTTGTTTATTAATGAATTCTTATACCTGCTTATGAGGTAGGAAACGTATTTTTGCAATGTTTTAAATTATTTTTGATAGTATATGTTCAACCTGATTTTATTTGGCCCCCCGGGTAGCGGCAAGGGCACACAGTCTCAGAATATAGTAAATACTTATAAATTAGCCCATATTTCCACCGGAGACCTCTTGCGTGAAGAAGTAAGCAAACAATCTGCGTTGGGGGTAGAAGCCCAAAAGTATATGGACCAGGGATTGCTGGTACCCGATGAAGTAGTGATAGGCATGATAAGCGGCAAAATAGACGATATGCCAGGAGCAAGAGGCTTCATTTTCGATGGCTTCCCACGTACTAAAGAGCAAGCCGAGGCGCTGGATAAATTACTTGAGTTTAAAGAAACTTCTATAGAACTGGTATTATCGCTGGAAGTGCCGGAGGAAGAACTGGTAAAACGATTACTGGGCCGTGGACAAACATCAGGCCGCAGCGATGATACTGAAGAAGTAATCACTAAGCGTATAAAAGAATACCACGCTAAAACAGCAGTAGTAGCTAACCACTACGATGCCTTTGGAAAACTGGTAAGGCTGAAGGGCGATGGTGATATAAGTGCCACGTTCAGGCTCATTACACAGGAAATAGATAAATATCTTCAACCCGCATAGTGGAAAAAGGAAACTTCGTTGATTATATCCGCGTCTTTTGCCGGTCTGGCAAAGGAGGGGCCGGAAGTTCACACTTCGCACGAACCAAGTTCAACCCGCAGGCCGGGCCGGATGGTGGCGATGGCGGACGTGGCGGGCACGTAATATTGCGTGGCAACAGCCAGTTGTGGACACTACTGCACCTGCGCTATCGCAAAAATGTACTGGCACCTGATGGCGAAAATGGCAGCAAGAATAAATGCAGCGGCAGGGAAGGTGAGGATGTAATAATTGAAGTGCCGCTGGGCACTATAGGCAAGGATGAAGAAACTGGGGAAACTGAAGTAGAAATACTGGAAGACGGGCAGGAAATAATATGGCTGCGTGGCGGCCGGGGCGGACTGGGCAACAGCAACTTTGCTACATCTACCAACCAGGCACCGGAATATGCACAGCCGGGTGAGCAGGGCACAGAAGGGTGGAAACTGCTGGAGCTGAAAATACTGGCAGACGTAGGTTTGGTGGGTTTCCCAAATGCGGGTAAGTCTACCTTGCTGTCCACCATCAGTGCTGCCAAACCCAAGATAGCCGACTATGCTTTTACTACACTTACGCCACAGCTGGGCATGGTACCCTATCGCGACAACCGTTCTTTTTGCGTGGCCGACCTGCCGGGTATAATAGAAGGCGCTGCTGAAGGCAAAGGATTAGGCCATCGTTTCCTGAGGCATATAGAAAGAAATGCCGTGCTGCTGTTCCTGGTGCCGGCCGATAGCAACGACCACCAGAAGGAATACGATATACTGCTGAACGAACTGGAGCAGTTTAACCCGGAACTGCTGAACAAGCACCGCATTATAGCCATAAGCAAAAGCGATATGCTGGATGACGAATTGAAAGAAGCCATAGCAGCAACCTTACCATCAGACATTCCTCATATCTTCATATCGTCGGTAGCCAACCAGGGTATCAGTGAGTTGAAGGATATGCTGTGGAATGCTTTGACAGAAGACGATGGGATATAGTTAATCATCCAGCTTAATCCAGCCGAGTTTAAGCGTAGGTACATCATTTTCAAGAAAGTAGAAAAGACTTGCATACGTATTGCTTTTTACGTTGTAGTCCCCGCTTTCCACCATTACTGAACCCGGCAACGCAGATGTATTAGTGCTATCAAACAGATATTGTTTAGATAATTCCCTCTTTTGCGTAACCTTATAGCAAAGAGCGCTGGCTTCAGTAATATTTGTATTATTAGTATAGCTTGACATAGGGTCGGGTGTATCCGATAATGTCTTATCAAAATTTGACCTGAGGTCATTATAAATGATATAACAATCTCCTTTAGGAGTTGTAAAAGAATAAAAGGAGGCAAACTGGTATAACCAGTCCGCTGCCGGATACAACCTTCTGAACGGATATTTATGTGTCCCTCTTTGTTGAAGTTGATTCACCCGGAGCGTATCGAGCAAATACTGTTTTTTGGGTAATATTGCAGACCAAATCTCCCTGCCGTTTTCACCTAGCTTTGTCACTACTATGTTGCCTATACACGAAGCCACAATATTTCCGTTGCTGAACCTGGCATTCTGTATGTTTTCTTCAGCTATCACAGTGTTTATTCCGAACTTGTTTGTATACACCCTTATTGGCACAGGCTCTGTGTAGTTGAGCGTATCAGTGGCCTCTTTGAGTTGTTGATTGGCCATTTTATGTTCAATAGGGCTGTATTTCATGTCAGCTATATTATGTTTGTTGTACCACAGCATAAATGGTGTGTGAATTACTTCCTTTAATGTTTGCAAACCATTTTTGCGCATAATCGTCGTAGCATTCACAAGAAATATATTCAGCATTTTACTGAACTCGTTATAAGTATACATACCATACAATGGTCCAATATGTTTAGGTAGTTTAGTCATTACATTTGAGAATGCTGTGTCTTCGGGCGCAAGGTAGCAAACGGTAAAGAAGTGGTCGTTGTCATCCGGGAAGTGAACGATTTTCATACAATCTAGCAAGACAATAACAGATCCATCTTGTCCTATACAGGTACTGACATGTTCCGTATAGTCATATTCTGAAGTATTAACCGTGACCGGCACGTTCCTGGCCAGGTTATGTTGCTCATCAAATACGAGTAGGTTTAGCGTTTCGGTATGGTTTGCCTGAAGGTCTTTCATACAAAATACTGCATACCCTCCCAAAACCGTATTCCTTACAATGCTGTAACTATTATCTTTCTGGAAGTTGGGAGATGTCACCAATTCCTGTTCTTTGATGAGGTTACCGCTTTCTGAATGAAAACGTAGGGCCACCAGGGTATTCCTGTTATTAATAGCCTGGCTGATAAATATTACAGCCTCGCCATTTACCTCGTATATGCCGTGCAATTCTGAATTCTCAAGAGCCGCCACATCCACCAGCTTGCCAACAAACCTGTGACTACCGATTTCTTTCCTGTCAGGGTTGAAAACTTTTATGACAATAGGTTTTCTTGCTTCAAAATGGAAGAGGAAGGTATTGCCGTTGGATAGTTGAAGTACTTTATCCCAACCGGTATTAGATATGTCAATCTTTTCACTAAGTTGAGAAGTATGTGACCGGGCTTTTGTACAAACGATAAGAAGGGCCAACAGGAGTAGGTTCAATATTTTCATTACAAGAAATTTGGTGGGCGAAAAATAATACCAACTACCCGAATGTGCAAGAAAAAAACAGCCCCTCAATTGAGGGGCTGTTAGTATTTTATGCTTCAGCTTCCATGTAAGAAGAAACCGGCTCGCAGGTACATATCAGGTTCCTGTCACCGTGGGTGTTGTTCACCCTGGCTACACTTGGCCAGAATTTGTTGTCCCTTACCCAAGACAGCGGATAAGCCGCTTCCTCCCTGCTGTACGCATGGTTCCACTCGTTGGCAGTGATAACGAACTGCGTATGGGGCGCGTTTTTCAGCGGGTTATCTTTCTTGTCAGCTTTACCGTCTTCTATGGCACGTATCTCTTCGCGTATCTGCAACAACGCATCGCAGAAACGGTCCAGTTCAGCTTTGTCTTCACTTTCCGTAGGCTCTATCATGATAGTGCCCGGTACTGGGAAGCTCATAGTAGGCGCATGGAAGCCATAGTCCATCAGGCGCTTGGCAACATCTTCGGCCTCTATCTCTGCTGTCTTCTTAAACGGGCGCAGGTCAACAATGAACTCGTGAGCGCATGTACCACCGCTACCTGTGTACAGTATTTCGTACTGGCCCTGCAGACGTGCACGCATATAGTTAGCGTTCAGTATGGCGTAAATGCTGGAATCTTTAACACCTTGTGCGCCCAACAGTCGTATGTAAGCGTATGATATAAGCAATATGCTGGCAGAACCGAATGGTGCAGCAGATACTGCGTGTCCGGGTTGGCCGTGGCTGCTGAATACGTGCCCCGGCAGGAATGGCGCCAGGTGCTCGCGTACGCATATAGGGCCCATGCCGGGGCCGCCACCACCGTGCGGTATAGCGAATGTTTTGTGCAGGTTGAGGTGGCAAACGTCAGCACCTATCAGGCCGGGAGCTGTTAAGCCCACCTGTGCGTTCATGTTGGCACCGTCCATATATACCTGTCCACCGTGCTCGTGTACGATGTCCGTAATTTGTTTGATTGTTTCTTCGTACACACCGTAGGTAGAAGGGTAAGTAACCATGATGCCCGCCAGGTTGGCAGCATGTTGTGCCGCTTTCGCTTTCAGGTCTTCTACATCTATGTATCCGTTCTCCAGCGCTTTTACTACTACCACTTTATAACCTACCATTACAGCAGAGGCGGGATTGGTACCGTGCGCGGATATAGGTATCAGCATTACGTTGCGGTGTTTGTTGCCACGGCTCTCGTGGTAGCCACGTATAGCCAGCAGGCCGGCATACTCACCCTGCGCGCCGCTGTTGGGCTGCAGGCTGCAAGCATCAAACTTCGTGATTTCGCAGAGATATTCAGACAGTTCTTTTACTATCCTCATATAACCTTCTGCCTGCTCGCGCGGAACGAAGGGGTGCATCTTGCTCCAGTGCGACCAGCTGAGCGGCATCATCTGTGCGGCAGCGTTCAGCTTCATCGTGCAGCTACCCAGTGATATCATACTGGTGTTCAGCGCCAGGTCTTTGTTCTCCAGCATCTTCATATAGCGCATCATTTGTGTTTCGCTATGATGGCTGTTGAACACCGGGTGCGTGAGGTATAGAGAAGTACGGGTGAGCGAAGTAGGAATGTTCATCAGCGCCAGGTCGGCATGAATATCGAAAGACACCGCGTCTTCGTTATTCATAAATACGTTGATGATATCAGCGATATCAGCAGTGGTGGTTGTTTCGTCCAGCGATATGCCTATTATCTTATTATTATCTGCGTAATACCTGAAGTTGATGCCAGCTATTTCAGCACGCGCCCTGATGACATCGGCCTGCGGTACATTCACAACGATTGTATCAAAGAAAGTATCGGAGTATACTGAGTAGCCTGTACCTTTCAGCTCTTGTGCCAACGTGCTGGCCAGTACCGAAATGCGCTTGGCTATATCTTTCAACCCGTCGGGACCGTGGTAAACTGCGTACATAGCCGCCATGTTGGCCAGGAGGGCCTGTGCGGTACATATATTAGAGGTAGCACGTTCGCGCTTGATGTGCTGCTCGCGCGTTTGCAATGCCATACGCAATGCACGGTTGCCCTGCGCGTCTATGCTCACGCCTATGATGCGGCCGGGCATCTGGCGTTTGAAATCGTCGGACGAGGCCATGAACGCAGCGTGTGGGCCTCCAAAGCCCAGCGGAACACCGAAACGCTGTGCGCAGCCCAGGGCTACATCAGCCCCCAGCTCGCCGGGAGAAGTAAGCAATGTAAGCGCCAGCAAGTCGGTAGCCATGGCTACGTAAGCGCCTGCTGCGTGTACTTTCTGTATGAAATTGCGATAGTCTATAATCGCACCCTTATCGTTAGGGTATTGTACCAACGCACCAAAGTAGCTGTTGTCTATTTCAGCGGTATTGAAATCGCCGAATACCACTTCAATATTTAACGGTGTGGCGCGGGTAAGCACCAGGTCTTTTGTTTGCGGGAATGTTTCCTCGTCAACAAAAAACTTATTGCGCTCGGGGTTGTCATGGTCTTTGTTCAGTGTACTGAAGAACATGCTCATTGCCTCAGCAGCAGCAGTGCCCTCGTCCAGCAGCGATGCGTTGGCCAGTGGCAGGCCTGTCAGGTCGCTTACCATTGTCTGGTAGTTGAGCAGGCTTTCTAACCTGCCCTGCGAAATTTCTGCCTGGTAGGGTGTATAAGAAGTGTACCAACCCGGATTTTCAAACAGGTTGCGCAGTATCACGTTGGGTGTGTGGGTATCAAAATATCCTTGCCCTATGTAGGTTTTTAATAATTTATTCTTGAGAGAGGTCTCTTTCAGTTGTTGTAAGAATTCCGCTTCGCTCTGGCCGGCAGGTATAGCCAGGGGCTTATCCATGCGTATAGCTGAGGGTACCGTTCGTGCTATCAGTTCGTCGAGGCTGTTAATACCAATCGTGCTGAGCATCTGCTCTGTCTCCTGAGCGTCGGGGCCTATGTGGCGCCCTGTAAATTCCCTGTTCTGTTTAGAAAATAGATCCATGTTTTCTCTTGAAAAAATTAAGAATATGCAAATGTAGCGGGATAGGCGGTAATTGCAAAAAACCACGAACTGGCACATAATATAGCCTGATGGAGGCATAATTGCAGTAAATGATAACAAATAAGTGTTTTACAGCACAAGAAGTACTATAAAAGAGATTGATTTTCATGTGTTTATACGTGGTTTGTTAACTTTTGTTATCAAAATTGAAGATGTTGCGGAAAGACAACATATATAAATGATGCATATCCGGATAAGGGTAATAATGATTAAAATCAGCGAAATGGGTATAATATACAGGGCGGGTTTTCTCATGGGAACGGTTGGTTTTTATCAGTACAAATTTACGTAAAAATGATGAATAGATGAAGTGTTTTGCAAGCGTGTTTCAGCTGGTTCTGACACCGAACCGTTATTATTACTTTGAGTTAAAGTCCATGATGTACGGGTTTCCTATGACAATTCTACATCCATTATTTAACAAATCTATGGCAGTGGCCCTGATTGTAGAATGAGGGCAGCCTTATAGCTTTGCTCCAAACTTCATCTTTATGAGACTAATACTACCACTACTACTTATGGGCTTTGCCGCCGCTAATGCACAGGGGCAAGCCAACTGGTTCGCAAAAAATAAGCCGGGCAACACAGCTAAAATAATAGCACAATCTTCCAGGGCAGGAGCTAAAACAACTGCCGCTTACTGGAGACTGGCGGCTACATCCGATTATGCCTTTGATGGTTCATCGCTGGAATTGTCAGACTCTGCATTTTATAAATATTCAAACGGCAGGGGCTCTGTGCTGAACGCGGATGATATGGACCTGGACGACTACGGGCTGAGCAGTACCATATTGTATGACACGGCCGTGCTGCTGACCGACAACGGCGGCGGGCTGGAGCCATACAGGAGGTACATCAGCAACTATGATGGCAGCAACAGGAGAATGGAATTCCTGGAGCAATATGACAACGGTGGCGGGCTGAAAGACAACAGCAAACAACTGGCAGTACGTGATGCCAATGGTAATATAACTAAGGAAACCAGCCTGTACTGGGACGGGCTGAACAGCAAATGGGATACAAGCGGTATTACCTTCCGGGTATTTGACAGCCAGAACAAATTGCTGACGGACAGTACGGTGAACCATGTGATGGGTGTACCCAATCCCTGGCAGAAGTCGGTATATACATACGATGGCAACGGCAATATGATACACACACTTAGTTATAGCTGGAATGGCAGCGGTTGGGATACGGCCAGCCAGGTGATTAACACATACAGTAATAACAAGATAGTGACATCGCTGGAGCAGGACTATGATACCGCCGGCTGGGTAAATGACTATGCAGACAGCACGGGGTATGATAATAACGGGTACTACAATTATCACCTGCCAAAATACTGGGATGTAGATTCAGCGGAGTGGATATACGACCAACTGGAAACCAGGACAAACAATAGCAAAGGTTTGCCTACCAATGTATTCTTCTCACAGTGGAATGATACTACCAGTAGTTGGGAGATACAGGGAGAAGGCGAGGTAAGCTACGACAGCAATGACAACCCTACTAAAATAGAAGTATATGTGTACTTCGGCGGGTTCAAATTACCTACCCCGTTTTTCGTACGCAATATGTACTGGGAGTACTACTTTAATGTAGGTGTGCAGGACGCTGAAAGGAAAGAGCCTGTAGTGATATACCCTAACCCTGCCAACACGAACATTCACATAGTATTGGGCGACAGGCCTGCTGCCAGCATCAGGCTGACCGGTATGAACGGACATACTGTAAGGAGTATGCAGGCAAACGCAGGCATGCAAAAAGTAACTATGAATGTTGCAGGCTTACCTGCCGGCAATTATATCTTGAGTGTAGAGAGAGAAGGCCATACACCCGCCAGGCAGTTGGTGAGCATACAGTAAGAAGTATTCCCTGTTATAGTATAACAGCCCCGCAGTATTGCGGGGCTGCTTTTTGCATCAAGTTTCTGCATTTATTACTAATTTGAATGTTGAAATGAAAAAGCTGTTCATCAACTATACCCGTTTTATGGCATTGCCTGTAGTTATCAGTGCCGGTGTACAAATGGTGGGCAGCTACCGGGATAATAAACTGGATATAAAAGAGGCTGGTGAAATACTACTGGCCGGGGTGGGGCTGATATTATTGCTGTTCCCGGAGTACTTAGTTTTGCGGGCTGTTTGGCGAAAATTACTCGTGCAAAAGGCTGAAAATCAATAATATTAGATATTTCCCTGCCATGATTTCATAAAATCAGGAAATCCCCTTACCTTTGCGTTCCCAAAATTATCCGGCTATTTGTCCATCTCCGGGCCGATAACCAGCGTTGCTGCCGGATACGAGGGGAAAATTTTAATAACTAAACAATTTTTATGGCAACAGAAAACCTTCAGGATTATGAGCTGATGGTCATTTTCACGCCGGTATTGGCAGAAGATGAGTACAAAGCGGCTCAGAAAAAGTACGCAGACTTTATTAAAGAGAATGGTGGCAAAATCGTTCACGAAAATGCATGGGGCCTCCGCTCGCTGGCTTACCCCATCGACAAAAAAACAACCGGCCTGTATTGGGTAATTGAGTACCAGGCAGACCCGCAGAGCAATGGTACATTGGAAATACAGATGAACCGCGATGAGTCTGTAATGCGCCACATGATTACCAAACTGGATAAATACGCCGTGCAGTACAATGCAAGAAAGCGTAATAAAGTTAACGCAGAAGAAGGCGTTACCGCTTAATCACATTTTAAAAAACTGAACAATGGCTAAACAAAACGATATAAAATTTCTGACCTCTACCCGTGTAGAGCAGCGCCAGAAGAAATACTGCCGTTTCAAGAAAATGGGCATCAAGTACATTGATTACAAAGACGCCGAATTCCTGAAGAAATTTGTAAACGAACAGGGTAAAGTAGCACAAGCAATAAAAAAGGCACGCCAGATGTCTCTGATGCCTTATGTAACAGACCTTTTAAAGTAATAACCAATGCAAGTCATATTAATTAAAGATGTAGACAACCTGGGCTCAGCCCACGAGCTGGTAGTAGTAAAGCCGGGATACGCCCGCAACTACCTAATACCTCAGAAATTCGCTCTGGAGGCGAGCCAATCTAATCTGAAAATATTAGAAGAGCGCCGCAAGCAGCTGAAGAAACGCGAAGATGCATTGATAGCTGAGATAGCTAAAGTAACAGACGTACTGAAAGCAGGCCCTGTGAAAATAGGCGCTAAGACAGGTACCAGCGGAAAGATTTTCGGCTCTGTTACTTCTATACAGTTGGCCCGTGCTATACGCGAGCAAAAAGGTTATGAAATTGACCGCCGCCGCATATCACTGGTAGGTGATGTGAAAGAGGTAGGTACACACAAAGCTTTAATAGATTTCGGTAAAGACAACGTACTGGAAATCGAATTTGAAGTGGTAGGTGAATAATAATTACAAACTGGTTTATTTATATAACAAAGGCTACCAAATGGTAGTCTTTGTTGTTTTCTGCAATAATCATTTAATGTCCGTCAGCGGAAATTAAATGACTGCTTTGGCCACGAGTCGCCCACCGGGAGAATAACAGACCTGAACACTTTTGTTTATGTTTTATACTTTATTATGCTATGATTAATAAACAATTATAATTATTTTGACGCTATCAAACCTGCAGCCGGCCGCTGGGCCAAGTCAAAAAAGGTTCGAACATAAAAAATGAATCAAAAACTTCAGGAGCATATCGTGAATATGCTTATGTATTCCAGGGAAGTTGTTTGGTGTGTGCATGCTGATACCTATGATATAGTATATGTAAATAATGCCTGCGTAGGTATTTGGGGATATACCCCGGAAGAGATGATGGCCGACAAAAATATTTTTTTCTCCAGTATCCACCCAGAAGATGTTGATACCTGTTACAATGGTTTTAAACTGGCCCTTGAAAAGGGCAAAAGCCACAATGAGTTTCGTGTATTGAGCAAAGACGGTGGACTGCGGGTGATAAAGGGAGAGGCTATTTTTCTGAAGGGTACCGATGGTTTCCCGGATACTTTTACAGGTATCGCGCAGGATGTGACAGCGCAACATACCTTGATGGATAAGCTGACTGCCAGTGAGCGGAAGTTCCACACAATGGCTGATGATGCCCCGGTCCTGGTCTGGACATCCTCATTTGAGCACGGGGTAGAATACACTAATAAGGAGTGGATCGGGTTTACAGGACTTGATAGTGAAAAACTTAGCGGCAGCAACTGGACAGGCCTGCTGCATCCTGACGAATACGATAAAATAACAGGAATAAGGGAAACGTTATACACCGAAAAAAGACCGTTTGAAATAGAATGTAAGTTTAAGAGAAAAGATAGCGAATACAGGACCCTTTTATTAAAGGGTGCGCCAACTATCGATTCAAATGGCAATTGTACAGGATTTGTTGGCACGGGCACAGACATTACAGACATAAAGAACTATAGCGAACATATACAGAGATCAAACATCCGCCTTCAGGAGGCACTGCTGGAGTCCAACCGTTTGCTGAGAATAGTGAATAAAACCAGTAACATAATTGTCCTGACTGATCCTGAAGGGAAAATAACATGGGCAAATGAAGCGTTTACAAAAACGACAGGCTATACATTAGAAGAAGCCCTGGGCAAAAAACCGGGAAACCTTGTTCAGGGGCCGGAGACCGATCCTGCCACGGTGGCACTGCTCAGAAACGCGATTGAAAATGGCGAAACTGTTAAAGCAGAGATACTGAACTATAGTAAAGACGGGAGAAAATACTGGCTCGATATACGCATAGAGCCTATATACAGCGGCGGTATACTTTCAGGTTTTATGGCTATTGAGATGGATATTACCCAACGGAAACTTGATGAGAAAGTTCTCGCAGAGACGAATAAGAGAATACGTAAATTCTCATTCATTACTTCGCACGAGCTACGGCACGAATTCTCAAAAATCATGTTGCTGATAAATGCCGGTAAACTTGAAAACACGAGCGCTGAAGATATGGGGTTCTATTATAAAGAGCTTGAAAATTCAGCGAATAATATGAATGCAATCATTCAGAATATGAATGAGAACCTGGATATGGAAGGGAAGCAAAATCTTGTGCAACAGGATATTACAATCGGTAATACAGAAGAAATATGCCTGATAGATGATGATATGTTAATCAACACGATTCATAAGCGTATCATCACCCGCATCCTGCCGGATGTCCAGATTAAGGTATTTGAAAATATTACTAGTGCCCTGGAGTATATTAAAATACAACCTTCGCTTCGGAGGCTGATATTTCTTGACCTAAATTTCCCCGATAGCACCGGTTGGGATTTCCTTGATCAGTACACAGAGATGGAACTTAGCAGCCCGGTTATTATTGTTTCCTCATCAATCAACAACAATGACAGAGAAAAATCAAAAAAATATCCGCAGGTAAAAGACTTTCTCGCAAAACCTATTACACTTGAACTTCTGCAAAAACTCTTTAAGATACCAACGAATGCCGATGGTTCCAATTGATTTCGGCAATGGCAACGTACAGGAGAGAACATAATGAAAAAACGGTTTATGTTGAAGCCCTTTTTTATTGGTATTACCCTACGCCGGCGTTCATTACATTTGTTTCATGAACAATGAACTGCTGGAGCAGATACAACAATTGCAAAGGGCTGCACGAACCCTGGAACCTGGTGAAGATGTACGTAAAGAGGCTAATGCACTTGTGCATGAATATGCAGAAGTTTTTCTTGAAAGACTGCTGACTGCAAAGACATATATACTGGAAGGTAAGGGCGACACCACATTAAGCGATACGGATTTTTCACACCCGAATGATATGGGCAGTGTTATCCAACTGTTGGAAAATCACATGGAAAAACCGGGCATAAATACCGCTCATGGCGGGCACCTGGGTTATATACCCGGGGGTGGTATATACGCAGCAGCACTGGGCGACTACTTAGCGGATGTGACCAATAAATATGCCGGGGTATTTTATGCATCACCCGGGGCGGTGCGTATCGAAAATGCTTTGATAGAATGGACCGCAAAACTGGTGGGGTATAAAGACGGTTTTGGTGGAAACATCACATCGGGCGGCAGTATAGCCAACCTGGTAGCAGTGACAACAGCACGTGATGCCCAACAACTGAGGGCAAAAGATTTTCATCGCGCGGTAGTATATACTACACAGCAGGTGCACCACTGTATAGATAAGGCGCTGATAATTGCCGGGCTAAGAGAATGTGTAGTGCGGCATATAGATACAGATGCAAGATACAGGATGAATATAGATAGGCTGCAGCAACAAATAGAAGACGATCTATCCGCAGGGCTATTGCCCTTTATGATAGTAGCCAACGCAGGCAGTACTGATGTGGGAGCTATAGACCCGATAGTAGAAATTCATTTAACAGCCCGACACTACAATATATGGCTGCACATAGATGCAGCATATGGCGGCTATTTCCTGCTGCTGGATGAATACAAGGAAAAGATGAAAGGTATTGAGCAGGCAGACTCGGTAGTGCTGGACCCGCACAAAGGGTTGTTCCTGCCATACGGAACGGGTATAGTGTTGGTGAAGGAACGCCACCATTTGCAGAATGCTTTTGCTTACGAGGCGAATTATATGCAGGACACAACCGGAATAACTGATAATATTTCTCCGGCTGATGTTTCGCCTGAACTCAGCAAACACTTCAGGGGACTGCGCATGTGGCTGCCGCTGAAGTTGTACGGCGAGCAACCCTTCAGGGATTGCCTGCAGGAAAAATTATTGCTGACACGCTACTTCAGGGAAAAGATAGCAGCACTGGGTTTTGAAATCATCTGTGAGCCGGAACTGACGGTGGTAGCGTACAGATATATGCCGGATAGCGGCGATGCCAATGATTTCAATAAAAGGCTGATGGAAACCATACATGCCGATGGTGAAATATTTATTTCATCCACCATGCTGAACGGGATGTATGTATTGCGTTTTGCCTGCTTGTCTTTCCGCACGCACCTGGTGCACGTAGACAAACTGCTGGCTATGCTGCAAAGGCACAGGGATGATTTATTGAAAGAAGGTTAGGCTTTGCGCTTGATCACTTTTTCTACCGCTGCGATAACATCCGGCTTGTCCAAACCATATTTCTTCAGCAGGTCGGTTGGTTTACCGCTTTCGCCAAAGGTGTCGTTTACCGCCACGTATTCCTGCGGGGCAGGGTGGTGCTGAGCAAGTACCTGTGCCACAGCATCGCCGAGGCCGCCATTGCGCTGGTGTTCTTCAGCAGTTACTACACAGCCGGTTTTAGCTACAGATTTCAGAATGGCTGCTTCATCCAGCGGCTTGATGGTGTGCATGTTGATGAGCTCAACAGATATGCCTTTTTCGGCCAGTGCTTTAGCAGCTTCTACAGCAGTCCATACTAAGTGTCCGCAGGCTATGATGGTAACATCGGTACCTTCTGCCAGTACCTGTGCTTTACCGATTTCAAAATGCTGGTCTTCTTTAGTAAATATAGGCCATACCGGGCGCCCGAAACGCAGGTAAACAGGCCCTTCGTAGTCAGCTATTGCCATAGTGGCCAGCTTGGTTTGGGTATAATCGCAGGGCACTATCACCGTCATGCCGGGCAGCATTTTCATCATGCCAATATCTTCCAGCACCTGGTGGGTAGCGCCGTCTTCGCCCAGGGTAAGCCCTGCGTGAGAAGCGCATATTTTTACATTCTTGCCGCTATAAGCTATAGATTGGCGTACCTGGTCGTACACGCGGGATGTAGAAAAGTTGGCGAAAGTAGTGGTGTATGGTATTTTACCACCTACAGTCAGGCCGGCAGCTACCCCCATCATATTGGCCTCGGCTATACCTACCTGTATAAAACGTTCGGGAAACTCTTTCATAAAGCCATTCAGCTTCAACGAGCCTGCGAGGTCGGCAGATAACGCGACAATATTTGGGTTCTTGCGAGCAGCTTCCAATATACCATCACCAAAGCCTGAGCGGGTGTCTTTTTTGCCTGTTTCTATTATATCCTGTAGCATGATGGGTGCAAAAATAGCTTATCATTTGGTTAATGTGTAACCCCAGTCGCGCAGCCAACCTATAATTTTTTCTTTATAGTCTCCCTGTATGATTATCAGGCCGTCTTTTACGCTGCCGCCGGTACCGCATTTGGTCTTTATATCCTTGCCCAGGTCTTTCAGGTCGTCTTCTGTACCGGCAAAACCTTCTACCAGTGTTACCAGCTTGCCCGCCCGTTGTTTGCTATCCAGTTTTACCCTCAGCTTCTGCTTGTTTTTGGGGAGCGTATTTGTATCCTGTTGCTCTTCTTCAAAGTCATTGTAAAAATCCTGGTTGGTGGAATAAACCAGTCCGTCGGCACGGCCTTTATTTTTCTTAGACATAGGCTACTGTTTAAGTTCTTTCTTTCTCTGCCCGAAGTTAACTAAATACACCCCGGCAAATATGAGTACAGCCGCAAAAATTTTAACCAGGGTAACCGCTTCGCCCATAAATATAACGGATATGATACCTGCGAAAAATGGTTGCAGGTAGATGTAAGCACCCGCGGTAGATGCACTCAAATGGCCGAGGGCGTAGATGTTCCACAAATATGCCAGGAAGGTGGTACCTATCACCGTGAAAGCCAAAGCTGCATAGTCGGGCAGGGTGAATTGCTGCCATTGTATATCTGTAAGCTGTTGCCAGCCAAAGGGCAGTACAAACATAAACCCAAACAGGAATACCCACCTGATAACCACCAGCGGGCGGTAGCGCTGCATCAATGGTTTGATGATGACTAAGTATATAGCATAACTGGCGGCATTGAAAAACACCAATATATCACCCAGGGCAGTGTTGGTGGCTGCCGTGGTCAGTTCCCTGCCAGCACTCATCAGTAGCACCGCACCGGCTATGCCCAGTAGTAGCCCTATCAGCTTATTACGCCCTATTCTTTCCCTGAGAATAATAAGGGCGGCAACTGTAATCAACAGCGGGGTGCTCATCATCACCAATGATGCATGTATAGGCATCGTGAGGTTCAGCCCCAGGAAAAACAGCATCTGGTTGACAGCCACACCAAATAAACCACCCAATGCCAATACGCCCCAATCTTTTTTACTGATGGACGCCCTGTAGTTGCTGCCCAGGAAATAGCTGAGCCAAAATAGCAAAGCAGCCGCACCTGCACGGATGAAGATAAAACCCAGTGGCTCTATCAGCCGTGGCATGATATACTTGGCAATGCTATAACCCGCACCATATAATATATTGGTACCCAACAGGGCAAGATGAGCTTTTGTTTTGTTGTCCACGAGAGTGGCAAAGTTAGGGGAATTGTGGAGTGTGCGGCTAAGTTGCCAAGCTACTACATATCCCAGCGATATAAACAGGTTGAATCAGCTATGCCGGAAGAAATTATTTAATTAATTTGCTATATACTAAGTATGAAAGCTGTTTTAACAACACTTGCCTTTATGGTTACTTTTGCATGTATAGCCGACCCGGTTATGCGTACAGAACATAAAAGGGCACCCCTCAAAGGGAAAGTAAAAACAGTACGGTCCTATGAGGTAGGGTTAGGGACTTTAGATGAGGCAGAAGTGAGGGCACGCGGTAAAAATTTCTATTCGGTTGATAGTTTCGATGTCACCGGGAAAATTGTATACAGTTACTATGTTTCTGAGGGCGTAAATGCTGGCGGAATGAGATATAAATATGATGTGAATGGGAATCTTATTGAAGAATACAATGAGGCTACCGAATCTAAATACATGAAAAGGACGACTTATCAGTATGATACAACCGGAAGACTAATTCAGGAATTATGGATGTGGTCGGATAAAAATTTAGTTTACATGAGTAAGAAATATACTTATGCTTCGGGGCTATTGGTAACAAGGGAAGATTCAAATTCACAAGGTGTTTTACGCGCTGACTATAGCTATAACGATAAAGGACAGGTAATATCAGAAACAGACCACCATCCTGTAAGCGAGGGTTCAACTACTTCATATACCTACTACGATAACGGTAATATTCTTTCGGAAACTAATGTCAATAGTTTGTTGAGTGTTAAAACAACGTATACTTACGACAAGCATAACAATGAAATATTAGCAGAAGAACAAGTTGATGATAGACCGGTTCGCCGAAGGTTTACCAGCGAATATATCTACGACAGCCATGGCAATTGGATACGTGTTATTGAAGATTCCCCGAGTGACTATGCCGACAGTCCATTACAAATGTTCATACGTGAGATTGAGTATTATTAAATGAGCTTGCTATCCACCACAGCTTTAAATTGCTCGAACGCATTACCAAATTGCATTTTTCTGAAAGGGAAATTTTCTGCTTCTGTAAGTGCATCGCCCAGGTTGAATGATTGTTGCTGCCTGCAGATAAATACTCCCTCTTTATATAGCGTTCTGCCTAAGTATTCCTGTTCCGTTTGCCCGGGTGTGGGTATCAGTATGGCTTTTTTGTTCAGCTTCACCAGGTCCATGAGGGTAGAATAGCCGCTGCGGCAAATGACCATATCCGCCCCGGAAACGGCTGCTGCCAATGTATCCCCCGAAATCTTTTTGTGATAAGTGATGTGCTGTGGTATATCTTGTTTGGCAGCCACTTCATCACTGCCTTCTACAAACATCACTTTACCTGTATAGGATTGCACCTGCTGCCATAGCTTATCAGCCAGCAGGGTACGTTGCGGTTCCGGCCCCGAGAGCAGCACCAGCAGGTAGCCGGAGTTTGTAGTTGCTACGGGTTCAAGCTGCGACAATAAACCTATATACTGTGTGTTGCGAGGCAATTGTTTCGGGTGGGATAACCGCCCTGCCAGTCCCGGCGCCTGTCGTACATCAACTACCCAAACATTATTGAACCTGTTGAGAAAACGATAATGCAGCCGCCGCAGGATATTGTCGGCCATGCTGCCGAGGCCGGTAATGATATTGAGCTGGTGGGTAATGATAACAGAAGGTACTATGTCGTGATAGAGGCCATAGCGGTTGTCGGAGATGACCAGGTCTATATTGTATTGTGCAACAATTTCTTTTAGCCAGGTATTTTCCTTGCGTATGGTGAGGAGCAGGGAGGGAACCTGTTTTATGACCGTGGGCATAAACATAGAGCCTGAAGCCGCATACCGCACATTATACCCTTCAAGATAAATTGTTTCTATACCCGGAAAAGTACCGCTTATATAAGCACATTGCTGGTGATTGCCCGCAAATAATACCCTATGCCCAATTGCCCGTAAATACGCTATTACCGGCACACAACGCGTGGTGTGCCCCAACCCCCAGTCGAGCGGGGCTACCAGTATGTTCAGCGGTCTTTTGATGGCTTCAAATCCTTAACTTTACAAAAGTAGCCAGAAGGATATGATTAAAAAGAACAAAACGGCGATTTACCTGTTATTAATAATAGCAGCAAGTGTGGCATTTGAAAGTTGTGCTACCAGCAACAAGGGTTGCGGTTGCGGTGGCAACCTGAATAAAGTGTATAAACAACCTAAGCGTTATCATTAAAAAAAACATACGCAGTATGTGGGACGATAATAACAAAGTATGGATGCACTATACGGGCATGTTGGCTGCTGATGCCGATTCCGCGCGTTTCTTGTCCAGGTACACACGTTTTCTCATGATGAACCGCGGCTACCTGAAAGTAGTAGAAGTAGTAGACCTGCAACGATATAAACTCATCAAACCTTCTTCCCGCAAGCTGAAACAATATGTGAACGAGCGCCTAAACATCCCATTTGTTTTTGTCCATTGTAATAATTAGCCTTTATCAGTTTATCTCGCTCATATTCAACAAGGTATAATCCATATGCCTGTTTTCATATCGTAAAACAAAAAATACAGCCTATCTTCATTTTTCGTGGTAGAAATACTATGAAAAGCAGATTTCATATATTAGATTTACTTACTGCTTTTGTATATTGGGGGACAAATTATTTGTGCCCTGCTGCTACTATGAACGGTTGCAGGAAAACAAACGGTTAATCAATAAGCTATTATGAAAGAAGAAAAAAATACCATGCAGGGGGAAGTGTCGTTAAGTACGGGAGTATCCCGCAGAAAGTTTTTAGGTTATGCAGGAGGGCTGGCAGGAGCCGGTATACTCATTGCATCCTGTAAAAAAGAAGAAGACAATATACCATCTGCAGGAGCCACCGATCTGGGTACTAATGATGACGGCCTGTTGAACCTGCTATTTGTCATGCAGCAGGTAGAAGCCGCATTTTATGACCGTTTATTAAAAAACAGGTACACCGGTATTTCCGCGGAAGAAGTAGCATACTTCACAGAGATACTTGACCATGAAATAGCGCACAGAGAGCTGTTGCGCAACTACCTGCAAGGAAGGGGTACTGTAGTGGAAACAGACTTTGGTAGTGTGAATTTTTCTTTGCGTGGTAACGTACTTGAAAACGCAGAACTGATTGAGAACCTGACAGTGGCAACAATGAATGAAGCCGGCAGGCTGTTTGTAGCGGGCGAACATGTATTGCTGGCAGGCAAGATGGCTTCTGCCGAAGCAAGGCATGCTGCTACTGTAAGCAATATGAGAAGCAAAGGAAATTTCTTTGGCCCGGTAGACGCGACCGGCTCTGAGCAGGGTTCTCTTCCATCTAACACAGTGACCAGTATCAACAGGTTCCTGTCTACTAAGGTTTCAGGTAACAATTTGCCCAACAAGTAAAAAAATAAGAAATGAACTTTAATAACATTATAGAAGAATTAGGAGCAGGTAACGGTGCTGAGTTTGAAAAAAGCGGGCACAGAAGAGACCTGCTGAAAGGCTGGGGAGCAAAGCTGGCTATAGCTGCAATACCCTTTGCTGCCGGCAGCCTGTTTACCAATAAAGCTTACGGCCAGAGTAAAGAGACCATAGTGAATATACTGAACTACCTGCTGAAGGTGGAGTATATATCCGACAAGTTGTATAGAGAAGCGATGCAGGTAGAAGATTTGCTGCCTGCGGAGTACAAATCGCAATTTGAGCAGATAGCTGCCAATACTAAATCTCATATAGGTATACTACAGCAACTGATAACAGAACTTGGCGGTACTGTTATTACCTACGATGATGATAAAATAGACCTGAATGGTGGCAGGGGATTTGGCGGTGGGCCATTCTCCGGCGCACTTACCAATACCGAGGACTTCCTGATACTGATGCAGGTATTAACAGACGGCGGCGAACGTGTATATAAAGGTCAGGTAACGGAAGTGCTGTCTGATAAATATGTAGTAAGCGCACTGATGAATATACATTCGGTAAAGGCAAGGCAGGCTGCGTTTGCGCGTTATCTGCGCAAGACCGTAATGATGGAAGATGTGAAACCCTGGATAACAGGTACTAACTCCGATACAACCAATACGGCCGCACAAAGGGCATATGCAGGAGAGGGTAATACAATTCAACTGAACATTAATATTACAGGTATCAATGGCTATACAATCACCGCAGATGCCGCCACACAGGCATTTGGCGAACCATTGAACATGACGGACGGCAATAATATGCTGGACAGGTTCCTGGACCTGGCTTAAGACTATCTGACAATCATTGATATAACGCCCCGGCTTGCCGGGGCATTTTTTATCCTACCGGGTCTATATCAAACTGTACCTGAACAGCACTGAGCCCCCTGGAGGAAGTAATTATATCCCTTTGCGTTTTTATAAAAGCCTTAGTTTCAGTTAACACACTACGGCTGAGCGGACATTTTATCCATACCTCCTGCACATATAAATTACGTACTCTTGGTATCAATGCCTGTACAGGCCCCTGTACACCTATACCGGTTACCTGTTGCAGGGCCTGTGCCATTTGCGCGGCAGCGGCAACAGCTTTGGGTTCATCGCGGTGTTTAAAAGTAATTTTTATGAACCTTGTAAACGGGGGATAAGCAAACTGCTGCCTGTAGCGTATTTCATGCTCGTAGTACATTTTTACATCGTGCTCGCGCACCCATTGCAAAACAGGGTGTGCCATATTGTAAGCCTGTATCAGCACCCTGCCCTTGCCATCCGTACGTCCCGCCCTGCCGCTTACCTGCTCCATCAATTGAAACGCACGTTCATTTACCCTGAAGTCCGGAAAGTTAAGCAGGCTGTCTGCACTGAGTATGCCTACCAGCTCTATGGGGGCAAAGTCCAGTCCTTTTACCACCATTTGCGTGCCTACCAATATGTCAATCTTTCTTTTCTCCAGTTTGTCGAACAACTCTGAGAAACTTGTTTTATTCCGCATACTGTCCACATCCATCCGGGCCACTTTTGCCTGCGGAAAGAGTTGGGTTATTTCTTCTTCTATCTTTTCAGTTCCGAAGGTTTTGCTCTGCAACCTGTTGCTGCCGCACGAAGGGCAAACCTGCACTACGGCAGAGCGCAGGCCACAATAATGACAATGTAGCTTATCTGTGCTTTTGTGATAAGTGAGCGATACCGCACAATTTTTGCAATGAGGCACCCAGCCGCACATCAGGCATACCTGGAACGGTGCATAGCCCCTGCGATTTTGAAATAATACCACCTGCTTATGCCTGGCCAGGGTTTCTGTTATAGCATTGTACAATTCCGGCGTAATCATCCTGATGCCCTGCTTGCGCATACTTTCCAGTGATTTGGCATTGATGGTTTCAATAGCCGGCATTTGCACCCCCAGGTAGCGTTCCCGCAAATGAACGAAACCGTATTTGTCGCGCTGCACGTTATACAGGCTTTCAACCGACGGGGTAGCAGAGCCAAGGATGGTTTTGGCTGCATGCAGCGATGCCAGGAATATAGCGCTGTCGCGGGCATGAAACCGTGGGGAAGGGTCCTTCTGTTTGTATGACACGTCGTGCTCTTCATCTACAATTACCAGGCCCAGGTGTTCATAGGGCAACCATAACGCTGAGCGCGGCCCTACGATAATCTTATATTTTCCTAACCTTGTTTTTTCCCATATCTCTACCCGTTCGTTGTTGCTGAAGCGTGAATGGTATACGCCCAATTCATCGCCAAAGTATGTATACAACCTGCTGACTAATTGTGTAGTCAATGCTATTTCCGGCAGCAGGTATACCGCCTGTTTCCCGCTTTCTATACATTCCTTCAGCTTTTTTATGTACAGCATAGTTTTGCCGCTGCCCGTAACACCCTGCAGCAATACCACATCCTTCTTGTCCAAAGCGGTATCCAGCTCATCCAATGCTTTCTGTTGCGCAGGTGTCAGTTCAAGTACTGTAGTCTTTGCCGAAGTATCTGCCGCTATCCTGTCTACAGCTACTTCTTCAATAATAAATATTCCCTTGTCCACCAAAGCTTTTACCTGTGCAACAGTGGCCGATGCCCGCTCGGTGAGTGTGTTTTGTTTTACCGCGCCGTATTTTACTGAAAGCTCTATATACGCCATCAGCAGGCTTAGTTGCTTCGGGGCCTTCTGCAATTCGTCAAATAAACTATGTAATTGAGCATCCTCTTTGTATTGCGCATTCAGCCGTACCAGCTTCTCTTTTTTGGGCCGGTATGCCGTTTCCAGCTCGTCATGAATAACAATGGTTTCGTTTTCCAGCAGTTCATTCAGCACTTCTGCAAAATTGCGCGGCCCGGTAATAACGCGCAGTTCGGTTAATGTCAGTTCTTTTCTCCGTTCCAGTTCATCGGCAGCAGCAAAAGCTTTGTCGCTCCACTCATATACTACATCATCATGCGCGGGCATCCATTGCACCCTGGTTTCACTGCTTAGCTTCAGGTGTGCCGGCAATGCAGCCTGCATCACCTCCCCTGGGGCTGCTACATAATAACCGGCTATCCATTGCCAGAATTGCAACTGCTTTTCATTCACTACAGGCGCTTCGTCCATTAATGCACGAATCGGTTTTACCTGGTAGGCATCAGGCTTGTTATTATGCAGCCTGGCCACTATGCCTGAGTACAATTTGTTCCTGCCCAGCGCCACCTCTGCACGCATACCTGGTTTTATCTCGTCCTGCAATTCTACCGGTACCCCATATGTGAGCATGCCCGGTAAGTTCAGGGGCAGGATAATATCTGCAAATGAGGCCGGTTGATGTGATGTATGTAATTGAACAGCAGGCATGTTGGTGCAAATTAAGCAAAAGAGTTATGCACCCGGAAAGTGTATTTTATACCACTTGCAAGTTTCTTTGTACTTTTGCAGACTAATATATTATTATTAATGTCAAGACAAGGTGAAAAAAGGTGCTCGTTTTGCGACAGGCTGGAAAGTGAAGTGAATATTCTCTTTACCGGTATCAAAGGTAATATCTGTGATGCCTGTACAGAAAATGCCCATCATTTGCTACAGGAAACCCTGCCCGACAGCAAACCCGGCAAAGACAACAAAGATGCCCTGAAGAAACACAAAATATATAAACCCAAAGAAATCAAGGATTTCCTGGACCAGTATGTAATAGGGCAGGATTCTGCTAAAAAGGTAATGTCTGTAGCAATATACAACCACTATAAAAGGTTGATGCAACCCCAGCAGACTGACGATGTGGAGATAGAAAAGTCGAACATCATTATGGTAGGCGAAACAGGTACTGGTAAAACATTGCTGGCCAAATCCATAGCCCGGCTGCTACAGGTGCCCTTTGCCATAGTAGATGCTACCGTGTTTACAGAAGCGGGGTATGTAGGTGAAGACGTAGAGAGTATTTTGGCGCGCCTGCTGCAGAGCTGCAATTATGATATAGCTGCCGCAGAGCAGGGCATAGTATATATTGATGAGATAGATAAAATAGGGCGTAAGGGAGATAACCCTTCTATTACCCGCGATGTAAGTGGAGAAGGCGTTCAACAGGCTATGCTGAAACTGCTGGAAGGCACAGATGTGCTGGTGCCCCCGCAAGGCGGACGTAAACACCCGGAGCAAAAACTGGTAAAAGTTAATACACAAAATATCCTGTTTATATGCGGCGGTGCTTTTGAAGGCGTGGATAAGATGATAGCACGCCGGGTGCAGACATCAGCTATTGGCTACAACGCCATAAAAGCTACCAAAGAGCTGGACAGGAGCAACCTGTTGCAATACGTAAACGCACAGGACTTACGTACGTTTGGCCTGATACCTGAACTGCTGGGCAGGCTGCCGATAGTAACCTACCTGAACCCGCTGGACCGCGACGCGCTGAAGCGCATACTTACAGAGCCCAAGAATGCACTCATCAAACAATACAAAAAGCTGTTTGAATATGAGGGTATTGAACTGACTGTGGAGGAAGATGCGCTGGACTATATGGTGGACAAAGCCATAGAGTTTAAGCTGGGCGGCCGTGGCCTGAGGGCTATCTGCGAAATGATACTGACCGATGCGATGTTTGACCTGCCCTCGGAAACAGATAAACAGAACTTTGTACTGACGCTGGAATATGCCCGGCAGATGCTGGAACATACCAAGCTGGACCACCTGAAGGCAGCATAATATAAATACTAACACGTAATATAAATATTGATGAACGAACTGGTAAAAAAACTGACTGAGGAAGCAGGCCTTAATGAAGAGCAGGCTACAAAAGCGCTGGAAGTGATTAAAGAATTTATACAATCGAAAGTGCCGCCTATGATGCACCCGATGATTGAGAACTTCCTGGCAACTAAAGGAGAAGGTAACGACCCGCTGGCGGATATGATGAAAAACTTCGGTGGATAGATAGTATATCTGCTAATAGAAAAGCACCGGTATCGCCGGTGCTTTTTTTATATTTCTTTTATCCTGTCCCATTGCTCGAAGGTGAAGGCGTAAGCATGTTTTTCATCTGCCGGATGTTCTTCTTTCCATGTCAGCTTCCAGTGTGTATGGTCCATATGCGGAAAGAATGCTTCCGCACCTTCAATAATAGTATGCACCCTCGTCAGGTATATCCTGTCTGTCATGTCCATAGTTTGCTCAAAAATCTTTCCTCCGCCCACTATAAAGCCCTCATCAGTATCTTCCTGTTGCAGGCGGGTTACAGCATCTTCCAGGTTATGGTACAATAGTACACCTTCGGGCAGTTGCAGGTTTTTATGTGATGAAACAACAATATTCAGCCTGTTGGGCAAAGGCTTGCCCATAGAGTCATAAGTTTTTCTGCCCATCAACACAGCCTTGCCCACAGTGGTACGTTTGAAAAATTTCAAATCGTCGGGCAAGTGCCAGGGCAGGCTGTTATCTCTGCCAATGGCATTATTTTCAGACATGGCAACTATTGCAGATAATATCATACTCGTATAATTCAAAATTCAAAAATTCAAAATTCAAAAATATACTGTCCTGAATTTTGAGTTAAACAGCTACCGGCGCTTTGATATGCGGGTGCGACTGGTAATTTTCCAGCGTAAAATCTTCGTATTTAAAACTGAAAATATCTTTTACATCCGGGTTAATCCTCATAGTGGGCAGCGGGTATGGCTCTCTTGTGAGCTGTAGTTTGGCCTGTTCTATATGGTTGCTGTACAAATGCACATCGCCGAAGGTGTGCACAAATTCACCATACTCCAGTCCGCACACCTGCGCCATCATCATAGTCAGCAATGCATAAGAAGCAATATTGAACGGTACGCCCAGGAACACATCGGCACTACGCTGGTACAGCTGGCAGCTCAGCTTGCCATTGGCCACATAAAACTGGAACAAAGCATGGCAGGGCGTTAGTGCCATTTTTGACAAATCGGCTACATTCCATGCATTGACGATAATACGGCGACTGTCAGGGTTGGTCTTTAATAACCGTACAGCCTCGCTTATCTGGTCGTATGTTTTGCCATCGGCACCTGCCCAGCTACGCCACTGGTGGCCATATACCGGGCCCAGGTCGCCATGCTCATCGGCCCATTCGTCCCATATGGCAACGCCGTTATCTTTCAGGTATTTAATATTGGTATCGCCATTGAGGAACCAGAGCAACTCGTGAATAATAGACTTCAGGTGCAGCTTTTTGGTAGTCAGCATCGGGAAACCATCCTGCAGGTTGAACCGCATCTGGTAGCCGAAACAACTTATGGTGCCTGTGCCTGTGCGGTCACTCTTCTCAGCGCCGTTGTCTAATATATGTTGCAGTAAATCTAAATAGGCCCTCATACTTACCGGTAAGAATATGGTGTAACAATAATAACAAAGGTAACTCAAAGCAGAATTTTATCTCAGAAAAATAAGATAAGCGGGTATTATCCACTAATTCTTAAACAAATCATATTATTTTTGAACCTTAATATACAAGTGAGCTCATGCATCAAACACTTTCTATAGTTATTCCTGCATACAACGAAGGCCCTACTATTCACAATATACTCAACCGTATAAAAGCTGTGGAGCTGATAGGTGATATACAGAAGGAGGTGATCATTGTTAACGACTGCTCCAGGGACAATACAGAAGAAGCAATACTTAACTACCAGGCCAACAACCCCGACCTGCCCATCAGCTATTACAAGCACGAAGTAAACCAGGGCAAAGGCGCGGCATTGCATACAGGTATCAGCAAGGCCAAAGGCGAATATGTGGTGATACAGGATGCTGACCTGGAATACAACCCCGAGGAATATAACCAGTTGCTGAAACCCGTGCTCGATGGTTTTGCAGACGTAGTGTACGGCTCCCGCTTTATGGGTGGCAACCCCCACAGGATACTCTTCTTCTGGCACTCGCTGGGCAATGCTATGCTTACCTTCCTCTCCAACATGTTTACCAACCTGAACCTGACCGATATGGAAACCTGCTACAAACTCTTTAAGCGCGAGATTATACAAAGCATACAACTGAAGGAAAAACGCTTTGGCTTTGAGCCCGAGGTAACAGCCAAAATATCCCGCGTACCCAAAATAAGGATATACGAAGTAGGTATATCGTACTACGGGCGTACCTACGAAGAAGGAAAGAAAATAGGATGGAAGGATGGTTTCAGGGCTATATACTGCATCCTGAAGTATAATTTATTCAAATAAGTATCTCATGCCTGTAATATTACCCGTAAAAGGAGTATTGCCCAATATACCCGAAGACTGCTATATAGCCGAAAACGCTACCATAGTGGGCGATGTGGTGCTGGGCAGGGAATGCAGCATATGGTTCAACGCGGTGGTGAGGGGCGATGTAAACAGCATACGCATGGGCGACAGGGTAAACGTGCAGGACGGCGCCTGTATCCACTGCACCTACCAGAAGACCAAAACCATCATCGGCAACAACGTATCTATAGGCCACCACGCCATAGTACACGGATGCACGGTAGAAGACAACGTGCTGATAGGTATGGGCGCCATAGTAATGGACAACGTACATATAGGCAAAAACAGTATTATAGCTGCCGGGGCCGTTGTGCTGGAAGGCACACAGGTAGCATCGGGCAGTATATATGCCGGGGTACCTGCCAAAAAGGTAAAGGACATCAGCCCCGAGCTGCTGGAGGGCGAGGTAGAGCGCATAGCCAACAACTATGTGATGTACAGCGGATGGTTCAAAAAGTAGTATATATTACAATTTATTAATTCTGTATGTTATTTTGTCTATAGCTATTGCATAATAGCCAAAGAGGATATACATTTGTTTCATTATAAAACGCATGATCTGTATGAAAAAACTTATTCTCGCTTTACTGGCAGTGTCTTCTATAGGCGTGGCCAGCGCACAAAAAAATAGCGTACTTGTTTATGGTACCCTGGGCCTCAGCACCAGCAAAACTGACAATGGCGGTGGTACAGAAGAAAGGTCTTTTGACTGGAACGTAAACCCCGGCGTGGGCTACCAGTTCACCAACAACATCACACTGGGTCTGCAGGGTGGTATATGGAGCATGTTTGACGAAAAAAGGCAATCTCCCGCTGTTAATACCTGGAACAGGAATGCAATGGAAACCAGGGAATGGCAGGCAGGTGTGTTCTTCCGTTATACCAAGCCCGTTAGCAACTGGTTGTCACTGTTTGCACAGGTAGACCTGAGCTACGTATCAGGCCAGGATGTATCTGAAGCTGAAACAAGGGTGGTAGATAACACCGCCAATAAAATAGTTGAAACCCTCATTTACGGTTACGACTATTACAATGGTTTCCAGGCTTCTGTTACGCCTATGGTACAGGTATTCGTTCACGACGGTATGGCCCTCAACTTCGGTTTTGGTGGCATCGGTTACAGGACTATCAGCTACGATACGCCAAAATCTCCTACCGCATTGAATGGTACTATCGACCAGAGCAACTTTATGCTGACATGGGGTAATCAATTCAACTTCGGTATCTCTAAAAACTTCAACTGCAAAACAAGGACCGGCAATGTAAAACCCGGCGACGACCTGCGCCCTATGAAAGTAGAAGCAGACGACGAAGATGATGAATAATTAACCATCAGTTACATTAAGATATAAGCGCCCCGTATGTACGGGGCGTTTTTTATTTGTTTGGCAGGCTTGTGCGGAATAGGGGATATTAAGAAGTACATAAAAGGAAAACAGAACCTTCATGATAAGCAACGTACAGGCAAGCCCTCACCAGCAGGCTCCCCTCCACCCTCCCTATGTTACACACTTCGTTTGTGGGAGTACTACGCTAAGTTCAAAGGGAGAATTTTATTATTCCTTCTCTGAAAATTCCTCCTTTGAAGGAGGTGCCCTGTGAACACAGGGCGGAGGATGTCCACTCGCGCCGGACAATAGTTTGATCTTCATGCTTGTCTTCATAGTGGTTATTATTATCGTTATAGTATTGGTAGCATTAGCTTTAATTATTAATCCTGAGTACGACCCGCCTCCTACCGTCACTGCTCCGTTAGTCCAAACTCTTCCCTTATGACATCCTGGCCAGGGTATGCCCTTATAATACTAGCATGTATATAAGTTACCTTGTCTGAGTCCGGATTATAGGTTACATCGCAAAACGACTCAGACCCGGAACCTCTTGGGTCCATCCCAAAGGATACACATTCGTTGCACCCCGCGGGTGGTAAAAACCGTGGCGGCAAACCCTCCGAAATGGTAATCGATGGCCTGGTGCTGTCAATACTGCGCAGTGTAATGGTATTTGGGAATCGCTGGTATATCTCTATCTCGTAGTTATTCAACACCTGGGTGTCCACAGGTGTAAAATACCATTGCTGGTTTCTGATGCTGGTGATGACTGTTCCCTTAAACTTCCTGACCCCCTGCACCTTGTCGATAGCTATTTGTTGTACCGTCTGGGTGTCTTGTTGTGGTACAGCCTGGTTGGTTTGTTCTTTTTTACAACCGGTAAGGGCTATGGCCAGCAGCAGGATGATGTAGTATTTCATAAGTTGTATAGGTTTTGTTTTATTAACGCACAGCAATAACTGTGCCTGTTCTTTCTCCCGTCATGGCGAGGAGTGCAACGACGTGGCCATCTAATCCAAACGTGGGTTGTTCATCGCGTGATTAGATTGCCGCGCTACGCTCGCAATGACGCGAGTGGTGTGTATATTTAAGGACTTGATAAATACGATATTGCTTTGGAGTGGTTTTTCATTTCTTTATTTGTGATTATTATTGCGCCTGCTATTCTGATAGTATCGCTTAGCCTGGCGCTGATATTCAGGAACCTGGGCAATGGCGCAAAAACTGAGGTAGCCCGGAAGAGGTATAAAAACCTGCGTTTGCTCTTCATGCTTGTTTTTATAGTGGTTCTTATAATGGTTATAATATTGGTAGCGTTAGCATTAATTATTAATCCTGAGTATGATGCTCCTCCGCCCTTGTAGGCTACCGGGTAAAATGTTCCCTTTTACTCGTTTCAGTTTGCAACTGAAATGCTGAATGAGGCGCAGGTCTGTGACCGGTATGTTCTGTTCATCGCTCCATCATCTGCACCCAGGCCCTGCCAGGCACAGCCTTGCTTTTTATTGCTGATTTAAGTTGCAAACTTAAATCAGTGGCTTATGCGGTAGTATAGGCCACAACAAATTGGTCATTAGTTGTAAGAAAACCTATACCCTCAAATACGTTTTGCCCGTTTTCAACCCATTCAACATCATATGCATTTGCTGTTCTCCTAATGCGTAGTAGTCCAGTATGTGTGATGTTGTTAACATCTATCCACTGGCATACATATTCACCTGATAAATGGGTTGAAGTGTTGCCAGCTATATTTTTTAAAGACTCCTCATCATATCTCATACTCAACCGCGCTATTTCGTTAAATACCTGGTGAGCGGTATTCTTTGCATTGTTACAATATACACCGTTAAGGCAGCCATCTCTGCCAATGGTATACACGACTACTCCTTCAAATTCTCTTTTTGCCATAGTGTAATTTTTTATTGGTTTATTTTTTTCATTCCATTCATTCCACCTACCTGCGGAATGGAATGGTGGAATGGTTATTTCGGTTGGTGTTCATTTTCTCTATTGCTAATGCTGTCCCCTATTTGAATGTTATTTTGGATGCTTAATTGATTAGTAATTGAGATATTATTAACTGTAGTCTCTTCAACGATATTTATTGTTTTGTCTAATGTGTCTTTTGCCTCAATTAAATCTTTCAGGGAATAGCCGGTTATTGCAACTACGGCTGTTAGCAAAATACCTGCTTGCTTAATCTTCCCTAAAAATTTCGACCAGTTCGTAGTTTTGCTTTTTGCTTCATTTATGGCGGATGTGATATTATCAACTATCTGTGCTTTTGCTTTATCCGGTAAGGTTGGATTGCTTTCTACTAACTTTATACAATTGCTAAGTAACTGTATAATGGTTTCCTTTGTAGAAATGTTGCTGTCAAGCAATTCATGAAATATATCTTGCCCCTTTCTACTCTCAATTTCTTTTTTAATATCATCATATATTTCAAGTGTTTTCGAGTATACGTATTGGTATGGGTTATAAAATCTGGTACTCATACGTTCAACCCGTCCGGTACGCATTAAACTAGCAAACTCGTGTATCTCACTTATTTGCTTATAAAGGTCTGGTATGCCATATTCTTCTTGTGTTTTTCCATAGTATTCAATGCACTCGATAGCCTTATCATATATCTTTTCCAAAGGGGTTACTAAATTGTAGCTAGCATTTGTCTCGTACAGTTTATTTAAGTGGTTTTCAATGAAACCAAATACATCATTCACACCTTTTTCTGTGGTGATATCAATATTTAAGTATTCTATCAGGTTCATATACTCAATTTGTATCTAGATGGTTATTTCCCGAATTTTTCATTAACGTCGAAAATATACCCCAGTTCCCTGCCAGTTATCTTAGTTTCAGCTTCCAATAAATCCATCTTGCCCTTTGAAATGTTGAAGAATGGACTGAGTATTTTCCCGAAATTAAGTTTTACCAGGTTCTCAGCAGCTTCCAATGGACTATTGAGAATAACCTGAAAAGTTGTTGTGCTTTTCTTTTTCTTGTGCAGATTAAGTTGATACTCATATTCACGATATAGGTATTCGAATTTATCCTTGATTTCGGCGATACTCAAATTGCTATTAGCCACTTCATTTGCCCAGTTAATTAAAGCGTAGTGTTTTCGTTGTACATCTCTATCAGATTTATATTCAAATAATTCTTCCCAACTAATATCTGGATCAATTATTGGCATTTTATTGAAGACGAATTTGATTACCTGCTCCCTTTTATTCTCAGTAATGATAGTTGAAGCCAAATCTTTAAATCTAGGGTGATATATTTCATCATTAATAAAGGAAAGTAAAAGAGCCCAAGTTCTTGAATCTAGATATTCATAATTGTATATAGTATCAATAAAATCACCACCCCTGCCTTTAAAGTTGTCTTTGTGAATACGCATATTTATTATGTATTCATTCAAAGTTGTAGCTATCTTGCTCATCTCTTCATACAAGTAATCAATTTGAGCTTGTGTCTCTTTAGGTATTTCATCGTACTTTCTGGGGGATTGATGCACTACAGAATCCTTATATTCTTCTGAAAACATTTGATAGTAACCCCTGCCGATTAAAAAATCAATAGTCTTAACATTAGAATTAAATGAATCATTCATCTCCTTTGTTGCTTTTGCATTATCTAATATGCTTTTAATGTATTTTAGTGTACCATCGTGCAATAATACTTTTTCATAAAAGAGCAGGTCTTTCTTAAAATTAATTGGTTGACAATATTCTTCCAATCTGTATGTACTAATGTAGTTTTTCATAGCACTATAAAAATATTACTTTTCACCCTATTTCGGTCATTCCACCATTCCACAATACAGCACTATGGAATAGTGGAATGATTGGAACGTCAGCCATTTAATACCCGGTTTAATGTACCTGCACCTATGCCTAACTGTGTTGCTATTTTTTGCTGGCTAAGCCCCTGCTCGTGCAGTTCCCTTATCTGCCTGTCGCGGTCCGCTTTATCCCCTTCTTCTTTTCTTTCAGGTGTTCTTTTCATGGCTGCGGCCTTGAGAGAGCAATATTTTAATCCCTAATTCACTCAAAAATTAGTATATTTGCTGTAGTAATCCCGCTATTTTGCGGGATACGAAAATCCAGCTGCCTGTCCCGAGCCATTCGGGATGCGGGGGGTTATTGTATGCCCGTATCTTATCACTATCGCGATACAGGATTACCAAACTGTAGTAAAACATATCAACCATGAAACTCTGCATATACCGTAACACACCGATGCCTGGCCCCCACCCCTGGTCGGCATTTTTATACCAGCAGAAAAATTTTATTTCCCCGTCCAAACGCCAGCCAGAAAGCTTCATTCTGGCTGGGATTCGGCTCGGGCAGGCATTTTTTGGCAACACTTTGGCAACACTTTTTCCTAACCACGTTGGCAATCAATCTTTTACGTTTTGTTCCTCCGCGGTATGTTCAAAAATCCGGCATCATTTGGGAACATTTTGGGAACAAAACTGTTCCCAAAATGCATATTTTGTTCCGGTACCTGTACCAAATGCCCCCTCGCACGACTCACGACTTATGACTTACCCCTTACGACTTACTACTAATAATGTTAATTAACTGCCCCTCACGGCTTATGACTTACGGCACCATGACTCCCGGCTTGCAATATTTTCGTAGTTTTCCGTTTGGTATTATATACATGGAACATGTTTAAGAAAATAAAAAATAGAATATATAAGTTCAGGAGCGTAGCGGCGGGTTTCCTGCTGGCTACAGTGTGTTTTGTATCTATACAGGCATCGCGCACCGATTCGTACTTCGAAGTATCGAAAAACCTCGACATCTTCAATAACGTACTGAAAGAGCTGAACACTTTTTATGTAGACCCAATAGAGCCGGGCAAACTCATCAAGACGGGTATAGACGATATGCTGTCCACCCTCGACCCGTACACCAACTACATCACCGAGTCGGATATAGAAGAGTATGAATTTCAGACCACAGGCAGGTATGGCGGCATAGGTGCCAATATGCGCAAGGCCGAGGACAAAATATTCGTGGGCGATATACACGAGGGTAGCCCCGCCGACAGGGCAGGCCTGCACCCCGGCGACGAAGTGATAACCATTGCCGGCAAAGAGGTGGAGGGCAAAGATATAGACGACATCAGCGTACTGCTCAAAGGCTCGCCCGGCACGCAGGTAACCATAAAGGTAAAAGATGTGTTTTCGGGCAGCGTGGAAGAAAAGACTATTGTGCGCAGCGAAATTGAATTATCGAGCGTACCATACTCCAGCCTGTTCGGCGAGAAAAAGGATATAGCTTATGTGAAACTTACCCAGTTTACACCCCATTGCAGCCGCCTGGTAAAGGCCCAGCTCGATAGCCTGAAGAAAGCCCAGCCCAATCTTAGCGGCGTAGTGCTGGACCTGCGCAACAACCCCGGCGGCCTGCTCGACCAGGCGGTGTCTGTCTGCAACCTGTTTGTAGACAAAGGCCAGCTGGTAGTAAGCACCAGGGGCAGGGTAAAGGAATGGGAACATGACTTCAAAACCACATCGCAGCCCTGGGATACCAGGATACCTGTTACCGTACTCATCAACGGTGGTTCGGCCTCTGCGTCTGAGATAGTGGCGGGTACCTTGCAAGACCTGGACAGGGGTGTGGTAGTAGGCGAACGCTCGTTTGGCAAAGGGCTGGTGCAAACAACGCGCCCCCTGGGCTACAACGCCCGCCTCAAACTCACTACGGCAAAATATTACACCCCCAGCGGCAGGTGCATCCAAACGCTCGACTACTCCAACCGCAACGATGATGGCAGTGTAGGCACCGTACCCGACTCGCTGAGGAAAGTATATAAAACCCTGGCCGGGCGCAAGGTATTGGGCAGCGGCGGTGTAGAGCCCGATGTAAAAGTGGTGGACACGCCCCCGGGCAAGCTGGCTATTACGCTGTATGTAAAGGGTTACTTTTTTGATTACGCCACCATCTATGCCAAAAAGAACAAAACCATTCCGCCGGCAGGGCAGTTTGCCATAGATAATAATACGTACAATGAATTTGCGAACTGGGTAGAGAAAAAGGATTATACCTACAAATCAGAATCAGAAATCCGCCTCGACTCGCTGAAGAGCGCCGCCGTACGCGAAAAATATTTTGCCGATATAGAAGGCAGCTACAAAGACCTGGCCGCCAAACTGAAGCATGACAAAAAACAGGACCTGGAAAAATACCGCAGGGAAATAACCCAGATACTGGAGAGCGAAATCGTATCGCGCTACTACTATATGCGTGGCCGTGCAGAGCATAGCCTCCGCGATGATGAGCAGATGGATAAGGCGCTTACACTGCTGGAAAAACCTGCTGAATACCAGCTATTGCTGAGGAAGCCTGCCAACTAAGATAATAGGTATTAAGGGCGCGCCCATTGCATAATGGCATCGGCCAGCTTGCGGTCGTTGCCCAGTCGGGGCACTTTGTTTTGCCCGCCCAGCTTGCCCTGCGATTTCATGTACTCTATAAAGGCGTGTGGCTGCATGGGCCGTATCTTCAGCGGTTGCAGTATGCTGCCAGATACCAGGTCGTTGTAGTAGCTGTTCTTCTGCCTCAGGTGGTTGTCTATACTTTTGGCAAATGCCTCCAGGTTATCGGGGGTGTGTTCAAACTCTACAAACCATTCGTGGTAGGGTAACTCGTTTACAGCCTGTACCATAGGCGCTACGGTAAATTCTATGATACGGGCGTTATGCTCCTGCGCGGCTTGTAGCATGGCGTATTCTACCTCTTCGCCTATCACATGCTCGCCAAAGGCTGATATAAAATGTTTGGTACGGCCCGTCACTACCAGCCTGTAGGGGTCGGTGCTTACAAAGCGCACGGTGTCGCCTATGTTGTAGCCCCATAGCCCGGCATTGCTGTTGATGATGAGGGCGTAGTTTTCGCCCACCTGCACATCCTTCAGAGCCAGGCGTGTCGGGTTTTCATTGAATATTTCGCCCGCCGGTACAAACTCGAAGAAGATACCGGAGTTGGTATTCAGCAGCAGGCCTTCTTTGTCCAATGTGTCCTGGTAGGCGAAGAACCCCTCTGATGCCGGAAATGTTTCCAGCATATCCACATGTGCGCCCAGGCTTTGCATCATCTTGGCCTTATAAGGTTCAAAATTCACGCCGCCCTGTACTATCACCTGCAGGTTAGGAAACAGCTCTTTGATGGATGATTTGCCGCTCTTCTCCAGCAGCCAGTCGAAGTACATTTGCACCCATGGCGGTATACCGCTTATCAGGCGCATATCTTTGTTGATGGTCTCTTCTACTATCTTGCCCAGCTTGGTTTCCCAATCTTCTATACAGTTGGTTTCAAAACCCGGTAACTGGTTGCCGCGCAGGTAGCCCGGTACAAAGTGGTTGACGATACCGCTCAGCCTGCCCGTGGGTATGCCTGCTATCCTTTCCAATACCGGCGACCCCGACAGGAATATCATCTTGCCATCCGCAAAGTTGGAGCTGCCGCTTTCTACCATATAGCATAGCAGGGCGTTCTTGGCGGTATCAATATGGTTGTGTATCGAGTCTTTGGATATGGGTATGTATTTGGTGCCGCTGGTGGTGCCCGATGTTTTGGCGAAGTACATGGGCTTGCCTTTCCATAATATATTTTGCTGTCCTTCTTTTATTTTGTCTATGTATGGGCTGAAGGCTTCATAATCCCGGATGGGTACTGCTGCTTTATATTCGTCGTAGGTACGTATGGCCGAAAAGTTATGCTCTTTCCCGAAGGATGTTTTAGCTGCATTTTTCAGCAGGTACAGCATAGTAGCTTCCTGGTGCGCCACAGCCATGCCCATTTCCTTTCTTACCCGGCTGTGCACCAGCGATGCATAAGGTTTTGCCAGTAATGATTTTATCTTCATCCGTACTATTCAGGAGGGGTAAAGTTAGTCTTATTCGGGCAAAGCTGTGTTATTTAACTATTTTAGTGCTGTAACCATATGGTATTATGAAGAAGACCGTACAGCCTGCAATACCTGTCATTGCCGCTGCATTGATATTGATGTGGTTCGCTTTTTATAATGGCTATCCCCTGGTTACCGGAGATACCGGGGCGTATGTACGTTTTGCCTTTGATTTCCAGGTGTTAAAAGACAGGTCTTCATTTTATTCCATATGGCTGGCTGTTGCCGGGCTGAGGACATTAGAGTTTGCCGGTGCAAGGGGCAGTTTATGGGTGCCTGTTTTTTTTCAATGTTTATTGTTGGCTATACTTCTTCTGCGCTACTACCGCATGTTGGGCGGTGCAGCTGTCAAATCTTACAACTATCTGCTGCCCATAATAGTAGTAGCATTTTCTACAGGAGTATCTTTTATAGCAGCGTATATCATGCCCGATATATTTGCGGGTATACTACTGTTGGCGGTATTGTTATACTTGTACGATGATAAAGCTTCAGTATTTGTAAGACTGTTGTATTGGTGCCTTGCAGGATTTTCTATACTGGTACATAATTCCCATTTTCTTATCGTACCGGCGTTTTGTGTATTGATGCTGCTGTATGTGCAAATAGCTAAGCAATATGCTATGCGCAGGAAGGTGTTGCATGTGCTGGGCGTCTCCGCTGCATGCTGGTTGTTGGTGTGCAGTATCAACGCCATGTATGGGTTTGGGTTCACGCTCTCGCCGGGTTCACATGTATATATGGCGGGCAAGCTGGTAGAAACCGGTACCATGAACAAATACCTGGATGAGCAATGCCCGGAAAAACAATATAAACTCTGTGCGTACAAAGGCCAACTGCCGCAAAGGGCATATGAATATATATGGGTGGACAATGGCCCGTTTCAACATATCGGCGGCTGGGACAGCAGTGCGGCAGAGCACAAGGCAATCATCAGGGATGTATTTACAACACCGCGGTATGCGGCCCATTTTGCCCGCAGGGCTATGCAGCATACCTGGGAGCAATTACAGTTTGTACATGTACCCGCAACGGAACAGGGTTTTGATAACAGTTCTGTTCCATATCAATATATTAATGCACATATAACCCGTGAGACAGAACAGTTTCAATTGAGCAGGCAACAAAAGAAAGCTATTAATAATACTTCCTGGATAAATATCCAGTTGGGTGTACTTATCCTCACCGTGATGTGGGTGTCTGTCTTGTTTGCAAAAGGGGCAATCCAGCGACATTACCTCAACATTTATGTCGCTCTTATGTTATTTATCCTGTGCAATGCTTTTGTTACAGCCAGCTTCGCCAATGTGTTGGACCGTCTGCAAACCAGGGTGTTCTGGGTATTACCAGCCACCAATATCCTGGTATTGTCGGCTTATTATGCACAGCGTGTGGCTACCCGGCGCAATTAACTGATATTAAATATTATAGCCCCGGCAAAACAAATAGTAAAAAAAATTGTCAGAAATCAAAAACTGTATTAACTTTGCGCGAAATATTTTAGGGAATATCATGTTTGCAATTGTAAATATAGCGGGCCAGCAGTTTAAGGTTAGAAAGGACGATGAACTGTTCGTACACCGCTTAGAAGGGAATGTTGGCGAGAATGTTGAATTTTCAAACGTACTTATGACCAGCAACGAGGGCAAGATTAATCTTGGCTCTGCAGTAAAAGTGAAAGCTGAAATTCTGGACCACCTGAAAGGTGACAAAGTGATAGTTTTCAAAAAGAAACGCCGTAAAGGTTAT
>CAZEZM010000020.1:69009-75375 GCA_964515955.1 uncultured Flavipsychrobacter sp. | reverse complement strand
ATGCCCGTAGAAGGCGTACTGGCTGTAAAAGTAACAGCTAACGGTACAGGTGGTAGCATCGCAGGTTCTTTCAGCGAGTACGCTACTTTGACTTCAAGCAACCAGGACCTGATAACTGCTGCTGACCGTGGCGGCAACCAGACTTTCAGCGTAAAGTATAAAGCGACTCCCGGTTTTGCTTACCCCGCAGGTACCTACGCTGTAGATGTAGTTTATACTGCTACACAAGAATAATAAAGATTGTCTCTCTCATTGTAATATTAGAAGCAGCCCCGTAAGGCTGCTTTTTGCGTTACAACATGACATAGATAAGGGAATCAATTGCCCTGGCTTTTAAGTCAGGGCAATTGATTCAAGTTACACAGGCTTTAGCCCAACTATTTGATATTACAGGATAGTGTTGGGCTAAAGCCCGTTTTTGCCCTCTATTTCCCCGGCTTAAAAGCCGGGGCTAATTGATACAGAAGTGCACTATTACAAATCTTCGTCTATCCTGTATTTTCCCGTCAGCTTTTTGGGCGCTACCGTGCAGTAGGCAACAGTGAGAATATCTTTCAGCATTTCTTTCCTGACGGTTTGCAGATTGACATGTGTCCATCCCTGTTTGCCCCAGGCATTGGGTACGGTATACACCACGTTCTTATCAAAGGTGCAGAATACATCCTGGTCGAGCTGGGAAAGCTTAAGCGTCATGCGTTTTTCAGGTTCGTTCATGGTAGCGAATATCTTCTTGCCTATCCTGAAAGACGTTTTCTCGAAATGAGGTTCTTCCGTCACTTCGTCGAATGACATTGCTATTTGCCTTGCTGTTTTGGTGGTGACCATAGCTATTTGAATTTGTACAGGTGTACCGTATCGAGATAGAAGCCGGGTTTGTTTATATTTTGGACAATGTAGTTTTGTATCTCTTTTTCACTTTGCAACTTACGCATGGTTTCATCACCTACTACGGCACCGGTCATCTCTGAGCCGTCTTCATTAATGTGCAGTATCCTGAGAAATATATACCAGTGCCCTTCCAGCGGATTGGTAAAATAAGGGATATTCAGGAATCGCTCGCTTTGCACCTTTGAATAATATACATTGCCTTCGTAAGTGGGGTTGGTGCCTCCCCTGTTCCAGAACCTGACATGATACTGATGAGGGTAGGCACTGGGATACACCTCGTAAAAATTATTTCGATTGGTGTCTTCTTCGAATTTCCATTTACCAATCAGGCGGTCGTCATCAAGCGACGCATCGGGCTGGCTTATCGGATAAGTAGAAATGTTGTCGCAACTGCAATAGAGTAGCAACGCCAGAAGGGTAAGTATCAGCAAGCGTACATTCATATATTAAAGATATGAAAAGTATTTATGGCAATAAAAAATCAGTAAATTTGAATTATGAACAACCTGCTTGCATTTAATAAACTAAATGAGTTGCCGCAGCACCTGCGCCAAGAGGTTATGGATTTTATTGAGTTCCTTCTACAAAAAACGAAGGGCAGCAAAGAACCCCGTAAGCCAAAGTTTGGCAGTGGCAAGGGTATGTTTGTAATAAAACCTGGCTTCGACGACCCACTAAAAGATTTTGAAGAATATACCCATTAATGAACAACCTGCTGGATACACATACATTCATCTGGTTTATCAACGGGGATAATTATCTTTCTTCTGTTGCCAGAAATGCAATAGAAAACGCAGCAGAAAACTACATCAGCATAGCAAGCCTTTGGGAAATAGCAATCAAAATCAGCTTAGGTAAACTTGAAATGGTCGGGACTTTTGATGACTTAGAAAAGCAAATTCTAGTAAATGGATTTAAAATCCTGGATATTAGTTTCGAGGATATTTCTATATTGACGACGCTACCTTTCACCCACCGCGACCCATTTGACAGGTTACTGATAACACAAGCAATCAATCGTCAGTTGACCATAATTACCAAAGACAAGTTCTTCCTTGACTACAAAATAAATTGTGTGTGGTAAGGACTATTGAACACCCTTACTCTCCGCATGATCTACATTAGCAAGCTGTCCGCATGCGGCATCAATATCCTTACCCCGGCTGCGGCGTAGTTTGGCATTTACCTTTTTCGATTCGAGATACCGCATAAACTGCATGGTCTTATCCTCGTCCGGTTTGCTGAAATCGGCCTGTTCTATGGGGTTGTACTCAATAATATTTACCAAATCAGCCGGCACCTGGCGGTATATCTTCACCAGCTCGTCAGCATCTTTTATGCTATCATTCACTCCATTGAACAGGATGTATTCGAATGTTATTTCGTTCTTGGTCTTCCTGTGGAAATAATTCAGCGCATCTACCAGGGCTTTCAGGTTATTGGTTTCATTAATGGGCATTATCTCGTCGCGCTTGATATCGTTAGCCGCGTGCAGCGACAGCGCCAATTTGAACCGTACCTGGTCGTCGCCCAGTTTTTCTATCATTTTGGCGATACCCGCTGTTGAAACCGTTATCCTGCGGGGGCTCATACCCAGGCTATCGGGAGAGCTGATGATATCTATAGCTTTCAGTACGTTTTTATAATTCAGCAAAGGTTCGCCCATGCCCATGAATACAATGTTGGTCAGGGGACGGCCATAGTGCTTCATAGCCTGCTCGTGGGCCAATACTACTTCATCCACTATCTCGTCATAGTCTACATTGCGCTTGCGCGGCAGAAAACCCGTTGCACAGAATTTGCAGGACAGTGAACATCCTACCTGAGATGAAACACAAACCGTCATCCGCTTGTCGGTAGGTATCAGCACGCTTTCTATAAAATAACCATCGTGCAGCTGCAGCCTGTTTTTGATAGTGCCGTCGCTGCTGAACTGGCTATGGTGTACCTTTACTTTGGGTATATAATATTCCGCTGACAGCTTTTCGCGCAGCTGTTTGGGCAGGTTAGTCATATCTTCTATGCTACCGGCAAATTTCTTCCACAGCCACTCGTATACCTGTTTGGCACGAAATTTTGGCTCGCCCCATTCCTGCAGCAAAGCCTCTATTTCCTGCAATTCTATGTGCCGCAAATTTTTCATTGTGCAAAGGTACGAAGCTATTAGTTATCAATTTTCTTTATAGTGTAAGGCGAAAGCTATAAATATTAATGTTGTTGAAAAACAGCTGAATAGTATAGGACTCATGTAGTTTTTTATAATTTAGGCGGCAAATCATCGCTATATGAAAAAAGTCTTACGTTTTTTACTGATACTGATAGTCATCCTGTTTGTAGGATACCTCATATTATGTATCGCCACACCGGCACAAATGACTGTTGTAAAAAGCACTACCATCAAAGCACCCAAAAATGTAGTGTGGAACCAGATGGTAGACCTGGAAAACCAACAAAACTGGAGCCCCTGGAAAGAAATGGACCCAAGTATAAAAACAACCATCACAGGTCCCGCAGGAGAGGTGGGACAAAAATCAGCCTGGACCAGTGAGGATAATGTAGGTGACATGACTATAAGTGCAGTAGAAGGCGATAGCATGCGGTACGACCTGCATTTTGTAAAACCATTTGAAGGTAAGGCAGTAGGCTGGGTAGTGGTATCAGGTGAAGATGGTGCCGTGGTGGCTACTAACGGGTACTCCGGCGAATCTGGATTCTGGATGAGGGGTATGAGCGCACTGTTTGGCAAAAGAATGATGGAAAAAATGCTGGAGCGCGGACTTGAGCTATTAAAGGAATACGTGGAAAGCGGCAAGGCTGAAGTACCCGCACCTGCTTATGTTATAGAGGAATATACCTTCCCGGCAACCAGCTTCGCTATTATTCGCAAAACAGTTAAGATGAATGAAATGGATAGTTTCTACCATCAGTCTTACAGAACAATAGAAACAGCCGCAGGCAGCCAGATAAAAGGCAATAAGTATACCATAGCATACACATGGGACGAAGCGAAGGGTGAAGCTGACCTGGCGGTCGGGTTTCCCGTAAGCGGCCCTGTGAAAGGAGTAACTATGCTGGATATACCTGAAAGTAAGGGTTATAAGCTGGTGATGACCGGTGCCTATAACATGGAGAATTTTAAAAACGCACATATGGCTATTGGTAAACATGCCGGCGAAAACGGCCTGACAGACCCGCTGATGATGGAAGAATATATAACAGGGCCGGAGCAGGAAGCAGATACCAATAAATGGGTAACACATTTATATTACATCGCTAAATAAGGTTTTTCACACTTACATCATAAAAGCAGCCCGGCACAATTGCCGGGCTGCTTTTTCGTTATTTAGAGTAGCTGCCAGTATATTCGCAATTCCAACGCAGCGTTTTTATAACCAATGAAGCTATCGGTAATAATAGTCAACTATAATGTGAAGTACTTCATAGAAGTATGCCTGCACTCGGTATTTCGTGCTGCTGAGGGTATTGATACCGAGGTTATAGTGGTTGACAACAACTCGAAAGACGATAGCTGCGACATGATAAGGGCTAAGTACCCGCAGGTACGGCTGATTGAGAATAAGGAAAACTTCGGTTTTTCGCGCGCCAACAACCAGGGGGTAGCCATAGCACAGGGGGAGTACATTTTATTCCTGAACCCCGATACGGTAATGCCGGAAGATTTTCTGCTGAAAATGATGGCATATATGGATGTGCACACTGACGCCGGAAGCATAGGCCCCAGGCTGATAGACGGGCGGGGACAATACGCCCCCGACGGCAAAAAGTCGTTCCCCAGCTTGTCAGTAGCCATATTCAAAACCACGGGTATCAATAAGATATTTAAGAACTCGCCCTACTTCAATAAATACTATGCTGTACATGTAAAGGAAACAGAGACGGCAGAAGTGGATATCCTTTCAGGCTGCTGCATGATGGTAAGGCGTAGTGTGATAGATAAGGTGAACGGTGCCTTTGATGAGGCATACTTTATGTATTGCGAGGATTTTGACCTTTGCTACCGCATACAGAAGGCCGGGTATAAGAATATCTATTATCCTGAAGTAACGCTGATACACTATAAGGGAGAAAGTACACGCAAAGCCACGATATCGCACGTGCGGATATTTAATGATGCGCTTTCTGTATTTGTGCGTAAACACTATTCAAAAACCAATGCCAGCCTGTTCATTATGCTCATCAATGTGGGCATTGTGCTGAGAGCTATATTGAGTGTAGTAAAACAACTGTTGAAAGTGCTGCGCCTGCCTTTGTTCGATGCACTGATATTATTGGGCACGCTGGCGATTATGACAACATTCTGGGTAGAGGAAGTGAAAAACATCCTGCCTATACCGCTGGATTCTATTTTGAAGACATTCCCTGTATATATAGGTATATGGCTGCTCAGCTTGTTTTTCAACGGTGTGTACGACCAGGCGTATAAAGCCACACGTGTGGTAAGGGGTATGGCGATAGGTACGGTTGTGATACTTGCCTACTATGGCTTGCTGCCACCGGAACTGCGTTATTCAAGGGCTATCATCATATTCTCGGCATTTATAGGCACAGTAGCTATGCTTGGGCTGCACGGGCTGATGTACAGGTTGGGCATTTTTAAGTTCATACGCTATGATGAGCTACCCGGGAAAGGCGTGATTATAGCACATGAAGCTGAGTACAGTCAGACCATCCAGACACTTAAAAACGTACGTTTTGCCCCCGAGATAACAGGAAGGGTAGAGCCCACGGGGGCTAAAGGGGATGCCCTGGCCACGCTGCCGGAACTCAGGCAGTTTGCCTATGCGGCAGATATTGAGGAAATCATCTTTTGTATCAACGGGCTGAGTTATGCAGAAATGTTCAGGCAAATGGACATATGCGGTAAAGAATACGAGTATAAAATACATATTCCGGGCAGCCACAGTTTTGTAGGCAGTAACTCCAGCCAGTCGGCCGGCGATTTGTACACGCTCGACAGGCGGTACAACCTGTCTGATTTTGGTAAACAGCGCAATAAGCGGGTAATTGATATTCTTACTTCAATGGCTTTTATCTTGTTATTTCCAGTATTTGCCTTTTTTGTAAAGAAGCCGGGAAAGTTTTTCAGCAATTGCTTTAAGGTATTAGGGGGCAAGAATACCTGGATAGGGTACAGCCAGCCGCATCCTGAACTGCCCCGGATAAGGGCGGGCATACTACCTGTATACAGCATAGCAGAAGGATATAGCCCCGATGCGGCAGCAATTGCGAAACTGGATATACTCTATGCGCAAGACTATGCATCTGACACAGATATCAAACTGATACTTAAGAATTTTAAATATCTGGGTAGTTTTTAGTAAAAAGATTTTGCAAAAATCAGAAGTTGGTTATTTTTGCAATCCCATTTGACAATCCTCCTTGGAGGAAATGCAATGGGAAACAATATTCCTCCTTAGCTCAGTTGGTTGAGTTCCGTACGTACGGGATTAATCAGGG
>CAZEZM010000020.1:0-68909 GCA_964515955.1 uncultured Flavipsychrobacter sp. | reverse complement strand
GGTCGAAAAAGGGAGGTCGGAATAAAAAAATTATTCCTCCTTAGCTCAGTTGGTTGAGTCCCGTACGTACGGGATTAATCGGGGGGTCGAAAAAGGGAGGTCGGAATAAAAAAATTATTCCTCCTTAGCTCAGTTGGTTAGAGCACCTGACTGTTAATCAGGGGGTCTCAGGTTCAAGTCCTGAAGGGGGAGCAAAGCCGGTTCGAAAGAATCGGCTTTCTTTGTTTTATGTTCTACCTCTATATTTTATATAGCAGCACTGCCAATAAGTTCTATATCGGGCACAGCGAAGACCCATGGGAAAGGATTGTGCATCACAATACTGATGACAAAGCAACTTATACTGCAAAATACAAGCCGTGGGATATAGCGGCTGTATTTGAAGCGGGCAAAACCAGGGCAGAGGCACTTGCCATAGAACGCTTCATTAAAAAGCAGAAATCAAAAACATTAATTGAACGACTGATACAACCTGGTTTTGTGCCTACCGGAACATTAGCTCAATTGGTTAGAGTCCCGCACGTGCGGGATTAATCAGGGGGTCTCAGGTTCAAGTCCTGAAGGGGGAGCAAAGCCGGTTCGAAAGAATCGGCTTTCTTTGTTTTATGTTCTACCTCTATATTTTATATAGCAGCACTGCCAATAAGTTCTATATCGGGCACAGCGAAGACCCATGGGAAAGGATTGTGCATCACAATACTGATGACAAAGCAACTTATACTGCAAAATACAAGCCGTGGGATATAGCGGCTGTATTTGAAGCGGGCAAAACCAGGGCAGAGGCACTTGCCATAGAACGCTTCATTAAAAAGCAGAAATCAAAAACATTAATTGAACGACTGATACAACCTGGTTTTGTGCCTACCGGAACATTAGCTCAATTGGTTAGAGTCCCGCACGTGCGGGATTAATCAGGGGGTCTCAGGTTCAAGTCCTGAAGGGGGAGCAAAGCCGGTTCGAAAGAATCGGCTTTCTTTGTTTTATGTTCTACCTGTACATTTTCCTTACTTACTTAGTTTCCCCGCTGCAGCCAATTCCTGTAGTATTGCTTCATTGGTAAGGTCGAGTCTTAGGGGCGTTATAGAAACATACCCATTTTCTACTGCCCACCGGTCTGTGCCTTCATCCGCAGGTTCCAACGGCGTTACGGTAAACCAATAGTGTTTTCGCCCCATCGGGTCAATGCCGGGCACAATCCTTCCGTCATATAAACGTACTGATTGCCTGGTCCATTTTATACCTTTCGGCTCCATAGGAAAGTTGACATTATATAACCCTATAGTAGTTTCTTCCAGCAACAGGGTTAATGCCTGTTCAACAAACGGGGCAAGTGCTTCAAAATCCGGTTCTTGTTTGCTCACAGGCGTGCTTAGTGCGATACCCCGCATACCTAACAATACGGCTTGCTTGGCCGCGGCCAGTGTACCGGAGTGCCACATAGAGTTGCCCAGGTTAGGCCCCATATTAATGCCGGATAATACTACATCAGTTTTGGCCCAAAGGTGTGTGCCCAATGCAACACAATCGGCCGGCGTGCCATTGACGCGGTATGCCTCTATGCCTTCAAAATGTATCGGGGATTTCTTGTACGACAAGGGGCGGGAATGTGTGACAGCATGCCCCATTGAAGATTGCTCCACATCGGGGGCCACTACACGCACTTCGCCAAACTTCAATGCAATCTGTGCCAATGCTGCTATGCCCGGGCTGTAAATACCATCATCGTTAGTAATCAGTATCCTCATTTTTTAGTTTGTTTTCTGTTGTAATGGCAGACGTGGCATGTTTTTTATCCTATAAATTAGTAACAACTATACTCTATGAAAGTTGCAAACCTGTTTCACAATCCCAAAGCCGGGGATAGCCTCTACGATGAGGATAAATTAATTTCCCTGCTTGAGGGGGAGGGATTTAAATGCGTATATATTTCCACAAAAGATAAAAAGTGGCATATGGATGATAACGCCGACCTGTGCATAATAGCCGGGGGCGATGGTACTGTACGCAAAGTGGTAGCCCGCCTGGTACGGGAAGCCGGCCCGATACCTCCAATTGCATTGCTGCCACTGGGCACAGCCAATAACATAGCAGGCACACTGAATATAAGAGGCAATGCGGATGATATAATAGCGTCGTGGCATGAGGGGAAAACGCAACCATTTAATATGGGCAGAATTGATGGCCTTCAAGAAACGGATTTCTTCCTGGAGAGCATTGGCTGCGGCATACTAGCCAACCTGATGAATGCCGTAAAGAAAAGCCACCACAAAGAAAAATCTTCGGATGAAAAACTGGTTTATGCCCTGCAAACATTACACCGGATAGTGGGTGAATACCAGGAGCGTGAATGTATGCTGGAAGTAGATAGGGTAGACCATTCGGGCAGGTACCTGATGGCCGAAATAATGAATATCAATTCGATTGGCCCCAACCTGCTACTGAACCCATCTGCTGATACAGGGGATGGAAGATTTGAGATTGTGCTGGTAAGGGCAAGCCAACGGGAACAACTACTGAACTACATAGACAAGAAAATACAAGGCGCGGATGTTGCGACAGATTTTGAGAGGCTGCAAGGCTCACACATAAAAATACAATGGGAGGGCCTGCATGTACATGTGGATGACAAAATAATCAAGGTGCAGAAGCAGATAAATGCTGCTATAGAGGCAGGAGTGAATAAACTGCGTTTCCTGGTTCAAACAGATTTACATTAGTTAAGAAAAAGAGAGCAAAGTCATCCGGCTTTGCTCTCTTTAGTAGTAAGCAATCAATCCGCTCCCTGCCGGACGATTGCATGTGTTTTTTATTATTTATTGTCCTTGATATTCTCTTTGATACTTTCAGCCATCTGCAAGTGATGCTCTAAGGCGCCTATCTTGCCTGCTGCCCACTGTTTGATATCCGGGTCTTTGCCATTCTCTGCCTCATCTTTAAACAAGTCTATATCGTCTTTATGGTCTTTTACCATAAAATCAATATAATCCTTGTCAAATTCCGCCCCTCTTTTTTCAGCCAGTTTATTGATTTTGTTCAGGTTATCGTTATCCGGCACTTCGGGCAGCGAAATATTTTTAGACTGTGCCAACGATAACAGCTCCTGGTTTGCCTGTCCGTGATCTTGTATCATCGTCCTGCCAAAGTCGCGTACCGCTTCCGAACCGGCATTGGACAGAGCGAGTTCACCCAGCCTTATTTCCATGAGCCCGCCTGAAGTAGCCTTTACGGCAAATTCCGCATCCTGCTCAATAGCGCGGTCTTCAAACTTTTCTTCGTTGGCTTCTTTTGCTTCTTCGTTACTGCTGTTTTCCGTTTTGCATGAGTAAACAACGATTGATAACATGAGCAATGCAGGTACTAAGATGGTTTTTTTCATACTTGTTATTTTTGGTTTGATAATCAGATGCTGACTTATAATTATCAAAAAGTAAAATACCATGCCACCAGGATATGCTTCCTGACAAATCCATGACAATCTATTCCTGTTTTATATATGCATTTACCCACCGTACACCTACCTTTGCGCCCAAAATAGAATTGATGAAGCAATACAGTATTATCGGTATGTTGTTGTTGGCGGCAGCATGCGGCCCGGCAGAGGAGGGACATACAGAAAAAGAACACGAAGCGCATGGCCACAGCCATCATGGCAATACGCCGGTGCACGAGGTAGACACCAATACGCTGGTATACTCTGACGAGAAACATTTTAACAATGTAATACAGTTGACTACAGGCGGCGACAATGCCGAGGCGTATTTCGGCTTCGATGGCAAAACAGTGGTATTCCAGCGCACCAACCCTGCTGAGGGTATAGAATGCGACCAGATATTCTATGGTGTGTTGCCCCAAACCAAAGAAGAAAAGTTTGAATACAAGATGGTGAGCACCGGTACAGGACGTACCACCTGCTCGTACATGATGCCCGATGGCAAGCATGTAATGTACTCATCTACCCACCTGGCGGGTAAGGAATGCCCCCCGGTGCCTGATAAGGAAAAAATGAAGAAATATGTATGGCCTGTATACGACAGCTACGATATATTTATAGGCGATATGGATGGAAAAGTGGTGAAGCAACTGACTAATAGTAAAGGTTACGATGCTGAGCCCACTATCTCACCCAAAGGTGATAAAGTAGTGTTCACCTCTACACGCAATGGCGATCTGGACCTGTATGTAATGAACCTGGACGGAAGCAATGTAAAGCAAGTCACCAAAGACCTGGGTTATGATGGCGGTGCATGGTTCTCGCCAGACGGAACTAAAATTGTATGGCGTGCCTCTCGCCCCAAAACTGCTGAAGAGCAAAAGGAATATAAAGACCTGCTGGCGCAAGGCCTGGTAATGCCTACCAATATGGAAGTGTTTGTAGCCAATGCCGACGGCAGCAACGTAAAGCAAATCACTAACCTGGGAAAAGCCAACTGGGCGCCCAACTGGATGCCCGATGGCAAACGTATCATCTTCGCGTCTAACCACGAGTATGAGCGCGGTTTCCCTTTCAATATGTATATCATTAACGAAGATGGTACAGGCTTAGAGAAAATATCGCATGACGGCGGTTTTGATGCCTTCCCGATGTTCTCGCCCGATGGCAAGCGCATATTGTTCAGCAGTAACAGGAACAACAAAGGCACCCGCGAAACAAATATGTTTATTGCGGACTGGGTAGATTAATCAATTCAAAAGTAAAAAGTCAGAATTCAAAAACAGGGTTTGACCTTATATAAGCCAAAATTCAGGACGAGAACGTTTTTTGAATTTTGGCTTTTGAATTTTTACTTTTAACTCATGATTAAGGCATTCCTGCTGGTGGGTGTTGGTGGTTTCTTTGGCAGCATAGCCCGTTACGGGGTTAAGCTGCTGACGGATAAGTATATACCTGTTTCTTTCCCTTATGGTACTTTTATAGTCAATATCGCGGGTTGTTTTATTATAGGGTTGCTGTTTGGGCTGGGCCACCGCAGCCAGTTAGGTGCCAATAGCTGGCTGGTACTGGCAACGGGGTTCTGTGGTGCCTTCACTACCTTTTCAACTTTCGCGTTGGAGAATAATATGCTGCTGGCAGGCAGGCAATCAACTACTGCGATAGTATACACTGTACTCAGCCTGGTGCTCGGGCTTGTATTGTGCCGCTGGGGTATGGCCCTGGCGCGTTAACCGTAGGTCATTTCCACTACTTTTTTATCGCCCAGTAGCCTGGCAATGGCCATGTCATGTTTTTTGCGCGATGCGCTGATGGTCCAGTGAATGGTAATAACATCACCTTTTTTATGATAGGCTGTTTCCCGTAGTTTATATCCCTTCCCTTCAAAATATGCATCATATTTAAACCCGGTCGTTATATCGAAGCTTACTTTATAGGTCATTGTTTCCGAGATTTTGTTCAGCATTATCTCTACCCATTGCAATATGACGAGGATAACCCATACCATAATGGTGGCCGCAACTGCCAGGTCGTAATCTCCCGTGCCTACCGCCATGCCTATGGCAGCGCTCATCCATATAGTAGCCGCCGTGGTAAGCCCATGGACGTTGTTCTTGCCTTTGAAAATGATCCCCGCCCCTATAAAACCTATACCTGTAACGATATTGGAGGCTATGCGGCTGACATCGGTAGTGCCGAACATGTCCAGTTCCGCTATATTATAAGAAACAATGGTAAACAGGGCCGAGCCGGCACATACCAGTATCAGAGTCCTGAGTCCGGCGGGCTTGCCGCTCCACTCCCGCTCCAGGCCAATGATAGCGCCCAACAGGGCTGCTACCAGCACCTTTTGTATATCTTCAGTAAATATCGTAGACCATTCCATTATTAAGAAAAACATCTATTTGTCTAAAATAGTTCGTTTTTGAATAATACCCGTGGGTTTGCTAATTTAGCATTCCCAAATGTTCAAGTTTTCATGATAGAGATAAAAGTGCCCGCTGTAGGCGAATCAATCAGCGAAGTAACACTGGTAAAATGGCTGAAGAAAGACGGTGAATGGGTAGAGCGCGACGAGGTGCTGTGCGAACTGGAATCAGAAAAAGCCACTTTTGAGCTGAACGCCGAAAAATCGGGCATACTGCATATAGTGGCGCAGGAAGACCAAACGCTGAACATTGGCGACCTGGCCTGCAAAATAGACGAAACAGCAGAACGTCCCGCAGGTGCTGCCCCTGCTAAGGAAGAAAAGCCCGCGGCTAAGAAAGATGCCGCCCCGGCACCCAAAGAAGAACCTAAAAAAGCTGAGAAAGCCCCCGCGGTATCAGACGCCAAAGCTACACCGGTAGCTAAAACCATGATGGCGGAAAATAAACTAAAATCCGGTGATGTAAAGGGCTCCGGTGGTGGTGGCCGTATCACTAAAAAAGATGTACTGGCAGCGCTGGAAGCACCGGGCCGTATAGGAGGTGGCGAAATCAACCGCAACGACGACCGGAAGAAAATGAGCAACCTGCGCAAAACGGTAAGCCGCAGGCTGGTAGAAGCCAAGAACAGCACGGCCATGCTTACTACCTTCAACGAGGTGGACATGACCAACATCATGGCTATACGGAATAAGTATAAAGATATTTTCAAAGAACAACACGGCGTGAACCTGGGCTTTATGTCCTTCTTCACCAAGGCTTGCTGCTATGCCCTGCTGGAGTGGCCTGCTGTCAACGCTTATATAGACGGCGATGAAATAGTGTACCACGATTACTGCGATATATCCATAGCAGTATCAGCGCCTAAGGGGTTGGTAGTGCCCGTAATACGCAATGCGGAAAGCCTGGGTATGCATGAGATAGAGTTGACCGTAAAAGAACTGGCAACCAAAGCACGCGATAACAAACTGACTATAGAAGAAATGACCGGCGGTACATTTACCATCACCAATGGCGGTGTATTCGGTTCGCTGATGTCCACCCCGATTATCAATATACCGCAGAGTGCTATACTGGGCATGCACAAGATACAGGACCGCCCGATGGTAATAGATGGCAAAATAGAAGTACGCCCGATGATGTACCTGGCGCTGAGCTACGACCACCGCATCATTGATGGCCGCGAGTCGGTGAGCTTCCTTGTAAGGGTGAAGGAACTGCTGGAAAACCCCGAACTGCTGCTGATGGGTAAAGACCCTGTGAAGACTTTGCTGGAGGTTTAACCCCTCCGGCTCCCCTGAAGGGGAGAGCAGAAATAAAAGATAATTTTTATGCCGGATGTAACCATCCGGCATTTGTTTGAATAAAAGAAATGGCATGAATTGGTTGATATTGATAATAGCAGGATTGTTTGAAGTGGCTTTTGCTGCTTGTTTGTCTAAGGCTAAATTTGCTACGGGCAGCCAGTTCTATTTATGGATGGCATTGTTCCTGGCTTGCCTGTCGGCCAGTATGTATTTGTTATACAAGGCTTCGCAAACTATCCCTATGGGTACTGCCTATGCTGTGTGGACGGGCATTGGAGCTGTGGGTACGGTAATAGTCGGTATTATGTTCTTTAAAGAGCCGGCAAGTTTCTGGAGGCTGTTCTTTATCGTTACACTGATACTTTCTGTAGTGGGATTAAAGTTTGTGTCGGAGTGATTGAACCAACCTTTTTTGAATTTTGAATTTTTACTTTTGAATTAATTACTTGCATTACATCTGGCAACATATTGAAAGTATTATCAACAGCTACGACGGGGCTGTACCGTTGGTACATTTCCTGAAGAACTATTACAAGCAATATCCTAAACTGGGCAGCCGCGACCGTAAGATGCTGAGCGAAATGGCCTATAGCTGGTACCGGTGCGGCAAGGCGCTGGATGAAAGTCTGCCACTGAAAGAGAAGATGGCGACCTGCCTGCGATTGTGCGATACAAATAATGCCCGGCTGCTGCAGCTAACAGAAGGGCTTGAGATAATACACGACGTGCATTTGAATCATCTTTTCCCTTACGACTTGCAGTTGTCGCCCGGTATCACAAAAGAAGCATGGCTGAACAGTATGCTCACGCAGCCATCGTTGTTCATCCGCATACGCAAGAACAAAAATAAACTGCTGGAGATACTTGAGGAACAGGAAGTGTCGTATCAGTTGATTACGAACAGTTGTATCGCACTGCCCAACGGAACTCCCGTGGATAAATGGTTGCCACCCTTCGCTTATGTGGTGCAGGATGCCTCATCGCAAAAAACGGGTGAATACTTTACAGCCACCCCTTATGAAAAATGGTGGGATGCCTGTAGCGGAGCGGGCGGCAAATCCCTGCTGCTGAAAGACAAAGAACCCCTTGCTGAGTTAACCGTATCAGACACGCGCAAAAGCATACTCAACAACCTGAAAGAACGTTTCCGCACCTACAGTCATATCATGCCCGCCGCTTACGAGGTGGATGTGGCCAACGCCGCACAACTGGAAGATATAATGCGGGACAAACGGTTCGACAATATTATCTGCGATGTACCCTGTACAGGCTCAGGCACATGGGCGCGCACGCCTGAGCAAATGTATTTCTTTGACCCCGCCACGGCAGATGAGTACGCCGCCCGGCAAAAACAAATAGCTGTCAACGCGACACAATACCTGCAATCCGGGGGCAAGCTATATTATATCACCTGCTCTGTATTCAGCAAAGAAAATGAAGAAGTAGTGCAACATGTAACTGCACAAACTGGTATGACTGTAAAAGGGATGCAACTCATCAACGGCATAGACATACACGCTGATAGTATGTTTATAGCCGTGCTGGAAAAACCGGCTTAATGCTTCAGTAGTTTCTGTGTGATTGTTTTATTGCCCATCGTGCCCTTCAGGAAATAAACACCGGGAGTGAGTTCGGGCAGTTCAGGCTGTATAGTGCGGACACCCGTAGAGGCATCGGTAGTAGTTGAATATATTACTTTACCGGTTACATCTGTCAACGAAATTTCCACTGTACTTTTCCGCTCACTGTACACTCGTATCGTCAACTGTTCTTCGAAAGGGTTGGGGCTTACCGTCAGCCAATTACCATTATCAGGCATTTTAGGCAGGTCCTGTATATCCAGGTATTCCAGCGCGGTATGGAAATTAGGCACACCGTAACCCAATTGTACGCCGGGGTTATTATACACATGCGCGCTCTTTTGTATGGCGGTGCGCACCTGGTATGGGGTAAGTGTTGCGCTCGTCTGCATCAGGCAGGCAGCCCAACCCGCCAGTTGTGGTGTAGCCCACGATGTGCCGCTGGACAGAAGAGGATTAGGCCCGTTGCGCATCACCGATGCAGGTTGGCCTACCATACATACATCAGGTTTTATTCGGCCTGATGAATTAGGGCCGTAGCCGCTATTGTTTGCAGGTACCCTGTCCAATCCTACCGAACCAACCGTGATGGCGCTGTCTGCATCGCCGGGTGTAAGTATATAGTTCCATGAACCGCCACCTTCGTTACCTGCTGAGGCGACGAATAGTATGCCTTTTGTAGTAGCTATATTGGCTGCCCTTGCAGCTATTGTAGTTTTACCGTTTATATCCGCATATGTCAGTGAAAAGTTGACCGGCAGGTTAAACTTGTCATAACCCAATGAAATTGTAATTATATCCGCACCCACACTATCCGCCCTTTCTGATGCCGCAACAATGTTATCCATTTCTATCGGTTGCTCGCTCCCTTGTATTTCAGTAATATACAAGGCATAATCAGCATAAGGTGCTGTGCCTACATAAGTACCTGGCAGGTTGCCCGCCATAGTGCTCAACGAGGTAGTGCCATGCAGACCATTCATAAACACATTGCTGACAGCATTGCGGTAATTATATTGATCTATCAGCCTGTTGCTGTTCACCAGGCTGTCGAATGCCGGCCCGGTATCTACACCCTCAAAGCCTTCATCCAGTACTGCTATTAGCTTACCCTCACCCTTACGGCCTATATCATGCAGGTAATCTCCCCGCACCAAAGATGTTTGTTGCCAGGCATCGCCATAATAGATTGCAGAACCGGTGGTCTTTTTTTGAACCGGCGGTATCTCCTTGCCTGGTTTGTGCAAGCCCAATGGATAGTAGGCAATGTAAGCAATGGTATCAATAAATGGTTTGCCCTGCAGGCTGAGTATATCTGAAGAATCGTTCAGCAGCAGTACTGTATAGTTAAACCATTTGGATGTCATGTGCAGTTTACCACCTGTCAGGGTGAGCACACTATCCATATAAGCCGGGGAAACCGGCAGGTCTGTACTGTCTATGGCTATGTTCTGCGCCGTTCGCCTGTCTATAGCGCGCTGCGAGAGGTAGCCTAATGGATTGGTTAAACTATGCGTAGTACCGGCTTTGTCCGTAAAACTGATACGGAAGCCGTATTGCGGTTGCGCATACGCAGAATCAGAAAGAATGAGTAATCCCACAAAACACAAAACCAAACCCCTGCACATACCTGTAGGTTTATATTTAATTGTGGTCGACGGCCCTCATCACTACACCGTCGCCTTTGCGGCACTTGGTAGTAGCGGGGTCGTATGTCCACCTGATATACTCGCGGTACACCATGCCTACACCTGAAGCGAAAACTTCGCGGCTGCTGGTGCGTGATGCAAACTCTTCGGGGAAAACCTCTGGGTCGCCCACGGCCTCATCTATGTGCTCAACAGTTACTGTATTGTCAAACACTTTATAATCGGTATTAAAAGACTTGCCTACGTTTTTGTATTGATAATCCCAGTTGTCATAAAATGCATAATCCGGGTCTTTGGTCAGGATGTAGTTATTACCTTTCCATTTATCACCGTCATTAATGGGGAATACCATTTTTATAAACCTGAGCTGGTGGTACACTATTTCCAGGGTTACCTTGGTATTGGTGGCATAAAATACATCGTGTGGCACCCAGTCGTCCTGGACTTTCTTCCTGATGTATGACTCTACCCTGTAAGAGGGGCGCCCCTGGTTATCCGTAAAAGTATCGGCTACCCTGTGCATCACCTGGTAATGATACGTACGCTCAACACAGAAGGTATCATCCCATATAGTGGAATCCACTTCGTATATCACCCATTTACCCTTTTCCAGAGGATAATATTCCTGTTCGGCCTGTGGCGGTGCCGGCCTGTCGTCCGGTTTCCTGCAGGAAAACATAGTAACGGTAAATGCCAATGCCAATAGTAAGAAAGGTAGCGACTTCCTGATCATATCAAATTATGTAAACAGTTATTACCGTAAATATAACCAAAGAAATGAAAAGTTAATATTTTCAGCAGGCTTAATCCGGGAATTTAATCCGATATATGACTTTTTACTGATATTGAGCGAGTTATCACTCAAATCCGGCCCTGATAACACCACCCCCCACTACGTCATCGCCCTCGTAGAACACGGCAGACTGGCCGGGGGCGATACTATTTACCGAATGGTCGAAATGTACTTCTACCATATCGTTTTTTACATGCAGGATGCTCTCGCTGCCGGGGTCTTTGTAGCGGATTTTGGTTACAGCCTCCATACCATCAGGTATAGCGTCGTACTTTATCATATTGATGCCGCCTACCAGCATTTTACTTTGCTGCAATTCTTCGGGTGGGCCTAATACCACTGTGTTTGTTTCAGGTATGATTTTGGTTACAAACATGGGTTTGCCCAATGCTATGCCCAGGCCCTTGCGCTGGCCGATGGTATAAAACGGGTAACCTGCATGTTTACCTATCACTTCCCCGTTAGATAATACGAAGTCGCCGCCAGCCACTTCTGCTTCCAGCCCGGGGTCATTTCTTTTCAGGAAACCACGGTAGTCGTTATCCGGCACAAAGCATATCTCGTAGCTCTCCGCTTTTTTTGATAGTTCTTCGTAGCCCATATCGTAGGCTATCTGGCGCACTTCTGTTTTCAGGTAATCGCCCAGTGGGTATATGCTGCGAGAAAGGCAGTCCTGCCCCAACCCCCACAATACATAACTCTGGTCTTTGGTCAGGTCTTTAGCTTTAGATAGAACATAGCGGCTGTTTTCTTCCCTCACCTTTACATAATGCCCTGTAGCTATGAAATCGCAGCCCAGTGCATCAGCCCTCTTCAGCAATGCCGCCCATTTGATGTGTGTATTGCACAACACGCACGGGTTGGGCGTGCGCCCTGCTATATATTCTTCTACAAAGTTGTTGATAACAAAGTCGCCAAACTCCTCGCGGATATCCAGCACATAATGCGGAAATCCGTGCTCTACAGCAGCCTGGCGGGCATCGTTAAAGGAATCGAGGTTGCAGCAACCTGTCTCTTTCTTGCCCCCGCCCGATGTGGCGTAGTCCCATGTTTTCATAGTAATGCCCACTACCTCATAACCCTGGTTATGAAGCATCAAGGCACTGATGGTACTGTCTATACCACCGCTCATCGCCACCAATACTTTCCCGTTCCTGCTCATTACTATGTTATTTCAGAATTTGCAAAGTTACGAATAACCTGTTTAGCGCCCGTTTTCACCTTATAGATATTCAATACGGGCGTATCACCACCCCTGATATACATTATTTTCATGCTTTCAGGGTAACTTTACAACTCATGCAGTATTCTGTTACATTTCCCGGCGGCACGGTCAGGTACCTGTTCAGCAGCTCTGTCGAGCATATCAGCCAGTGGCTCAACCCCGCGGAGTGTATTATTATTACGGATAGCAATGTCAGCGTATTATATAACCGTTTTTTCAGTGATTTTAAGGCGGTTATTACCATTCCGACAGGGGAGGCCCATAAAAATTTCAGCACTATTCTTTCCATCACTCAGCAATTGCTGCAGCACGAGGCCCACAGGAAAACATTTCTGCTGGGTGTGGGAGGCGGTATGGTTACAGATATTACGGGTTTTATAGCTTCAGTATATATGCGGGGGATACCCTTTGGGTTTGTACCCACTACTTTGTTGGGTATGGTTGATGCATCCATTGGTGGTAAAAACGGCATCAATATAGGCTTGCAGAAAAACCTGTTGGGCACTATAAGTCAACCCGACTTTATCCTTTATGATACCCAGTTCTTAAATACGCTGCCCGATGAAGAATGGAGCAATGGTTTTGCCGAAGTGATAAAATACGCCTGCCTGTTTGATAAAGAACTATTTGAAGAATTAGCGGAACGTAGTATTCAATTTTACAAGAACGACAATGCAGCCACATCGGCACTCATCGCCCGCTGTGCCGATTGGAAAAATAAAATAGTATTGTCGGATGAAAGGGAAAGCGGTATGCGCAAACTGCTCAACTTCGGGCATACGGCGGGGCATGCTTTTGAAACGGTTTGCCATATCCCGCACGGATATGCGGTAGGGCTGGGGATGTTGTTCACCTGCCGGATGTCGCAGCAATACGGGTTGGACAGTAACGTAAAAGAACAACTTTCTGTTTTGCTGAAACAATACCATTTGCCTGTCAGGATACAGGCTGACACGGATGAATTAATGAGCGTACTAATGATGGATAAAAAACGCGGCAATAAAGGCATTGACTTCATCGTGTTGAAGGAAACCGGCAAAGCGGAGATACGTAATATAGAATTTACAATCATCAGGCAGGCCTTAGAAGAATTTACGCATGCAGGCAATCATTAGTCCCGGCCATATGAGCGGGGTGGTAACGATACCACCTGCTAAAAGCATGATGCAACGTGCCTGTGCTGCTGCATTACTACACAGGGGCACTACGGTTATTACCAACCCCGGCTATTCTGATGATGATAAAGCGGCCCTCAGCATTATTCAGCAACTGGGTGCAGAGGTATACGAAACAGTGGATAATACTATTGAAATAGTCGGCAGCGGGTTAAGGCCGAAAAGCGAAGTGATACATTGTGGCGAGAGCGGGTTATCAGCCAGGTTGTTTATTCCCATTGCTGCATTATCGCATAGCGATATTACGGTTACAGGCACGGGCAGTTTATTGCACCGACCTATGAAAGAGTACTTACAGGTATTGCCCAAACTAGGTGTATCCGTACTGGAAACCAACGACGGGCTGCCTATGGTGGTACGCGGGCCCTTGCAGCCCGGCAATATCGAAATAGACGGTTCTGCCAGCTCACAATTTCTCACAGGTCTGTTAACGGTGTATGCGTTTACCGCTACTGAGCCTGTTCAAATATTGGTTAACGACCTTGTCAGCAAGCCATATATCGACCTGACATTGCAAACACTCCGGTCATTTGGAAAGAATATTATCAACAAGGATTACAGGGAGTTTATCATCAACCCGAAGCAGCTTGCACAGGTGGATGAAGTAAACATACACATCGAAGGCGACTGGAGCGCAGGGGCAAACTTCATAGTAGCCCAGGCTATGGGTGCCGATGTGTATATCAAGGGGCTCAACGAAAATTCCGTACAAGCCGATGCCACTATCACCAGGGTGGTCAATAGCAATATGCCTTTTGAATTCGATGCCACACATAGCCCCGACCTGTTCCCCATCCTGTCAGTATATGCAGGTTACTGTGCGGGGCGTAGTGAGATAAAGGGCCTGCACAGGCTGGTGCATAAAGAGAGCAACCGTATAGAGAGCATCAAAACTATGCTGGAAAATTTAGGCATTAGTTTTTCTATTGCAGATGATACATTAATTGTACAAGGAGGGAAAACTTTTAAAAGCTGCACTGTTGATGCACACAACGACCACCGCATAGTAATGGCTGCTGCTATAGCCGCATTGCAGGCAAAAGGGCCAATAACCATAAATGGTGCGGAGGCTGTCAGTAAATCTTACCCTGCTTTTTTTGAAGACTTATTATCCTTAGGTGTTGGTTGTCAATTTGTAAATTAGCAGTATGAACAGTTTTGGGCGTATATTCAGGTTAAGCATATTCGGCGAGTCGCATGGAGTAGCGATAGGCGTTACTATAGATGGCTGCCCTGCAGGTATATCATTATCTGTCGAAGATTTCCTTCCCGACCTGGAGCGCCGCAAAGCCGGAGCAACAGGTACTACACCTCGCAAAGAAGAAGATATACCCGAAATTATCAGCGGTGTGTTCAATAGTTATACCACTGGTGCACCTGTTACTATCCTGTTCAGGAACAACAATACACAATCGAAAGACTACGAGGCCACCAGGCATACACCCCGCCCCGGCCATGCCGATTTTGTGCTGGATAAAAAATATAATAGCTACAATGACTACCGTGGCGGCGGGCATTCTTCGGGCAGGCTCACAGTGGCATTTGTAGCTGCCGGGGTAATCGCAAAAAAAATCATATCCCCTGTACTACCTGTAGCTCAGCTGATAGAAGCCGGGGGCAAAACGGATATAGAAGCGGCCATCAACCAGGCGGTGGAAATGCAGGACAGCATAGGAGGAATCATCGAATGCAGGGCTACCGGCTTCCCAATCGGATGGGGCGAACCTTTCTTTGATTCTGTTGAATCGGTTATCAGCCATTTGGTTTTTTCCATACCAGCTACCAAGGGTATTGAGTTTGGCAGTGGTTTCGCAGGCAGCAAGTCGACAGGCAGCGAAAATAATGATGCGATACTGGACAGCCATGGCAGAACCAAAACCAATCATGCAGGCGGCATTAATGGTGGCATCACTAACGGCAATGAATTAGTTTTTCGCGTAGCCATAAAACCTACCAGCAGCACACCCAAAGAGCAACATACCTGGAACAGTCAAACACAATCTATAGAGGCATTCACCGTTAAAGGCAGGCATGATTTGTGCATCGCATTGCGCGCGCCTGTAGTGGTAGAGGCCGCTTGCGCTATTGCATTGGCAGATTTGAAATTACTATCCTGAATTTACGGCTTCACATTCAGTGCACTGTAATGCCCAAAGCTTACTTTCTTAAAGTGCTTCCAGTCGCCCAGCATTATCTCTTGTCTTTGGTAGGCCCAGTTTCCTTGCTGGTCTTTATATTTATGCGGACCTACTAAATTCATGGTGCTGCTGGATATTATATGGGCGCTGTCAGGGGCTGTACCTATCCGGCAATTGGTGTACTGTTGTGCATCCGATACAAATGTATCAGTTCCGAAGATTGACTCTGTCCATATATAATACTTCTGGCCCCGGTGTACGATAAAACTCGTGTCATTAACGGTTAATGTGAATATAGTATCCCGCTCGCCTGTGTATTGGTTCATGCTGTCCAGCACATCTCCTACCAGTGTATCGCCGCTATACCAGTTAGGTATATACCATGCGGTTTGCTTTGCAGGATTGTTAGGATTATTTGGGTTATTTGGGTTGTTATTAGATGTGGGTGTCACCGGGGTATTGTTCTTTTTGCATGCGGATAGTATAAGCACAAGGGCAAAAAAGAGGTAAAGGAGATTACGCATAAGGTTCGGATTTGCCGCAAGGTAATTAATGTTGCCTAAACAGTAAAGCGGGTGAAAACCCGCTTTACTTATACTTACTAACCCTTAAAAACTTTTGGTGTTCTACTTTGTGCCGGTTAAACCTTTATCTCAAATCGCTTTGGTGGTGGCATTTCCCAGTCTGCTTTACACGGCATTAACCGCCTTTGTTCGCTTTTTATCATTGTTGCATATTCAGTTTTCAACCATCTTTTTCTTTCTTAAGCAAAAGAAGAGGTTAAAGGGCGTCTTTTTTATAAATTTATTGCGATAATAACCTGATAGTGCATTTCCGATTACTGAATCTTTGTATTGCTTTTTTTTGTTGTTCGGGGCTGTGGGGACAGGAGTCAACCGGTATTTTTAGCAGCCTTGGCGTAAATGAAGGCCTGCCCAGCAGTTCAGTATACGGAATATACCAGGACAGTAAGGGTTTGATCTGGACAACTGGCCCTGAAGGATTGAGTTGCTATGACGGTAACGGGGTAAGTAACTACAATCCTGCGGACGAAAATGCTGAGTTCTCATCTTTTTTTCGCCAGGCGCCATTAGAAGATGCTGACGGTAATCTTTGGCTCACGAATGAGTCGGGTATCTGTAAGTTCGATAAAGCCTTAAAAAAAATTAAGATAGTAAGCATCCTGCGCGGCATATCTATTCATTATTACCTGGACAAGGAGGGGTGGTTATGGCTACATGAGGATGAAAGGGGTATAATAGCCTACCACACAAAAACAGGTAGCTTGAAAGTATTCCCTTATCCCTTTCCGCTTAGTCAAATGAACTGGAATTCCTTTTGTGGTACTACAGATGGCATCGAAAAGATATGGTTCTGTCAACCGCGTCTTTACGAGTTCAATACACGCACACAGAAATACCGACATATTCCCGGAATTGAAGTAAACAAAATAAGCTACGGTGCCGGTCGGCTGTTTTTAGGAAATGCTGAAGGGCTATTTGTTTTCAATCTGCAAAACGACAAGGTTTTACACACCATTAAACTCCCCGGTGAAAAAATCAGTGAGTTAAAGGATGTTGTTATTGGCCGAAATGGCACAGCGTGGGCGGGATTCTACGGACAAGGCATCATTTCCGTTGATACCACTGGCAAGTTGCATGCTTGGCATCGCCAGGATAACCACGATATCAGCACCTTGTCATCCGACCTGGTGACGACGCTGATGATTGACAGGTCGGAAAACCTGTGGATAGGTACCGATGGCGGTGGTATATCGAGGCTGAACCTGAAGACTGTCCCCTTTTCAAGATTCCCGCTTAGTCCGCAGAGCTATCCGCTATTGAACAGTTACTTTGTTAGGGGTATCTGCAAATATATTGACGGACATATTCTTTTTGGGGCTTACAACAACGGACTATGCGGGTTAAATATCGCCAATGGTAAATTGCATTTATACAAGAATGCACCCGGCAACCTGAAAGAGATAAATGCCATTACGGATGCCAGGAACGGACAATTCTGGATTGGTACCCGCACTGGTTTGTTCCTGTTCAATCCCGGAAACGGGACATTCAAACACATCGCTTTTTCAACACCATCTACAAAACCTGATCCTCGCGACCAGGGGGTGTCGCATATCCTGCAATTGAACGAACATGAATTTTTATTGGCAACAGCCTGGGGGCCTGTAATAATTAGAAAAGCCGGCAATCGATGGCAAGCGTCCACTAAGACGCCGCAAGCGTTGCAGCGAAAGATTAATCACATGTATGCAGCGGCTGACGGCATGTTTTATATGGCAGTGGCCCCCGGAGGTTTATGGCTTGTGCGGCTTGAGGATAATAAGTTTGTGCTAAAGGATACATTCCTTACCACACATGCCATCCGATACATACATGCCGACGAAGAAAGACGGTATTTGCTATGGCTGGCTACCAATAAGGGCGTAGTCTGCTTTAACGATTCATCGCATACCTACACTACTGTTTCGACGCGCAATGGGCTCCTGAGCAACAATACATACGGCATACTGGAAGATGAGCGCCACCGATTATGGATTTCGTCCAATGGTGGATTGGCCTGTTATACAAAAGGCAATGGTTACATCAGGAATTATACATTTCGCAATGGGCTACAAAGCAATGAATTTAATTCGGGGGCAACGTATAAAAGCAAGGATGGAGTACTCTTCTTCGGCGGCGTCAAAGGGATGAACTGGTTTACAGCAGCCACGGTGGGAGCTGACACTACGCAACCGCTCACTGAAATTACGTCGGTCGTCGCCGATGAAAAGGAAATCCCGCAAGACCATAACCACTACATTATTCCCGGGTACAAAAATTCATTTACGATAACAGCGGCAGTGCTTGATTATACCAATACGGAAGCCAACCTGGTCCGATATAAAATGGAGGGGTGGGACAATGATTGGATAACCTCTCCTGCCGGTACGATAAGATATACCAACATGCAGCCCGGCACCTATACATTCAGGCTGGTGGGTATTGCCGGCAATGCATTGGAGAGCATTGAAAGGAATATTTCAATAACCATCGAAACACCCGTTTGGCAACGCAGTTGGTTTCAATTCATGGTAATAGCGTTGTTGGTCTTTATACCGGCGACACTGGTTTATCAACGCCGCATCAGCCGGTCAAAAAGAGAAGTGGAGCAACAGCGGTTTCTGGCTACCGAACGCACACGTATATCCCAGGACCTGCATGATGAAATAGGGGCTGCTATCACTAGGATAGGCCTGGTAAGCGCCACCATACCGCAAAAAAATAAAATGCACCAGGACATAGATAAGGAGGTGGAAATGATTGCCGTCACTGCCCGCGAGGTGGCCGCCAGCATGGGCGAAATAGTATGGGCCCTGCATACCGACTATAATACACTTGAAAGTCTTCTTGCCTATATCCGGGAGCAGGCTGCCGGGCTTATTGAGCCTTCAGGTATTAAATGGCAGGTTTGTTTTCCTGACATCATCCCGGATGTTAAACTTTCAGGCGAGGCCAGGAGAAATTTATTACTTATCACTAAAGAGGCATTGAATAACGCTGTCAAACATGCCCGTTCTGCCCATATCAAACTTAGCTGCACGATAGAAAATGGTGTTGTAACATTCGCTGTGGAGGATAATGGTTCGGGTTTTGACCCGGGTGTGTCAAGCAACGGTAACGGTATAAGGAATATGCGAAGGCGGATTCAGTCGGTAGGTGGAACTATAAGTTGGCATAGATTGCCCCATGGCACCAGGGTTGTTTATTCGGTTTCTGTGGGCCACTAACTACTACTATATTCACATATGCCGGAGTCGGGTGTTGCTTTATTTTTATGATAATGAACAAAGTAATCCTTATAGAAGATGATGAAACCATCCGTACCTCGTTGGCCGGGTTGGTTGCGGGTTCCGGCATGTTCCGGGTTGTGGCATCATTTGAAAATGCGGAAAAAGCAATGGATTGGTGCGCCGGGGGGCAGGCGGGGCAATTGGCCCTGGTGCTTACCGATATACAACTGCCCGAAAAAAGCGGTATAGACTTTATTGCCTGGTTCAAGCCTCAATACCCCGAGGTTCAGTGTATGGTATTGACTGCCTTTGATGATGCCGACAAGGTGTTCAACGCCCTCAAGGTAGGCGCCACGGGGTATATCCTCAAAAGCACGCCGGCCCACAAACTGGTAGAGGCTATGAACGACCTGGTAGCAGGAGGCAGTCCCATGAGCAGCCAGATAGCGCGAAAGGTGGTGGCTGCATTTAGCGAGAAGGTTCACCATGACCCAATGAAAGACCTTACATCCCGCGAAAAGGAGGTACTCGATTGGCTGTCAAAAGGCCTTACCTACCAGGAAATAGCCGATAAGATGTTTTTGTCCATTGAAACTATTCGTACCCATATCCGCAATATGTACGAAAAACTCCGGGTGCGGAGTAAGAAAGAGGCATTAAGAAAAACGGGCTATTGACTTTTAATCAATAACCCGTACCAACTGAAATGCAAACGTATACTTAGGGGAGTTCTATTTGCATATGAAGGTTTCTTTATTTAGCTTCAGTTTGTGAGAATTCGAGCTCGCAATTATAACTGTAACTTTGCATGTCAGGATATTTTACCCCCGACATGGGTAATTTGTCTTTTGAAGTAAAGCGAAGTTTACCGTCCTTTTTTGAGATGTATACAACACCTGCTGTAGCACGGTAGAAATAGTTTCCTCCGCCTTCTACATCAAGTTCTACACGTATCGAGTCTGTAACGGAACTGCTGGTGGTTATGGTAACAGGAAACGCTTTGTATTTCCCTTCTTCAATGGATTCCCTGATATTTTCGTTGCCGTTAAAGAAAACACGCAGGTGACAATATCCGTAACCCAGGTCTGTAAATGGCTTGGCAAGGTTTAAATTGCCGCCGTCCAGGTCCACCTGCACCGCATCGTTACTTGCGCTGTTTGCAGTTCCGTTTATCTTCCAGTAGCTTTCGGTAGGCGGGGTAAACCCATTGTTGCTATTATTATTGTTGTTGTTATTATTGCTGCTGTTATTACCTGGCTCGGTTTCCGTCTTTTGGCAGGAAGTCAGTACAGCAATGCACATTAATGCGAGTAGCGCCTTCTTCATTTCTTTGGTATTTTTAATAGTTATGAGATTTCGTATTTATTACATCACTTCAACATCATAAAACTTGAGGGGAGAACTGCAATCGCCGCAACTTTCCAAACCTTTGCAGCCGCGGGTAAAAGAATCAATAGTCCCCTTTTCCGTTTCCCCGGATTTTACTTTTAGTTTCACCTTATAATCATTGTTGGCAATCTCAAAGCGTACGCCTCTTTCGTCGGTACAGGTCACTTCTATTTCATATCGGCAGCCCATAGCTATTTTTTTGATGGCGCGTATCCGTACCGTTACGCTTACAAACCCAACACCTTTTTTCTCCATTTTTTCACTTCCGATTTTAAATTCCAGTGGTTCGCTCCATTCGGTGGCGCCTTTGGGAAATACGAAATTTCTGGCTTCCAGCGAAACCGCTTTTGAAGCCAGTTGGCTGAACATGGCAATGGTTATTAATAATACGAACCTGTACATCAGATAGTTGTTTAAAATATGAGTGATTAATTACAAGACAAAGAAACTCCTGATTGACCAGCTATAAAATGTGAAAAAAGTAGTACCGTCAGAGGAACACAGTGAAAGAGAAAAAAGAAACCCCGCCAGAAATGGCGGGGCCGTACTTACTAACCCTTAAAAACTTTTGGTGTTCTACTTTGTGCCGGTTAAACCTTTATCTCAAATCGCTTTGGTGGTGGCATTTCCCAGTCTATTTTGCGCTTCACCAACCATAGTTCTTTTATCTCGCTCTTAGGCAGCAGGAACTGGGGGTAGAACTCCTCATTATCGCTGATGCACACATAGTTTTCGTTGTCTTCTTTGCGGTACAGGCGTTTTACCATGATGCGGTCTTCGGTTACCACTACATAGATATAAAACTGCGCCGTGCTGTTCCAGTAGTCGGGCGATACGGTTTCCGCCACTACATGAAAGCCCTCTTTCAATGTTGGCTCCATACTGTCGCCGCTCACTTCAAATACACGGTACCTGTCGCCTTTGTAAGGCATATTCGGTACGTTCATTACTTCCAGTTCCTCTACAAATGCGGGGTCCAGGTAGTGCTTGCTATAGCCTGCCTGCGCCCTGATGGGCACTACATGCAGGCCGTCACTTCCGCCCAGGCCCAGGGCTTTCTGCATGCGCAGGTCCTCGCCCGTGGTTCGGGCGGGCTGGTCGTACATATCGGCGGGATTGTTATAAGCCCCGCCAAACAATTGCTCGGTGGTAATGCCCAGCGCTTTGGCGGCGCGGGTACGTATAGTATCGTCCAGCCGCTCTTTGCGGAAGTTGTAATACAGGGTGCTGCGGGGTACGTTCAGCGCTATGGCCAGGCCATGCACCCCCAGTTTGTTCATACGTGCGGCGTTCTGCAACGCTTCGCCTTCATGGATACTCATAGACTAATGCATTATGGTTAATAATATTTTTAAATTATTTTGGACATTTGTACTAAATATGTACATTTGTCTAACAATGATGATTTGTAATTGGTTTGTTTGAACAAATGTATAAATAAATACGCAAACCACCAAACGGAGCAGCTAAAATCTTTTAAAAACAGGCTTGCACCAATGGTACAAAAATGAAGTAAATAAAAAATGAAAAGAATTATGAATTATAAGAACAGGAATCGTGGAAATGCAATACAGTCAGGCCTTGGGGCCGGGGCAAAAAAAATGCCCGTTGTAGACACAGACGGGCGTTTCAAAACAAAAAATAAAAAACACGATACGAAGATAGTAAAAATTCGGGATTTGGAACAATTTGGCCAAAGCAGGCTTTTTGTACAATTCTGAGATTAGGATAATAAACTAATAGGATAATAAAGTAATAAGTACCCCTCTTAACTAATTAACCTTTTAACGTATTAACCAATAAAAACAAGTAACCAAAAAATGTCAGATATGGAAAAGAACATGTTTTACAACCACGTTAGTAGCTGGATAGACAGTTACTACAATGCGGAAGCATTGGAATGGCTGCGCCGTTTTATCAATAACAGCGCCCAGCCGCAGGAGATGAAAGACCGCCTGCACCGCGAGGTAGACCGTAAACTGGCCTCGCTCACCAACATGCCGTTTTTCGGCAAGTATGATGATATGCAATTGCTGATGGATGAACATTGCCACCCACAGGTATTCACCACGCGCTATGCGGCTATGAGCAAGGTAGCCCAGTTGCGTATCATGGGTTATGATGCCCGCCTGCTGGAAGGCAATGCTTTTTATCGTATTCAGTTGGTACAGTCGGCCCCTGTAAATTTTATATCGCCGGTTAATGAAGGCCGCATCGCCCCAATGCCAGAGCAGCAACTGAGGATGAGCGCCTGATATATACCGGCAGCAAGAAAACAACTATAACCCTATCGGATTAACGGACAGGGCACCGGTAAATATGAGTTGCATTTGCCTCGCCAGCCGTACACAACTATAAAGTTTAACCATGAGTACATGCCGCGAGGCGGTACGGAAAAAATGAAAAATCCCCGATGCAAAAGGGGTGAGTATTATGAAGACAGAATTAAGAATAGTAGCCTCGTCTACCGCTGACAGCTTTGCAGCAGCTATGGGCATAGGCACCAACAGAGAAAGGCAGATATGCGACTTGATCGAAGAATGTTACGAAGGAACAGACACTTATCCGCAGGCTATAGCCTGCCTATCACAAATGGTAAATAGTATTAACGAACTGGCTTACGCATTATTCCACCTGGGTGCCTTTGCCGGCAACGAGCAGGCCAGGCGCGAGTTGATAAGAAAGCTGGAGGGTTAACCAATGACCTTACTCCCCGCACTGAGGAAAAAGGCTGAAGCCCCACTTTTATAGTTGCGGGGAGTATATAAACACCGCAACATGAAACCGGAACAAACAACAGAAAATAAAAATAGTGTAGTGATGATAGTGCTGGGGGATATAAATAATATGGGCTACGCCGAACGGCAAGACTGCTGCAGGCAATTGGCAAATGCATTGGGTGTAGACGGAGTAGAGGAGAAGAAAGCAGTATCTCAGGCATTCCCTGATTCGCTGTTTCTCAGCGATGAAGATTTGCAGAACCTCGTAAGCCGCTGCAACAATACAACTGCCCTGCAGGCCCTGTACCACGAAAACCGCAACCGCGTAGAACAAAAGCCGGTACTGCAACAATTGTTTGCAGGCAGGCAACAACAACTGGAAAGATGAATTGCTGTATAGACTATTAGTGAAAATTTGGGTTAGTATCACTATTGCCCTACACCTTGAAAAACAACATTAAAGACAGGCAGAACACTAAACCCTCACCATGAAAAATAGCCTTCCTCATTTTATGAAGCCCTCTCCCCGGGAGAGGGTTGGGAGAGGCCCTGAAGTTCTTTGAAAAGCTAAAACATGCGGGGGTGCTGGTCAAAAGTCATGATGAGCATATAGATGATGATAGCCGCTGACAAAGCTGATACGGCGATATAAGGCAGTGCCAGCAGTAACAACCATTTGCTGCGCCGCGCCCACATTAATGTGGCATCTGTAACGATGGCGCACATGATGATGGCTGCGGGAAATAATAAGAACCATAGTTTGTCTATGTCCACTACCTCTTCCAATACATCCATGCTTGCTGCTCCTGCTACAGGTAGTATGGCGCAGATAGCAACCAGGGTTTTGTAGCCGGAGGGGAGCGTGGCAAAGCGTTCATGTTTCCCGGCAGGCGACAGCGTGCTGCGGTACAGGTAGGTAAGCAGTATGGGTGTAGCTATTGAGGCTAATGTTATCAGCAGTATGATGCCGTCCATGATGGGATAAAGATAGCGGAACTCTTTTTTAAAAGCCCTCTCCCTGGGAGAGGGCGGGTAGTGGCTTTATATCGCCATAAAAAAGATGATGGCCGACATAATATAGAATATGGCGGTAGCTGCGTTGAGTACCATCAGTGTCATGGCCGCTTTATTGCGTTGGTGGAAATATTTGCTCATTACAATGCCCATCACGGCCAGGAGGGCATGGCTCATGGTAAACAATCCTGAAAACAGGGTATGCTCCTTAGGGTTTAGCAGCGGCATATATTGTCCTGCCGCCAGTAGTATCATCAATTGCACGGGTGTGTACAGCACTATAAACCAGCATAACAGGCGTTGCACCGTGTTCAGTTTCATTTTGTCACCTTTAAATGGCGACAGCTTGTATATAATGCTGTACAACACACCCGTGATGGCTATGGATGCCAGTATGATCAGAAGTAGCTTGCCCATGCAGGCAAAGGTAATATTTAGCTGTATATATAGAAGAAAAGGGCTATCAGGCAGGTAGTATATACAGCCCCCGTCAGCAGGTCGCCCACAAAGTACACTGTATTGCGTTTGTCGCGGCGGCGCAGGTACCAGGCGCCTGCAGCCCCTACCGAGCTGATGCCTGCATGCCCCGCGCAAAACCAGGCCGCCATATACAGGCCTTCGCCCGAGGTGTCAGATAAGCCGGGAATGGAAAACGCCATAAGACCGAGAAGTAGTAAGGATAAAGGCGGGTAGCCAGCTACGGTATAAAGGGTTTTGCGCTCCCACTCCGGCAGAGCTACCGTTTCGTCGCGGCGGCTGTAGGGCGATAGCTCGTAGCAGATGGAAGTAAATATGACTATGGCAACAAAAGACAACGCCACATAAAACAAAACCCCTATCGTCATACCCATCATACTCATAACAAAACCTCCTGGTAAAGTATAAAACAAAAACGATACCAAACTTTAAAAATGATACTAAAAAATGAGGTTTTGTGATAGTTTTTTGACAATGAAAAATCTCTGTCTTATGAAAACGATACTAAACGATACAGAATGATACAGAATAGCCTGCCCCGCCGGGGCTACAAAACAAAACACAACAACCGGCATCCCACTTGGGGATAAGTGGATAAAACAAACACTTTTAACATAACATAAAAACTGATGCCATGTTATACACTACAGAGGAGAAGAAGGCCATAAAAAAGGAGGTGGTTATGAATACCGGGACGAATAATGTCTTCTCAATATTACGCAGCAAGGCCCTGGCCGACGACCGCAGGTTTGTATTGCCTTACCTGGCTACCGGCAGGGTAGATAAAGACCAACTGGCCGGTTGGCTCACAGCCTTTAACCGTTGGTTGATGTACAAGGAGGCAACCGTAAACGAAGAGCGGGACTACCGCCGCCGCTTTGCGGCATGGTTCAGGTTGCGCAACCCCTTTTCTGAACACCCTGTTGATTATAATCCCGCAATTGAGGATACAACCGGCAACACACCCGCCAAGCTTGTGCCGCTGCCCGTATACCAGCCCGAACTGCCGGGCATGGAACAACCTGCCACAGATACAGAAGGCTACAAAAAAGCAATGGAAATAAACACCCGTGGCAAATACAGCCCCAGGGATAATAAATATGATATGCACTGGCTCAAATCCCTAAGGGACGAAGTGAGGAGTATGGGAGGGTAGAATTTATTGATTATTAAAGCAGTAAAAAAATGGTGTTCACTCCCTGGTAATATGACCGATATCAGGCAGAACTTTTTTACCAGTACTATAGGGCTTAGTCTGCAATTGTAGTGCTTTGCTAAATATCACCTGTAAACCTGACAAATGTCATAGTAATAAAGCTGCTCCATATAGAGTTTTGCCCTATGAAATATATTTTCGTTATCCTCATTGTCCTGCATGCATTGTTGCATTTGCTGGGTTTCGTCAAAGAGTTTAAACTGGCACAGGTCAGCCAGATTAGTGGAGATACCTTGTTGGGATTATCTGATACCGCAAAGCATATTACAGGGGCTCTGTGGCTGGTAGCCTGCTTTAGTTTCCTGGTAACAGCTGGACAATACCTGCGTGGCAACGATAGCTGGTGGCTGTGGGCAGTTGCTTCTGTTGTTATTTCACAAATATTGATAATACTCTATTGGCATGATGCAAAGGCAGGCACGGTGGCCAATATCATCATATTGGCAGTTGGCGTGTTCGGGTATGGGGAATGGAATTTCAATCGTATGGTGCATGCCGAAGCTGATAAACTGGTAACGGAAATACCCACACCAAACAAAATAGTTAATGAAGAGATGATACAACACCTGCCCACGCCAGTGCAGCGTTGGCTGCGTGCGTCAGGAGTAGTTGGAAAAGAATTAACGTATAACCTCAGGCTGAAGCAAACCGGCAAGATGCGCACAGCCCCATCGCAGCAGTGGATGGAACTGGAAGCTGAACAATATTTCAGTGTGGAAGAGCCCGCATTCGTTTGGCAGGTGCATACCCGTATGAAGGGAATGCCCGTAAACGGCAGGGATAAATATATGGATGGGAAAGGGAGTATGGTTATTACAGCTTCAGGTTTAATCAGGATTGTAGATGCCTCCGGTGCAGAGATAGACCAGGGAAGTATGTTGCGGTATATGGGTGAGATGTGCTGGTTTCCCTCTGCAGCATTGAGCCGGTACATATCATGGGAAGAAATAGACAACAACCATGTAAGAATGATTATGACCTATAAAGGGTTAAAGACTGAAGGGGTATGTACTATTAATGATAAGGGCCGTCTGCTGAGGTTTGACGCAAAGCGGTATATGGGCAACGGGAAAGAAGCAACGCTCAACGACTGGTACGCAGAATGCCTGGAGTGGAAAGAAATGGACGGAATAGTGATTCCGGTAAAAGGTACTGTCAGCTGGAAGCTGCCGGAAGGGGCGTTTGATTATTATCATTATACCATAACCGACCTGGAGTATAATATTGATGAAAGGTGGTGATGTCGAAATCCTTTTTATATTACCTTTAAAACCAAAACCATATCCAATGCATAAATATATCATCCCCGTTTTATTCATAGCACTTCCGCTGGCCGCAGATGCGCAAAGCAATGCTAAAGCCAAAAAGATAAAGTGTACGGTTACTAACGAAGAAGGAAAGCCCATGAAGGGGGTTACCGCCATTGAGCATGGTACAGAAGATACACTGGTAACAGGTGCTAACGGGGTATTCATGATTTCTGCATCAGAGCCAATACAGGTTGCCGTAAGCGCACCAGGCTACCACGATGAGCATATACTGGTAAGCCCAGATGTAAAGTGCACTACGCAACTGCGCAGGGATGAAGATGCCGAAATGGACAGTGATGGCGACGAAGAATAAAAAAACGGCGACATAATGCCGCCGTCTTCCCTTTTTGGTTTTGGTTAATTTATGTGTTACTGCTTGATGAATTTCTGTGTACCATTAGCAGTTGCGCTATTCAGTTTGATATAATACATGCCATCGGGCAGGTTAGATATATTGATACTGCTATTGTTTTGCACTGCTGCTTTGTACACCACCTGTCCTGATACATTGTATATCTCGGCATTCATATCGCTGTTATTACCTGTTACAGATATATTGATGACATCAGTAGCGGGGTTGGGGTAGAGGTTGATGTTGGCATTGGCCACCACTTGGTCAACAGACAATGTGGTATTTTCATCGAACACTGCAAACGGGCTGAATGAAGTGATACCCGCACGTGTCATGCTATACATGCTGCCCGACATAGTAGCTGCTGAAGCCACATTTGCATCCCAACTGCCATTGGTATAATGAGATATATAAGCCTTGGCACGGTTAAACGAATTGACTTCCATATTGGTACTCCACATGGTGGTCATATCTACATTTACGTTAGAAGTAGCGCTGCTGGCCACAAACCATGTAGCGTTTACCAACGGTTGCGTAGCGCCGGCAGATGCACCCGTAGTGCCATTGGCTTTCACGTCTGCATTAACACCGATGCTAAACCTGCTGCTGGCCGAACCACTGTTAGACTTAATCATAATAGGTGCGTAATCGTTGTTAGTGCCTATGTGGAATGTTTGGGTTGCACCTGTACTCAGGTTTAAAGACAGCGTACCGCCCGTACCTGTAATCACGAAGCTGTTTGCAGAACCACCTGTTACTGTTGCATTAGCATCCACTTCCAGTTTATTGGCACCTATATTCAACCTGCCTTGCTGCAGGCTCAGGTTACCGCTTATCATCAGGTCGCCATTCACCATAACAGACGCCGTGCTGTTGCCCAGGTTTAATGTGAAGTCGTCCACGGTATTACCGCCCGCTGTAAACCTCAGTGTGCCTGACAAACCGCCTGTTGCATTGATAGTAATGTCTGAACCGGAAGAACTGGTAATAGTACCGCTGCCTGATGCTGCCAGGTCGCCGTTTGTGCTAAAGGCCAGGTTGTTGTTGTTCAGGTTCAGTGCGCCCATAGTTAATGTAAGGTCGCCATTAATCGTCAGGTCGTTAGACAGCTTTACTTCCTGTCCGCTGTTGGTATTAATAGTAATATTAGTAAGGCCGCTTCCGGATAGTTCTAAACCGGCAGTAGTGGTAGCGCCCTTATACATCACATGATATGTATTGGTTAGGTCGGCTGTACCGCCGCTTAATGTCATTGTTCCGCCATCTACTATAATAGTAGCATTATTACTTAGGGTGAGTACGCCACTGGCCATAGTTATTGTACCTCCGGCCAGGTACAATGCATTGTCCACTACAATATTAGCCGCTGCATTAATGTTAGCATTAGTTGAGTAGAATGCATTTGTAGTTAAGTTACCTGTAAAGCTAAACCCACTGGTAAACGAAGCAGACAGACTGTCTATATCTATAGAACCAGTACCGCTCAATGTGCCGGTAGTGAGTATCAGTGCATAACCGCTGCCACCGGTCAGTGCGCCGTCTACATCCAGGTTGGAGGTGGAAGCCAGTGTCAGGTTCTGGTCGAGGGTGATAGTTATACCCGAAGGTATTACTACATCATCGCCTGCTTGTAATAGCAAAGGCGGCACAATACCTCCCGCCCATGTAGCGGTGCTGCTGAAAGCACCTGATACTATCGCAGTGTAGGTGGCTGCCGACAGTTGTGTATTTGCCAACAAAATAGTAGCTGCCAGTAACAGCGTTGACTTAAACTGTGTAATCATTCGTTTCATAATTAATCATTTTTTAGTTTAACAATACGTGCAGTATGCACTGGTTAGCTATAAAATGAAAAAATATTGTGCCACGAAGATTGTCTGAGTATTAAAATCCAATTAGGACGAGTATGCGATTGGTTATCAGCGCTTTGTGACGGGCGTTTGTTGATTATTCCTTTATTTGGTTAATAGTGCCTGCTCCCCGGCTTTCTATCAAAATCCCCGTATTGAGCAATTCACTATACAAAGGTTTCATGTCGTAAGCATAACGGCTGCAAATAGTAGAAACTACAGTGCCGTCTTTTTTATGTACAATAAAGCGCATGGTATTGTTTACCTCAATAATGATTTTACGTACCTCCGTAAATTCTATATTTATATTTCTTTGAAAAGGCATAAGTGTAAATACCCTGAAACGGTTGCCCGATAAACGTATGACCGGTGCATACACCAACTGCCCCATCATAAGTGCAAAAGGTATAATCATTGCCTGTCGCATGTCCCATGTTTTGGGCGCAAAGACCAGAAAGCCAACGATGAGTACAATTACAAAAAGTTGTATATACAGAGATTTAAGGCCAAAGGTGTTCATAAGAATAATGTTTTGCTGAACATAAATATATGCATCAGGTATAAATAAAATATCCCTCATATAGAGGGATATCGAGTAAAAATGTCAATTGTAGCCTAGCTACTACTCTTTTACAAATCGTGCGCTTCCGCTTATTCCTTCTCCGTTAACCTGCATAAAATATATGCCGGGGGTAAGGCCGCTGATGTTGATGGTGTTATTTCCCTTGTTTATCTCGGTGTTCAATACCGCTTGTCCCGCGGTGTTGTATATCGTAGCGATTGCTGTTTCTTTTACGGTTATGTTCAGCACCTCCTTTGCAGGGTTAGGATATATTGCAATGACATCTTCAGCAATAACATCACCAATGCTAAGGGTGTTCTCATCTAAAACCGCGAAAGTACCCCCTGAAGTAATGTTGCTCTTTGGTGCAGTATACAGGCTACCGCTTGTGCCTGCCGCTGTGCCTGCTGCATTATTCCATTTGTTATCGTATTTCGCTACAAAACATTTGTTCCTGTCAAAACTGTTCACCTCTGAGCCGGCTGCCCACATTAGTTCCAGCTTATAATCAAGATTAGAGGGGTTGCCTGGAATGCTTGTCATCCAGGTAGCATCTACCAGGGGTTTTGTTGCAGCCATATCTGTACCGGTTGTACCCTGGTCTTTCACCCCTTTTTGCACATTCATATTCATGCCCAGCATATTGGCACCTTTCTGGTCGGTTAGTATCACCGGGGTATAAGCAGATGCATGCCCGATGGGATATGTTACCGATGCATTAGCCGATATATCTTGTTTTAGCTGCCCGTTGGCTTCTGTAATAATATAACTATTGGCAGAGCCACCGGTAATACTGCCCAGCCCGCCTACAATGGTCAAAGTCTTGTCCTGTACATTGATACGGCCGCTTTGCAGGTTAAGCGTGCCGGTAATAGATAACGAGGAGCCGAGTTTTAATTCCGCATTGCTGTTTGCAGCTTTCATGTCCAGTGTCTTTAGTTCTGATGAGCCGTTGGCAAAACGCACGGTTCCCAGGTTGTTGGCCGATGATGTTATCACTACTTCCGCAGTGGTATTGCCCTGTATATTACCGGTGCCGCCCGGGTCGAAACTGCTGTTGCCTGCCATAACCAGTTTGAAACTGCTGTTGGTAAGTGCGAGGGAGCCCGAAGTGAGTTTAAGCAACCCGTTTACTACCAGGTCAGCATCCAGTGCTGCGTTATTGCCATTGCCAATAGCTATTTCAATATCTGACAAACCGGTACCCGTAAGCTCTGCGCCGGAACCTATAGCTACAGCAGGCTGTTGAAAACGCACGTTATAAGGCACAGTTAAATTGAAGTTGACCCCTAATGGAATAATAAAACTGCCGCCGTCCATTACTATTGTTGGCCGGGGAGTGCCTGTGCCTAAGTTGATATTTGCACCACTTTGCAGGTTGGTAAGGCCCGAAGTAAAATAGAGGTATTCATCGGCAGTGATGGTGATGCCTGAAGGGATATTTGCTCCGGAAAATGTTATTTTATCACCGGTAATATTTCCAGAATACTGTACAAGGGTATTGCCGAAAAATACACTGTCAACATCAATAACGCTGGCCATATCTCCGGTAAGGGTGCCGCTGGATAATACTATATAATTATTGCCGGTGGATTGTATCCTGGAGTTGGCCTGGAGCTGAACTAAAGAGTTTGTATTACTCAATACCAAGTTCCTGTCGAGGGTAACCGTAAAACCACCTCCTACAATTATGTCGTTGGCACCCAATGGAACGGGGGGGACAACTCCGCCTAACCATGTAGAGGGGTCACTGAAATTGCCAGAACCGGCAACCGTATATACAAGCGCTTGTGTATTGACAGCCGAGAACAGGCACAGTATTGAGAGGAAAATTTTGGTAAATGATTGCTTCATATTGATACGTTTGAATATTAAATATACTAAAAATGCCTTAATGTGTCAGGCTGCTATTGTTTTATAAACTTGTAAATTGACTTAGAGGTTTCATCCTGCAGATGGATATAATATACCCCGCTTTGCAAACCGCTGATATTTACCGGGGTATCGCCTTGTGATAATAAAATTGTTTGTACCAATTGCCCCCATGTGTTGTAAATCATGGCTTTGCATGATTGAGCCAGGGTTATATGCAGTACATCGTAAGCCGGATTAGGGTAAATGCGAACAATTTCTGTAGTGTTTGTAAGAGTCGAAACGTCAACAGTGGCATTGTCAAATACGGCAAAGGGGCTGAGAGATGTAATGCTTTCACGTTCAATTGAATATAAACCGTTGGCATTAAGAGATGCGGGCTTTTTCGGAGATTTATCCCAATAATTGCCAATGAGGTGAGATATATAGGCATTTCCGCGGTTAAACGAATTTACCTCCAAGGGAGCGGTCCACATCACTTCCATATCAATATCAACTGTGCTGTTGCTGTGCTCTACAAACCATGTTGCATTTATCAACGGCTGTGTGGCGGCCATGTCATTGCCGGATGTACCAAATACTTTTACCCCGGGGTTAACACCTACGCTCATCCCGTTGTAGACGGTGTTATTATTAGAAGATATGCGGCAGGGGGCATATTGCGCTGGGGTGCCTACGTGATAAGTAAAGGAAGTACCCGACCCGATATCTGCAGCCAAAGAGCCGCCGGTGCCTGTGATGATATACTTGTTAACGTCAGCGCCGGTAATCAGAGCGCCCGTTATTAGTGATAGTTTATTTGACCCAATATCAAGCTTACCGTTTTGGAAATCTACCTTGCCGGTTACTTTTAGTGCGCTGTTTAATGATACTGATGAGTTGGTGTTAATCACCAGGTCGCGTACAGTATTGCCTGTATTGATAAATTGTAACTGGCCTGAGATACCTGCCGCGGCATATACTCCCACATCAGAGGAAGACGTGCTTTTAATTTTACCGCTACCGGTCAAATCTCCATTGCTGCCAATTGTGAGGTTATGATTGTTCAGCGCCAGGACACCTTTTTGCAGGTTGAGGGTACCATTGCCTATGCCCAGGTCCGATCCGAGTTTCAGTTCGCTGGTATCGCTTAAAAGATTTACTGTTACATGGCGCAGCCCTGAACCGCTTGCTTCCGGCCCGGTAGGCTGTACATGTGCAGAATTGGTATAGATAACATCATAACTGCTGGGCAATGTAAATATGCCTGTACCGGAGAGGACAATTTCCCCGCCTAACATGTATATCTCGGCATTAGGTGCAATACTGATGGTGTTGCCCCCGGTGTTTGACAAACTGCCATACACATGAAGGCGCTCAGAAATTATACATGTACCATTGCCTGTTGCAGAAAAGATAAGGCAGCGCATCTTTTTTACAGTGCATTGGCCGGTAATACTCGCATTTGTTACGTTGACCAATGTCATACTGTCCACATCCAGGGTGCCGGATACACTGAGCGCGCTGGAGCCGTTGAAATTGATATGTTCACTACCGGACGAGCGTAATGTGCCGCGCACATCCAGTTGCGCGGATGGTTGGGATAAGGTTATATCCTGATCCAGTATTACATTATGCCCTATGTCTACCAATATAGTATCGCTGGTGTTGAAGTTGACAGGAGGCACTATTCCCCCCAGCCATGTGGCAGTACTGGAAAAGTTGCCTGAAGCGATGGACGTATACTTGAGCGCGAAAGCATCATAGCTATGTAAGAACGACTGCAAGAATGCTAAAGAGGTATAGAGTAAAAATCGTTTCATAATAATTTATTTTATGAGTTATTTATTGTTTCACCACTTTGCCGGTGACGTAAGTAATTCCTTCTTTGTTAGTGATATAATAAATGTAAAGACCTGGCGGCATATTGCGCATGGGGATTTCCGTTTTGTTTTTGCCGGTGAAATAGGGTAGCAAGCCGCCATCATATATGTTCCGGCCATTTACGTCCGCTACGCGTATCTGTAATTCTTCATCCCGTTTCAGGTCAATATCTATATGCATCTCTTTGTCTACAGGGTTTGGGTAAACGAGTACATCCGCATCGAATAGAACATTTCGTATGCCTACACGCTCCTGGTTGTAAGAAAAAAGGTCGATGCCGCTATTGTTGCAATTGTTGGCTGCAAAATACAATTCATTACCTATAGGTGTTAATTCTGAAGGCAGACTACTGTTGGGGCCCGGGCATAAATCGCCTATTATTGCCGGTGGGTTGCTGCCATCATACGCATATAGTTCAAAACCATTGGCACCATCGTTGACTGTAAAAAACAGGCGGTCCTTGTATACAACAAATTCCCGCGGACTGGCATCCCCGTTCGGGTTCACCTTATGTACCAGTACCACATTGCCATTAGCCGGGTCGTAAGACCAGAGGTGCCCCTGGCCGCTTGTGTCCTTGCCGTTAAAATATATTTTGCTTTTGTACAGGGCAAAGGCGTTGCTACGAACCGGGCTAAGGCTGCTCAGGCCATCGGCGCTGATATCAGTAAGGCGTTGGGGGGCATTGTTGCCATCGTAAACATATAATTCCCGCCCATGCAGGAAGGTTGTAGCGGTGAAGTATAGTTTGCTGCCGATAACCGTAAGGTTAGCAGGATTGGATGGAGCGGCCCCGGTATCTATATCAGCTTCAAGCGAGGCGGTGCTGGTGAGCGGATTGTATGACCACAGTTCTGAACCGTACTGAGCCGTGTTGCATACAAAAAATATCCTGTTGGCAAAAGCTGCTACCGGACCTGTAATACTGCTGGCAGGGCCACTGTTGACATCAGTGAGCCTGGCAGGTGAATTAATGCCATCGTACACCCATAGTTCACGGCCCTCGCCCGACGTAACGGCTGAATAATATAGTTTGCTGTTGAATACTGTATAGTTGTCGGGCGATGAACTGTCTGCACCGAAATTTGGGTCAAACACTATAGTTGGTGCGTTGGTGCCGTCGTACATGTACATTTCCTGGCCTGTAAAACCATTATCGGAAGTAAAATAGTATTTGCCGTTCATCATTGCCGATGGCTTCATGTAGTCATTAACCACAGACGCACCATTGCCAGGGTTCATATCTTTAATCAGTACCGGCGTGCCTGCCCCTTCTACAGAAAACGGTTCGCGCCCTACAGTGCCGTCTGTGGCAAAAAAGTATAACTTGTTATTGTATTGATTGAGATATATGGGGTGGGAACTGGCTAACCCCGCTGCCACGTCAAAATCTTTAAACCCGGGTTGCATCTGGCCATAGGCGGTGGCTGAACTAATAAGAATACATGTTAGTACTAATCTTCTCATTATATCTTTTCGTTATGTACTTGGTTGAAATGTCTAGTATAAAGATAAGGAAATGAGCCGGAATAGGGCCTTAAAATGCCCCTTGTAGGGATGCAACAATACGGGAGAGGTATCCCATTGTAACATCTTGTTAACAAGTCATTAACAAGCGAAGATTTTTATCCTTTGTAGCTTAACATTTGTAATAATATTACATGTTGCAATACGAGAGATTTCAAGAGACAGTATTAAAAGAAGGGGGGCAAGGAGCAGTAGAGTGGAAATATATTTTACCTGCTGTGCCTATTGCCCATAGAATGCGTTTTCTGTTCACCCTGCGCAAGGGTTTCAGCATACCGGCCGTGTTTGATATGGTGATGTTGAGCCAGACATTGGGTGATAAAGACTACGACCTCTTTGTACAACAGGCATTAGCAACCAGGCTTACAGGCAAAGAGCCGGAAGATGGAACCGTTGAACGGATTACAATTATCGAGTAATCTCTTTAACGGTGTAAATCACATTCTATTTTTACAATATTAGTAGAGGCAAACTCGTCGGCCTTACAGAGTTGGCGTGCCTCTTTTTTGGAGTACCCACGGTACTCCCTGATAAGGGTAGTGTCAAAAGCACCGGAAGTCTGACAATAGCATACATGTGCCCTTTTGCAGGCTGTCGAGGTAATTATTATGAGTAAAACAGAAATATAATACCTTATACCCTTATTCATGTGCAGTTATTTTTTTAGCAGGCCTATTTGGGAATAAAAATACATCTTCATTTCAATAATCCGTGTTAATGGCAGGTTATCAGCTTTAGACTGAACTATTTTGTTATCGGGTGGTTAAGAATTAGTTATGCGGATGTTATTGGCAAGCATAGCCGTTGGATAAAGTCAGTTCCGGCTGTTATTTGCATGATAATAGAATAAACCCGAAAAATGAGGATAAACGGGTCAATTACCAAAATCCCTATCGGTAATAGCTATGAATCAGCAAGACAAGATTGTTTTGATAGTGGAAAAAGATACCGGTATCGCCAACATGATACGGGCCATATTAGGTATTGTAAACGTGCCTGTAAAGCATGCCCAGCTGGGCAGTGATGCGCTGGTGATACTGCGGGAAAATACTACGGGCCTTATCATTTCAGAAAAACAAATACCCGATATGAACGGCTATGACCTGTTGATGGCCGCCAGGAACAACCCTGCAACCGCTAACGTGCCTTTTATAATGCTTGTGGACGAACATGATATAAGCCATGAAAAACTGTCGCCGGAAAAACGCGCCGACCGGTATATTACCAAACCTTTTACTGCGCGCAAAGTACTGGATGTTGTGAAGGAATTTATTGTATATAAAGGCCTTTAATAATGTAATATGCTGCCTTTCCCCCGGAGAAATTTTCATTATTTTTTTTTGACACTCACTCAACCTTTTTGCTTCTGTATGGTTATACAGATAGTGCTTTAGCAATAGGGGCATAAATGCAAAAGCAGAGTAGTGTATAGTGAGTGTGTAAAAAGGGCGGTTCGTTGTCAAGCGAACCGCCCTGATTTTTTTAGTATCTGACGAGTGGGCAGTTGTATAACGATGTGCGAATCACATATTGACTCAAGTATTATCTTTGCTCTATGCCCGCCACAGCATTGAAGGACTACTATAAAATATTGGAGATACCTCAAACTGCTACGGCCGACGAGGTGAAAAAAGCGTACCGTAAAATGGCGTTTAAATACCACCCTGACACTAACAAGCAGGATGCGTTTGCGGAGTCATATTTCATAGAGGTCCAGGAAGCCTACTCCGTGCTGAGCAACGATGAGGCACGCAGGAAATATGATAATGAACTATGGCTGGCAGGCATGACTACCCGTGCCCGCGAGCACAGGATAGTAACCCCTGATTGGATACTGAAAGAGAGCATTAAGCTGTACAACCATATGGCCACGGTTGACGTGTACAGGATGAACCACAAGGCGTTGTACGAGTACCTTGAACAATTGCTGAACGACCGGCATATGGCTACCCTTACAAATGGTGAAGAGCCGTCGGTAAACGAGGGTATAGTGAATATGATACTGGACAGCACCAAGGGGTTGAAATATATGTATTTCCTGCCGTTGACTGAAAAGTTAGTGTTGCTGGCAGAAGGCGATGATGAACTGCTAAGGCGTGTAAATGCCCGCCTGGGTGCAAGGCAGAGGGAAGCAAACCTGGAGAAAAGTATGCCTTACCTGGTAGTGTTCATTACACTTTTGATAGTATTGGCCATGTATTTCTGGGCGCGTAAATAATTACCACAAAAATTTGTTGTTTTATTGTTTCTTTTATTATCTTTGTATGGAGGATAATAAAGAGAAGCATGGCGCTATCGTCGCAAGAGGCAATATTTGTGAAAGCAATGATACTGCATGGCAATAAGCTGTGGGCAGTCAGGGCTGCTTTCCCGCGGCTGGAGGAAGGGTTTGAGCAGGAAGCCATAACCTATATGATGCAAAACCCGGAAGTGCCCCGGCATATTGACGCAGGGGTGTTGTACATGTTCAGGCAGATTGTAAAACACACGGTAGTGCCTGAACCTAAACCGCTGGATACCGCCGATAAAAAAGCCATGTTGCAGATGATTATTGAAGGCAAGCGTGAAACACCTGTTTATATAGCTACAGCTGAAGGGTTGAGGATGATTTTTGTAAAACCGGGCGAAGAGGACATAAAAGACGCGCGCAAAATGCTTAAAGAGCTGCAAGGAGCTGAACAGGCTGAATGGATGATATAAGCAGGCCTTTGTGATAATACCGTATAAAACTTAACAATAACAACCATGAACAACACATTAGCAGGCAACATCGCCTACAAGGAAATTTTCCACTCAAAAGTCCATAACGTAAAACTGTACATGCCGCTGGATGCTGCTAACGGGTATCATATGAGCCGCTATGTAGCTGCAGGCGCTCAGAACATATACGCTGCAGGCGGCGCTACCAAAGACCTTTTGACTGCCATGATGGATAAGATGCTGGAGATGTGCAATGATGAAAAGAATGTTAAGTTATTGCGTACAGACATCGCTACACTGGCCAATAATATTAAGTACCGGTTACGTTATCCTGTAGATGAGGACTGCGCCTTGCGTATGGGGGCTATCTATACCATTGCCGAAGGTGAAAACCCGGATACAACAGAAGACTACTGGACGGCAAAGAAGGTGGCCTGGGCCAAAGGTGATACTGCACAGAATATACCACCCGACCCCGACTTATATAGTTTTTTTTTGAGCATAGGCATCGTATCCACACCGGCATGGAAGGAGTTGTCAGATACTTTGACCGATTCGAATTATTTCAAAACAAGAGCGGACAACCTGAACGCACTACAGCCGGTCCGCTGAAGTCGGTAGGAGCTACAGTTGACGAATGGTACGACAGCTTTTGGAATATTTCTATGAAGTATTGTGAAGGCAATGTACAGGCGGCTGAGCATTTTATGGATACTAATGTGTTTATGTTTTACTATCGTATAAAGCAGAAAGCGCAATGGCTGAAATGGCATAATGAGCAGGTAAGCAGGAAAGAGTAATCACCTTACTCATAATATTCGTATTCATAGATAGTCATAAACTCAGGCTCTGCATTATCATTGATATAATTGAACATACGCAGGGCATTGCCGTGACGGTCTATTTTGAATATTTTGTGTTTGATAGTTTCCCTGGGCGCTTCATTAACAGTTAGCGTGGTTTGTGTAAAGTTGTTGTAGGCATCGTATAGATAGGTAGATGTACCGTAATGATGTTTTCGGTTTTCCCAAGCTTCAAATACAGTACGCTGTATTAAGCTGTCGCGCATAGTAAACCGGTAGGAAGTAAGTACTTTACTATGGTTGCGGGGTAGTTTTGTGCCAGGGTATTCGCGCGCTAACACTGTGCTGTCGTTAGGAGATGTTAGTTCCACAATGCTCAGTTGCGTACGAGGATTGTCGTATGGTGGAACGCAGCCGAACCTGGTGGTAATAAGTATGACAGGTGTGCTATCCCTGAATGAATACTCATAACTTTTGCAATATCCCTCAGCAACCTTAGGATTGAAATACGTAGCTGTACTGTCAGCTATAATCAAGCCTGAACTATCGTACCAGTTTTTTATGACTGAATATAAAGTGCCCCTTGCTTCAGCTTCTTTGCCTGTAGGATATTTCAGCCTGGTGTATTTGTATGTGGTTACGGTTTTGATGGGGCCGTTCATGCCCAGGCTGGTGTGTATGCTGTAGACAGCCTGCTCGCGAGCGGGCTGAGCTACCGAAGTGTGTGCCAGTAATATAATGAGCAGTATTTTCATAGCATAATTCATAGACGCTCTAATGTACTTAACTCGTACTTATTTTTTCATTCTTAACTCTGCAAATGCTTATTTATCCCAATAGATATATTTGCCTTCATACAGCACTGTCTGTTTGTCTTGGGTGTAATCACTAGTAAATTCCATGAGTCCGCTTAATGTATTCCCCTCCGTATCTTTTTTTAGTATCTTATACATATATTGCTTTGTATAATCATAGGCGCCGTTCGAGAATGTTTTACCGTCTAACATGGTCTTGCATGTTTCTAATGAATTGACAAGCTTTCTATCTTTGTATCTATTGTTTGTAGTTGTTGTCATTTCAACTTTGTCGGTGCCGATTTCAATGACCATATTCTTTGTCTCAATAGTATAATCCTTGTTGTAAGCAACTGTAATAGTTGATTTTAGCTTTTGGTCTGTATCTAATATTCTTGTTTCTTCTATTACAGAAGTATCGTTAATAAACCGAATATCTGTTACTGTGCCTAAAGTGTCGTTTGAGAATGTTTCCCGTTTTGTAGGTATACTATTGCTGAAGCTGTATTTAATAGCAACGTGTTTAACTATTTCCCCTTCGCTGAAAATATACTGATCAATAATGGTAATGTATCCGTCCCTGTTAAAATGCCACACAGTACTATCTCCCTTAGATGAGACAATTGGTACAGGTTCATTGTTTTTTATGTAGAAACTGTCGTAGGTAATAATATTGCACTCTTTAGCATTGCCAAGGAATGCCATGCTTTCCCGGCTGTAAAAATTTTTACGGATTTCCTTTTCTGAATTACACGATAAGGCGGATATTATTAAAATGACAAAAAAATATTTTTTCACAATTATTTTGTTTTATTAAATGATGATTTGTATCTTTGTTTCTTACGAAGGAGACGTCCTTATTTCTACAAATACGTTACAGGTATCAAGCCACCTCCAAGAGCATAGTTTAAAAATAATAATTTTTTTGAACCATGGCAGATGTTACCGAGGTTATTCACAAGATAAGTTACGAAGTAAATAAAGACGCATTAGAGAATGCGACGAAAGCGATACAATCGCAGATTGCTGAACTGGGTAAATTGGGGAAGATATTGACTAACTATAGCTACCAATTACAGCGGCTGGCCTCAACTGAAGAAGTTACGCTTGAAGAGTTAGGACGTAAAATAGAAATGGTGGGCAGGCGTATTGCTGCAAGTACTGGTAAGACCGAGGGTGTGTTGAAACAACTGTTTAAAGGTATTTCTAAAGGGTTTGATATAGAAACCGACTTCTCAGATAGTATCACTAAATATATTGGAGGAATAAGAAAGAAATTTGAAGAATTGGGCACGTCTGCAGAGGCGACTGCTCACGGCGTCGGTAAAATGTTCACTTCTACCAGTTCCACATCAAAACATGGCGACAAGGCTGTTTTAACGATAGAGAAATTAGGGAAAAGCCTGGGTAGCACTACAGGGTTAATTGACCTGGCAGTTACAGCATTAGGATATCTAGGAGAAGAATTGCTAAAGGATGGAGGCATTATAGACAAGTTTGTTAGCGGTGAACATAAAGTCGTGACAGAAACGGATAAAATAATTACCGCTTTTACCGATTTGACAACCAAAGTTTCGGAATTGGCAGCTGAAGAATCTGTAAACTCAAAATTGTTGTACGAGACAGCTACTGATATAAACCAGTCATATGCGACAAGGTTGGCGGCAGTAGAAGAGTTGCAGGGCCGTTATCCTGAGTATTTTGGCAATTTAAGCCGGGAAGCCATATTAGCAGGGGAAGCTGCAGCGCAATACGACGAGCTAAATAAATCCATTATTGCCAGGGCCCAAATTGATGTGTACAAACAGGAACTACAGGACCTGTTCCGTCAACAACGTGTACTGGAACGGAATGCCGAGATAACGGATAGCATTAATGAGGCCCTTGAGAAGACTTACGATAGTGCTATAAACCAAGGTGCCAGCCCGTCTATTAAAATCAAATTTCAGCATCTGAAGGACAATCAATCAGCCGATAGGCAGGCGGAGTACTTAAAGAATCTGGCAGAACAGGAAAAAATATCAACGAGGATACTAGAGATAGAGAAGACGATCAAAGTGGTGAGGAACACAGGTAATAATAAGACTGGTGTTGCTGAAACCGCAAAGGTGAAAGGTGAATCAAAAACAAGACAGGAGCAAGACGTGACTTACTTGCCCGTTAAAAATCCCGGAGTTTTTCCTGTTGAAATGGAGCAACCCAACATTAAACAGGCTCACTCGCCGGCCCAGGAAGAAAAGCAGAAAGGCCTTACCAAAGAACAGCGGGAGAATATCATAAAAGGTATTGATAGCTATAAACAACTCGCCCAGGCTGCAGCCGATGCTTACAACAAAATACTGCAAGTACAGATAGACACGCTGGATAAAGAAATATCACTTAGGGAGAAGAGAGTAGAAGAGGCGAAAAAACTGGCGGAGCGTGGTAATACAGAAGCCTTGCGCCTGGAAGAAGAAAGATTGCGCAAGGCGCAGCAGCAGAGGGAAAGCTTTGCCCGCAGGCAGCAGGCGGTGAATGCTGCCATCACTGTATCTAATGCGATAGCGGCAGTAGCAAGAGCTGCGCTGGAAGGTGGCGGATTTGGCTCGGTGGCGACCATTGCTGCTTTAATAGCCGCACTGGCTGCCGGATATGCAGCGGTTACCAGCTTGTCCAGCGATAGCGGAGATGCCTTTGCTGACGGTGTGATAGACTATAGAGGGAAGGGCGGCCCCAGGGATGACAAAAATTGGGTGCGCATCAGTACCGGGGAAAGTGTAATAACCGCTGATGGTACTAAAAAGCATCGGGCATTGCTGGAGGCTATTAATAACGGTGCACGCTTACAAATGATAGATGCATCCCTGCCTTTTGTAATGCCAGCATTTAAACAACCGGCTCTTGACCAAAATGGCAAATACGCATCTGCAAATGATATGCAACGGCTCGAAACGAAACTTGATGAAGTAGTAGATGCGATTGAGGGCAATAAACTTAAACAGGAAATATTCTTCAATGAACAAGGCGTAGGTATCATGACCGAACGGGCCATACAACGCGACCGCAGGCGCTGGAAATAATTTAACAATAACTATTTACTATCATCATGGAACTTAAAATATTCATCAGGCAACTGATGTTGAAAGACAAGTTGGGTAGCGAAAAGCATATCGGGGGTACACCACCACAACTCGTATATACACCGGGCAGGTTACCGCAACACAGACAATTCCCCGGATACGGGCAATACATAAATGTAACAAGCAGCGCCAGTGATTTATACAAACTGAAACTCACCTGGACACAGGAAAGAACTGCACAGGGACTACCAAGCGTAGGAACATCCAATCTGAAAAAAGCCGCCGCAGGGAATATTACATTAGAAGGTGAGGGGTATAAATATTTACGTGCCTGGCTGGTAGACGATGTGAGCGCGCCACTGAATGTGATAGAAGTAAAAATACAGCATAGCCCCGGCGAGGAATATCTCGATTGGGTAATCAAAGCTACGGACATCAGTTGGTGCGAAGGTGAGGTATGCACTTTTGACGTAAGCCTGAAGCAGAAAGATGAGGTGTTGACATGCATAAAGAATACCTGGATTGCGGATGACTGGCAGGGTTGGTTTGGGGCTACACCCAGGCCGTTAAGCGGTAAGAAGCACCCGCGCTTTAGTTATTGCAATGAAATAAGGCCCAATGGTATGCTGATAACACTCTGGTGGACGATGACGCAATTGATGAGCGTATTGGGCCCCTTGATGCTGGTGATAGCGCCGATTATCAACTCTATTGTGTTTACCCTTAAAAACATTATATACCCGATAATTAACCTGATACTCGGCATACTGGGAAAGAAAAAGCTTGATAGAGACAAACTGAATTATATAGACTACAAGGATATAAAAGCGATATTCGGCAACTTCTTCCTGGAGAGTGGTGGTTGTGGCAGGGAACACCCCGCCCCGCTTATCAGGGATTACATTGAGAACGTTTGCAGGAAATGTGGTGTAAAAGTAGATGGAACGACCGTGCCCATATTCTTCTCACAAAGCTTACTTATAGAAAGCTCCGCCGACAGGCAAGAGGGGAAAGGCCCGCAGTGGCGCGACAATCCGCATTACAATGCCTGTTACTTCAACGGTGTAGTTGATAAAGGTATCCGCAGGTTCGATGACCTGAATATATTTAATGGTGCAGTAAAGAATACGACCGATTGGTGGTTGCCCGGCAATGCGCCGTTACTCACATTAGATGCTTTCCTCGACCAGCTAAAAACCATATATAATGCGGAGTGGCGTGTCGAAAACAATACATTGTACTTCAACCGTAAAGATTGGTGGCTGGATAGTACCGCCACTTTCGACCTAGCAGGTGCGGATAAACATCGTCTGTTGCAGGGTATCTGCTACGAATGGGATGAGACGAAAACTCCGTTGTACACGCAGGGCATTTATACAATAGACCCTGCCGATGTGTGCGGCAACAATGCCTGCAACCAGATGAACGGCTATGCCTCATTTGGCAGTATTGATGTAAACCCCATGCTGGATGGTGTGTTGGAAAAGACGGCGCAATTGGGCGCTACCAAGTTCAGGCTGGACGGCGCGAGTACTGATTATTTATTCGATGCGATGCAGCAGGTAATAAATACTACACTGATTACAGGCTCTGTATGGACTACTCCCCTGTTTGCCACAGTCAACGGTTTTTTCAGGGACTATGCAAACTACGCACTGCTGCTGAAACAGGAAACCGCTGCTATGCCCAAAATACTGATATGGGATGGGCAGAGCTATGAAAATGCGAAATGTGTGAAGCCCTACCATGCATCTGTAAGCCTGGGTAGCCCCACGCCCATCCCCAACATTAAATACAATCCACACGCCAGGATGTGGGAGCATGTACACGAGCCGCAGACAAAAGTATCCGGGCGAAAACTTGTACCACCGCCTCAGCCACATGGTGCTTATGAAGTGCGGGGCTTATTTGGCGCATTGGTGACTTTACAGGCCGCACAATTAGTGAACTACCCCATGTACTTCGAGCCGGGCTACCGCGATACCCTCTGGGATTGGTTTCACTGGATAGATGACCCTAACGAAAACCCGAAACGGCATTTGAAGTTTACTGCCAGGCTGGAACTGTGCGATGATATACTCAAAAGGATAAAACCTTTTAACGATGCAGCCGGTATAATAGTTGGGCAAAAAATAAAATTGCCTTTGGATTATATCAATGAAGGGCGCATTACCGAAGTGGAAATCAGTTATGACATTACCGACAACATCGGCCCCTATATACAACTCAAAGGAACTGTATAAATTCAAAAGTTAAAATTCAAAAACCCGATTTCTAATAATAATAATAATTCTCTCATCATGATTTGGTTTGACAAAATAACCGACCTGCAATATTACCACCAGCCTAAGGACGTACCCTGCTACTGCGAAGCTATAGCATATCCTACGGATATGTTTTTGCAGGGGCATATCTACAATGGCAACGGCAGCTATACATTGAAGATATACGTGTACAGTGCCGATGGCATCACCCAATACGAAGATGCCACTGCTTATTTCGATTATTATTTTGGTAAGATACCTGGCCCCGGTACGCATTTTTTCAATGCACGGCTCAAATCGTTCAGCCCTGCCATGTGCGCGCACGAGTGTTATGTGTTAAGAGCAGAAGTGGTGCAGAGTAGTGGGGTAGTGGTGTTTAATAAGTATACTGAACGTTATTGCCAGAACAACTGCTGTGATACTGCTCGTAATATCACCTTTGAGCAAACCGGCTTTTCACCATTGATTATAAATGGTGGAGATATCACAGACCCCCTGGTTGAAATACTTGGTAACGATGTAGTATTGGCTGGTGCATCGCCGGAAATATTTATTCCTGCCGGCAACTGTGGCGAGCAGCTCATTCGCGTATTATCTAAGTTTGACTGTATTGACAAATTCACGGGCGACTTTTATGGCATACCTGATGAAGTGATAAACGGAGATGCAAATTTTGCCTACCGTAAAATAACCACGCTGCGTGGCCGTGTAGTACGCCGTCCAAGGGATATAAAACGGGAAATCAGCTACAACTGCAAACTACAACGAAGCGAGAGTGCCGCCCAATACCTGCTGGAAGGATTTGAATACCTTCCGCCCTGGAAGATGTATGAAATAGAAGGACAACTCCATGCCAACCGCATATGGGTAGATGATTTCTCAGGTGTGCGGGAGTACCAGTTCGCGGGCGGTGTGGCTTTTAAGCAGGTGAGTAAATGCTTTGAACTCTTTAAACTGAGTGTAACACTGGAAGACTGTACACAACGCCAGGTGTTTGGCTGTACGCCGGACTGTATCACAACAACGAATTTTGATGGCAGTAATAAGATATTCGCTATACCCGCTACTTACAATGGCAACGGGTTTTACAATAGTAACAAGCAACTGATAGCATATGACTATGACGGCTTGCTGGATTATTTCCGTACCAGAAATGGTGCCATGCAGGTAAACGATGTGGATATGGAAGATATGACCTGTACCGCTTATAAGGTACTGAGCGTGACATCCGGTGTGGATATTGATACGCATATATATTACGATGCCCCTATACTCTCCAATAAAGTGTATGGAGTTGCAGCCGCAGATATTAACGATTTATGTACTTACCTGCCGAAGTTATGTATGTTGCCCGTTCCTGGGGCATGGACTATTGAGGAGCCTGTATGTACTACACCTGTTCAAGGAGTGTTTACAGTAGAAGAAACAGGCACAGTAGCAATTGCTGGCTATGCCGATTGGGTGGAGGACGAAGAAGAGACATTTGCTTCCGTGTATAACAATGAAGTTACTTTCAGCATAAAAGTGGTGAACGCCACAATAACAGAAGACCCCGGCGACCCCGGTGAACCCGTACCTGTAAGTGAAATCATTGGTATCATGGCTGCGGTGGCACGTCCTGCTGCAATGGTAGTACTAAACAGTAGCAACAGCACTATGCCCGACGATGCAAGTATAATAATAGACAGCAGCGGTCGCATTGCCTACTACGGCATGGTGACTGAAGCAACCGCCACCAACGTAACTATTGAACTGAATAACATAACATATAATATCTAAAAACCATGTCAAGAAAAATCACCATCCCGATTACCGATCACAACACCGTATGCAGCACCAGCTATACCGTGTCTTACAAAACCGAGGGCGAAACTTTGTGGACAACACAAGCCGCTTATATTCCACCTATAGAACTGAACAACCTGTTGGATGATACCCTGTACAACATCCGTATCACCAGGCAGTGTTGCGATGGTATCGTCAGTGCTCCGCTGGAGTTGTCTGTGAATACAACTATACTGGACGCGCCCGCCAACTTCATTGCCACACCTGGCGATACGGAGGCAGCGCTGGACTGGGACGAAGTGACCGGCGCAACATCTTATATATTGGAACGTGCTGATGACGCGGCCTTTACTGTAAATGCTGAAATAGTATATACAGGCAGCAGTACCGCTATCCTGGATACGGAACTCACCAACGGGCAAACTTATTATTACCGTGTGAAAGCTACGGCGCTCTATCATGCAGACAGCCCTTACGCAACTCTTAACACCACACCAAACCCATAACACCATGGCAGACCTGACTATTACCATACCGGCCCCAACGCTTACCGTAGGGCAGTATTTCAAAGAGCGGCACAGGCAATTACCTTCGGGTGCCTGGGGCAGTTATACCAACCGCACCAATGCAGCATTTACTATTACAAGTTTAACACCCGGCGATTATGAATTTGAATTCATACTGGTGAATGCTGATGATACGCATTGCCCGCCGGTGTACCGTACTTATACTTTAATCAGCGATTACGAGTGCATTACGTTCGCATCGGAGATGAAGAAGGTAGGTAGCCTGTACCATATTGAAATTACCTACACGTTGCCGCCGGGCCATACAGACCCCGCATGTGGTTGGGAAGTGGAGTATATACAGAATGGCACCTCAAGCAAGTTTACCTACACCAACCTGCCTGCGAGTGGCATTATTAAAATACCCTGCCAGAATATTGGGGCGGTATTGTATGTACGAGCCTTACTCTGCAACGGGCGCAGCAAAGACTGTCACGTAAATGATGTTCAGGCTTTTAACGACCCGCCATGTGTTGCCTTTACCAATGTAGTGGTTACTTTCTCCGAAGTGCCGCTGGGCAATGGTAAGTGTGAGTATTATATGAACATCAGTTTCGCACAGTCGAGCCCCGCTACTACCAACCTGCGCCTGGTGTACAACCAATGGCACCGTGGACTGCCGGGTGGTGACAGCTTCAACGGTGTGATACCTATATCTGCAACCACTACTTCTATCAAAAGAAAGATCAACCCGCTCTTTTACGAGCTGGATGAGTGTACCGATTATTACGTGAGCGTTATTGATGTGTGCAACAACGGATGGCCTATCAAAGAGACCTTCTGCCGCAGTATATGTTTTAACGCGACACCATAAAAATTTTCCTGCCTGCAAGCGGGTCCTGCGCTTAAAAGCACCGACAGGTGCAAGGATAAAAAAAGTACACCCTGGTACTTACTTAACATTACTTAACAAAATGGTCCGCAGGGTAGGGCCGGAACTAAACTTTTTTAACCATGGCATTTTGTCCCGCAGACTGCGCCAACATCACCATCACCGCCAACGAGCCCGGTGGTTGCGACCTGAAAGTGCGCAAAAGAAATATTGACCGTATCGGTTTCTTCCCTTGCAGTGTAGACCTGCCCGTACCTTTTACCTGTGTGGGTATCGAGGGGTTGGCAACGGCTAACACACTTACCTTCAGCAGCCCCCTGGCCAACATTGAGGTGCAGGACCCAAGCTTTGAAGAACTGCAGATAGCCGACTGCCGCCCCAGCGAACGTGTGGCCACCAGCCGCATCATCACCTTCCAGGACAGGATAGCGATAGAAACCCCGGCGATACTCGACCCGGTAACACCCGCCAACCTGTTTTTCGATTACGATTTCTGGAAAGACAAGAAAACCAAACGCGCCATGATGCGCTACATGTTTGTGTTTTGCGATGGTACGGTAGTAGTGCCCAAAGACGAGAACGGCAAACCTATGGAAGCCAGCCTTGATGTATTCCTGTCTTACGAAAGGCAAGGCAGCGGTGGCAGCTCCTACATACTGGAAATCAAAAAAGGCCAGTTGGAGTTCAAAGGCGACCCGCTCGATTTTAACAAGCCCGAGCTGACCACAGGCGATGCCTTGTTTTACCTGGGCGATTGCAACGGGTTGATATAAGGCCCGCCCACTCATATAGAGTGAAACTATAAATAACAGCGGGGCGGTGAGGAATGTGCGAGTGCATAATCAAACGATACTAAACGCTACAAAACGATACAATATCACCAACACCCGCCCCGCTGTTATTATCAATTTTTAACAAAAAACAGTAAAACAACAACCATGAATATAAAACAAGTAATAGCCCTGCTGAATAAAGATGTAAAAATGCCCGCTGCCATGACCGAAAACCTGCAACGCTGGCGCGATGTATATTATGGCCTCAGCCTGCACACTACCGGCGCATGCCCCCGCTTTCGCGATGCAGCTACTGGGCGAGTGATAAAACCCGCCGGGTATTACAGCGAAGAATACCAATACCTGTTTGATAACTTCCTGCTGAGCCGCCACCCGCGCGAGGACGATGCCACCCGCAACTGGCGCTACAGTCAGTACCGCCCGCTTACTAAAGCCCCGTTCGGGCAGGTGACCGAAGTAGTGACAGGTGCTATCTTCCAGGACAGTAACTATACACTGGAAATAGCGGACGAACAAGACCGCGCCTATATATGGGGCAACCGTTTCAGTGGTTACGATATTACGGGTTACTTCGCCAGCATCGGTTTCCGCAATATGGTGGAAGACCCCAACGGTGTGTTCCTGCGTATGCCGGCAAAACCATTTTACGAGCAGGGCGATGATAAACTGGAAGTAGACATATGGTTTGTGAACACAAAGGATATGCTTTGGCGCACCAAGTCGGATATCATCTTCAAACGCGGAGGCTATGCCTGGTGGGTGAATGAACACACGATATGGCGCTACGCTTACGATACGCAAAGCAAAAAATATTACCTGGCCAAAGAAGATAGCGGCGGCTACTATGCGCATATGCTGGGCAGGCTGCCTTTAACTGTTGCCGGTGGCGAGTGGAACACACAAGGCTATTACGACAGCTACTTCAGCAAGGCGAAGGCTGCTGCTGATGATTTCATCAGCAGTTACAGCGCGGCGCAGTTGGTGGACAAAGAAGCATCGCACCCCTATATAGTAGAGGCCAGTACCGATTGCCCCGACTGCCAGGGCCGCGGCCATGTGCAGCGCGACTGCGAAAGCTGCCCTACGGGTGTAGAGCTGGCGCAATGCCCCGCCTGCGGCGGCAACGGCCAGGAGCCGCAACCCCGGCCAGCGTATGATCATTCCGCACGAGGAAATGAAGAATGGTACACCCATACAAATCGTCAACCCCGATGTGAACATCAATATACACCACCGCAGTGTATGCCGCCAGGTGATGCAACTGGTAATAGAAGCCCTGCACCTGCATAAGACCGACGAGGCACAGAGCGGCGTGGCCAAAGCCATAGACCAGGAACGCCTGTACAAGTTCATCAACACCATCAGTAACGATATGTTTGATAAAATAATACACGATACCCTGCGCGACATCGTTGCTTACCGCAATGCAGAGCCCGGTGCCAACGCCTTCCGCATCATCAAACCTACACAGTTCCGTATAAAGACAGGCGCCGACCTGCTGGCCGAATACAGCGAGGGCACCAAAGCGGGTATGCCCGTATTCATCCGCCGCCGCATGGCTATGGACTTTGTGGACAAACAATACAGCGGCGACGAACTGATGAAAAAGAAAGCGCAGCTCATCACCGAGCTGGACGAGCTGAGTGTACTAAGCACCGAGGAAATAGTCACCCTGCACAGCACCGGCGCCATTACCCAGGCCGATATTACCTACAGCCGCCGCCTGCCCCTGCTGATAGACGAACTGCTGCAACAAAAAGGTACGCACTGGCTGATGAGGGTGAGTGTGGGGGAGGTGAAAGATTTGTTGAAGAAGGGAGTGTAAAATAACTAAACTACTCAATGAGTATTTTACCCGTGAATTGTGTACCCTGTATATGGTCAATAATTTTGTAAACATACATACCTGGTGGTTGCTCAATTCTTAAATTTATCCGTTCTTCATTTGCTATTGCCCTATCCACAATGATCTCCCCTTGAATGTTGATTATAGTGATTCTACCATTGGTTATCTTTGTTCCTAAACCAATAATTACATGATTATTTGCTGGTTGAGGATAAACAGTTAACCGGTTGTCGTTACTTTTTGTTTGTGGTATGGCAAGTTTAGGAGGGCAACTATTGTCAAATGTGTCCAGGACGTAAGAGTTAGAGCTTGAGTCATTATAAAAGTATTTTGTGAGAACCTTATGAGCAAAAACTGAGTTGCCGTTGTTGCTATGGAAGCAGTCAGTAGTTTCTCTGGCGTACAGTAAATGTCCGAAATATAGAGGTGAGCCCATACCCGTTATAGAACCGATGCCTTCAATTACTGTAATTATGTGACGATTTTTACTGATGCTACCAATTGTTGAAATGTATTGTACTCGGTGTGATAGTCCATTGATAATTACAGAATCTGTTTCCTGTACTCTATATGTTACAGTGTCATAATCACCATATACACCATAACCATAATAACGTATATAGTGTATGTAGCTGTCGCCTTTGTTCATGCTGAAATCGTAAAGCAATCGATCTGTTGAATCGCGTTGTGGAAAAGCAGGTGTCACAGCATAAATTTTTCCTGTTGCGGAATCTTTGCGCACAAATATTGTGTCAGGAAAATTACTCGTTAATACCTGGTATTCATACCCGCGCATATTTAAGGTGTTGTTCAGGTACCTATAGTTAAAGTATTGGGTCTCGGTTTTTGGGTTCTGACCGGGAGGTACAAATAACGCTCTTACACGCCATTTGTTGGACGTATCCATAAAGTCTATTTTTTGGGCATAACTTCTGTGAACGGTAAATGTTAGTAACAGTACTGCAAACCAAATGCGATTCATAGGGGATTTATTTATTGACTACAAGTTACAAAATGCATTATCATTTATTTGTCAATTAACACCAATCCCCTCACCCCCGCAACCGGGAAAAACACCCCTACCTTTTCTTGCAATCCCTCACTTCCCTTACGTTGGTCATGGTAAAGTTGCCGATCGTAACCTGCCCTGTCTCCTTCCTGGCCATTACTGAGTCTATGCCAAAGCCGGTCTTATCGCAGAACGTTGTGTCTTTCGCAGTGGTGGTGTTGACCCTGCCATCGTTGGAAGTGCTGGTTATCACTTCACGGCATTCCCAACAGTAGCGGGGGTTGTCTTCTATTATTACGGTGCGTGGTGTTCTGTCGCAGGCGGCCAGCAGGCATACTATAGCCGGCAGTAGTAGTTTTTTCATATCGCAGGAGTTGTTGTGCTGTGAATATACACAGCTAACTTCATTGCATATGTCGAAGTATTGTCATTTTATCTGCTGCGCCGTGCAGGCCGTAGATTGTTGATTTTTACGTTATTAAGCAGTAATTTTAATGGACGAATAATATTTATTAGCCCCCCCTCAATAACAACCTTATGAAAAACCTATTGACAATCGCCTCTGTCTTGGCACTGGTTATTTCCATAGCAGCTTGTAAAAAAGAAAAGCAGAATGTTATTAATAACCCCACGCCAAACACCCCTGTACCCGACACCACCATCAGGTTAGTACGAATGTATTGGGAAAAAACATTTTATATTAAATTGGATACAACAAAAAGAGATGTAATTGCCTATAGTTGGGAGTTTGAATACGATACTACTGGTCTTTTGTCGAAGGTGATAGACAGGTTTGAATTAATAGAACATAACAGTACAAATGGTTACAATCCTGAATGGAAAATAGATGAGATGTCAGTTGTAAGGGATAATAGTGGGAAGATTATCAAAGAAGACCATTTGCATAAGGACAATAAAAACCAATTCGTATATAAAAGAGACTATTACTATAATAACAATCAGGAACTCGTCAAGGTAACCCAGAGCTCAATTTATGGAACGATGACTACAGAATATGCCTGGACCAATGGCAAATTGACCCTGATAAAAGAACAAAACGGTACAACACGCACTATAACCTATGACGGTAACGGTAATGTTGCAGACATGCGTTCTGCACATTTGGTAAACGAAGGAAAGGATACTGTTGTATATATTGACAAAACAGGTATACAGTACGACGGCAACCCGAATTATGTCCAATCAATTAAAGGCCTGGATTGCCCGATATGCGTGTTCGGGTATAACCCGCAAACTTTTTCAAAGAATAACGTAACAGGCTACTTTGTACCCCGCGGCGCCAACGACAGCCTTGTATTTGAGCCTCTGTCCCTTGAGTATAACGAGTATGAGTACGTAAGCAAAGACTTATCGACGGGTATTACATACACTTACGAAAGGGTGATTCAGTAGATTATTTCCTTATCCTGCTGCACTGGTGCAGGCCGTAGGTTTCATAGCCCAGGTGGCGGGCGTCAAAGGTCATGCCCTTCATGTCGTTGATTTCGCCCTGTGTCTTGTCGCATATCATACTGTCGCGGTACGATGCCACATACCCGTCGCTGAATATCAGCACGCAGCCCCAGCAGCTTTTTTTGTCTTTGCCGCAGGCGGTTAATAGTATAATTGAGAGTATTATCAGTAAGATTATCCTCATCTCTTTACACAATTGCTAAAGGTAGTGGTGTACACTACAGTGCCGGTATTATCTTTGGTCTGCAGCGGGTTATTTTGCATATCCCTTATTTCCTTCTTGCTGCGCCCGCAAAAGGTTTCTTTAAACGTTACACCCCCGGCGTTCACATCACATTCCCAGCAGCTCTCTTTGTTGCAGGAGGCCGCCACCAGGCAGAATAGTATCAGTATAATGGTTGTGCGCATTATTTAAAGTTACTCATTTTCTGTTTCCGGTGTTTCTTCCGCCGGTTTTTCTGTTTTGTTCAACCGTACCCTTAAAAACACCTGTATCGAATATAACTGCAGGTTATAGGAAATGTCTTTTTGTATTTCCATAGTATAGGCGCGTGGCACCTGGTACATATCGTACAGGGTATACAGGGCCGTATAGTTCATGCTGCCTTTGGTACTCAGCATTTGCCAGTTGATGGTGCATCCGGTAGAAAATCTTTTATCGCCGCCGGTAGCCATGCCTGCCTGCAGCCCGTACATGGGGCATGGTTGCGAATGCAGCACCACCTGCCATTGCTTGTTAAGCATTCCGTATAATGGATAATATTGTTTCTGTTCACCCGCTGCGAAAAAGTACCCCAGCCGTACCCCGGCAAAAAAATACGCGCTGCTGTTGCTTACGGGTATCTTGTAGTTGCCATACAGGTAGGGGGTAAAGGCGGGCGCGCCTGCGCTCATCTCGTATTCTCTTGCCTGTCCGTCAGGCACTATATATTGCTCAAACAGGAATTGGGTTTTATTCTTGATATTGAATATGGCTATGGCGGCCCCTGCCTGCCATTTTTCTTTATCCATCAGTAGCGATAGTTCACCAACAGGGTTAGCGTATTCATGCGCCAGGTTTCGGGTGTCATCGCTGCGTATGCCCCTGTTCATCATCAGCCCGCCCGATAGCTGGGTGTACAGGCCCTGTGCGTACAGCGCTGTTGCGGATAGTATGTAGAAGGGTATGGCCAGTAACAGGGTCTTCATATTATTGCTGTTGGCAGTTGGTTATTTTCCACTTGGTATAGCCCGCAACAGTTGTGCCAAATTCCTTGTCCTCTCTCAGCTTAATATCCGTTTGGGTAAAGTGACAGAGTACCGTATCGCCCGTGAGGTCGGGTTTGTTGCCGCTATATGTATAGCTGCATTGCCAGCAGTGTTGCTCTTCTTTTTTGCAGGCTGTAATTACTGTGCATAGCAGTATTGTAAGGGGTAGTATTAGTTTCATCGGCTGTAAAAATAATAAGCTTCACCTACTTCCCTTTCTTCCCGCTCTTCACCCGTACAAAAAAATTGCTGTCGCCGCGCTCGGTTTTGCGGTCCGTCACTTCAAACTCAGCCAGGCTGCGGAAGAATTGCAGCAGCTTGCCATGCCCGTAACTTCGAGGGTCAAAGTCGGGTTTCTTTTTCAGTATAGTATTGCCCGCGCTGGCCAGGCTCACCCAGCCCGTATCATCATCGGCCAGGTCGGTTATGGTGGCCTTTAGCAATGTCAGTGTCTTGCGGTCAACGGTGGGTTTCTTAGCCACGGGCGTGGCTTCTTTGGGTGTACTGTCTTTTTCATCGTCCACCCGGCCCATTATATTTTCCAGGTGTATAAACTGGTTGCAGGCTGCTTTGAAGGGTGAGGGTGTCTTTTCTTCACCTATACCTATTATTATTTTGCCACCCTCGCGCAGGCGCATGGCCAGCGGGGTAAAATCGCTGTCGCTGCTCACCAGTATAAAACCCTGTAGCTGTGCAGTGTGCAGCATATCCATAGCATCTATGGTCATGGCGGTATCGGTGGCATTTTTGGCCGATGTGTAGCTGTACTGTTGCACCGCCACCAGTGCATGGCTCAGGCTTACTTCTTTCCATGCCCGCAGGTGGGGCTTGGCCCAGTCGCCATATATACGGCGGTAGGTGCAGGTACCGTATTTTGTAGTTTCCTCTACTATGGCATCTATGTATTTCGACGATATATTGTCTGCGTCTATCAGCAGGGCAAACTTCGCGTCTTTAAAACTTTCCATTGTAAGCGTTTATGTACATGAAAGTTACATTAAATATTCAGGCTATCGTTTCTAAATGATATTATCCTGACAATTATTTGTGTGTTTGACAGTAACTTTCATGTAGTCGAAAAAATTACCTGTTATGGATAAAACTACCTTGATTGCAGCCTCCGCTCCGGTACTGATACTGCTGGGTATAATAGTGTATGTGGTATATACAGTGTACAACAGGCGCAGGCACCGTATTTTCTGATTCGTGATTAATCCCCCTCTTCTTGGGAGTGGGCCGGGCAGGGGCTAAAAAATGCCTGTCCCACATATATATGCAGGACAGGCGCTAACCCATAAAAACCGGAAAAACTTTATTGTTTACAGCACGCAGCCGTGTATCTCAGTTACTTTTTTCATAATGGTGTTGATGTCCCTGCGGTCGTTGGCTATCATGCTGCTGCCGTCTGAGAAAACGAACATCAGGCTGATGCCGCTTCCTGTTACCACGGGGCTCAGGTTCTTTTGGTAGCGTGCATAATTTTTCTGGGGGTCGTACAGTTCTTTTATCAATATACTTACGCCGTGTTGTTTGGCCCCGTTTACTATGTCAGACGTTCTCACGCCGGGAAATAGAATGGCTATTGCTGCTGATGCTGCATTCATGTTGTGTGTGTTTTTTATTTATGTTTTGTTTGTGCCTTTGGTACAATTACTTCGGGCTGTTTTCTTAGTGGGCGTTTATGGGTGGTTAGATTGTCTTTCTTGTTTTGATGATACAAATATCGGGTGGGCTGGGGGCTGAAAACAAAAAAAGCCCTTCGATTAACATGGGCTTTAAATAGTGATAACCATCGTTTAACATTCCCTGCGCAAGGGAATATTCGTGAATATTGATGAAATGGCAGCCTGTAAAGGTTTTAGCCTGCTTTTGTCAACAGGCGGGCACTACTTCGCGTACCTGGGTACTCATCAGCCAGTTGTAAAAGTGATCTTCGTCTTCAGGGGTAAAGTGCACGATCCTACCGTTCTTCAACGATATCACAAATATGCCGCAGGTTACGGCAAATGCAGACAGTTCTGCTGCCAGGTATGGAAAGCCCTTATAGTTCATGTAGTAGGTAAGTTGTGTTTTGTATTAACGGGGGAGCAATGATAGCAAACATATCTTGCATATTCTTATCAATTAAAATTTTTATAGTAATAAGTATTATCTATTACAATAAATTGCAAAAAATTAGTAGAGGGGATAACAATTAATATAACGATTTGTTCACGCCGGGGTAATATAGTCGTGCTATTTTTAAATCCAGAGTAATATCCTCTTTAGCAGGGGGGCCGTTTTTTGATCTGCGGTTGCTTGCACCGTGCCGCAGTCATTTTCATAGAGTAAAGAACCGTCCCGGCTTATACCGGGACGGACTCTTTATATACCCATCTCAGGCAAAGTTGCACCGCTATGCCTTTACCCCTTTTGGTTGGTGGGGCTACCCTTAGAAAAATTCTTATTAGACCAAATACAAACCTTGTGCCAAACTTCGGTTCCGGGCATTAAATCTTTTTAAGATTGCATGGGTTTTGATAAACGGCCCATATCGGCACTTTTTCTCCTGCCTCTAAAGTATTTACGGTAACCGCAGTAATTATACTTAAATTGTTTTGCTATAGTTGTTTTAAAGTTGTATATTTGCTATTGTAAGTAATGCCATTTGTGTTATTTATATCACCTGTAAATATCATCACCATGAACGTACCCGACAAGTACAAGAAGTTTGTATTCAGCAAATTATTCGACAATCTGGCTGCAACTGATAAGCGTTTCGTTATCAACTATGGCGGCACTGCGGCGGGCAAAAGCTTCAGCGCGACGCAAAAGGAAATTATCTGCGCCGATATGCAACAAATCAAAACACTGGTTATCCGCAAAGTGGGCAATACCTTGCGCGATTCCGTCATTCCTTCTTTCCTCAGCCGTATCAGGGAGCTGGAGCTGGAAGAGAAATTTAAATTCAACAAGACCGACCGTATCCTTACGCATAAAGAAAACGGCTCCGAAATCGTTTTCCGGGGGCTGGACGACCCCGATAAACTCAAATCATTCGAAGGGCTGACCCGCATACTGGTGGAAGAGGCCGCAGAACTCACCCTGGAGGACTTTATGGAACTAAACCGCCGCGCCCGTGGCAAGGATAATATTCAAATCACCCTCACCTTCAATCCCATAGACGAGAATCATTGGTTGAAAAAACACTTCTTCGACCGCAAAGACCCTGATGTAGAAATCATACACAGCACCTACAAAGACAACGACTTCCTCACAGAGCAGGACAAGGAGCAGATTGAAAACATCAGCCTGTTCAACAACAATCAATACCGCATATATGCCCTGGGCGAGTGGGGCATACTCACCAACGAGCAGCCCTGGCTGTTTGCTTTCGAACGCGACAGGCATACTGTGGAGAAGTTGCCCTTGTTGCCTTCATTCCCTGTTTACCTGTCTTTCGACTTTAATATTGACCCGCTTACTTGTGTGGCTGCACAAATGAGCCTGCACCAGGGCGCGCAGGATAGTTTTATTCATTTCATCAAGGAGTTTTCAGCTAAATGTTCGCTGGAAGATTTGTGCAGGCAGATAAAAATGACCTTCCCTAATCATATACTCTTTGTTACGGGCGATGCATCCGGCAACCGGCACGACCTGGCAATGAAGGACGCAAATGCTACCTATTATTCTATAATACAAAGCCTTATGGGCCTGTCGCGAGGGCAACTGAACCTGCACCGCCGTAACTTGCCGCATGGCGAAAGTTATATGCTCATCAACAGCATATTGTCCTCCTATCCACGCCTGCTCTTCAGCCGCGAGGGCTGTCCCCTGCTCATCAACGACTGCACCACTGCCCGCATCGACATCAACAGCCGTATCAACGGTGCTCTCCGCAAAGACCGCGAAGCATTTAAAATGGACCTCTTCGACTGTATGCGCTACTTTTTCCAGCAATATTTCCAGGGCTATTCTTCCAAAATACCCATGGGTAAGATGGCTGCGTAAAATGAATATTCAGGTCTTAACCGATTTTAAGCTTATAAACTCCCCTCCTGTTTTTAGGAGGGGAAATTTGCATATGCCTTTAGGGTATGTGCAAATCGGGCTGGTTAACTCGCGCCGAACCGTCTTTGCACCTCTGCGGTTTAAAAAAATATACGCCACAAATCCGGCATCAACCGAACGTAGTGAGTTCAATGAGACAAATGAAAAGACATAAATATTCGAGTTAACTTGGAACAAACGCACTTCTTCACGTTTCAATTCTTTTCGGTTAACAATTCTTAACAAAATTTAAACCAAGCCTATGTAACCAACATCACAAAAGGGAAGACCGTGAACACCTAACTTCGCCTTATGTTACCATTCATTCGTAAAAATGCCATTACCATTGCCGGTGTTATACTCGGCCTTATAGGCGGATATCTCTACTGGCAATACATAGGTTGTGCTTCGGGCACCTGCGCTATCCAGTCCGACCCATGGAAGATGACCCCGTACGGTGGCCTGATGGGCGGCCTCACCGCCAACCTGTTGCAGGATATGCTGCGCAAAAAGAAACTGAACAAAAACAGCTAAGTAAGGATGCTGCCTGCCGGTTTAATGGGTTCGGGCAGGTTGTCCTCGTCCAGCATATCTTTCAGGTCTATCTCAATAGTACGGCTCAATGCTGTTATAGGCACATCATTGGCATTGCCTTCAAAGGGGTTTTCTGTTGACTCGCCAATCTTCTCCAGCGTGGTAAACACCCAACCCACCAATGCGCTGAAGGGTATGGTAAACCAAATCATATAGTTTGCCAGCCCGCTGAACACCTGCAGCATACCAAAGGGCATCATCAGTACAAACAGCCTGATAAAGAACTTGTTGAGCGTGGCAAACTGGCGTGGGTAAGGGTAGTTTTTAATGCGTTCGCATTTACCCTGCTGCTCGTAAAAGTCCACCAACATGCGTTCCATCTCTACATAACGATAGTTCTCTATCAACCCTTGTTCCGATAGTTCCCTCAGTTGTTTCGATTGCAGGCTGATGATTTGGGTAGCCTTGTTCTTTTTGCCCATGATGTAGTCCACCTCGCTGTCAGTAAGGTGCTGGCGCAGTATTGACTGCATGGCATCGATATTACACTCCGCTATTTTAAAATGCGTGCGCCTGAACTCTACATTATGTGGTTGTGCCATGGTTTCCCAGGCGCGGGGCTCGCGTAGTTGATAACGCAGGGCTGTTAGCCATGCTACGTGCCGGTATATCAGTTGTTTACTGATGAGCTTACGCTCCTCATTGCTAATGGGGTTGGCAGGTGTAGCCCGCACAAAGTCTTTGGCCATGATGCCCCAACTGCGGCTGCTGTTTACAATAGCGCCCCATATCTTACGAGCCTCCCAGGCACGGTCGTAGGTAGCATTGTTGCGGAAACCCACAATGAATGCGGCAGCTGTACCCAGCACGGCAACGGGCTGCCAGGGTATAGCCAGCCAAAACCATCCCGCCACCTCAAACAGTACGGTGGGTACAATCGCTAATGCTGTTAAAGCATATATATCCCTTCTTGTCCAGAAGAGCAGTTCTTTGAGTTTGTAATGTTGACCGGCGTGCATAATGTATATGTTTGTAGTATAAAAATATATGCTTTACAACGGAGCGGCAAAATAATGGGATAAGAATATTTGATAGTATATTAGCATAGCCACCTGTATTATATCTTAATGAACACAACCAAACCTATGATAAGTTTATTTCGCAATGCATCTGTACTGGTATGCCTTATCTTATCAGTCTTTGCTACTCATTCACCTGCACAGGATATGTGGCACCTGCAGCAGCCTGTCCCGGGTAAATCATTTGGAATAGATATTGACAATGCATACCGGCAGGTAAAGGACAAACAACCCACACCTGTTGTAGTTGCAGTGATTGACAATGGTACACAAATAACGCACCCGCTTTTACAGCCCTATTTATGGGTGAACAAAGGAGAGATTGATGGTAATGACAAAGATGATGATGGCAATGGTTATACAGATGATATACACGGCTGGAATTACCTGGGCGGAGCCTCGGAAGATATCAGTTATGCTGCAATGGAAGTAACCAGGCATTACCAGGCGCTAAAAAAGAAATACCCCGATACAGCTGAACTGACAGAGGAACAGATAGATGAATTAGAGGATGCAACTACGCGTTTTGAAGAAATAGAAAAACAGTGGAAATCCAGCGCTAAACTGGCTAATAAGGTCTATGACAAACGTAATAAGTTCCTGATGAGGAACATACTGAAATTAACGATTGGTGAAAATGCGGAAAAAGAACTGGCAGAGATGAAAGATATTGCTAATGCCATGGTGCGTATCAATGCTATAAATACAGACTCAATGCAAAGGGCAATAGTTGGTGATAACCCTGATGACCCTGCTGAAAGAAAATATGGCAATAACCACCTGGCTGCCGGAGACCCTGGCCATGGCACGCACACCGCGGGTATAATTATGAATATCGCCAAACAAGATAGCCGCAAAGGTGAGTGGTTGAAAATTATCACCCTGCGTTCCGTACCGGTTTATGGAGATGAACGGGATAAAGATGTGGCCAACGCAATACGCTATGCAGTAGACAACGGCGCGAAAGTTATAAATATGAGTTTCGGCAAAGAACTGTCGCCGCACAGGCAGGAGGTGATAGCGGCCATCAGGTACGCCAAAGCAAAAGATGTGCTGCTGGTACATGGAGCAGGCAACGACGGCAGGCAGATTGATAGCTTATATAAGGGCAATTTCCCCAATCCATGGTTAGATTCAGTTACTTATGCTGACAACTGGATAGAAGTAGGTGCCAGCACTAATAATCGCAAAATGCTTGTAGCATCTTTTTCCAATTATGGCAGGAAATCAGTTGATGTGCTTGCCCCGGGCCATAATATCTACTCAACATATCCTCCGGATACGTCCAGGAGCATGTCGGGTACCAGTATGGCGGCACCAGTTGTAGCGGGTGTGGCGGCTGCTATACGTAGTTATTATCCACAGCTCACAGCACAACAGGTAAAGCAGGTACTGATGGAAACTGTTGTGCGCTACGAAGGTTATTACCCCGTGAGAGGAAATAAGAAATTGGTGGCAGAATTGTGGTATTTCAGCCGTTCAGGTGGTATTATCAATGCGAATAGCGCATTTGAGGAAGCAGCTAAAATTGTGGCTACAATGCAGTAAGAGTGAGGCATGAACATATATGCTGATTTGCTTGATTTTCATATCGGCCGGCAAACGAAGCATGTTCTACCCTTATTCCACATTATTATTTTGCAATATTTATGTTGATACACTAATTTTATACCGTTATAGAATTGGCGATTATATCAAACAAAACAAGCAACTTCTGGAAAAGCTACGTGTAAGCAGGTTATTTTCTATATGGTGTGCTGTACTATTCCTATTGACAGTAGGTATGCCAAGGGCCTTTGCAGGCGAGACACCGGCGATTGACAGCCTGAAAAAGGAATTATTGAATCATACTAAAGAAGATACAAGCAGGGCTAACGTCTTGCTTTACCTTTCTGTGCGGTACCACGATATCAGTACCGATTCCCAAAGATATTACGCGCATGAGGCTAACCGTATAGCCCAGAAGACGGGCAATAAGCGCTATATAGTGCGCGCTATGAACCAGGTAGGGGCTGCTCAACTTTTCAGCGGTATGTACGACAGCTCGTTGGCTACTTACCGCAGCGCTCTGAATATTTGTAATGAAAACAATATCCCTGACTTAAAAGAGTATATATACACTAACATAGGGAATAACTACCTGCGTACCGGCGACAACCAACTGGCACTTACCTATTTTGATAGCGGGGCCATATTCGCCGAAAGGAATAATAACCAAGTGGGCCTTGCCCGAATCAGGAATAACATCGGTTCTATCTACTACGAAATGGGGGCATACACATTTGCCCTCAAAAGTTACCTGAAAGGATTGCAGCTTCATGAAAAGCTCAATAATAAAAAGGACATTGAAATATCATTGCTCAATATGAGTAATGTGTATTATCGTCTTAAGGATTATCCTAAAGCAAAAGAATATATTGCCCGTGCTATGAAGATGGCCGAGGAATCAGGTTCGGATTATTCAGTCGTTTCATGTCATATTACTTATGCCAGCATATTCAACGAAGAAAAGAAATATGACTCGGCCATGCTTTCGCTGCAAAAAGCTATGGTATTGGCCAAAACAGTCAACCAGCCCTATGTTACTAACATCATAATCGGCAACATGGCTGAATGTTACCTGCGCTTAGACAATACAGACAGCGCCTATACTTTGTACAGGCAGTCATTAGGGCTTTCGCAACAATTGCAGGACGGCGAGGGTATTGCATTGGCAAAAAGCGGGCTGGGGCAAATACTTGTGAAAAAAGGAGAATTAAAACAAGGCATAAATTACCTGTTAGAGGCGTTAAAGATGTTGGAAGAGGCTGGGATGAAAGAACAATCGCTGGAAACGGCTGCTGTATTGGCTAATAGTTATGAACAAGTGGGCGACTATAAATCAGCAATAAAATATTACAAAATAAAAGACGCCTACCGCGATACACTTAATAAAGAAGAAGCCCTGCGGAATGCCCGCAACCTGGAATATGACTACCAGATAGACAAAAGAGAAGCACAGATAGCCCTTCTGGAAAAAGATAAGGATATAGAAGCAGCCAGATCGAAACAACAACGGATATTGCTGATTGCGGCTGTGGCTGGTTTGGCGCTTGCTTTGATTATCGCCCTGATGTTTTTCAACAACCTGAAAGGTGCAAAGAGAACCAATGAACTAATACTACAACAGAAAAATGAAATAGAACGCCAGGCTAAGAAACTGGAAGAACTTAATAATTTCAAAGACACTACCTTTTCAGTACTGTCGCACGACCTGCGCAGCCCTATCAATGCCCTCACCGGCACTATGGCTATGCTGGACGCAGGCATTATTACCCCTGAAGAATTTGCCCAGCACAAGCAAGAACTGGATAACAAACTACAATCGGTAACATTGATGCTGGACAACCTGCTGCAATGGGCCAAGAGCCAGATGAAGGGTGAACACGTATTGGATATCGAAAGGATAAACGTAAAACGTGAAGTGCTGAGAAGTTTTGCAGTATTGAAAGATGCTGCCCAACAAAAAAATATAGGCCTGGTAAACAACGTGTACGATGAACTCTATGTATCTGCTGATAGAAATCAACTGGACATGATAATGCGCAACCTTTTATCTAATGCTATTAAGTTTACACCACAAGGTGGTACTGTGACAGTGTCCGCACAACAGAAAACCGGGCTGATAGAATTAGCCATAGCAGATACAGGCATAGGAATGCCGGAAGACCAGGCTAAACAATTATTTAACGGAACACCGAATACGAGTACATCAGGCACTTCGGGAGAAAAAGGTACAGGTATAGGCCTGCAATTAACTCATGATTTTATCAAAAATAATGGTGGTGACATTAAAGTGAAAAGTGAGTATGGTGAGGGGACTACATTTACCATTATACTGCCATCTGCATAATATGCACATGCTATAAAATTAAAGGCCCCTGTGCGGGGCCCGGAAGCTTGTTCGGATGTGATCTTTTTCGTGTAGCTGATTCGGATGTGACGATTTTTTGGAGCTTGCCGGGCTTTCTTCTCTTATCCCCCGGACTTGTTGATACAAATGTAGTATGGCATACACCCCGCATGCGAAAAAGATGTATCTGTTAACCCCATGTTTGCAACCGGTTAACGAGCAATTAACAGTGAAAATGACTGTAATAATTTGATAATCAAAGTAATACTGTGCTATCCTATCTTCACGCTCGTCATAGTCAGCGAACCTGCTATAGCCTTGTCGTTGAAGAAGCTGACCGCCTCATTTTTCCTTTGCAGCGCCAAAGAATAGAGTAAAGGATAATAATGGTCGGGTGTAGGGATGGCCAGTTTTGCAGACTTACTCAGCTTATCATATTCTATCAATGCTTTATGGTCACCATTGCCAATCTTCTCTTTGAAAATCATGTTCATTTCGTGCGCCCAGTCAAAACCATACTCTTCGTTAATCTTGCTGAAATCGCCACCCGGCAAAGCCATCATGCCCAGGTTGTGCACCATATTGCCGCTGCCGAGTATCAGCACACCTTTCTTACGAAGTGCTTGTAGTTGTTTGGCCAGGTCGTAATGATATTGGGGTGGCTTATTATAGTCGATACTCAGTTGTATCATAGGTATATCCGCCTCCGGATACATCTGTTTCACCACGCTCCATGCGCCATGGTCCAGGCCCCAGTCATGGTCCAAGCCTACGTTGGTAGAAGTAATGAGCGTAGCTGTTTCTTTTGCCAGTTCAGGATGCCCGGGTGCGGGGTACTGCACATCGAATAGTGCCTTAGGGAAACCACCAAAATCATGAATAGTTTTAGGTTGATTCATGGCTGTAACATGTGTGCCTTGAGTCAGCCAGTGTGCTGATATTATCAGTACAGCTTTGGGTACCGGTATCTCCTTTGCCATTTTAGCCCAGCGCTGGCTGAACTCATTGTCTTCTATGGCATTCATAGGCGAGCCATGCCCTACAAATAATACAGGCATATAGCCATCCTGCTCCTTTAACTCGTCCGTGAAATGTTTGAAACCTGATAACGTGCTCATAACAGCTGCCCCTCCCAAAAGCGATATAAAATGTTTCCTGTTCATAACCAATAGGGCAAAATTACCAATTAATGTTGATACAATAATGTAATTAACATTTCCGCGACATTATACGAGGATAGAAGCAGCCTATTTTGGAGCGAAAGCCTTTACAGCTTTGCTATTGGCATATGCCCATACTATGATAATGGCCAGCACAATAAATGGCACAAAGGCCGATGGGCGTGAGAATTCGCCTACTATCCAGAAGTACAGCAACCCGAATATAGAACAAATGGCACCTGTAATAGCAATAGCCCATTTCGTCATTACCACCCGCTTGTACATTTTATGCACTTTGAGTGTAGATATTTCAGGTTTGCGCAGTTTATTCAGCAAGTAGAGATTTTCAATAATATCGAAGAGCCAGGCAAATAGTTGCGCGATGGCCAATGCCAGGAATATTACCTCACCAATCCCTGTCATTTTAGAAGCTGTTTTGATGCATAACATGGCTATACCCGGATAGACACAGAACATAAACAGGAAGTCGGTAAGCAGATGCAGGCGCAGAGCCCTTTTTACCTTTATTGACCAGGCAGCATCACCCAATTTGTCGATGCCTTTAATAACACTTGCCAGTTCGGCAGGGGTTGCTGTGAATTCCAGGTCGAAGATGGTGAATTTTCTTTGTACCCTGGTTACCGTTACAAATCTTGTGGCCAACACATCCATAATTGTGCTGAAAACCAACATGCAGGCAAACAGTATGAAAAAGTATGTCCAGAATGCCGGTTGCAATATTTCGTTCAGTATGTTTTCCATAATAAATAGTCAAAAAATGGTTATGCAATAACTATACTTTAGCCCGTTCTTTTTTATACTCCGCCCAGTCAAATGTTTCCAGGAATTGTGTTGCTGCCTTTGCCCCTTTTACAAACATGGCTATTTTATCTTTATCTGTCAGGAAGAAGTTCAACCAGTTAAATTCATTCAGCTTTACGCTGCCTACACCGCGTTCATACACCTTGTTTTTCAGCACAAAGTCTTTGTCGTAGTAGCCCCGCATGGTATTCAGCATTTTCCCCATGAACGACCCCAGCTCCCATTTATGCGAATTTTCGCCCCTGTCAATATGGGGCAGGGAGTCGTCAAGGTCGATACCGAAAGAGGGCATGCGCGGAACAGTGATGCGGGGATTATAAAATATATTTAACGGGAAGTTGGATAGCATTCCTCCGTCTACAAACTTTGCGGTCAGTGGTATTTTCTCTTTGGCTATTCCGAACACTTCCTTCCAACGCTGTTTGACAGTTTCATTATCTGCATCAATGCCATTTATCACACAGGCTTCAAAAAACAGTGGTATGGACATGGATGCACGTACAAAAAAGGCGGGATGTATATCAAAGCCGTTATTCTTTTTGCGGAACAGGTCCCACATTTTCGGGAATTCCACTTTGTTTTGTGTAACGAGTTCGGCTGTAATAAAAGTAACATTCGCCTTTAGTGTAGACAGTGTTTCCATATCCGGGTGCCGTTGCCTGAGGGGTGGTATGGCAGCTACCCTGTTTTCCAGGTCGCTGATGCTGTTTATACCATTATCCTGCATTTTCGCCTTTATCCAGTTGAGTAAAAAATTACCGGGATTAATGCCGTAACCGGCTGTTTTTAGCCTGGTAAACAAGTACTTGCCATATCCTCCGATAGATACGATGAGTAGCAAGGATACACCCGTAAGTACAAAGCTGGCACGGGCTGCGACGCTCCACATGATACTGACGTGCGTGAGGCCCAGAAAGAGTACATCCAATATCAATAATCCGAAGAAAGAACCCAACAGGCCAATTACCCATGTTTTGGCTTCTTTAGAGAAATCTTTGTTTTTGATAAACCAGCGGATGAGCGTGCGTGCCACCGGGTGCCCGTCTACCATGTCGAAAAAGTTGAGTTCTGACAGGTATTCTATAATCTTTTTTGATTTTTTTTCTGATTTGTCTTTGCCTATTGAGGCTATCATGGCGGTATTAATAGCTCCCGCGCTGGTACCTGCCAGGCTGAAGAACCGGATACCTGCTTCTTCCAGTATATAAGTATATCCTACCAGGGCTATACCCAATACCCCGCCCCCTTTCTGCACCAGGTCTACGTACTGCAAGTCTACACCATCTTCGCCGGGGCTATCCCCAAGTGTGTCGGACACATGCAGCCGCTCATACCTGTCTCCAAACCTGGCTTTGAGCTGAGATATACAACCCTGCACTTCGGGATGATCTGTAAAATCCTCAGGCCGCAACTTATTGCGTATGGCTTTTGTCATATACAGTTACTTTAGTTGGCAATGCCAAATCGAAAGTACTAAGCTTACAGCGGCCATGTTCGCGTAGTTCTACGCATTATCGGCTACGGGTATTGCTGAAATTTTGTGGAACCGGCAGAGTTACAGGCAAAAATAATCCTCCCGTAGAAGACGGGAGGAAATCAACCAGTGTACTAAAAAAAACAACTTTATTCCTGTGTAGCGGTATAAACGACGTTCATAGTGTATGTACCCGCGGGCAGGTTGAAACCCGGGGTGCATTTATATTGTACTGCAAATGTTTGGTTTTGCCCTTCTGTACCACCTACCAGCAAATCCTGGCTTTCGTTGGATAAGGTAGAGTACGCGCTGGTGCTGAAGGGGGCTTTTACTGAGCCACCTGTGTTGTTCTCGGTTACTCTCAGCAAAAGCGCGTTATCAGGCATATTCTGCATGGTGTTAGAGTTGTTGCCCTGGTAAGCGAAGTTAGCTGCGTCGCACCTAACGGCAACTTTAAAATTGTTATTGGAACGTACCCGGAGCCCTTGTTCAGGAGAGGTGACGCCATTTGAATAATCGTTCGGACTGCTGAACTGCATCACAGTATTATTACCGCCACTGTTCTGTGTAGCCACATAAGATATGTCTATCGCGCTGCTCAATATGAGGCTAACAGACTGGGATGCGCTGCTGCTTTGGGCAGTAGCGGCTGTATGATACAGCAAACCAGATAATATGAGCATCGTAATCTTTTTCATATAGACAGCCTTTGTTACCGGCTTGTTTACGGATTGTTGTCCGTTTGTTAATGCGAATATATATCGTGCAGCTGCCTCATGCATCCGCTTTTTAGTTGTTAACGAGCCGTTTGCAAGTCGTTAACAACCGATTAACAAAAAATGCAGGGACGGAAAAAAGCCCTGCGGAAACCGCAAGGCTATTAACCATTACTGCTATGAAAAAAGATATTATTCCTGGGTAGCTGTGTACACTACATCTACTGCGTAAGTACCTGCAGGGTAAGCAAAACCGGGAGTAGCTTTATACTTTACACTGAAAGTCTGGTTGCCACCGCGGTCAGCTGCAGTTATCAGGTCCTGGTTGCTTGAAGTCAGTGTAGCATATTCACTGAAAGAAC
>CAZEZM010000019.1:41797-78769 GCA_964515955.1 uncultured Flavipsychrobacter sp. | reverse complement strand
ACCGAAGCAAAATCAACAACAATACAACACATTTGGAAAAATGTATTTCCCGCCGGACGGCAGCCGGCGAAGTGCAAAAGGCGCATAAAATGCTATTAACTGTAAGTAAAAAAATGAACAATAACCGCGTTTCCGTTTGTACAACTGGAAAATTCATTTTATCTTCAACCGTTAAAATTACTGTTTCATGAAACTACGCTCAGGGCTGTTAGCTGTTATTGCATTTATTTTTATATTCGGTGCCTCATCTTGTACACGCGAATATATCTGCCAGTGCGAAATAGCATACAGTGGCCAGCCTGGTCTGCCCGACACGCTCATAAACGAGTATAAACTGACTAATACACAGAAAAAGGCCAAACAGATATGTGAAGAAGGCTCCGGCGAGCATGAATCTGATGAAGGCATCACTACTATTGAAACCTGCAAGCTGTACTAAGTAATACCCGTCAACCAATCACATGAAACTAATAACCTGGCAATTATGGCAGACTTCCACAAAGCATATAAACTTACCCGTGAGTTTGAGGGTGGTTATAGCAACAATCCCGCTGACGCAGGTGGAGAAACGTATAAAGGCATAGCACGCAACCGCCAATCGCGCTGGAAAGGCTGGAAGATAGTAGATCTGTTGCGCAGGCAGGCCAACTTCCCCAAAAACTTAGACAACAACAAGGAACTGCAGGACCTGGTACACGAAATGTATAAAAAGGAGTACTGGGACAGCATGAAGCTGGATGATGTAAAAGACCAGCACATAGCCAACGAAATGTTTGATACAGGTGTGAACATGGGCATCGGCCGTGCAGGTATCTTCCTGCAACGGGTACTGAACGTGGCCAACAAAGGCGAGAAACTGTACCCAAACCTGAAAGTGGATGGCCAGGTGGGTAAAGTAACCGTTGCCGCACTCAACAGCCACCCCGAACAACGTAATATACTGGCTGCCCTAAACGCACTGAAAGGCGCGCAGTACATCACCATCTGCGAGAACAACCCCAGCCAGGAAGTATTCTTCAACGGCTGGATGAAACGGGTATTCAACTACTCGAAATAGCAGCAAGAAATATATCTTCCCCGTTATGGCAAGGTTAGTACCAACCGCTACCTTTGCTGCCAGCATACAAAAAGAGGACAGCAACCATGACAGGAAAAGGAAATCCCCTCTACAGGATCAACGGATTTTTTGAAGATTACGCAGAGGCCCTGGCCCGGCACGACAGCAAATACATGGCCAATTGCTATACATTGCCTTGTACGTTCATAGCCGATGATTCCAGCCTGGTATATACCACGGAGGCTAAGCTGGAAGGGCTGATTAATCAAAGCAAGCGGTTTTACTCGGTACATGGCATCACCGGTGCCATACCTGATATCCTCAATAAGCATATGGTAACTGCGAGAATTGTAAGGGTAAGTATGCGCTGGAACTATATAGATAAGAAAGGCCGCACTGTGTACGACTGCGACTATTACTATATATTGAAGCTGGACGAAGAAGACAACTGGAAAATAGAAGTGGCCATACCTGTAAACGAGAAGGATAGGGTAGATGAGCTGACAAAAAAGGCCGCCCGAAAGCAGCCTGTAGAGTTAAAAAATTAAGTTCTTTATTTAAAAGCATTGATACCTGTAATATCCATACCCGTTATCAGCAGGTGTATATCGTGTGTGCCTTCGTAGGTCACTACCGATTCCAGGTTCATCATATGGCGCATTATACTGAACTCGCCGGTGATACCCATTCCGCCTAATATCTGCCTGGCCTCGCGGGCTATATCCAGTGCTATTTCGCAACTGTTGCGTTTGGCCATGGAGATTTGTGCCGGTGTAGCGCGGTCTTCATCGCGCAGTTTGCCCAGGCGCCATACCAACAGCTGGCCTTTGGTTATCTCGGTCACCATTTCAGCCAGTTTCTTCTGCTGCAATTGAAACCCTGCTATCGGCCTGCCAAATTGTTCGCGCTGTTTGGCATAACGCAGGGCAGTGTCATAGCAGTCCATAGCACAGCCCAGGGCACCCCATGCTATACCAAAGCGCGCGCTGGACAGGCAGCCCAGCGGGCCCTTCAAGCCCTTCACATTGGGGAATATATTCTCCTTGGGTACTTTAACATTATCGAATACCAGTTCCCCGGTAGCCGATGCCCGCAGCGACCATTTGCCATGGGTGGTGGGTGTACTGAAGCCTTCCATACCGCGTTCTACTACCAGCCCGCGTATATCACCGGCTTCGTCCTTAGCCCATACTACAGCTATATCAGCAAAGGGTGCGTTGGATATCCACATCTTGGCACCATTGAGTATTACATGGTCGCCGGCGTCTTTAAAGTTGGTAAGCATACCGCCCGGGTTAGAGCCATGGTCAGGCTCCGTAAGGCCGAAGCAGCCCATCATTTCGCCGGTAGCCAGTTTGGGCAGGTATTTCATTTTCTGCTCTTCGCTGCCGTACTTATATATAGGGTACATCACCAGGGAGCCTTGTACCGATGCAGTAGAACGAACGCCTGAATCGCCGCGCTCAAGCTCCTGCATCATTATGCCATAAGTGGTATAGTCCACCCCGGCGCCACCATACTTTTGAGGAATAAATGGTCCAAAACAACCATGTTCGCCCAATCCTTTGATGATTTGGGCAGGGAATTCTGCCTTTTGAGCATATTCTTCAATAATAGGGGAAATCTCTTTTTTCACGAATGCCCTTACGGAGTCGCGTATCAGCTTCTGTTCTTCTGTCAATAGTTCATCTACAAGGTAATAATCCGGGTGCTGATATAAATCTTTTTGCATAAAGTGTTAAAGTTGACGTTAATATGACGCGCAAAGGTAGCAAATTTGACAGATGCTTGCTACTTTTGCAGGCTGATTTGGTATCACATTATGTTCATTAGGGTGCTTATCCGGCTATAGAGGAAATCCATTAACCGTGTAACATACTAACTGCAAAGGAATTACGTTCTATATAATGTAGTTGAACACCTGAAATTGTGAATATGTGTAAATAGTTGGAACACAATTTGCGGTGATATGAAATTAGGAAATAAATTCCAAAACGAACAAACTTTTTACCCGGTTTTTTCGTCTTATATAATGAGGAAAGGTTATTAACCATTTATACAATTTAAACAAGGATAAATTATGAGGCAGTTAAAAATTGCCACTCAGATCACGAATCGTGATTCGCAGGCGGTGGAAAAGTACCTTCAGGAAATCAGCAAAATCTCAATGATCGCACCTGAAGAAGAGACTACCCTTGCACAGCGCATACATATGGGCGACCAGGTTGCACTGGAAAAACTGGTGAAGGCGAACCTGCGTTTCGTAGTTTCTGTAGCCAAGCAATACCAGCACCAGGGCCTATCCCTGAGCGACCTGATTAACGAAGGTAACCTGGGCCTGATAAAAGCAGCCCAGCGTTTTGACGAGACCAAAGGTTTTAAATTCATCTCTTACGCAGTATGGTGGATTCGCCAGTCGATACTGCAGGCATTGGCTGAACAGGGACGTTTGGTGCGCCTGCCACAAAACAAGATTGGTACTTACAATAAAGCCAACAAGGCTTATATAGCATTTGAGCAGGCCAACGAGCGCGAGCCATCTACAGAGGAGCTGGCTACCATATTGGAAATGAGCGAAACTGAAGTAACTAACATATTTACCACTAACACCCGCCATACATCGCTGGATGCACCCGTGCACGAAGCGGAAGACGTGGCTATGGGCGACCTGCTGGAAGGTAGCAGTGATACGGATGATGATGTAATGAAAGACTCATTGCGCAACGAAATCAAACGTATCCTGAAATCGCTGAGTGTACGTGAAGCAGAAATACTGGCAGCTTACTTCGGGCTGGAAGGTGATAACGGGCCTACTATAGAAGAGATAGGCCAGAAATACGACCTGACCAAAGAGCGCATACGCCAGATAAAAGAGCGCGCTATCAAGCGCCTGCAGAAAGCCCGTTACAGCAATTCGCTGAAGGGTTATTTGGGATAGTAATAAATTTGTTTTGTGTTAAACCGTGGTTAAACGCCACGGTTTTTTTGTTTTTGGAGGTACATACGAAGTATTTTTACTACGAACAAAAAACAAAAAACACATGCTGAACACCAATCACGAGGTGTGCGACGTTAAAACCGTGCACCTGTATAACGAGTCGTACTCGAAGAGCTATCGCGACTATGATAATGAATTCGTCAATACCCCCTACTATACACAATTCGTCCCCCTGCTGAAAGAGCTGACGTTATCCTTCAACCGTCCCATAAAGGTTCTGGACTTGGGATGCGGCACAGGAAGGTATTTTCATGCACTGCAAAATACTGTAGAACTGACCGGCATAGACATAGCCGGCCCAATGCTGAAGCTGGCAGTACACCCGCTGAAAGAAGAAGAAATAAACATACCTCTTATCAACCTGGTAGAAGGCAGTGCTTTTGAGCATGACTTTGATGGAGAGCAATTTGACTTTATCTATTCCATAGGCGTATTGGGCGAACACGCTCCCTTTACTGCTGATATGTGTGATAAGCTGTACAGCCTGCTGACTGACGAAGGTATGCTGATGTTTACCGTAGTAGATATAGACGAAAGGAAGAACTTCAAACGTAAACTGGCAGAAACGGCTTACCCACTGCTGCCGGAGAAAATAAAACACATACTTGACAAGCGCTGGGAGACCAACTATATGACCTACAAGCAACTGGACAGTATGATGCAAAGCAGCAGGTTTGACAACTACAACATCGAAAGGATAAGCATCACCAGCCGTGGCTGGACTGGAGGCCACCTAAGGTGTATCGCCAATAAATACGATACTATTTCGAGGCCTTTCTTCGAGTAAGGGATAGAAACAATAAGGACAACAGGTAAACGGCCACCCCTGAAACGATAGCCAATATAGTGCCGCCGAGGAAGAAGGCAGCGCCCTCCTGCTTCACCATATCCAATGATATATTGCGGATGTCGGGCAGCAGGGCATCCATGCCAAGGACCAGCTTGCCTGTTGCTACGCTCAGCGCCATAATGACAAACATAATAGGCGGGATGCTGATATTGGCAGCTACGATGAACAGGGCCTTGTTCATCCTGAATAAGATAGCCAGTGGTATACCTACCGCCAACTGGAAGCCCCATATAGGCACTATGCCCATAAATACGCCAAAACCCATGGACAATGCTTTGGTATGGTTGGTTTCTCCCGGTGTGGCGAATATGGCCCGATATATCATTTTACGCCCTTCTCTGCTGAAGAGATTGCTGATAAAGTCGCGCGGCTTAACCCAAAGTACAGACACCAGCACCAGTACCGTATTGAGTATGCTGATACGTGTGAAATCCTTTAATGGCCTGAAATGCGATACCCTGTCTTCCGGCTTGGGATAATAGACGGATACCGGCACCCCTCGCACCGCTATGCCACTCCACGATGCACGGACAATTACTTCTATTTCAAACTCGTACTTGTTGGTAAAATACCGTTTGCCTGCCAGCTTGCTGACGGGGTAAGACCTGTAACCCGATTGTGTGTCCTGCAGATGGATGCCCGTATTTACCCAAAACCAGAAGTTGGAAAACCGGTTGCCGAAGCTACTCTTGCCGGGTACGTTTTCCTGGTCGAGGTTGCGGGCGCCGATGAGTAAGGTATTGGGTTCCGCCTCCAGCCAGGTAAGGAATTCCACCAGGTCTTTGGCGTAGTGCTGGCCGTCGCTGTCAAGCGTGATAGCGTGGTCGTAGCCCAACCTGACCGCTTCTTTAAAGCCGGTACGCAGCGCCATGCCCTTGCCCTTGTTGGGGGTATAGTTAACGGCATGTACCTGCGGGAATTCCTTGAGTATCTCCGTTGTGTTGTCAGTAGAGCCATCGTTGACCACTATTACCTGCTGCGTATAGCTAAGCACATCGTTGAGGACAGCAGCCAGCGTACCTGCATTGTTGTATGTAGGTATCAGCACACAGGCTTTGAGTTGCCTGAACCTGTCTTCGTAAACGGGTGTATGCATCATGAAACGGGTTGCTAAACTATGGCTTTAAATTCTTTTTGCACAAGGCTATTTTTTCCTCAATGGCTTCCTTTTCGTCAACCGTAGCTATCTCTTTGGTCATGGCAGTTTGGTAATAAGCCAGTGCCGCTTTGTACCATTGTTTATCCATGCAGTAGTCGCCGGCAATGCGGTAAGCGTCGTAATAATTGGGGTTGCTACTCACCGTGGCAGCAGTATCCACAGCCTTGCCTTGCAGCAATGCCATCTTATTGGCACGAAACGTAAGGAAATCCTTATACTGTATGGTGTATATAAAGCTATCAGCGGGTATAGTGAGCGCTGTTTTTATGATGGCTGTGTCTTTCTCCAGACCCTGCAAGGCAAATACCTTACGCAGGTCGTAGCAGATATACTCACCCAGTTGCCAGTTGCTTGTGCTTACCCACATACGCAGGCTATCGGGCTGAAAGATAACCGAATGGTGGGCTATGAGCTGGTTCACAGCCTTCTCGTTGCCATTGCCTATATCTGTGCCTCCATGACCCTTCCTGTCCCTGAGTATATCCGCCATCTTTTGCGGGGTGAGGGGATAGTTTTCGGCCATTAACTCCTGCAGGCGTTCGTAGCGGTATACAGACGCGCTCCTGTCCTTTTGTTCCAGGTTCAGCTCCTGTTGTTCAAACTGCTTGCTTTGATAGTGGTTGGTACATTGGATATTATCCTGAGCCGGGTCGTAGATATCCAGTTGCCCGGGTGTCTTTTCTATCACCACGGCCTTGCCATCGGCTGCACTGCCTACCAGGAAGCTTTCTGATACGAACATTTCCCGCTTTTTAGCTATAGCAACTGCCTCCTCAATATTAGCTGCATACTGCAACACCTCCCTGGCCACCAGCGATACGGGGGTTGCTGCTCCTTTAGGAATATCAGACCGGGCAGCGTTGATGGTGACGGTGAGGCCCTTTTCGTTCATGCCGGATACTACGCCTGCAAAACCACCCCAGGTGATGAAGGCGAACTTATGCCCTTTGTCGGGGTTGTAGAAAGCCACTATCTTATTCTCTGCAAACTTATCGCCCACCCAAAAGTCGAAATTGCGGCCGATGAGCATGGAGCCATCGGCAGTCTTATCGCCCCAGGCACCGAATGAGGTACAGCCTACCAGCATCAGGTTTTGCAGGGCATGGCCTATATCGTGGGCGGCGTGATAGTTCATAATACGGGTGTAGTTGTCGCCTATCCAGTTGAAGCTGTCGGAAGCTGAACGGGAAATACCATATATCTCTTGTTTATACTCTTCGGCCACATGCTCCGGCAGGTCGCGGTTGATGAAACCTATGACATATTTCAGGAATTTGAGGTAGCCATCACTGGGTATCATTTGCTTAATCTGGTCGGTAAATGCTACTTCCTGGCTGATAATCTGCCGACGTGACAGCTTGCCATTCTTCACCCCCAGCTCGTAGGGACTGCCGGAAACGTACATTTCGTACAAGCCATATTCATTTTTCCTAATCCAATCATTTCCAATTATATGCAGACTGCCATTTACATGATTAGTTTCAGCTTTCAGGAGTGAACTATCGCCGATAACGGGTGGCTTAAATTCAGAAACATTATAGATGTACACCCCCATAGCCAGGCATATCAGCAGGAATATACCCAGCGCTATGGCGGTAGTCTTCAGTATCTTCCTGATAATTTTCATGCGTGCAAAGATAATCCTTAGTCATGAGTGGTGAGTCATGAGTCGGCAGGTTGTTATACATGGTTGACATATTCAATATTTGCAGTTTTGTTCCCAATTGATTCCGGAAAATGGAATAAAAATTATCCACGGATAGTCGCAAGGTTAGGGGAGTGTATCTGTTATGGGTAGCGGTGTTTGAATATATATATGTCATAGATGGGGGATTATTAGGGTAACGCGTAGTGAATTTACTACAGCAAATATACTACTAAAAAATGTCAAATGCAAATTGATATTATTCAACTGGCGTATGACACCCGCGGGCCTACCTAAGCAGGGTGATATCGCCTTTGAGCATTTGTACCCCGGGTTTTGCCGGGGTGGTGTAGCGGATATAGTAATAATAAGTACCTACCGGCGCCAGGTCGGCATTGTACAATCCATTCCAGCGGGCATTTATGTCATCGGTGCTGAATACGAGTTGCCCCCAGCGGTTGTATATATACCAGGAAAAGCTACTGATGGCGCAGGAGGCGCGAACGCCTAATTGATCATTGAGGCCGTCCTTATTGGGGGTAAAGGCACCGGGCACGAATATACAGCGGCTGCAACGCTGAATACCAAGGCGTATGCTGTCTGAATAATCATAACATTCATCGCTGACGGTAAGGGTATATGTGCCGGGGGCAGATGGGGTGATACAGCAGGTAGTATCGCCGGTGTTCCACCTGTAGCGGACGGAGAAGTCGTAAGTACGCCCGATGGAAAGCAGGGCATCGTCACAAACCGCAGTATCATTACCAAGGCTGATACCGCCTTCGGGGAATTTTTCCCGCATTGACACATCGTATTCGTCTATGTACAACGCACAATTGACCAGCGAAGTGCACACATAATTGCCATATTTATTTACAGTAATAACCCGCGTTGTGTCGCCGGTGTTCCACCTGTACAAGGAAGCACCCTGCCTGCCGCTGAAGCTATGTACCGTATCGCAGCTCACAATTTCCAGGGCGGTAACCACCGTGTCATTAAAATAGGCTACATGGAAAGTATCGGTCACAACATCGCAATCGCTGGTAGCCATGCACCAGTATGTGCCGGGGCGAGCTGTAATCAGCGAGCGCGCCGTCTCCCCACTGCTCCACAGGTAGGTAGCAGCATTGGCCGCAGAGGACTGCATAATATAGGGCAGTGCAGGGTATGCGCAAAGTGTGGTATCGTGGCGATATATATCTGTATCGCAGGGTGGGGCGGTGGTAATGGATACATCATCTATCATATAATACCCCTGATGAGTTTGCGATGGAGTACCCCCGGGCGGAAAGATATGGGATACAGGCGGATTCTTATTGTAAAATGTACCGATAACCAACCATTCTTCGCCACCTGTGGCAGTGTAGTAGCCGGAGGCGTAAGACCAATTGAGTGTATCGCTGATGAAAGCTCTATCCTTGCCGTACATATGTACCTGGCTGAGCAGCAGGAGCGGGGAGCTTTGCTGCAGCACCTGCGCCTTGCTAAAGCCCGCAGGTATGTATTGCACCGCCATATGGTTGATGGTGGATGAGGAATCGCGGTAAAATGCCGGCTTTGCGTAGCAGGCCACCAGGTAGCGCTGCCCGGCGCGCAACGGAGAGTCGAGACGCGCCTCCAGGTATTCTATATAACCCAGGGGGCCCTGTACAGATGTGGCTGAATAAATAACAATACCCGCATAGGCATTGCCCGAATGTGCAGGTTTATAGCCGTAAAAGTTATTCGGCACGCTGGCATAAATATCCTGTGTGCAGGCGTTGTAATAATCGGGGCTGTTGGGAAGGGGGGATATCCAGTTGGTAGCGGTTTGCGGAAAAGGGGAGGGGCTGACGAGCGGGCAGATGATTTGCCCGAAACCCGTAGGGCAATTGACGATATCTTCAAAAGAGGGATTAGGCACCAGGTTTTGCCCCCGTGCCGATAATACCAGGCAAATGCCCAGCAGGTGAAATACAAGAGATTTCATACGCCTGAAAAGACAGCTGAATGACAAAGACGGTTTGCCGGAAAAGCTAATAATACATAACAAGAAGGGGGATTTTAAGAGGTAGCTTACCTGAGCAGGGTGATATCGCCTTTGAGCATTTGTACCCCGGGTTTTGCGGGGGTGGTGTAGCGGATATAGTAGTAATAAGCACCTACCGGTGCCAGGTCGGCATTGTGCAGTCCATTCCAGCGGGCATTTATGTCATCGGTGCTGAATACGAGTTGCCCCCAGCGGTTGTATATATACCAGGAAAAGCTACTGATGGCGCAGGAGGCGCGAACGCCTAATTGATCATTGAGGCCGTCCTTATTGGGGGTAAAGGCACCGGGCACGAATATACAGCGGCTGCAACGCTGAATACCAAGGCGTATGCTGTCTGAATAATCATAACATTCATCGCTGACGGTAAGGGTATATGTGCCGGGGGCAGATGGGGTGATACAGCAGGTAGTATCGCCGGTGTTCCACCTGTAGCGGACGGAGAAGTCGTAAGTACGCCCGATGGAAAGCAGGGCATCGTCACAAACCGCAGTATCATTACCAAGGCTGATACCGCCTTCGGGGAATTTTTCCCGCATTGACACATCGTATTCGTCTATGTACAACGCACAATTGACCAGCGAAGTGCACACATAATTGCCATATTTATTTACAGTAATAACCCGCGTTGTGTCGCCGGTGTTCCACCTGTACAAGGAAGCACCCTGCCTGCCGCTGAAGCTATGTACCGTATCGCAGCTCACAATTTCCAGGGCGGTAACCACCGTGTCATTAAAATAGGCTACATGGAAAGTATCGGTCACTACATCGCAATCGCTGGTAGCCATGCACCAGTACGTGCCGGGGCGTGCTGTAATCAGCGAACGCCCCGTTTCCCCGCTGCTCCAAAGGTAGGTAGCAGCATTGGCCGCAGAGGACTGCATAATATAAGGCTGTACCGGATAGGCACAAAGTGTGGTATCATGGCGGTACACATCTGTATCGCAGGGTGGGGCGGTGGTGATGGATACATCGTCAATAATATAATAACCATGTATAGAACCTACGGGCGAGCCATCGAGCGGATAAATTTCTATTACAGGGGGATATTTATTATAAAAATTGCCCAGTGTGAGCCATTGCTCGCCGCCACGGGCCGTATAGTAGCCATATATAAAGGTCCAACCCGTAGTATCGGCAATGAAACCCCTTGCGCTATCCTGCATTGGCACTTCATGCAGCAGCAATACCGGGGGAAACTGCTGTAATACAATAGTATCGCTAAAGCCGGCATTAATCCATTGCAAGGCCATTGCTTTGAATGTATATGGCGAGTTTCTGATAAAAGCAGGCCTGGCATAACAAGACACCAGGTAGCGCTGGCCGGGGCGCAGTACCGAGTCGAGCTTTACCTGTATATACTCCTGGTAGCCTGACTGCTGGCCGGCAGCCGTGGCGGAATATATAACGATGCCCGCGTAAGCATCTCCGGTATGAGCGGGGTAGTAGCCCAGGTAATTATAAGGCACGGTGTTGTTGCAACTATTGAAATAATCGGGAGAGTTAGGAATTGGCGAAATCCAGTCTTCTACCGTTTGCAGAAAGGGTAGCGGCGAAAGTAAAGGGCATATAATTTGCCCACCGCTAACGGGGCAAGTGATATATTTTTCAAATGAGGGATTAGGCACCAGGTTTTGCGCCCGTGCCGATATTACCAGGCAAATGCCCAGCAGGTGAAACACCAGTGATTTCATATACCAGAAAAGACTGCGGAATGACAAAGACGGTTTGCAGGGAAAAGCTAATAATACATAACAAAATGGGGGATTTTAAGGGTGAGGACAGCAATACTAAACCCGGTTATATTATGTCTTCGGGCTGTGTTTGCGCATCCGCATCTTTAATTATCAGGTCCAATTCGTTGGCAGCTTCATTAATCCCTTTTATTATCCTGTCGTTTTCAGCATCGGTACCTACCTTGAATAATTGTGCCAATCCGAGGATAGTAGCTACCGGTTTGCGGAATTTGTGCGAGAGCATCCAGGCTATATTGCGCAGGCGTTTGTTTTGCTCCTCTATCAGCATGGCCTGCCTGCGCTCTTCGGTAATATCTGTAAAATAAACAGTCAGCCCGCTATCGGTAGGGTAGGCGCTCACGGACACCCATTTGTCCAGCGAGGTGGCATATTCTTCAAAATGTACACTGATATTATCCCTGAGTACCCGGCTATATTCCGTGTAAAATTTATACGTTGTGGCTTTGGGAAAGAGGTCCCAGTAGTTTTTGCCTATACAGTCTGCCTTGTTGATGTGGCAAATACGCTCGAAAGCTTTGTTGACATAGATGAAATTGTATTGCTTGTCTAATATGAAAAAACCATCGCTGATGCTGTCCAGAATGGTTTCAAACTGCTTTTCTATGTTTTTCATTTCAGTGTATAAAAAGAAAGGGGCGTTTAGCTTTATCTTGCTATTTTTCAATTGATTACAAATAAAGATAGCGTTTTCGCCTATATGTAGGTAGGGTTATGCCCTGAAATTTCGTTTAATTTTTTTTACCTGTTTTAATATTTTTGTTCCACACCCGGCATCTATACTATAACTACCGATATTGTTCTTATATTTTTGCCACCTATTGAACAGCCAATGTAAAACCCGGACCTGATACCATAATGAAACCTAAAACCTACGGACTAAAGACTCTTGCTTCCTTCTTATTGTTTTGCCTGGGGATGTATATCATCATAGGAGATGAGTTAAAAATATTTCTGCCGGCGATGCTGCTTATCGTAATATTGAGCGTATTGTTTGTGCCACTGATATACATAGACAGGCAAATCATCAGGCTGCGCAGCCTTAACCCTTTTGCCAGTCTACCGGAGCTGCGTTTTGAAGATATGGTCAGGATGCATATTCATGCAGGGAATATACGGTTCAGGGTGGAATTTTATATGAAAGATGGTACGCGAATAATTACCGGCCATTTACTTCGCTACAAGGATATGAAGGAGGTGTTTGAACACCTGGGGGCTTCAGGGGTTAATATCACATCGTCAGGCAGGGGAACAACTACCCGGAAGAAGTAGGTTGTTAGTAGTTAGGAGTTAACAGAACCTCCTTTCCTTAAGCATTTAAAAAAATATTGAATCAAAAATTTGCGAAACCGATAAGTTGCATATATATTTGCAACCAATCGGTTTCATAAAATAATTTCAACAGATGAGAAGAGACGTTTTCCAGGCTATTGCAGACCCTACACGGCGGGCTATTATTGCCCTTGTGGCTATGCATGCCATGACCCCTACCGCACTTGCCGAACATTTTGATACAACCCGCCAGGCTGTATCGAAACACCTGCGCATACTAACGGAATGCGAACTGGTGGTACAAGAACAGACAGGGCGGGAAATTCATTATCATTTTAACCCCAACAAGATGAAAGAAGTAGCAGACTTTATTGAGCCATTCCGCAAAATGTGGGAAACCAGGTTCAACCAATTAGACAATCTATTATCCACAATAAAATCTGATAAAAAATGAGCACTAACAAAACACATGTTGTAAAAGACCTGAAGGAAAAATCCATCATGGTATCGAGGGAATTTAACGCGCCACTGGCAGATGTATGGCGTGCCTTTACAGAGAGCGAACTACTGGACAAGTGGTGGGCACCCGCGCCGTGGAGGGCAGAAACCAAAACAATGGATTTTCGTGCCGGAGGCTATTGGCTATATGCCATGGTAAGCCCTGAAAACCAGAAACACTGGGGCCGCATGAACTACATTGCCATAGACCCGCATAAGACAATTGATATGGAAGATTACTTCTGTGATGAAAACGGGAATACAGATGAACAGCTACCCGCCTCCAAAGGGCAAAATGTTTTCACACCTACCACAAGCGGCACCAGGGTAGAGTTTAAGATGGTATATCCCACAGAGGTCGATTTGCAAAAGATAGTTGAAATGGGCTTTGAACAAGGTATTACGGCCTGCTTTGAGCAATTAGAACAATTATTCGCCACCAATAAAATATAGCTATGATAACGCTGGCAACATTATCCATTATTTCCGGCATACTGTCATTGCTATGCCTTGCAGCCTTGCATTTTGTAAGCCCCGAATACCAGCCCAGCTGGCGGATGGTGAGTGAATATGCACTGGGTAAGCATAAATGGCTGATTACTTTGTTCTTTGTATCCTGGAGCCTCTGCACCCTGTTTTCGGCCTGCCTGCTGTGGAATGTGGTGGACACAACCTGGGCCGTGCTTGGGGTGGTATTGGTATTTGTAACAGCCATAGGCGCCTTGATGGGGGGACTGTTTGATGTACAACATAAACTTCATGGTCTGGCCTTTGGGCTGGGGGTGCCTTTTATGCCTATAGGCGCATTGATTATAGCTTACCACCTGGTACTGAAACCGGACTGGGCTATCTATAAAAGCAATATACTGTTGAGCTCTCATGCTATATGGGTAAGCCTGGTACTCATGGCTGTGTCTATGATGCTGCTTTTTTCGGGTTTCAAAAAAGCGGGGTTGCCGATGGGGCCGAATGTTGAGCCGCCCAAAGAACTGCCCGCCGGGGTAACAGGCATAAACGGCTATATGAACCGCCTGCTGATTATCTGTTATATAGCATGGAGTATTATAGTATCTCTAACCTATCTTAAAATTAATTAATCATGGAGCGCCAAAACAACGCTTTAACCAAAGCAAGCATCGGCTTTTCCACAGTTGCCTTATTATGCTTACTCATCTTACATTTTGTAAGCCCGGAATTTGACCCGAGCTGGCGGATGGTGAGCGAGTATGCCTTAGGGGATTTCAAATGGTTGTTGTCAATATTCTTTGTATGCTGGGGGCTGGGAAGCATAACACTGTCCCTGGCTCTTTGGAAAAGAATAGACAAACCGGCGGCAAAAACGGGGGCTGTATTGCTATTCATCTCCGGCATAGGGGCGTCGCTGGCAGCATGGTATGATGTAAGCCAACCAACCGGGCATGGCATAGCCGGTATGCTGGGCATACCCACAGTGCCTATTGCAGCAGTTCTGCTTACCTATCATTTAACCCGGAAAAAGCCCTGGCTGCAACATAAAAAACCACTGCTGTGGCTGGCACATGGCACCTGGGTGATGGTGGTGGCCATGGTTGTAGCCATGATAGTGATGATGAACGGATTTGCGCAGGCCGGGGTAGCGATGGGGCCTGATGCGCCCACACCGGAAACGCTGCCTGATGGAGTAGTGGCAGTGGTGGGATATGTGAACAGGCTGCTGATACTGGCAGATATATTATGGATAATATGGGTGGCGCGTATCGCAAATCGGGATATTAATTCTGTAACGTAGTCAGAGACTACGCCCAACGGGGGCAAATGGGTATAAAGCAGCAAAAATTATTATATTTGAATATGTTCCTCAATCCCGACCGATATTTTGCCTATAAGAAAGACTGGTTTGTTTTTTCTGTTTTTGCAGGGTCGTTCCTGGTGTTTAAAATAGTAGTGATTGGCCTGCTAGTGCTGTTGAGCAAATTTGCAGATCTATCGGACATCATAGCGCTTGAGCTTGATAATGGCCAGTTCAATGACGACAATGATGTTTTCTACGGCATAGCAATCGCGCCCATTTTAGAAACGTTTATTTTCCAGTACCTGATAATTAAAGGCCTGTTATATATACAGGTGGTAAAAAGATACCCGGCACTAGCTATACTGGTTTCCGCTATAGTATTTTCCCTGGTGCATGCCCGTCCATATAATATAATCTTCGGCGGGATTGTGCTGGCTTACAATTTCTATTATTTCAACAAAAACAGGTCTGCCAGCTTTGCTTATTGGAGCACAGCTTTACTCCATTCATTTTATAACCTCGTTACGTACTTATTAGGATACAAATATATTTCTGTGTGGCTGTAAAACTCTATTCTGTATGGAAAGTATACTGGAAGTTCTTGTTTACATATTAGACTGGCGTGGGAAACGCAAAGCTAAAAAGGAAGGCCGGGAGTACGGTATTACGATAGGGCAGTACTTGATGATATATGGCATGTGCCTGGTAGCTATAATTTGCCTGTCAGCACTGGTATATAAAGCATATTTTAAGTAACATAAGTACTCGCAAATCAGGAGATTTGATGCAGGGTTGGACGTAGTCAGCGACTACGCCCAACGAGGATACATCAGCATTACAATTTTATTGCATTAAAGGTATATATTTACATATGTATAGCTTAAAATAAAGTACAACTTATGAAAAAGTCCGCCCTTATCATTCTTAGTTTAATTATTGTTACGACAACACATTTGTACGCTAAATGGGTGGCATGTGGTTTCCAGGGTAATACCGTGTATGCACATGGAGGAAACCAAACTGTTATGTTTGCAGCACCGTTGGATAGTAATATATATTTGTCTTTACAATGGGGACCTCCCTGGATGCCGCAAAATAATGGGTTACCCGTTTTAGATACCAATTGTTATATATCATCATTTACCATAGCCGGCACCTACGTGTTTGCAGCTACCTCTGGTATCAATGCCTCTGGCATATACATGTCTAAAGACACCGGAGCCAGATGGACGGCTGTTAATAATGGGCTTACTAATCATAATGTATTGTCAATGGCTTTTTGCAGTACATATATTTTTGCCGGTACACAAGGGAGTGGGGTCTTCGTGTCGGCTGATAGCGGGAAAAACTGGACCGCTCCCAGCAGTTCATCAATAACGAACACAGTTGTTACAACGATTATAGTGGACAATAGTTTTATATATGCCGGCACAGAAGGTACAGGAATATTTAAAACTATGGATTTCGGCACTACATGGACACAGGTCAATAACGGATTGACCAACATGAATATAACATCAATAGCAGTAAGAGACGATGTGCTTTTTGCAGGAACAAATGGCAGCGGCATATTCAGATCGTATGATCAAGGGGCCAGTTGGCAGGCTGCAAATAACTTCCTTCCCAACCTGAGTATTACAAAACTGGTAGCACCGGATAATGGGTATAAATATAATGTCATATTTGCTGCAATGGAGGGCGGAGGCTTGTATTATTCAATGGACTTGGGCACATCATGGCAGAAGCAGAGCAATGACGGGTTGCCCAATAAAGAAATAACTACTATGAATATAATAAAACAAATTGGGCGCTATCATCTATATGTAGGAGTAGAGAATAGCGGATTATATTTGTCCCCAATCCAGGAAGCTATGAGCCTATCGAAGAATACGGGTAGTAAGTTTTCCTCTATTTACCCAAACCCATCCTGCAACGAAACTACCATACAGACCCAAAAGACTATAAACGGAAATGCGACCCTCTACGTGTATAATGCTACCGGACAAATAGTGGCAAAAATCAATAATATTACCGGCCAGTCATTTATATTCAATCATCAGCATTTGCCAGCGGGGCAGTATGTGTTGAAACTGACAGAAAACAACATCGTATTAAATGAAGGCAACTTAATTATTGCAAAGTAAGTATTCTTGGGTGGAGGGCTTAATGATACCACACGCATACGACTAACACCATCCGTACTTGTTGACTTAACAGTATTATAACTGTTAGGATTTGGGTGGTTATATATAGACCTCGAACTTCCTAAATTCAGCATTTGTTTTATAATTTACATTATGTTAAGTAGAAATAAACTGATAACCAGGCTAATATGGCATATGCTACCCTGTTTATATACAGGTGGCTATAATAGCTAAAGCCCTTGCCATTTCCCTTATAAAGAATGACAAGGGCTTATAGCCTACTTGTTGATGGTCACCAAAAAGGTCTTAGATGAATTGTTTGTACTGCCCCGGCTGGTTGCGTTTGGCAAACAGGTCGAGGTATTTGCTGCATGTGTTCCAGATGTCGTTCTTCAATTGGTCGTTCTGCACTTTGCAACTGTTTAAAAAGTCGCTGGCATAGTCTTCGAGTTGTTGTCCCAGCTTGTCCAGGTGGTTCCTGTAGATGTCGTAATTGTCCATCAGCCTGGTGCTGTCCTTAAATAATTCCGCAGAATGCTCGTCAACGAGTTTTTTGGCAATGACAGAGAACCTGTCTACCCTGTTTTGATGCAATTTCATAAACGGCGTTTTATCCGGTTCGTAATAGATAATCTTTATATACCCGGCTATACAGCCGGCTATTCAATGGGCCAGTACAGTAAGTTGTCCAGTGGCTAACCTTTGTTGATTTAAAAACGTCCGCGCAGATATGAAAGCCTTGTCCCTCCTCTATAATCTTTATCATCCACAGCTCCCCGATAGAAACTACTTCATTGCATTAGTCACTTAATTGTAAATATAATAAAAATGCACCCCGGGAGGTGCATTATAAGAAAAAATTATATCGTGTGGTTTTTGTATTTAGAAAGCTTCGTCTTACCCCATCGCAAACACCGTGTTGAGGGGGTATTTGGCTATGCGCGAGCAGACCCCTACATCCCCGGGACGGGGACTTGTGTTGTGAGCTACTGCTACGAGCCGCGGTTGGGTAAACGCGAGTGTACATCCTCCGCCCCACATTCGTGTGGCACCTCCTTCCAAGGAGGAATAAATATCTCTTTATGCAGGCTGGCCGTACATTTCTGCTTTCAGGGTTTTTACCCTTTCATCATTCCTGTAATCATCGAATGCCATTTCCCTGTCTATCAATCCGTTAGGTGTTATTTCCAATACCCTGTCGGCAACGGTCTGGGCCAGCTCATGGTCACGTGTAGTGAACAGGATGGTTCCTTTGAAATCCTTAAGTCCGTTATTGAGCGCAGTAATACTTTCCAGGTCGAGGTGGTTGGTGGGTTCGTCCAGCAGCAACACGTTGCCCTTCAGCATCATCATACGGCTGAGCATACAACGCATTTTCTCTCCCCCGCTTAATACAGTACATTTCTTTAATGTTTCCTCTCCTGAGAACAACATCCTGCCCAGGAAACCACGTATAAAAGTTTCGTCTTTTTCTTCAGAATACTGCCTCAGCCAGTCTACCAGGTTCAGGTCTTTGCCTTCAAAATAGGGCGAGTTATCAGCCGGCAGGTAGGTATGGGTAATGGTAACACCCCACCTGTATTCGCCGTCGAAAGCCTTATCTTCTCCTGCAAGTATTTTATAAAATGAATTGGTAGCCAAACTGTTATCAGAAATTACGGCTATTTTCTGGCCGCGCTTTACATCGAAGCTGATGTCTTTGAAATACACTTCACCGTTCTCCGTCTTGCCCAGGTTTTTCACTTCCAGTATCTGGTCGCCGGCCTCGCGCACCTGGTTGTTGAACAGGATGGCCGGGTACTTACGGTTAGACGGTTTCATGTCGTTCAGGTCTATTTTATCCAGGGCTTTCTTACGGCTGGTTGCCTGCTTCGATTTTGAGGCGTTGGCCGAGAAACGGGCGATGAACTCTTTCAGTTCCCTTATCTTATCTTCCGCCTTACGGTTCTGCTCAGCCCTCTGCCTCAGCAATAACTGGCTACTCTCGTACCAGAAGGTATAGTTACCCGTAAATATGGTGATTTTGCCGAAATCGATGTCTGCCACGTGGGTACATACCACGTCGAGAAAGTGACGGTCGTGCGATACCACCAGCACTATTTTATCATAATCGGCCAGGAAGTTTTCCAGCCAGGTGATGGTTTCCAGGTCCAGGTCGTTGGTAGGTTCATCCAACAGCAGGATATCGGGATTACCGAATAGCGCTTGCGCCAACAACACCCTAACTTTTTGATTACCATCCAGTTCCTTCATTAACTTGAAGTGAACATCTTCTTTAATACCCAGGTTGCTGAGCAATGTAGCGGCATCGCTTTCGGCGTTCCAGCCGTCCATCTCGGCAAAGGTAGCTTCTAACTCCCCTGCCTTCAGGCCATCTTCTTCGGTGAAGTCTTCTTTGGCATATATGGCATCTTTCTCCTTCATGATTTTGTATAAAGGAGCATTGCCCATCATGACTGTTTCCAGTACTGAAATCTCATCGAAGGCGTAGTGGTCCTGCTTGAGGACACTCATACGCTGTCCTTTGGATATTTCCACTTTGCCGGTTGTGGGGTCTATATCCCCCGACAGTATTTTAAGAAAAGTAGATTTGCCTGCTCCGTTGGCGCCTATGATACCATAGCAGTTTCCCTCGGTGAACCTGATGTTCACATCCTCAAACAAAATCCTCTTGCCGTAGCGCAGCGATAAATTAGAAACACTTAACATGTATTATGAAAAAATAGAAAGTCAATAAATAAAGAGGTGCAAAGGTACGGAAAAATATGCCCCTGTACACCTGAGGAAGGGCCCGGTTGTCTAAAATAAATTATAAATATATTTTTTCCAGGCTGTTATCTCAAGGTGATCATACGGGTACTTACCAAAGAACCATTATCGGACAATGACAATATGTAAGCCCCTTTGGCCAGGTGAGCAAGGTTGAGCTTTATCCTTGTTTCAGTTGCGCTGATGTTACTGAGTTGACTATACAGCTTTTTGCCTGTCATATCTGTAATTTCAGCAAGCAATTGTGTGGGTTCTTTACTGCTGACATGCACTACCAGGTCATTCACTGCGGGGTTAGGGTATATATTCAGTACTTGTACACCGGCATTTACCTGCGTTAATTCGTTTACGCCCAAATTGCAATAATTGGTAGCCGCCACATATATTTTGGGGCGTCCCTCATCGCGGGCATCGGTCCATGCTGAGTAGACAGTGCAGTCGGAACGGACGGAAGTATTGTATTCCCCGTAATGCAAAAGGGGGCTATAGATGATGGTTGGGATAGCTGTCAGCTTCACGATTTGTTTAAAGGAAGTACCATTATCCCTCGAATTCAATCCAAAATAATTTGTTTGGCCCTTGTCTGTGATATACATGGAAACAGACACATTATCGCCACTGGCTGCTACCGTGGGCATAAACGCATCAATGTCGGTTGAAAAATATTTGGACCCTATATCTAGCGGAGAAGACCATGTGGTACCACCATCTAAAGAACGGCTGTAGAAGGCTCTTGCCCGAACCCCGGGATAAGCCGACCAAACCACATGGATATTCCCTTTCCCATCGAGAACCGAATTGACTGCAGCATTAACGGCTTTGTGTATTGTATTACCTGTGCCGGCGGGGTTCACTACAGGGCCGATGCTAACAGCCGGAGTAAAGCTGGCACCCCCATCGGCCGAAGAACAATGCCTGATGGTATTAGATGCAAGATCTGCAAACGTAAAATGCACAGTTCCGTTAGCATCTACATTGATATTAGTGTACTGTGTATTGCCCGAACAGGCGGGCAATAACGGACCAAATTGGTTGGAGCCGGATTTTTTTACCCGAACGATCTCACCTCGTAAATGCTGTAAAGACGCCTCTTGAGTGGAAAAAAGACAGCCTATGTATAAATCGCCCTGGTGAGGGCCGCCCGAATTATCGACCGCCATCCACTGCCTGTCGCAGATACCGCCGTCGAACCATTTCGCAATATCGCCGGTGGCAATATCTTTCTGTCCCCTCGCAATATAATTCTTGGCATAGTATTGCCAGTTGGCGCCATCATCATCAGAATAGGCCCAGTATACCGAATACAAAACACCTTGCCCACCGGTAAAAAAACTGGCAGCACCATATATCCACGACATATACAGCCTGCCATTTTTGTCCCATGCAAATGTTACGTGGCCACCATCATAATTTGTACTGATGGGCCAGTCATTCGTAAAGATGGCGCCTGTGTTAAAGTTACTCCTGGTCCAGGTTTTGCCTGCATCTCCTGAATAATATACGGGAAATTGAAGCCCGACATTAGTGTTGGTACTTTCCATGTAGCTTATCACCAGCTTATTATTATCTGCCGGGTGTATGGCAATGAATGGCTCGGCTTCTACTATGGCCGGGGGGTGCACAGATATTCTGTTGTCTTTACCATCGGTTTGGGCCGCGGACTGCGAAAGGCTGGTGAGAGAAGAGAGGAGGATTGTTATTAAGGTTCTCATATGTGTATGTTCTTGGCAGAGTAAACCATACACCATACAAATATCATGCAAATTATTCTCCCTAACACTAACTCAGGTGGAAGATACCAGCCACTTAATGTACGGCGCTACCCTATCACCTTCGCAAACTCCTCTATATGGTGGGTGGCATATTGCAGCATGAGTTCTACGGTGTAAGGATGCAGGGATTCTTGAAACGTTTGTTTTAGACCAAGTGTTAAAAGCAAAAACTAAAAGGTTATGATACATTACCTTGTAAATTAATAACCACCTGTGGATATAGATAGGCTATTATTTTTCTTTAAATTCTACTCCCCTTTTTTCAATGTAACAAACACTTTTATGGCTCAGGATACGGTCAGAAAGTCCCCTTTTACTTAAGAAGTCGTGTACTGCCCTGCTGCAACCATCCCATGCGTAGTAATCATCAATTATAATTATACCCCCTACTACGACGTTGTCATAGAGATTGTCAAGGCAATCCATAGTAGAGGAATACCAGTCGCCGTCCAACCTTAAGATGGCAATCTGCTCTTTTTTATCAAATAGCGGTAAAGTGTCAGAAAACCAACCTTTTGTGATGATCGGATCTTTAATTCCGGCAATCTCAGTAGCTTCCTTTGCCTTGCTCATTTCGGCCTTACAATTGTCAAAATATAAATCAGAAGTAGTATCTTTTTGCCAGTCTTTAGCGGTTATACCATCTATATCCTCCGCATCCGGCAATCCCTCATAGCTATCATACAGGTAATATCTGCGTGTGGGGTCTGCAAGCAGCATGCCTATACCAGACACCATACCGCCCCGCCAGGTGCCACATTCTACTATGCAACCTTTTACATGGCGGTATTTATCGACTAACATCAGGTTATGTATATAAGTAACAGGAGGTATCATGGTATAGTCCCTTAGTTTTAAATATATACTTGTATATTTAACCTTACTATACTCAGGCAAACGTTTAATTATCCTCAAAAACCTATTGAACATGTATATTAAGCAAATTAAGCGGTAAATATACAATAATACATTTTTCAAACAAGATGGCTAAGGTAAGTACTGGTAAAACATGGTTTGCGATATACATCTTTTATTAGTATAACCTTGCCTATACATATATGTACACACTTAAAACGAGATGCATTGCAACATGGTAGTGACAGCTACCTTACAGCGAACCCGTACCAAGTGGAAAACACCTGAATGCTACCCTATTACCTTCGCGAACTCTTCTATATGATGGGTAGCGTATTGCAGCATGAGTTCTACTGTATATGGGTGCAGGGATTCGAAACGTTTGTCTAAGGGCCCGAAAACGGGTAGCTGTTCATAGAGGTTGGCAAACTCTTCGGGGGTGGTTTCTTTGTCTAGTATGTCCCGGTTGATGACATATACTTTCAGCACATCATCTATCAGTTTGGCCATTTGCTCATCGCCTATGGTAGCCAGCCAGCCGGGCATAGGTGCCAGCATATTCACATAGCCGTTTTGTATCAACTGTATAAATCCGCCCTGCAGCACATGGCTCTGTATATAATCGTAGCAGACCATCATCTGCTGCCCCTCGGTCAGTTCCTCGAAAAAAGTAAAATCCTGGCGGCGGTACAGCTCTTCGTGCAGGGGCTGGCACAGCAGGTCGTAGTATTCATTCATGTCATTTGAGGCCTGCACTTCTTTGAGCCTGTCGAGCGGAATAAAGGGTAAAAATCTGTCGGGCATGTATAATCCTGTTCTGTTATTTTTGTAAAGATATGGCTAAAGGACCAAAGGATAATTTTTCAAGGCAGTCGGCAGATTACGCCCGGTACCGCCCCGGTTATCCGCAGGAACTGTTTGATTGGCTGTATAGTCATTGCGCCGCGTATGATGCTGCCTGGGACTGTGCTACCGGCAACGGACAGGCAACCGTAAATATTGCAGAAAAATTTGAAGTAGTATATGCTACTGATTTAAGTATCACACAATTAGAAAATGCAATAAATAAAGAGAATATTATTTACCTACAAGGTAAAGCCGAAGAGCCGGATTTCGAAAATGACAGCTTCGACCTGGTAACTGTAGCCCAGGCATTGCACTGGCTGGACCATCAAAAGTTCTTCAGCGAGGTGAAAAGGGTGGCGAAAAACGGGGCATTATTCGCGGCATGGGGGTATGGGTTACTGAGCATCATGCCCGAAATTGATGAACAGATACATAGGTTTTACATTGATATTATCGGACCGTATTGGGATAAGGAACGCCGACATATAGATAATAACTATGCAGACATCCCCTTCCCTTTTGAGGAACTACCCTGCCCTGTATTCGCCATACATAATAATTGGACATTCGAACATATAATCGGTTACCTCAATTCGTGGTCGGCAGTGCAGCATTACATTAAAGACAAAGGCAGTAATCCCGTGGATATAATAAGAGATGATTTGGAAAAGGCATGGGGCAATGGGGAGCGACATGTTACTTTCCCAATATTTATGAAGGCAGGTATAATAACAAAGTAGCCCCCACATTAGAAGGCTACCCTGTTGTCATATATAAAAAAACCACCCCTTAGTTTCTCTTGTGCACCTGGCCAGAACCGGATATATCCATATCCACAGTTCCGGGGTTGCCGCGGTAGTATACATCGCCTGAACCGCTGATGCGTACTTTCAGATAATCCAGTGCAGTAACATAAGCATCGCCTGAGCCGGATATTTTTACATATACATTATCCGCATCCGTTGTTTCTGAATTGTAGTTGCCCGAGCCATTGATGAAGACATCCATATAAGCGAAAGTATTTCCAACCACCTCAATATCTCCTGAACCGTTGATGGTAGCATCAAGGCGCTCATGATTATAACCGGCACCTACATATATACTGCCTGAGCCGTTCAGTGATACTTTATCTACATAAGGAGTGTGTACCTCTACGGTAATATTATCATTACGCACATTCCAGTAGCCTTCTTTGAACTCCAGTATCAGCCTGTCGCCGTTTACCTGTGTTTTATATATAGGCACCAGGTTGCCATAGCCTTTTACTATCACAAAGTACTCATCATCCTGAACGACGGTAACATCTGAACTGCCATTGGCCTCAATTTTGGCAAAGTCGCCTACCATCCTTGTTTCTGAAACAATATTGCCCTCGCCTTTAATACCTTTTTTGTAGCAGGAAGCAAAACCTAATGCCATCAGGCAAACACTCATAAAAACTGTAAACTTTTTCATATAATATTCGTTTTGTACATAGTAATAACAACATGTCCCTTCTTTACCCCTAATCCTCTTTTAAAAAAATATGTTAAGGAATATTTTCGGCCTGATGTTATATGCGCTTATGAATTGTTTATTAATTTAACCGCATGGAAATGAAACAGCGAAGCCCCGTATATTATAGCGAATACCTGCAACTGGATAAGATACTGAACGCCCAACAGCCCGAAAGTGAAAAAGAAAATATACATGCTGATGATGAAATGATGTTCATCATCATACATCAAACCTATGAGCTATGGTTCAAACAGATTATCCATGAGCTGAATATTACCCGCAGGATATTTAAGCAACCCCGCATACCCAACAACTCGCCGGATATATATAATTCAGTACACAGGATAAAACGGATATGCTGCATACTGGAAATAGCCGTACAGCAAATGACAGTAATGGAAACCATGACACCGCTGGATTTCCTGGACTTCCGCGACCTGTTGCGCCCGGCCTCCGGCTTCCAGAGTATACAATTTAAAATAATAGAAGCAGCCCTTGGCCTGCAATATCAAAAAAGGTACGGGCAGAATTATTACCTCTCGCAACTGAACGAAAAAGATATTGCAAGGGTGAAATCGGCAGAGGAAGAAGAATCGCTGCTGGTGCTCATCAACAGGTGGCTGGAGCGTATGCCCTTCTTAAAAGATAAGCAAATGTGGCCGGAACAGTCCTTCTGGAAACTATACCGCCAGGTATATGCCGGCAGCCTTCTGGAACAGGAAAAGGCTAACCTGGAGACATTCGATACCTTGTTTATGAATGACGACAGCTACCCTGCCGAGCGGCAATTCAGCATAGAAGCCAACAGGAGTGCATTGTTTATTATGCTGTACAGGGACTTCCCTATGCTGCACCTGCCCTTTGAGCTGATCAGCAGCCTGCTGGATATAGATGAGAAATTATCTATGTGGCGGCACAGGCATATACATATGGTGCAGCGTACTATTGGCAAACGTGTAGGAACCGGCGGAAGTACCGGCTCTCAATATCTGCAGGCGGCTGCCGACAGCCATATTATATTTAAAGAACTGTCAGAACTGACATCGTTCCTGGTGCCGAGGCATGCATTGCCCGTATTGCCGGAACAATTAACACACGGCCTTGGTTATAGATAAGGACTGAAAGAAAGATTATGTCATTAGCTATAGAGATAAATGAGCTGCATAAGCAATACCCGGGCTCATGGTCTCCTGCATTGGATGGGTTGAGCCTGGAAGTAAAAGAAAACAGGATAACAGGGCTGCTGGGGCCTAACGGCGCCGGCAAAACCACTACTATCAATATTATATGCGGACTGGTGCAGCCCGACAGCGGGCAGGCCAAAGTGTTTGGGGTGGACTGCACCGCACATACACAGGCTGTACGCAGCCAGATAGGTGTAGTGCCGCAGCAGATAGCATTATTCCCCAATCTTACAGCCTGGGAAAATTTTTTGTACATAGGACAGTTATATGGCATAGACAAAAACTTTACCAGGGAACGCTCTGCACAACTGCTGCAGCGGCTGGGCCTGGAAAAACATGCAGAAAAACGTATACAGAGTTTTAGCGGTGGAATGAGGCGCAGGGCCAATATCATTGCATCGCTGCTGCACTATCCGCAGATATTGATACTGGATGAACCCACCGCAGGTGTGGATGTACAATCGCGGGCGATGATACTGGACTTCATACAGGAGTATAAGCAGGAGGGGAAAACGGTGCTCTACACATCGCACCTGCTGGATGAGGCGGAAAAGATATGTGACGACGTAGTAATAATAGACGAAGGGAAATTTATAATAGAAGGCACACCCCAGGGGTTGGTAAACAGTACTGGTAACTGTGCCGACCTGGAAGATGTGTTCCTTCATTATACAGGACATTCGGTAAGGGACTAAAGAAAGACAATGAGAAAAACACTGGCGACAATAACCAAGGAATGGATACTAACCCGGCGCGATGTGGCGGGGTTCATGCTGCTGTTCCTGATGCCGGCAGTACTGATAGTGGTGATGGCGATGGTGCAGGACGCACCGTTTAAAGATTACCAGGAGATGCGCTTTGAACTGTTGATAGCCGACCACGACAACGGCAGCATAGCGCAAAGCATAAAAGAGGGGTTGAAGGAAAGCGGGAGCTTCATAGTGACAGAAAACATCGATGGCCAACCTGTAACAGAAACCCAATTGAAAGAACTGCTGCAGAAAGGCGACTATAAAGTAGGTATAGTGATACCTAAAGGAGCCACGGCCGAAATGGTGAACGCCGCCAACCTGGTAGCTAACAGCATATCTGAAAAACTGGGGCTGGGCAGTATGCCATCGCGCGAGGTACGCGACAGCCTGTATATACGCATGTACTTCGACCCCGTGGCAAAACCCACATATCGCATGGCGGTGAGCTTTGCACTGGATAAACTTATTACTTTCTCCAGCAGCCATGTACTGGTAGAACGATTGTCGAAAATGGGTATTGCACAGATAGATTCTACTGACAGCACCGCCACCGATAGCAGTATCCTGCAACAGGTACAGCCTGTACAGGACTTTGAAAAAATATTTACGGGGCTGGGTATAAAGGAGCATATGCTAAGCGATAAGGAAGAGCAGAAAACCTATATCAACTCGGTACAACATAACGTGCCCGCATGGGCTATATTCGGTATGTTCTTTATTGTAATACCGATATGCGGCCACCTGATTCGTGAACGTGAAGAAGGCAGCGCCCTGCGGGTGGAACTGATACCCGACGCGCGGCGCATGGTGGCACTGGGCAAAATCTTCTTTTATACAATGGTATGTACGATACAGTTCGTGCTGATGTTTTGCGTAGGTATATGGCTGCTGCCAATGCTGGGATTGCCTGCACTGCAACTGGGCACTCATGCCTGGGTATTAATACCCGTAGCTATAGCCATAGCTGTGGCTGCTACTTCTTATGGTTATTTTGTAGGTGTTGCATTTAAAACTACTAACCAGGCTATGCCTTTCGGCGCTATATCTATTGTCATATTATCAGCTATGGGTGGTATATGGGTGCCCGCGGATATATTCTCGCCTATGATGCAAAAACTGGCGATGCTCTCCCCACTCTACTGGGGGCTGGACGCGGTGAACCACATCACACTGCGCAATGGCGGTATTGAATCGGTGCTGCCGCATATAGGCGTGCTGGCGGGTTTCAGTACTATATTATTTATCATCAGTACGCACAGGAATAAGAACAGGGAGCGGTCGATACAGTAATTGGAGCCAATTAAACCTGTGCGGTTAAAGCTGCTGATAGTTTAGTGATAACCTGAACAGCATACTCCCATTGGGCCTCTATTCCTTCACCGGCGGGTGTTATTTTTTCTTCGTATAATATTTCATTGTTCCGGTACACAGCTATGTATGCGAATAATTCCTCCACCTCCTCTGATTTGGTGGCATAGCCGGTAATGCCAATACCGATTTGTGCCCGGAATAATTTACTGACATTCTCTGCCATTTGACGGGCTATAAGCGGATGAACACCGTCACAACTATCGGCAAACAGTCGGTCGATATGGAGGTGTACAGATTTCTGGATATTGTTGTATACAGTAATGCCGCCCTGGAAGAAATCCTGCGCTCCCATAGCGGTACTAAGGAGCAATTGTACACAACCGGCTGTCACGCTTTCGGCTACTGCAATAGTTACATTATGCCGCAATGCATGCTTTCTTATTGCTTCCAGTAAAGGCTGCAATGGTTTCTGTAACGCTGATAAATTGTTGTTCATAATACAATAGAATAACAACAGGCAGTGGGTTTAGGTTCATGTGCCCTGCGCGAGGCGGGCGAGTCCCTTATCAGGAGACTCGCCCGGGAATGAATCATTTATTTTAGATTTACTCCATTTTCCTCAACACAAAAGTCAGGTTCGCGGTCATCTTAGCATTGTCCAGCACTTCTACCTGCATATTATGTTTGGCGGCGAAGTCGTCTATCAGACTACGGCTGATGAAATGGAGCCGGTTCTGTGTTTTGTTGAAGCCTAAGAGTTTGGTGGAAAATACTTCTGTCAGCTTGGTGCCTTTTATTCTTTCTGTGAGTTCGGATATACCATCACGGATGATGAGCACCCCACCCTCGTTCAATGCGGTATAACATTTTTCCAGCAGGGCTTCCTGTTGCTCAGGCAGCAGGTAGTGCAGCACATCGGCAATGATGATGCCGTCGCAGGGTTGTAGTTCTATTTGAGTTAAATCGCCCTGCCCGAAATTGATACCCTCATCGCGCAGGAAGTTGTTTTGGGCTGTTTCTATTTTTTCTTCGTCGTAATCGATACCTGTAAACACACGCCCCTGTGCAGACCAGTGCAGCATATAGGTCATGAAGCCGTAGCCGCAGCCCAGGTCGTAAAACCTGCCTTCGCGTGGCAGCAGCTTATGAAACTGCTCGTAATAACCTTCCAGCCTGGTTTTGATACGGCAATACCATTCCAGCACCGGACCTTTGTAGGTATAGCTTCTCAGCAATTGTTCTTTGAAGTAGGTGGGTGTTTCGTTTTGCTCTTTCACTTCCGCCAATTCCTTACGCATCCACCGGCCAATGTTTTTGGCGCGCTCTGTATAATTGCTCCCGAATTTTGTGTCGCCGGGGGTAATATGCGGGTGAATATATAGGGAGCAGGTGCCGTCTTTCAGCAGCCAATCGCCTTTTTGCATGGTATAATGTACACCGTGCATTACAATCGGCACTATGTCTAATTGCAATTGTTCGGCAATATAGAAAGCGCCCTTATGGAAACGTTTTATCTTATCATCGTAACTACGTGTGCCCTCGGGAAAAACCACAACCGAGTATCCCCTGTTGGTAAACTTTCTTAAAGGTTCTATGCTGTCCTCCGCCCCATCGGCCACGGGGTAATATTCACCCATCCGCACTACAGCGCCGAACACCGGCGAACGCCATACCCATTTATTAGTAAGCAACACCAGCTTGGGGTGCAGCATAGTAGTAACCAGTATATCTAAAAATGAAGTGTGGTTGGCAATATATACCGATGGTTTCTGGTAGTCTTCTTCGCCCAGGTTATATATCCTCTTTTTGGTATTGACCATAATATACATCATACTGCGGGTGAGCGCACTGATGCAAATATGGAAGAGGTACTTACCCCTTTCTTTACCAAAAGGCCATAGCCTGGTGAATATGACACCGAGGAGCGTGAGCAACATGGAGCCGGTAAAAAAATAAGTAAACGCGAATACAGATATAAAGAAACTACGCAGGGTAAAGGGCAGAAATTTTTTATCAGCGCGGTGCTGTATGAACCAGTTGAACAGGAAGGGTTGCAGGGTTTGTGATATAAATAGTACGCAAACGAGGCCTGTAACCGATATAAAGGCGATAGAACGCAAGGCCGGGTGTTTGGCCAAAAGCAATACGCCCAGTCCTATTACCACTGTGAGGGCAGACACATATACTGCTGCACGTACTGAAGCGAGTTTTTGTTTGCCTGTTTTAAGCCGTTCCACCAGGCCATCCATAGTAAAGATGGTATAATCATCGCCCAGGCCGAAGATGAGCGAAGAAATAATGATGTTGACGATATTGAATTTCAGCCCCAGCAAAGACATCAACCCCAATATCCATACCCATGAGATAGCCATAGGCAGGAATGCGATAATCGCCAACTCTATACGTCCGTAGCCGATAAGCAGGGCAAAGAATACAATGAGCGATGAATAAACTGCTATATCGGTAAAGTCGTTATTGAGTATGGTTACCAACTGCGTTGCACCCTGCTGGCGGTCGGTGATGGTTACCGTTTCCTGTTTCGACAAAGTTTCAAATACCTCGTCCCTGTATTCAGCAGGTACCTTCAGCGCCATGATGGCGTAGTGCTGATTACTGTCGGTTGAAAAACCACCGGGGAAAAATGTCTTTAATGTATTGATAGTTTCATTGTCAAACGTGGAATAATCCTTCTGTAAAGTTTGTCCGAAACGGGAAAATGCACTTTCCGCGAAACCAGCTTCGGCAGCAGCTTTGTTTACATAGGCCACTACCCTGCTGATTTTCTCTTCGTCCCAATAATTGCGCCAGCGCGTTAAGCGTTCCTGCTGCTCCTGTACCGAGGGCAGCAGCATAGTAGGGTCAGACGTGCCTTTTATCCATCGCTTGCTTTCCAGTTCCGTTACCTGCCCCTTCACCGTTTCTAATTGTTGCAGGGCTTTGTCTTCCGATGCTTCCTGCGCCACTACGAAAACGGAACTCAATGCAACGGTGTTCACCTCGCTTACCTCCTCCTGCGCCTGTTGCAGTTCGGGCGAAAGGTAGTTCAGGTTCATCAGGTTGCTGTCGAACTGTACCCCTGTGCTGAAATACAGCATTACGGGCGTGAGCAGGAAGATGAACAGCACCAGCCATTTGTTGCGTTCGGGCTTCCAGAGGGCTATTTTATCGAAGAAGGTATTGCGGCTTGCTCCGGGCTCTGAAGGGAGTCCACGCTGCAATTCTCCTTCCCCACTACCATGCCCTATGGGTAGGTGCGGTAAGAATATAAGTGTACACAATGCTGCACCCAGCAGGCTGGCGGCGGCGAATAATCCTAAGTCCTGTAGTATAGGTGTACTGACTAAACGCAACGACAGGAAAGCGGCAATAGTGGTAAAGCTGCCGAGTGTAAGCGGTTGTGAAAGTTCTTTTACTGTGTCACGGATGTTAGCATTGTTCCGTGCCTGGGAGAGGAAATGTATTGAAAAATCGATGGCAATACCCATAATGATAGCACCAGCACCCAATGCTATAACAGATATACTGCCCTGCACCAGCGACACTATACCTACTCCCATAGCCCCTCCGTACAATACAGGTACCAGCAATAATAAAGGCGTTCTCTTTCTACGGAAGAAGTAAAAGGTAAGCGCCAGCAATAATACTATAGTAACTGATAAGGTAACAATAGTATCGGTGCGCATTTGTGTGGCATTGCCTGCAGCTACCGCCGGGCCACCGAAGTAGGTGATGTTTATCCCTGCATGTTGCTGCTCCCAATTGGCAATAAAATTGTCTGCTTCTTCAAAAAACCTACTGTTCTTCCCCGTTTCACTTGCTTTGTATTCCGGCTTCAGGAAGAAAGTGAGCTTCCCGCTTTGCTTATGAAACAGGTAGCCTTCGTAGCTCTCATAGTTATCATCATATTGCAGCGCCCGTAGTTTATTCCACACTATGGCGGATATACCTATGGGGTCTGTCGCTACCATCTTTTTATAATACACACTGGCAGGCGATAATAATATGCGCTTATTCGCTTCGAGGGTTTTGCTTATTTGTTCTTCCCGGATGAGGGTGTCAATTTTTGCATAATCCTCTTCGGTAAGGAACAGGGGCAGGTTTTGCTGTACGATGCCGGTGATGGTAGCTTCCATACCGCTGCCTGGCTGCAGCACTATGGTATCAATATATTCATCAAACTGTGCTGAAAATTTAGCCGTGAAATCATTGGCTGCATTTACCAGGCTGTCACTGTCGCGGTAAGTGCTGTCGGTAAAAGATGCCAGGAATATCACCTGTTCGCCGGCCTGCGTTTTGCTGATGGCATCGTTCATGGCATGGAGCGCCTTGCTGTCGGGCAGCATAGAGCTGATGTCTTCTTTCAGTTCCACCCTGCTTGAGAGGTATACCCACAAACCAAAACTCAACAGGAATACCAGCCAGAAAAGAGGCTTTCTCCGGCGGAAAAAATCGTAAAGGGGTACAAAAAAAATGTGCATGTATTATATACAGGTACCGCTAAAAAAATCAGCTATCAAAATCCTTATACAAAAGATATTTCTTTCTTATCTGTTTAAACGCATCCAGGTCTTTCTGCCAGATAGCTCTTATATCTTCTTCCTTCCAGCCCTGCTCTACCTGTTTCCTCAGTTCTTTTGTTCCTGCCAGTTTTTCAAAGAAATTATTGAAAAACTTATCTTTATCCGGGTACCATTTGTAGGCACGTAACAGCCAGGTAAGCTTTACGTACCCTGCACCCACTTTCTTCGCGTCTTCGGTAGTCATAGCCAGCATCATGCCATAACAGGTTTTAGCGGCGTGCAGCGGGTCCGGACCTTCGTCGGCTATGTTGGGCATGAAACCATACATGGCATGGTCTTTAAACGATGGGTGACCAAACTGTTGGAAGGGATATTTGGTGCCTCGCCCCACACTTACATCCGTACCTTCAAACAGACAGAGCGAAGGATATAAGTAAATAGCAGCCATCGTACGCAGGTTGGGTGAGGGGTTGACGGGCAGCTCATACAAAGTATTATGGTCGTAACCCGTACAGGGTATTACAGTCATGTTCAATTTATCGGCACCGGCAAACCATTTTTCTCCCACCAGCATTTTTGCATATTCGCCGGGCGTCATACCATATACTATGGGTACGGGCTGCATTCCTACAAATGACTTCAGGGACTTGTCCAGCACAGGTCCATCAATGAAAAAACCATTGGGGTTCGGGCGGTCCAGTATCATGATTTGTTTGCCGTAAGTAGCACAGGCTTCCATGGCATACTGCATTGTAGATATATATGTGTAAAAACGAACGCCCACATCCTGTATATCATATATCAATACATCCACATCGGCCAAGTGTTCTTCAGTAGGTTTCTTGGTGCTGCCGTACAGTGATATAATAGGCAGCCCTGTTTTGTTGTCTTTCTCATCACTTACCTTCTCCCCTGCTTCGGCCTTGCCCCTGAAGCCATGCTCCGGGGCGAAAATTTTAACAATATTCACCCCGCGTTTCAGCAAGGTATCAGGCAACAATACCTTCTGCGTGCCTACTACAGAAGTCTGGTTGATGAGCAGGGCCACACGTTTCCCTTCCAGCATAGGCAGGTAATTTTCCATGCGCTCCGCACCCGTGATTATTACCGGTTGATTCTCACCATCTTGCGCCCGTACATTCACCACAAAAAGCAGAGAAAATAACATACACTTTAAAAACAATCTATATGCCATTGTGCCAAAATTTGCTTAAAGATAAGCAGTGAAACAGATATTCGCAGATTATAATGTACCTTGCGTCATAATCGCATTTTTTTATTTAAAACAAATTTCATGCAACAAGTTAAAAGCGGTGACACGGTAAAAGTGCATTACCATGGAAAATTAACAACAGGGGAGACATTCGATAGTTCTGAGGGCCGCGAGCCACTGGAATTTACCGTAGGCAGCGGACAAGTAATAAAGGGTTTTGACGATGCGCTGGTGAATATGGCGATAGGCGAAAAGAAAACTGTACAGATACCTGTAGGCGAGGCTTATGGTGAGCGCAGGGAAGATATGATAGTACAATACCCCAGGCAGGAGTTTCCGGCAGAAATGATGCCTGAAGTAGGTATGCAACTGAATATGAGCGATAATATGGGCAATAATTTCCCTGTTGTCATTACCGAAATACAGGAAGAAATAGTAGTGCTGGATGCCAACCACCCATTGGCCGGCCAGGACCTGATATTCGACCTGGAAGTAGTATCCATAGGATAATTTTTTAATGGTTTATATGGTGCCGGGGCCTTGCGTCCCGGCATTTATTTTAACAAGAAAGATAAGAACCGAATTATTACATTTGTTCTTGTCAAAACTAACTCATGCATATACTGTCAGCTATTCTCTTACAATTAGATACGGTTGCGCAGGCTACCGACCTGGTAGAAGAAACCAGCGCCGAAAAACTGTCGTTGATATACCTGCTGAAAGAAGGCGGTATCCTGATGATTCCCCTGCTGTTGTGTTCGGTATTGATGGTATATGTCTTCCTGGAGCGGCTGGCGGTGATACGTAAAGCGGCTGATATAGACCCTACCTTCATGGCACGCATCAGGGAACATGTAACTGATGGTAACCTTGCAGGCGCTAAAAACCTGGCAAAAAACACACAGGGGCCGATGGCGCGTATCATAGACAAAGGCCTGAGCCGCATAGGCAAGCCTGTAGAACATATAGAACGCTCGATGGAAAACACGGGCAAGCTACAGGTGTACAGCCTGGAAAAGAACCTGTCCATACTTTCTACAATTGCGGGCATAGCGCCTATGTTCGGCTTCCTGGGTACTATTGCGGGTATGATTATCCTGTTCTTCAACATACAGCACCAGGGATTTTCTATTGAAAATATTGCCGGTGGTATCTATACCAAAATGGTGACCTCGGCTGTTGGCCTGATAATCGGCCTGCTGGCATATGTGGCATACAACTACCTGAATGCACAAATCAATAAGGCGGTGAATAAAATGGAAGCAGCCTCGGTTGAATTCCTGGATATATTGCACGAACCCACTAAATAACCGGAGGCTGTATGAACCTGAGAAAAGGACTAAGGGACAAAACGGAAGTGCATACATCGGCGCTGAACGACATACTGTTCATACTGCTGTTCTTCTTCCTGATTATCTCTACACTGGCCAACCCCAACGTGGTGAAGGTGCTGACACCCAAAGCTGCTACTGATACCAAGGCTAAGCAGACAGTAGTGGTAACGGTGGATTCCATGCAGCGTTTTTATGTGGGCACTACCCTTACTCCTGTTGACTCGCTGGAGGCAGTGATAGGACGTATAGCTGCTAAGTCTAACGACGCAGAACCTACCGTAGTGGTAAACGGGGATAAAAAAGCCGATTGGGATAATGTAATGGCTGTAATGCGCGCTGCCAAAGCCAACAACCTGAAAGTGGTGGCGGCTATTGATAATGCACCGTAAACGGCAGCGCTTTATTATCTTTACTGGGATACAAATAGTAACCGCGCATCGCTCATCGTTCATCCATATTAGATACACCCATTGAATACCAGAAAGGCGTTGGCCCCCAGCGTGGCGAAATGCTGCGCAAGGAACTGGACATACAGTTTTCGGGCGATTTGCTGCACCACTACCCTTTCCGCTACAACGACCGTACGCAACTCAATAAGATAGGCAATATCAGCACCGACGGCGAATATGTGCAACTCATCGGTACACTCATCAATATATTTGAAGAAGGTACAGGCAGGGGCAGGCGGTTGACTGCTACGCTGTACGACGATAGCGGGAAGATAGAACTGATATGGTTCCAGGGGGCACAGTGGATGAAGAAAACGCTGGAGGCGAATAAGAACTACTTGGTGTTTGGCAGGGTAAGTTATTTCAACGGCATACCTAATATTGCCCACCCCGATATAGACCCATTGAATGCTGAAACAGCCAAGGCAGGCATGACACCCGTGTACCCCCTGACGGAAAAACTGAAAGGGCGTGGGGTGAACAACCGCGTGCTGGCAAAAATCACCAAAGAACTGGTCAGTAAAATAACTCCCGCAGACATACCTGAAATACTACCCCCTAATATCATACAGCAATATAAGCTCTGCGACCGCTACCATGCCGTGAAATGGATACACTACCCAGATACTGAAGAGCGTATGCAGGCCGCACGCTACCGGCTGAAGTGGGAAGAACTGTTCGCCTCGCAACTGAAGATAGGCCAAATACGTGTACAGCACCATATACAGCAGGGCTGGAAATTTGAAACTGTGGGTGACCACTTCAATAAATTTTATAAAGAACATTTGCCCTTTGAACTGACAGGTGCCCAGAAACGCGTGTTAAAGGAAATTCGAATTGACACAGCCACCGGTAAGCAGATGAACCGACTGGTGCAGGGCGATGTAGGTAGCGGTAAAACGATAGTAGCCGTGATGTCGATGCTGCTGGCGCTGGACAATGGCCACCAGGCTTGTATGATGGCGCCTACCGAGATATTGGCGCAGCAACACTACAAAAGTATCAGCCGGCTGCTGGAGCCGATGGGTATTGCCGTGGCGCTCCTAACAGGTACGGTAAAAGGCAAAGAAAGAAAAGAAATATTAAAAGGCCTGGCAGACGGAACTATAAAAATATCAGTCGGCACACATGCGCTCATTAATGCTCATCCTGTGCAAGCTGGGCTGTCTGTTGAATATTACTACATCACCGTTCAACAAATGCCTCTCAACAGTATACCCTGGCTGTAATTCTTCTAATAATTGCTCCTGTGTTTCATCAGTAATTTTCTTCTTTTTGCCATCAGGTCTGACA
>CAZEZM010000019.1:35647-41787 GCA_964515955.1 uncultured Flavipsychrobacter sp. | reverse complement strand
CATAGAAGACTCCGTACAGTTTGACAACCTGGGACTGGCGGTAATAGACGAGCAGCATCGCTTTGGCGTAGGGCAACGTGCAAGGCTTTGGGAAAAGAACGAGATACCACCGCATATACTCGTGATGACCGCAACGCCCATCCCCCGCACATTGGCGATGACCCTCTACGGCGACCTGGATGTATCAGTAATAGATGAACTGCCGCCAGGCAGACAGGAGATAAAAACTGTACACCGCAACGAAATGCGCCGCGCACATGTTATGGAGTTCATACGCAACGAGGTGGACAAAGGCAGGCAGGCGTATATCGTGTACCCGCTGATTGAAGAATCGGAGAAGATGGATTACGAGAGCCTGGTAGCGGGTTATGAACAGGTAAAAATATTTTTCCCGGAACATAAATACCGCATAGCCATGGTACATGGCAGGCAGGAGCAGGAACTACGCGAGCGAAATATGCAACGCTTCGTAGAAGGACATGCGCAGGTGCTGGTAGCCACCACCGTGATAGAAGTAGGCGTGGACGTGCCCAATGCCAGCGTGATGCTGATAGAAAGCGCGGAACGGTTTGGCTTGTCACAACTGCACCAGTTGCGCGGGCGTGTAGGCCGTGGTGCGGAGCAATCGTACTGTATACTGCTGACGGGTAATAAACTATCGAAAGAAAGCGCGGAGCGGATGAAGACCATGACCTCCACCAGCAACGGATTTATTATCGCAGAAAAAGACCTGGCCATGCGCGGCCCCGGCGACCTGTACGGTACCAAGCAGAGCGGTATATTCCGCTTCAAGCTGGCGGATATTATACACGATACCGCCATACTGGAACAGACAAGGGCGGCGGCACAACAATTGCTGAACGAAGACCCTGCCCTCACCCATCCCCAGCACCAGGGCATCAGGAATGTTTTATTACAACAGGCTAAGCCGACTAATAACTGGAGTAAGATTAGTTAGGGAGTATACAGAAGAATGTCGTTATTCTATAATAATATATTCTCTTCTGTAATAAACGCAGTTTCACTATTCAGTTTTTGTGCCAATTGTCTCAATTCGAAATTCATTAAACCTAACCTGAACTCTGCAATTGTTGAATCTCGTTTATGAATTTTCATTAGTGCAAAAGTGCTTCTCGGCATTGCAGACAATTGAATTTTTTCAATTTCTTCAAGCGGTATTATTGCTTTTTTAGATCTGACAAAGAGCAATCTTTTTATGATAATCTCCTTTTCACTAATCGTTACAATCTTTATCAATGGGGCAAGTAGCAAAGCCCAAATGATCAGAAAGAAAATTAAACTGCTTGCTGCGTCATCGTCAAATTTATTAGTCGTTACAATAGCTATACTATAAAGTACAGGTGGAAGTAGGAATGCAATAAAAAAGGTCCTTTTCCCAAAAAACGCTTTAGTATTATTCATCAATTGAGTTTAGGGATTAAATGCTATTATTGTTGTACTATGGCATTAATTATCCGGTCATATCCGGTATAAGGGTGCAGCTCCATAATGTCAAACGCAATTAAGTTTTTTTCTACCAAAGGTAATTTTCCCAATAATTCCTGTGCCTGTGCCTTACTGTCGCACTCCAATACCAGTACCGCACAATTTTCTTCGTTGAAATAATGTTCACGAAGTTGCTCCTTGAGGTACATTCTATACACATCAAGAGCCTCTTGTGCCAGCAGTTCCTTGCTTACTGTACTCCAATCCACCCCGGGAACATCTTTTTCGATAGCCAGTATTTTCATTATTTACAGATTCTTAAAAGCGGTTAATAACTGTAATAAATATACGGGAATATATACACATCATTAAAGACAATGTAATTATCCTGCGCTGGGTTTGTTGGTGAAGAACACCAACAAGGGCGGACAGTAGGTGTATACATATCTTGTCAGATATAATTAACTAACTGTTTATATTCTTCTGAAGCCTTGACATTACCGTACCATTTGTAGTATATTAGTACTCTAATACTTATAAAATGAATAAGCCTATCCTCCTGCTTTTGTTGTCTGCTACTCTTGCATTTACATCCTGCGACAAAAAACAATCTACACAAGTAGTGTACCTGACCGATTCTACCGGGGGTAATAATATCGACAGCTTTGATGATTCTTACTATATACCCGGACTGGCTGATATCAGTATGAATTCATTTGAGGAGAAGAGCGTAGATATACTGGTTGAGAAAAATACAATCACTGACAAAAGGGTTTCATTATCAGTAGAAGGGTTTCCTGTAAATTCATCAGGGTGGCTCTCTGTGCAAAAAGGTTATCCCCCTTTCAACACTACGTTACATATGAAAATTGGCTTAACACCAACAGGTGTGTACCCTATAAAAATCCGTACAGTTGCCGAAGGTAATCAAGCTAAGGAATACACATTTGACCTCCACGTAATGCCGATGGGACATACCAGTTGCGTCGATTTTTTCATAAAGAGGTTCAGGCAGGATGCAAACAGTTTAACGAGCAATTCGGCAGACCCGGTGCCAGCCGGCAACTTAAGTATGAAAAAATCCATAGATGCACAATATGAATTGTACCTTGGCAATGTGTTGCTTTACCACGAAGGAACAGGCTTTGTTAGTTACAAATCCTCGGGGAACTACTATGACCCTTCAACAATATCTCCTCACCACATCAAACTGAAGTTTGATTGCAATACCTACAAAATTGACGTCGCCGAGCAATATGTATTAGCCAGGCTAAACGGGAACGGACCGGTAGATACCTTTACCGTTTCAGGAAATGGCTCAGTAAATTATACTACAGCCGCATATACTATAAACTATAAAAGCACATTCGATGATAACGGTATTACAAAGTCTATAGAATATACGGTTGAAGGGGATTTTACAGAATAATAATCACAGTGGATATAAATAAAAGAAGTTCCCGCCATAGGCAAGGAACTTCAGTCGTGTTGCAAAACAGGCTTGCGCCCTTTGCAACCTCGAGGTTTGGCACCGGTGCAAAGATAGGTCAATACACCGGATAATGAATTATTGAATTACCAGCACCAGGTCGTTGGTGTTCACCAATGTACCTTCTGCCAGTTCTATATCTGCTACTGTACAATCGTGATTGGCGGTGATAACTGTTTCCATCTTCATGGCTTCTATCACAAACAGGGGCTGGTTCTTTTTCACCTGTTCCCCTTTCTTTACCTGCACTTTTGATAGCATACCCTGTAGCGGAGCGCCTATATGGTTGGCATTAGTCTTATCCATCTTACGGTTCTCTTTATGCTCTACTTTTGCTGATTTGTCTTGCACTTCGATATTGCGGGTCTGCCCGTTCAATTTGAAGAACACAGTACGTTTTCCTTGCTCATTCACTTCGCTGATGCTCAGCAGGCGTATCAGCAGGGTTTTACCTTTAGCTATTTCAATGGTGGCATCCTGGCCCATCTTCAGTCCATACAGGAATAAAGGTGTTGGTATTACCGATACATCGCCGTACTCGCGGTAAAATTTCAGGTAGGTTTCGTACACCTTTGGGTACAGCTTGTAAGAAAGGAAATCGCAAATGCCCAAATCATCGCCAAACTGTTCGCTGAACTCGGCCATCTCCTTGTCAAAATCCACCGGGTTCAGGTGTTTGTTAGGACGGTCGGTAAAAGGCACTTTATCCTTCAATATGATTTTTTGCAGTTCTTTAGGCAGGCCGCCTTCCGGCTGGCCCAGTACACCCATAAAGAATTCCTGCACACTTTCAGGAAAGGATATACCCTCACCTTTTTGCATTACATCTTCGCGGCTCAGGCCGTTGGCTACCATAAACTGCGCCATATCACCTACCACTTTCGAGCTGGGTGTTACCTTTACTATATCGCCAAACATATCGTTGACGGTAGCGTACATTTTTTTTATGTCTTCAAACTTATCTTCCAGTCCCAAGGCTTTGGCCTGCGGGCGCAGGTTAGAGTATTGTCCGCCCGGTATCTCGTGGCGGAACACCTCGGCAGCGCTCGCCTTCAACCCACTCTCATAGGGATAGTATATTTCACGCACAGCCTCCCAATAGTTAGAGAATTCATTCAGCGAATCGATATCAAAATGGTTTTCTCTTTCGTGGAATCTCATCATTTCTACCACCGCGTTGAAGTTGGGTTGCGACGTCAGACCCGACACCGCACCCAGCGCTACATCCACCACGTCGACCCCGGCTTCTATAGCTTTCAGGTAGCTGGCCGGCTGCAGCGATGATGTATCGTGTGTATGCAAGTGTATGGGAATGTTTACAGTGGCTTTCAGTCCTGCAACCAGTTCGGCAGCAGCGTAGGGTTTTAGCAAGCCACTCATGTCTTTGATGGCGAGTATATGTGCCCCTGCATTTTCCAGGTCTTTGGCCAGGCGCAGGTAGTAGTCCAGGTTATATTTAGTACGTTTGGGGTCAAGAATGTCCCCCGTATAACAAAGAGCAGCTTCCGCAATTCCCTGTGTGCGGTTGCGCACCATTTCTATACAGGGCGCTATATTTTCCATCCAGTTGAGCGAGTCAAATATGCGGAATATGTCCACGCCCTTTTCCCAGCTCTGTTCCACAAACTTCTCAACCAGGTTATCAGGGTAAGCAGTGTACCCCACCCCGTTGGAGCCGCGTATCAGCATCTGTAACAGGATATTGGGCACAGCCTCGCGTATCTGCTCCAGCCGTTGCCAGGGGTCTTCGTTCAGGAAACGCATGGCTACATCAAAGGTGGCGCCACCCCATACCTCCATACTAAAGGTTTGCGGGTGCAGTTTGGCAAACTGCTTAGACACTTTCAGCATATCAATAGTGCGCATGCGCGTAGCCAGCAGCGATTGATGGGCGTCGCGCAGTGTAGTATCTGTATAGTGTATCTTCTTTTCTGCCTTCAGCCATGCGCAGAACTTATCGGGACCCATTTCCGTCAGCATATCCTTGGTGCCTTTGGGATAAGCCGTATCAACAGGCGCCATGGGTATCTCCGGTTTGCGGAATTCACGGCCATCATGCTTCACTTTTACATCAGGGTTGCCATTTACAGTAACATCTGCCAGGTAACACAATATTTTAGTTCCCCTGTCCTGACGAGCAGTAAAGCGGAACAATTCTGGATGCTCCTGTATAAAGCCCACCGTTGTTTGTCCGCTGCGGAAACCTTCGTGCGTAATCAGGTTTTCCAGGAAAGGGATATTATTCTTTACACCCCGTACACGGAACTCGCGCAGGGCACGGTGCATCTTCATAGAGGCATCGTGCAGGTTATTGCCCCATGTGCTCACCTTCACCAGCATCGAGTCGAAGAAGGGGCTGATTTTCATGCCGGGGTAGGTGCTACCCTCATCCAGCCTCACACCAAAGCCTGCAGCATTGCGGTAAGTAACCAATGTACCGTAATCGGGTTTAAAATCATTAGCAGGGTCTTCTGTGGTTATCCGGCATTGAATGGCCACACCATCTACGCTTACATCTTCCTGGCTGCCTATACCTACCTCTTTGTCAGTGAGCTTATACCCTGCTGCTACAAACAATTGCGTCTTCACCAGGTCAATTCCTGTCACCATCTCGGTAACAGTATGCTCTACCTGTATACGGGGGTTCACTTCTATGAAGTATATGTTTTCTGCCGCATCTACCAGGAATTCTACTGTGCCCAGGTTATTATAATTCACTGCACGGGCTATACCTGTCGCATAGTTATATAGTTTGTCTTTTGTGGCTTGCTGAAGGGTGACAGCAGGCGCCACTTCTACCACCTTCTGAAAACGGCGCTGTACAGAACAGTCGCGCTCAAACAGGTGAATGATATTGCCGTAATTATCGGCGGCTACCTGAACTTCAATATGCTTTGGGTTCTCTACAAATTTCTCCAGGAATACCGTATCGTCGCCAAAGGCATTTTTGGCCTCGCTGCGTGCTTCGGGGAAGGATTTTTTCAGGTCTTCATCGGTGCGCACTACCCTCATACCCCTGCCACCACCACCTGCGGCAGCTTTCAGCATCAGCGGGTAGCCTATACGGTTAGCTTCTGCAAGGGCTATATCAATATTAGTGAGCGGTTCCACATTGCTTTCGATAATGGGCACACCTGCCTTTTTAGCTACTTCTTTGGCTATTACTTTGTCGCCCAATGCAGCCATGGCTTCCGGGCGGGGGCCT
>CAZEZM010000019.1:0-35637 GCA_964515955.1 uncultured Flavipsychrobacter sp. | reverse complement strand
GGCGCAGATGTCGGCGAATTCGGCGTTTTCGGCCAGGAAACCATAACCGGGATGGATAGCATCAGCACCGCAATCGCGGGCTATACTGATAATCGCGTCCATATCCAGGTAAGGCTTCAACGGGTCGTTGTCTTCGCCCACCTGGTATGCTTCATCCGCCTTATAGCGGTGCAACGAGTACCTGTCTTCATAAGTGTATATCGCTACTGTCCTGATATCCAATTCAGACGCGGCGCGGGCAATACGTATGGCTATCTCGCCCCTGTTGGCAAACAATACCTTTTTTATATTCATATATATCAGATTGGGAAACTGCAAATCCGGTGTAAAGCTAATACATGGGGCGTTTTATAAAAAACATAGCGGATTAATAAAATTCGATCATTTTTAAGAATAACAGGTTGTGTGCTAATTAATACGGTATTTATTATCTTGTTTAGGTTCAAATGATATTCTAACAATAAAAAAGACTTCAGTATGTTACAAGTTGGAGATGAATTCCGCCATGTGTACAGGTACACGCAGGACGATGTAGATACTTTTGCCCGTGTAAGTGGCGATACTAATCCCCTGCATATAGACCCGCAGGCGGGTAAAGACAGTATGTTTGGCCGCAATATTATTCATGGGTTTCTGGGAGCTTCTGTGTTTACAAAGATTTTCGGCGCACTGTGGTATGCCGATGGGCACGTATATATGAGCCAGAGTATGAAATGGCTGAAGCCAATGTTTGTAGATACCGACTACGAGGCCGTAGTAACTGTAAAAGAAATATATCCTGAAAAGAACAGGATATTGTACGACTGCGCTGTGTACGAGGCAGGTACACAAAACCAAACCATTGCCGGCGAAGCCCTGCTGCTGAACAAGAAGCAGTATATATGGTGATAATACTCCCGGTAAAAAATAATCCCCGTCATTATCAACGGGGATTATTTTTTTAGATACATCGGTTTAATCGACCCTATTTCAGAATACTTACCGGCCTGACAGTTTTCTCCATACCGGACTGTATGATGCAGTAATATATACCGGATGACAGCCCCGATACGTCTATATGCCCGGATAACTGTTCTTTATCAAATTTCTTTTCAATAATAACATTTCCTGCTACTGATACCAATTGCACTTGCACACCGGTTGTATTGAAACTTTTATCCCATTTGATATTCATTGTGCTCCCTACCGGATTGGGATATACCACTACTTCTTTATTTCCGGCAACGGGGCCATTTATATTTATCTTAAAGTCTTGCTTGTAAAACAGCAAGCCACCAAAATAATTACCTAATACCATTTCATGCAGCCTGCTATTATCATTGTCAATATTGGCGAAAGCAGGAGTTGCGTTGCGGTGGCCAGTTATATACGAATATGTAGAGTCTATCATGGTGTACTGTGCAGGCATAGCACCATTTTGAAAACCATCAAAACGGTATAACCGGCCCCCTCGTGTACCTATTACCAAGTAGTCAACTTCAGTATCATCAGTAGGGCCAAAATATGGCGCTGAATATGGATAGGGGTCAGCGGGAGTAACCAGGTTGATTCCCCCAAGATTTCCGGTGATGTATATCAAACCAAGGTTTCCTGGTGTGGGTGTATTGTTTCTGAAATAATACAGGCCGCCAAACTGGTTCCCTGAAACGATATCCATCTTGCCATCATTATCAATGTCGTAAATAGCGGGTGCCGCATTATCGCCCACATCTATCGTAATACCGGACTGGTCTTTCAACGTATCTGTCACTAATACCCATACCGGTTGCAGGGTATCACTTAAGGCGCTATTTCTGAAAAAAGAAAACGTACCGTCAGTATGCCCTATCACCAGGTCGTCGAGGCCGTCATCATCCAGGTCGCCTATGGCTAATGAGGCGCCACGGTAATTACTTGCCCAAAGGCCCATAAAATCGTTCGATTGTAACTGAAACGAGTAACTTCCTGTAGTGGTAGTCGTGTTTCTGTAATAGGCTATTTTGCTCCTGTTATAGTTTGCGGGATATTGATAATACCCTTCTGAGCCTATAAGTAAATCTTTCCTTCCGTCTTTGTCATAATCGTAAAATACCGGGTAAGATATTTTGCCCAAATCTATCATCTCATCCACCAGGTAATTGTTCTTTCTATGGACGAAATTTTTATTGGTGTTGGTACCTGTATTTTCATAAAAGGAAATACTGTTATAGTTTTCTGTATTCTCGCTTGCAGGTGTGAACAACAAGTCTTCATCCCCATCGTGATCAATATCCTGGAGAAAAGCAGCAGGGAATATCGGCATATGCATTGCCACACCATTCGAAGCCCATATTGTATCTTCAGATATTGCGGAATCAACCCCATATTGGCTTTTGCCATTGTAGAAAAACTGGATATCAGGGAATGTGGTATGACCATTAAAATAGTCGTAATCCCCATCGCTATCCATATCTATTAATAACAGTGTATTACTCCCGTCCGTTCCTTTAAGGCCGGTTCTGCCACATCCTTTACATGTGGGGTCGTGAAAGCCTGCACATGGCGGAGCACCTAATATCTGCTGACGTTGAGATATCTGTATCGTTCTTCCCCAGCACCAGTCTTTCAGGCATATTTTTATACTGTCGTTGGGTAGTGCGTCATCTACCTGGCAATTTTGATACAGGATGATGGATGTGCCTGTAGGATCATAGGTGATAATATCAATATCCGTATCACCATCTACATCTGTTATGGAAGCTAATGAACCATTGGGTATGTGTACATCATTCCAGTTCCCGCCTTTTGTCTGGTATTTTAGTTCTTTATAAAAATTAAACTTCAGCACATCGTTGACATAATAGCCATAGTGTATTGCAGCTGAACTGGTAAAACCCCTGTATAACAGGTCCGCTATACCGTCCCTGTTAAAATCTGCGAGTTGCAGATAATCCCTTACACCGGCGAAGCTTCCTTCATACTTTGAATCGTACTCGTACCTGCCATTGCCGGTTGCAATGAGTGTAGTCGCTTTCCCGCTCACGGCTTCAAAAATCACTACATCCTTCCTGCCATCATTGTTAAGGTCGGCCATAGCAATCTGCGGGTTATTTACTCCCCCCGTCCATGGAAGCTGCATAGTCGTATTACCTGATATAATAATCTTCGCATTGTTATACTGCCTGTATACGTCGCCCTGGTACTGGCTATACGCAGATAACGATAACAGCAATGCCGCTGTAAGCAGGTTAAAGGTTTTATTCATGTGTATCCTGACTTTAAATAGTACTACTTCAGTACGGTAACAGGTTGAATGCTCTTATTAGCACCCGACTGAACTATACAGTAATAAATGCCTGATGACAAGCCCGATATATTCAGGCTGCAGCTTGCTTGCTGCCCGTCAAACGATTGTTGCATCAACACCTGCCCGGTAACTGATATTAATTGTACCTGCACACCATTCTCGTTAAAGTCTTTACCCCAGTTAATATTCAGGATATTATCAGCGGGGTTAGGATATACCAGCACATCTTTATCGCCAGATATTTTATCTGTAATACCTACTTTGAAATCCTGTTTAAAGAATACAAGTCCGCCCAGCACATTGCCCAATACCAGCTCATGCAGGTTATCGTTGTCATCATCCAAATCGGCAAATGCCGGAGCCACGCGCTTATGGCCTCTTATATAGGAGTACACGGAATCTACCATAGTATATTTAGCAGGCATAGCGCCGTTCTGAAAACCATCAAAGCGGTATAAACTTCCCCAGTTAGTACCCACTACCAGGTAATCTTTTCCGGCATTGTCTGTAGGCCCTATATAAGGTGCTGTGTAGGAATAAGGGTCAACCGGCGATGATAATTTAACGCCGCCCAATGTATCTGTGACATAGGTAAGTCCCAGGTATCCGGGGTTAGAACCAAAATTCCTGAAGTAAAATAAATTGCCAAATTGATTGCCGGAAATAAGGTCTTTCTTTCCGTCACCATTTATGTCATATATAGCCGGGGCAGCATAATCCCCCACATCCAGCCTTGAACTGGTTGAGTAATCGTATATAGTATCTGTCACGAATGTCCATACTGGCTGTACTGTATTGGAAGCCGCCGTGTTTTTGAAAAACGAAAAAGTACCATCGATATGCCCTATAACCAGGTCGTCCAGCGTATCATTATCAATATCGCCCATTGCCAATGATGCACCCTTGTAGTCTTTAGACCACAATCCTAAAAAGTCATCCGTTTGCAGTTCGAAAGTATAATTGCCTGCGGAGGTAGTCGTGTTTTTATAATATGCTATTTTGCTTCTGTTATAATTGCCGGGATGTTGGTAAAACCCTTCAGAACCTATAAACAGATCCTTTTTGCCATCTTTATCATAATCGTAAAATACTGGATAAGAACCCTGGCCCAGGTCTATCATTTTATCTACCAGGTAATTGTCCTTCCTGTGAACAAAATTCTTATTCGCGTTGGTACCTGTATTTTCGTAGAGTACAATTGAATTATAGTTTTCAGTGTTTTTACTCATGGGCGAAAATAATAAATCATTATCGCCATCATGATCAACATTCAGGGAGTAAGCCCCCGGGTAAATCGGCACTTCCATTGTCTTGCCATTTGCAGACCATAGTGTGTCTTCTGCGATGGCAGAATCAACCCCAAACTCCGCCTTGCCGTTTGTAAAATATTGAATATCTGCAAACGATTCGTTACCATTAAACCAGTCAAGGTCTCCGTCGTTATCCATATCAATGAGCAGCAGTGTATTGCTGCCATGTGTGCCTTTGCCTTCTCCCCTGCCACAGCCCTTACATGTAGGTATAGACCAACCGCAGGAATATCCCAATACCTGCTTCCTTTCGTAGTTTTGAATAGTTCTTCCCCAGCACCAGTCTTTCAGGCACAATTTTATACTGTCAGCATGCAGGTTATCATCTTTTGTGCAGTTTTGATACATAGTAATGGTTGAGCCCCATACATCATATGCAATGATATCTATGTCTCCATCGCCGTCCATATCGGCCATTCCGGGTATGGAGGCCGGAGCTACATATGCATTTACCCAACCGGAGCCATTAGTGTAATAGTGCAGGTCTTTATAATACCTGAAGCTAAGCTGGTTGTTATTGTAGTAGCCGTAATAAATACCCACACCACCAAAATTCCTGTGTGCGAGATCAGGAACGCCATCGCCGTTGAAATCTATCAGTTTAAGATATCCATATATTTCAGGGAACGAGCTCTCGTACTTTGAATCATATTTGTATGTGCCGGTTCCTGTAGCGATAAGTGTTTTTATGCCGATATAATCTTCAAACAATACAATATCATTGCGCCCGTCCCTGTTCAGGTCGGCCATGGCGAGCTGGGGCTGATTGACACCACCTGTCCATGCAAGGTTCATGTCAGTACTGCCATGTTTTACTTTAGCGTTATTATACTGCCTGTACACATCTCCCTGAAACTGGGCTGAAGCACCAGACACGTACATCAGGGCAATAGTAGCGGCAAATACATTGTATAATAATTTCATACGTAAATATATTTTTGGGTTTTCTGTAGATACTAAAGTTACGCATTGTACACATCCCCGGTGTAACAAATATCACATTTTAGCATGATATTAATCACTGTATAATAATCAGACAGGCTTTTTTGGTTATCGGTTGGTTTCATACCTTTTCAGGGGCGAATCATGTTCATTCAGAAAGTGTTTATACACGCTTTTATCAGCGTAACCCGGGAAAATTTTGTTGACCCAAACTGTCAGTTTCCCTAAAAAAGTCATGATTACAGTTCTCTTGCGCTGTTTTACCGCATCCAGTATTATCCGGGCGCATTCTTCCGCCGACATCAGCTTATTTTCATCCAGCGGGGTATCACCTTGCGCGCTCCCATCTGAGGATCGTGCTACGTTCCGGATGTTGGACGAGGTGAAGCCCGGGCATACCCACATTACATTTGTACCGGTATGCAGCAGCTCAGTACGCAAAGACTCGAGGAAACCCTGCAAGGCGAATTTTGAAGCGGAGTAGCCACACCTGGCCGGTAAGCCCCGGTAGCCGGCAATAGATGAAACCCCTACTATCACCCCCTTGTTTTTGAGGATATGGGGCAACGCATATTTAGTACAGTATACAGCACCAAAGAAATTGACATCCATCAACTCCCTGATAACCGAAAGGTCAGTGTCTTCAAACAAGGCTCTCATGCTTATACCCGCATTGTTTACCAACACATCTACCCTGCCCCATTTTTGCGCTACCGCTTCCAGGAATTTTCTGCAGTCTTCTTCCTTGCTTACATCGGCAGGCATATAAAATAATTGCGACTCATCTATATTGCCATACAGTTCCTTCAGTTTATCAAGGCTGCGGGCACATACAGCCACAGACGCCCCCTGTTTCAGAGCTTCAAATGTCAAGGCTTTGCCGATACCCGATGAAGCGCCGGTGACCACTACTACTTTTCCGTTCAGTATATACATAAGCTTATTTCAATCAGGTAAAATTAATACATCTATATGTAGCATTACTGATTATCAATATGCTTTTTACAAGTTGGAAAAAGATATACACAACAGGTTAATAAATAGGAATCACGTTTTATGAAAAGCAAGGAGAAAAGGATTAACTTAATATCAGGAACGAGTTAAACACCACACTGCATATGAAAGAGGGATATTTGTCCGTTATTAACAAACAATGAGTTCCTGTTGTTATATCATTGCAGTAAGGTTATCACAAAAAACAAAGGCACATTGACAGAAGCAATCATTAGTCTCGAAACAGTAAACCCGATTGAGTTTTTCGGTGTCAACAACAGCAAATTCGATATACTCAAACGGAAGTTCCCATTGCTGAAAATATTATCCAGGGGCAGCCAGATAAAACTTGCGGGGCAACCCGAAGAAGTGGCGAATGCCCAACTACGTATCAGCCAGGTGATCAAATACCTGGAAAGAAACGGCCACCTGTCTGAGAATTATTTTTCGGAGATATTGGGTGATGAAGAGGAAACATCGGACCTGCTGGTAAATGAACCGGGCAATAATACGAATGACATTATCGTGTTTGGCCCCAATGGGAAAGTAATAAGGGCAAAGACGCAAAATCAAAAATTGCTGGCCAGCGCCTCCGAAAAAAATGACATCATTTTCGCTGTGGGCCCTGCCGGTACAGGTAAAACATATACAGCCGTAGCCCTGGCAGTACGAGCATTGAAAAACAAAGCTGTAAGAAAGATAATCCTCACAAGGCCCGCCGTAGAGGCCGGTGAAAGCCTCGGATTTCTGCCCGGCGACCTGAAGGAAAAGATTGACCCCTATCTGCGCCCCTTGTACGACGCGCTTGACGATATGATACCGTCGGATAAACTGAATTATTATATGGCCAACAGGATTATCGAGATTGCCCCGTTGGCTTATATGCGCGGGCGCACGCTGGATAATGCGTTTATTATATTAGACGAGGCCCAAAACGCTACCGACCTTCAGTTAAAGATGTTCCTGACGCGTATCGGCTCATCAGCCAAAGCCATCATCACAGGTGATCTCACGCAAATTGACTTACCTAAGAACCAGAAATCGGGCCTGATAAAAGCTACCAAAATACTGAGGGATATTGACGGTATAGCATACATCCAACTGGATGAGGCCGATGTGGTAAGGCACCGCCTTGTGAAGAGTATCATAAGGGCCTACGATAAAGACAAAGAACGGGAAGAAGAGGAAGAACAGGCTAACCGTGAACAGTTCAGAAAACTGAAAGAAGCAAAAGAGTGATATAACAGTAAGGGCTACCAAATGGTAGCCCTTAATATTTATAGACTTAAGTTAACCCTTATTTATTACCCTGGAAAATGGTGATGGTTTTCTTGCCATCAATCATTTCCTCTATCAAAATCTCTATCCTGTTTTCAGACACCATCTTCCATGTTACAATCTTTCCTTCTGTAGGCTCTACGGTTATTTCTTTCCCATCAGGCGTTACCCTGCCTACAATTATTTCAGGGGAGCGGGTCAGAATATTGACCTTTAACGCTGTGTTACTTGTCTGCTCATGATAAACATCTACTATAGCCGCATCTCTTGTTACCGGCCCACCATTAACCTGGGTTTGCCCTTCGTACGTGCCCAGGAACTTGTTGCGGGAGATTATCTCGCATTGAGAACCTTCGTAACCATGGGGGCATCTGCAGAATTCATCGGCACAGGTACCTCCATTGCGGCACATAATAGCTTTACAACTATCGTGGGTACAAGATGTATAAGTAACCGCCGTGGCTATGGTCATAAATATACCTGTCGCCAGTAGAGAATGCTTCCAAAACTTCATAATGACTAAAAATGTTATTTATGGCAAAATACAAAAAATCCTGAGTAATACTATATACTATTAATTTTTTTCTGCCATTAGGGGGTTCCAGCCCTGTGCTACAAGGTTGTGTACATTTCCACCTTTTGTATGCAGTTTTGTACCCTCTTCGGCTGCCGTTATATACCCTATTATATAAATGTCATGATGGCCTGTAACCCTTTCATAATCATCCTGGCTGACGGTGAACAACAATTCATAATCCTCTCCACCGTTGAGGGCGCACATGGTAGGGTCAATGTTAAATTCATAGGCTAGTTCGCGGCTCTCATCGTGTATGGGTATCTTGTTTTCGTACAAAACACAACCAACGGCGCTTTTTTTACAGATATGCAATATTTCAGAGCTTAGTCCGTCGCTGATATCTATCATGGCAGTGGGAGTTATGCCTTTTTCTGAAAGCCAGGTAACGATATCTGCACGGGGTTCCGGTTTCAGCATCCTGCCTACGTTGTAGGCCCTGTTTTGCAAATCGGGTTGCACGCCGGGGTTCTCCATGAAAACACGCTTTTCGCGCTCTAATAGCTGCAATCCCAGGTAGGCTCCGCCCAATGTACCTGATACACACAGAAGGTCTCCGTTTTTAGCGCCTGAACGGGTTACATATTTATCAGGGGCTACCTCGCCTATTGCAGTTACACTAATTACAAATCCTTTTTCTGAAGTTGTTGTATCCCCGCCTACCAGGTCCACATTATAGCGTTCGCAGGCAGCGTATATACCGTCATAAAACTCAGTTAGCGCTTCTACTGAAAACCGGTTGGATATTCCAATATTCACCGTTATATGCGTCGGTGTAGCCATCATGGCACATATATCCGACAGGTTTACAGCTACTGATTTATAGCCCAGGTGCTTCAGCGGTGTGTACATCAGGTCGAAGTGAATCCCCTCTATCAGCATATCTGTACTGATAACACATTGCCTGCCAAACTGGTCTATCACAGCTGCATCATCTCCTACGGATAATATAGTTCCTGCATTCCGGGTTTCGTTATTCATCGTCAGGTGGTCAATCAGGCCAAATTCCCCTAACGACGATATTTCCGTTCTTTCCTGCTCTTCCATTATTTTATTCTATATTTTACTACGTATCAGTTTCAGCATATCTTCATGAATAATACCATTGGTAGCCAGGGTTTCCTTGTCATCCACATCATATGGGTCGCCGTCAAAGTTAGTAATTGTTCCTCCCGCCTCTGCTACTATCAGGTAGCCGGCCGCAATATCCCAAGGGTTGAGATTATATTCCCAAAACCCATCGAACCTGCCACATGCTACCCAACACAGGTCTATGGCGGCAGACCCCAATCGCCGCACAGGCAATCCCTCCATGATAAACCGCTCAAATACCTTTATCGGGTGCTCGTAAGTCTTTGGCCATTTATAAGGGAAACCGGTTACCAGGCATGCTTTCTTAAAATCGTCCTTTTTAGATACTGATATCTTTTCGTCATTCAGGTACGCGCCCCTGCCCTTTTCCGCAAAAAAGAGTTCTTTCATAATAGGGTTATACACAGCCCCCAACAGCATTTCCCCTTTATGCCGTACACCTATGCTGGTACAACATATGGGTATGGCGTGTGCAAAGTTAACAGTGCCGTCTATGGGGTCTATTATCCAGTCATAGTCAGAATTCTGCATCAGGGTTCCGTCCTCTTCGCTGATGACACTGTGGCCCGGGTAATATTTTTTTATGACGTCGATGATGGCTTTTTCAGCATGTTTATCCACCTCTGTCACCAGGTCATTAATCGTGCTTTTATTCTCTATCTTGAATACGCCCTTGAAGTATTGCTCGATTACAGCGCCGCCTGCATTTACGGCTTCTAATAATACATCCCTTAATTCAGCCATTATATATCAGCTTATAATTTCAACTCCCTGCCAAGATAAAAATCTATGACTTTAAGTTTAAATATTAAATCATATTTGGCGCTTGCCATATTTGCCTCTGCCCTGTACCAGTTATTCTGTATTACCAGGTACTCCACGGTATTGGTCAGGCCCAGTTCATTGCGTTTTTGCGCAAATTCATGGGCACGTTTTGCAGCATCGGCAGCGCGTGCCGATGCGTAATATTTTTGCAGCGCATTTTGCGCGTCATTGTGTGCTTTGTACACATCCTGCCTTAGCTTAAGCTCCGCCTGGTCAAGGTTGAGTTGCTGTGTCAGCATGTTAATTTTCGCCTGTTTAGCGGCTGTTTGCGCCTGCCAACCGTTGAACAGGGGTATATTAAGCCCTAAGGATACGGTTTGCCTGAAGTTATTATCCAGTTGTTTGCCAAGTGGCAAGGTATTGGTGGTAAAAACAGGGGATGCCTGGTAAACCTGGTAGGCACCATTCGTGTTCGAGTCGTAGGCGTATGTGCCTGGGAGCGGGTTTATCGTGGTCCCGGTTATGTTATAATCTTTGTTAAGGGTAGAATAGTTGGTACCCGCCTGGACACTTAAAGCCAGTTGAGGAAACAGGCCAGCGACAGATGCCGAATGCCCTTTCCGGGCGGCAGCCAGCCGAAGTTCAGCTCCATATATTGCCGGCATTGTTTTTACAGCTGTCAGGTATATTTCCTCAGGATTGATAAATGCATTGGCAAAATCAGCCGTTATATCCTGCTCAACAGTGGCTTCAAAAGGCATTTGAAAATCGAGGTTAAGTATCGCTTTAATGTCCAGGATGGCCGAGTTATATTCTGTAATAGCCGAAATAAGGTTAGAACTGTCACTGGCTAATTGAGCCTCCAGTTGAGCCACGTTCAATTCAGGCACACGGCCTGCATCTGCAAAACTCCGGGTTTGGCCCAGTTGCTGTTTTGAGAGAGCTACCTGCTGTTCATTTATTTTTACCTGTTCTTTAGCCAGCAATATTCTCAGGTAGCCCGTGGCCACATTAAGGGATATATCATTTTTTATCTGTTCCAGTTCTTTGCCTGCGGCTTTCAGGTTGTATTTACTCTGTGCAATGCGGTTGCGGCGTTGAAACCATCCGAACAGCAATACATCTGCATTACCACTAATACTCATGAAATCATAGCTGCTGCCATCTACAAACTGGTTGGATGTGGGGTCGATAGACCGTCCAAAACTGCGGCCATAGCCTGTAGACAAATTTACACTTGGTAACTGTGACAGTTGATTTTGCTGGAGCGTCAGTTTTTCCAACCTCCTGTTCAGTTCATTTTGCTGTATGGAAATATTATGGTCCAACGCATATTGCACAGCTCGTTGCAACGTCCAGCGGGCATCCTGCGCAGGTAAATATGAATATGTAAATAAGACAGGTATCAGCAAGATATAAGCCCTGAATAATTGTTTCATGGCGCAAAAATAGTTTAAATATATTCGTAAAGGTTAAGAAACAACCATCATAATGCATTAAATGTATTTATCACTCATCATCTTCGGTCAATTCTACACAATCGTTGTCTTTTGCGTCTTCGGGCAGTTCTTCAATTTGCTGTTGCCGTTGAATACCTGATGCATTTTTTACCGCTTGCATGTATTCGACATACCCCCCATACTTGGCCATTAATTCATACCCAAAACGTGATAATTTCAATTTACCCGCGTTACCAAAGCCGGCAACCGGGTTGACCAGGCCGGAATTGAGCATTACCTCCCACAAACGTTCAGATTCTATAAACGGTATCTCAATATTTGCCAGTTTGTAAATATCATTGTCAATATGAAGTGTATCTATGTGAGAATTATGGTACAAAGCTTTCAGCACTACGTCAATTATGACCATATCGGCTTCATCCCTGTCCATAATAGTAGCAGGAGGTATATTTGCCTTCTTCAATTTTTTCATTCTGTTATGATGCCTGGATATTTGTGCTACTCTGGATGATTTCATAAATATTACGCTTTGTCCGTCAATTGATTATCCTTTATCAACAACCCGCTGAACAAAGGTAGCAACATCTGCTTTTCATAATACCAAAAGCCGGGTGTTAACCGGCTTTTAATTTATTATCCCGGAAATAATCTTTACCAGCTCAGCAAATATGCAAATATCAGCGGCGCTACAATAGTGGCATCGCTTTCTACAATATATTTTGGCGTATTAATATCCAGTTTGCCCCATGTTATCTTTTCATTGGGCACAGCGCCGCTGTACGAGCCATAAGAAGTAGTACTATCACTTATCTGGCAGAAATAACTCCAGAATGGTACATCATGCCATTCCAGGTCCTGGTACATCATGGGCACTACACATATAGGGAAATCACCTGCAATACCTCCTCCTATCTGGAAGAAGCCCACGCCTTTGCCTGCAGAGTTGTTGCGGTACCAATCGCTGAGCCAAACCATGTATTCAATACCACTTTTCATCGTAGATGCTTTCAGCTCCCCTTTGATGCAGTATGACGCGAATATATTACCCATTGTGCTGTCTTCCCAACCCGGCACTATAATGGGGAGGTTCTTTTCGGCAGCAGCTATCATCCAGCTGTGCTTTGGGTCTATTTCATAGTCTGACTTCATTACCTCGCTCAGCAACAGTTTGTACATATATTCGTGTGGAAAGTAACGCTCTCCGTTTTCTTCTGCATCTTTCCATATTTTGTATATATGCCTTTGTATCCGGCGGAATGCCTCCTCTTCGGGTATACAGGTATCCGTCACGCGGTTGAAACCATGTTCCAGCAAATCCCATTCTTCCTGCGGGCTTAAGTCCCTGTAGTTGGGCACGCGTTTATAATGGGTATGCGCTACCAGGTTCATGATGTCTTCTTCCAGGTTGGCGCCGGTGCAACTGATAATGTGCACTTTATCCTGCCTGATCATTTCAGCCAGCGATATGCCTAATTCGGCAGTACTCATCGCACCTGCCAGCGATATCAGCATTTTGCCGTTCTCCAGCAAATGGGTTTCGTAACCTTTAGCTGCATCTACCAATGCGGCTGCATTAAAGTGGCGGTAGTGATGTTGTATAAACTGTGAAACAGGACCTTTATTCATAATCTTTATATTATCTGTCTGAGTTAATAAACGAGAGACGCCCCGGTGAAGCGTCTCCCATATTGTATTGTCGCGGCAAGGTTATCAGGCAACTGCCTGGCCCATTACCATTTTCTTTATTGCATCTGTTGTCAGCGATTTTGGGCGCTCTATCGGGAAGCCCAAGGCCCTGTCCCAGCATAAGCTGGCCAGCACGCCCAATGCACGCGATACACCAAATAATACAGTGTAAAACTCTTCTTCAACCAGGCCAAAATGTTTCAACAATGCACCTGAGTGGGCATCTACGTTGGGCCATGGGTTTTTGATTTTGCCTGTAGCTTCCAGTATTGCGGGCGCTACTTCGTATACATTCCACACGGTTTGCACCATGGGCGAGTCAGGACAATGTGTTTTAGCAAACTCCATTTGCGCGGTAAAACGTGGGTCTGTCTTGCGCAATACAGCGTGGCCATAGCCCGGCACTACCTTACCCTCCGACAGTGTTTTCCTAATATAGTCCGCTATCTGGTCTTTAGTGGGCTGTTCTGTACCCAGTGCGGCACACATTTCTTCTATCCACACTATTACTTCCTGGTTGGCCAGTCCGTGCAGCGGGCCTGCAAGGCCGGTCATACCGGCGCAGAATGAAAGGTACGGGTCGCTTAATGCGCTGCCCACCAGGTGGGTGGCATGTGCCGATACGTTACCGCCTTCGTGGTCAGCGTGTATCGTCATGTACAGGCGCATAAGGGCCCAGAAACGTTTATCCTCAAAACCCAGCATATGTGCAAAGTTTGCTGCCCAGTCCAGCATACCATCGGGCTGTATATGGTCACCACCCTTATACTTGCGGCGGTAAATATAAGCGGCAACACGTGGCAGGCGCGCTATAAGCGTCATCGCATCCTCGTAGGTATAGTCCCAGTATTCTTTTTTGCTGATACCTTCCCTGTATGCTTTGGCAAATTTCGACTCCGTTTGCAATGCCAGCACCGCAACGCAGAATTGGGTCATCGGGTGTGTATTTACCGGCAATGCTTCAATAGTGGTGAATACGTGGTTGGGCACATGTGAACGGCGCGCGAAGACAGCAGAAAGATGTTCTACGTCCTCTTTACTCGGCATTTCCCCCACCAGCATCAGGTGAAATAACCCCTCAGGAAGCGGCTCGATGCCACCTTCTGCACGTGGCAGTTGCTCACGCAATTCGGGAATAGAATATCCGCGAAAACGTATCCCTTCTTCCGAATCAAGTAGAGATGTTTCGGTTATCAGGCCGGGTATGCCTCTCATGCCCTGGTATGCCTGCGCTACAGTTACTTCCCCTATTTTAAGACTTCCATGCTTTGCCAGTATGTCTTTTATTTCCAGGCTAAGCGCATCTGCTTTTTCTTTAAAACGGTCTTTAATGTACCCCATAAATTATCTTACAACTAATATATATGAAAAATATCTAAATTAAACTATGAGAACCACAAATGTACGAAATGAAAATCAAGTATAAAAAATGACGGTATTAATCTTTGTTTACCATTGATAAATAAATTTTACATCGGCGATTCCGGCACGGAGATATTTTTCAGAATTTTGGTAAAAAATAATTTATTAGGTGTATTGGATATATATTTTTACCTTTGTTACTTATTTTTTAATTAATACACAATGCAAGAAGGAACAGTTAAGTTTTTCAATGAGTCTAAAGGTTTTGGATTCATTACACCCGCCGACGGCGGAAAAGACATCTTCGTACACGTATCGGGCTTAAAGAGCGACATCTACGAGAACGATAAAGTACAGTATGATGTAGAAGAAGGTAAAAAAGGATTAAACGCAGTTAACGTAAAAGTTATCAACTAATAATTCAATACCAATTCATTATCAGCACATCCCCCGGGATGTGCTTTTTTTATTTCTTAAATAAAACATCCCCATACTCGGGCGTTTTCTTAAATACACCATTGGCATAGGGGCAAAGCGGTATAATTTTCATCTGCTGCTCCCTGGCGTACTTTACCGCAGCTTCCACCAGTAATTTACCAAGGCCTTTCCCTTCATATTGTTCGTTTACCTCGGTATGTTCAATTATGAATTTATCCTCTCCTGCATATACATATTCCATCACCGCAATACGTGCTCCGTTTTCCTCAATATAAAAGCGGGCCTTTTTATCATTGCCTTCCCGTTGTACTTGTGTCATAACTACTTATTTATTGCTCCGGCGAAGATACAATGCCATATATATTGTTAAGCAATTATTATATTTACGCGAATAAATCTGTAACGATATGAAAAAACAACTACTTGTATTTGCCCTGTGTTCACTTGTATTAGGGTCTTGTACTAAAAAAACAAATGTAATACCTGACGTTCCGGTAGAGGTAAAAGAAGATTCTACTTACATTATCAATGGCATTACCGATTTTACATTAGGTAGCCTGGACAGCACCGTGATATTCCTGCAAATTGACTTCAGGGAGGGGAAACAGGAGAAAATCACGCTATCTGTTGAGGGTTTGCCCGATAAGGTCACAGCGAAATTTGAGCCTGCGGCCGGCATACCCGGATTTGGCACTACATTAATGCTGAAAGCCATAGTAGCCACACCCGGAACATACCCTGTAAAACTGGTGGGCACATCAACAAGTGGCATGAAAAAAACCTACGAGGTTAACCTGGTGATAAAGGACAACTTTCATTGCGACAGTTTTATGATTAGCAACCTGGGGTCTTTTAAAACACAAATAGAACCCAATGGTGATTCCGTATCTACGTATGCTTACGTATCATATCAATCCCAGCAAGGAGGCCCAATGGTGTTGTTCTTCAGAAATGTATATCTGGAAACGATATCTGGCTACCCTGTGTTGAGTGGCAACTTCGGTATGCCCAACCTGGATAATGAAGTAGTATTCACAGTGAATTGCGATAATAAAACAATAAACATCCCTGAAAAAACTATAGTGGCCTACTCATCAATGGGGCCTGAACTGTATACCATTTCGGGCGAGGGTGTCATTGATTTTGATGCAAAAGCAGTTATCATTAACTATAGCGTTACCAACACACAAAGTTTAACGACGAAATACCGCATGACAGGCAAGATGTACCTGTAAGCTGAATATTATTCTCACAAAAAGTGCTGGTTACACCGGCACTTTTTTAATGCATTCTGTCTCCGCGCGGCGTTAATTCTTTAAGCACGCGCTCTTCGGTCTTCAGCAAGTCCTTCCAGTAAGCCCTTACTTTTTCTACGGGAAAATATTGTTCGGCCAGATCAATGAACAGACGGTAATGCCCGGCCTCCGACACCATGAATTTGTAGTAAAATTTGCGTAAAGCCTCTTCTTCCAACCCTTCGCTCAACAGGCGGAAACGTTCACAACTCCTGGCTTCAATCAATGCGCATAGCAGTAGTTTATGCAGCAACATTTCTTCCTTGGGGCCGCCTTTAGGCTGGTATTGCAACAACAGGTTGACGTATTCGTCCTTGCGCTGCCGGCCCAGCTCAAACCCTCGCTTTTTCATCTCCGCCCATACTATGCGGAAATGCCCCCACTCCTCTGTAACAATGGGCGACAAAGCATCTACCAGTTCGTGCTTGTCCGGATATAGCTGTATTAAACTAATACACTGAGTAGCGGCCTTCTGCTCGCAAAAAGCATGATCGGCCAGGATGTATTCTAAAGAAATGGAAGCAAGGTCTACCCACCGGGGGTCGGTTGGGAGTTTCAACCCCAGTATGCTGTTGTCTGCGGTACTCATCTGCCAATTACCAGTTTCATGGCTTTACCAAAGCCTGTAGCCTTGGCACTATCTGCTGAGGTGAGCATAATCTTCTCAATGATGAGCGTATCGCCCTTTTTTGATTTGTATAATAATGCTTCCAATTGATATTCCTCAAGCTTGCCTTTCATGCAGAATTCAGAAAGGTAGTCTGTCACAATTATTGGGTTACCTACAGAATCTTCATACAGGTTGCGTTCGCAGTAGGTGAACATGAAGCTATTGACATTGAAAACCCTGCCATTCGAGTCGCGGGAGGTTAAACCCTGTTTCAACAGCGAATCGAAAACCTGCTTTGGTACCAGTCCGCTGTCAATATCGCTATTGCCGAAGTAAACAGGTATCGGCACTATTTTAGGTTTTTTCTTTTGCTCTTTGTCATCTTCACCCGCAGCTACATTCAGGGTAAACAGCGCCCCTGCCAACAACATAAATATGTGTACCTTCCGTTTCATCTGCATAAATTTACAATAAACTCAGGCTTTCTTCAAGCGTTTTTATCTTAGCTTCAGCATCTTCTTTCTTCTTACGTTCGTTATCTACTATTTCAGCCTTTGCATTTTGCACGAAACGTTCGTTACTGAGCTTTTTGTTTACACTTTCCAGGAAACCCTTCAGGTAGTCCAGTTCTCTTTGCATTTCATCTTTCTGTGCTGCTGTATCTATTTCTCTGTCAGCTTCTATGTACAGTTTATCCGTTTGCACTACAACTGCAATAGAGTCTTCTTTAGCAGCATCTGTAAAGCCTGTATGTTCCGCATTTACCTGCCTGCGTAGTATATCCTGCACCGCTTCGTAAAACGAATGGTGTTGTGTGTTAATCCAGAGCCTGATGGTGTCTTTGGGTTTCAACCCGTTTTTAACACGGTTATCTCGTACCGATGTTATAACTTCCTGCAGCAGGCTGCCTTGTTTCAGAATATCAGTATTGATAGTTTCATACAGGGGCATTTGCTGTACCATCAGGTCATGACCGGGTTTGCGTTCGCGTAGCTTATGATATATCTCTTCTGTTACAAATGGCATATAAGGGTGCAGCAGTTGCAGTAATTGCTCATATATATCTACCGTACGCTGGTATATATGGTGCGACATGGGTTGGTCCATAGCAGGCTTTACCCACTCCAGGTACCACGAGCAGAAATCATTCCATATCAATGAGTATATAGTCTTCAGCCCTTCACTCAGCCTGAAGTCCTTTATCTGCTCCGCTATTTGCTGCGAGGCTTCGGCCATGCGCTGCTCCATCCAGTTGATAGCAAATTGTACATTGCCTTCTTCCACGTTATCCGCTACCCTGCTTTCCCAGCCTTTTATCAGCTTCATGGCATTCCACATCTTGTTGCTGAAGTTTCGGCCTTGCTCCAGTGTACCTTCATCATACAGCAGGTCGTTGCCGGCAGGTGAAGATATGATAACGCTGAAGCGTACAGCATCAGCACCGTGGTCGTCTATCAGTGCCAGCAGGTCGGGCGAGTTGCCTAATGACTTACTCATCTTCCTGCCTTGCTTATCGCGCACTATACCTGTGAAATATACTTCGTTGAAAGGCTTCTCGCCCATAAACTCATACCCCGCCATTATCATCCTTGCTACCCAGAAGAATATGATTTCAGGTGCTGTTACCAGTGTATTGGTAGGATAGTAGTATTTCAATTCAGCGTTATCTGGTTGTTCATTCCAGCCAAATACCTGCATAGGCCACAGCCAGCTGCTGAACCATGTATCCAGTACGTCCTCATCCTGCCTTAGCTCAGGTTGCTTTGCTGCTAATTCAGGCTTTTGTTGCCTGTATTGTTCGTGTGCTTTATCGGTTGTTTCCGCTACATAGATGGTGTTCTCACTATCGTACCATGCGGGTATGCGCTGCCCCCACCATAGCTGGCGGCTGATACACCAGTCTTTGATGTTTTCCATCCAGTGGCGGTACAGGTTTTTGAATTTAGCGGGATGAAACTCAATGTTACCATTCATCACGTTTTCCAATGCAGGGCCTGCCATCTTCTCCATATTGCACCACCACTGCATCGACAGGCGGGGCTCTATTACCGCATCTGTACGCTCTGAAAATCCTACCTGGTTACTATAGTCTTCTTCCTTTACAATATGCCCTGCTTCTGCCAGGTCTTTCACTATCTGCTTACGCACAGCAAACCTGTCTTGCCCTATGTACAGGCCGGCAGCCTCGCTCATAGTACCGTCTTCGTTCAGGGTATCTATTACGGGCAGGTTATATTTCTGTCCCAGGTTGTAGTCATTTATGTCATGCGCAGGTGTTACCTTCAATGCACCTGTACCAAACTCCATATCAATGTACTCATCGAATATAATGGGCACTTCCCTGTTCACAAGTGGTATGATGCATTTCTTCCCTTTCAGGTGGGTATAACGCGGGTCTTCAGGATGAACGCACACTGCTGTATCGCCCAGTATTGTTTCAGGCCTTACAGTAGCTATGGTTATGTATTCTTCTTCGTCACCCACTATACGGTAACGCACATAGGTCAATTTAGAATTGGTTTGCCTGTGTATTACTTCTTCATCGCTAAGGGCTGTTTTAGCCTTGGGGTCCCAGTTAATCATCTTTACACCACGGTAGATGTACCCTTTGTTGTACAACTCAACGAATACACGCATTACTGCGGCGTAATAATTATCATCCATGGTAAAGGCGGTACGGTCCCAGTCCAGCGCGCAACCTAATTTTTTAAGCTGCTGCAGGATGATGCCACCGTATTTCTCCTTCCACTCCCAGGCATATTTCAGAAATTCGTCCCTCGATAGCTTGTTTTTGTCTATGCCCTGCTCGCGCAGCATGCCTACCACTTTTGCTTCCGTAGCTATCGAAGCATGGTCGGTACCGGGCACCCAGCAGGTATTATATCCAAGCATACGGGCACGGCGCAGCAATATGTCCTGCACGGTATCATTCAACGCATGTCCCATGTGCAGCACACCTGTTACATTGGGCGGCGGAATGACTATGGTATATGGGGGGCGTTCATCAGGTTTTGACGTGAAATATCCTGATGTGTTCCAATGTGCGTACCAATGTTGTTCTGCTTCCCTGTGCTGAAAATTCTTGCTGAGTTCCATGTAAGTGCTCTGTACCTGTATTTTTGTAAAGTGTACAAAGATAATGCCTGTAATCTTAAAAGGTATTGTAACATTTCAGCTTGTTATTACGATATATCCCTATGACAGGCTATTGAACGCCATATTAAAAATATTTATTTAACTTCGGCTAAATTTATCACTGTATGCTTAAACGATTACTACTGCCCGCTTTATCACTATTGCTGACTGTGGAAAACACCGGCGCACAAACACCGGTATGGAGTACAGATATTGCTCCTATATTATTTAACAACTGCGCATCCTGCCACAGGCCAACTGGTATAGCACCTTTCAATTTGCTTACTTATACAGATGCAGTCAACAGGGCGTCAAGCATCTATTCCGCTGTTACATCGCGGTATATGCCACCATGGCCGCCTGACCCTAAATTCAGCAGGCTGGCGCACGAACGCCTGTTATCCGATGCTGATATAAAAAAAATACAGGATTGGGTATCGGGTGGCAAACCACAGGGAGACCCCAACCTGGCTCCACCGGTGCCTGTATTCAATCCCGATGGCGACATTGCCGGTACTCCCGACCTCGTAAGCCAGATACCTACCTTTACATCTACTGCTACTACGGGTGATGTGTACCAATGCTTTGTTGTTCCCAGCGGACTAGGTACAGAAAAATTCATTTCAGCGTTTGAAGCCATACCCGGCAACCGCGAAATAGTACACCATGTACTGGTATATGCCGATACATCTGGTGATTGTGCCGCCCTGGATGCAGCCCATAACGGCCCCGGTTATGTCAGCTTTGGTGGTGTGGGCAGCAACAACGCTACACTTATAGGCGGCTGGGTGCCCGGCACACAACCCTTACAAATGCCCGACAGTTTTGGTATACGCATAGCACCCAACGCTGATATTGTTATACAGATACACTATCCCCAAGGTTCAGCCGGCAAGATAGACAGCACAAAAATCAAGTTCTATTTTTCACCATTGCCTGCCAACCAAATCAGGCCCGTACGCCTGGATGCAGTACTGAACCACCAGGGCTCTTTCTGCACACTAATACCCAACGATGGATTGATAATACCTGCCAATCAAACCAAAGCTTACCGGGAAATGTCTAACATTTCATCATTTGTAGGCGATATTACCCTGCTGGGTGTTGCACCGCACATGCACCTGATAGGCCGCAGTATCAATGCCTATGGCGTTCACAATGGCGATACACTGAAATTCATTGATATCCCATCCTGGGATTTTAGCTGGCAGGGCTTTTATTTGTTCCGCAAAATGATGAAAATTCCACAGGGGACTACATTGTATTCCGAAGCTTTCTACGACAATACATCCAACAACCCTTTCAACCCCAGCAATCCCCCGCAAACCGTAACAGCAGGCGAAGCTACAACGGACGAGATGATGCTCACTTTCTTTATCTGGTCATATTACCAGCCCGGTGATGAAAACAGGTATATTGATACATCGACACCTGCTGCGGTCAATATCAAGTCGCAAACCGTGTATGCTGCACAGGAGTTGTTTGCACCCTACCCCAACCCGGCAAACAATACTTTATACATCAAGTATTACCTGCAATCTCCGGCTGCGGTTACATTCAGCATTACCGACCTGCAAGGGCGGATAATCAAAGAATTTACAAAGAGCAAACCTATGTCGCAAGGGTACCATGCAGAGCCTTTTGATATTGCAGGTATTCCTGCAGGTATGTATTTGTTGCAAATGCATACACCAGATAGAATACAGACGCAAAAGTTATCTGTACAGCACTAAACACACAACAAGGATATATAAAATGGCAATAGCAACGGAAAACCGTTGCTATTGTCAATTAACCAAAACACTACAAACCTGTAAGCCGGATTCTGTATCCCCCTATGGTCAGGGGGCGGCTATCATTTATCTGGGATGCCTCTCGCAAGGCACCTCAATCTGCCAACCCGCTGGCATCGGGCGGGCCGCCCTCAATCACCAGCCTATTTGACATTTCAGCGCGCAAGGTTTGCCCCATTATGATGTTACCACCTTAATGCGTAGGCTCTTACCCTACGTTTTCACCCTTACTCCGCCTATGGCAGAGCGGTTATTTTCTGTGGCACTCTCTATATCCCGCTTGCGCGAGACTCCACCCGTTAGGTGGTGCGCTACCCTTTGCTGTCCGGACTTTCCTCCCGCTGTATTACAAGCAGGCGATAACCCAATTCATAGTAATACAAAATTAACGAAAAAAAATCCGGATTAAGTGTTAAAAATACTGGCACGATTTTTAGTGAATAACAGTACAATACAAACCTGTATATTATGAAAAGAATGCTGATCATTTTCCCCTGCATTATTGCACTATTCACCAGCAGTTGCACCAGGTATTATTATAAACCCAACGCCGTGAATGTACCCCTGCTTACCGATGGTGGACAGTATCACCTCAATATCAATGGCAGCAGCAGTTCATTTAACGATAATAACGGTGCAAGTACCAGTAATATGAATGTCATTGACATACAGGGCTCTGTATCACCTATCAAGCACCTGGGCATCATAGGTGGATATACAGGCTACAATTACACAACTACCGTTCCAGACTTTGCCGCAGGTAATGTAAATGCCCGTGCGAGTCTGGCCGAGGCAGGCATAGGGGGATATATCGCCCCAGGTGGTAATAAAGTGAAGATGGTTGTTGATTTTTACGGGGGTTGGGGTATAGGCAATATCAACAGTGATATTGATGCAAAGGTTAACAGGCTCTTCATTCAGCCGGGCATTGGTGTACGTTCTCCCTGGTTCGATGCTTCTTTCAATCCACGTATTGTAAGCCTGGGTTTCTCAAGTTTTAATGCCAACGACAGGGATAGCTTTTACCTGCGCAACATGGGCCTTATAGATGCGGGCGGGGTACGGTTTGACAGTCGCCGATATACCTTTTTCGAACCTTGCTTCACGATTCGTGCTGGTTACAAGTTTGCAAAAGTGCAATTCCAGTACGTACTCTCTGTACCTATGTCGGCTATGTCGTGGAATACCAGCCCGGGCCGTTTCTCAGTAGGTTTCTATTTAGGTGTTGAGGACATAGTACAAATGGTACGGGAAGGGAACCGTTAAAAAATGCTTCCCTGGTACGACAATCCGAGATTCTTTGCTTCATGCTCCAGCAGCCACTTCTTGGCTTTCAATCCGCCTGCGTAGCCTGTAAGGCTGCCGTCGCTGCCTACTACCCTATGGCACGGAACGATGATGGCCAGGCAGTTTTCGCCATTGGCACGGGCTACAGCCCTTATAGCTTTTTCATCACCCAGCACTTTGGTTTGCTGCATATAACTGCGTGTACTGCCATAGGGTATTGTAATAAGGGCATCCCATACTTTTTGCTGGAACTCCGTGCCGGTCATTAGCAATGGTAAATCAAAATTCTGTCTGTCACCTCTAAAGTATTCATCTACCTGTTGTTGCAATGTATCGAAATGAAAATGTTCGCCTGCTTCAAAATCATCCTGTAGAAAAGAACTGATGCGCTTCCTGATGGCAGGCATCATCTTCCTGAATTCAAAATCAAACAGGCAGATACCATTGTCTGTCGCACCGGCTAGCATTTTGCCCAGTGGTGTGTGTATATGTTTGGTGATGATCATAATTCGTTTAATTCCTGTTCAATAATACGGCTTATTTGTTCAGCCCGGTTATACACCATCATGTGGCCGCCGTCTTCTATCCAGTGGTCAGCATGCACATTTTCCGGGAAAATCATGTGGTCCTTCCTGCCATGTATATGCGCTACGGGTTGCAGGTAGTTCTCATTCTGCCACAGCGCAACTGCACGCATGGCCCATTTCATAAACTTTCCGTCCGAATCTTTTAAAATTGCAGTCAGCAGGGCCTCGTCTTCATCTGTCTCAGCGCCAAACTTGTCCATCAAAACTGCATTAGGTAGTTTATAGATAAACGGCGGCAATATCTTCGACTTAATCAGTTTGCCAAACCAACCGCTATACGGTGGCATTTCTTCCCTTGTTTTAGCACTGGATATCAATATCAGCTTCTTTACAGGCCTTATTTTGCTTATTTCCACTCCTATCATTCCACCCAATGACACGCCCATAATGATGGGGTTATCTTCCTGGATCAGCACAGCTACCTTTTGCGCATAGCAGGGCAATTCGTCATATTCATCATGCTCCGGCCACGGGATATGTACCAGTTTTCTGCCTGGCAAATTCAGTCTTGCATAAATCCGCTCATCAGCACCTAATCCGCTTAAACAGTATATGGCTCCCATGCAGTATAAAGATACGGCAATCAGGGTTTACCTCTTTTTTATTTGCTGTTTTATCATTGTAACTTGCAGTATAATCTGCAATATGAAAACGGCTAAAATTTTACGCATTGGTACCTTAGTCCTTATACTGGGTATATCTGCCTGCGGCGGCTGCGATGACAAAGCAGAAAAACAACAACCTGCAGCAGTGGCTGATACCATTTCATTGAAGGGAAACAGTGAAGCATATGCGGCCTGGGATGAGTTGTACAGCGCTGAAGACCCGGCATTTTCAATCGACAGTTTTATAAAAAGCGATACCGCAAAAAACGAGTTATTTACTTCAGATTTCACAGCTACAGATTCGTTTTACCAACGCTTTGGCAGTCTGCTGGTCTACAACCAGGATTCTTCCTTGTTTATTGATGCATATAGCACGTCCTGGATTGTAGAAACGGGTAAAGGAGGAAAATTACATGCACGTGAGGGCGAGGTCGACAACGAAGTATCTATAGTTAATACTAAAACAAATAAAAGGACCAGGTTGCTCTATTGCGGCCCTTCCTGCCAGTTTCAGAAGGCTTTCTGGTACAACGACGAAATAGTAGGTGTAATGGGCATGATGTCCGAGTATGCTGATGAATACTATACCCCTGCCATCTGGTTTGTGAATATCAACAACGGCATTACGATACCCTATTATTATCATTCAGGCATCAGCATAGTCAATGCGCACGACTATATGAAACGCCACATGAAAAGTAAAGGGATAAACCTGGATTAAACCACTTCAGTAGGTGCGAAGTAGGTAGTAAACTTAGACGGCAATTTCGCCTCAATATTCTTGCGGGCTACGTCTATCATGTTTTTAAAGGCCAGTGCATGTGCTACCCCATGCCCGATTATCACGGTATCGTTGATACCCAATATTGGTGTACCACCATATATCTCGTGATTAAAGGTCTCCAGGAACTCATCCTTCATACCTCGCTCTGTTATCAGCATATCGTATATGGATTCGGCCATTTTCAGCACCACATTGCCTACAAAGCCTTCGCACACTACTACATCAGCCTTACGTGTAAAGACATCCCTGCCCTCTATATTACCTACAAAGTTGATGTCTTTGTGTTCGTTCAGCAACGGGTAGGTAGCCTGTGCCAGCAGGTTGCCTTTGCCTTCTTCTTCACCTATATTCAGCAAGCCTACCTTGGGGGTATCTACGCCGTATACATGTTGCATGTACATAGAGCCCAGCAGGGCGAATTGCACCAGGTTTTCCGGTTTACAGTCGGCATTAATACCAACGTCCAGCAACAGGTTGTGTTTACCATCTATCCGCGGAATGGGCGAAGCAATGGTTGGCCTTTGCACACCGGGAACATTCTTTACCGTGTACATAGCCCCTACCATCATAGCGCCGGTATTGCCCGCACTGATGAAAGCATCAGCCTTCCTGGCATGCAAAAGGCCAAAACCAATTGCAATACTTGACTGCTGCTTCTCCTTCAGCGCCTTGGTAGGGTGTTCGCTCATCCCAATTACCTGTGGTGCTTCTATAAATGTATAACGGCCGCTGTAAGGCTCCAGTTGGGCAGCATGTTGGACAGCGGCCTCGGGTGTACCTATCAGCAATAAGTGTACAGCCTGGTCATGATTCTCATCAAGAAACAGTTGTACACCTTTTATGGCTTCAGCAGGGGCGAAATCGCCACCCATTATGTCAAACGCTATTTTCATCAAATAGGCTATGCTGCTTACTGGTTAGCGTCTGCGTCGGTAGCAGGAGAATTGTCTACCACCACGTTACCCTTATAAAACAATTTGCCTTCTACCCAATGGGCACGATGACGCAGGTGAGATTCACCGGTGGTCTTGTCTATGCTCCAGGTTTCAGCTGTTGCCTTATAATGTGTACGGCGTTTGGCACTACGTTGTTGTGAGTGGCGTCGTTTTGGATTAGGCATTGTTACTTATATTTATTTCTGTTTACGTTTATTTTCGTCTTTTAATGCTTCCAGGCCTTTCCATATATCGGGCCTTGGGGTGTCTTCCGGTGCTGCCAGTTTATTCAGTAGTTTCAGGGTGTCGGGGTTGCACCCGTTGGTTCCGTCAGCTTTATCAGGGTGTACCCGGTGCAAAGGTATGCTTAGCATCAGAAATTCATATACCCAGGTACGAAAATCTATCACTGTTTCGCTGCGGGGTATAAACACTACGTCCGCGTCTTCATCAACCACTTCCGCATCTTCATCACCGGTTAGCTTTATCAGGAGGTCAAATTCGTCCCAAAGCCTCATCTTAAATGCTTCCCCACACCTGTCGCAAGGTACGGTAATACTGCCGTCTATATCGAAATGGCATAAAAAGAAATTGTTCTTTTTATCAAACTTCAATGTTACCTGCGCATCCAGGTCCGTAAAATCCCTTTCTGCATCTTCCGGGGTGAAAAAGCTATCATTCAGGTAATATTCAAAGGTACTCACCCCCGGCTTCAAACCCTGCCATGCTATTTCAAACTCGCGGTGGTGTTTCATCTCTTCGATTCTTTAGCATCAATACGGTCAAATAAATAAACTATACAATGCGTAATTACCTGTTTTACTACCTGATAACTATTTTTCCCCGCATCTCTTTTGTCAAAAATCTTCAACGGGGTGCAAAGGTAACTATTTCTTATCAATTAGAGTAATTTATTTCGCTTCAATAAGAAGGCGTGTAATACCTGTTCTACAGGCAGGCGCAGGTCTACAGGCACGTAATCTATATGGTACTGGTGGCATCGGTTTTCTACCATTTTCCGGAAAGCGGCCATATTTTCAACATATTGCTCTTTTACCTGTTGCGGCTGCAGGCGTACTTTATCGCCGGTTTCCATATCCACAAATTCCATAGGCCGGTTGTCAAATTCAAAATCCAGCTCTTTTTCCCCCTCTATGGTATGAAATAATATCACTTCATGTTTATTGAACCGGAGATGCTGCAATGCAGAGAATAAGTCTTCAATATGCTCCGTATCATCCATCATATCACTAAAAACTATAATCAACGACCGCTTATGCATATGCTCAGCTATAGTGTGCAGGGCATTGGCAGCATTGGTGCTTTTGCTTATAGCTTCCTGCTTCATGGTAGTTTCCAGCTTATGCACCAGCCCGCGGTAGTGGCTATGCGCCGAACGGGCTTGCGACAAGTAGGTGACTTCGTCGTCGAACAGTGCCAATGCCGCCGCATCCAGTTGCCTTTTAAGCAGGTGCAACAATCCCGCCGCCGCCACACAACTGAACTCCAGTTTATTCAGCTTCTTATCATCTTTAGGGAAATACATGGATGAAGATGTGTCTATAGCTATGCAACAACGCAGGTTGGTTTCCTCTTCATACCGTTTTACAAACATCTTGTCTGTACGGCCATACACCCGCCAATCAATATGGCGCAACGGGTCGCCGCTGTTGTACAGCCGGTGCTCCGCAAATTCTACTGAAAAACCATGAAAGGGGCTTTTGTGAAGGCCAATGATAAAGCCCTCTACTACCTGCCTGGCCAACAGTTCAAGGTTATCTAATTGTGCACGTTCTATCAGCATAAAATCATTTCTCTGTGTAGGTTTTAAAGTTATGGCTTTACAGTTGCTAATCAGTACATAGGTCTGCATTTTTAACAGGTTAAAAACAGGTTGCCTACAGATACCTTTTCAGCTTGTCTGCCCATATCTTATATGCGTCTTTATTCAGATGTATTTTATCCCCCTGTACAAACTTTTTCATAAGGAACCCATGTTCAGAGAAATAGTTGTTTAAATTAACAACATCTATATGTTTGTTATTAGCCAGGCTATCTATACCCCTGTTAAAACGGGCTACTTTGTCATTCATCAGCATAGCGCCCGGGTACCCCTCGGCTACGTACATTACAGAAAATACAACCGGCTTTATGCTATTTGATTTGAGTGTATCCAGCAGGTGGGTGAGCTGCGTTATATATTTATCGTACTCAACACCCAATTCTATATCGTTTATGCCACCTTCTACAAATACCACATCGGGTTGACAACCTATTACGGTTTCAAGCCTGTGGCACATGCCTTCCATCACGTCTCCGCCTATACCCCTGTTCGCTATATCACATCTGTTCATTAATTCATTCCAGTGTACGCGTTGTATGTGTGAGTTTCCCAGCATCACCGCTTTGTACTTGCCCCGGTACATCTTATAGTAATCTGTCTGGGCCATGTATTTGCTATTGTAGGAATATCCAGGGGCAGGGGTGGATGTACTTACGGGTACTGGCTTAGCTACCGGTTTGCGGAAACTAAAACCCGGAAACAGCTTTACTGATTGCCTCCCCGCTAAAAAGCCCGCTAACGGAATAAGCATTATCCAAAGAAGGTATCTCCATTTATACATTTTGCACTTATTGTATTGCACCGGTTAAAGATAATATTATTACCAACCAGCATTTGCACTTCCCCCTATTAAACCAAAAAATAGCGCCGGTAATAACCGGCGCTACGATAACCATCTGTGAAAACAAATTGATACCAGGGATTTATTCTACCCTTGTCATTTTATAGACGATAATATCATCTAATTTCAGCTGTTCTTTACTGATGATTCTTTTAAGTTGCTCCAGTACATCACCAATTTGTGCGGTCGTACCGGTTTTTTTAGTAACAACTTCAACTACCGTATTAGGTTCATGGCCATTACCGATCAAAAAATACTCAATACGATACTTCACTAATTCATTTGGCATAACATCCTCCTTTTCAATTATTTATGATTTTAGAACAGGATGCACGCGTTAATAGTTATATAAAAACTATCATATTAACATATTTTTAGACTAATCTAAATTGATTAACAATATTATATAATTCTAACTGGGTTACCTTTCGGAATGCCCACATATTTTCCATTAATTTACAATCATGAAATACAAATTATTTGTCATTCTGGCCTTCTTATTAAATATTTCGTTCCAGCTCACCGCACAGCAAACCGGAAATGTCATCGCTGATTTTATAAAAAAGTACCCGGATAAGAGCGCCATATACCTGGTACAGAATGGTAAAGTGCTGATTGATATCAATGCAGACAGGAAAATGCCACTGGCCAGTACTGTTAAAATCATAATTGCCATAGAGTATGCATACCAGGCTACCGATGGGAAAATAGACCCCAAGCAATGGATAGATACATCCGAATTGAACAAATATTATATACCCAATACCGACGGCAACGCCCACCCTGAATGGCTGTCGTACATGAAAGCTATGACCAGGCTGCAGAATGGCAAAGTGCAATTGAAGGAGGTAGCTAAAGGCATGATAGACTTCAGCTCCAACGCCAATACTGAATACCTGTTGGACCTGCTGGGCTTGGACAATATAAACAAGCGCCTCGCAGCATTAGGACTTACCAACCATGATTTACTGTATTACTTTGTAAGCAGCCTGGGTGTGCTTAATGGTAAGACAGTGCCTGAACTGGAAAGCCTTTCCATCGAAGAATACAAGGCATTATCTGCCGCCGAACACGACAAAATGAAAGCCGAGCCAACGTACAAGAACAGCATCGTTTTCCTGCCATTGAATGTGCAAAAGGTATGGAGCGACAGGCTGCCGGCTGCTACGGTGAAAGACTATGTATCAGTAATGCAGAAGATTAATAGCAGGACCTATTTTGACAGCAGTACACAAAAGCACCTAAGTGTTGTGATGGAACGGCTGATGGACAACCCCGCTAACCAGCAATGGCTGAAACACGCGGGTATGAAGGGCGGCTCCACATCGTGGGTGCTGACCAAAGCACTGTATGCCACAACTACAACAGGTGAAACTACTGAGTTAGCCTATTTCTTCAACAACCTGACCGATGAAGAATTTGAAAAGCTGGCAATGAACATGAACAGCTTTGAACTGGCTGTACTGACCAATCGCAACGGCGGTCGGGATGTTATACTCAAGACACTAAACGGCCAATAAATTTAGTTTGTTTTAATGGCTTGATATTTGCGTAAAACCTTGCAACACATTCACTGTATGGAACTGGACAAGAAAGAAAAAGAACTACTGGAATCCGCCCTCAACGATTGGGAAAGCAACAACCTGCTGAACAAAGAAAAGGCGGATGAACTGCGTGGCACCATTACCCTAAAGAAGGCCGGTGGACAGGTGGCGCAATACTTCTTCATCATAGCCATAGCCTGTACCCTGCTGGCATTCGGCGCTATCTTCATAGATGATAAGCTACTGGAGAAGATACGCAAGTACTTTGACGTAGGTAATATCATCATAGCTATATCCTGTACATTAATTGCCCTTGCCTGGTTCATATATCTTTCTAAGAAGCGTAAATCCATCAACTCATTAGTGTACGAAGTGTACATGGTGTTGGGCGGACTGGTAGTGGTATCAGGACTGGTGTACTATTGTAAAGACATAGGCTTTGGGCCACAGTATACCGGGCTGTTGGCCGCTACTGCTGTCATCGTATTCGCGCTGAGCGGCTTCTTTAAGTCGAGGGCGCTGTGGCTGGCCGGTATACTTGCTTTGATGGGCTTGTATGGTTCCTACAGCGAGTGGCAACAGGACGAACGCAACCTCTTCCTGGGTATGAACTACCCTATGCGGTTTACACTGTTTGGCGTATTCATCATAGGTGTGGCATTCTTGCAGAATACCATTAAGTCATTGCGCTTTTCGCAACGTCAAACCTATGTACTCGGCTTGCTCATCTTCTTCACCGGGTTGTGGGGCGTTTCCATCTTCGGCAACTATGGCCGCTGGGAAGAATGGGAACAGGTGCGCCAGGTACAAGTGATAGGCTACTCTGCAGTACTGGCCATTGTGTCCATAGCGGCATTAATATTAGGCATCAAATACCAGGACGATGTCACCCGCGACTTCGGTATCATCTTCATACTCCTCAACCTGTACAGCCGTTATTTTGAGTTCTTCTGGAATACGACCAATAAGGGCATCTTCTTCCTGGTGCTGGCAGTGTCTTTCGCCTTAGTGGGCTGGCAAATAGAGAGAAGGATGAAGAAGGCTAAACAGCCATGATGCCGCGGTATTTGCGTATTATTGCAGGCTGAATACAAAGTATGGCAAGGTATTTCCTGGAGATAAGGTATGATGGACTGGCATTTCACGGCTCGCAGGTGCAGGGCGAAACACCCACAGTACAACTAGCTATTAACAGGGCATTGTCTACCCTGCTCAGGACTGAGATATCCTCCTTTGGTGCCAGCAGAACAGATGAGGGTGTACATGCGCTCTGCAACTTCTACCACTTTGATACAGAGCAGGAACTCACAGCCAACTTCGTATATAAGATGAACGCCATACTGCAACCGCAGATAGCCATCAGCAAAATGTACCTGGCGAATGACCCCGAACTGAACTGCCGTTTTGCAGCTATAAGCAGGCAATACAGGTACAGGCTCTATTGGCAGAAAGACCCGTTTAAATTTCAAAGAGCTTATTTCTTCCCATTTCATATAGACAGGGAACTGCTGAATGAAGCCGCAGCCATACTGCCAGAGTACACCCACTTCGAAAGCTTCTCTAAACGCAATACCCAAAGCAGGACTTTTATCTGCACCCTCACCGACTCCCACTGGGAAGAACATGGTGACGAACTGCATTACATAGTACGTGGCAACCGTTTCCTGCGGGGGATGGTACGCGGGCTGGTGGGTACTCAGCTACAGGTAGCACGGGGCAAGATGAGCATCGCCGAATTCAGGCAGGTGATAGAAGCCAAAGACTGCACCCTGGCCGATTTCAGTGTACCGGGCTTTGGCCTGTACCTGGAGGATATCAGCTACCCAGAGGGAGCATTGACGGAAATAAAGAACTAACGTTTCACTTCAACCGAAGTGACCAATTCCAAACCCTTCTTTCGCTCTTCGTAAAAGTTGATGGTCTTTACTTTTTCAAAGCGTGGTATGGTGCATACCGCTATGGGGTTAGTTTCGTAAGTTAGCATTTTACCCCTCAGCTTATTGAAGTCGCAGTACACCTCTACAAATGTCCCTGCCTTCATAGATATACGATTGAACTCGAGTTGTATATCCTTTTTAGTAGCAGGCATCAGCAGCACCAGCATCCACTCTTTGCTGAACTGCGGCGTATCCGCCCTACCCTTGCCGAACAACCTTTCGAACTCCTGCTTTTTGGTAATCACAAAACAGTTGGGTCCTTCCTTTAACATAGCATCGCTGCCGCTAAAGAAGTATCCCTGTAGTTTCTTTGCCTGTACTTCCGTAGGTTGGGCAAATATTAAATTGCCCAACAACATAAAACATATTGTGATAACCAGTCTATTCATAATTATGAATTATGCACCATAAAAAGCCACTTCGTCCCTGCCATCGCTATTGCGCAGAGCACGGAACATACCTGCCGAATTAAAGCAGAACAGGCCATTACCCTGCCCGTCAACTGCTATCAGGCCGCCTTCGCCGCCGAGTTTTACCAGCTTATCTTTTACCACTATATCACATGCTTCCTGCAACGACAAACCTTTGTACTCCATCAGGCAACTGATGTCGTGCGCTACTACGGCACGCAGAAAGGGTTCTCCGTGGCCGGTGCAACTGATAGCGCAGGTGGAATTGTTGGCATAAGTGCCGGCACCTATTACCGGGCTGTCGCCTATGCGGCCGAAGCGTTTGTTGGTCATGCCACCGGTAGAGGTACCCGCTGCCAGGTTACCCTCTGAGTCGCAGGCTACTGCGCCTACCGTGCCAAATTTATAGTCAGGATTGGCATCACCACCTTTCAGGTTGTCGCCTTTATGGTCGAGCTGGTAGTGGTCGCTGTCGCGTATCTCCAGCCATTGCTCATAGCGTTCTTTATTAAAGAAGTATTCATCGGGCACTATCTCAATGCCGCGTGTGAGCGCAAACTCAGATGCGCCATTGCCACTCAGGAATACATGGTTGGAATGCAGCATCACCTCGCGCGCCAATTTGATGGGATTCTTGACGTTACGTACTCCGGCTATAGCGCCCGCTTCCAGCGTCATGCCGTTCATCAGCGCGGCATCCATTTCGTTCAGCCCCTTCTTGGTGAATACCGCCCCCCTGCCCGCATTGAACAATGGGTTGTTTTCCAGTTCCACTATGGCAGCTACTACCGCATCCATAGCGGTGCCGCCTGCATTTAATATACCATAACCTGCATCAAGCGCCTGTTTAAGGCCTTGCGTATATTCGGTTTCTTTACCATTTACTGTTTCCGGGGTTACATTCCCGGCTCCTCCATGTATTACTAATGTAACGGGCATTTATCCAGTGCTTTTTTTTAATAATTATTGTAAATATGCTGCTGTAATATATTCCCCTTCAGTTTCTACTTCTATATGTTCCTGCAAGGTGGTAGATATACTTTGGCCAATGATGTCGGGTGTGATGGGGAATGACTTGTGCCGGCGGTCGACCAATACCGCTATGAGTACTTTTTTAGGTTCAAATTTCAAGATGGGCGCCAGGGCGTATAACAATGTCTTGCCTGAATTGGCCACATCATCTACCAATACCAATGCCTTGCCCGACAGGTCTTCATCAATCGTTATCTCGGCAGCCAGCGGTTTGCGCTTGTTCATCTTAACTATTATGAGTTCCACTTTCAACGGGCTGATATCCTTCAACCTGCGCGCCAGGCTTTTAGCCACGATAGCGCCGCTGCCTTCTATGCCTATGAGGGTGACAGATTTTTCGTTGCTGAAATGCTCCCATATCTCGTAGGCCATGCGCTGCATCTTCCAGTTGATGCGTTCTTTATCGAGGATGATTGTGCGTTCTTTACCCATATTCTGTTTCTATACCTTTTAGTGCGAGCGTATTGCGGCCACAGGGTCGAGGCGGGAGGCGGAGCGTGCAGGAATAAAACCAGCCAGCACACCTACCGTAGCAGAGATACCTATGCCTATAAAAAAGTTGATTAAAGATAATGTAACAGGGAAATCAGCAGCATAAGTGAGAATGACCGCCAGCAGTACTACCAAAACAATACCTATGAGCCCACCAGTAATGCACAGCGTTACCGCCTCTACCAGGAACTCCAGCAAAATACTGCGGGAGCGTGCACCGACTGCTTTTTTCAAACCTATCATTTTAGTACGTTCTTTTACCGTTACAAACATAATATTAGCAATGCCGAACATACCCACCAATAATGATAAAATTGTGATTGCCCAACCCACCATGTTAATTCCGCTGAACATTACATTCAACCTTTCCGTTATCTGGCTCAGTTGATTGACCGCAAAATTATTTTTCTCGCCCGGGGGCACCCTCCTTATCCTGCGCAGGGCGCCTTCCACTTCCAGCCGGGCATCCTGTACGTTTACATCGGCACCTGTTTTGATAACTAATGTGGGGTCGTTATTGAAAGAAGTAACATCTACCATAGCAGCGGCTGTGTAATAGGGATATATAATACCCCTGTCGAAGTTGAAGCCTGATATGCTCTGGCCCGACTTGCGCATGACACCCACTACATTAAAACCCCTGCCATGGAAAGTAATCTGTTTTCCAACCGGGTCGGTGCCAGAAGGGAAAAGCGTTTCAGCCACTTCATAACCCAATACTACCGAGTTATTGCCACCTTCTGTCTCTGACAAACTGAGGTAACGGCCATTCTCTATTTCCACACCCTGTATCTTATCGAAGTGTGTAGTGACGGCGTACCCTGTTATTCCTGATATCTCCTGGTCGTAATGCTTGAGAGTGAGGTTGCCGTCGCGGTAAGAGAGCGCGGCATATTCTATCGTCTTTACATCACGCTGCACAGCCTTCAGCTCTTTAGGCCCCATACTTGGCCTGCGCAGGAACTCCCACCATTTGTACTCGCCACCTTCATCCATCCAGGGCCAGCGGCCTATGTAAAGCACATCGCTGCCGAGTCCGGAAATTTCATTTTTTATATTGTTCTTCATGCTATCCAATACTGTCTTCACTGCGACAATACAGAATATGCCGATGGTAACCCCAAGGAGCGACAAGAAGGTACGCAGCTTATTGACCCGCAACTCGTGCATGGCCTGTACTACGCTGGTATATATGATTTGCCCTAAATGGTTCATCCGGCAACAAATTTAGTGTTTCCCTTTGAGGATTGCTCATATTGCTGCCCTAACTATGTTCAGGCGGGAAATCCATTTTTCCAAATGTGTTGTATTGTTGTTGATTTTGCTTCGGTTCCTGCTTTTT
>CAZEZM010000018.1:0-80420 GCA_964515955.1 uncultured Flavipsychrobacter sp. | reverse complement strand
AACAGGTAGGTAGTGTCACGGTACAAACAAGGCCAGCCAAGGCTGTCGTGGTAGGAGGTGTACGACTGTGTAGATGCTTTGTTGTTATACACGGGGATAGCGGAACCTGTTACCAATTGGCCTTTCTTATACACCGAGTCAAACTTGTTGGTATTGATGATGGTCAGGTTGCCAATATCAGCACCTGCGTCGCTGGTCACTTTATTATCGCAATAACAATAATAGAATGGTGCCACTTCAACCTTATGAGGGGGTGTTGTATAAGTTTCGTTAGATGCCTGGCATTTGATTGTACAACGATACCATTTATCACGTGTGATAGAATCCCTGATTTCTCCACCTTTATTAGGATCAGGTACTCCCGTAAAGTTAGCCCAGGAGACACCGTTGTACGAATATTGCCATTGATAAGTAAGACCGGTAAAAACAAGGCCATTGGGCAGGCGGACAGAAACACCATATGGCTTATTGGGGCATACCCTTTTCGGGCCCACTGTCTCGGCAATAGTAATAGTAGTATCGTCACAAGGCAATGCGGCCTGCTCAAAAGTGACATAACCCACCCAGCCATAAGTAGTTGAGTTAGCGCCGGGGTAGGTTGGGGCCCTCAGGTGATTACTTATACCATTAGAACCACCGCAAAGCAAATCAACCCCGCCATTGCTGACAATCTGGCCGGACGACAGGTTCATGCTACCCATAAAAGTAGTACCATTTACGTTTGCAGAAGTCCAGGCCATAGCCAGGCGCATAATCGTATTTGCCGGTACAGTGAGTTTAATATTCGTAAAAATTGGTTTTACAACTGTAGGTGTAGCACCTGCTATAGAAGGAGAAGGCCCGAAAAATGTCCAGGGGGATGCCGTTACGTTTGCAACAGTTGTAGCCACGGCTTGGGTAGGGTCTGTAGTGTAATAAAGTTGATAGGACGTTGTTCCTCCCGTGTACTGGTAGTGAAACATACCAATATCCGTGATGTTGACATCATAACCATTATTATTTCTTACGGAAAAGGTCAATACGTTACCATTACCATAAGACACACCGCCACTGGTAGTGCCATTAGAGGTAAGCGTTATAGGTTGAGCGAAAGCATCCAAACTCGCCACGAAAAACAACGCAAGTTGTAATATTCTTTTCATAATCAGTTATTTTACCTGTCCGAACATAAATAGGTATGCTAATATAATAATTAAGTGTTAAAATTTATGCACGGAAATGCCCAGATTAAAGCATTTTAATCTGGGCAAGCGTTAATTATTAATTAAAATAATAAAGTGAAGGGATTGGCTGAAATAGCTATGCTAACTCGCGTACACTTTTGTTTATCATTTCCTTTACAGTTTCAGCAATCCCCTGGGCATCGTAGCCACATTCACGGTGCAGTTCCTCAGGCTTGCCATGCTCTATAATGACATCGGGAATACCCAACATTTTTACATCAGGAGTGTAATTATTTGCTGCTAAAAATTCGAGTACTGCACTGCCAAAACCACCTACAATAGTTCCGTCTTCTACAGTAATTATTTTGTTGAATTTTGCTGCAATTTCACGTAAAAGTTGCTCATCCAGCGGCTTGGCGAAGCGCATATCGTAGTGCGCAGGATTTAGCCCATCAGCAGCCAGTTTTTTACATGCTTCTACCGCAAAATTGCCCGGATGGCCGATGGTGAGGATTGCTACATCTTCACCGTCTTTTATCATACGGCCTTTGCCTATTTCAATCCGCTGCATTGGGGTGCGCCACTGGGGCATAACACCTTGTCCGCGTGGATAGCGAATGACGAAAGGAAGTTTGGTTTCGTCTAGCTGGGCAGTATACATCAGGTTGCGCAGCTCAGCTTCATTCATAGGTGCGCTCACTATCATGTTGGGAATACAACGCATGAACGGTATATCATACGCACCGTGGTGTGTCGGGCCATCATCACCTACCAGGCCTGCCCTGTCTAAGCAGAAGATAACCGGCAGCTTTTGTATGGCCACATCATGTACCACCATATCATATCCACGCTGCATGAATGAACTATAGATATTACAGAACGGCCTCATGCCTTGCGTAGCCAGTCCGGCACTGAATGTAACCGCATGTTGCTCGGCAATGCCCACGTCAAAAGCACGATCGGGCATTTCTTCCATCATATATTTCAGCGAGCAGCCTGAAGGCATAGCCGGAGTAATGCCCATTACCTTTTCATTCTGCTTAGCCAGTTCTATAATTGTGTACCCGAATACGTCCTGGTATTTAGGAGGCTGGGGCACATCGTGTATCTTTTTGTTGATTTCACCTGTTACCTTATCGAAAGTACCTGGAGCATGCCATAGGGTCTGGTCTTTTTCAGCCAGGTCATAACCCTTGCCTTTCACTGTCTTGATGTGCAGTAGCTTGGGGCCGGGAATATCTTTCAGGTGTTCCAGTATCTCAGTGACTTTCAGCACATTGTGCCCGTCTATGGGGCCGAAATAACGTAAACCCAATGCTTCGAAAAGATTGCTGGATTTGGACAACATGCCTTTCAGGCTGGCCTGTAGTTTTGAAACTATATCCCTCTGGTAATCACCGTAGGGCAGTTTACCCAGGAAGTGCCACACATCATCCCGCAGCTTGTTGTATGTATGCGAAGTCGTAATATCTGTCAGGTATTCCTTCAATGCACCTACATTGGGGTCTATCGACATATTATTGTCGTTGAGAATAACCAGTATATTGGCATTGCTGACACCTGCATGGTTCAGCGCTTCAAACGGCAGGCCTGCTGTCATAGCACCATCGCCTATTACGGCTACATGCTGGCGGTCTGTTTCACCTTTATATTTGGAGGCTATAGCCATCCCCAATGCAGCCGATATAGAAGTAGAAGAGTGCCCGACGCCGAAAGTATCATATTCGCTCTCGCTACGCTTGGGGAAACCACTAAGGCCTTTGTATTTACGGTTGGTATGAAACACCTTGCGGCGGCCGGTAAGTATCTTATGCCCGTAAGCCTGGTGCCCCACGTCCCATACCAGTTGGTCTTGCGGGGTATTCAGCACGTAATGAAGGGCAACCGTCAGCTCTACCACACCCAGGCTGGCGCCGAAGTGGCCTCCATGCACGCTCACACAGTCTATGATGAACTGGCGCAATTCGTTGCACACCTGTTGCAGCTGTTCTTTCTTCAGCTTTTTCAGGTCTGCTGGTATGTCAATTTGGGAGAGTAACGGCCCGGCCTCTATTTCCTTCATTTGCTATGCTTGGCAATAAACGTTCAAAATTAATTAAAAGCTGGCTATATATAGCCGTCAAATAACATAAAAATCTTATTCCGGTTGCATCTTCATGATAAACAGGTGGTTATTTTTTCAGTGAACATCCCCGGATTGGAATTTATCTTTCAATAATCAAGCCAAAGTAATCATTCACTATTACCTTTGCGGCTAATATTTATTTATGTTTAACAAGTACTGGAGGGAATATCCATGGTTTTTCCAATTGGTGCAGTTTGTACTGCTGGTATTCGTCTGCCTGGTTTTTTTCAGTGTTATCACCCTGTTCGTTTTGCCCCTGGTAACAGGAATAAAGCCTGACGTGATACAGACCCTTACTGTTGACAGTCCTTCTTCGGTACGTATAGCCATGTTTGTTTATAACACAGTCGGGCAACTGGGTATCTTCCTGGTACCCTCGGCATTATTTGCCTATGCTGTACACCCGCGCCCGCTGCAATACCTGGGTATCCACCAACCGCAACGTAATATTCATTGGCTGATAGTTTTCATATTGGCCCTGGCAGCTATCCCAACTGTATCGGGCATCGCTATGCTGTTTGATATGGTACCTCTTACTGAAAGCCTGGAAGCCAGCAAAGTAAAGTTTGAAGCGCAGCAAAAAGCCATGCTGCACCTGACTACTCCCGGTGAGTTTATCGCGGCTATGGTAATGATAGCCATCGTTGCGCCAATTGGCGAGGAATTACTTTTCAGGGGCATTATGCTACGCTTTGCCGCGAAGAAAATGGTAGGTAGTATCTTCTGGCCTATAGCACTTACAGCTGTATTATTCGGCACTATGCATGGCAACGTAGTAGGCCTTCCTTCACTGATTATATCCGGGCTGCTGCTGGGATATATTTATTACCTCACAGGTTCGCTGGTAATGAGCATCTTCGCACATGCTATTGTCAATGGCTCGCAGGCTATTATCATATACTTTGGCTGCAATAATGAAACACTGGTGAAGATGATGGAGAGCAATGATGTACCCTGGGGATTGTTTCTGGGAGGGGTAGCTGTATTCATCGCAGCATTCTACTGGCTGTGGAAAGAAAGGACACCATTGCCCAAAGGCTGGACCAACGATTTTTCACCCGAAGAACTGCAACAACGCGAGCAGGAAAAAAACAATTTGCAATAAGCTATGGCAATGAACTGGCCCACATTCTTCAAGCGACTGGGTAGCGCAATCGTCTTCTCCATCATTATGATGGCCGGGCTGCTGTGGAATGAATACGCCTTTATAGCATTGGTAGTGCTGATACAGGTGCTGTGCCTGCGGGAATATTTTGCATTGATAAAAAAGATAACCCCCGAAGTATATTGGCCCAACTGGCTGCCGATGACTATACAAGCCATCAGCCTGCTGTGGCTGCTGCTGGAAACACCACTGCTGAACGGTATACGCTTTTCGCAGCTACTCATGTTTGCCCCGATACTGATACTGCTGCTGACAACACTACACAAGAAAACCGCATTGCAGGCAGGCATACAATCATTGGCAGGTATGGCGTATATCGTACTGCCCATGATACTCCTCTACAGCCTGCGGATGCAATCAATTATACTACCCTTATCGCTGGTGCTGATGCTGTGGATGAACGATACCATGGCATATATAGTAGGTTCTTTTATTGGCAAAACACCCTTCTCGCCCATATCGCCCAAAAAGACTTGGGAGGGCACTATAGGCGGCGTAATACTGACACTGGGCGGTGCGGCTATATGGGGTTATTACAGCCCTTACTACAGTATGCAGGACTGGATGGCATTAGCGCTCTGCGCATCAATAGCAGGCACGGCGGGCGACCTGCTGGAATCGAAACTGAAACGCCTGGCCGATGTAAAGGATTCAGGCGCTATCATGCCGGGGCATGGCGGTGCGTTAGACCGTTTCGACTCGCTGCTGGTGGCTACACCATTTGCATTTGTTTACGCATATATATTCATGCATTTTCTGCCATTGACCATTTTTTAGAATAATTTTGCACCCATGACAATTCATCGCGAAGGATATATCTTCATCATCATTGCTACACTATTGTTTGCAGTAGTATGGCTGGCCAGCCACAAATACCTGGGGCATATACCCTGGCTGCATTATCCTATTGTAGTTGTTTTCTTCCTGCTGTGGTTTTGGGTGCTGTGGTTCTTCCGCATACCCACGCGCCAGCTAATCAAAGGCGACAACCTGGTAGTAGCACCGGCCGATGGCAAAGTGGTGGTGATAGAAGAAGTGTACGAGCCCGAATACTTTAAAGACAAACGCCTGCAGGTATCCATATTCATGTCGCCGCTGAATGTGCACCAGAACCTGAACCCGATAAGCGGAACGGTGAAATACTTTAAATACCATCCCGGCAAATACCTGGTAGCATGGCACCCAAAATCGTCCACCCTCAACGAGCGAACGTCTTATGTAATAGCTAACGAAAGGTCAGAATTGTTAATACGACAGATAGCGGGGGCATTGGCCAGGCGCATAGCCTATTATGTAAAAGAGGGCGATAAAGTAGCGCAGACAGAGGAATTCGGCTTTATCCGCTTCGGCTCCAGGGTAGATGTATACTTCCCCGTAGGGACGAAGGTAAATGTTAAAATTGGTGATATTACGCAGGGTGGTGTTACGGTTTTGGCTGAAAACCCGTAAGTTTGTTTGACATATTGTTTAAATATTAATCACTAAAAATAAAGAAGCAATGAAAAAATTATCATTAGTAATGATGGCCCTGTTGTTTGCCGGTGCAACATTCGCATGCGATGGAGACAAAGGCAAGAAAGCCTGCTGCAAGAAAGGCGCTAAGAAAGAGTGCTGCAAAAAAGGCGAGAAAAAAGACTGTGACAAAGCAGAGAAAAAAGCTGACGAGAAGAAAGCTTAATCTTCATTATAACTACAGTATTACAAAAGGCGGTGCATATGCATCGCCTTTTTGTTTGTTACCCGTTCTTTATCTTATTCCATGTATCGTATAGCGACTCCTGCGTAGGCCTGTCTGCCGGCATTTCGCTCAGCGGCTGGCAGGGCGTGGCGGTGTCGTACATGTCTTTTGGCAGGGTCTGGTATAGTTGCGTGCCTTTGGTCTTCCAGGCTATCATATCATCGCTCACTTCTTTTATCACTTTGGCAGGATTGCCCACTACTAATGAGCGTGCAGGTATCTTGGTATTAGCCGCTACAAAGGACAATGCACCAATAATACACTCATCGCCTACCTCCACCTCGTCCATAATGACGCTGTTCATACCCACCAGCACATTGCGGCCAATGGTGGCACCATGTATGATAGCGCCATGACCGATATGCGCATTCTCCTTCAGCACCACTGTCACACCCGGAAACATATGTATCGTGCAATTCTCCTGCACATTGCAGCCGTCTTCTATAATGATACCACCCCAGTCGCCACGCAGGGCAGCGCCGGGGCCAATATATACATCTTTACCAATCACCACATTGCCCGTCACCACCGCCTGCGGATGCACATAAGCACTCGGGTGCACCACCGGTATAAATCCTTTGAATGAATAAAACATGGTTCAAAAGTAGTAAGTAGAAAGTCAGGTTTTACGCCTGTCTCTAAAAAAATTAACAGGTTAAAACTGAATTCTTATGCAAGCTTTGTTTCAGTTGGAAAAAGTTCAAATAGGATGATTGGTCGTAAGCCTTGCGAAGGAGTTGGTTCACCAATCCCTCGCTTAACCTTATTTTTTTATGCTAATTTCATATTATATATCAGCATTGCTAACCTAGGTTTGGAGGTGGTGACATTGGTGTCTGTCTTTAGGATATACGCTTGGTACTGAATATAGTGAGAAACAAGATTCATAAAGCTTACCCTGTAGTCAAAAATATCCAAACTATTTGGAACAGCCCTTGGCTATGTCATAGAAATCGCAGTGTACTTAAATTAGTTTTGTCACAAGGCTTTTACAATTGGCACTGCCGCCTGTTTATATATTATCCTTAACTTTAAGATAACAATACAGGATAATGAAAAGGATACTCACCATAGTATGCCTGCTGCTGGCAGTACAGGCAGGGGCTAAAGAAACCGGCAATTATCATAGCTGGAAAGATGCCCTGGCGCATAAAAATGAGGTGCGCCGTATCAAAATAACTTTTCAAAGCCTGGACTCGATACCTGATATACTGGACCAGTTTCCTAAACTGGAAGAGCTGGTACTGAACAATAACGCCATCACCCAACTGCCGCCATCGCTGTACAAATGCAGGAAGCTGAAGGTGCTGGAACTGTACCGTAACAAACTATCCAGCTTTCCGGAAAAGCTGTGCACCCTTACCCAACTGGAAGAATTATCGCTGGGCTATAATGCTATACAGGAAGTGCCTGCCTGCATAGGGCAACTGGTGCACCTGGAAAAGCTAAGCCTGGCCGGCAATGAACTACAAACTTTGCCCGCCGATATTGGTAAGTTGCAACAATTAAAAAGTTTGCTGCTGAACACCAACCGTTTTAAACAACTGCCCGGTGCTATAACCACACTGAAAAAACTGGAGGTGCTGGATGTGGGCAATAACTACCTGGAAAAGCTGCCCGAAAACATCGGCAACCTTTCGCAACTCCGCTTCTTATTTATCAACCGCAACCTGCTGACGTATATACCCGAATCGGTATCGAAACTGCAAAACCTGCAGGAGCTGGATGCGGTGCGCTGTGGCGTGATGCGGCTGCCCAACGCTTTTTCTGACATCTGGAGCCTGGAGTATGTGTATATAGATGAGCGCACAGTGCCTTTTTACCAGAACCCGCGCTTTATGTGGCGGCAAAAAATAATAGTGGCGGGCAGGGAAAGCAATGTGTACCGCCCCACACAGAACTAAAAAAATGCCCCGCGTATGCAGGGCACTTTTTAATACATTTTATCCGGCTGTTACGGAATCTTAATACCAGAATAGCTATTTACATCTACCAGCGGTATAGACGAACCATAATGTTCGTTAATAGTGTTGATGATGCAGTTAGCAATCAGCGCATTGCCCCTGCCTGTAAAACGCAGGCCATCGAGCGAGAAGAGGCCGCCGTGCAGGAAGGCGTAAGTATAATTGCCGCCGTTGTATTGCGCACCGTCTTTTATTACAGTTTCCAGATAGTAACGTACGTCTGAAACAGGGATTTGATAATTTTTAGCCAATACGTGTATGATGCTGTTGTAGTCGTTGATAGCGCCGCGTATTTTCTGCACCTCTGCGGCAGTAATAACCCATGCGCCGGGCATTGGCACTTCCCAGCCCCAACCCGCACAGCGGATGGAATCCATCGGTACATCCATACGAACATATTCACCGGCCCTTAACTGCCTGTACCCGTTGGGTGCAGTTTCATCTTCAACCAGGAAATAGTTCATACCAACATCAAAATGAACCTGCGTACTATTGTACTTAAGGTTCAGCCTGTTGGCGTCTTTCATATTCAGGTCCATACCTTTTGCAGGTATCGCATTGAAGTAAGGCATTTCCAGCACATCGGGTATGGTAAGCACTACACCTTTAGCGCCATTGCGGGTAAGTGTATTCAGCACACTGTCGTACGCAACAGCAAACTGTGCGGCGGGTGTTACCAGGTTCCTGTTGTTGGGCACCGGCGTAGTTTCGCCGCCTGCGGCAGCGTAGTTCAGCACGTCTTCTATACCCAGCCATAGCGTAAAGAAGGTATGCTCCGGCAACAACAATTCGTCTACCGGCCTTGCAGTAGCAGGCTTATCAAACATTCTGCGTGCGTAGCGGTTGATGGAAGCAAAACCGGCAGTAGTATAATCGGTTACTTTCGACTCTGGGATACCCATATTGCCAAAAGGCCCCTGGCTGAATATGTTGAGGTGCGTGCCTGTGGTATCCAGCGCACCCCTGAATGGTACTACCGCCCAATAAGGCAATGTATCGCAAGCGCCCTGTACGTTGTCCAGCATAAATTTGCCCAGCGGCCATCCATGCTCACCTTCTACCAACGGTTGTTTAAACTCTCCGCCGCCTACAGTACGAAACTGCTGTGCAAGCATATTTGGGTAAGAATTCTTCTGCCCTTCGAGGTACAGGCTACGGTTGGTAATACCTGCAGTGTGAGAACTACCCGCCGCCATGTAGCGCGAGAAATCAGCATCACCCCTTTCAGGTGCTTTAGGCTCAATATTTGGTTTACAAGCGGCCATACCGCAAACCAGTGCACCTAATATATATAGCTTCTTCATTTCAGTTCTTTTAATAATTATTTAGTTGAAATCGTATGTAATGCCCAGCCCGGGGTTCAGCCATTTGGTAAGGTATTTACCTTTGAAACCATGTTCCGTGCTGATGCCGGTACGTACTTCATAAAACCTGTATTCCAATGCCCCGATAGCGGTGATACGTTTAGATACTTTCCACGACAAACCACCGGTAGCCAGGAAGTGCAGCGCGTCCGGCATTTCGGGGTTCAGGTAACCTTCACGCACAGGCGAGGGCACATACGCAGTACCCAGCATAGCCGACCAGCGCTCGTTGCGGAAGTTGAACTTAGTACCGGCACGAAGCGTTACTGAATTCCTGTAACGGCGTGCGGAAGCTTCGTCCGGCAGCATGCTGGTGTTGTTGCCAAAGTCCAGCTCCAGGCTGTCGTATGCCGCCCAGCCTGTATAGTTGGCTTCCAGTTGCAGGCTCACCCATTCGTTGATATCCCAACCCACACCGGCGGTTAGTACCTGCGGCATCGGGATGGATGTTTCAAAAGAAGTATTAAGGTAAGAATTGGATATAGTAGAAGGGATATTGCCGAACCTTGCATAACCATTCCTGATTTTCATATTCACCTGCGAGCGGTAAGTAAGGCCGAACTGTACATTTTCGTTCGCCCTGATATGCAAACCCAGGTTGAAACCCACGCCTGAGGCGCGGCCTGTCAGCTCGCGGGTGGCTTCATTTCCGTTTGCATCCAGCAGCGGCATAGCCTTGCGCTGTTCAAAATTGCCGATGGCATATACAAATCCCGCACCTACAGATATGTCGTCGGTAACCTGGTAAGCCAGCGTAGGCTGAAAGAAAGTGGTATTCAAACGCATCTCCTGCACCAGGTAGCGGCCTGTCCAGTTATCGTCCCACTGTATGCCTGTGCCGTAGGGCGTATAGATACCAAAGCCCGCAGTGAACTTGGTCCTGTACCCTACCGGGGAAGCGAAATATACATTGTATGGAGTAAATACCTGCTCTTCAGCATCCTGCATACCTGTGCCCGTGGGCGCTGAAATGTAGCGTGTACGCGGCATAATAGCATTCATGCTGGCATATATCTGCGGGTTTTCCATAGCAGATAAGGCACCGGGGTTATAAAAAATTGCAGATGCATCCCAGGGAATGGCTGCGCCGGAACCGCCCATTGCCAGTTGCCTCATACCCTGCATATTCAACTGGTATGCCTGGCCAAATGCCATTGATGAGCACAGCAATGAACCGATGAGCAGAAAACGTTTCTTCATAAAGTGTTTTTTGTATTGATCTTTATTTGGCTGTTGTGCCTTTACCTGCCATTATACAATGGCATTAAAAATTTGCCTTTAAATTAGTTTTATTACTGCTAAAATGCAATAAGATACGTAGAATTGAAAATAATAATTATTCACTACACCGCAATACCGATGGTGGCGATACTAAGTTTTACCTCCTGAACACCCAGTAAAGACAAGGCGCAGGCCTCTAAAGTAGCCCCGGTAGTCAACACATCATCAATTAGCAGTATGTGTTTGCCGCTGATTTTAGCCGCGTCCGTCACCTCAAACGCCCCCTGCATATTTTCCATTCTTTCCTCGCGGGTTTTCTGTGTCTGTGTTTCGGTAAAACGGGTGCGCTTCACCACATGGGCATATACAGGTATATGCAGCACTTGACCCATACCTTCTGCAATTACCGTTGCCTGGTTAAAGCCACGTATGGCTTCTTTCTTAGGGTGCAGGGGCACTGGTACTATGGCATCTATACCGGTGGCCCAGCCCACCTGTTGCAGGTCGTAACCCAGTTGTGTGCCCAGGTAAGTGCCCACATCTTTCCTGTCTTCATACTTCAGCTTGTGCAGCAGGTGCTGCAACAGGCCTTCGGCGGTAAAGTAGGCCAGCGACGTGGCTTTTTCCACCTTTACCCGGCCCGCAAAGCGCATGAAAGTTTCATTTTCCGGTATATGATGGTAAGCCGTGCGGGGCAGGTTGTATATGCTGCAATTGAGGCAAAGCACTTCCTCCTCCTGCAACAGGGGTTTGCTGCAACCCTCGCATAGGCGGGGATAAAAGAGGTGGGTGAGGCCGGAGGCCAGGTCCCCCAGGGGGTTATTGTTATTTTCAGGAGTTGTCAATTTTTTTCTATTAGTTCTTGAAAGCCATTAATAATTCCGTAGATGTTTCCTGCATCAATTTCAAACCCTGTTTCCAGTTTATAGTATTCGCCAGTTTCCTCTCCATTGCTCATTTTCACCTTTAAATACAAATGTCCCAAATTATCCAGATTAGATATTGAGCAAAGAAATTTGTTCGGACTCGTTGATTCTAGCACAGCTGTGCCATTCCTAGTTATATCCAGCTCCTGCAATTCCGCTATAAACTTCTCTATTCGCCACTTTTCTATCCACACCTGTTCCGTTGCGTCAAACGAAACTTGTAATATTGTATTTATCCTAATAGCAACATAAATACCCGGGACATACTTAGTTTCACTTTCTATTCTAGTGAGAGAAATCCAGTTTGAATTACTTGAATTTGATATTTTCATCAAAACAACATCTTGTACACATCCTCCACCTTGTTGGCGGTTTTTATTTCTATCGTGTAATTCTTTACATCCAAACCCTTTGCATTGGCTTTGGGTATGATGATGACATCCATGCCCAGCTTATCGGCCTCGGCTATGCGCTGGTCTATACGGTTCACAGCGCGTATCTCGCCTGACAATCCTATCTCGCCTACGAAGCACATATTGGATGGCAGGGCTTTATCCTCATAACTTGATAGTAATGCGCAAACCACCGCCAGTTCTATTGACGGGTCTTCTACTTTGATACCGCCGGCTATATTTACAAATACATCCTTCGAACCGAAATGAAAGCCACCGCGCTTTTCCAGTACGGCCAGTAATAATTGTAAGCGCCGAAGGTCCATACCGCTGACGGTGCGTTGTGGTGTACCATACACCGCCTGGGTGGCCAGCGCCTGCACTTCTATCATCAGGGGGCGCATACCTTCCATAGTGGATGCAATAGCTATACCACTTAATGGTTCGTCGTGCTGCGAGAGTAATATTTCAGAAGGATTGCTGACGGGGCGCATACCCGCGCTGATCATTTCATATATCCCCAGTTCTGATGTAGAGCCGAAACGGTTTTTGATGGTGCGCAATATCCTGTACGCATAATGCCTGTCCCCTTCAAATTGCAGTACCGTATCCACCATATGCTCCAGCACCTTTGGCCCTGCTATAGAACCTTCTTTGGTGATATGCCCGATGATGCACACTGGTACATTGCTGGCCTTGGCGAAACGTTGCAACTCAGCCGCACATTCGCGCACTTGCGATACACTGCCGGCGGCTGATTCTACAAAGGGCGATTCGAGTGTCTGGATAGAGTCTACCACCAGCAGTTGAGGCTTCACTTTTTTTACCTCCTGGAAGATAGTGGACATATCTGTAGCGGTGAGTAAATAGAGGTTATCATTCGCAAGCCCTACACGTTCCGCACGCATTTTCACCTGCTGCGCACTTTCCTCTCCCGATACATATAATATAGATATGTTGTTCCATTGCAATGCGCACTGGAGAAATAATGTAGATTTCCCGATGCCCGGCTCGCCGGCTACCAGTATTACCGAGCCCGGCACCATGCCGCCGCCCAGCACCCTGTTTAGCTCGGGGTCGGGGGTGAGCATACGGGTATCAGTTTGGGGGGTAATCTCTGATAATTTGTGGGCTTTACGCAGGTCTTTGGCAGCATCGTCCCACTCCGCAGCCTGCTTTTGGGCTTTGTCTTCGCGTTGTATTACTTCTTCTACAAAACTGTTCCAGGCCCCGCAGGACGGGCATTTGCCGGTCCACTTAGGTGTTTCATATCCGCATTGCTGGCAGAAAAAAGCTGACTTGATTTTGGCCATGAGAGCTAAGTTACTACAAAAGAAAAGAGCCACCGGAAGAATCCCGCGGCTCTTACTTACTAACCCATTAAATTCACAACTTGGTACAAATGTAACAAACCGCGGGGTTCTAAAAAAATGGAAATTTTACTCATTCTGCCACATTTTTTGATATTATAATTATTTAGTATGATTTATTTTCGGCCTATGATTTGACTATCAAGGGCTTGCGGAAAAATGATAAATTCTATCATATATTACATAGTGGATAAATTCTTTTAGCGTTATTATAATTTTTTATTTATTATAATATATTATTTTAATCTAATCGTTAGGCCAAATTTGGATTTTGCAATCCCGGTGTTAAAATCCGTTACATAAATGCCATCGAATAACGTACTTTTGCATCTCTATTTTATTCCACAAAAAAACATACTGCTTATATGCAGGCAACATTAGAACAAGCGAAGCAACTTGGCCTTTTAGAAGAAGAATTTGAAAAAATAAAAGAGATTCTCGGCCGTACCCCAAACTTCAACGAGGTGGCAATGTATTCTGTAATGTGGAGCGAGCATTGCAGTTATAAAAACTCTATTACCTTATTAAAGACATTGCCGCGAGATGGTGAGAAGCTGCTGGTAAAAGCGGGTGAAGAAAACGCAGGACTTGTTGACATTGGCGATGGACTGGGCTGTGTATTCAAAATAGAAAGCCATAACCACCCTTCTGCTATCGAACCCTTCCAGGGAGCGGCTACAGGTGTAGGTGGTATTCACCGCGATATATTTACTATGGGTGCACGCCCCATTGCCGCACTCAACTCGCTGCGCTTTGGCAAGCTGGACAACCCCAAAACCAAATGGCTGCTGAAAGGCGTGGTAAACGGAATAGGCCATTACGGCAACTGCTTTGGCGTACCTACAGTAGGTGGTGAAATATATTTTGACAGCTGCTACCAGACCAACCCGCTGGTAAACGCTATGAGTGTGGGTGTGGTAAAAGCCGGACAGATGGTTTCAGCTACATCGCATGGTGAGGGCAACAGTGTATTTATAGTAGGTGCAGCTACGGGTAAGGATGGTATTGGCGGAGCGTCTTTCGCATCGGCAGATATTACTGAAGACAGCGCCAACGACCTGCCATCGGTACAGGTGGGCGACCCCTTTGAAGAGAAGAAATTATTAGAAGCCTGCCTGGAAGTGATACCCACAGGTGCGCTGATAGGTATGCAGGATATGGGCGCGGCAGGTATCACCTGCTCGTGCAGCGAGATGAGCGCCAAAGGTGAGCATGGTATGATCATCCACCTGGACAAAGTGCCGACCCGGCAGGATAATATGCTGCCCTGGGAAATGCTGCTGAGCGAAAGCCAGGAGCGTATGCTGATAGTGGTGAAGAAAGGCCGTGAAGCAGAAGTGCAACAAATATTTGACAAATGGGATATCCACTGCGAGCAGATAGGGGAAGTAACTACCGACGGCAGGCTGAAATACTATATGGGTGGTGAGCTGGTAGCTGATGTACCAGCAGAGAGCTTAGTATTAGGCGGCGGTGCACCTGTATATAAGCGCGAATCGAAAGAACCAAAATATTTTGAGCAGGTAAAAGCTTTTAACCAAAACAGCATACCTGTACCTGCCGACCTGAAAGCTACAGCGGAACAATTGATACAACTGCCTACCATAGCCAGCAAACGATGGGTGTACGAGCAATACGACAGCATGGTAGGCACAGGTAATACACAAACCAACGAACCCAGCGATGCACCCGTAGTACGTGTACACGGCAGTACCAAGGGTATAGCCTGCACAACAGACTGTAACAGCCGCTATGTATTTGCCGACCCCTATAAAGGTGCAATGATAGCCGTGAGTGAAGCAGCACGTAACATCGTATGCAGCGGCGGCGACCCTGTTGCCATCACCAACTGCCTGAACTTTGGCAATCCTTATAATCCTGAAGTATACTACCAGTTTGAACACGCGATAAAAGGCATGGGCGATGCCTGCCGCAAGCTGGGCACACCGGTGACAGGCGGTAACGTGAGCTTCTACAACCAGAGCAGCGATGACGGCCCGGTATATCCCACCCCTACCATTGGTATGGTGGGTGTGCTGGATACGCTGGACCAGAAGATGACTATGTTCTTCAAGAACGCCGGTGATATCATCTATGTTATAGGCGAAAACAGGGAAGACATCAACAGCTCGGAATACCTGCATAAGTTATGCAATGTAGAATACAGCCCGGCGCCCTACTTTGATATGGAAGAAGAATACCAATTGCAAAAACTGGTATTGAAACTGGCGCGCGGCAAAGAAATTAACTCTGCGCATGACGTTTCTGAAGGCGGTTTATTCACTACCCTGTTAGAATGTTGCTTTAAAAACAATCTCGGATTTACTGTCAGTACAGACCCGAACATTCGTAAAGACGCCTGGCTATTTGGCGAAGGCCAGAGCCGCGTAGTAGTAAGTGTAAGCCATGCTGAGAAGCACGCCTTTGAACAGATGATGGGAGACCACCGTTATGTACAGATAGGCGAAGTAATCTCTGACGGCACCCTGACTATAGACGGCGAGAACTGGGGCAGCATAACTGAGTGGAAAGAAAAGTATGATACAGCAATAGACAAGCTGATGAATGCATAAAAAGAGAAGGGCTGCAATTGCAGCCCTTCTTTAATCTGATACTACAGAATTACGTATATGCTCAGCCTATTAAAAACACTAAATCTTGCATTGGCTTTTTTCCTGGAGCTTTTTATGCTCTATGCAATAGGTTATTGGGGCTTTAAACTGAAGCAGGATACATTGATAAGATGGGCAACAGGCATAGGTTTACCTTTGCTTATAACAGTGGTATGGGGTGTTTTCCTGGCGCCGAAATCTGTAGTTGCATCTCCGTTTGCTGTTAAGATGACGGGGAAGTTTATATTGTTTGTAATAGCTGCACTATTACTCTACAATACAGGCAGGCAACAAATGGCCATTATATTTATTGTAATAATTACTATCAATTTTGTACTACTATTTTTGTGGCGGAAATAAGAGAAGGGCTTTGTAAGCACAATATTTTACCCTTCGGCTTCAGCTTTATGAATCTCCTCCACCTTTTTAATAAACTCAGTGATAGCACCATCAGCATCATGTCCATAGCTATCTATAAGCATTCCTTTTACACCGTCATGCGTTTCCATACAGTACAATATCGCATTGTCACCCGGGTCTGAAGCCCCTTCAAAACGATAAAAATTATCAATTTTTACTTCCTGCGGTCGGTAATAATTATTTACGCCGGGTGCATGCAGTTTGCCGCCTTTTACACTAAAATTTTCAGTATATCCTTTCTTTACGGCTGTCATGGTAAGGCTGCTAAGCGTATTCATATCAGCGGTGCTATGTTTGGCTTCATTCTCGAGCCTGTTATCATCGGTCTGCATATGTAGTGTTTTAAAAAAAATAATGAACAATAATTTATAATTACCTGCTATACTGCAACCGCTCTTCTAATTAGGATTGCTGCGCATTAATAATAACATCATAACCAGAAAGTTGTTTAGCCTTAAGCCTGTTCGGGGCCGATTTTAGTAAAACATTATCATAATGCATAAAAAGGAAGGGCCACCATATGGCAGCCCTTGTATTTAAACACTTTATGTAATTACAATTAATGCGATTCTTCTCCTTCACGCAACGGTGTTGTTTGCGGAATGAAGTCGTTACCATGGCCATCATCTTTATAGTCGTAAGGCCAGCGGTGTACCGTGGGTATCTCACCGGGCCAGTTACCGTGTCCCGGATTGATAGGTGTAGTCCACTCAAGGCTGGGTGAGCCCCATGGGTTCTGCACCAGGCACTTACGTCCGCGGAAAATGCTGACGAAGAAGTTGACCACAAACAGCAATTGCGCAAAGAACACAACAATAGCTGCTATACTGATGAAAGCATTCAGGCTCTCAAACTGGTTGAAAGATTCCCATGCCGTATAATCGTAGTAACGGCGGGGCATACCTGCAATACCTTCGTAGTGCATAGGCCAGAATATGAGGTATGCACCGGCAAAAGTGAGGAAGAAGTGGATATAACCCAATGTGTTATTCATAAACCTTCCGAACATTTTGGGGAACCAGTGATAGATGCCGGCAAACATTCCGAAGAAGGCGCTCACACCCATTACTATATGGAAGTGCGCTACCACGAAGTAAGTATCATGCAGGTGGATGTCCAGCGCGGAGTTACCCAGGAACAAACCTGTAAGGCCACCGGATATGAACAGTGATACGAAACCTATCGCAAACATCATAGGAACGGTAAACTTGATATTACCTCTCCACATAGTAGTCAGCCAGTTGAACACCTTCACCGCAGAAGGAACGGCAATCAACAATGTCAACAGTACGAATATTGAACCAAGGAAGGGGCTCATACCCGTAACGAACATATGGTGCGCCCATACCAGGAAGGCCAGTACCGTGATACCTATCAATGATATAATCATCGCGAAGTAACCAAATATCGGCTTGCGGCTGTGGCAGGATAATACCTCCGACGCCATACCCATACCCGGCAGCATGATGATGTACACCTCGGGGTGGCCCAGGAACCAGAATAAGTGCTGGTACAGGATAGCAGAACCACCAATGTTTGGCAATGCTTTACCTGCTATAAATATCTCAGAAAGGTAGAAGCTGGTACCAAAGTTGCGGTCGAATATCAGCAGTACGAAACCTGATAATAATACAGGGAATGAAAGTACGCCCAGCACCGCAGTGAACAGCAGCGCCCAGATAGTAAGCGGCATGCGTGTCATGCTCATACCTTTGGTACGCATGTTCAGTATAGTAGAAATGTAGTTAAGGCCGCCCAGCAGTGATGAAACCACGAACAAGGCCATACTGATCAGCCACAGATCCATACCTATACCTGAGCCCATAGAAGCTTCTTTCAGTGCGCTCAACGGCGGGTAGGTAGTCCAGCCGCCTGAAGCAGGGCCTGTTTGTACAAACAGGGAAATAAACATTACGATGCTGGCCAGGAAGAAGAACCAGTAAGAAAGCATGTTCATGAAAGGCGATGCCATATCGCGGGCACCTACCTGCAGTGGAATAAGCAGGTTGGCGAATGTACCGCTCAAACCGGCCGTCAATACAAAGAATACCAGGATGGTACCGTGCATCGTCACCAATGCATAGTAGAATTCTGCAGATAACTTCCCACCTTTTGCCCACTCACCGAGGAATTTTTCCATGATAGGAAAAGTTTCATCGGGGAAACCAAGCTGCAGGCGGAAGAATACCGACATCAACGCACCAATAATAGCCCATATGATCCCTGTTACCAGGAATTGTTTGGCAATTACTTTATGGTCCTGGCTGAATATCCATTTTGTAATGAAATGCTGCTCATGGTGGTCGTGGCCATGATGCTCGCCATGCGCACTATGCGTGTGCGCTACATTAGGTCCTTGAATGATAACGTCGCTCATTGTTTGCACTTTTTTTGTCCCGTCGTTCCGGAACGATTACTTCATCGTTATTGCGTTAACACTATCAGTTTGTTGTTCGGGCTGCGCAGGTTCTGTTGTTTCAGCGCCTTTGTCGCCGGCATAGTAAGGTTGCTGCATCCTCATCCACGCGTTGAATTCCGCTTCAGTATGCACAATCACCGTACCACGCATTGCGTAGTGGCCTTTACCGCACATCTGGTCGCATGATATTTCATATACGAAATCGGGGTTGCCCGTAATTTCCTTCATTTCGTTGGTACTAACCGTAGGTGTAAACCACATAGTGGTAATGATACCCGGTACGGCATCCATCTTCATACGGAAGTGCGCCAGGCCTACGTCATGTATCACATCGCGCGAGCCGATGATGAGCTTTACGGGCTTGCCCTTTACCAGGTGCAGTTCACCATTTTGCAGTACTACATCATCGTGGTTGTTCTTATCGTTCCAGTCCATACCCAGCACATTGTCAGCGTCATTGGTCAGGCGGAAATCCTTTTTACCTAAAACACCATCTTTGCCGGGGTAGCGGATAATCCAGTTGAATTGTTTTCCTACTACTTCTACCACCATAGCATCTTTAGGCGCTTCAGATGTCATTGTTCCCCAGTTCTTCAAACCTACTATTACCAGCAGTGCCATCGCGATAGCAGGTATAGTTGTCCAGATCACTTCCAATTTGTTGTTGTGCGCCAGGAAGGTCGCTTTGCGGCTTTCTGAAGCCTGGTAGCGGAATGCGAACCAGAACAGGGCTGTTTGTGTAATGAAGAATACGATACCTGTTACCAGCAGTGTAATATTAAACATGCTGTCGTACTGCACACCGTGGTCTGATGCAGATACCGGCAACATTTTATCTATCAGGTAGTCGTTGCACAGCCATATGCCATACAACCCCAACAGGAAGAATACTACTAATAACCAAGCCATCAAACGGTTGGTCTGTGCTTTCGTTTTCTCTTCGCCACGCAGTATCCCCGCTAACTCGCTCGCCTTAGCGATCTGGTATATTATAAAGAATACCAGGCACGTTAAAAATATTGAAATAAATCCCGACATGGTCAGCTTATCTTAATAGTTCTTTTAAATAATATTCAATTCCTTCTTGTATCCTTAGCTTTCGTGCAGTACTGCCTCTTTCAGCAAAGGATGGTTTTCAGGTACTAATGACGCTTTAGTCAAAGTATTATATACTACGAACATCAACAATCCCGCAAACCCTGCAAATATACCCAGCTCATACCAGCTCAGGTACCAGTTGGCACCCATAGGGCCAGGCATAGCCATGATGAAGAAGTCGAGCCAGTGGCCGAAAATAATAGCCATTGCCATGAAGGTAACCGTAAAGTAGTTACGCTTGCTGGGGCGCGACATCAGCACCAGGATAGGCATGATAAAGTTGATGATGAACACCGAATACCATATCAGCCCGTAAGGCCCTTGTTGACGTATTTTAAAATAAGTTGTTTCCTCAGGAATGTTACCATACCATATCAGCATGTACTGGGCAAACCATACGTATGTCCAGAATACGCTGAATGCAAACATGAACTTACCGAGGTCGTGCGTATGCTCTTTGGTTACCAGCTCCAGGTAGCCATGGTTTTTCAGCGACAGTACGAACAGCAGGATTACCGCCATACCACTTACAAACGCACTGGCGAATGTGTACCAGCTATACATGGTAGAGTACCAGTGAGCGTCAATGCTCATCAGCCACATCCATGGGGTGGTGCTCATTTGCGTCAATGCATATACCAGCAGGAAGCCTGCAGACCATTTAACCATGGTCCAGTATATTTTAGTACTGTTCTTAGGCGCTTTTTCCTGTGCGAGTGATAAAGCACGGAATTTACGTCCGAAGAAAGCCCATAATGCGATGGTTACGATAGTAAAGCCTGCAAACATTCCCTTGTTCAGGAAAGCGGATTTGCCTTCAAGTATCTTGTCACCTTCGGGGTGCACCCAGTGATAAATAGGGTTATGACCGTCAATATCCAAACCGAATGCGATGAATAATAATATTACAGCAGCAATTACGCCAAACACCCATACGTTGTGCCCTATTGCTTCCGGTACCCTTTTGTAAGCCACTATCCAGCCGCCCTGCGCCAACGATGCTGCAGCCTGTATAAATACACTGGCGGCAGTAATCATCAGGAAGAATACACTGGTTTGCAACAGCACTATCCAGAAGCGGGTTTGGGCGTGATGATCCCCGCTCAATAATGTTATTCCACCTATTATAAGTACCAGCAGGCCAACCAGCATCAGTGCTATGCTAGTTGTTTTCAATCTTGCCGGAAGCTCAAAACGTTCGTTCATTGTATCTGCTATTAGAAGTACGTTTATTAATTTTTTTAGTGTGTGTCAGTATGACTTTCTTCAGTAACCGCTGTTGCATGGGCTGTAGCTGTTGTGTCAGCAGTTGCAGCGCCTAATGTAAAAGCATCACCGCCGTTTTCAGCCTGGAATTTCTTGATGTAAGCTATCACCATCCAACGTTGTTTTATGTCCAGCTGGCTGGCGTATGAGCCCATCGCGTTTTTACCAAACTTGATAGCCGCATACATGGTGCCCGAAGGCATGTGCAGGTATTTGGCATCTTTAAAGTTAGCCGGCATAGCTGCAAATTTTCCGCTTACATACAGGGGTCCTTGTCCGTCCAGTTTTCCGCCATGGCATATACCGCAATAGATATTGTACAGTCGTTCGCCCTCAGCCATCTCAGCCTCGTTGAAACGCAGGTGGGTAGTGAATGTTTTGTAGGCATTGGTATCACCTTCTACCAGGTGGTCGGGCAGTTCGTGCCCCATAGCCACTGTACCTTCTACCGGCAGACGGCTGGTTTCGCCATCAGCAAAGTTGGGGTTGTGGGTATAAGCATCGTACGCCTGCGAATAAGTCATATCCGGCGCATAGGTTTTACCGGGATTGCGGCGTTTTGCACCAGTGTTGCAAGCCGCCAGGCCCAGCCCTACCGCCAGAAATGCAATCACTATGCCTTTGGTCTTATTCATAAAATAATTCAGTTCTTTATTCAAAAAGCTTTTAAATTATACTGTCGCGTTCAGTTTTTCGTATTCCTCTTCTTTGTCAAAACGTCCGTACCACCATTCGCTCTCCGCCATTTCCACTTTGGTTTCTATAGCGCCGGTCGACTTCAGAAAATCAATAGCTTCCTGCTCAGACACATGCTCATTCAGCTCCAGCACTACCACAAACAGGTCGTCTGTCTGGCGCGGGTGGAAAACGTGTTTCTTAACGCCGGGCATTATCTGGTTGAGGTAGCAGAAAGTAAGCACCATACCTACAGCTGCAAACAATACCGTCGTTTCGAACGTAATAGGTATGAACGCAGGCAGGGCAAAGTGGGGCTTACCGCCAAAGTTGGTCGGCCAGTCGCTGGTAAAAATCCAACCCATGAAACCCAACGCCGTTGCCGTACCGGTGATACCGTAGATAAAACCGGCCACGTGCAGGTCTGTATCCTTGTGGCCCAGGGCTTTGTCTAAGCCATGCACAGGAAATGGTGTGTACACATCGTGCAGCTTGTAACCGCTGTTGCGTACTTTCTCCACTGCTGGAAACAGTACCGCTTCGTCGTCATAACACCCAACCGCGAATTTTTTTATAGCCATCTTCTTATTTATTCAATTTGATAATTAGCCTATGCGGCAATTTTCAAAACTATTTTTCATTTCGTGCAACTGACAACTTGTCTAATTGCGTTGTTGTTTCATTTTTAGTGATGAGCCTGCTCGTGCACAAATTCCTCCGTGCTCTTCTCATGTATTACTTCCATTTTCTTCTTGTAGCTTTCTCCTGATGTCTTCAACACGAACTTAATCTCTGCTATTGCAATTACAGGGAAGTATTTGGCGAACAGGAAGAAGCAGGTGAAGAACAATCCGAATGTACCCAGGTAGAAACCTATTTCAGGCCATGTGGGGCTGTAGTATGTCCAGCTACCGGGCAGGTAATCGCGGTACAGAGAAGTAACGATGATTACGAAACGCTCGAACCACATACCTATATTCACTATGATAGACATAAAGAAGGTAAACGGAATATTACGGCGCAGTTTCTTGAACCAGAACAACTGGGGAGACACCACGTTACAGGTCATCATCGCCCAATAGCTCCACCAGTATGGGCCGAATATACGCCAGTGGAAAGCGGCCTGCTCGTATACCACGCCACTGTACCATGCCATGAACAGCTCAGTAAGGTAGGCAACACCTACTATAGAGCCGGTAAGTACGATTACTTTGTTCATCGCCTCAATATGGCCTACAGTGATATAATCTTCCAGCCCCATGATTTTGCGGCAGACAATCAACAGCGTCTGCACCATGGCGAAGCCGGAGAATATCGCACCCGCAACGAAGTATGGCGGGAAGATGGTAGTGTGCCAGCCCGGTATTACCGAAGTGGCGAAGTCGAAAGATACTATCGTGTGTACTGAAAGTACCAGTGGCGTACTCAAACCTGCCAGTACCAGTGAGAGTGCCTCGTGGCGCTGCCAGTTTTTAGCAGTACCCGTCCAGCCGAAAGAGGCCAAACCATACATGCGCTTGCGAAATTTGGTTTTTGCACGGTCGCGCACTGTTGCAAAGTCAGGAATAAGGCCCGAATACCAGAACAGTAATGATACAGTGAAGTAAGTAGATATCGCAAATACGTCCCACATCAGCGCCGAGTTGAAGTTGGGCCACAGGGCACCACGCGTGTTGGGGTAAGGCAATACATAAAAGGCGTTCCATACACGACCCATGTGGAAGATGGGGAACTGCCCCGCACACATTACCGCGAATATAGTCATCGCTTCAGCGGCGCGGTTCACACCTGTACGCCAGCCCTGGCGGAAGAGCAGCAATATCGCCGATATCAGTGTTCCGGCGTGACCGATACCTACCCACCATACGAAGTTGGTGATATCCCATCCCCAACCCACGGTGCGGTTGATACCCCACACACCTATACCGAAATAAACCTCCCAGAATACTGAGAATACTCCGAAAGCCAGGAGGGCCACCGAAAAGAAGAATCCTACGTACCACATACGGCCCGGTTTCTGCTCTATCGGACGAACAATATCTTCCGTTACCTGGTGATAGGTCTTCTCACCATCTACCAGCGGCTCCCTTACAAACGATTCGTACTTCAAATGCATAGCACGTTATTAGTAATAGTTCTTTTAATATTATTTATCAGCTCTCGCTTTATCTATGACACCCTTAAAATACTATCGGGTTCATCAATTTATCTTTTTCCGCATCGCCGGCTACTATCTCATCCGTATTACGGATTACTGACAGGTAGTTAACGTTAGGCAGTGTATGTATCGACTCCAATACATAGTTCACACGTTCAGCCTGTTCTTCTTTACGCAGTTTGTATATCGCACTGTGTTTGTCAGCTACGTTACCAAATACTATTGCATCGGTAGGGCAAGCAGTTTGGCAAGCCGTACGGGCTTCGCCATCGGCCACCGGGCGTCCGGCTTTCTTCGCATTCAGTTTAGCTTCCTGCAGGCGTTGTACGCAGAAGCTGCACTTCTCCATCACACCACGGCTACGTACTGTCACGTCAGGGTTCAGCACCATGCGTGTCAGGTCGCTGTTCATTTCGTCGCGGCGGTAGTCTTCGTACAGGTTACCTTCAAAGCTGTCAGCACCGTTCCAGTCCATCCAGTTGAAGTGACGTACTTTATAAGGACAGTTGTTAGCGCAGTATTTAGTACCGATACAACGGTTATAAGCCATCTGGTTCAGGCCTTCGCTGCTGTGGTTGGTAGCATTTACCGGGCAAACGTTTTCGCAAGGTGCGTTGTCGCAGTGCTGGCACATCATAGGCTGGAACACGGTCTGTATAGTATCGGGGTCTTCAGGCATACCGCTGAAGTAACGGTCGATACGTATCCAGTGCATTTCCTGCGCTTTCAGTACGTGTGTTTTACCTACTACAGATATATTGTTCTCTGCCTGGCAACCTACCACGCAGGCGCCGCATCCGATACAGCTGGTCAGGTCGATAGACATGCCCCACTGTATACCGGGCTTCTCGTGAACAGGGTACAGTGTACCGTTCTTACGGAAATCTTCCTCCCAGGCAGTTTTATCGCCATGGGCAGCGGCTTCGCCATGTGCACCGGCAGCTACTGCGGCAGCAGCACCATGTTCGCCACCCTCGTGCTCCCAGGGCAGGTGTGTATAATGTTCTAATTCAGTTTTACGCTTGTTCAGCAGGTGCGCGGGGTCCTTTTTGAACTCATCCAGCGTGTATTCGTGTATAATAGGGCGGCCTTCGTAGCTATGGTGTGTTTGTGTGATAGCTACGTCGTATGTTTTATCAGTTTTCTCTATAGTCACAGGCGTGCTGTAAGAGAATGTTTTACCATTGAAGCTGATGAACGGATAAGCGTTTTTACCGCCTATTTCTTTACCGAATTTGTCAGTACCACTGCGGGCAGCCATACCTACTTTGGCATCGCGGCCATAACCCACCGCCATAGCCACTACATCGTTGTGCAGGCCGGGCACCACCACTATCGGCAGCTCTACCACCTGGCCATTAGCAGCAGTTACTTTTACTACGCGTTTGGCGCTCACTACTTCAGTAATGCTGGTCAGCTCTTCGTCCCATTCCTTCGCAGTTTTTGGGGAAACGCAGAGGTAGTTGTCCCATGTACCTTTGGTTATGGGGTCGGGCATTTCCTGCAGCCATGGGTTGTTACTCCATGCACCGCCATACCCGATAGATATTTTCTGGTACACTACCAGTTCCTTACCTTCCGGCGCTTTGGCAGACAATGCTACAGACATAGCGCCGTCAGCATTGCCGCTGAAAGATACACCGCCCATAGGCATTTCGCCTGCGGGCTCTATTACGCCATCCTGCAGTGCTTTGTCCAGGTTGGTTTGCCCACCCAGTTTGGCAGTCCAGTAAGACATCCAGTAGTCGCCGTATGTAGTACCGGCATCGGCCCATGTCAACAGGCTATCCTGGAAGGCGCGCGTTTTGAACAACGGCGCTATACCCGGCTGCTGCAGGCTGTAATATCCTGTTTTAGGTTCAGCATCGCCCCAGCTTTCCAGGTAGTGATGGTCTGGAACCACGTATTTGCATTGCTGTGCAGTTTCGTCCATGCGGTCGGCAAAGGAAACAGTTACAGCTACTTTCTTCAATCCTTCGGCAAACTTAGCGCCGTCGAAGTAATCGTACACGGGGTTAACGCCATGTATCAGCAGGGCGCCTACGCTGCCCGCATTCATAGCCTGTGTCAGGGCAACCATGTCAGAGTCGATGCCCTGCTTGTAGTTGCTGGTCACCGCCCAGTTGATGGTAGTGCCGTTAGCACCTATATTAGCGTTGATAGCGTTCACTATCAACTGTACATCCATATCGTTTGAACCACATACTACCAGTCCGTTACCTTTTTTCAGGTCGGCAGCGGCCTTGTTGATGGTTTCGTTCAACTTGTCGCTGCCCAGGCTGGCTTTAGTACCGTTTACTACTGCCTGGTACAATGCTGCAGCTACGCGGCCCATCTGCGAAGGGCGGCAGGTAGCACGCATATCGGCCTTGGCACCGGTAATAGTGTGCGTAGGCTCTACCTGGTAGTGCCTGGACAATACCGGGTTTTTAGCGCTGATTTTGCGGCCTTTGCTGTATTGCTTGGCAAACTCAACCGGCGACAACCATGTACCCAGGAAGTCTGCGTCCAGGCTCACGATGGTTTGTGCTTTATCAAAATGGTATGAAGGTAATGCGCGCTTACCATAGCTGGCTTCGTTGGCCAGCAGCATGCCCGAGTAAGAAATCGGGTCGTGCACTATATGCTTCGCATTAGGATATTTAGCTAAGAATTGGGCTATTACATCTTTGGTAGTTGGGCTGATGATGGTAGATGTCAACAGGTAAGTCGCACCTGTTGTGCCGGCCAGTCCGTTTTTCACCATACGGTCAATAGCCTCGAATGTGGCTTCTTTACCCTCAGCATAAGGCTGGCGCAGGCGGGCTGTATCATACAGGTTGAGCACGGATGCCTGCATACGTGCAGAGCTACCGCCTTGTGTAATAGACGACTTGGGGTTGCCCTCTACTTTTATAGGGCGACCGTCGCGTGTTTTTATCACTATCGCGCAGTAATCACCACCATCTGCAAACGTAGATGCATAGTAATTAGGCACACCGGGAATGATTTCCTCGGGTTTGATAGCATAAGGTATAGCCTTGCGTACCGGCATTTCGCAACTGGCGGCCAGTGTAGCAGCGGCTGTACTGAATCCTAAGAATTTCAAAAAGTCGCGGCGGGGCGTGTTTGCGTCCAGCAGTTTACCACTCAGGTCGAACGGCAAATCTTCTTTGAACTCATTTGCTACCACCTCTTGATGAGCGGCGGTATCTTTCAGTTCTTCCAGGCCCTTCCAATATTGTTTTTGACTCATATGGCTTGATTCGGTATAATTAAAGTTTCCGAATAATTTTTATGTTAAAATCAAACTACAATTACTATTAATAGTGGCATTTCTGGCATTCAGTACCACCTATGTCATGAACAGTAACGCCCGTGCGTTTGCCTGATTTGATTTCCTCGTGGTATTTTTCAAAAATGCTGTAATAGTTGTTATCTGCGAATTGTACTTCCGTCTCGCGGTGGCAGTTGACACACCAGCCCATGCTCAGCGATGAGAACTGGTACACTTCATCCATTTCCTGGATGCCGCCGTGGCAGCGCTGGCAAGCTACTTCGCCTACAGCTACGTGCTGCGAGTGGTTGAAGTAAACGTGGTCGGGCAGGTTGTGGATTTTCACCCATTCTATAGGCTTGGCCAGGATATTGCCCTCCGCGTCGCGGTTGTAATCTTTCTTTTCAGGGTTCCAGCCGGCGTATTCATACAGTTTGTGTATCTCTTTGGTACCGTCTACTTCTTCGCCCTCCATTGTGTACAGCGGGTCGCCGGTGTATTCGTTTATCTGCTTGTGGCAGTTCATACACACGTTGGTAGATGGTATCATGGCGTGCTTGCTCTTTTCGGCACCGGCGTGGCAGTACAAACAGTTGATCTGGTTGATACCGGCGTGCACCTTGTGCGAGTAGAATATCGGTTGCTCAGGAATGTAGTTTTCCTGGCGGCCCATTTCTACCGAACCATTCACCACCCAGTAGCCCGCACCTATAAATATCAGTATAGCAGCTATGGCAATGAATACTTTATTGCGGTAAATGGGCAGATCTTTATGGTTGGTGATGCCTTCTTTCTCGTTGGCTACCCTGCGCAGGGCATGGTTGATGCGCCACAGGATGATGGTGAACACCAGCAATACCAAGGTTATAATGGTATATAGCCAGGTATTCTCTTCCGCTGCCCCCTCGGCAGCAGCGCCGGCTACAGGTGCAGCAGTTGTGGGTGGCTGATACGTTTCTACGTAGTCAATAATAGCGTCAATTTCCTCGTTGCTCAGGTTGGGGAAGGGGGTCATGGCAGTCATACCCCATTTTTTGTACACCTCGTTGGCATACTTATCTCCCGACGCTATCAGCGATGCAGAGTTTTTCACCCAGTTGTGCAGCCACTCTTTGCTGGGCACACGGGCCGATACCCCTTGCAGGGCAGGGCCTGTCGATTCCTTTATCGGGTTGTGACAACTGGCACAGTTAGACTGGAACAATGCTTTACCATCCGGCTGTGCATACGCAGTGCTGATAAATGCAAAAACTGCAACGATTATAGCGAAAGTGCTGTGAGCAATTTTCCGGAACATCGGCTTAATTGATTCTGACACGTATAATAAGTTTGAAAATTAACGTTCCTTTTTGACAAAGTGTGGGCAAAACTACAACACAATAAGCAAAGTTTATACACATTTGTTAAAAAATGTTTATCAAGCCTGGCAAGGGTTTCATGGGATATTTTAATTCTGACAATGTGTCTTTGTCATTTTTTTGTCAGGGCTAAAAAACATTTTATATTAACAAAACTTTTCATCTACCGTGACAAAAAAACCACAGTCTGTATATCAAATGATTTTAATCCCGTTTTAAATTGAACCGGTACGCCCCCCATCCACAGGTATGCTGGTACCATTTACGTAAGCTGCCGCCGGCGAGGCTAAAAACGCCACCATGGCTGCTATCTCTTCCGGCTGGCCGAAGCGCCCTGCAGGTATTTCCTCCAGCATTTCATGTTCTATAGACTCTTTGCTCACACCGGCTTTGGACGATTTGTTGTTGATAATGCTCTCCAGCCGGGCTGTGCCTGTAGCGCCGGGCAGCACGTTATTCACCGTTATGCCGAATTTTCCCAGCTCATTAGACAATGTTTTGGCCCACGATGCCACCGCCCCGCGTATGGTATTGGAGACCCCCAGCCCCTTCAACGGTATCTTTACCGAAGTAGAAATGATATTGATGATACGCCCGTAGCCAGCTGCCTTCATGCCGGGCACCACCGCTGTGGCCAGTATATGGTTGCATACCAGGTGCTGCTGAAAAGCGGCTTCAAACTGCTCTACCGCCGCATCTATACCCTGCCCCGCTGCCGGGCCGCCACTGTTGTTCACTAATATATGTACAGTGTTATCGGTTACAAAGGCGTTTATTACCTCCCTCACCTGCTCCGGCTTGCTGAAATCGGCTACTAAATAATCATGTACCTGCCCTTTGGAGCTATCCAGTTTGCCTATTGCCGCCTTCAATGCATCTTCGTTACGGGCTATCAGCGTACAACTAGCACCTAATGCCGCTAACTCCGCCGCACTGGCAAAACCTATGCCCTGCGTACTGCCGGCCACCAGGGCCCTTTTACCCACCAGGTTCAAATCCATATCTGATAATATTGAGCGGCTAAGGTAAGCATTGAGGGGGAGAGTGGGAAATAGGGGATGTGCTACGATTTCTCATAGCCTGAATTAATTATTAGTCGTAATATTGATAAGTACAATCTTAACTATCGAGATTTTTTTACATGAAAATAAAGTACCTTCTGATATTGATAGCAGCCCTCTGCACCTTAAACGCCGATGCAACTATTCGTTATGTAAAACCTACAGCTTCTGGTTCCGGCAATGGCTCCTCGTGGGCTAACGCCAGCTCTGACCTACAAGCAATGATAAATGTTTCATCTAACGGCGACCAGGTATGGGTAGCTGCCGGAACATATTTACCCAGTCGTGACCCATTTGGCAGTACCACTCCTACAAATCCCAGAGATAAAACTTTTTACTTAAAGAGTGGTGTTGATATCTATGGTGGTTTTGCAGGCACTGAAACCAGTATTTCAGCCCGTACTATTGCTGCAAATATTACTACACTTAGCGGCGATATTGGCGCGGTGAATAACAGTTCTGACAATAGTTATCATGTTGTATTGATGGTGATATCCGGCAGTTCGCCGGGATGCATACTTGACGGTTTTAGAATCAAAGGAGGCAATGCCAACTCCTGGCCCAATATAACTGTAAATAGTATTAGCATCCTTCGTGGTAGCGGTGGTGGTATTTATGCATATGGGGGTACAAATAGTATATTTCGCAATCTGCATATTCATAATAATTACGCGACAGACAATGGAGGAGGTATATATGTCGAAGCAGGTAAGTTTACGATTAAATTTGACTCAATATATAACAACTATTCCCCCTGGCATGGAGGAGGTATGTTCATAAATGGTAATTCTATTATTGACAGCAATGCTCTCTACTCAAACAGTGCGGGCAAACTCGGTGGCGGTGCATATATAGGCAGTCAGACAGTTTTAAACGGAAATACCATTAATAATAATTACACTGGAAGCGGTCATGGTGTAAGTCGTGGCGGAGGTGTTTATTTCAATGCTCCTGACAGTAATAAAATTACCAACAACACGATTTACAGTAACACCACTAGCCACTTATATAGCAGTTGTGGAGGTGGTGGTCTTTACCTTACCGGCGATACCACCTCTGCTTATCTCGTTTCCAATAACCAGATGTTTTTTAATACGGCTTACGAAGCTGGTGGCGCCGTCTACATACACCAAGCCCGTTATTGTAATTTTTTAAACAATACGTTTTATAGTAATGTACTTTCGTATGTCTTAAGCAGTACCACCAGATATGGAGGTGCCATTTACAATAACAACGTGCCTTCGCACTATACAAATAATATCTTCTGGAAAAACATAAGAGTTTTTGGTTGGACTAATGAGGATGACGTCAATTCTTACATTTTTGACACTTCTTATATTAAAAATAACATCTTTCAACTACCCTCTGCCTCACCTGGCAACATGATTGGCGTAAATCCATTATTTGTCAACGAGATTAATCCGTTAGGCAATGATAGTATACCAGGTACTGCAGATGATGGGCTAATGCTGAAAGTATGTAGCCCCGCTGTCAATGCGGGTATGTCATCAGTTCTGTCCAGTAGGGACATATTGGGCAATAACCGTATAGGCAATTACGATATTGGTGCTTTCGAATATCCTAATGTCGGACCAGTTATCGCAAGCCCCATTAGCGGCGAGAATATATTATGCCTGAACAGTAACAGCACATACACCAACACTGCCAGTGGAGGTGTGTGGTCTTCGTCAGATACCTCTGTTGCCACTATATCACAGGCCGGCGTCGTTACAGCTAAGAGTATAGGTTCTGCAACCATCACCTATAAAACAGACACCACAGGTTGTGGTGGTACAATTGTTAATAAAACAATTGCAGTAACTGTATATACCCCATTAAACCCAATTGCAGGGCCAGACTCAGTTTGTAAGGCGAGCAGTATTCAATTATCTAACTCGGTACAGGGAGGTGTATGGACGAGTAGCGATACTACAGTTGCAGTTGTCAACAATGTTGGTTTAGTTACCGGAATAGATACAGGTACTGCTACCATTACTTATAAAGTAGGAGGCATCGGATGCTCCACCCAAGTCTCAAAAACAATTACAGTCGGTGCTGTTCCAACAGTAAGCCCGATAACTGGTGACTACTACGCATGCTTACAAGACACTATCCAATATTCCAGCACCACTCCGGGTGGCATTTGGTCCACTGCCAGCAATGGAACCCGAAGTACCATTGCTTCAAGCGGATGGTTAATACCTGTAAACCCCGGTAATGACGCTGTAATATATACAGTCACAAACACGTTTGGATGTGTTAAAAGTGTGACAAAAAACATCTACATCCCCAATCCGCCAAGAAAATATGACATAGTAGGTACAGATACTATTTGTGAGGGCGATACATCTTTGCAATACTATTTTATATTGGACGGCACCTGGTCATCGGCTGACACAAATATAGCAACTGTAACTCCCATAGGAGGTAGGGGATGTATACTAAAGGGAACGGGAGCAGGCAAAGTAACTATTTCGTATACCCAATCGGATATTTGCAAAACTGTTACTACCAAAGAAATAACTGTACTCCCTAAGCCGACAGCAGGCCTGATTACAGGTAAAGACACGTTGTGCATGAATAATACGATACAACTTTCAGATACAGTTCAGGGAGGAATATGGAGTATGTCAAGCAATGGTGTCGTTAGCACTATAAACACTATAGGGCTTGTTGCACCTGTAAATCCCGGGACAGATACAGCCGTGTATATCGTCACAAACACTTTTGGCTGTAGTGATACGACAACTTTCCCAATTACTGTATTTGCAATTCCTGTGGTAGACAGTATTCATGGTATAGATAGTTTGTGTATGTATCAAAACACGACTTTCACAGACTCTACGGCGGGTGGCTCGTGGCAATCTGATGATACAACGATTGCTATAATTGATTCTAATGGATTGATAACTGCTATCGATTCAGGATTAACTACAATACGATATTCGGTAGTAAATGGTGCAGGTTGTACCACCACTGTCAGCAAGAATATTTTCATAAAGGCGGTAACTGTACCGGGCCCGATAACGGGTTCGTCAACAATCTGTATCAATAATACCGAACAATATCAGAATGTCGTTCCGGGCGGCATTTGGAGTTCCATAAGTAATGGTAATATCTGTAATATTACTCCCTCGGGTTTGCTTTCTGCAAATAATACCGGGAAAGACACGATTATTTATACTATCACCAATAACTCTGGTTGCAGTTCAGCGGAAAGCTTCTTTGTTACAGTAAATGCGCCGCTACAAATACCTGTTACAGGAGTTGATAGCGTATGTGCCGGGGCAGTCGCTCAATTTAGTCACATAGTTCCATCCGGCAATTGGCGCAACTTCAACATCTCTTTGGGTGGTATAAACAATACAGGGGAATATACATCAACCACCGCGGGCACCGACACTATATACTATCAATACAATTCTAACGGATGCCCTATTGAAGTGGAAAAAGTGTTAGTGATTAATGTTTTACCTGCCCCGGCAACCATTGGCAGCGACACAATATTCTGTAAAAATAAAACGCTACAACTCAGCCCATCTGTTTCAGGCGGTATATGGTCAAGCAGCAATAGCAATATTGCAAGTGTTTATGGTAATGGAATAGTGTATGGTATTGATACGGGTGAGGTAATGATAAAATACACTTTGACAAATTATCACGGATGCTCCAATTCATCGGCATTGCCGGTGACTGTAAATGAGGTGATTGTCGATGCCGCCATAAGCAACACAACCCTAACGGCAAATAGCAATCGTGACGGAGCTACTTACCAATGGGTAGATTGTGAAAATTATCACCCTTTGCCCGGTGCAGTTAATGCTCAATTTGTTGCTTTGGCAAACGGACAGTATGCAGTAATAGCATATTACAAAGGCTGCGCGGATACCTCTCAGTGTTTAGATATATCAATACTGGAGAACGGATATCCCATAATTTCGCCCAATCCTACAATTGACCTGGTGAGTATCAACACAGGCCCAGATATTGCCGATTTCATCAGAATTTTTGACATGCTGGGAAGAGTAGTTATTGAAATCATTCCGGAAAAATCCATCACCACAGTGGAACTCGGAATGCTGGCAAAAGGAGCTTATTCAATTCATATTAAGTTCGGTGAAGAAATAGTAACGCGTAAATTGATTGTGAAATAATAAATGTACAGAGCAACTGACATTCCTATAATTCCTTGTATACCTGTCTTAGCATTGAACACAAACAGGTGCGAATTTATACGGCTAAGGTAAGCATTGAGGTGGAGAGTGGGAAATGGGGGTACAGTTAGGAATCAATACCCACCCGCAGCTTCTTTATTATACTTGGTTTTATATTCCTGTGGTGATAACCCCGTAATTTTTCTAAACACTTCCCTGAAAGCCTTTACATCGGCGTAACCCACCTCGTACATCACTTCATTAACTGTTTTACGGGTGTCCTCCAGCGCCTTTTTCGCTGACTCTATTTTCACTCTCTGAGCGTACTCCAACGGAGTATTGCCTGTAGCTTTAATAAACCTCCTGTCAAAATTTCTCCGTCCTATTGCAAATTTCGCAGACAGTTCTCCAACAGAGATTTTTTCACCAATGTTTCGTTCTATATGCGCCTGGGCTTGTTGCACTATGCTATCGTCATGTTGTTTCTGCCCGGTAAATATGGCAAAGGGCGATTGGCTGTTCCGCTCTATCTCTACCTGGAATACCTTGGAACAGAATATCGCTGTCTGCCTGTCGTAATATTTCTCAACAAGGTATATTACCAGGTTCAGGAAAGAGTAAGCGCCGCCATTTGTATAGACCCCATTTTCATCGGTAATCAGTTTATCTGAATGTAAATTCACTTTAGGATACGTTTCCCTGAACCTATCGGCGAACGACCAATGGGTAGAACAACTTTTACCATCCATTATACCCGTCGAGGCCAGGATAAATGCGCCTGAACACATACTGGCTACTTCTGCGCCTGCTTTGTACTGCTGTCTTATCCAGTCATACATCATCTGGCGTTCGACCGTGGTTGCTCCCGGCATTGCAGAAGGAATAATAATGAGATTTGTTTTTGCAATATCCCGGATATGACTGTCGGGCTTTAAGGCCACCAGGTTATTGATGTATTGCTTCTTAGATGTGGTACCTGCTACACTCAATTTATATTTCTGCTTGTTGCCCTGCTGCATCCAATAGCCATTGGCCCTCGAAAATATCTCTACAGTACCCACTATACAAGCTACTGTACTGAGGTTGCATTCGCCGTCAGGATATAAGAGCGTGATATGTTTCATCCAAACTAATTTATAATAAAGGTATAACTATACCTTGTCCAAATCAACCCGCTATAATGTCCATTTGACCACCCTTCAGTTAGCTATACCGGTCCTAGCTTTGCCATCGTAATACAAACAGAGAACTTAAAAACTAAACAGATAATGAAACAGCAGAATTTTACAACTACGATATTGGTAGAACAAACACCCGGGGAGGCATATAATGCTATCCTCGACGTAAGGTCATGGTGGTCCGGGCTATATGGCGAATCATTTGAGGGAAACTCGGAGCAACTCGGTGACGAATTCAGCTTTCGTGCCGGAGACGGGGCGCATTACACCAAACAAAAATTGGTAGAGCTGGTGCCCAATAAAAAAGTAACCTGGCTGGTGACAGAGGCTAATCTCAGCTTTGTTGACAAGACAGATGAATGGGAAGGAACCATGTTTGGTTTTGAAATCTCGCAGGAAGCGGGCAAAACCAAAATCGTATTTACGCACAAAGGATTGGTTCCGGATTTTGAGTGTTACGATGCCTGCGCGCCTGCCTGGACACAGTATATGCAGGAAAAACTAACCGCAGCCATAAAACAAGCAAGCTAATGGCGAACGTACTAAACAAATCAGCCCGTTGTCTGTCCATCGTACTATTGTTGGCTAGCTGTACTTCCTGCAATTCAACTGATAATTCAACTAAGCATAATAAATCATTAACATCAAAAATCGAAAAGAACATGACAAGCTCAGATTTCACCACAACATTTTTAGTAGACCAGACAGCTGACGAAGTTTTTAACGCCATCAACAATGTGCGCGGTTGGTGGTCGGAAAGTGTGGAAGGCAACACCGACAAGCCTGGTGAAGAATTCCTGTATTACTACAAAGACGTCCATATCAGCAAAATGAAGATTGTGGAATTCATTCCCGGCAAAAAGGTAGTTTGGTTGGTGCTGGAAAACCACTTCAATTTTACGCAAGACAAGACGGAGTGGAAAGGAACCAGGATCATATTCGACATATCAGAAAAAGAAGGTAAAACCGAATTACGTTTAACCCATGCTGGGCTGGTTCCGGAATATGAATGTTATGATGTGTGCCGCGATGCGTGGACCAGTTACATACAGGGAAGTTTAAAATCCCTTATCACGACAGGGGTAGGTAAACCCAACGCGAAAGAGGGAGGGCTCAACGCCGAATTAATTGAAAAATGGAATCTTCCGAAAAAATAATATATATAAATACATAAACAAGCCATAGGCACGGACGTTCCGCAGGTTCATCAGGGGAGCATCCGTGTCTATTAAGTCGCACAGCCTTCACCCTTGGTCTAAAATAATGAAACCCGTACAATACGGGTTTCATTAAACACTTTGTATATATCGTTATGCTGTGGACGTTCTTAAATTATTCAACGACTATACGCTTATTAATTACAGAATCGCCCGTTACTATCCTTAGCAGGTACACTCCTTTTGCTCCATTTCGCAATTCAACTACTTCCGTGTTTGCATACATTTTCTTTGACATAATCATCCTGCCCGTTACATCATACAAAACGATAGTAGTATTATCACTTGACATATCGCCCAAAGAAACAGTAAATGTGCCATTATTAGGGTTAGGATACACGCTAACGGCATCCCGTGTATCGAGGCTATTAATGCCGGTTGCTGTATGCAAGGTGTCACATTTCCATGCGGAATAATAGCTGCCGCATTTGCCTCTTACGCAAACATCGTAAGTTGTATTTGCGGTTAGGCCGTTTATTATCACAACATTGTTGGACGTGGTGCTTACCATAGCCGGTGGCGTTGACGGATGAGGTGCTACATAGTACTCATAAGCGGTTGCACCTGTGGTCGCTCCCCACCAAACAACAGCTCCGGTTGCTGATACCTGGTTGACGATAATATAGCCTGGCGCGCCACAGGGCATTGTTACAGTATCACATACCCACGCAGACAGGAAAGGTGAAGACTGGCACCTTGTCCGCACACAGAAAATATACTTTTCCCCACCGGTAAGGCCGGTGAGATTCACAGAAGGGGTCGTAGTGACAGTACCCATGGACGGAGGTGAAGACGTGAGTGGTATGATGTAATACTCGTAGCCCGCAGCACCTGATGCTGCAGCCCATGTTGCCGTTGCGGTATTTGGCGATGTGGCAACAACATTCAGCGAACCTGGTTGCAGGCACGGCGGAGGTGGAGATACAGTTCTGCACCCGCCACTGGTGAGTTTGATATTCGTGTAAACTACTTTCCCTTTAGTAGTGTCATCATAATAGTCATAAATAGCCGAATCTATTCCTGGTATGCTGGCAGTACCCCACCAGTCATCTCTTGTCGAAAAATCAAGCCGCCCATTCTCTTTGATATTATAGTACGTATTATTTGTATAACAGTTCGTGAAGGATGAAAAACCGTTTCTCGATGCACTACCGGTGTAACTAAAGTTATCCTCTATACCGATGCCATTATACGCTATGGTGTTAAAATAGATCAGGGCTTGTGAAGCATTATCTATATAAATGGCCGTCGTATTGTAAATGAACAGGTTTTCACTTATATACCCTATGCTCTCAGGTGTAGTAGCCGCAACATATATACCATAAATCGTGTTCCCTTTGAAGGTATTTAACCTGGACCCAAATTGTTGACCCGTTGAAGAATATCCGATGGCGTTATAGTTGAATTCATTATAATTGAAATTCCGTAACCCTTCCCAGCTATTTTCTTCCCTCATTCCGATACTATTGAATGAAATTTCATTTTCTGTAACCTTACTGTTTATTGACCGGTTGCCGGTATCGTAAATACCGGTATCATTCTGAGTGATCAGGCATTTGTTTATATAAATGTAGTCTGAGTAATTAAATGACGGTACACTATTTATATGTATAGCAATATTATTGTACTTAAATGTGGAATTATTTATTTTCAATTTGGCGCCTGTGGTATTGATGGATACATCAGCATATGTAAACAGGCAGTATTGCAGCTTGCTGGTGTCTGCAGACTTAAGGGTAAACCTGATGCCTTCCCAAGGATGTAACGCGGGGTTAGCGCTGTTGGAGGTAAACTTTATCGTATCAGCGCTTGTACCCACGGCTAATAATTTCCCATCTACCTGAAAAATGTATGTACTATCTACACGTACTTCCACACCGGGTTGAATAGTCAGTACAACTCCTGAATCAATAGTCAGGTTGCCATTTACTATATAAGGGCTGTTAGCCAGGGTCCATGTAGTATTAGCTGTGATGCTACCACTCACAAATGCAGCCTTTGCACTGAAGAAGCTACTGCACATCAGCAGTATAAAAAGGATCTTTTTCATAGGTAAACGTTTTATCAATGAACGATAGCATAAATCTCTAACTAAGATAATTCATATAGATAGCTAAGTATGCATCTATCGTTAATAATAATTCTTTTTAATAATAAATATTAACTAATGATTAATAAACCATATAAAAGTGAATAGCTAATAGTATTATTTTCAACTGGCGTGAATGTTCCGAAGGGCCCGTCCGAACGGTTCATCCGGGCGGGCATCCGTGTTCTATTAAGTCACCCGGTATGTAACCGGCATTTAAGGTACTAAAAGCTGGCAAAGCATATCTATAAGCAACAGGCCGGGTTTCTCGGCTACACATCAGGTATTTTAATCCTAAATTACATTATTTTTATGTAAATTTACTATAATTATTTAGTAGCCATTCCATCAGCTACATGGCTGCACGGGCAGTTCTTTGACATACAGCAACGCTACGTTTTTTCAGGACAGAATAATAAAAATTGTTCCGATCCTGAAAACCCGGATTTCCGGAATCATTTGGGAACAAAATCAGCCGAACGGCCCGGTAAAATTGTTCCAAAATCACAAAACCCCGATTTGTGGAATCATTTTGGAACAAATCCCCGGGTTTTCAACATCGCGAATATCATTTAAAAGCGCTTTTGACATGTAAAAACCCTATCTTTGTCCTGCTTCGGTAATATTATCCATACCTCTCTTCTAAATAAACAGGATAAGACGTACCACTTCTAAGATTCTGTTGCCTTACTTACGGCGACATCTTCAATGCTTACATACAATTTTGGTTTTTGAATTTTAACTTTTGACTTAATTATGGAATATAATACTACCAGGGACAGGCTGCTGATTCCCGAATATGGCCGTAACGTGCAGAAGATGGTGACCTATATGATGGCCATCCCCGAGCGCGACAAACGCACCCGCTATGCCGAAATGATCATTGATCTGATGGCTACACTGAACCCGGGCCTCAAAATCATGGAGGATTATAAGCACAAGCTGTGGGACCATCTCTACGTAATATCAGATTTTGAGCTGGATGTGGACAGCCCTTTCCCCGCACCCAGCAGGGAAGAGATGTTCCGCAAGCCCGACCCGCTGCCTTACCCGCAGACCAGGGTTAAGGTGAGGCACTTCGGTAAAAACCTGAACTCGCTGATAGAAAAGGCGCTGGCTGAAACCGACGAGGAAAAACGCAAGAACCTGACGCAGTTGATAGGCTATTACATGAAACTGTCTTACATCAACTGGCACCGAGAGCCTGTGCACGATGATATGATCCGCAATGAATTGTCTGTACTTACAGAAGGCAAGCTGCAGTATGAACAGGGTGGCTATCGCGTGTACTTTGACAACCGCCAGAACTTCGAAAGCAACAAAAACAACAAGAACCGCAATAACGGCAACCGCAACAAGGGTGGCGGGCAACAGCAACAACAGCAGCCGCAACAACAACAGCGCAGCGGCGGTGGCGGCAGCAAACACAAAAAATTCAAGAACCGGTTTAAATAAACTGCTTTTGCAATGAATGCTTTTGAGATACGGGGCGGCAAGGCGCTGAAAGGCGAAATAACTGCCCAGGGCGCCAAGAATGAAGCCCTGCAGGTGTTGTGCGCAGCCCTGCTTACCAGCGAGCCGGTTACCTTTACCAACGTACCGGATATACTGGACGTAAACACGCTGATAGAGGTGTTGGGCGATATGGGTGTGACCGTAACACGCACAGATGCGCACACTGTCACACTACAGGCCACTGATGTGAACGAAGGTTTTTTTACCGACCCGTTGTTCAAGAAAAAGTCTGCAAAACTGCGTGGTGCTGTAATGCTGGCTGGCCCTATGCTGGCCCGTTATAAGATGGCGCATATACCACAGCCAGGTGGCGACAAGATAGGCCGCCGCAGGCTGGATACGCATATACGTGGTTTTGAAAAACTGGGCGTACGTTTTGAGTATGACGGCGACGAAAGCCTGTTTACGCTGGACGGATCAGCCATGCAGGGGGCTACCATTCTCCTGGGCGAACCATCTGTAACCGGTACAGCCAATATAGTGATGGCGGCGGTACTGACACCCGGCACAACTACTATCTATAATGCCGCCTGCGAGCCTTATGTGCAGCAGTTGTGCCATATGCTCAACCGTATGGGGGCTAATATCAGCGGCATTGCCAGCAACAAGATTGTAATAGAGGGTGTAGAAAAACTGAAGGGCTGCGAGCACCGCATGCTGGCCGATATGATTGAGGTAGGCTCATTTATAGGCCTGGCAGCTATGACGCAAAGTGAGCTGACCATCAAAAACGCTGATATAGAACATTTGGGTGTCATACCCGAAACCTTCCAGCAACTGGGTATAGACCTGAGGATAGAGGGCGACGATATATACGTACCTGCACAGGAGCATTACCGTATTCAAAAATACATAGACGGCTCCATGCTCACCGTGTACGACCACCCCTGGCCGGGCTTTACACCCGATTTGTTAAGTATCGTACTGGTGACAGCCACGCAGGCCAAGGGCACCGTGCTGGTACACCAGAAAATGTTTGAGAGCCGCCTGTTCTTTGTAGATAAACTGATAGAAATGGGTGCGCAGATAGTATTGTGCGATCCTCACCGTGCTGTAGTCATCGGCCTGGACAGGCAGGTGCCGCTACGCGGTATCACCATGACCAGCCCCGATATACGGGCGGGTGTGGCGCTGCTGATAGCCGCTTTATCCGCTAAGGGCAAGAGTACCATACACAACATCAACCAGATAGACCGTGGCTACGAGCGCATAGACGAAAGGCTGAATGCACTGGGAGCGGATATCAGGAGAGTGGAGGGGTAGAAGCCTTTCAAACAAATTCAAATTTTATTAAACATTTACAGCAGTTTGTTTGTTGTAATTACGTTAACTAAAATTTGATATTATGAAACAGCTACTTTCGCTCATTTTTTGCAGCTTCCTGCTTATTGCATCATGCAAGTGTAATGATGATGCCGATAAAACGGATGAAACCACTGATACTACCGCAGCCACCGATGTTACACCGGATGGTGCTGCTACCACCGACGGAACAACAACGGGTACTACCTACAGCCTTTCCGACGAAGAATTCAGGCGCTTATACAATATAGAAAGTTATAGTAATGAGGAGGTACGCCGGTTCCGCCAGATGCACGATGAAATGGACTGGGGCAGTGTGCCCGGCTTTTACCCAGAAGGCTCAACGCGTCCGCTGGATGAGAGCGATACCAAATACCTCACCAGGTGGGGACATTCAGTGATGCTGAATGAGATTTATGCCCGTCATGGCATGCAGTTTACAGATGATGACCTGAAGTCACATTTCGGACGCTTTGAGTGGTACAATCCCAGGTTCAATGATGTTCAGTCGAAACTTACTGAACTGGAAAAACAGAATATTGAATTCCTGCGGACCCACCAACCTACAACGATGTAACTTAAAGTTAAAACTACTTGTTAAAAATAGCCGGGCTGCACAGTCCGGCTATTTGTTATATAGGGTTGTTCCTTCAAAAACCCCTATTTTTATTCTATAACGGTAAATGATGAAGCAAGGGCTATTTGCATTGATGATGATATGCGCTGTACATGCACAGGCGCAGCAAACGGAAACGGTACAACTGCCGGGTGGTGTGGCATACAAAACGCTATTGGATGCGCCGGGTGAACCCAAACCCCGGTATGGCGACTATGTAGAAGCGCATATGTATGTAGAGGTAGAGGGCAAGAGGATATACAACTCGCGCGAGGCGGGTGAAGGCAAACCTATAGGTTTCCTGATGCAACAACCAGCTACCAAAACTGATATACAGGAAGTAGTGCAACTGATGACCCCCGGCGATAGCGTAGCCATCATTATGTCTGTAGATTCTATGCTGAATGCGGGCGGCAACCCGGAACCCTGGATGAAACCCAATACCGGGCAGACAGCCACCTACATTGTAAAACTGCTGAAGGTAAAACCACTGGAAAGAAGAGGCGAAATGCCTAAACCCGGTAAGGAGTAATCCTGTCTTTATTCTGCAACACTTACCGTATTCATATCGAGCCTTATCTGTTTTGAGCTGTGCATGGTAAAGTAACCATAGCCATTGCTCATATTAGATGGCAGGTTTACCGGTTCTCCTGTCAATTGATTTACCAGGTAGCCTGTCTTAATATAAGCATCCAGGTATTTATAATAGCCGCCATCTATTTTGGCGATTTCTACATCAATAGTATCACTGCCTGCGGCCGACAAGGTTATTGTTTTACTCAGCTTATTGTTAGCCGCATCATTGCTGCTATAAAGCAATACTTTTTTCGGCTCAAAATTGAGCAGTATTTCTTTTTTGCTGCTGCCCGTTGGTTTTATTGCCGAGCCTGTTTTATAGCTGATATAATAACATTCGCCGGGTTGAACATTATCAAGTTCAAATCGCAGTTGGACTACTGTATCGGTACCGCGTACAGTTTTTACAGGCGTAATATGGTTAACCACGGGAGGTGACATATATATTGCTGAGCCTTTTGTGATTATATTATTTTTGTTATCAACTACAGTAAGGGTATATGAATTACCCGGTTGCAATTGTAAATCGTTGCGAGCAAAAACGCCCTTAGCAATGCGGTATAGAGGTAATTCAGCACCACCATTATAACTCAATGTGGCGCTACCGGAGTCTATCATATACTCACTGATCAGGCCCTCATTATTGCCTGTAATGCTGTCAGTATTAAGCATGGAATGGAATGTATACCCTGCGGCAACTACCACTGTGTGATTGTTGGGACTGGCAGACGACACCACTATTGTTTTCCCTGCCTGAGGAACTGCTATATCCAATGGTGCAGGCTTTCGGCATGCGATGATTGATGTGCATAATATTGCTATGATAATGTAGTTTTTCATAACTGTTACTTTATGTTGTTGTGTTAAATGTTTATGCTAATCGCACCTGCAGTTATGGTGCCAAAGAGGCCGGTTTGCCTGTATTTGTATTCTTTTTTATTGGCATCCCATACCCGCTCTACGTTTGAGGGTTGTGTACGATTGAGCATGTTGTATACACTCAATTGTACATCGCCCTTCAGTTTGTTGCCGATAGTAAATTTGTATTGCAGGCTGGCATCAATCCTGAACGAAGCAGACAGGCGCATTGCATTGCGCGAGGTGTATACGGGCATAGCATCAAAGCCACTGAAACCCGGGGCTGGTATTACATATTGTCCTGTTTGACCTGTAAATGGTGAGCCTGTACTATATACCACTGTTGTACCCGCCGACCAGTGTTTGCTGATGTCCATCAGTCCCACAAAAGATATATCATGCCGTCTGTCGTGCCTGGCGTAGAAAGGTTGCCCGTTGTTCAGCGAATCGAAATAACGCCTTGCATAAGACAATGTATAACCTACCCAACCTGTAAACTTGCCCGCTGTCTTTGTAGCCAGCAATTCTATCCCGTAGGTTTTACCCTTGCCCGATACTATGTCCTGTTCAAAATTGCTGTTGAGCATAAGCTGCGCTCCTTCCTTATATTCCATCACATTACTCAGTGTTTTGTAATACACTTCCGCACTCAGCGCTATTTCGGTGGAGGGTATGCTATGGTAATAACCAACACTCCACTGGTCGGATATTCCCGGCTTTATTTTACCTGTTGCGGGGTACCAGAGGTCGGTTGGCAGCGTGACTGATGAACCGGTAACCTGGTGCATGTATTGTACCATGCGTGCGTAGGATAGTTTAACAGAATTCCTTTCGTTAACCAGGTAACGCGCCGCTATCCTTGGCTCAGGATGCAGATACAGTTTTGATCCGGTGGACAAACCACTGATGCGCAGGCCCGATTGCAGCAGCCATCTTTTATTAATATTGTATTCATCGTTGATGTAAACAGCAGCTTCCACGTTGCGTACCAATATGCCTTTGTTATTACCAAATCTTTCAAGTTCAGCACCTGATGTATTGATGATATTTGGATTAAAAGTATGATGAATAAGTGCCGCTCCCATTCCGATTTTATGGCCGGGAATATGATACACCCTTGTGTCAGCCTTTATGCCCAGGTCGCCTATTGCGCTATGCATTGCCAGGCTGTTGCCTCCCATACTGCCTGATATATTGTAGCGAAATGCTGTATGGTACAGCAAGACATCGGTGGCATATTTGTTATCACGTGCTATATTGTTCCACCTCAATGTAAAGAGCTTATTGCCCAGGTGTGTGTTTGTTTTTAAGGTTGTATCAAATTCAGGGTTTTTCTGCTGACGTACCAGCAATATATCGTCGCCTGCGAATACACCTGCATACAGCCGGTTAGATGAATTGATTACCAGCATAGCTTTTGCATTAACGTCGTAGAAGTAATAGGGAATATCCTTCATAACCTTATCAATGTACGTTCTGCGGTAAGAGGCAATCAGCGAAAGCCTGTCTTTGATAACCGGGCCCTGTACGGTGGCAGAGGATGCAATGGTACTGATACTTGCAGATGCCTTGTAATCAGTCAGGCTGCCATTCTTTGTGCTTACGTCCATTACAGACGAGAGCCTGCCACCATATGAAGACGGAAAGGCCGACTTGTACATCTGCACATCCCTTACAGAAGCTGTATTAAACAGGGAAAAGAAGCCAAGCATATGCCCCACATTATACAATGGAGCTCCGTCGAGCAATACCAGGTTTTCATCGCTGCCACCACCACGCACGTACATATTGATATTGCCTTCCGTTCCTCTCTTTATTCCCGGTGTCAGTTGCAGGGCTTTGATTACATCAGGCTCACCGCCTATAGATACCGTTTTAGCCAGCATGGAAACAGGTATATTGGTTTTCCCCATTGCAGCAGTTTCTACATGTTCCGTCATGCGTGCCGAAGATGCAGATACAGTCACCTGCTCCAGTACCTTACGGTCAGGCTTGCCTGCAGCACTGCTGTCCGTATGCTCAGCAGCAGAAATCTGTGTGGCCATCAATAAGAACAATATGAAAGAATATAAAAGTTTCATCGTACTGAATATGTCGTATAAACGATGCAGTACAATGAATACCCCTATGGCCTGAGTGTAATTATTTTGTAAAAACCTTTTAAGCGTTGTAAACGGCGTGTGCTAACACTTTAACAAATCAGAGTGAAAATTATACATAACTTTGCCGCATGCAGCAGTATAACTATATACAATACACAATATGCCACCAGGATATGGTGGGCAGTGCTGCATGTCTTAACTATACACGCCAGTTTCATTGCTTTTGCAATAAGGCGTACTATGTTTCCAACTTTAAGGACTTTAATACCCTAGCCCCGGCCTGCAAATAATATAGGTTCCGGGGGATTTACACCAGTCCTTTTTCTCAATTTTTTCATTAAATAATATAATCATGTCCTGGAATCTCATGAAGGTTTCAGCCAGGGCTATGATAGTTGCCGGTATTTATACCTGTAGTATCGTAGTCATTATCCTGAGTGTAACAGTATCCTATAACTGGCTATGGGTATTGCCTTTCAGCATTTTCTTAGCGGTGGTTGCCACAGCCAACATACGGCAGCGCAGGCACACTATACTCCGCAATTATCCCGTGTTGGGATATGCACGCTATTTGTTTGAATCGGTACGCCCCGAGTTCAGGCAATACTTTTTTGAATCAGACCTGGACGGCAAACCATTTAACCGAAGGCAGCGTTCTATAGTGTACCAACGTGCCAAAAACGTAAAACAGACCGTGGCATTTGGTATGCAGGAAGATGCAAACGCTCCAGGACACGAGTGGGTGTCACATTCTATGTTCCCTGTAAAACTTAAAGAAAAAGACCTGAGGGTAACTATCGGTAACAGCTTGTGCAACCACCCCTATGATGCCAGCATACTGAATATTGGCGCTATGAGCTATGGTGCGTTGAGTAAGACTGCCATCAGTTCACTGAACAAAGGCGCCGCTATGGGTAGTTTCGCCCACAATACAGGTGAAGGTGGTATCAGCGAATACCACCTGCTGGGCGGCGATCTGGTATGGCAGATAGGTACTGGATATTTCGGTTGCAGGGAGAAGTCGGGGCATTTTTCACCTGAACAATTCAGCATCAATGCGGGCCGAAAGGAAGTAAAGATGATTGAATTAAAATTATCGCAAGGGGCGAAACCGGGGCATGGGGGCATTTTGCCTGCTGCCAAGAATACACCACAGATCGCCGCTATCAGGAATATAGAACCATATACTACAGTCTATTCACCACCGGGGCATACTGCTTTTACCAACCCGGTAGGGCTGGTTCAGTTTATTGGCCAACTGCGCGAACTGTCGGGCGGAAAGCCGGTAGGGTTTAAAATTTGTATCGGTGATAAACAGGAGTTCATTGATATATGTAAAGCGATATGCTTTACAGGTATTATCTCCGACTTTATCACCATAGATGGTGCGGAAGGAGGAACCGGTGCAGCGCCGCTGGAGTTTACCGACCACCTGGGTATGCCTTTGTATGATGCATTGTCATTCGCTTCCGCAACACTCAGGAGTTTTGGGTTGAATAAAGACATCAAACTGATAGCTGCAGGGAAAATCATTACAGCATTCGATGTATTAAAAGCTTTGTCACTCGGCGCTGCCGCATGTTATAGCGCACGCGGCATGATGTTCTCATTAGGATGTATACAAGCGTTGAAATGTGACAGCGGGCATTGCCCTGTAGGTATTGCCACACAGCAGCCTTCGTTATACAAGGGTTTGGACGTTACAAACAAAACAGTGCGTGTGGCCAACTACCATAAGAACACGATACACGCCGCAATAGAAATTATGGAAGCCTGCGGGTTCAGGTCGCTTGATGATATACAACCTTCCAGGTTTTTCAGGAAAGTAGATCCGCTATACACCAGGAGTTTTGATGAAATCTATTTTAATAACAAAGAGAACAGGTACAAAGAAAGCCACTTTGATACCGGTATACTCAACTAAAATGAACGATTATGAATGCACATGAAGAAAGGCCGGTAGTCATTACCGAAGAAGATTACCAATTATTGAAACCATATATCAGCAGCACGCCTGCACAAAATGAAATGTCTCTTTCTTCGGAGCTGCAACGGGCAATAGTGGTTGCAAAAGATGCTTTCCCGAAGCACACGGTGCGTATCAACTCGAAAGTAACTGTACTGGAATTGAATACCAATAAAGTGCTGGAGTTTACGATTGTGATGCCTGCACATGCTGATATGCATCAGAACAAGATTTCCATACTCACACCTATGGCAGCGGCGCTTATCGGTTTCAGAAAAGCTGAAGAAGTGCAATGGAAAGTACCCGGTGGCTGGAAAAGGTTCAGGATACTGGATGTGGTGAACAGGGATTAAAAAAAGATACCGGGCATAAGCCCGGTATCTTTTTTTAATTATCATTTATCATCTACCGGTGCCGAATCATTCAGCTTAATATTCTGTTCTTTACGTCTCAGCCTGATGTTGAGCATCTCAACCGTCAGCGAGAATGCCAGGCTGGTGTAGATAATGCCTTTGCTTACTTCCTGGTGGAAACCGCCCGCTATCAACACCACACCTATCACTACCAGGAACGATAATGCCAGCATTTGTAAAGTAGGATGTTTGTTCACCACCCTGGCTACAGGCCCTGCAAAAAGCATCATGACACCGATGGAAACAATCACTGCTATAATCATAATCACCACACTTTCTACCAGGCCGATGGCGGTGAGTATAGAGTCGAAAGAAAAAACCGCGTCAATCAGTATAATCTGCACCAATACCGGGCCTATTTTCACTTTTCCCCCTGGTTTAATTTCCTTTTCTATGTGTTCGTCTTTCCTGAGCTTATGGTGTATTTCAAGGGTACTTTTTACAATCAGGAATAGCCCCCCGGCTATAAGTATTATGTCTTTATAGCTGAGTGGTATAACTGCATCTGATAACCCCTTGATAGCGGGTAATGTGACTACCGGGTCGGTAAGCCCTATTATCCAATTGATACCCAACAGCAGCATTATGCGGAATATCATAGCTAACAGCAGGCCCGTGTTGCGCACTTTGCGCTGCTGTGCTACAGGTAGCTTGCCCGCAACAATTGAGATAAAGATAATATTATCGATGCCCAGGATAATCTCCAGGAAAGATAAAGTAAGCAGGCTTATCCATATACCGGGCTCAGTAAAATCAGGCATCAAAAATTCCATAATCCTATAGTTTGAACATTGAATTATATTTCAACATCATTCTTCTTCACTTGTTCGTTTTTCACATCTACCACCGGCAATGGCTGTACTTTCGGCTTCTTGCCGAAAACCAGTTTAACCAGTACAGGCAGCAGCGGTATGATTATTATTGCCAATATAATCTTTTCGAGATTGTTTTTCACCCACAGGTTTTCACCCAGCAGGTAGCCAGCCGTTACCAGGCTCACCACCCACGCCAATGACCCGACAATGTTATACAGGGAAAATTTACGAAAGTCCATACGTACCATACCCGCTACAATAGGCGCAAAAGTCCTGACTATAGGCAGGAAACGTGCGAGTACTATTGCTGCACCACCCCTTTTCATATAAAACTCCTTTGCCTGCAAAAGATGTTTCTTCTTAAACAGCCAGCTATCCTTTCTTTTCATCAGCATATCGCCCGATGTTCTGCCGAACCAGTAACCAATAAAATTGCCGGCTATACCTGCAGCAGAAATAAGTAGCAACCAATAGATAAGGCTCATAAGCGAGCCAAGCCCCGGAAGGGCAGTATTAGCGATAATAATACCTGTAATAAACAGCAGGGAATCGCCGGGTAAAAAGAAACCGACGAACAGCCCCGTTTCTGCAAAAACGATGAACAGCACTATATATAATCCCCCATGTGCCATTATCCAGTCGGGGTTGGTGAGGTTCTGCAAAAATTCAATCATAATAAGAAGTATTGTGTGCCTGTGTAGCGGTTGCAGTATGCACCGCGAACAGGCATTAATTTTTAAATGCTGAAATTATCTTTCTGTAAAGGGTAGTTTGAAAAAGCTAAACAGGCAGGCTAAAAGGGGGTGTACCTGAATAGGAAAGAATAATAACCCGGAAGTAGTAAACGGGAATATGTTTTTATTAAACACGTTGGCGAAACAATAAAAATATGTGGAGCGGCAACTACAAAACTATAAACCGCCACAGTGCCTGCCAACGTATTTTTTGCAAAAGAGCCGGAAGTGAAACTACCTTCGTTGTGGCGTCGTATGGCCGATTGTCCGTAAGCTGTATTATCATCTTTCGCGGCCTTGAGTGATGTGTGATGCTGTGCAATGCCCGTTGCCTTCAGGAGGTGTTGTTCGCCTTTTTGCGAATTATGCCGGCGGGCAGATAATGCGGGGCCAAGTATACACACAGCTGTAACCATTGCATAAAAGCAAACTATTTGCGACGCTGTATGTTTTTTGAGCAACATGTGTTTTTTATCCCTTGCTTTTCAGCGCTGCAAAGTTACGCCAATAAACTAAGCGAAATGTTAATTCGGGTGCCAAAAATAATCCCTGCACTGTGTGCAGGGATTGAGTATCATCATATTCAATCAATTCAACTATGGCACTTCTACCGCATTCAGTATTTCGTTCAGTATCTGTTCGCTGGTTACATTTTCGGCCTCAGCTTCGTAGGTAACGCCTATACGGTGGCGCATTACATCGTGACAAACAGCGCGCACGTCTTCAGGTATCACATATCCCCGGCGTTTGATGAATGCATAAGCTTTAGCAGCCAGTGCCAGGTTGATGCTGGCACGGGGAGACGCTCCGTAACTAATCAGCGGCTTCAATCCTTTCAGCTTGTACTCATCGGGGAAACGGGTAGCAAATACTATATCCAGTATGTATTGTTCAATTTTTTCATCCATATACACCTCGCGCACCAGGTGGCGGGCTTTTAGTATATCATCCTGGCTTACTACCTGGTTGATTTTGGGCATCCCCTCCGGGTTCAGGTTGTAGCGGATGATATGGCGCTCTTCTTCCTTTTTAGGATAAGTAATGACGATTTTCAGCATGAAACGGTCTACCTGCGCTTCGGGCAGTTCATAAGTACCTTCCTGCTCTATGGGGTTTTGCGTAGCCAGCACCAGGAAAGGTTCTTCCAGCTTGTAGGTATGGTCGCCGATGGTTACCTGGCGTTCCTGCATGGCCTCCAGCAGGGCACTTTGTACTTTGGCAGGGGCGCGGTTAATCTCATCGGCCAGTATGAAGTTGGCGAAAATCGGCCCCTTACGTACGGCAAATTCATGCGCCTGCGGGTTGTACACCATAGTACCCAGCACATCGGCCGGCAGCAGGTCGGGGGTAAACTGGATGCGTGCGAATTTGGCATGTATAGCCGCCGCCAGCGATTTGATGGCCAGCGTCTTAGCCAGGCCGGGTACGCCTTCCAGCAGTACGTGGCCATTGGCCAGCAGGCCTATCATCAGGCGTTCCACCATGTGCCTCTGGCCTACAACGGTCTTATTCAGTTCCATGTTCAGCAGCTCTATGAAAGCGCTGGCCTGGTGTATGCGTTCGTTCAGTTCGCGTATATCTACAGATGTTGAAGATGGCATTTCCATAATAGGTACAATTTACGAAACAGTAAGTTGTAAAAAATGTTTCAGCCTTCAAAAATATCAATGCGTATATATTCACGCTGTTAAAACTGCGTTAAACCAAATTTCAGGTAGCTTTGCAGCCTTAATAGTTTATGGAAAACATAGTAGAACGCTGGAGGAATGTAGAAACCCTGATGGTGGAACGGTTTGGCAAATTGCCCGACCTGGAAGGAATATTGTACCTGATAGGCATAAACGAAGTAGGTGTGAACCCCGCAGGCAAGTTTACCAAAGAGCAGAAGCAGGACCTGATGCACGTAGCGGTATGCACCCTCTTGGCCAAAGAGGGTTACTACGAATTTACCGGCCGTGATGGCGACGGCTGGCCACATTTTAAAGCCATAAAGGCACCGCCGGAGGCAGGCCTGTTGTTGCAGGAGCTACTGCTGAAAGAGTGTGTCATCAAATACTTTGGCTTATAATACTTGCTTTTCCCCAACCATTCTATACCTTTGCGCTGAGATTTATCGGGGTGCCTTATAACAACAGGCTGAGATCATACCCGCTGAACCTGGACCGGGTAATGCCGGTTAGGGAAATAAAAAATTCAGCAGCGTATTCTGTCGTATCCCCCAACTGCTTAATAAACGTTAAGGCCTTCGTTTATGGGTATTGGGTACAAACGGCAGAAGCCAGAAACAAAAAGCATGGCGCCCCACATTCGTTAACAGAATAAATGCCATGCAATGAAGAAACAATTACTCATCATCCCGATAACTATCGGGACTGCCATGGGGGCAACAATGAGCGCCCATGCACAATCAGACTCAACAGAAGCCGCGCAGCGTAGTTTGCTGCAGCCGCAGTATTTACAGCCCGTAGAAATACGCTCTTTACGCGCAGGGTCAGACGCTCCTTTTGCCAAAACAGAGCTGAATAAAAAAGACATAGAGAAAGCTAACCTGGGGCAGGATATTCCATACCTGCTGCAATACACACCTTCAACAGTGGTAACGTCGGATGCAGGTGCGGGTGTAGGCTACACAGGCATCAGGGTACGCGGTACAGATGGCACACGCATTAATGTAACGCTGAACGGGATTCCCGTAAACGACCCGGAATCACAGGGGACGTTCTTCGTCAACTTTGGTGACCTGGCATCATCTACAAGCTCCATACAGTTGCAGCGTGGTGTAGGTACATCTACCAACGGTGCGGGCGCATTTGGTGCTACTATGAGCGTGAGCAATATGGAACAGATGGATAAAGCAGGAGTGGAACTGACCAATAGCTACGGCTCTTTCGACACATGGAGGCATACGCTGAAGGCCGGAACCGGTATGTTGAAAAACGGGTTCCAGTTTGACGTACGCCTGTCGCAAATCAATTCGCGTGGTTATATCGACCGTTCTAATACTGATTTGAAGTCCATGCAGTTTATTACCAAATGGGTGCCTACTGACAATACGCAATTCAGGTTCATGTTGATGACTGGTAAAGAGAAAACTAAGCAGGCATGGAATGGTGTACCCGAAGACTCACTTGAAACCAACCGTACCTACAATGAGCTGGGTATGAGGGCCGATGGCAGCTATTACGACAACCAGACGGATAACTACCAGCAGGATTACTACCAGTTCTTTGTTGATCATATTTTCTCTAATTACCTGACAGGGCATGCGGCAGTGTTTATGACACGCGGTCGCGGTTATTACGAAGAATACAAACTTGGCCAGGCTTATGCCAGCTACGGACTGGCTGACAATATACGCGGCGCAGATACGCTGACAGAAACAGACCTAATCCGCCAGTTGTGGTTAGACAACTACTATTACGGTTCTGTATTCTCGCTGATATACCATAAAAATAAAACACAACTCACCCTTGGCGGCGGATGGAACCAATATACAGGTGCGCATTATGGCGATGTGCTGTGGACGATGAATGGCGGCGTGCCTGACAACTACCGTTGGTACGACCTGGACGCACAAAAGAACGACCTGAACCTGTACCTGAAACTACAGCAATACGCAGGCGAAAAACTCATGCTCTTCGGCGACCTGCAATACCGCAATGTGGCGTATAATATTTACGGCTTCCGCGACAACCCGGGGGTGCATACCATGCCGGTGTTCAACTTTATCAATCCTAAAGCAGGGCTTACTTACTTCATAGCGAAGAACGGCAGCAAAATAGAAAAGCTGTACGCATCAGTAGCTGTAGCCAGCAAGGAGCCTAACAGGAATGACTTTGAGGCTTCTCCCGTTGACCAGCCCCTGCATGAGCAACTCTACGATGTGGAAGTGGGTTATGACAGAACGATGCGCAAATGGCAATTGGGCGCCAACTATTACTACATGCGTTATAACAACCAACTGGTGTTGACGGGCGAAATAAATGATGTTGGCGCTTATACACGTACCAATGTGCCGACCAGCTACCGCACAGGTATTGAGTTGCAGGCCGCTTATGTGCCTAATCATTGGCTGAAGTTGTTTGCCAACGGTACTTATTCGCAAAACAAAATCCTGAACTTCACAGAGTATATAGACAACTATGACAACCCATGGGGGATACAGGATGTGGTGAACCACGGCACCACGGATATAGCCTTCTCGCCCGACTTCATCGGGGCAGGTGGTGTTACCCTCAGCCCGTTCAGGTATATGAGTAAGGGGCAGGTGTTTGAAATAGACCTGTTGACCAAATATGTGGGCAGGCAGTATTTAGACAATACGAGCAACCCGGACAGAAGTATTGATCCCTACAACCTGGTAGATGCACGCATCCGTTATTCTATACAAACCACACCCTTCCGCGAACTGGGTTTCAGCCTGATGCTGAACAATATCCTGAACAGGCAATATGTGAGCAATGGCTATACCTTCAGCTATGTAGAAGGCGGTGCGTTAAATACATTTAACTATTTCTATCCGCAGGCTGGTTTCAATTTCCTGTTGGGCATGACAATGAAGTGGTAATATATTAAAGATGTTCCTCTAAGGGATAGGGGTCTTTTCAAGCGTAATGCGTCCTGTTTTTATGGCAGGGCGCATTTTTTATCGTGTACAATCAATAGCCATGGGAAAAGGCCGCAGAGCCATTGCGCGTGGCTGCTCCCCTTTAGGGGGTCGGGGGACTTATGCGCCCTGTTGTCATGCAGGGCGCATTTTTTTATTTATAACTGTATAAATGCCAGTTGCGGCAGATAAAATAACTTTGCATAACTGACAAAATTACTTTGGTCGGTAATTTGATAATATACAGGCATGGGATATTTATTAATTATGGTTGTGTTCATGCTGATTGGTTCAGCCGTAAGCAGCCGCCTGAAATCAAAATTCAGGGAATATGGTGAGGTGCCGCTCAGCTCGGGCATGAGCGGTAAGGAAGTAGCTGAAAAAATGTTGCGTGACAATGGTATACACGATGTGCAGGTCAATGCATCCGACGGTTTCCTGTCAGACCACTACAACCCCGCCGATAAAACTGTAAACCTGAGCCCCGAGGTATATAGCGGGCGCAGTATATCTGCAGCAGCGGTAGCCGCGCACGAATGTGGCCATGCCGTGCAGCATGCCACTGCATATAGCATGTTGCAGTTCCGCAGTGCGATGGTGCCTATTGTAAAAGTAAGCACGACACTGGGTCAATGGGTTTTATTGGCAGGTGCGGGTTTCTACTTCGGCCAGGGCAACCAGACACTCCTGCTGATTGGTATTATTTTGTTTGCAGCTACTACTTTGTTTTCTTTGGTGACATTACCGGTAGAATACGATGCCAGTAACCGTGCCCTGGCTTGGCTGGAGCGTACAGGTATGACATCGAAGATGGAGCATGACCAGGCTGCCGACGCCCTGAAATGGGCTGCCAGAACCTATGTGGTAGCAGCCATTGCCAGCCTGGCTCAACTCTTATACTTTATTTCCATATTTTTAAACCGCAGAGATTAATCCTGCATAAACCATACGGATGGTAATAGAACAATTGTATACCAAATGCCTGAGCGAAGCGGCATATTTTATAGCCAGCGAAGGCGAGGCGGCGGTAATAGATCCCTTACGCGATGTGGATGAGTATATCCGAAAAGCGGAAGAACAGGGTGTGAAAATCAAGTACATATTTGAAACGCATTTTCACGCCGACTTTGTAAGCGGCCACCTGGAATTGTCGAAACGTACAGGCGCGCCTATTATATATGGCCCCAATACGGAAACCAAGTTTGATGTTCATGTAGCGGCTGACGGGGAAGTGTTTGCCGTGGGCAAACTGAAAATAAAGGTGTTGCACACTCCCGGCCATACGCTGGAGAGTTCCTGCTACCTGCTGTACAACGAAGAAGGTAAACCGCACTGTATATTTACAGGTGATACCCTGTTTGTAGGCGATGTGGGCCGCCCCGACCTGTTCAGCGGCAATATGAGCAAGGAAGAGCTGGCAGGTATGATGTACGAATCGCTGAATGGCAAAATAAAAGGCCTGCCGGATGATGTGGTTGTATATCCCGCGCACGGGCCCGGCTCGTCCTGCGGCAAAAACCTGGGCTCAGAAACATTCAGCACCATCGGGCAACAAAAAGCAACAAATTATGCCCTGCAGGATATGACAAAGGAAGAGTTTGTCAAAGCAGTAACGGAAGGCTTATCCACGCCACCTGCCTATTTCCCTGTGAATGCTAAGATTAACAAGGAAGGCTACGAAACGATGGACAAACTTATGGCTACATCTATGACACCACTCACAGTGGCCGAATTGAAAGAAAAGATGAACGATGATGTGTGGCTGCTGGATACACGCCCAGCCATAGAGTTTACCCAGTCTTTCATTCCGGGAGCCATCAGTATAGGGTTGGAAGGCCGTTTTGCTGAATGGGCCGGCAGCCTGCTGCCTTTTACCCAGCCGATGGTGCTGGTAACAGAGCCCGGCAAAGAGGAAGAAAGTGTGATAAGGCTCGCCAGGGTAGGATTTGAGAATGTACAAGGTTACCTGGAAGGAGGTATAGATGCCTGGATACATGCAGGTGAGGATATTGACATAATTATTGATATAGAGCCCGACGAACTGGCTATGGACATACCTCACGACGACAGGCTGGAAGTACTGGACGTGAGAAAAGAATCGGAATATAATGCCGGGCATGTACAAGGCGCTACCAACGCACCTCTGGATTCATTGAAAGATATATTCAATATAGCCCTCATAAGTACTGAAAACAACCTGTATGTACACTGTGCCGGCGGTTATCGCTCGGTAATTGCAGCATCTTTGCTAAAAAGGCAGGGCTATCACAACCTGCGTAATGTGCTGGGTGGGTTCTCTAAAATGAAAGACCAGAAAGGCCTGAAAATTGTAACAACAGAAAAAGAAAGCGCATAAAGAAAACTTAACAGGTCGTCAAAGCCCCTTTTTTAGCAGAAAAGGGGCTTTTTTATTGCAATTGTACAGCGGGGCATGTATTTTTAAGTTTAGAAAAGTATATTTGAAGCTTATCTGTTAAATGATTAACATGAGACATATTTCCGCTATATGCCTGTTTGTGGCATTAGGCTTTGCCGCCTTTACCGTTAAGGCACAGGGGGAAGCCGATCCGGGCTTTGCAAGTACAGGAGCCATGCGCACCACTTCAGGTTTAAAAATCAATGAATACGATTATGAAAACCAGAGGGCGCATCTCAGCCTGGGCCATACTTTCGCGAAAGGAGAAAGGGATATGAAGCTGAATATTTCGCAACTGGAAGTACGTATGCCTTTCTTTGGCACGTACAGTGGCGGGTATTTTGATGTAAAGATTCCGATTTTTTCTGCATCGGGCGAATTGGCCAATTCATGGGGATTGGGTGATGTATCTGCATCATATACTCATATGTTCATCGGACTGGAAGACTGGACCATACAGGGAACGGGAGGTTTGTTAATAGGTATGGGAACCGCCAGCTTTGCTGACGGCCAGGCACGCCCATTGCCTATGGCCTACCAACCCAGCCGCGGCAGCACGGATGTAATCGTGGGTGGAAGCGTGATGTGGAAACAATGGGTATCCGCAGCGGTTGGTTATCAACAACCATTCTTCAGGTACAACGAAAATGATTTTTTTGCCGCTAACGCAATCAATGATACCCTTTATAGCAGGAATGTATATACAATAGCACGCAAGCTGTACCGCCAGGGCGATGTAATGTTGAGGTTGGAAGGGCATTATATTATTACAGAACGTATTGGTATTACCGCTGGCGCACTGGGTATCTATCATTTGAAAGATGACCTGTACCAGGATCGTAATACAGGGCTTTGGCACGAAATTGATGGTACACAGGGGCTGACGGTAAACATCACGGGTAATGCCTTCTACAGGTTTGGCCGTCATGGCCAGTTTAAGCTGGATGTAACAGGTGCTACACCTGTTGTACGCAGGGATGTATATTCATCCGGCTTGTATCGCCAGTGGATGCTGATGCCGAAGTTCACTTTCTTCTTCAACAGTAAGAAAGGCGCATTGATGTTTTAAACAGAATTAATTAATGCATTTATATAAAAAAGCAGGGCAAATGCCTTGCTTTTTTATTGCATTTTACTATAATGATTCCCTTTCGTTTTTATATATTAGTGTGATAAAATTGTCATACCCCTATGCGATTAATATTTACAGCACTACTGTTATTGTTGTTATTTGTATATCCCCGGTACCCGGCCGCACAAACTATTCCTGAAAAACTTGATTCACTCAAAACAGTACTTACTTCAGCCAAAGCTGATACGAACAAAGTCCTCTTGCTTTGCGAAATATCTATGCATTATTTCCAGGCCGATCCTGAACAGGGAATAGTGTATGGTAAAAAAGCCCTGGATTTAGCTAAAATACTTAATTACGATTACGGTATCATCAAGTCGCACAATGTGATAGCACGCTGTTATGCTATCAGGAATAACTACCCTGAAGCGCTCCGGCATTTCCAGGCGGCTTTAGCAGCTGCTGAGCAACTGAAAAGCCCGCGCATGGTGGCCATACTTGCCGTATCTCTGGGAGCTTTGTACAGCGAAAAACACGAATATGGCAAAGCGCTGGAATACCTGATGAAAGCCAAAAAAGCTTATGAAGAAGCAGGTACGGTGAATATCCTGAGCTTGTATACCAACATTGGTTATTTGTATTTTAAACAAAATAATTACAGCGAAGCACTTAACTGGTACCTGGACGGGATAGAATCAGGCGAAAAAATACAGGCGAACGCTGATGACTTAGCTACGCTCTATAGTAATGCAGGCGGTATGTACATCGCGCTGGAAGATTATGGAAAAGCATTAGAGTATCTATACACAGCGCTGGCACAACAACAAATGATTGGTAATGCAAAAAGTGCTGCTGTTACCCTGAACAGTATTGCTGATGCTTACCTGGGTATTGTTATAAATGAACCTGCCAATCTGCCCGACAGCCTGAATAATAACCAAAGGAACCTGGATAAAGCAAGAGAATACATGGAGCAATCGCTTTCTATAAGCAGGGAATTAGGGTTAAAGGACCTGGCAATGGAAGTGTATTCAAACTACGCGGATTATTACAAACTGAAGGGTAATTATAAAGATGCCTATGTATATTATCATAAACACATCCTGCTGAAAGACAGCTTGCGGGATATAAACGAAGAGAAGAAATTCGCAAAAATTGAAGCTGAATTTTTATTCAGGAATAAGACTGACTCATTGAAATACCTGAACGTACTTAAGGACAAAAAGTTACAACAAAGGAAATATGAAAGAAACGGATTCATTCTGCTGGCCGCTATGATAGCCTGTCTCAGTTTCTTTTTTATCAACCGGCTAAAACTCAGGCGAAAAATAGCGGAAGAAACTGCTTTGAGAAGACGTGAGCAGGCACAATTACAAATTGACAACCTCACCCGAAATATTCATGAAAAAAATGAACTGATAGAGCGTTTCTCTGAAGAACTGGCCAAAAAACAATCGGCTGGTGAACAAATGCCGGCTGAATACGACCTTTTGAACGAAATGAAGCAAGCCATATTGCTCACGGACGAACAATGGGTCGATTTCAAAAACAACTTCGAAAAAATACATAAGGGATATATCACCCGTCTGCGTGGAAAAATCCCGGACATTTCCCCGGCCGAAACCCGCTTTTTTGTCCTCTCAAAACTACGCCTGTCCAATAAAGAAATGGCCAATATGTTAGGCATCAGTACGCAGGCCATCCGCGTTATGAAGCACAGGATAATGAAAAAGCTGGGAATTGACGATGATACAAATCTTGAAGAAATGATCCAATCTATTTAAATAAACCTCCTACATTATCAGAAGATAATTTATTGATTTTCAATGTGTTATTATTTGTAACGTTTTTGTAATGCCCGTGTTATGACATTGTAACACTATAAATTATACTATTGAGATAATCCGTTTCACATTTGCATCCGGCTACGGGTGTAGCCTGAAAGTATAACTCATTACATGCTTATCATATTGTAGAACAGTTCCCCCTGTTGACAAGCAGCAGCCGCATTTTTCAGTGCGGCTGTTTTATTATGGGTGCCTAGAGATTCGGCAATGGGTTTTGCCATAGCCATAAAAAATAACTATGTTGTAATTTACCGACATTTGCACACATGAAACACCTGGCTGCGCTGAATAAATACCTGTTACGATACAAATGGCACTTGTTCCTGGGTATGTTATTTGTTTCTATATCCAACGTATTTGCCGTAATACCTCCGGTAATCATCCGTAATGTAATAGACCGGGTGCATGCCAACATTACCAACTACCGCCTGGTAGCAGACACAGATGTTGCAGAGGATTTCCAGTCTTATATATTCAACCTGGTGCTGCAGAGCGGCCTTATATTATTGGGGTTGGCCATAGCCAGGGGCCTCTTTATGTTCTTTATGCGGCAAACCATCATCGTCATGTCGCGGCATGTGGAATACGACCTGAAAAATGATATATACCAGCACTACCAGGCGCTCAACACACAATTTTATAAAACCCGCAATACAGGAGACCTGATGAACCGTATATCAGAAGATGTATCCCGTGTACGGATGTACATCGGCCCTGCCATCATGTACACCACCAACTTGGTAGTGCTGACTATTATGTGCCTGTGGAACATGATACGTGTCAGCCCCATGCTTACCTTCTATGTTATCCTGCCGCTGCCTTTCCTGGCGTTAAGTATATATTTAGTTAATCGTGTAATTTTTAAAAAAAGCGAAAAGATACAATCACAGTTATCTGATATGACTACCATAGCGCAGGAATCGTATTCCGGTATCAGGGTCATCAAATCCTTCGTGCAGGAAAAAGCCATGATGGGTTTCTTTAACGATAAGAGCGAAGAGTATAAAAAAAGTGCTGTCAATCTATCGCTCACCGAGGCTATTTTCTTCCCGTCTATGAACCTGTTTATAGGCTTAAGTATACTCAGCACGGTACTAATTGGCGGTTATTATGCTATCCAGGGTACTATTTCCGCAGGCAACATAGCAGAATTCATCCTATATATCACTATGCTGATGTTCCCCATGATGGCTATTGGATGGGTAGCGTCCATAGTGCAACGGGCCGGTGCTTCGCAAAAGCGCATCAACGAGTTCCTGGATGTTCAACCTGATATTGTGAGTAAGGAAAATGCTATGCATGAAATACCCAAAGGCAATATCAGCTTTGAAGGGGTTGATTTCGTATATCAGCACACGGGTATCAAAGCATTAGATAATTTCACACTTGATATAAAAGCCGGTGAGAAAGTAGCGATAATAGGCAAAACAGGTTCAGGCAAGTCAACACTGGTACACCTGCTGCTGCGTATGTACGATGCTGATAATGGGCACATCAACATTGACGGGCGGCCGATAAGCGATTATCACCTGCAAACCCTGCGTAGTTCTGTTGCATATGCGCCACAGGAAGCACTCTTGTTTTCTGATACAGTATATAATAATATCAGGTTTGGCAGGGCAGAGGCTACTGAAGCTGATATAAAAGAGGCAGCAAGACTGGCCGACTTTGAGAAAGATATTGCTATGCTGAAGGATGGATATGAAACGGTAATAGGTGAACGCGGTGTGATGCTATCCGGTGGCCAAAAACAAAGGCTGGTACTGGCAAGGGCTTTAGTGAAGAATAGTCCCATCCTGTTAATGGATGAATCCCTTTCAGCAGTAGACACACAAACAGAACAGAATATTCTCACCAACCTGAAGCCATACTTAACGGGTAAAACCGTAATAGTGATTACGCACCGAATCTTCACCGGTTGGGATTTTGATAAAATCATAGTACTGGATAATGGACGAATAGTGGAGCAGGGAACGCATGAAGAACTGATGCAACAGGACAAGCGCTATGCAAGACTGTACCGCCACCAGACAGAAATGAATACTACCGCATAATCTGCGGGTTATTTTTTATAATTTGTAAGGCCATAAATACATACCCGATGAAAAAATTATTGATTGCCGCATTCCTGGTCCTGAATACTATCGCTGCATTTGCAGGTAAAAATGATATTTCAATAAAAGGGACTATTACCAATCCCCTGGCTGATAGTATTACAATCAGCTATGCCGAATACGGTGAAAACTGGCTGGACTTCAGCATGCATGTAGTGAATGAGAAATTGGATAAAAACGGCAACTTCCTGGTGATGCTACCCCTGCCGCACAACTATACACTCATTACCATTCAAAACGGTGAGCAGGCTACAGAAATATATGCCAGTCCCGGTGATAAGTTGGTAATGACGGTAGATGCATCTGATTTTGACAACACGATGAAATACCAGGGTGTAGGTATGGACCCCGCTGTTGCCAACTTCATGGCTAAGTATGTATTGACATACGGACTTATTGATAACTTTCATGATAAGGCACATAAACTAAATGCCAAAGAACCGGCAGAATTTGAAAAAGCCATGACCGGACTCGTACAAAGGGAAATTAACTTCCTGGTTGAGAATAGCAGGGGCCTGCCGCAATCATTTATAGAATTCTGGAATGCCTACTATGAATACACAAAGTATAATAATATGCTGCTGTACCCATACATGCACGAAATAGTGAAGAATAAAAGCTATGACATCACTGACATTCCTGAAGAGAGCCAGACAGTAGTAAAAAACACACCGGCAAAATTCAATGATGATTTTCTGTACATTCTCCCTTATCGAAATTATGCAAGCAAATATTATATGCAATTGCTTGAGGCGAACGGTGTTGTCAGTGATAATGACGTTCCGGGAAAACAATATATACAGGGAGATAAAATGCTGGAATTATCACGCCAAAATATGCCCGCACAAACAGAAGAGTATGTGTTTGCTGAATATATTGCATCGTCGGTGCGTAATGCACCATTGGCACGGACGGAGCAACTCTACAATACATTTACCGGCAGGTATAGCGATAGCAGGTACGCTAAGTACATAGAACAAATGATTGAGCAAAAAAGACGATTGAGTATCGGCGCAACAGCTATGGATTTTACGGTTACAGATGAAGGGGGTAAAAAAGTAAAGTTATCTGAACTGAAGGGGAAAGTGGTATATATAGATTTCTGGGCCAGTTGGTGCGGCCCATGTATTGCACAGTTCAAACATACTAAAAAAATAAAAGAGCATTTTGCAGGTAAGGACGTAGTGTTTGTGTACATATCTATAGATGAAGATGCTGAAGCATGGCAGAAGGCCAAAGAGAAATATGAACTCACAGGACTGCATACCCGTGTAGATGGGTGGAAGGCTAAAATAGCAGAAGACTATGGTGTACGTGGCATACCAGCGTACTTCCTTGTTGACCGCGAAGGAAAATTTGCCGCAGAAGATACCCCCCGCCCCAGCAATAGTGAAAAGCTCATTGAAGCCATTGAAGCATTACTTTAAATAATACCGCCCATCACATTATTAATATTAAGATAATGTGTTGTTAATGATGGCATTACAGTAAATGCGTCCCTTTGTATAGCCGTATAAGGCTATCTAACACCATACATATGGCAAAAAGGGAAGTAGATATTATCGTCCTGTCGGACATTCACCTGGGAACATACGGTTGTCATGCAAAAGAGTTGCTGCAATACCTGAAAAGTATTAAGCCCAAGGCAGTAGTGCTCAATGGCGACATTATAGACATCTGGCAGTTCAGCAAACGATATTGGCCCGCGACGCATATGATGGTCATTAAACACATCGTAGGATGGATAACCAAGGGTGTCCCGGTTTATTATATCCCCGGCAATCATGACGAAATGCTGCGCCGCTTTAAAGGCTTCCAACTCGGTTCGCTCAGAATTACCAACAAACTTTCGCTGAAGATAAACGGTGCCAAAGTGTGGATATTTCATGGTGATGTATTTGATGTAGTAATGCAACATAGCAAATGGCTGGCCCGGCTGGGTGCAGTAGGCTATGATACATTGATACTCATCAACCGCTTCGTGAATTTCATATCGCTGAAACTCGGACGCGGGAAAGTATCACTTTCCAAAAAAATAAAAAATAGTGTAAAAAGTGCAGTGAAGTTCATCAATAGCTTCGAATCTACGGTGTGCGAGATTGCGGCTGAAAATAAATACAAGTACGTGATATGTGGGCATATACACCATCCTGAAATAAGAACAGTGGTGACTGAAAATGGCCCGGTAATATATATGAATTCAGGCGACTGGATAGAAAACCTGACAGGGCTGGAATATAACAATGGCCAGTGGAGTATATACAGGTATGCTGATGACCTGGTGGCCCAGGCAATCAATATCAACAAGAAAAAACAGGTCAAAGAAAGCCCCAAAGAACTGATGGCGGTACTACTGCAGGAACTGAATGTAAATATGAACAAACCCGGTCCGCTGGACGGAATTGCGGGTAATATAGAAGCCGCTTGAACAACAAAGTGAAAATATTATTCGCCATACAAGGAACAGGTAATGGCCACCTGAGCCGTGCCAGAGACATTTATCCTGAGTTATGTAAATACGGTGAGGTAGATGTACTCATCAGCGGCATACAGGCTGATGTGGAATTTCCTTTTCCTGTAAAGTATAAGCTTTATGGTATGAGTTTCATCTTTGGCAGTAAAGGCGGGGTGGATATATGGCTGACTGCGAAAAAACTCAAACTATTTAAGCTCATCAGGGACATTAACAAGTTGCCGATTGAAGACTATGACCTGGTAGTAAATGACTTTGAACCAGTGAGCGCCTGGGCCTGCAAACTAAAGAGGAAACCGTGTATAGGCTTGAGCCACCAGGCTGCAGTAATGGCTGAGAACGCCCCACAGCCCGCTAAAGGCGACCTGAAAGGAGAGTTGATACTTAAACATTATGCACCTGTTACTGATGCATATGGATTTCATTTCCGGCGGTATTCAAATAACATATTTACCCCTGTCATTCGCCGCGAGATAAGAGATATAGTAGCAACAGATGAAGGGCATTATACTGTTTACCTCCCTTCTTACGACGACAAAGCCCTTGTAGAACACCTCTCGCATTTTGCGGATGTACAATGGCAGGTATTTTCCAAACACAACAAAGAAGCCTTCAGTTTTAAAAACGTACATATACAACCTATAGAAAACAATGCATTTATCAGAAGTATGGCGGGTAGTACAGGCGTGCTATGCGGTGCCGGCTTTGAAGGCCCTGCCGAGGCATTGTACCTGGGCAAGAAGCTGATGGTAATACCCATGCAGTCGCAATACGAACAACAATGCAATGCTGCCGCGGCTGCACAGATAGGCGTGCCGGTTATCAAACAGTTGAGCCGGAAATATTATGATAAAATAAGATGGTGGCTGTTAAGCGACGAAAGAGTGAATGTCGATTTTCCTGATGAAACTGCCGAAATCATCAGGAAACTGATAGAAGAGCATGCACCACAGGCTGTACCCCAGTTAGTATAGTGGCTCCTATTTACCTTTGAATACAGGTTTCCTCTTTTCCAGGAAAGCGTTGACACCTTCCACAAAATCTTCTGTATTACCCGCCTCTACCTGCACTTGTTTTTCCAGTTCCAGTTGTTGATCCAGATTGTTATTGTACGATTGGTTTAACAATCTTTTGGTGAGCCCTATGCCCTTAGTAGGCATGTTTGCCAATGTAAATGCCAATTGTTTGCTGTCGGTTTCAAAACTTTCATCGGCAAATACTTTGTATATCATACCCATAGCAGCAGCTTCATCAGCCATTACTTTATCGCCCAACATCATGAGTGCTGCGGCACGTTGCATGCCCACATAGCGTGGCAGGAAGAACGTTCCGGCACTATCGGGTATCAAGCCTATTTTGCTGAACGCCTGTATGAATGACGCACTCTTAGTAGCTAACACTATATCACAAGCCAGGGCTATATTGGCACCCGCACCTGCTGCTACACCATTTACTGCGGCAACAATAGGTTTTTCTATATCGCGCAGACGCTGTATTACGGGATTGTAGTGTTCACTCACTATTTTATCAAAGTCCACCTTGTTTGGGTCGGGAGTTTCGGCCAAATCCTGGCCGGCGCAAAAACCCTTACCGCTACCTGTTATGTATATGCAGCGAATAGTTTCATCTGCCGCACAATTATCGAGGTGCCCCTGCAATGCCAGCGCCATTTCGCGGTTGAAGCTATTGTATTTATCAGGCCGGTTGAAGGTGATATACCCTACGCCATTTTCTTTATGCAGTAACACAGTATCGCTCATACTGTAAAAATAAGGATGATTATTTACAAAAAAAGAATGCCTTCAACCGGTGCTTAATTCTTTTTATGGTAATCGCCACGCGAGAAAAATTTCTCAATCAGGCAGTACATGAAAATAAAGAAATAACGGCTGCCCATCTCTTTTATCTTCAGGTTCGATTTTCCAAATTTCCTGTTGGTCCAGGCATTGGGCAGCACCGTAAAACTATATCCCCTGATAACAGCCTTTAATGACAGTTCGAGTGTCAGGTTGAAATGCGGTGACATAAATGGTTTCAGGCCTTGTATAGTTTCCTTTTTATACAGCTTAAAAGCGTTGGTAAAATCATTGTAGGGGATGCCGAACACTATCCGGACCCCGTTATTCACCAGCCTGTTCAAAAACAGTTTGTGCCTGGGGTAGTTGTATACCTTACCCCCTTGTATAAACCTGCTGCCAAATACGCAATCATAGTTGCCGCTCACCATTTTCCTGTAAAAACGCACCAGGTCGTCAGGAGAGTCTGAAAGGTCTGCCATTACCAGTGCCATACAATCGCCTGTAAACCGCTCCATTCCATACCTTACCGCCATACCAAAGCCATTGGGACCAGGATTGGTATAATATACCAACGTATCTATTTCTTTAGACAGGTTGTTCAGCACGTCCAAAGTGTCATCTTTCGAGTTGTCATTTACTACCAGTATTTCATGGGGTATCTTTTCTTCCGACAACTTAGCGTATATGCTCTTAAGCGTCTCCGGCAAAGATTCCTGCTCATTATAGGCTGGTATTACTACTGACAGCTTCATAGTTTATGCGTGTATCCTGCTTTGGAATGCCTGGAAAATCTGTGTCAGAATATCTTCAATATTGTAATGAAGTTTCCAGCCGGGGTAGTGTGATTCAAACTTCGACGTATCGCTTATCCACCATATATGGTCGCCTATCCTGTTTGTGTCAGAATAGCTATAATTCATTTTTTTACCGGTAATTTTTTCGCACAACTCAATTGCTTCCAGCATGGAGCAGTTTGAAAACCTACCGCCCCCGGCATTATACACCTCGCCCTGGCGGGGTTGCTGGTAAAAATGCCAGAACATATTTACCAGGTCCCATGAGTGTATGTTATCCCTCACCTGCTTGCCTTTGTATCCGAATATTGTGTATTTATCGCCTGTGATGGCACACTTCATAAGGTACGATAAGAACCCGTGCAATTGAGTGCCGCTATGCCTGGGGCCAGTGAGGCAGCCGCCCCTGAAAATGCCGATATTCATTCCAAAATAGCGTCCATACTCCTGTGCCACTACGTCGGCTGCCACCTTTGACGCGCCGAATAAGGAATGTTTGGTATGGTCAATACTCATATTTTCATCGATACCGTGGGTATAATAGGCATGATCTTCCGCAATCTCCCAGCGCTTATCCAGCTCTACCAACGGCAGATAGTTAGGCGTATCCCCATATACTTTGTTGGTCGATGTGAAAATGAATGTGGCGTCTTTGCAGTGCTTCCTGGTCACCTCCAGCAGGTTCAGCGTACCGTTTGCGTTTACGGTAAAGTCTGTAATTGGCTCACGGGCGGCCCAGTCGTGGCTGGGTTGTGCAGCAGTGTGTACAATCAATTTTATATCGGAACCATATTGCGCAAAGATGGCATCAAGAGCTTCAATGTCCCTGATGTCAGCGCTATGGTGTTCAAAATTACCGATGGTTTGTTTCAGGTGTTCCGTATTCCACTCTGTTGAAGCATCCGGGCCGAAAAAGCGCATACGCATATTGTTGTCTATGCCTACCACTTTATCAAACTTTTCCGCAAAAAACTCAACAGATTCACTACCTATCAAACCTGAAGAACCCGTAACAATGCATACACTTGACATATAAAAATTATTTCACGTTATAGTATTTAATTACTCCTTTTCCCTTAAAGTAATTAATGTCCAGTTCGAGACTAATACTTTTGATTTTTTTTAATGTTTCTTTTTGAGTCAGCAAAGATAGATAATCGTGCTGATTTGCGACCAATTCATTCACCTTGAGGCCGGCTTTTAACAGAGAAATGGACGTCTTGAAGGAGTGGCTTTGCCCTTCGTAGTCGGTAAACCGGACATTGATATGTTGCGGCCTCATCTGGAAAGCTTGTTTCTTACCCTTGAAATTATTTGCAATATCTATTTTAACGAAATTGACACCGGGTTTAATCTCAATATTATCCGACAATCGGAACTCCCCCTCCCCGGCTGGTTGTATATTTAATGGTGATGTATGCTCTTTTTTAACCAGTAAAGCACGTAAGCGTTCGTTTGATGTGAATGTATCTGATAGAACGTAGTTTTTTACGATGTACATGTTAAGCATGGCCTCGTCGTTAAACGGGTACCTGCCATCAATAGCATCATAATCATATAAAATATACCGGGGTGCGTTATGCACATACTTATCATAGTTGATATGTTGCAGGTAAGCGGTATATGCCGAAAAAGACTGGAATACGGGACGAGGCGAATAATTTAATTTGTTTTCAATAAGGTATTGACTGTCCCAAGGGAAAACATCAATACTTTCAGATCCTATTTTTTCCAATAGCGTATCTGGTATTATTCGCTTATCTTTCTGAAAGAGATAAGGTTTGTCTTTGCTCTCTTTAAACTGCCTGAAATATTCTTTTTTATTTGTGTACCTGTCTTTATACAACTCATCAATGTTTCTATGAAACTCTGTTTTGAAAAACAATGCAATAGTTATGATAAAGAGTATAGCCCCAGAAAATAGCTTCTGGGTATTATTTTTAAAGTACAAAAAATTACCTGTTAACAGCACTAATGGGGCATAACAGAAAAACTCTGACAAGTGTTGGATATCCCCTCTTAAAAATGCCTGTTTTTTCAATAGTAATATATACCCTGCACATATAGCGATGAAAAAGAAATGAACAAACTTGCCCTTGAGCATAACATATATAAAGTACACGATAAACAAGTATTTGAGCATATGGTATAGCAAGCCAAGATTGTCTTCTGTTCTTGCCTCGCCATTATTCATGTGCATTACATCGTTATAACCCTTTATTATCTCGAAAGCGCCGCTTATATAACCGGGCAGGTGCACATGTAACACTGCTGCTGTAACCACGATAGCTATTAGCAATGCGGCGATTATCACGATGGCCTTTAACAGGGATATTTTATTAGCTACAAACATTAGCAGCATATAAACACCAATTACACATATGGTTACAATTCCCGTATTCACTTTTACATAAAAGGCAATAACAGTAAGCAGGCATATCATTACAAATGACAGCAGGCCCGGCGACAAGTACGCTTTATACAGCCAGTAATACACCAGGAACATAAGTACCCAACTGAGGTCAGTTCCATGATGGGTATTCATCAACAACGTGGCGGCTACTAATATTAAAGTACCCATCAGCTTACTTGCCGACGCCTTCAAAAAATCTTTAAATACAAAGAAGAAATTGATAACGAGTAACAAGTCAAAAGCTAAAAATACCCACCTGGATACACCCCAACCTATTCTTGTAGACAGAAATCCCAATGGGCCATATGTATAAACAATCTCTTTCCCCCACACCCAATCTTTCATATTAGCATAGCTCAATGTCATTTGCCACGATACATCGAGGCCCAGCCAGGTGGGGCCTGTATCGGTTAAATGGGGCGTCATTACAAAGGGGAATGTAAACATGTGTACTGCCAGTACAAACGCTATGACGTAAACAAGCGGTGAAGTGTAGGAATTGTCTTCGTTGATGTAATCCATATTTATGGTAAAAATGTTCTTAACTAAGTATCGGTTTCAAAGCTTTTTCATTGTCGCGCAGCCAATGAAAAATATCTGTAAAGATATCCCTGGCCGTTTTCTCCGGTTTCCAACCTGTTTCCCTTTCTATTAAAGCATTATCTGAGATATAAATCCTAAGATCGGCGGGCCTGTTTTCGGGCACACCTTTAATAGGTATCTTGTTGCCTGTAAGTTCTTCGCATATAGCAGTCATTTCCAGCAGTGAGGCGCTACTGTTAATCCCACCGCCGGCATTATATACTTTGTCATTAAACATGTCGATATTATGTAGCTGGAAGTCAACCAGGCGTACCAGGTCGTCTATATGCAGCATATCCCTTACCTGTTTGCCCAATCCTCCATAGCCTATATATGCTAATTCCTTCTTCCAGAAATGCCGTGCCATCCAAAGTGTTACAACTCCCTGGTCGGTTTTACCCATTTGTTTGGGGCCTGCTATTACGCCAAAACGGGTAACAGCAGCCTGCAATCCATAAAATTCCTGGTATTCTTTTATCAATAGTTCGCAGGCCAGTTTCGTAGTACCGTAGAATGAACGTGCACTATCCAAGGGTAATTGTTCCGATATTCCCCGCGAACTGATACCCGGCATATGCTGATTGTCTGTAAAGCTAAACCGGGTAGCCTCCTCTGTAAAATCTGCATTTTCTATGAGACTGATGGGATACACCCTGCTGGTCGATAAAAATATCAATTTCGCTTTGTTACGTACGCACGAGTTAAAACAGTTGATTGCACCCGTCAGGTTGTTATTGATAACATAAGCGGGCGAGCCGTCCAACCCCGACATAACTGAAGGTTCAGCAGAGGCTTCTATCATACAATCAAATTCCGGTAACTGGTCCAGGTCTTCCAGGTTACGGATATCTCCATGAATGAAGCTAATACCATGTTCCCTGAATTCAGCCAGGTTTAGTTCTGACCCACGTCTTTTCAAATTGTCAAAAATCACCAATTCGTATGAGGGGTATCGTTTTTTTAAACTGATGGCGATATTTGCACCTACAAAACCTGCCCCGCCTGTAATAACTACTTTCATAAGGAATTTACATTAACTATTGTCTGTCTAATACTGTGCAAATGTAATCTTAATACATAAAACAGTATATGTATAACCGGATTTGATTTATGGCCCCTCTCTCGGGATGAACGGGGTATTTCTGCGAGATATTAACCCAGCGATGTGATGTAGTAATTTAGTTTTCGTAGTTTCAGCCTTGTAATAAAAAGCCATGTTAGTAAAAGTATTTGGCAGCGCGGTATATGGAGTAGATGCGCTGACCATCACCATAGAAGTAGATACACCCGGCGGTAAACCTGAGTATATCATCGTAGGATTGCCTGACAGTGCGGTAAAAGAAAGTATCGAACGTATTATTTCAGCGCTGAAAAATACCGGGCTGGAAAAACCGCGTGCCCGCATTGTAGTGAATATGGCCCCGGCTGATATAAAAAAAGCAGGCGCGTCGTACGACCTGCCTATAGCTATGGGCTGGCTGGCAGCCACAGGGCAGATACCGCAAGAGAACCTGGACAAATACATTATGATGGGCGAGCTGAGCCTGGACGGTACATTGCAACCCATAAAAGGTGCATTGCCCATAGCCATACAGGCCCGTGCCGAAAAATTCAAAGGGCTGATATTGCCCAGACAAAACGCCCGTGAAGCAGGACTGGTGAACAACCTGGAAGTATATGGTGTAGAAAGCCTGAAGGAAGTAGTTGACTTTTTTAACGGGAGTGCAAAACTTGAACCAATACAGGTAAACACCCGCGAAGAATTTTACGATGCACAGAGCGATTTTGAATTTGATTTCAATGATGTAAAGGGGCAGGAAAATGTAAAACGTGCACTGGAGATAGCCGCCGCAGGCGGGCATAACGCCATACTGATAGGACCGCCCGGTGCGGGAAAGACCATGCTGGCGAAACGTATACCTACCATTTTGCCGCCGCTTACCCTGCACGAAGCATTAGAAACCACCAAAGTACATTCGGTAGCGGGGAAGCTACCGGGTAATACTTCGCTGATAGCGCGCAGGCCGTTCCGCTCGCCGCACCATACGATTAGTGACGTGGCCCTGGTTGGTGGCGGCGGTATACCGCAGCCGGGCGAAATATCGCTGGCGCATAATGGTGTGCTTTTTCTTGATGAGTTGCCTGAATTTAAACGCACGGTGCTGGAGGTGATGCGCCAGCCTATGGAGGAGCGCAGGGTATCTATATCCCGCGCTAAGGTAAGTATTGACTTCCCTGCCAGCTTTATGCTCATAGCCAGTATGAACCCCTGCCCATGCGGCTACTTCAACCATCCAGAGAAGGAATGTACCTGCTCTGCGCAGATGGTGCAACGCTACCTGAACAAAGTATCAGGCCCGTTGCTCGACCGTATAGACCTGCATGTGGAAGTAACCCCGGTTTCTTTTAACGAACTCTCTTCTCAAAAGACATCGGAAAACAGCCTGGCAGTACGTGAACGGGTAATAAAGGCACGCGAAGTACAGGCAAAAAGGTTTGAAGGGCATGAGGGTACATACAGCAATGCCCAGATGAGCAGTAAACTGCTGAAAGAAATATGCACGATTAATACTATCGGGCAAACACTACTGAAAGCCGCGATGGATAAACTTAACCTCTCCGCCCGTGCCTACGACAGGATACTCAAAGTATCCCGCACCATCGCCGACCTGGAGGGCAGTGAAGATATCAAACCTGAACACCTGGCAGAGGCCATACAATACCGCAGCCTGGATAGAGAGGGTTGGGGAGGGTAACGTAGCTATACCAAAAAATAGTTTGGCCCTGAACATACTGAGAAACTGAAAATCAATATTTTTAATAATGATTGAAATAAAATTAATTGAAGACGAGGGTCTGCTTGACCAATGTGCGCAAGTGATGTGCAGCTCAGACCCTTTTGTTACACTGAAGTTTGATTTTAATAGATGCAGGCTGTCATTGACAGGTAGCATTAAAGAAGTATATGCCGCTTACTATCAAGGTGAATTTGCCGGTTTTGTTGTTCTACAGTTCGGCGGGTTTATGAGGGGATATATCCAGACCATTTGCCTGAAGCCCGAATACAGGGGCTTGGGTATTGGTACGGCTATGTTACAGTTCAGCGAGGAGAGGATATTCAGATTTTTTCCCAATGTTTATATCTGCGTATCGTCCTTCAATCATGGCGCACAGAAATTATATTATCAATTAGGCTTTGAGAAAATCGGCGAATTAAAAGACTATTTCCTTAAAGGTTATGATGAATACATCTTGCGAAAAACCGTAGGGCCATTTGCTGAATATAGCCCAATGGAAGTTTTGTAGGTGCATTGTCGAAGCTTACCTCTCCTCTCACACAACCTTCCCAAACATCCTGTCCAGTATAGCTGCTGTTTCCTTTGCAGCCAGTTCGGGCTGCATTGCAGTATCTGAAATACCCGATACTACACGAGATATATTATGGTCGACTGTACCCTTCTTACTCCAGGTGGTGGCAGATGCAACTGTCAGGTAGGCGGAAAAATTATGGTGGCCGCTACCGGGGCGTTCGCCTATAATATGAATAATACCTTTTTTGCCATGGGCACCGCCAAACAATATCTCTCCGCATTGGTAACCCGTGCGCACCCTGCCGTAGGTAATCACAATATTCTTATCGCTGATGGTATAACCCTTCTGAATCAATTCATTCCTGATACCTGTTAAAAATGGTTGCAGGTGCCCTTCGTCCATTATGGCCCTGGCGTTTAGCCCATCGGATATAATTATCTGCAACTCCGGCGATTGGCCTTTCCAGCCTTTATTTAGCTCTTTCAATTTACTGATAGCATCAGTGCTCAACTGTTCTCCCGCCTGCGGGTGGTACACATGGTCTTTCCTGTCAGTGGCGGTAGATACAACAGGTATGGCTGCCGGTATGGATTTGACAAAATTGCCAGTCATTTCTGTCCACAGGCTCACCTTGGCATCTTCATACAATACGCGTATTTCTTTTTCCAATGCGGGGTTCATATCCCAATAATTGTTGCCGTAACCTTCTGCAATCGGCACACCGCGCCCCCTTATTTCATTTATCTTTTGCCTGCCTTCCGCATATACAGCTTCTTTCGTCCTTGTATCTCCTTTCGCTTTCCGGTATTGATAATATACCCATATAGGGTCGCCGAAGTGTGCTGTGGGTTTGCCCTTACTATCTATTACTTCCAGTTGTTTATAGAAATTCCACATGGCATCGTTCACCTTGTAGCCAAATTTTTCTCTTATCCGCACATGGTCGCTGAATGCAGTTGTCAGGTAACTCAGCATGGGGTCATTTTTGGTGGGCAATGCCATCAGGTAAGCGGGGTTGGCCGGCATCACCTGTTCGATACACCAGTCCAGGTCGTCAAGCGTCACATCCATATGCAGGGTAGAGCATATATCCAGCCCTATGGTTAGCCCGTGTAGTTTGCCCATTACTGTATCTTCCAGGCAGCAGCGTACTAATTGCTCTTTGCTTTTGAATACTTCCGGCCCAATAAAGCCAGCCACATCATTCACATGTGTCCATGGTTGCTCATCAGCGGGTTTAGAATCCGCCATCTGTATTTTCAATGCCCTTAAAAAGCCATATTTCCTTGATTCGAGAATAACCATATCCACACCTTCAGCCTTGCCATTGGTAAAGTCCGCACCCTGTCCTGTTTCTGCATACAACCCATACCTGCCTTTGCGCATTGCTGCGTAGTTCAGCATTTTCTCCGCTGTCAGGTCAAAGGTGGTATTGGCGCTCTCCGTACCCGCCAGGCTCTGAAACCAGATACCCGTTGTGCCGGGCTGCATCTCCTCTACGGCAGCCTGTACATCTATATGCGACAGTACGCAGTTGGGTATCGTATTTTCTAAATTGAAAGTATTGATGATGTCGAAAAGTGCCTTTTCAATAGCTGTCACTGATGCCGGTTCGCTGGATACCGGATTGGTGCCTAATACCAAATCGCCAACTGCATACGACCAGGCATCGAACACCTGCCAGGTGATGTCATCAATATTATCGGTAGGCGAATTGGGCTGTACGCGTGCACCCATATAGTCCTTGCTGCCTATCTTGCTGCCGGGTAGCGGGTTAAATACCTTTTGCCCTACCTGCACCAGTTCTTCATTACTCATCAGCTTCACTACACAGCCTATTACATCGCTGCTGAGTGCAGGCATTATTTCTTTTATCCTCTCTTCAGGTTGGGTAAGTATAAACTCCTTCAGCTTGCCTACCGTCCAATCATCTATTTCCTCGTTTGCAGTCGTGGTTGTTTGTATCAGTTCTGATATCTCATCATTATGCAGTGTGTGCTTGTTGATTTCCCGGACTCTTGTATTGGCCAGCAATAGCCGGGCATTAATGCGCGTACTGTCCTTAGCTGCAGCTACACCCAACGCCATATCCCCTTCTTTGAATTCGTTGGCTGCGCCTATTATTTTCCTGTACAGCCCCTGCTCATACTTCCCGTTCACGCGGTTGATATAAGCAAAGATGTCTTCCATATTTACAGGCGCATCCACCACCACACCTTCAAGTTCATCAGCAGGCGCGCCTGATAAACCACACCTGTTGAATAATACTACTGATGTGCCTATTACAGCCGCCTGTCCTATAAATCCTTTCCTGGAGATTTTTTTCATTATGCGAATATTCAATATAAAAATACTGTATTATTTAAATAGGATTATTTATTATATTTTTCGCTACAAATTGGTGATTATTTAACCCCCCTTTAATTTTTTTAAAAATGAAACAGTTAACACTTACATTACTTATTGTCAGCAGCCTGCTTTCCTGCAAAAAAGAAGATGACAAGCCCACCACGACAACACCTGCCCCATACACTTGCCCCACGTGCGTAACAACACCTGAAGCCAAAGCTGAGCATGATGGCGGCAGCGGCGGCGTATACAAAGGTGTAATTGTAGGCTCTACCGGCACTATAGCTTTATACCTGTACAATACAGGAACTGAAGTGAAAGCGCTCGTCTCTTTCGATGGTAAAAACGCTACGCTTACCACGCAGGACCTCCCCACATGGCAACCCGGCGACCCCATCGCTGGTGCAGAATTCACCGGCAAATTAGACGGCAAAGATATTACGGCAATATTCTCTTGCGGCCCCGAGGGACAGCTTCCTGCCGTGACACTTACTATACCGGGACATACTGTGAAAGTGGCCGTTTACAAAGAAACATCCACCGCTTTAGTAAAGAACTATGAGGGCACTTATACAGGTGACAATGACGGCACCTTTAATATGGCTTTCGACGGTGATGATTATTCGATAGTTGTTTCCGGCGGCAATGTGTACCTGGGCTCACTGGTAAACGGTCAAATTGATTATCATGGCCAGAACGGGCTGGAAATAAAGGGCTCTTTTAATGGCGATGACGTGAGTGGTACATGGAAAAATACCAGCGACAATACTGATGGCACATGGTCCGGTAAGCGTACTTTGTAATATATTGTTTCACAAACATCAGCAACAGGGAACACTTGCAGTGTTCCCTGTTTTTATTTACGCAAAACGGAACTGAATGCTTCAAGACAACGCTTTCTGGCAAAATCATGTTCTACTACAGGTGCCGGATGTTGTGTAAAGTCTTCAAACTCCGGTACCCACTTGCGTATGTATTTCAGTTCGGGGTCAAATTTCTGTGTCTGCAGATAGGGGTTGAATATCCTGAAATAGGGTGCAGCATCGCAGCCACTGCCTGCTGCCCACTGCCAACCTCCGTTGTTAGATGCCAGGTCAAAATCCAGCAGTTTCTTTGCGAAATAAGCTTCGCCCCACCGCCAGTCTATCAACAGGTGTTTTACCAGGAAACTGGCTACTATCATACGCACCCGGTTGTGCATATAGCCTGTGTTGTTCAATTCCCTCATACCTGCATCTACTATCGGGTAGCCAGTCTTCCCCTCGCACCACAGCCTGAATTCTTCTTCATTATTCCGCCAAATAATATTGTCATATTCCCGTTTGAAAGCATGGTTCACTACATGCGGGTAATGCCAGAGAATAGACTGATAGAAATCCCGCCATATTAATTCGTTCAGCAGTTTTTCATTTAACTCTTTTGCCTGTGCCGCCAGCTCACGAATACTAATAGTTCCAAACCTTAGGTGTACACTCAATCTTGTAGTGCCGTGCAGCGAGGGTATATCCCGGGTATTGTGATAATCTTTTGCAATGCTTTCATTCAACCCGGCAACAGGTATTTCTATATCGGTTTGGGTGAACCCTATATCTGCTAAAGATGGTAAGGGCAAGGCTTGTTGTTGGTAAAAATTTCCAAAATACTTTTCTACCGGGTAAGGCTCCAGGTAAAAATCACTCAGCCGGGCCTTCCATTTTTTACTGTACGGGGTATATACTGTGTACGGCTCCCCATTGTCTTTCAGCACTTCATCTTTTTCAAATATCACCTGGTCTTTGTAACTATGAAAGCTAATGCCCTGCTCTTGCAGCATGCCTCCTATCTTTTCATCTCTCTCCCTTGCGTAAGGTTCATAATCATGATTAGTATATACAGCCTGTACATCATAGAGGGATGATAATTTATGAAATGCCTCTTCGGGTGTATGGTGCAATACATGCAGTGAACTGTCGATAGCTAGCAGGCGCGCCTGTATTTGTTCCAGTTGCCGGTGGATAAAGTCAACCCGCTTGTCAGCACGATCGTCCAGCTCATCCAGGATATTGGTATCGAATATGAAAACAGGCACCACCGGATACCCTGAGCGCAATGCATAATATAGCCCCGCGTTGTCGTGCAACCTTAAATCGCGCCGGAACCAGAAGATGGATACTTTATCAGCCATATACAATCCGAAAGTAACTATTAGTTGCTTGCCGAATCATTGGTTTGATTGATAAAGCAATAACCGACAACTACAACAACTCCTCAATAGCATTAATCAACTCAGCACGGGTAATAGGCACACCTTTTATCTTGTTATAGCCCTTGGCGTCTACCATATATTGGTCGCGGATAATTTTTATCAGCTGGCCATTGTTTATTTCAGGTATCAGCACGTGTTTGTAGTTGCCTATAATTTCGCCCAGGTTTTTTGGGAAAGGACGGAGATAACGCAGGTGTGCGTGTGCCACTGACTTGCCCTGTGCCTGCAGTTCTCTTGCCGCACTCTTAATAGCGCCATAGGTAGAACCCCAGCCCAATACCAGCACATCACCTTTTTCGGGACCGCTGTCTAATTGTTGTAGGGGTATATAGTCAGCTATGCGGTCTACTTTCTCCTGGCGGGTTTTTACCATGTGCTGGTGGTTCTCCGCATCGTAAGATACGTTACCTGTAATATCTTCTTTCTCCAGGCCGCCTATGCGGTGCTCCAGTCCTGCGGTGCCGGGTATAGCCCATGCGCGTACCAGCTTTTCATCCCTTTTGTAGGGCAGGAATTTGTCTTCACCTTCATCCAGGCCTTGTTTGAAGTTGACAGTAATAGGCACCAGGTCTTCACTCTTGGGAAATTTCCAGGGCTCGGCACCATTGGCTATATAACCATCGCTCAGCAACATTACGGGTGTCATGTGCTGCACTGCTATCCGCACCGCTTCGTACACCGCTTCGAAACAGTCAGAAGGGGTAGATGCTGAAACTATAGGCATGGGGCACTCACCGTTACGGCCGTAGTAAGCCTGCAGCAAGTCGCTCTGCTCTGTTTTGGTAGGCAGGCCGGTAGAGGGACCGCCGCGTTGGATATTTACAATCAGCAGGGGTATCTCCAGCATTACCGCCAGACCCATAGCTTCTGCCTTCAGCGCAATGCCGGGGCCCGATGATGTGGTAACACCCAGGCTGCCACCGTAAGAAGCACCGATAGCCGATGTAATACCCGCTATCTCGTCTTCGGCCTGGAAGGTGCGAATGCCAAAGTTCTTATGCCTTGACAGTTCGTGCAATATATCTGATGCAGGGGTAATAGGATAAGACCCTAAAAATATCGGCAACCCTGACTTCTCTCCCGCTGCTATAATGCCATACGTGAGGGCCGTATTGCCGGTAATACCCCTGTATGTGCCGGGCTCCTGTTTGGCTTTTTCTACTTTATAGCGTGTGGTGAAGGCTTCAATTGTATCGCCGTAGTTGTAACCCGCCTGCAAAGCTTGCAGGTTACTCTGCAATATCTCTTCTTTCTTGCCAAACTTGTGTTGCAGGAAGGAAATGGTATTATCCATATCCCTATTGTAGAGCCAATAGAGGAAGCCCAGCACAAACATATTTTTGGCGCGGTCTTTCTCCTTAGTGCCCATTTGTATATCCTTCAGCGCCTCGCGGGTCAGCTTGGTGATATCTATCTTGTATAACTGGTAGTTTTGTGCCAGGCCTTCATCCTCTATGGGGTTCACACCATCGGGGTAATTGGCCAGTCGCAGGTTCTTTACATCAAAGCCATCCGTATTAGCAATGATGATGCCACCTTTTTTCAGACTGCCCAGGTTCACCTTCAGCGCAGCAGCGTTCATCACCACCAGCACATCACAGCTATCGCCGGGGGTAAACACTTCGTTGCTGGAAAACCGCAACTGGTAACCACTCACCCCGGGCAATGTGCCTTGCGGGGCTCGTATCTCCGCCGGGAAGTCCGGGAACGTGGAAAGGTCGCTGCCGACCAGGGCGGTATTGTTGGTAAACTGTGTACCGGTAAGCTGCATACCATCGCCGCTGTCGCCGGCGAACTTGATCACTACTTCTTCTATAACCTGTGTAGAAACTGACATATAACTAAATGGAGCGCAAAGTTAGGCATTTTACCCGCCATGATGTATGATATTACCCCATGGTGTAACGGCATGTTGCATTTTATAATATCTTTTCACACGTTTGGTTGAGTTCGTCACGTACAGGCGCTGTCATTTTTCGTTTATTTCTATTTAATAATGTATTAATAACCAATTAAATGCATTTACTCTGTTCCATTTTGCAGCTCTGGATAGTGGTATTATTTAATACATCTCCGCTGATATAGGCTTACTATATTTTGTTCCATTTTGATGCCATAAAACCATAGTTACAAAAAGGGAACAAAAATCACATCGAAAATATCAACATGTTAATGACAACATTTGTTTCAGGGATTTCAAAGAACTGAATAACAAGTTTTGCTGGCTTCATTTATTAATACAAATATACGCATTTTTTATGTTTTTTAAAAATTTAAACATATTACACATCAATAAGCCATAGCGTTTATCTTTACAGGAAAATACTGCTATACCGTGCACAGGGCCCACATCTGCTTTTTTATTGTACTGGCGTTTGCTATACCAACTACGGCGTCTGCCAAAGGTTTTGAACTATATTTCTCGGGTGGTATCATGAAAGCGACTGCGTATATAAACAACCCTCCGGACAGTTCGCTCATAAAAGGATATTATTCATTACCCAACAGGTATAACTCATCAGGAGAAAAAGCACGTTTCCTGTTTTCACTTGGTTTTTATGATGAACTTTCACCCAAATGGTGCATTGGCGCACACCTCAGTTTCAGCCGGCTTAACTGGACTGACCATATAATGGAATACAAAAATGGCCGTACAGCAGTAACAGATACGAACCTGGTGGTTTTGGCCAATTCATTGATGCTCGGCCATGTATCCATCAGCAGGAAATTCTATATTTTTCCGGGTTACGCTTATGCCGGTGTAAAACTGGGCTTTGCATATGCAGGTAGCGGAGACCGGTCGCATATAAAGGTCGGATCTTCGGCGGGCATGGCAGCGGGATACTGCTATCCGCTAGGTGATAAAGTAACAATGTTTTTAGATAATACATTTACGACACTAACGATTACCTATAACGAAGTGTTCAATGCAACTAATTTCGTGTACCAGGGTAGTTTGGGCATCAGGCTTGAGCTTTAAAGCAAAACAGTCCCGTACGTACGGGACTGTTTAATATTACAACGAGACCCGCCCGACTGAACGTCGTTCGGGCGGGGAGACTAAGATTATTCCTGAGTAGCGGTATACACTACGTCTACAGCGTAAGTACCT